>NZ_JACIGK010000024.1 GCF_014197915.1 Roseospira visakhapatnamensis
CGCCGCGATTTGCTCTTCAAGCCACCTCACCCAGAGGGTGAATCACATCCCGTGTCCCGTGTCCAAGCCTTTCAGCTCAAAATGAGAACTGCTGGACAAACGCCAAGCGTCGACCGCGACGGGACGATCGGCGAGGACATGCCGGCCGAGAGGGAAGGGCCCCCGGTGACGATCCGTCGAAACAGACGATTCCTTGCTAGACCTCCCGCACGTCGAGCACCCCCGGCACCGTGCGCAGGGCCATGAGGGTCTCCGCCGACAGGCGATGACGGGTGTCCAGTTCCACCTCCACCTCGCGCGCCGGGGTGCGCGGCACCACGAAGACCGACTTCTGTCCGCGCGGGTCGCGGTCCAGGATCGCCCGCACCTCGGGCAAGGGGTCCGCGGTGCCGACATAGATCTTGATCTGCTCCACCGTGCGGGCGACCGCCACGTCCAGGCTCTCCACGGTCTGGACGTTCAGGCGCACCTCGTCCTCGCCCTCCAGGCGGGCATCGACGCTGACAAGGAGCGGCTGGGTCGCCTCCAGCTTGTCCCGGGCGGCGGCGAGAACCTCGGAGAAGCACACCGCCTCCAGGGTCGCGCTGGCGTCCGACAGCTCCACGAAGGCGAAGCGGTTGCCGGACTTGCTGTTGCGCTCCTTCTTGGCGCCGGGGATCACGGCCACCTTCACCGGCGTCTTGCCGCCGCGTTTCAGGTAGGCGGGAAGGTCTCCCAGGGCCACAGTGCCCAGCCGCTCCAGGCCCTTGCCGTAACTGTCCAGCGGATGGGCGGACAGATAGAAGCCCAGCGCCTCGCGTTCCTTCTGAAGGCGCTCCATGGCGCTCCACTCGGGACGGGTCGGCAGGGTCAGGGCCGGCGTTTCGTGGGCGGTGCCGCCGAACAGGCTGACCTGGTTGGAGGCGCGATCCTCGGCGGCGCTCTGGGCCAGCCGCAGGATGCTCTCGACCGCCTCGAACACCTGGGCGCGGGTGTCGTTCAGGCTGTCGAACGCCCCCGCCTTGGCCAGGTTCTCCAGCAGCCGGCGGTTGACGACGCGAGCGTCCAGGCGGGTGGCGAAGTCCCCCAGGTCCCGGAACGGTCCGTTCTCGGCGCGCTCGGCCACCAGGGCCGCCATGGCCGCCTCGCCCACGGTCTTGACGGCGGCCAGGGCGTAGCGCACGGCGCCGTCCTCCACCGAGAAGGCGACCTCGGACCGGTTGATGTCCGGTCCCAGCAGGGGCACGCCCAGACGGGACAACTCGGTCTTGAAGGCCCCCAGCTTGTCGGTGTTGTGCATGTCGTAGGTCATGGTCGCGGCCATGAACTCGACGGGGTAGTTGGCCTTCATATAGGCGGTCTGATAGGCCACCAGGGCATAGGCGGCGGCGTGCGACTTGTTGAAGCCGTAGCCGGCGAACTTGGCGATCTGGTCGAAGATCTCCGACGCCTTGGCGGCGGGGATGCCGCGGGCCTCGGCGCCCTGGCAGAACAGCGCGCGCTGGGTGTCCATCTCCGCCTGGATCTTCTTGCCCATGGCCCGCCGCAGCAGGTCGGCGCCGCCCAGGGTGTAGCCGGCCAGGGCCTGGGCGGCCTGCATCACCTGCTCCTGGTAGATCATGATGCCGTAGGTCTCGCGAAGGATGGGCTCCAGCTGCTCGTGCATGTAGTGCACCGGCTCCAGGCCCTGCTTGCGCTTGATGTAGCTGGGGATGTTGTCCATGGGGCCGGGCCGGTAGAGGGCCACGACGGCGATGATGTCCTCCAGGGTATCGGGCTTCAGGTTGCGCAGCACGTCCCGCATGCCGACGCTTTCCAGCTGGAACACGCCGGCGGTCTCGCCCCGCCCCAGCATGTGGTAGGAGCGGCGGTCATCCAGCGGCAACGCCGACAGGTCCAGGGTGATCCCGCGCGGGCGCAGCAGGGCCACCGCGCGGTCGAGCACCGTCAGCGTCTTCAGGCCCAGGAAGTCGAACTTCACCAGTCCGGCCTGTTCCACCCACTTCATGTTGTACTGGGTAACGGGCATGTCGGCGTGGGGATCGCGGTACAGCGCCACCAGGTCGGCCAGCGGCCGGTCGCCGATCACCACGCCGGCGGCGTGGGTCGAGGCGTGGCTGAAAAGGCCCTCCAGCTTGACGCCGATGTCCAGCATGCGGGCCACCTGCTCGTTCTCGCGGCGCAGGTCCTGGAGGCGGGGTTCCCCCTCGATGGCCTGGGGCAGGGTCACCGGCTTGGCCGGGTTGTTGGGCACCATCTTGCAGATCTTGTCCACGAACCCGAGCGGCATTTGCAGCACCCGCCCCACCGAGCGCAGCACGGCGCGGGCCTGCAACTTCCCGAAGGTGATGATCTGCGCCACCTTGTCGGTGCCGTAGGCACCCTGGACGTAGTGGATGACCTCGCCGCGCCGGTCCTGGCAGAAGTCGATGTCGAAGTCCGGCATGGACACGCGCTCGGGGTTCAGGAAGCGCTCGAACAGCAGGTTGAAGCGGATCGGATCCAGGTCGGTGATGGTCAGCGCCCAGGCCACCACGGAGCCGGCGCCGGAGCCGCGCCCCGGCCCCACCGGAATGTGCTGCTGCTTGGTCCACTGGATGAAGTCGGCGACGATCAGGAAGTAGCCGGGAAAGCCCATGGAGTCGATGACGCCCAGTTCGTAGTCCAGGCGCTCGTGGTAGGGGCGGGCGGCGGCCGCGCGGTCCTCGTCGCTCATGCCCTCCTGGAAGACATGCTTCCACAGGCGCTTGGTCAGCCCCTCGACCGCCAGGTCGCGCAGCGCGTCGGCCTCGGAGCGGTCGGCGGCGCGGCGCGCGTGCGGCAGGATGGGTTTGCGCCGCTCGGCCATCACCGCGCAGCGCCGGGCGATCACCAGGGTGTTGTCGCAGGCTTCCGGCAGGTCGTCGAACAGCGCGCGCATCTCGGCGGCGCTCTTGAAATGGTGCTCGGGGGTCAGGCGGCGGCGGTCGGGTTCGTCCACGAAGGTCTTCTCGGCCATGCAGATGAGCACGTCATGGGCCTGGAACATCTCCCGGCCGGGAAAGAACGGCTCGTTGGTGGCCACCAGCGGCAGGTCCTGGGCATAGGCCAGGTCTATAAAGGCGGGCTCCAGGCGGTCCTCGGCGGCCATGCCGTGGCGCTGGATCTCCACGTAGGTCCGCCCCCGAAAGGCCGCCGCCAACCGCGCCAGCAGCGCCGCCGCGTCCTCGGTCCGGTCCTCGCTCAGCAGCCGGCCCACCGGCCCCTCGACGCCGCCGGTCAGCAGGATCAGGCCCTCGGCGCGGGCCTCCAGGTCCTCCAGCGTCACCTGGGGTTTCTCGCCCGAGGGGGTGTCCAGGAACGCCCGGCTCAGCAGGTGCTGAAGGTTGGTCAGGCCCGCCGCCGACTGGGCCAGCAGCACCAGGGGATCCGGATCGGGCTTGCGCAGGTCGCGGGGGCCGGCGCCCCGGCGGCGCGGCTCGTCCGTGTTGCGCACCGCCACCTGCGCGCCGACGATCGGCTGCACCCCCGCGTCCGCGCAGGCCACGGAAAACTCCAGCGCCCCGAACACGTTGCCCGTGTCGGTGATGGCCACCGCCGGCATCGCCTGGCGCGTGCACAGGCCGACCAGGTCCTTGACCTTGATGGCGCCCTCCGACATGGAATAGGCGGTGTGGACACGCAGGTGAACAAAGTCGGCATGGGCCATGAGGGGGGACTCTCCGGATGCGTCAGGCGGGGTCGGGTCGAGGGGGATGGACGAGGGTAGCGGACGCCGCCGGGCTTGTCGTGACCAGGCTTGCCGCGACCAGGCTTGTCGTGACCAGGCTTGTCGTGACCGGGGGTCCAAGGGGGAGGCTTGTGGGTGCCGGCCTGCTGGCGACGGGGCTTGTGGTCTCGTCCGCCCTGGCGGAGACCCCGGACGCGGCGCCCGAGGGCACGGAGGCGGCCGCCCGGCCGCTGGTCCTGTGCACGGCGCCCTGGCCGCCCTTCGTGGAGACCGTTCCGCCGCCGTTGCCGCCCTCGGCGCGGCCGGACCCAAGGGCCCTGGGCTTCACGCGCCCGACGGTCGACGAGGTGCCGGACGCGGCGGAGGGGTCCGGCGACGACGACACCGGCCCCCCCTCCCGCTCCGAGACGCCCGACGCCGGGATCGTCGCCGCCGGTGCGGAGTCGGTGGACGAGCCCGCGTCGAGCACGCCCCTGACCGGCGCCGACGTGGCGCCGCCGGTGCCGCCGGTGACCAAGAGCCTGGGCCGTGTGCTGGCGGCGCGTGATCAGCCGGATCCGGCGGCGCCCGAGACCCGCCTGTCCGTGGTCCGCGTGCCCGAGGTCGAGTCTCCCGCCGCCGAGCCCCCCGCCACCGAGTCCCCGACTATCCCCCTGGCCGCCCCCCTGGCGGCGCCACCCCGCCCCGGGGTCCTGCTGGACCGCCTGAGCATGCCCACGGCGCGGGCGTTGCTGCCCCACGGGCGGCCGGGCGGCCCGGTGACCGAGGCCGTGGTCGCCGCCTGCCGGGAAGCGGGGCTTCCCTGTCGCATCAGCCTGTTGCCGTGGTTGCGGCCCGCCGAACTGCTGGCGTCGGGGCGCTGCGACGGGGTCTTTCCCGTGCCATCCCCAGATCAGACCGACCGGACGATGCGGATCTCGCGGTCGCTGGTGGAAAGCCGCCTGGCGTTCTTCACCCTAGATACCCACCTGACCGAGGCCGCCCAGTTCACCGACTTCATCGTACTGGCGCGCGGGCCGTCCAGTGAGGCCCGCCACGCGCACCGGGCGGTGGAGGGGCTCGATCAGACCCGGCTGGTGTTCGGCCCCGACCTGCCCCGGCTGATCGCCCGCCTGGGGACGCTGCGTCCCGACGACCGGGTGGCGCTGTTCGGCAACTACCATGTGATCACCCGCGCCATGGCGGAGGTGGATGGCTCGGTCCCGGCCCTGTCCGTGGTGCCGGCCGGAGTCCAGCGGCTGCACGTGGGGTTCGCGCGCGATCGCGTGCCCGCGCCGGTGGTCCGGGCCTTCGACCAGGGCCTGCGGCGGATCACGGAAACCCGGGAGCTTCAGGAGATCATGGACCTGGGCGATCTGGAGAGCGGACGGTGAGTTCCCGTGGTGACTGAAGGGTTATGCTTCAGGGGGTTGGGTGTCATTGTTGCGACGAGGTCTGATCTTCGATACTGTCTGTGAAGGCGCGGACGCCCCGGCCGGGGCGTCCGCCCGCGCGATCGTGAGGGGACGCCCCGACCGGCCCATGGGCGGCGCCCGGGACGCGCGATCAGGAAACGCGATCAGAAAACACGACCGGGGAAACAGTGGGAGCCGATGACCATGGCCTCGGGAGGCAGGACCGGCAAGCGCGGAGGCAGCCCCGCGAGCGGGACCGGCAAGGCCGGCGCCCGACCGTCCCGGTCGTCCGCCGCGCGCCCCGGCGGCTCAAAGACGGGTGGGTCCAAGACTCGCGCGGCCGGCGCGCGCGCGCCCGCCAAGACGGCCACCACCGCCGGCAAGGGAACTCGGACCGACCGCGCCCGGCCAGCCTGGACGAAGTCGCGCCCCAAGGGCGGGCGCCGGGCGCCTGGCGGCCGGGGCGCGGGGACGCCCCCCCCGATCAGCCGCCGCGCCATCCTGGGCGGGACCGCGTTGTTCGCCGTCGGCGCCGCCCTCGGACTGCACCTGCGGCGCTGGGAGACGCAAGGCCGGGAGACCGGCCTAATCTCATCGGCGGCGTCCGGCGACCATGCCATCGACGCACCGTCGCCCCGGCCGCCCGGCACCGTCACCATGGCCGACATGCCGGATGCGGCCAGCGTGACCATCGACCTTCCCATGGCCGAGGGGGCCTCGCCCGAGGTTCTGGCCGCGCCGCTGCGCCCGGCGCGCGTGATGCGGCCCGACCAGACCGTGCTGGCCGGCCACCCGGCGGCCGACTCGGCGGCGGCCCTGCCCCGGGTGCCGGCGTGGCTGTCCTCCCTGGGGCCGGCGCCGCCCACGCCGGCGCCGCCGGGCGCGCCTCCCCGGCCCGGACACAAGCCGGCCGAGGGACACGTCGTGCGCGCGCCCGGGTCCGCGTCCACGGCGGTGGCCACCGTGCCCTCATCCCACGGAGCGCGCCGTCCGGTCCCCGCCACGCCGCGCGGGCCGCTCTGGCTGGCCAATGCCCTCGCCATTGCCGATCCGGGCGCCCGCCCCATGGTGACCGTGGTCATCGACGACCTGGGCCTGGACCATCGCCGCACCGCCCGCGTGGCCGCCCTGCCGGGCCCCCTGACGCTGTCGTTCATGTCCTATGCGGGGGAGCTGCCGGCGCAGACCGCCGCCGGGCGCCGCGCCGGGCACGAACTGATGCTGCACATGCCCATGCAGCCCAGCAGCGCGCGCGTGAACCCGGGTCCCGGGGCGCTGATGGTGGGGCAATCGGCCGACGAGATCCGCCGCCGGCTGGACGGCGCCCTGAGGGGCTTCGCCGGCTATGTGGGACTGAACAATCACATGGGGTCGCGGTTCACCGCCAACCCCGCCGGCATGGGCGTGGTCATGGACGAGGTCCGCCGCCGGCAACTGCTGTTCCTGGACAGCCGCACCACCGGGGGCTCGGTGGCGCCCGGACTGGCGGCCCGGGCCGGCGTGCCGTTCATCGAACGCTCCATTTTCCTCGACCACGACCCCGGCCGCGCCACGGTGGACCGCCAGTTAGCGCAACTGGAACGGGTGGCCGCGCGACATGGCCACGCCATCGCCATCGGCCACCCCCGCGACGCCACCATCGCCGGGCTGTCCGCCTGGCTGGGACCCGCGCAGGCGCGCGGCCTGGCCCTGGTGCCGGCCAGCGCCATTCCGCGCTTCGCGCGACTGACCTAGGGCACTGATCCAGACAAAAGATGCAGTCCGCATTCTTTTGTCTGGATCGAAAGTGCACGAGAAACAATATCTTGTGCAGCGACGTTTGCATTCAAGGGTGACTCCCTTGAATGCGTCGCTGCACTAGCAGTTTGCCTGGTTTTGGGTCATCTGGTTGTTGTGAGAGTCGGTGATGGCCGCGCCGTTCTCCCGCCGGAAGGTCGCGATGGTGTCGTGGTCCGGGTGCGTATCCGCCGCCACGAACCGAACGCCGACGGCCCGACCCGCTCCACCGCCTCGATGATGAAGTGCGCCACGCCGTCATCCGGCCCCCACTCCCGCAGGTCCGGCGGCAACAGAAGCGCTTGCGTGCGATCGTCCGAGATGACGTTCGCCATCACCCGATCCCGATGACACCGGATGCCGTCCGAAGCCCGGACCTTAATGGTGCGGGCCTTCGTTCCCTGACGCAAACAGAGATGAACTTTGAGTAAAATTAATGGCAGCTTATCGCAACTAATAAGAAACAAACACCAAATCATGGACAGCAGCCCCCCGAGCCACCAAAGACGGCGGGCAAAAGGAAGCGCTTGACTAAGCTGCCAGAAAGAGTACCTATTAGATTACGAAACTGGCGGGATCAGTCTTAAGCCAAGTGTTTGCTTTGATTCTCTTCAACCGTCGCGTGCAGTTCACGGCGTAACTGGTAGAGCCCCATGCGCAGGGCCACCCGCGCGGCCTTGAGATCCGTGTCGCCCTCGGTGGCGGCGATGACGTCGGCATACAGACGGCCGGCCAGTTCACCAGCGGAGCGATCGTCGATGCGCGCATTGGCATCACGGTATGTGGCCCTGATCCCCTCGAAGCACAGGCCCAGCAGACGACCATCCAGGGCGGGGACGGACGCCACCCCCCTGACCGCCATGGACGGCGATGGGACCGCGGCCGCCCCGCGCGCGAGGCCGTCGCGATACATCGGCCCCTCGCCGGTGGCGAGCCAGTCCACCGACACGTCCGCCGCCCTGGCGATGGGCACCAGGCTGTCGAGCGTGGGGCTGGTTCCCTTCAGAATGCTTCTCAGTGTGCTGTCGCTGATACCCGCGCGCATGGCGAAAGATCGCGCACTCTCCTCCCCGATCGCCGTCCGGATACGGTGTGCCAGCCCTTCTCCCTTCCCCTCTCCTACCATGGCCTTAGCCTTGTGTCCGGGCATATCCGCCATGGCTCCTGTCGACCGGTGATCGACCAAACGCCTCGGTCGAGATACGCGGGAAAATGTGAACGTCAGCGATTATTCGCTTGCCGAATGAGTGGGATTTCGCTAGTCTTCTTGTCATGGCAATTGCAGCTGCAACTTTGGACATCCCAAAAAACCCCGCCATCCGGCGGGAGTGGATCGGTTTTCAGTTGCGCATTCGCGGCTTGAGCAAACGCGCGCTCGCACGGCGCGAGGGTGTCTCGCACCAGGCGGTCAGCCAGGCGGCGCTGGGCGGCGGGTCGCAGTACCTGCAGGAAGCCATTGCCGGAGCCCTCGATCTCCGCGCACAGGACCTGTTTCCCGAACTCTACGACGAGTGCGGCCGGCGCCTCGGGCAGACACGCGACCGAAAGCGTAGCACCCGGCCGGACGGCAAGCATATCAAAACGGAGGACGCGGCGTGACCTGGGGGTCATCCCCCCAATCGCCCCCCGCGTTCGTGGACCGTCCGCCGTCCGACCCGCGGCTCTTGTGGTCACCTCGCTCATGGCCCCAGCAAAGGCCATGGAGACGGCGGATTCGTGGCATGCCTCCCGGCGCGGCACGCGGCGCCGACCCAGCCCCCCGCCTGGTCGCCGGGGGGCTCGGCATTTTGTCCGGCCCCCGCGAGCCGAATCAGAACGGGAAAGCCGGCTCAGGCTCGACGCCGGTTCCGGCCGGGGGTTCGGGTTTCGCGCGACCGGCCCTAGCGCCGGCCCGACCGAATCACCAGCAGCACGCCCAACACGGCGACGCCCATGCCGGTCAACGCCAGGGTGCCCAGGGTCTCGTTGAACAGCGCCCAGGCCACCAGGGCCGTGACCGGCGGCACCAGGTAGAACAGACTGGCCACCCGCGCGGCCTCGCCCATGCGGATCATCACCATCAGCAGCGTGACCGCGCCCACCGACAGCACCACCACCAGCCAGGCCAGCCCGAACAGGAATTCGGCCGTCCAGGCGATGGTTCCGTCCTCGCCGGTCAGCAGCGCCAGGGCGCCCATGGCCACGGTCGCGGCCGAAAACTGGATGACGGCGCCGGGGCGCGGATCCAGCCCCCCGCAGAACCGTTTCTGGTACAGCGTGCCGGCGGTGATCCCCAGCAGCGCCGCGCCGGTCGCCAGCACCGCGCCCAGGCCGAAGCCCTCGAACAGCAGGTCGGCGCTTGGCGCCAGCCTGTCGCCCAGCACCATGGCCACGCCCCCGAAGCCGAGCACCAGTCCCAGCCACTGCCGGGCACTCACCCGTTCACCCAGCAGCGGACCGACCGCCAGGGCCGTCACCAGCGGCTGCAAGCCCACGATCAGGGCCGCGATTCCGGCGGGCATGCCGGCTTCGATGGCCGAGAACACGCCCCCCAGATACACGCCGTGCAGCAGCAGCCCGCTCACCGCCGCATGCCCGGCCTGGGCCGGCGTGGACGGCCAGCGCGCGCGCGACCACCACACCAGCGGCAGGAAGATGACCGTGGTCAGGGCGAAGCGCAGCGCCAGGAAGGTCAACGGCTCGGAATACGGCAGGACCAGCCGGGCACCGATGAAGCCCGTGCTCCACAGCAGCACGAAGACGGCCGGCATGGCGCCAACCAGGGCCGCCCGCGCCGGATCGGACGGCGGCGAAGAGGAGGGTGGCTGCGGCGACTTCGACACGACACGAGATCCTTGGCGGGATTTTGGGTCCGGCGCGCGGATGGCCTGATCACCCGTCCGCCCGTCTCCGACCGACGACGCGGGGCACGCGCCCGCGCCACGACGCGGGGGATCACCAGACGTTGGCGCGGGTCGGAACGAGGCCCCCGAGCGACCCCATGACTCCCCCGTCCCGGCCTTCGATCCCATGGACGGTCCAGGCCCGCCACGATGCCAATCGAGGGCACGATTGGCAATCGGGCCATCATCACGATCATCCGGGGTGTGGCCATCCTGCACCAAGCCGGGTGCCGGCCGAGCACACCCGCCCCTTGGCGACGGCACACCCAGACCTTCGGGCGGGTCCGAGCCACCCCAAGGAAACATCGACAATCAATATACGAGGCTCTAGCCTCATGGTCTCTCTGGTCCCCGGCCCCGCCGACGGCGAACCGGAGCGACGGCCTGGGCGACCGCCATTCCCCCGGCGTTGTCTTCCACGTCACCTCCCGCGTCGACAGACGAGAATTCAGGCGTGCCGTCTCGGGTTCGTCTGGACACGGTGGTCGCGCTCGGGGCACTGTCTTTTGAGGGAGGGGCTCCCCGGATGACCGGCACACCCTTCCATGGCCTACAGAACCGGGACCGCCGAGGGGGCGGTAGCAGGAATCGGTGTCCCGATGACGTGCACGGGATTCACGGGTTGAGGATTCTGCTTGTCGAAGACAACGCACCCTACGCTCGCCTGGTTCAGGTTCTCCTGAACGAGGGCGAGAAGGGCGGATTTGACGTGAAGTGGTCGGCCAGCCTGGCGGACGCGGAAGCGCGCCTCCATGACGATGCCTTCGACGCCGTCATCCTGGACCTGAAGCTGCCCGATTCCGACGGCCTGCGGACCCTGGACGCCATCCTGGAAGCCGAGCCCGGCGTGCCGGTGGTGGTGCTGACCGGCACCGACGACGAGGACGTCGCCGCCGGCGCCGTGCGGCGCGGCGCCCAGGACTACCTGATCAAGGACAGCCTGTCGCCGGAAAGCCTGCGCCGGGCCGTCAGCTACGCCGTGATCCGCAAGGAAACCCTGAGCACCCTGGAAAACGGGGGCGCCTTCCTGGAAGGCCTGGTCGGCGCCGTGCGGGACGGCATCGCGGCGCTGGAGGCGGTGCGCGACCTGGGCGGCACCATCCGGGACTTCCGCTGGCTGCTGGTCAACCCGGCCTTCACCACCTTGCTGGGCCGCAAGGGGGGCGAGATCACCAGCAACGGCCTGCGCGCGCTGGCGGCGGACGTCGGCTGGCCGGATCTGGTGTCGTCGCTGGCGCAGGTGGTCGAGGACCGCGCGCCGGTCAGCATCGAACATCCGGTAACGCGCCCCGACGGCCGCACCGTGTGGGTCCACATGGTGGCCAGTCGACTGGGCAACGGCGTCGCGCTCACCCTCTCCGACATGAGCGAGCGGCGCGCCCAACAACAGCGACTGGCCCAGGTGCTGGATCAGGCCGAGGCCGCGGACTCCGCCAAGTCCCAGTTGCTGCAAACCATCAGTCATGAACTGCGCACGCCGCTGAACAGCATCATCGGCTTCGCCGAGGTGATCCAGTCGGGCGTGTTCGGCGTGCTGGAGAGCACCCGATACCTCTCCTATGTCGACGACATCGCCCGCTCCGGCCACCACATGCTGGAGATCATCAACGACCTGCTCGACCTGGGACGGCTGGAGGAAATCGCCCGCGCCGACAAGACCTACCGCCACCTGATCGATCTCGCCCCGGACCTGATCTGCGTGGTGCGCGACAATCTGGTGGAACTGATGAACGCCGCCGGAGCCTCCATGCTCGGCGTCTGGCCGGCGGACTCCATGATCGGGCGCGACATCCGCCACTATGTGGACGACGAAAGCCGTGGCCTGCTGGACGACGCGCACACCCTGCTGGTGGGCGAACAGCGGCGCCTTCCGGCGCGCATGCTGGACGTGCGCGGCCGCGTCATCGACGTGGAACTGGCCGCCCTGCCCTACGACCCGGACAGCGAGGGGCACAGCTACATGCTGGTGGCCCGCGACGTCAGCGAGCGCCAGCGCGCCACCGAGGAAATCGTCCAGCGCGAGGAACGCCTGTCCAAGATCATGGACACCATGGTGGACCCGCTGATCATCGTCGACACCGAGGGCGTCATCGAGACCTTCAACGCCGCCGCCGAAAAGGTGTTCGAGTACGAGGCGGCGGAGGTCCTCGGCCAGCCCGTCACCATCCTCATGCCCGAGGACATGGGCGAGCGCCACCAGGACTTCGTGCGCACCTACACGCAGACCGGCAAGAGCCGCGTCATGGGCACCGGCCGGGAGGTGGAGGCACGGCGCCGCGACGGCACCACCTTCCCCGCCGAGCTGTCGCTGTCGGAACTCAAGGTGGGCGGCCGGCACCTGTTCATCGGCATCATGCGCGACATCACCGAACGCAAGATCGCCGAACAGCGCCTGTTGTTCCTGGCCACCCGCAACCCGCTCACCGGACTGCCCAACCGCGCCCTGTTCCGCGAACGCCTGGAGGCGGCCATCTCCCGCGCCGACGACAAGGGCACCCAGGTGGGCATCCTGTTCGTCGACCTGGACCACTTCAAGAACATCAACGACACGCTGGGCCACCCGGCCGGCGACCGCGTGCTGCAGATGGCCGGCCGGCGCCTGCAGGTGCACGTGCGCCCGGGCGACACGGTCGCCCATCAAAGCGGCGACGAGTTCACCGTCATCCTGGAAAACATCAAGGGCGAGGACGAGGTCACCACCATCAGCCAGCGCATGCTGGAGGACCTGTCGCGCCCCTTCGAGGTGGACGGCCGCGAGATCTACACCTCCGGCTCCATCGGCGTGGTGATTTATCCGCGCACCCGGGGGGGCATCTCCAACCTGCTGCGCAACGTCGACACGGCGGTGAACTTCGCCAAGAAGCAGGGCCGCAACAATTTCCAGTTCTATTCCGACCGGTTGTCCAACGACATGGTCCGCCGGTTGCAGATCGAAACCGGCCTGCGCCGCGCCCTGGAGCGCGATGAACTGTCCATGGTCTACCAGGTCAAGGTGGACCTGAACACCCGCGCGGTGGTGGGCGCGGAAGCGCTGTTGCGCTGGACCTCGGCCGAGCTGGGGCAGGTCTCGCCCGTCGAGTTCGTCCCCGTGGCCGAGGAGACCGGCCTGGTGGTGCCCATCGGCGAGTGGGTGTTGCGGGCGGTGTGCAAGCAGATCCGCCAGTGGCTGGACACGGGCCTGCCGCCCATGCGGGTGAGCGTGAACCTGTCGGCGCGCCAGTTCCGCGACCAGCAACTGGCCGACCTGATCAAGGGCATCCTGCGCGACACCGGGGTCAAGCCCGACCTGCTGGACCTGGAACTGACCGAGAGCATGCTGGTCGAGAACGCCGACGAGGCGATCGAGGCGCTGTGGTCGCTCAAGAACCTGGGGATCACGCTGTCCATCGACGACTTCGGCACAGGGTACTCGTCCCTGTCCTATCTGAAGCGGTTCCCCATCGACGCTCTGAAGATCGACCGGTCGTTCGTGATGGACATCCCCACCAGCGAGGATGACATGGCCATCACCCAGGCCATCATCCGCATGGCCAGTTCCCTGGGCCTGGCCCTGGTGGCGGAGGGCGTGGAGACGGAAGCGCAGGTGGACTTCCTGCGGGCCAACGGCTGCCACCTGGGACAGGGCTACCTGTTCAGCCGACCGCTGGACGCCGGCGCCGTCGCCGCGCTGCTGACCGACCGCCCGCACACGCACCCGTCCCTGGATGCCGTTCAAGGATCCTGAGGGGCGCCCCGCCTACTTCTCCCGCATCACGAACACGCCGTCCCAGTCGTCACCCGGCGGCGCCGCGCGGAAGGCGGCCACGCGCGTCGCGTACAGATCGTGGAGGGACCGCAGGTCGACCGCGCGCGGGCCGGCCAGGCGCCGGCAGTCGGCCAGGGCGGCCTCGGCCGCGTCCCAGTCCCGACACCGGTAGGCGTTCAGCAGCGTCTCCTGCGCGCCGATCAGGGCCCGGACGTCCGGCGCGTCCGGCGCCGCCTCGTCGTCCAGGACCGTGAACACGCGCACCGGGCGGGTCTTGCCCTTGACCTGGATCTGGTCCAGTTCCAGAAGCGGCATGCGCCCCGCCAGCGCGGCGGCGGTTCGTTCCCCCACCACCAGGGGCACACCGTAGGTCTTGCACTGCCCCTCCAGCCGGGAGGCCAGGTTGACGTCGTCGCCCAGCACCGAATAATCGAAGCGCTGCTCGGACCCCATGTTGCCGACACAGACCTCGCCCGTGTTGAGGCCGATGCCGATGCGAATGGGCAGGAAGGGGCGGTTTTCCTCGGCCGCCTCCCGCTCCAGGCGCCCGTTAAGGTCCTCCAGCGCCGCCAGCATGGCCAGCGCCGCCTGGGTGGCGTGCAGGGCATGGTCGGGATCGTCCAGCGGCGCGTTCCAGAAGGCCATGATGCAGTCGCCCATGTATTTGTCGATGGTGCCCTGGTGGGACAGGATCACCTCGGTCATGGGTGTCAGGAAGCCGTTGATCAGGCGCGTCAGGCCCTCGGCGTCGAACTGCTCCGACAGCGTCGTGAATCCCCGGATGTCGCAGAACATCAGGGTCAGCTCACGCATCTCGCCCCCCAGGCGCAACCGCGACGGATCGGCCACCAGGCGCTCGACCATGGCCGGCGCCATGTAGTGACTGAAGGCCGCGCGCACGCGCCGCTTCTCGGCCTCCTCGCGGGCATGGTTGGCGTAGTTCAGGCCGATGTACATGACCAGCGCCACGAAGGACGGGAACACGGGATCGGTCAGCAGGCGATAGTCGGCGAAGGCCACCCAGGACCCGGCGAAGGCCCCGCCCATGCCGACCACCAGCAGCCCCAGGGTCCAGGTGGCCCCCAGCAGCGGCACCAGCACGATCATCACCAGGCCGAACCCGAAGGCCAGCGCCAGTTCGCCGGCGTCGGTCAGCCGGGGGCGGGTCAGCGTGGCGCCGTCCACCAGCGCCTCGATCACCTGAGCGTGCACCTCCACGCCCGGCAGGAAGGTATCGACGGGCGTGGTCTTGATGTCCAGCAGGCCCACGGCCGAGGTGCCCAGGATCACCAGACGGCCGGCGATGCGGTCCGGATCGAACCGCCCCTCCAGCACGTCCACGGCGGACAGGTACTTGTCGGGGTCATGGTGGGAGAAATAGACCCACAGCCGCCCGAGTTCATCGGTGGGAATGAAATGGGGGCGCACGATCAGCCCCTCGATACCACGGCCAGCGGCCGCCGCGTCCCCGCTGGGCGCGCGCGCCCGGATGCCGATGGTGGTGTTGCCGGTGGCCACCCGCAGGATCTCGGTGGACAGCGACGGCCACAGGGTGCCGGCGGCATTGATGACCATGGGCACGCGGCGCACCATACCGTCGTCCTCGCCCTCGACCACGAACACGCCCCGGCCGGCGGCGGCGGCGTCGATCTCCGGCACGTTGGCCAGCACGGGGCCGTAGTGGCGCATCCACGGGCGCGGGTCCTGGCCGATCAGGGCCACGGACGGGGTCGCCACCGGGCCACGGTAGTCTTCGTGATACGCCGGAATCACGCCCTGGCCGACCACCACCGGCCCCAGGGCCATGGCCTCGGCCAGCACCGCGCTGTTGGAGGGCAGCGCCCGCAGCCGCGCGCGGGTGTAGGGGTCCAGGTTGGGCGTCGCCTTGGCCACCCGCCCCGGCGAGGTGCGGTCGGGCTCGGCAAAGACGATGTCGAAGGCCACCAGGGTCGCGCCCTGCTCGAACACGGTGGTGATCAGTTCGGCGATCAGGGTGCGGGGCCAGGGCCACTGGCCCAGCGTCGCCAGGCTGCGTTCGTCGATGTCGACGATGGTCACCGGCCGCGAGACCACGGCACGCGGCTTGATCTGCTGGTAGATATCGAAGGTCCGGGTGCGCAGCACGCGCAGGGGCGCCGGATCGACGGCGCGCAGCACCACCAGCACCAGCAGGGCGACCAGGGCCAGCAGGCGCGGTCCCGCCCAGTGGCCCCGCCGACGCGCGGGGGCCGCTTCGCCGGGGCGCCGGTCCGCCGCCGTCCCGCCGGTCCGCGCCCCGTTCGCGGTGGGGCGTCGGCGCCATCGGAGTCCCATCGCCCCGCCTCCCACCGTCGCGCGCAGCCCGGGTCACGAGTGTACGCGGGTCCGACCAACGGTGGAAGGTGGCGAGGCACGCGAGCGGGGTTGGCCGGCGACGGCGAACCGGCCGGATGGGATCAGGCGAGGCGCTCGCACAACCTCTTGATCCTCGCGCACGCCTCCCGCAGCTTTTCCGTGGAGGTGGCGTAGGAGATGCGGAAGTACGGCGACAGACCGAACGCCTCGCCCTGAACCGCGGCCACGGACTCCAGGTCCAGCATCGCGGTGACGAAGTCGCCATCGGTCTCGATCACCGTGCCGTCGGGTGTCGTCTTGCCGATCACGCCCGCGCAGGACGGATAGACGTAGAACGCCCCCTCCGGCGTGCGGCAGGACAGGCCCGGACAGTCGTTCAGCAGGCCCACGACCATGTCGCGGCGCTCCTTGAACACCGCGTTCCGCTCGGCGATGGCATCCTGCGGTCCGGTGAGCGCCGCCACGGCGGCGGCCTGGCTGATGGAACTGGTGTGGGTGCTGCTCTGCGACTGGATCTTGTTGATGGCCTTGATCAAGGCCACCGGCCCCCCGGCGTAGCCGACGCGCCAGCCGGTCATGGAGTACGCCTTGGAGACCCCGTTGCAGGTCAGGGTACGGTCCATCAGGCCCGGCTCCACCTGCGCGGGCGTGGCGAAGGTGAAGCCGTCGTAGACCAGATGCTCGTACATGTCGTCGCTCATCACCCAGACATGGGGATGGCGCAGCAGCACGTCGGTCAGGGCCTTCAACTCGGCGGCCGTGTAGGCGGCGCCGGTCGGGTTGTTGGGCGAGTTCAGGATGACCCACTTGGTCCGGGGCGTGATGGCCGCCTCCAGATCCTGGGGCCGCAGCTTGAAGCCGGTGTCCTCCGGACAGGGCACGATCACCGGCGTGCCGCCGGCCAGCAGCACGATGTCCGGATAGCTGACCCAGTAGGGCGCCGGGATGACGACCTCGTCGCCGGCCTCCACGCTGGCCATGATGGCGTTGTAGAGCACCTGCTTGCCACCGCAGCCGACGGTGATCTGGTCGGGCGTGTAGGTCAGGCCGTTGTCGCGCTGGAACTTCTCGACGATGGCCTTGCGCAGGGCCACGGTGCCGGCGACCGGAGTGTACTTGGTCTCGCCCCGGTCCATGGACGCCTTGGCGGCCTCCTTGATGTGCTGGGGCGTGTCGAAGTCGGGCTCGCCCGCGCCCAGGCCGATCACGTCATGCCCGGCGGCGCGCATCTCGTTGGCCTTGGTGGTGACGGCGATGGTGGGCGACGGCTTGATGGCGGACAGGCGCTCGGCGATGAAGGACATGGCGACTGGCTTTCCCGTCAGGAGGAAAGGAAGGGGCGAGGAAACACCCTGCGCGGAGACACGGGATCGGGTGGCCGGGCCGTGACCAACCGACCCCGGGTGCGGCGCACGTTAGCCTCCCGCCCGGCCGGCCGCAAGGCGAACCGGACGCACGCAGATCATATATTGACATATAGCTATTTGACGATGAATGCTCGGCCGCATGGTTGACCGACTTGAGCAATCCAAGGCGCTGGCGAGCGATGTCCGCCTCACGATCCTGACGTGGCTGAAGACGCCGGCGCTCCATTTCCCGCACCAGGTCACCGGCGATCCGGCCGAGATCGGCGTGTGCGTCACCCTGCTGGCGGACACGCTGCGGATCAGCCAGCCGACCGTCAGCCGGCACCTGGAGGTGCTGCGCCGGGCCGGGTTCCTGCGGGTGCGCAGGATCGGGCGCTGGTCCTTCTTCGCCCGCGACGAGATCACCCTGTCCGACTACGCGGAGTGGCTTCGTGACACCCTTTGAGCGCCTGGACCACAGGCTTCTTCCCGGATTCGAACGACGGTTCATGACCGTGGACGGCCAGACGGTGCCGGCCGTGATCGGCGGACAGGGGCCGCCCCTTCTGATGCTGCACGGGGATCCCCAGACCCATCTGTGCCGGCACCGGCTCGCCCAGGTCCTGTCCGCCCCCACGACGTCAGGACGATGACCATGCACGGCACCCCTCCGCCCCTTGCCCTCGATCACATCACGGTCGTCGCCACCACACTGGAGGCGGGGATCGCCCATGTCCGCGCGCACCTGGGCATCACCGCTCCCGCCGGCGGCGCGCATCCCAGGATGGGCACGCACAACCATCTTCTCCGGCTGGGAGACACCGAATTCCTGGAGATCATCGCCATCGATCCGGCGGCCGCGCCGCCCGGCCGGCCGCGATGGTTCGACCTCGACACGCCAAAGGACCACGACGCCGCGCTGGCGACCTGGGTCCTGAGAACGCCGGATCTCGACGCCAGCCTCGGTCCCGCGGCGGCCACGGCGGGCCGGCCCACCGACATCACGCGCGGCGACCTGGCCTGGCGGATCGCGGTCGCCGACGATGGCCGGTTGCCGCTGGACGGGACCTTCCCGACCCTGATCGAGTGGCCCAGGGATCGCAGCGGCCCGGAGTCGCACCCCGCCGCGCGGATGGCCGACCTGGGGTGCCGGCTCGTGTCCCTGACGGTCCATCATCCAGAGGCACGGATCATCCGCGACTTTCTCGGTGATGCGTTCGCCGACGCGCGCGTCACGGTGAGCGAGGCCGGGCGCGCCGCCCTTCGCGCGGAGATCGAAACGCCGGCCGGCCGTCGCGTGATCGGGTCATAGACCAGGGCGCCCGCCCGGCCTCAACGGTCATGACGACCGGCGACCGACATGAGAAAACGGCGATGAGTCGCGCTCATCGCCGTTTGCCTCACACGAACGAAATGCCGGTGATTTCGTAGTACTTGCTGCCACCGGGGGCCTTGACCTCGACGCTGTCGCCCACGCTCTTGCCGATCAGGGCACGGGCGATGGGGGAGCCGATGGAGATGCGGCCGTTTTCCAGATCGGCCTCGTGGACGCCGACGATCTTGTAGGACACCTCGTCGTTGGTGTCCTCATCGGCCAGACCGACGGTGGCCCCGAAGCGCACGGTGTCGCCCGACAGCTTGGAGATGTCGATCACATCGGCGCGGCTGATGATGTCTTCCAGTTCCTTGATGCGGCCCTCGATGAAGCTCTGCCGCTCGCGCGCGGCATGATACTCGGCGTTCTCGGACAGGTCGCCGTGCTCACGCGCTTCCGAAATCGCGCGGATCACCGCCGGACGGTCATTGGACTTCAGGGTTTTCAACTCATCCTCCAGGCTCCTCAGCCCTTCGGGAGTCATCGGCACTTTCTCCATCTGCGGGAACCCTCGGTTGCTATCCTATCGATCCACATGAAGGACCGACGGTCAATCCGTGGCCGGCACGCCCCGCTCCTTCCGGGGTCCCACGACGGCATGCCGGGGAGACCGGAAGACGGGGCCGCGCCGGAGCGAGGCCAGCGATCGGAACTCGCCAGCCGTGGGGCGACAACCCAGGGCCTGCTCCGCGTCGCACGGACACGCATCCTGGATCGGCGGGGTCCGGACACCAAACGGACGGGTACGCTGAACGGCAATAGGACCCGTGGCGCTCCAATCCATTGCTTGGATCGCCGCGGTGCCAGGGTCTTGGGGTGTCATCCGTTAAAATACGATTGCAGGGGCGCAACATCAAGGCTTTCCCGTTTCAGGGCGGCGATGGCCTTGATGGCCGCGCGAGCACCCTGAAGGGTTGTGTAGTGCGGGATGTTGCGAACCAATGCCGTACGGCGGATCTCGAAGCTGTCCTTGAGCGCCTGCATGCCATGAGTTGTGTTGATGACCATGTGAATCTGACCGGAGATCATCTCGTCGACGCAGTGCGGCCGGCCCTCGCGCACCTTGTTGATCGGCTCGACGGGAAGGCCCATGGCGTCCAGGTGCGCGGCGGTGCCGTGCGTGGCCAGGATGCGGAAGCCCAGGTCAAGAAGCGCCCGCGCCTCCTCCACCAGCGCCAGCTTGTCGTCGTCGCGCACCGAGACGAACACCGTGCCCTCCATGGGCAGGGCCGAGCCGGCGCCGATCTGCGCCTTGGCGAAGGCCCGGTCCAGCGAGGTGTCCAGGCCCATGACCTCGCCGGTGGATTTCATCTCCGGACCCAACACGATGTCCACGCCCGGGAAGCGGGCGAAGGGGAACACCGCTTCCTTGACCGCCACGTGGTCCAGCGGCCGCTCCTCCAGGCCAAAGCTGGCCAGCGGCGCGCCGGCCATGACCCGCGAGGCCACCTTGGCCACCGGCACGCCGGTCGCCTTGGCCACGAAGGGCACGGTGCGGCTGGCGCGCGGGTTGACCTCCAGCAGGTAGACGGTGTCGTCCTTCAGCGCGAACTGCACGTTCATGAGGCCGACCACCTCCAGGCCGCGCGCCAGCGCCCGGGTCTGCGCCTTCATCTCCGCCATCAGCGCATCGGAGATCGAGAAGGGCGGCAGCGCGCAGGCGGAGTCCCCGGAGTGCACACCGGCTTCCTCGATGTGCTGCATAATGCCGGCGATGTAGACATCCGTGCCATCGCAGACGGCGTCCACGTCCACCTCGATCGCGCCTTCCAGGTAGGCGTCGACCAGCACCGGGCTGGCGCCGCTGACCCGCACGGCGTGGGTCATGTAGCGCTCCAGGCCCTCCTCGGTATAGACGATCTGCATGGCCCGCCCGCCCAGCACGTAGGACGGCCGCAGCACCGCCGGATAACCGATGCGGTCGGCGATGGCGCGGGCCTCCTCCAGCGAGGTGGCGGTGCCGTTGCGCGGCTGGCGCAGGCCCAGCCGGTCCAGCAGCGCCTGGAATCGCTTGCGGTCCTCGGCCAGGTCGATGGAGTCGGGCGTGGTGCCGAGGATGGGGATCCTGGCGGCCTCCAGGGCGCGGGCCAGCTTCAGGGGCGTCTGCCCGCCGAACTGGACGATCACCCCCAGAACCTGGCCGTGACTTTGTTCGCGGCGCACGGCCTCGATCACGTCCTCGGCGGTCAACGGTTCGAAGTACAGCCGGTCGGCCGTGTCGTAGTCCGTGGACACGGTCTCCGGGTTGCAGTTGATCATGATGGTCTCGAAGCCCGCGGCCGACAGGTCGAAGGCGGCGTGACAACAGCAGTAGTCGAACTCGATGCCCTGGCCGATGCGGTTGGGACCGCCGCCCAGGATGACGATCTTGCGGCGGTCGGTGGGCTCGGACTCGCAGGTGGCCGGCTCGATGCCATTGCCCTCGTAGCAGGAGTACATGTAGGGCGTGCGCGAGGGGAACTCGCCGGCGCAGGTGTCGATGCGCTTGTAGACCGGATGCACGTTCAGCACCTGGCGGCGGAAAGAGACCTCGGTCAGGGTCTTACCGGTCAGCGCCGACAGCCGCTCGTCGGAAAAGCCCATGGCCTTGACGCGCATCATCTCGGACGCGCTGGTCGGCAGGCCGGCGTCGGCGAGGCGTGTCTCCTCGTCCACGATCTCCTTGATGCGCTCCAGGAACCACGGGTCGTAGGAACAGGCGGCGCGGACGTCCTCGACGCCGAGGCCATGGCGGAACGCCTGGGCGATGATCAGGATGCGGTCGGGGCCGGGCCGGGTCAGGGCGGCGCGCACGGCGTTCCGGGCCTCGGCGGGATCGGTGCTGTCGGCGCCCTCGATGGGCACCTCGTCCAGGCCGTTCAGCCCCGTCTCCAGCGACCGCAACCCCTTCTGCAGGCTTTCGGCGAAGGTGCGGCCGATGGCCATGGCCTCGCCCACCGACTTCATCGACGAGTTCAGCAGCGGCTCGGTGTCGGGGAACTTCTCGAACGTGAAGCGCGGCAGCTTGGTGACCACGTAGTCGATGGTCGGCTCGAACGCGGCCGGGGTACAGCCGGTAATATCATTGGTCAGTTCGTCGAGCGTGTAGCCCACCGCCAGCTTGGCGGCCACCTTGGCGATGGGGAAGCCGGTGGCCTTGGAGGCCAGCGCCGACGAGCGCGAGACGCGCGGGTTCATCTCGATGACCACCAGGCGGCCATCCTTGGGGTTGACGGCGAACTGCACGTTCGACCCGCCGGTCTCCACCCCGATCTCCCGCAGGCAGGCGATCGAGGCGTCGCGCATGATCTGGTATTCCTTGTCGGTCAGCGTCAGCGCCGGCGCGACGGTCACGGAATCTCCGGTGTGCACCCCCATGGGGTCCACGTTCTCGATGGAGCAGACGATAATGCAGTTGTCCGCCTTGTCGCGGACCACCTCCATCTCGTACTCCTTCCAGCCGAGCACCGACTCCTCGACCAGCACCGAGTGCACCGGCGAGGCCGCCAGGCCAGCGGCGACGATGCGGTCGTACTCGGCCCTGTTGTAGGCGATGCCGCCCCCCAGGCCGCCCAGCGTGAAGGAGGGGCGCACGATCACCGGCAGGCCGATCTCGTCCATGGCGCGGGCGGCCTCGCGCATGTCGTGCACCAACTGGCTGCGCGGGCTCTCCAGGCCGATGCGGTCCATGGCCTCGCGGAACAGCAGCCGGTCCTCGGCCTTGGCGATCACGTCCTGGCGCGCGGCGATCATCTCCACGCCATACGTGTCGAGGATCCCCCGGTTGGCCAGTTCCATCGCCGTGTTCAGGCCGGTCTGGCCGCCCATGGTGGGCAGCAGGGCGTCCGGACGCTCCCGGGCGATGATCTTCTCGACGATCTCCGGGGTGATCGGCTCGATATAGGTGGCATCGGCCGTCTCCGGGTCGGTCATGATGGTGGCCGGGTTGGAGTTGACCAGGATCACCCGGTAGCCCTCGGCCCGCAGCGCCTTGCACGCCTGGGCACCGGAGTAGTCGAATTCCACGGCCTGGCCGATGACGATGGGGCCGGCGCCGATGACCAGGATGCTCTTGATGTCGGTCCGTTTGGGCATGGGTGCTCTTCTGATCGCGCAGGAAGGGAGCGGCGCCGAAAGGCGGGAGCCGGGCGCGCGGCGGCGACCCCGCGTCCGGGTCGGCGGCCGGGCGCGGGGGTCTTACCACAGGTGACCGGGTTTGGACATTCCCCTTGATGGCGGGCGGAGGCCCCTTTATGACCGAGTCCCTCTCCCCGCGTCGGGGGTCATCGCCAGTCAGGACACCCATCATGAACACGCGAACGCTGTTCGGCACCGATGGGGTGCGCGGCACCGCCAACACCGAACCCATGACCGCCGACCTGGCGCTGCGCCTGGGCATGGCCGCCGGCGCCTACTTCACCCGGGGCGACCACCGTCACACCGTGGTCATCGGCAAGGACACGCGGCTGTCGGGCTACCTGCTGGAACCGGCGCTGACCGCCGGCTTCATCGCCGTGGGCATGGACGTGGTGCTGCTCGGGCCGCTGCCGACGCCGGCGGTGGCGATGCTCACCCGCTCGCTGCGCGCCGACCTGGGGGTGATGATCTCGGCCTCGCACAACGCGTATCAGGACAACGGGATCAAGCTGTTCGGGCCAAACGGCTTCAAGCTGTCCGATGCCGCCGAGGCGGAGATCGAGCACCTGCTGGACAACGGCCTGGAGGGCCGCCGGGTGTCCCCGGACGCGCTGGGACGGGCGCGCCGCCTGGATGACGCGGGCGGGCGCTATATCGAGGCCGTCAAGGCCACCTTCCCGCGCGGCCTGCGCCTGGACGGCCTGAAGATCGTGCTGGACTGCGCCCATGGCGCCGCCTACCGCGTGGCGCCGCGCGTGCTCTGGGAACTGGGCGCCGAGGTCATCCCGCTAGGGATCGAGCCCGACGGCTTCAACATCAACCGCGACCGGGGCTCGCTGGCCACCGAGGCCATGCGCCATGCGGTGGTGGCGCACGGCGCCGACCTGGGCCTGGCGCTGGACGGCGACGCCGACCGGGTGGTGCTGGCCGACGAGAAGGGCGACCTGGTGGACGGCGACCAGGTGCTGGCGGTGATCGCGCGGGCCTGGCGCGACGACGGCCGCCTGCGGGGCGGCGGCGTGGTGGCCACGGTCATGTCGAACCTCGGCCTGGAGCACCACTTGAAAGACCTGGGCCTGTCCCTGGCGCGCACCCCGGTGGGCGACCGCTACGTGGTGGAGCACATGCGCGCCCAGGGTTTCAACCTGGGCGGCGAGCAATCCGGCCACATCGTCATGTCCGATGTGGGGACCACCGGCGACGGCCTGGCCGCCGGTCTTCAGGTGCTGGCGGCGCTGGTCCAGGGCGGCCGGCCGGCCAGCGCCGCCCTCACGGTGTTCGAGCCCCTGCCCCAGGTGCTGCGCAATGTGCGCGTGGCCGGTCCGCGCGCGCCCGCCGAGGTGCTGACCCTGACCCCGGTGACGGCGGCCATCGCCGAGGGCGAGGCGCGGCTGACCGATCGGGGCCGCATCCTCATCCGCAAGTCCGGCACCGAACCCTTGATCCGCGTCATGGCCGAGGGGGAGGACGACGCCCTGGTCTCCGCCGTGGTCGACGACATCGTCACCGTCATCCAGGCCAGCGTGGCGCCGTGACGGCGTGATGGGGCGGCCGGAGGCCGTCCCCTCGCGAGGCGGCTACCCCCGCGCCGTGCCGCCACGCCACGCCGCCAGCAGTGCGACCGCGCCCAGCAGCAGGGCGCCGCCGATCAGGCCGAGCGGCCCCAGGCGCTCGCCGAACAGCCCCCAGGCCAACACCGCCGCCGTCAAGGGCTCCAGCAGCACCACCACCGCCGACCCGGTGGCCGTGGCCCGGCGCATGCCCCACAGGAACAGGCCGTAGGCCAGCGCCGTGGGCACCAGGCCCATGTACAGCACCACCCCCCAGGCCACGGCGGAGTCGGGCCACAGCGGCGCGCCCCCGGTCAGCCGCGCCGCGCCGGCGAGGGCCGCCAGCACCACCGCCCCGACCCCGAAGCCGAGCGCGATGATGCGGAACGGATGGTGGCGACGCGCCAGGGCGCGACTGGTCAGGGTGAACACGGCATAGCTGACGGCCGCCGCCCCGGCCATCGCCACGCCAACGCCGACGGTGGCGGCCCCGGCGGACATCGGCCCCGGCACGCCCACCAGCAGCGCCACGCCCACCACCGACAGGGCCACCGCCACCAGGGTGCGCGCGCCCAGCGGTTCGCGCAGCACCAGACGGGCCAGCAGCGCGACCAGCACCGGCGCCGCGCACAGCGCCAGCAGGGTGGCCAGCGTCACCCCCACCCGCGCCACGGCACCGAAGTAGAGCCCCTGGTAGGCGGCCTGGGAGAGACCCAGCAGCACCAGCGCGCCGATGTCGCGCCGGTCCAGCGGACCACCGGGCAGGCGCGCCGCCAGCACGGCCATCAGGGGCGCGGCCAGCACCAGGCGCCAGGCGCCCACCGTCAACGGGTCCAGGGTGGAGAGATCGAACAGAAACCGGGACGCGATGCCCACCGTGCCCCACAACAGCGCCGCCAGGGCGACCAGCGCCAGGCCGTTCGGCCGGCGGCCGCCGTCGCCCGGGCGCCGCGTGGCATCGGCCTTGGGATCATCGATGGAATGGTGGGTGTGGGGGTCGAGGTCAGGGAGTCGCGAGTCCCGCCCGTGCGGGGTGTGTCCGGCGGTCGTCATGGCGCCGCTCCTTTCCGTCCATCGTGTACGCGCGATCGGTGGCGACCGATGCGCACGACGGACGGCCCCGCCCCCGCGCCCAACGAGGGCAAGGGATGGCGGAACCGCCGGACAGCGGCGCGGCCGGTCGCCTCAGGTCAGGGACCCGACGACCGGTGGCGGCAACACGGCAAGGGACAGATGGGCAAGGGTCGGCATGCAGGATGCTCCAACTGCGGATCGCGGCGGCCGGGGCACGCGGGCCGGGGCCAGTCACGGTCCCGGGACGACGACACCCCCCCGGATCCGTTCGCTCCGGATCAATGAAGCGGAGTCCCGGCGATCTCGCCGTGAACCTGCTCTTCGGCCTCCTGGAGCAGCTTGGCCAGCCGCAGGTCCAGGCGGTGGCGGGAGATGGTGAGGCCCTTGGCCGTCATGTCCGCCTGAGCCTTGGCGAGGACGCTGTCCTCGGCGGGGTGCACCAGATCGTGATCAACCATCTCCTGGGCGTAGGCCTCGGCGGCCTTCCCGGACAGCCCGATCTGTCCCGCCACCCAGAGACCCAACAGCTTGTTGCGGCGCGTCACCACACGAAACCGGATCGCCTCATCCTGTTCGTACTTCGCCTCGAAGCCCTTTCCGCGCTCGCGAAACGGATCGGTCATGGTCCTCCCCTCATTAGTCGGTTTTGTGTCACCACGACGGCCGACGTTATACACTCTGGCGGGTGACGGGCGGTACCCCCATTTTTCCCGGGACTGTAACACCCCGTTCCACCGACCGAGGAGCCCCGCGTCCCATGTGCACCGTCATCCTGTTGCGCCGGCCCGATCATGCCTGGCCCCTGGTGCTGGCCGCGAACCGCGACGAGATGCGCGACCGGCCATGGACCGGCCCCGGGCGGCTGTGGCCCGACCGGCCGGAGGTGGTGGCCGGGCGCGACGACCTGGCCGGCGGCTCGTGGCTGGGCCTGAACGACCACGGCGTGGTGGCCGCGATCCTCAACCGCCACGGCACCCTGGGACCGGCCGACGGCAAGCGCAGCCGGGGCGAACTGGTGCTGGAGGCCCTGGACCACGCCGACGCCATCGAGGCGGCTCGCGCCCTGGCCGACCTGAACCCGGATGCCTATCGGCCGTTCAACATGGTCGTCGCCGACAGCCGCGACGCCCTGTGGCTGCGCCACGCGGGCCGGGGGCCGATCGAGGTCCGGCCCGTCGACGAGGGCCTTTGGATGCTGACCGCGCGCGACCTGAACGACACCGCCGACCCGCGCATCGCCGCCAATCTGGCGCGCGTTCGGGCGCTCCCCGCCCCCGACCCGACCCGGCCGGACGGCTGGGACGCCTGGACGGCGGCGCAGGGCCGCGCGGCGGATCCGGCGGCACCCTCGGCCGCCGCCGGCCTGTGCTTCGCGCTGGACAGCGGCTTCGCCACCGTGTCGGCGGCGCAGATCGCCCTGCCGGCGCCCGCGCTGGACGGCCCGGCCCCGGTGTTCCGCTTCGCCCCGGGACCGCCCGACCGCACCCCGTTCGCCCCCCTGCCCCTCGACTGAGCAACCGCGCGCATGGCGCGATTTTCCCTTGCGATCCCGGCGGACGCGCGCTGTCATGGCGATGTCCCGTTGGGATGGGAACAGGCCGTCCCGGTTCAGCCGGCCACGCCGCGAGGACACCGCCGCCCGTGACACCGAAAGCCTTCAAGCAGTGGCGCAAGGGCGTCATGCGCATGTCGCAGAAGGAAGCCGCCGAGGCCCTGGGCCTGAAGCGGCGGGTGGTGCAGTACTACGAAAAGGGGGAGCGTGACGGCGAGCCCCTGGAGATTCCAAAGGCGGTCCGCCTGGCCTGCTTCGCCCTCACCCAGGGGGTCACCGACTACCAGGGTCTGGACGTCCAGGACCCGGCCATCGGCGCCAAGACCACGACGCCGGACCCGGCGACCGAGACCACGCCCCCGGCGGGATCCGGCGGCAAGGCCAAGTCCAAGAAGCGCCGCGCGCCGCGAAACCGCAAGCACGCGACCCCGGGCGCCGTCGCGACGGCCGACGCCGAGGACGGCGACCAGGACGCCGTGGGACAGATCGAGAAGGTCGGCGCCTGACCGGCCGCACCTCCAGGCCCCCGGGACGCCACCATCTACAAACGCCTTCCCCCCCGTGCCGTGGCACGGTAATGTGCGCGGGCTCGTCCGTCGGCTGTCCCGACGGCGATCAACGGTGTTTTCCCAATCCGCCGGCGCCTCCCGCCGGCTCGCCCGTCAGGTGCCCCCTCTCGCGCCGACGCGTGCTCTCGCAACCCCTCATGACGACCAAAGATGGCCCGACGCAGACAACTCTACGAAGGCAAGGCGAAGATCCTGTTCGAGGGGCCGGAGCCCGGCACCCTGGTACAGTACTTCAAGGACGACGCAACCGCCTTCAACAACCAGAAGAAGGGTACGATCACCGGCAAGGGGGTGCTCAACAACCGCATCAGCGAGTACCTGATGCAGCGCCTGCAGGAGATCGGCATCCCCACCCATTTCGTGCGCCGACTCAATATGCGCGAGCAATTGGTGCGCGAGGTGGAGATCATCCCCATCGAGGTGGTGGTGCGCAACGTCGCCGCCGGCTCGCTGTCCAAGCGCTTCGGCATCCAGGACGGCACGGTGCTGCCGCGCTCCATCGTCGAGTATTATTACAAGAGCGACGACCTGGGCGATCCGATGATCACCGAGGAGCACATCACCGCCTTCGGCTGGGCCGCGATCCAGGACCTGGACGAGATCATGAGCCTGTCGCTGCGGGTCAATGACTACCTGTCCGGCCTGTTCCTGGGCATCGGCCTGAAGCTGGTCGACTTCAAGCTGGAATTTGGCCGCCTCTACGACGACCAGACCGACGAGATGCACATCGTCCTGGCCGACGAGATCAGCCCCGACAACTGTCGCCTGTGGGACGTCCGGACCAACGAGCGGCTGGACAAGGACCGCTTCCGCCGCGACATGGGCGGCGTCGAGGAAGCCTACCAGGAGGTGGCCCGCCGCCTGGGAATCCTGCCGGAAGGCGGTCCCCGCGACATGCCCGGCCCGGCGACGATGCAGTAGTGTTCTGGTCGCCGCAACCCGGCGGCCGCCCGGGTTTGGTTGTCTTGATCGCCGCGTCGCGGCGCCGGCCCATTCGGGCATCGGTCCGGAGCGGTGAACGTCAAGGGTCTGAACGCCCGGACTCCTCCCTCATGAATGGGGAGGCTGGGAGGGGGTTTGACGACCCGAGTGCCCTGCTCCAGACGAAAGATGCCGTCCGCATTCTTTTGTCTGAATCGAAAGGGCACCAGAAACAATGTTTTGTGCAGCAACGTTTGCATTCAAGGGGGGCTCCCTTGACTGCGTCGCCGCACTAGCCCGCCGCGCCATGCGACCGGGCGCTGTAACGCTCTGGAGGATCCCGCCCGTGAAGGCCCGCATCCACGTTTCCCTCAAGCCCGGGGTGCTTGACCCCCAGGGCAAGGCCATCCTCGGCGCCCTGGAGTCCATGGGCTTCGACGGCGTCCAGGACGCCCGCCAGGGCAAGTTGATCGAACTGGACCTGGACGACGACACCGATGCCGACACCGCCCGCGCCCGCGTGGACGACATGTGCCGGCGGCTTCTCGCCAACACGGTGATCGAAAAGTACACCATCGACCTGGAGGGGTGAGTCCCCGCCATCCCGTCGGGACGCGCGACGGTGGCGTGGCCGCTCCGTCCGCGTCATCTCCTCTGATCCTCCGTCTCAAGGGATCCCCCCCCGTGAAAGCCGCCGTCATCGTCTTCCCCGGGTCCAACTGCGACCGCGACGTGGCCGTCACGCTGCGTGACGTCACCGGCCAGGACCCGCGCATGCACTGGCATGCCGACCCCGACCTGCCCGAGGACCTGGACCTGATCGTCCTGCCGGGCGGGTTTTCCCACGGCGACTACCTGCGCTGCGGCGCCATGGCCGCCCAGGCGCCGGTGATCGCCGCCGTGCGGCGCCAGGCCCAGCGCGGCGTGGCCATGCTGGGCATCTGCAACGGCTTCCAGGTGCTGTGCGAGACGGGCCTCCTGCCCGGCGCGCTGATGCGCAACCGGGACCTGACGTACATCTGCAAGGACGTGCACCTGAAGGTGGTCACGACCGACACCATCTTCACCAGCCGCTACGATCCCGCCCGGGTCGTCCGCATCCCCATCGCCCACCACGACGGCAACTATGTCGCCGACCTGCCCACGCAATGCATGCTGGAGGACGAGGATCGCGTCGCCGTCCGCTACTGCGACGCCGCCGGCCGGGTGGTGGACGAGGCCAATCCCAACGGCTCCACCGCCAACATCGCCGGCGTCCTGTCGGAGAACCACCGCATCCTGGGTCTGATGCCGCATCCGGAGCGGCTGGCCGATCCGCGCCTGGGCGGCACCGACGGCCGCGCCCTGTTTACCTCGCTGCTGGAGGCGCTGTCGTGAGCGACGCCAAGATCACCCCCGAGATCGTCGCCGAGCACGGCCTGAACGCCGAGGAATACGCCCGCGTCCTGGAGATCATGGGCCGCGAGCCCAACATCACCGAACTGGGCATCTTCTCGGTGATGTGGTCGGAGCACTGCTCCTACAAGTCGTCGAAGAAGTGGCTGAAGACCCTGCCGACCACCGCCCCCTGGGTCATCCATGGTCCCGGCGAGAACGCCGGCGTGGTGGACATCGGCGACGGCCTGACCGCCGTCTTCAAGATGGAAAGCCACAACCACCCCAGCTTCATCGAACCCTACCAGGGCGCCGCGACCGGCGTGGGCGGGATTCTGCGCGACGTGTTCACCATGGGCGCGCGCCCGGTCGCCAACCTCAACGCGTTGCGCTTCGGCGCCCCGGACCACCCCAAGACCCGCCACCTGATCTCCGGCGTCGTCTCCGGCATCGGCGGCTACGGCAATTGCGTGGGCGTGCCCACCGTGGGCGGCGAGGTCAACTTCCACCCCGGCTACAACGGCAACATCCTGGTCAACGCCATGACCGTGGGCATCGCGCCCGCCGACCGCATCTTCACCTCGCAGGCGCGCGGCGTGGGCAACCCGGTGGTCTATGTGGGCTCGAAAACGGGCCGCGACGGCATCCACGGCGCCACCATGGCCTCCGCCGAGTTCTCCGCCGACTCCGAGGAAAAGCGCCCCACCGTCCAGGTGGGCGACCCGTTCACCGAAAAGCTGCTGATCGAGGCCTGCCTGGAGCTGATGGACACCGACGCCATCGTCGCCATCCAGGACATGGGCGCGGCCGGCCTGACGTCGTCCAGCTTCGAGATGGCCTCCAAGGGCGGCCTGGGCGTGGATCTGGCGCTGGACACCGTGCCCATGCGCGAGGCGGGCATGACGCCCTACGAGCTGATGCTGTCGGAAAGCCAGGAGCGCATGCTCATGGTGCTTCAGCCGGGCAAGGAGCACGTGGCCCGCGCCATCTTCGAGAAGTGGCACCTGGACTTCGCCGTCATCGGCCGGCTGACCGACACCGGGCGCATGGTGCTCACCTGGCACGGCGAGACGGTGGCCGACCTGCCCATCGACCCGCTGGCCGAGGCCGCCCCCGAGTACGACCGGCCGTGGGAACCCACGCCCGCTCCGGCGCCCCTGGATCCGGCGACCGTGCCGGTGGTGCCCTGGACCGAGGCGCTGACGCGGCTCATGGGCTCGCCCGACCTGGCCAGCCGGCGGTGGATCTGGGAGCAGTACGACCACATGGTCATGGGCGACACGGTGCAGCGCCCGGGCGGCGACGCCGCCGTGGTGCGCATCCACGGCACGGACCGGGGGCTGGCGGCGACCACCGACTGCACGCCCCGCTACGTGGGCGCCGACCCGGTCATGGGCGGCCGTCAGGCGGTGGCCGAGGCGTGGCGCAATCTCACCGCCACCGGCGCCCGGCCCCTGGCCGTCACCGACAACCTGAACTTCGGCAACCCCGAGAAGCCGCGCATCATGGGCCAGGTGGTGGGCGCCTGCCAGGGCATCGCCGAGGCCTGCCGGGCGCTCGATTTCCCGGTCGTGTCCGGCAACGTCAGCCTCTACAACGAGACCGAGGGCCAGGCCATCCCGCCCACGCCGACCATCGGTGGCGTGGGGGTGATCGACGACCTGGACCGCATGGCCACGGTGGCAGTCCCGGCCGAGGGCGAGGCGATCCTGGTGATCGGCGGTGGCCCGGCGGACGGCTGGCTGGGCCAGAGCCTGTACCTGCGCGAGATCGCCGGCCGCGAGGAAGGCGCGCCCCCCCCCGTCGACCTGGCGGTCGAGCGCCGCACGGGCGATCTGGTGCGGGGCCTGATCCAGGCCGGACGGGTGACCGCCTGCCATGACGTCTCGGACGGCGGCCTGCTGGTGGCGGTGGCCGAGATGGCGCTCGCCGGGAGCATCGGCGCGACCCTGTCGGTCGACACCACGCCCGCCGCCTTGTTCGGCGAGGACCAGGGCCGCTATGTGGTCACCCTGCCCGAGGCCGAGGCCGCGTCCCTGCTGGCCGACCTGGGCGGGACCGCCCGGCGCATCGGTGTCACGGGCGGCGACGCCCTCGTCATCGGCGCCGATTCCGTGGCCCTGGCCACCGTGCGGACGGCTCACGACGGCTGGCTGCCGGGGATCATGAGCAGCACTCCGGGACGGTCCTGAGCCACCGCGCCACCGTCATCAAACATCACCGGCTCGCGCGGACGAGCGCAAGGGGACGGCGTCTCATCCCGCCGCCGGTGTACACAACCGGATGGTGCCCCCGCGCCATCCGTCGGTGGTATACGCCCCGACATCGGGCACATACACAACTTTTTTATATAAAAATTCATTTATGCGTGCCCTGGTTTACAAAACGCGTTCGTTCCGCTAGCATAACATTGGACTCGGGGGGGGTCCGAAACCTCGACCACCCTTGAGCCGGAGAGGACCGGAGGTCCGGCCATCGTCGCGGCGCCGCCCTCTTCCATCGGCCCCTGGGCCATCGCCCCGCTCGAGGAGCATCACCATGCCGAGCAGAGACATGCCTGATCTGTCACACCTGTCCGGTCGCGATATGGAAAAGGTCGCCGAAGCCATCGGCGCCGGCCCGATCCGCGCCCTGGTGCTCAACAAGGACGCCATCGCCGCCCTGGCCGTGGAGGACGTCAACAAGCTGGCCGAACTGGCCGCCGCGTCCCGGGCCCACTGCGGCGGCTTCGGCTGCGGCTGAGGTCGACCCGGTCCTTGCGGGAGGGCGTGATCCCGGGCTCACGCCCTCTCCCGGTCCGTCCCCCTGCATGGCGGCGCCGGCGGTCTCGACAACCGTCTCCCCGGGCCCCTCGCGTCCTCCCGCCACGGCGCCCCCCGGGCGAAAATCCTTTTGACGGCTCCGCGCCGAAAGACCACCCTTGGATCAGATCACGATCCACGACATCCATCGCGTCACGGGCATCGCCGCATCGCGCCGCCGCCCACCGCCGTCGCGGTGCCGCTGGCCCGGTCGCCGTTCCAAGCGAGGTCATCATGTCGGACTGGACCACGCATGCGGAGCACGCCCCCGCGTGCCTCCCCTCCTGCGGATCCGGGCGCTTCACGGTGGTCACCGGAGAAACCCGGTCATACCTCTTCCTGCCGGAGCTCTATTCCCTCTGCCAGGCCCCGGACGCGGTGTTCGAGGCCCTATCGCCGTTCGAGTCGGGGCGCTTCGCCGCCAACCTCCCGGGACTCAAGCCCGGCGAGCTGGCGGCCCGCGCGACCATGCGCGACCTGATCGCCGAACGCCGCCACGACACCCCGGACCTCGTGGACGGGGCGGCCACCGGCGCGTCCGCCGACCCCGGGACCACCGACGGCATCACCGATCTGGTCCTGAACGTCAGCCAGACCTGCAACCTCGCCTGCGCCTACTGCTACGCCGACGCCCTGAACAAGACCAACACCCGCATGAGCCCGGAGACGGCCGAGGCGGCCATCGACCGCGCCCTGTCGCTGTCCCGCGCCGGCCTGCACAGCGTCAAGTTCCTGGGCGGCGAACCCACGCTGGCCTTCGACACCATCCGCCACGCCGTGGCCCACGTCGAACGGCGCGGCCGGGCCATGGGCCGCCCGGCGCCGGCCTTCGTGGTGGTCACCAACGGCACCAGGGTCACCGACGCCATGATCGCCTTCTTCCGCGCGCATGACGTCTATGTGCTGGTCAGCCTGGACGGCCCCGCCGGCATCCACGATACCCTGCGGCCCCGGGCCGGCGGTCAGGGATCCCACGACGCGGCCTCGCGCACCGTCACCCGCATGGTCGCCGCCGGCGTCGATGTCGCCGTCGAGGGCGTCTACACCAAGGCCCACGCCGACCGGGGCCTGTCGGTCGCGGACATGGCCCGCCACTACCGGGACCTGGGCATCACGGAGATGCAGATCTCGCTGGCCCTGGGCACCTGGCACGGCCAGCACTGCCCGGACGACCTGGCGGCGATCGCCGACGACTTCGCCCGCCTGGCCCGGGACAGCGTGCGGTCCCTGCGCACGACCCGGCCGTTCCTGCTGCGCGGCATCCACTTCGTGCTGGACGGCCTGGTGACGCGCGAGGTGCGCGCCCATGCCTGCGGCGCCGGCCGCACCTTCATGGCGGTCAACGCCGACGGCACCGCCTATCCCTGCTACCTGCTGGAGTCGGAGGAGACGCGCTACGGCCCGGTCGGCGACGACTGGGACGGCGCGCGCCACGCGCGGATCGCGGCGCGCTTCCAGGCCAACGGCAAGGCCCATCATCCGCAGTGCCAGCAGTGCTGGGCGCGCGAACTCTGCCACACCTGCCTGGGCGCGCGCTTCCTGTCGGACCCGCGCATCGACAAGCCGCCGGACTGGTTCTGCGCGGTCCAGAAGACGGCCATGTCGGCGGCGCTGGGGGCGTTCGCCGACGCCGTCGCCGACGACGCGACCCGGCCGCTGTTCCTGCGCAACCTGCGGCGCGTCATCGAACCCCGCCGGCCGACCCGGATCTCCGGCCCGCCGACGCTGCCGGCGCCGGTGGCCGCCGAGTAGGCATCCGGCACCACGACCGGCCGGCGGTGCTCCTGGGTCTGCCGCGTCAGGTCCGGGACGGACCGTTGTGTACCGGCGGGCCCTACCGGTCCACGCCGCCCAGGCACAGGTACTTGATCTCCAGGAAGTCCTCCATGCCGTACTTGGAGCCCTCGCGGCCCAGGCCGGATTCCTTCACCCCGCCGAAGGGGGCGACCTCGGTGGAGATGATGCCCTCGTTGACGCCGACGATGCCGTACTCCAGGCCCTCGGACACCCGCCAGACCCGCCCCATGTCGCGGGCGTAGAAGTAGGCGGCCAGGCCGTATTCGGTGTCGTTGGCCATGTCCACGGCCTCGGCCTCGGTGGAAAAGCGGTAGAGCGGCGCCACGGGGCCGAAGATCTCCTCGCGGAACACCCGCATGCCGTCGGTGACCCCGGTCAGGATGGTGGGCTCGTAGAAGGTGCCTCCCAGGGCGTGGGGCTTGCCGCCCAGGGCCACCCGGGCGCCCTTGTCGACGGCGTCGCCAACCAGCGCCTCGACCTTCTCCAGGGCGGCGGCGTCGATCAGCGGGCCTTGCTGGGTCTCGCCGGCCAGGCCGTCGCCCACCGTCAGGCCCTTCACCGCCGCCGCCAGCTTCTCGGCGAAGGCGTCGTACACGCCGTCCTGCACCAGCAGACGGTTGGCGCACACGCAGGTCTGGCCGGTGTTGCGGTACTTGGAGGCCATGGCCCCGGCCACGGCGGCGTCCAGGTCGGCGTCGTCGAACACGATGAAGGGCGCGTTGCCGCCCAGTTCCAGCGACACCTTCTTCACGGTGCCGGCGCACTGTTCCATGAGGGTCTTGCCGATCTCCGTGGAGCCGGTGAAGGACAGCTTGCGCACCAGGGGGTTGGCCGTCATCTCGCCGCCCACCTGCGAGGACTTGGCGGTGGTCAGCACGTTGAGCACCCCGGGGGGGATGCCCGCCCGCTCGGCCAGGTCGGCCAGCGCCAGCGCCGACAGCGGCGTCAGCGCCGCCGGCTTGATGACCACCGGGCAGCCGGCGGCCAGGGCCGGCGCGCATTTGCGGGTGATCATGGCGTTGGGGAAGTTCCAGGGCGTGATGGCGGCCACCACGCCGATGGGCTGCTTGATGACCAGGATGCGCTTATCCGGGCCATGCGACGGGATGACGTCGCCGTAGACGCGCTTACCCTCCTCGGCGAACCACTCGATGAAGCTGGCGCCGTAGGCGATCTCCCCCCGGGCCTCGGCGAGGGGCTTGCCCTGCTCGGCGGTCATCAGGATCGCCAGGTCGTCCTGGTGGGCCATGATCAGGGTGAACCAGTCGCGCAGGATGGTCGCGCGCTGCTTGGCGGTCAGCGCCCGCCAGGCGGGCCAGGCGGCATTGGCGGCCTCAATGGCGCGGCGGGTCTCGTCGACGCGCATGTCGGGCACGCGGGCCAGCTCGGCGCCGGTCGCGGGGTTGGTGACGGCGAAGGTGGCGCCGCTGTCGGCGCCGACCCACTGGCCGTTGACGTAGCACTGCTGGCGCAGAAGGCGGTTCTCGGTCAGCTTCATGGTCGGATGTCCTCTGGACCGTGGGCGGTCGGATGGGGTGGGCGGCCGCGCCCAAACTTGCCGCGCTGGGGCGCACCGCGCTGGGGCGGAGTCTAGCACCGGGCGCCGGCCCGCCGCGAGCCCACCCCGGGGCGCGCGCCCCGGCATGACGAACAGTTCATGACCGGGAAAGCTGCCGGAAAGGGGACCTCCCTCAGTGTTTCGAGTGTTGAAAGCGTCCCCTTCACGATCTTTCAATCCCCCCGGTCGGCGCCGCGATCCCCCTCGCGGCGCCGATTGGCGTTGCCGCGCCGCCGGACCGGGGTCAGCCGCGCGCGCATCGCTTGACAAGCCCGGGTCACCCACGCACCTTGGACGGACGGGCCGGGGAACGAGACGTCGGCCGGACGGTACGCGCATACGTCGGGACCACATCCAGATCGTGCGGTCCCGCGCGGCGCGTCGGGGACGACGCGGGTCGTTCATGCAAGGGCCGGCGGGCGCGTCCCGGCCGCCCGCGTGGAGCGGACCCGGGGTGGCCCGGCACGGGTCCCCGGAGGCGGATCCCCGGACCTGGACGTCCAGACCTGGAGTCCCGGATCTGGAGACATGCTCCGTCCGACCGCCCGTTGGCATGACCTCGCATTGGGACCGCGGCCCGTCCGCGACATCGAGCCACCCGCGTGACCAGACCCGTGACCAAGACACCATCCAAGACTGTCTGCATCAAGACCTACGGCTGCCAGATGAACGTCTATGACGCCGCCCGCATGGCGGACGTCCTGGCGCCGCTTGGGTACCGGCCGGTGACGGAGCCGGCCGAGGCCGACATGGTGCTGCTCAACACCTGTCACATCCGCGAGAAGGCGTCCGAGAAGGTGTTCTCGGAGCTGGGCCGGCTGCGCCAACTGCGCCAGGTGCGGATCGACCGTGGCCTGGGGCGCATGGTGATCGGCGTGGCCGGCTGCGTCGCCCAGGCGGAGGGCGCCGAACTGCTGGCCCGCGCGCCCTGGGTGGACCTGGTGCTGGGGCCGCAGACCTACCACCGCCTGCCGGAAATGCTGGCCCGCCTGGCCCGCGAGGGCGGTGCCCAGTTGGACACCGACTTCCCGGCCGATCCCAAGTTCGACCACCTGCCGGCGCCCGGGCCGCGCGGCCCGTCGGCGTTCCTGTCCATCCAGGAGGGTTGCGACCGCTTCTGCACCTTCTGCGTGGTGCCCTATACCCGGGGCGCCGAGGTCTCCCGCCCGGCGGCGGCGGTCCTGGACGAGGCCCGCGCCCTGGTGGATCAGGGCACGACCGAGATCACGCTCCTGGGCCAGAACGTCAACGCCTATCACGGCGACGGGCCGGACGACGGCGCCGCCTGGAGCCTGGCCCGCCTGATCCGCGCCCTGGCCGAGATCCCCGGCCTGACGCGCCTGCGCTACACCACCAGCCACCCGCGCGACCTGACCGACGACCTGATCGCCGCCCACGCCGAGGTGCCGGCGCTGATGCCCTTCCTGCATCTGCCCGTCCAGTCCGGATCGGACCGCATCCTCAAGGCCATGAACCGGGGCCATACCGCCGAGGCGTACCGGCGCGTGGTGGACCGGCTCAGGGCGGCGCGCCCGGATCTGGCGCTGTCCTCCGACTTCATCGTCGGCTTCCCGGGCGAGACGGAGGCGGATTTTCAGGACACCCTGAGTCTGGTGCGCGCGGTCCACTTCGTGCAGGCGTACTCCTTCAAGTATAGCCCGCGCCCGGGCACCCCGGCGGCCGCCCGGCCCGGACAGGTCCCCGATCCAATCAAGGGCGAGCGCCTGGCGCGGCTCCAGGAGGTGCTGAACACCCAGCAGAGCCTGTTCAACCGTCAGTGCGTGGGCCAGGAAATGGACGTCCTTCTGGATCGCGTCGGACGGCGGCCGGGTCAGCTTCTGGGGCGCAGCCCGTGGATGCAGCCGGTGCACGTGTCGGCGCCGGCCGCCATCCTGGGACGGTCCTGCCGGGTGCTGATCGTCGACGGCCAGCCCAACAGCCTGGCCGGCCGCCTGGTGACGCCGGCGACCGAGCCGCCGTCGGCGGACGCGGACGCGGCCCCGGCCGCTGCTCCGACTCCCACGAGGATCCCCGCGTGACCGACCTCGCCACCCGGGTGACCCGCGTCTACGCCGACAATGGCGTGCTTCAGGTGCTGTTCGGCCCCGGCCACGAAAATCTGGCGTGCCTGGAAACCCGGCTGGGCATCGCCTGCCATACCCGGGGCAACGAAGTGACCCTGAGCGGCGCGGGCGAACCGGTGGAGATCGCCGCCCGCGCCCTGGACGCCCTGTACGACCGCGCCCGCGCCGGCGAGGACGTGGCCACCGCCGACCTGGAGGCCGCCATTCGCCTGGGACAGGCGCCGGCGCCGGTCGTGGCCGGGCCCACGCCGGTGTTGCGCACCCGCAAGCGCACCTTCACCGCCCGCACGGCGGGGCAGGCGCGCTACCTTTCGGCCATGGCCTCCCACGATGTGGTGTTCGGCCTCGGGCCGGCGGGCACCGGCAAGACCTTCCTGGCGGTGGCCCAGGCGGTGGCGCTGAAGATGCAGGGCGCGGTCGAGCGCATCATCCTGTCGCGCCCGGCGGTCGAGGCCGGCGAGCGCCTCGGCTTCCTGCCCGGCGACCTGCGCGAGAAGGTGGATCCCTACCTGCGGCCCATCTATGACGCCCTGCACGCCATGCTGCCGGGTGACGAGGTCATGCGCCGCCTGGAGGCGGGCGAGATCGAGGTCGCGCCGCTGGCCTTCATGCGCGGACGCACCCTGTCCAACGCCTTCATCATCCTGGACGAAGCCCAGAACACCACGCCGACACAGATGAAAATGGTCCTGACCCGCATGGGAGAAAACGCGCGCATGGTCGTCACCGGTGACATGAGCCAGGTCGACTTGCCCTCGGGCGCCCGCTCCGGCCTGGGGGACGCCCTGGAGACGTTGCAGGGGGTGGAGGGCATCGCCGTGGTGCACTTCGACCACCAGGACGTGGTGCGTCACGACATGGTGGCGCGCATCGTGCGGGCCTACGAGGCCCGTGACCGGGCCGCCACCCGCCCGGAGACTCCCCGGTCATGACGCCCGCCCCCACCACCGAGGCCCCCGACACCGCCGCCGTGACGCTGGAGATCGACGTGATGGTCGAGGCGCCGGCCTGGCGCGGCGCCGTGAAGGGAGTCGAGGGGCTCTGCCGGCGGGCCGCCGAGGCCGCCGTGCTGACCGCCCTGCCCGGCTCCCCGCTGGCCGACGCGCCCTGTCTCGGCGCGCCGGGACTGGGGCTGTGCGTGGTGCTGGAGGACGACGCGGCCGTCACCGCCCTCAACACGGCGTACCGGGGCCGGAACACGCCCACCAACGTGCTGGCCTTCGCCGCGCTGGAGGATGCCGACGGCACCGTCGTCCTGCCCGGTGCCGGCGAGAACGGCAGTGCGGACGACCACGGCGAGGAGGACGACCCGGCGCACCTGGGCGACGTGATCGTCGCCTTCGAGACCACGCGCGACGAGGCCGCCCGCGACGGCCGGACGCTGACCGATCATCTGGCCCATCTGGTGGTGCATGGGGTGCTGCACCTGCTGGGCCATGACCACCAGGACGACGCCGAGGCGGCGGACATGGAGTCCCTGGAAACCCGTATCCTGGCCACCCTGGGCATCGCCGACCCCTACGCCGGCGCGGACGCCACCCCCTGAGTGCCCCGAGGCCGGGCACGCCCGCCGCTTCGCCCCCCGGCGCCCGGTGGCCGGCGCCCCGGGGGCCATGGAACTGGAGACAATGAACGACGACACGCCAAGGAGACCGCCGGGACGGTCGCCGCGAGCATCCGGTGCCGCAGCCGACGACGACCCGGCACCCCCCAGCCCGCCCCCGCCGGGTGGGGACCCCACGGCCGGTAGCGCCGATGCCGGCGATCGCCCGGGGGGCTGGTTGCGGGGCCTGTTGCGGAGCCTGGGCAACGGCGACGCGTCGATCCGCGACACCCTGGAGGAACTCATCGAGGAGCGCCAGGACGCCGAGCATCCCATCGACGGGCACGAACGCCTGCTGATCGCCAACATCCTGCACCAGCGCGACATGACCGCCGAGGACGTGATGGTCCCGCGCCCCGACATCGTCGCCCTGGAGGAAACCGCCAGCCTGGCCGACATCGCCCAACTTTTGGTGCGGGCCGGGCACTCGCGCATGCCCGTTTTCCGGGGCACGCTGGACATGGTACTCGGCATGGTGCATATCAAGGACCTGATCCCCAACCTGCATGGCGGCCAACCACCGGATCTGAGCGCGCTCGCGCGGCCGGTGCTGTTCGTCTCGCCCAGCATGCGGGTGCTCGACCTGCTGCTGGAGATGCGCCTGAAGCGCACCCACATGGCGCTGGTGGTGGACGAGTACGGCGGCATCGACGGCCTGGTGACCATCGAGGACCTGGTGGAACAGATCGTCGGCGAAATCGAGGACGAGCACGACGTGGTCGCCGACCCGGAGGTGGTGGCCCAGGACGACGGGTCGGTGATCGCCGACGCGCGCCTGGACCTGGAGGCGTTCGAGGACCGCTTCGGCGCCTTCCTCAGCGACGAGGAGCGCGAGGAGACCGATACCCTCGGGGGCCTGGTCTTCCGCCTGGCCGGGCGGGTGCCCAGTCGCGGCGAGTTGATCGTCCACGAGAGCGGCATGGAGTTCGAGATCCTCGATGCCGACCCCCGGCGCGTGAAGCGCCTCCGGTTGCGGAACCTGCCGGACACCATCCGTCCCGGGGCCAACGGCGCATGATGGCCCGCGTGGCGGCGGCCGTGCGCGACCTGCGAGGCTGGCGCCGCCACGGCACCGCCACCGCGCTCGGCGCCGCCGCCGCGCTGGCCCTGCCACCCTTCCACGTCGTGCCGGCCCTGCTGGTGGGCCTGACGGGCCTGGTCTGGCTGCTGGATGGCGCGCCCCGCCGGCGCGGCGCCTTCGCCGCCGGCTGGTGGTTCGGTCTGGGCTGGTTCGCCGTCGGCCTGCACTGGATCGCCCATGCGCTGCTGGTGGACGCCGCCCGCTTCGGCTGGCTGATCCCCCTGGCCATCGGCGGCCTGGCGGCGGTGCTGGCGCTGTTCACGGGTCTGGGGACGCTGCTGGCCGGCCTCTGGTGGCGCCCCGGACGGCCGTCGCGGGTGCTGGTGCTGGCCGGGGCCTGGACCCTGGCCGAGGCGCTGCGGGGCTGGGCCTTCACCGGCTTTCCCTGGAACCAGCCGGCCACCGTGTGGATGCCCTGGCCGGCCGCGCTGCAAACGGCGGCGCTGATCGGCGCCCTGGGCCTGAGCGCGCTGACCGTGCTGGCGCTGGCCGCGCCGGCGGTGCTGGCCGACGCCGGCGCCGCCCGCTGGCGGCGCGGCGGCGTGCTGGCGCTGGCCGGGGCGGCGCTGCTGGCGCCGACGCTCTGGGGTCAGGTCCGGCTGACCCGGCCGCCCCCCGCCGATGTGGCGGGGGTGCGCCTGCGTCTGGTGCAGCCCAACTACACCCAGGCGGAGAAATGGGACCCGGCGCGGCGCGACCTGAACCTGCTCGATCAGGTGGAGATGAGCCGGGCGCCGGGGTTCGAGGCCGTCACCCATGTCATCTGGTCGGAGACCGCCTCGGTCTTCCCGCTGGCCACGGACACCGAGCGGCGGCGCCTGGTGGCCGCGGCCGCGCCCCCCGGCGGCCTGCTGCTGACCGGCGCGCCGCGCGTCTCGCCGCCGGGAACGACCCCGTTCCAGGTCTGGAACAGCCTGCTCGCGGTCACGCCGGCGGCGACGATCGCCGGCGCCTATGACAAGCATCACCTGGTGCCCTTTGGCGAGTACGTGCCGTTTCGGGATATCCTGCCCCTTGAGAAGATCACCCCCGGCGCCCTCGACTTCACCCCCGGCCCCGGGCCAACCACCCTCGACCTGCCCGGCACCCCGCCGGTGTCGCCGCTGATCTGCTACGAGGTGATCTTCCCCGGCCAGGTGGTGGACGCCGCCGCGCGGCCCACCTGGATGGTCAACGTCACCAACGATGGCTGGTACGGAACGAGTCCCGGACCGTATCAGCATCTGGCCACCGCGCGGTTGCGCGCCGTGGAAGAAGGCGTACCCTTGGTCCGTGTGGCCAACACCGGCATCTCGGCGGTGGTCGATGCGATGGGACGCGTGACCGGGCGGCTGGATCTGGGCACGCGGGGCGTGCTGGATGCCGCCCTGCCCGGCGCCATGCCGCCCACGCCCTTCGCCCGCCTGGGCATGCCGGTGCCCCTGGCCCTGGCGCTGGCCCTGTTGATGGCCGGCGCCGTCGGGGGGTGGGGATGGCGACAGGGAGGGCGCGCCCGGCGCGCGCCAGAGAGCGCACAGCGTAAAAACACAGCCTGACCATAGCTGTATATTTACCTAGGGCTTGCGTGTTGACCGGCGTATCTACCCTCGCCTATTGTCTAGGTGTCGGGACCGTTGCTCGGCGCGTGAGTTCCTAAACCGTCGGACGACCAACCGCGCCGAAGACTCGGGCACCACCGGGGACTTGACGATCATGGCCGAACACCAGGACCAGCCCATGCGGCTGTCGACCCGCGGACGCACACCGTCGGGCAAGCCCAATCCCGTGGACGTGCATGTGGGCGCGCGCATTCGCCTGCGCCGGACCTTGCTCGGCATGAGCCAGGAAAGCCTCGGAGAGGCCATTGGCCTGACCTTTCAGCAGGTGCAGAAGTACGAGCGCGGCGCCAATCGCGTCGGGGCCAGCCGGTTATGGGACTTGAGCCGGGTTCTCGACGTTGCTGTGTCGTACTTCTTCGAGGACATGGACGACGACGTGTCCAGCCTGAGCCCCCGGCACATTCGCGGCGCCATCGAGGAACCGCGGGAATCGCGGGACGCCGACCCCCTGACCCGGCGCGAAACCCTGGAACTGGTGCGGGCCTACTACCGCATTCCCAGCCCCCAGGTACGCCGGCGGGTGTTCGAGTTGACCAAGACCCTGGGCACCCCGGATGACCCGCCCGATGCCGCCTCCGTCGAGATCGAGGCCGACCGCGACGCGCCGCCGGCGGAGTGATGGGGCTGCCGCCAGTCAGCGGCGTGCGTCGGTCTCCTCGGCGCCGGCCATGCGCGCCAGGGTGGCGGTGGTGGACTGACCGGCGACCAGATCGGCCAGCACCACCCGGCCGCCATAGCCCCGCACCACGTCCGCGCCCACCACCGTCTCCACGGTGTAGTCCGCCCCCTTGACCAGCACGTCGGGGCGCAGCGCCCCGATCAGGGCCAGCGGCGTGTCCTCGGCGAACAGCACCACCCGGTCCACGTCGGCCAGCGAGGCAAGCACCGTCGCCCGGGCCATCTCGCCCTGGACCGGACGGCGCGGCCCCTTCAGCCGGCGCACCGAGGCATCGGCGTTCAATCCCACCACCAGCCGGTCGCAGGCGGCCCGGGCCTGGGCGATCAGCGACACGTGCCCCGGGTGCAGCAGGTCGAAACAGCCGTTGGTGAAGCCTACCCTGAGGCCGCGCCGGCGCCAGCGCTCCGCCGTCTCCACAAGCGCGTCCAGGCGCACCACCTTGTCCTCGGCGCGGGCCAGGTCCTGATGATGCAGCGCCGAAACCAGGTCGTCGGCGCGCACGGCGGCGGTGCCCACCTTGCCGACCACCACCCCGGCGGCGGCGTTGGCCAGCCGCGCCCCGGCCGACGGCGAGGCCCCCACGGCCAGGGCGGCGGCCAGCGTGGCCACCACCGTGTCGCCGGCCCCGGAGACGTCGAACACCTCGCGGGCCTCGGCGGGCAGATGCTCCGCCCGGGCCCCGTCGGACACCAGGGTCATGCCGTCCTGGCTGCGGGTGGCCAGCACCGCCTCCACGCCACAGCGGGCGATCAGGGCACGGCAGGCGGCCTCCACGCTCGCGTCGTCGTGCGTCGGGTGACCGCCGGTGGCCTCCGACAGTTCCTTGCGGTTGGGCGTCACCACGCCAGCGCCGTCGTAGCGGGCATGGTCCGCGCCCTTGGGATCGACGATCACCGGCCGACCGGCGCCCCGCGCCAGGGCGATCAGGGCGCGGGTGACGGGTTCGGTCAGCACCCCCTTGCCATAGTCCGACAGCACCAGGGCGCCATGATCGGCGATCACGGCCCGCGCCTGAGCGAGCAGCGCCTCGCCGGTGGCCTCGGCCAGGGGCCGGATGCACTCGGAATCGGCGCGCAGCAACTGCTGGCCGCCGGCGACGAAGCGGGTCTTGCGGGTGGTCGGCCGGTCCGATTCGGTCAACAGGCTGGTCTCGACCCCGGGCAGGGCGGCCAGCAGGCCGGCGACGGCCGCGCCGTCGGCATCGTCGCCGATCACCGACAGGAAGCCCACGCGCGCCCCCAGGCCCACCAGATTGCGCGCCACGTTGCCGGCACCGCCGAGCATGGTGGTCTCGCGCGCGACCCGCAGCACGGGAATGGGGGCCTCGGGCGACACCCTGTCCACACTTCCCTGCACGAAGGTATCCAGCATCACGTCGCCCACGCACAACACCCGGGCATCCCCCAGGCGATCCACCAGGTCGACCAGGTCGACGGCACCCGGAGAAGCGGTGGTATGCGGGGGGTCGGCGGCGACGGTCATGGGACGGGGTCCATCCTGGAGCTTCGAGACAGGGCGCGGGACAGGCGGCATCGGCGGGCGGCAACGGCGGGCGGCCCATGGAGACGGGGCGATGGGCGGCTGCTTTAGCACGGCCGGCGCGCGGTGGGCCATTGGTCAAATGGTCCCGGGACGCGCGGCTCGGCAGCAAAGGCCGCGTGGCGAGCGTATCAAAGGCCGCGTGGCGGCAGGGGGCGACCGCTCCACAGGCTGATCAGATGCGCCAGCAGCCCCAGGATCAGCACCAGGCAGACGGCGGCGACGGCGCCCCAGGGAATCCGCCATACCGGCCCGGGCCGCCACGGCCGGCGCACCCGCCAGGCCGCCAGCCCCAGCAGCGGCAGAAGCCCGGCCAGCAGGCCAAGGGTGGTCTCCAGGGGCATGGCGGCGTCGTCCTCTCTCTCGGGTTGGGGGCCGGCGCATCCGCCGCGGCGGACGCGCCGGACCGATGGACCGGGGGCCGTGCCGCGCTCGGGGCTTGCTCGGGGCTTGGGGCCGAACCGCCAGGGTTGTACAACGGGGAAGACCGATGCCGACGTCCCGGGCTGACGATCGGGGCCGACTCGATCATGATGGCCGTCGTCGCCCCCGCGCGACAAGCGTGGGGCGGAGGCCGGCCCCCGCCCTCGACAATCGTCGTCGTGGGCCACGGGCCCGTGCCCAGGACCATGACCGCCACCGCCGCCTGGGCCGTGGCGGTCCGCGCAGCGGAGGGAACGATGCCCATGGGCTGGTTGGGGCGCAAGCTGGACTCGCTGACCGGCGCCACGGTCGGCGCGGCGGGCGCGATCGCCGCGTCTCAGTGGCGCGAGTATCTGCAACAGTACCGCCAGCGTCTGGGCGGGCACCTCGACGAGGCCAGCGGCCAGTTGCGGCACCTGACCGACGTGCACGCGGTGGCCGACACCGCGCAGCGCCCGGTGGTGGCGGAGATGATGGCCGCCAGCGAAGCCCGGACCCAGAGCCTGGCCGAGGCCCTGCGGGCGCTGGCCGAAGCACCCACGGCGTTGCAGCCCTGGGCCTTCGTGCGTCACCTGGACCCGGTGGCGGCGCGGGCCACGCTGGAGGCGTTCCAGCCGGCCCTGCCCCTGGATGCCGCCTCGCTCGCCTGGGCCGGCGTGGGGCTGGTGGCCGCGCTGGTGCTTTACGAGGCGCTCAAGGGGCTGCTGTGGACACCGGTGGCGCTGGCCAGGCGCGCCCGGCGGCCGCGCGCCATCCCCAAGCGCCGAGCCGCCGACCGGGACGACGGCCGCCCCGGCCCTCGGGAACGTCGCGAGCCCCGTCTGGAGTCGTGACCGGCGTGTCGCGGCCGCCGGGGCCGGGACTCGCCGCAGGCCGCCGGATCCGCCCGCGCATCGGGCTCCGCTCTGGTACCAGGGGCGGGGGCATGACAACCCCGGCACGGCGCCACTGTCGTTATGCGCGAAAATGACCCGCGTTACATCATCTTGTCAGAACCGCGACACCGCCGGATCGCGACCGTCACGAGTCAAGATATTGCGGGCCGCGACCGACCATTTACAGCATCTCGCGTCAATCCCTAAAGTTTTGGCCATGTTCCTGTTTCGATCACGTTGCCTCACCTCAGAGGGGTGAGTAGTATTCGGGACGGGTCAGGGGCTGCCGCACAGAAAAACAATGATTGATACCAAAGAAGGATTGAAATCCGAGCAATATGACTTGGCAGGCTGTGCTTTCGCGTCTTAGTTATTTCAGATTAGTGACATCTTTTTCAGTGTATTTTTCATTTTTACTCGTTTGTGACAATTGCATGTCGTGCGCCGTCACGACTCCGGTTCGAGAAGACAGGGGTATCCGGTCACATCGTGACATCGCGCCCCAACACGGCGATGCCGCGACGGTGGCGAGAGTGACTGCGACAGGATAGTCGCCCTCCGGTCGGGCCAGCGGCGTGATGTCTGCGTCGGAAGGCGGACGACGCCTCATCAGGTGTTCCGGTCCCGTGACGCGGGTTTGTCCTTGATGCAGGGTCAGGGCCTGCGACACCCTGTGAGGACAGGGGGAGGACGGCACGGGGGACGGCCGTGACCGGCGGCATCCGGGCCCGGCGGGTCGGGGGCTCGCCAGGCGGCTCCGGCAAGCGGGGAGGAGGCACGCCGGAGGTGTGTGCCTGGATTGGTGCCGGGCGCCGGAACCTTCCGAGGCGTGCGCCGTTATCGGAGAGGCGACCGGGCGCAGGACCAAGCGGCAACACGCGGAGACGACAAGGGGGGCGGTCAGGGACGGACGGGCCAGGATCGGACATCGGTCAGCGAACCGGACACAGGGTCGTCTGATTTTTCACCACAATGACCAGGCAGGATCGGTTCAGCCGGGAGTCGAGCAGAGACCCGGCACCGATAACGATGTTCCATGCGGGGGCCGCGCGGCGCTTGCCCGAACCGTCAAGCGTGGGCCAGCCAGCGCGGATCAGGACGACCGTGGGGTCGTCTTGAGGCCTGCCGACGAAAGACGGGCCGACGAAAGACGGGCCGACGAAAGACGGGCCGACGAAACGAGGGACCGACGAACGAGTGACCGACGAACGAGGGACCGACAAGCGACGGGCCATCCGTCGTCGGGCGGCTGGCACCGCGACGCGGTGCCGCGCCTTGGACCTGGCGAGCCAGGTTCAGGGCCAAGGATGACTGGGACGAGGGGGGTGACCGGACCCGATCGGTTTCAAACACCCGGTTTCACACACCGGGCGGACGCCGTCGGCGGCACCGCGCAAGGCGAGTTTACGATGGACACCAGGGTGGATATGGACGCCGGCGAGCTATGGGCGCGCGTGCAGCGGCAACTGAAAACCGAGTTCGGGACCTCAACCTACAACAGTTGGGTCCGCCCCATGACGCTGGCCCGGGAGAACACCCGGGCGGTGGCGCTGGGCCTGCCCACCGCTTTCATGCGTGACTGGGTCGTCACCCACTACGCCGACCGCATCCGCGATCTGTGGGCCGGCGCCGATCCCATGTCCCGCCGCCTCCAGTTCGTGGTGGTGGCGGACAGCGCCGCGTCCGGCGCCTGCCCCGAGGCGCCCGGGATCACCGGGCGGGATGGGGACGCCGCCGTCGACCCGCCCGACGGCGCGGCGCCCGACGACGCGAACCGCGACGACACGGCGCACGGCCGGGGCGGATCGCGAGCGCGCCCGCCCGCCACGCCGGCGAGCCCCTGGGAGCGCGCCCACCCGACCCTGGCGTCGGCCCCCCTGGATCCGCGCTATACCTTCGAGCGCTTCGTCATCGGCAAGCCCAACCTGTTCGCCCACGCGGCGGCCAAGCGGGTCGCGGAATCCGACCACGTGCCGTTCAACCCGCTGTTCCTGTACGGCGGCGTCGGCCTGGGCAAGACCCACCTGATGCATGCGATCGCCCATCACATCCGCGACGGGAGGCCGGAACGGCGGGTCGCCTATCTGTCGGCGGAGAAGTTCATGTACAGCTTCATCCGCGCGCTCCGCCAGCAGGACACCATCTCCTTCAAGGAGCAGTTCCGCTCGGTGGACGTGTTGATGATCGACGACGTGCAGTTCATCAGCGGCAAGGAATCGACGCAGGAGGAGTTCTTCCACACCTTCAACGCCCTGGTGGACCAGGGCCGGCAGATCGTGCTGTCCGCCGACAAGTCGCCCAACGACCTGGAGGAGATCGGCAACCGCCTGCGCTCGCGCCTGGCCATGGGCCTGGTGGCCGACATCCACCCCACCACCTACGAACTGCGCCTGGGGATCCTGGCGTCCAAGGCCGAGCAACTAGGCGTCGACGTCTCGCCCAAGGTGCTGGAGTTCATCGCCCACAAGATCATCTCCAACGGCCGCGAGGTCGAGGGCGCGTTGACCCGCCTGGTGGCCCATGCCCAGTTGGTGGGCCGGGCCATCACCCTGGACGCCGCGCGCGAGGTGCTGCACGACCTGCTGCGCGCCCACGATCGCCGCGTGACCATCGAGGAAATCCAGAAGAAGGTGGCCGAGCACTACAACATCCGCGTCTCCGACATGTCCTCGGCGCGGCGCAGTCGCTCCGTGGCCCGCCCCCGGCAGGTGGCCATGTACCTGTCCAAGCAACTGACACAGCGCTCGCTGCCGGAGATCGGCCGCAAGTTCGGCGGTCGCGATCACACCACGGTGATGCACGCCGCCCGCAAGGTGGAGGAGCTGTGCCGCACCGATTCCGGCTTCGCGGAGGACGTGGACCTGCTGCGCCGCATGCTGGAGAGCTGACGGATCGCGGAACCCGTCGCTCCGACTCGCCGCGCGCCTCCCCGGGTCCGCCCGACGTCCCGCGCGCGGCACGGCCGGGCCGCATCAGGCGCCGGGCGCGGTAGCGGTGGCCGTGGCCACCCGAAGGGCCTGAACCGTCTCGGCCACGTCGTGGACACGCAGGATCTGCACACCCTGGTCGACGGCCCCCAGGGCGGCCGCCAGTGACCCGGCCAGCCGCGCCTTGGGGGGCAGGTCCGCGCCAGCCAGATGGGCGATGAAGCTCTTGCGCGACGCCCCCAGCAGCACCGCGCAGCCCAGTCCGTGCAGCGCACCGATGTGGCCCAGCAGGTCCCGGTTGTGGTCGACGGTCTTGCCGAAGCCGATGCCCGGGTCCACGCACAGGTGCTCCGGCGCCAGGCCGGCGGCGCGGCAGGCCGCCACCCGGGCGCCCAGCCAGGCGGTGACGTCGGCGACGGCCCGGTCATACCGGGGATCGGCCTGCATGGTGCGCGGCTCGCCCTGGATATGCATGAGGATCACCGGAACGCGGTGTCGCGCGGCCACCGCCAGGGCGTCCGAATCGCCGGTCAGGGCGGTGACGTCATTGAGGATGGACGCGCCGTGGGCCAGCGCCGCCTCCATCACCGCCGCGCGCCGGCTGTCGATGGACACGCGCGCGCCCCGGTCGGCCAGCGCCCGGACCACCGGCAGCACCCGGCGCATCTCCTCCGCGACGGAGACCGGCTCCGACCCCGGCCGGGTGCTCTCGCCCCCCACGTCCAGGATATCGGCGCCGGCGGCCATCATCGCCAGGCCGGCGGCGACGGCGGTCTCCGTGGTGTCATGGTCGCCGCCGTCGCTGAAGCTGTCCGGCGTGCAGTTGAGAATGCCCATGACCCGGGGCCGGTCCAGGGACAGCCCGGCGAACGGCGGCCGGGGGGCCGACAGCCGCTCCAGGGTCTCGACCACCCGCGCGTCCCAGCCCTCCCCCCTGGCCCGCGCCCAGACGGTCAGGGTGTCCAGGGGAGCGGCCGCCTGCCGCCAGCCGTCGGCCAGGGCGCCGGCCGGGTCACGCCACCAGACGGTGACGGCCGAGAAGGCCAGCGGCCCGCCGGCCAGCGGCCGGGCGCGGCCGGTCCCCAGCGCCACCTCGGCGGCGGCGCCCCTCAAGAGGCCGGTGGGCGCCATCACCAGGGAAGAGGTCGTGTCGCGCGGGTGGCGCCAGTCGTGGTCGGTCATGGCCGCTCCGGAACCCGTGGGAGAGAAGGCCCCCTGTTTACGGCGGCGGGCGCCCAGGAAAAAGGCCCCACCAGGGGGCGGGGCCTTTTTTGGGGTCCGGCCGGATGATCCGGCGCCGGGTACGCGGCGTCAGGCCCCCGGCTGCGGTTCCGGATCCAGGGTCGGCTTGCCGCGCGAGCGGAAGCCGCCGCCGGTGGTCGGCACCGAGGCACGCCGGCCGCGCGACGTCGAGGTGGGCTCGGGCGGATCCTCGCGATCGATGGTCTCGCCCCGCAGCAGGGCGCGGATCTCGTCGCCGCTCAGGGTCTCGTACTCCAGCAGCCCCTGGGCCAGCCGCTCCAGTTCGTCCTGGCGGGTGCTCAGGATGTCCCGGGCCTTGCCATAGGCGGTATCGACGATGCGCCGGATTTCCTCGTCCACCAGGCGCGCGGTCTCGTCGGACAGGTTCTTGTGCCGGGCCACGGAGTGCCCCAGGAACACCTCTTCCTGGTCCTCGGCGTACAGCAGCGGTCCCAGCTTGTTGGACATGCCCCACTCGGTGACCATCTTGCGGGCCATGTTGGTGGCCATCTTGATGTCGCTGGAGGCGCCGGTGGTCACCTTCTCCTCGCCGAAGATCAGTTCCTCGGCCACCCGGCCGCCCATGGCGACGACCAGATCGGCCTCCAGCTTGGCGCGCGACATGCTGATGCGGTCCCCCTCGGGCAAACGCATCACCATGCCCAGCGCGCGCCCGCGCGGGATGATGGTGGCCTTGTGGATGGGATCGGAGTCGACCATGTGCAACGCGCAGATGGCGTGTCCGCCCTCGTGATAGGCGGTCAGCTTCTTTTCATCCTCGGTCATGACCATGGAGCGACGCTCGGCGCCCATCATCACCTTGTCCTTGGCGGCCTCGAACTCGCTCATGCCGACCACCCGCTTGCCCTTGCGGGCGGCCAGCAAGGCGGCCTCGTTGACCAGGTTGGCCAGATCGGCGCCGGAAAACCCGGGGGTGCCCCGCGCGATCACCTTGGCCTCCACGTCGGGACCCAGCGGCGTCTTGCGCATGTGCACCTTGAGAATCTTCTCGCGGCCCAGCACGTCGGGGTTGGGTACCACCACCTGGCGGTCGAAGCGGCCCGGGCGCAGCAGCGCCGGGTCCAGCACGTCCGGCCGGTTGGTGGCGGCGATGAGGATGACGCCCTCGTTGGCCTCGAAGCCGTCCATCTCCACCAGCAACTGGTTGAGGGTCTGCTCGCGCTCGTCGTTGCCGCCCCCCAGGCCGGCGCCCCGATGGCGGCCGACGGCGTCGATCTCGTCGATGAAGATCAGGCAGGGCGCGTTCTTCTTGCCCTGCTCGAACATGTCGCGCACGCGGCTGGCGCCGACGCCCACGAACATCTCCACGAAGTCGGAGCCGGAGATGGTGAAGAACGGCACGTTGGCCTCTCCGGCGATGGCCCGCGCCAGCAAGGTCTTGCCGGTGCCCGGCGGGCCGACCAGCAGCACGCCCTTGGGGATCTTGCCGCCCAGGCGCTGGAAGCGCTGCGGGTCGCGCAGGAACTCGACCACCTCCTCCAGTTCCGACTTGGCCTCGTCGATGCCGGCCACGTCGTCGAAGGTCACCCGGCCGGTGCGCTCGGTCAGCAGCTTGGCGCGCGACTTGCCGAAGCCCATGGCCTTGCCGCCGGTGCCCTGCATCTGCCGCATGAAGAAAATCCACACGGCGATCAGCAGCAGCATGGGGAACCAGGAGATGACCACGCTCCAGAATGTCGGGGTCTCCGAGTCGGACGGCAGGGCGGAGATGCGCACCCCGTTCTCGCGCAGGATCGGCACCACGTTGGAGTCCGGTGGCGCGAAGGTGGTGAACGGGCGGCCGTCCACGAAGTGGCCGGTGATGTTCTCGCCCTTGATGGTGACGTCCTGGACCTCCTTGCCTTCCACCCGCTCGACGAACTCGGAGTAGGCGACGGAGGTCTCGGCACCCTGTGGCGCCGCCCCCTGGAAGACGTTGAACAACGCCACCAGCAGCACGGCGATGATGATCCACATCACAAGATTTCGGCTGAAGTTCAAGGCCTGACCCCTTTTTCCCACATGCGCCCAAACGCGTCCCGCACGAGTCGTGACCGGGCGCGGGCATGGTCCCCTGTCCGCCGGCGGCCGGTGGCGCGCGCCGTGGCTTCTACATGGGGTCGTCCCGCGCCGAGGCAAGGCGCGTCGGGGGCGCCGTCAACGGCAGGCGCGGCGCGAAGCGGACGTGCCAGCAGGGGGCGTCCTCCTCCGTGTCCACGTCGTCGGCCCGCCCTGGCGATGCCAACGAACCAGCATAGCGGACGGAGCCCGGGGCACAAGCATCCGCGAGCACCTCGCCACGATCGGACACGACCACGGGAAGCCCGGCCCGCGCGGCCGACGGCAGGACGTCCGGACCGGGAACCGTCAGGCCGGCCGCGCGACGGGCGGCGGCGACGGCGGACCAGCCCACGGTGGCCAGCGGCACCACCCGGATGTCCGGCGCCGGCCGCGCGCCTCCGTCCAGGATGACGAAGCGCCCGTCCCACAGGGCTTCCGTGGCCCGAAGCGGCTGCGGCGGCGGCCAGTGGCGGGCCTCGCGCACCACCAACCAGCCCCGCCCGCGCGGATCGGGCAGCACCCGACAGCGTCCCAGGGTGAGGCCGGCGCCGCCGGCGTCACCCATCGCGCCCAAGGCCCCCCGCAGGCGCGCCAGGGCACGCGCGAGCGGCGCCTCGCGCGGCGGCCGCGCCGCTCCGCCGACGCAGGCCAGCAGGCGGCCCAGGGCGGCCCGGGCCTCGCTGTCGGGTGGCGCCAGCAGGTCCGCCAGATCGACGCGCGCATGGCCCGTGGGCGCCAGCACCAGCGCCCGGGCCAGCCGGGCATTGAGCCGCCGGGTCGCCTCGGCGCGGCGCTCGGCGGCGCGCGCGGCGGCGCGCACCAGGCCGGCGGCGCCCACCCCCGCCTCGGCCAGCGCCGGCGCGACCCGGCGCAGGCGCACCCGCTGGAAAGTCCGGTCCCGATTGCTCGGATCCTCGATCCAGGGATGGCCGCGCGCCCGCAGGGTGGCCCGCGTGACCGCGCCGGGCAGGGTCAGCAGCGGCCGCAGCACGCGCACGGACGGCCGGTAGGTGACCGGCGCCATGGCCGCCAGGCCATCGGGGCCGCTGCCCTGCCCCAGGCGCAGCAGAACCGTTTCCGCCTGATCATCGCGATGATGGGCCAGCAGCAGGTCGAGGACCCCATGGGCGCGGCACCAGCCCTCCAGAAGCGCCAGGCGGGCGGCGCGGGCGGCCGCCTGGACGCCATGCGCGGGCTTCGGCCCGGTCCAGACCAGGGTGTGCTGGGGGATTCCGGCGGACGCCATCCAGGCCGCCACCCGGGCGGTCTCGGCGGCGGCCTCCGGACGCAGGCCATGATCGACGGTCAGGGCCGTGACCGACCCGCCCCGGGCGCGCGCCCAGTCGGCCGCCAGCAGCGCCAGGGCCAGGCTGTCGGCGCCGCCGGAGACGGCCACCGCCAGGCGCGGCGCGGGTTCGAACGGTCCCAGCGGCGCCATCAGGGCGGCGAAGCCGGTCCCGTCCAGAGTCACGCCGCCGGCGGTGTCCATGGGTGGGGCCTCAGGTCAGCACCCGTTGCGGCTCATCTGGTCGTCGACCTGACGTCGCAGCGCGGCGGCCACGTCCGGATAGTCGGCGCGCAGCTTCTGGAAGGCCGCGCAGGCCTCGCGCTTCTTGCCCAGGGCGGACATGGACATGCCCAGCTTGAACAGGTTGTCGGGGGCTTTGCTGCCGCTGGAGTAGTCCTTGAAACCCTTGGCGAAGGCCACGGCGGCATTCTCGTAATCACCACGCGCGTAATGCGTCTCTCCCAGCCAATACTGAGCGTTGCCGGCCAGGGAATGACTAGGGTTTACCTGGATGAACGCGGCGAAAGCCTGCTCGGCCCGGCCGTAGTCACCCTGGCGGAGCAGCAGGAACGCATGGCTATACTGCTCCTCGGGTGAGCCGGATGGCAGCACCACGCTGGTCGTCGGCGCGGCGCCCGACGGCGGGCGGGCCAGGCCACCGCCCAGGCCATCCTCCGCCTGGGGCGTCGGCAGATAGCCGAGAACACCGGCGCCCGGCGCCAGCGCCGGCGCGGCGGGCGGCGCGGTCGGGGCGGGCGCGGCGGCGGATCCGGGGGTGGGGGTGGGGGTGGCCGAGGCGTCGCCACCCGTGCCTTCCAGTTCCCGCAGGCGCAGGTCCATGTCGCGGCTGAGCAGGTCCAGGCGCTGTTCCAGTTGGCGCGTGCGGAACTCCGATTGCTCCAGTTGACCGGTCAGGCCGCGCACCATCTCTTCCATCTGGGTGATGCGCACCTGAAGGTCGGCGACCAACGGCCGCAGGTCCTGCTGGGCCAGGGCGGCGCGCGGCGGCAGCATCGCCGCGCCCAGACCGAGCGCAAGGGTCAAACCCAGGACCGGCAGCCGCCGCGATCCGGCGCCGGCGCGGCCGGGCAAGCCCGAGAGGATGTGCGTGATCGCGTGCATGGCGGCCTGCCTCCTGTCCTGATCGGCCCCCGCCCCGGCGGCACGGCCGACCGCTGTTTCAAGGGTCCGATATCCCGGGTTCTGGGCGTCATCATGGCGACGACGCGAAAAAAGGTGCCTTCGGGGACGAAGGCACCCTTTCCTCTGGACCGTCCGGGCACATCACCGGGAAGATGAGGCGACTCGCCGTCCTCGTCCGGATCGAGGGCACGCGGACACCGCGCCGTTCGCATCTCCCGTCGACGGTCCTCGGCACGTGGAATGGCTACGGACGCCACCGGTCATGGTCAATGACCCTTGGCGTCAGTCGCCACGCACCCCTTCAAGTCTAGCGCACTGATCCAGACAAAAGATGCAGTCCGCATTCTTTTGTCTGGATCGAAAGCGCACTAGCGCAGGACGGTCATACCACGCCGATTGCGGGACCAGCAGCTCTCGCTGGGCTGGGAGCAGGTCGGACGCTCCTTGCCGTAGGACACGGAGCTGACGCGGGTCCCCGGGACACCCAGCGACTCCAGATAGGTCTCGACGGCGTTGGCGCGGCGCGCGCCCAGGGCGAGGTTGTACTCACGAGTCCCGCGCTCGTCCGCGTGACCTTCGATGGTCACCGAGTAGCGCGGATACTGCTGGAGCCACGCCGCCTGACGCCGCAGGGTCTGCTGCGCCTGCGAGTCCAGGGAGTACGAGTCGAACGCGAACAGGACGCGGTCGCCGACTTCCTGCATGAACTCCTGCTGGCTGCCCGCCGCAGGACCGGACGGCGCCGCCACCGGCGCGGCACCACCACCGGTCTGGCCGGAGCCGGTCTCTGGGGTCGTGGAGCAGGCGGCCAGGAACGCCAGCGCGGCCACGGCCGAAACGACTTTGAACTTCATCGGGAACTTCTCCAAGGCCGAAGGATTACCGCCCACGGGATCCCGCGCGGCAGGCAAAAGACACACGGTCGCGGATGACGACCGCATGTTTGGACTCGGGCACGGCCAACCTCATGATGGCGTCGGCGCCTGACGCACGAACCCCGCGCGCCATGCGTGACCGCCCCCCCCAACCCTGGACCATCACCCAGGACTTCGCCCACGACATCACGGGGGTAACCGTTCCCTCCCCAAGACGAGCGCGCGTTTCTAACCGAAAAGAAGACGTCGGACAATAGCCGGATTGAATTTAGGGCACGCGCGCCCATGGGGACGATGCCCCACGCGCCCCGGTCCGGACCGGAGGACCGGTCCTCTCGACCGCGAGCATGGCGGGACGGAAGGGATGAGGCGGGGCCGGGGTGGACACGTGCCCGCGCCGCCCACCCCCGAGACCGGGGCGGGGCGGGGGGCGGAGCGGCCTGGGGTCACACGGCCATCGACCCCACGCCACACCGTGACGGTCAAGCTTACGGCAGCAGCGGCGACCACGCCGGATCGGAGGCCTCCGTGGGAGTCGGGACCGGACGCTCGTTGGAGCCGGTCAGGTCGACGCTGTACAGGCGCGAGCCCCCGCCCGGCTGCTGCCGGAAGTACATGATGACGCGGCCGTTGGGCGCCCAGGTGGGACCCTCGACCAGGTAGCCCTGGGACAGGATGCGCTCCCCCGAGCCGTCGGGCTTCATGACGCCGATGTAGAAGCGCCCGCCCTTCATCTTGGTGAAGGCGATGAGATCGCCGCGCGGCGACCACACCGGGGTGGCATAGCGGCCGTCCCCGAAGCTGATACGCTCCGCGCCGCCCCCGCCGGTGCTCATGACGTAGATCTGCTGGCTGCCGCCCCGGTCGCTGTTGAAGGTGATGCGCGAGCCGTCGGGCGAGAACGACGGCGAGGTGTCGATCCCGGGGTTGCGGGTCAACTGCCGCGACTGGCGGGTGCGCAGGTCCATCACGTAGATGTCGGAGTTGCCCCCCTGGGCCATGCTCATGACCACGCGGTTGCCGTCGGGCGAGAAGCGCGGCGCGAAGGTCATGCCCGGGAAGTCACCCAGAAGCTCCCGGCGACCACTGTCGATGTTGAACAGATAGACCCGGGGCACGCCCTGGTAATAGGACATGTAGGTGATTTCCTGCGCCGTCGGCGAGAAGCGCGGCGTCAGAACCAGCGACTGGCCATCCGTCAGGGTGCGGTTGTTGGCGCCATCCTGGTCCATGATCGCCAGCCGCTTGACGCGGTTGGTGGCCGGTCCGGTCTCGGCGATATAGACGATGCGGGTGTCGAAGTAGCCGTCCTCGCCGGTCAGCGCCTTGTAGATCTCGTCGGCGACCATATGCGCGGCGCGGCGCCAGTTGTCCGGCTCGGTGACGATTTGCGTGCCCACCAGCTGCTGGGCGGCGAACACGTCCCACAGGCGGAAGCCCACCTGGATGCGACCGTCGGGCTGGGTGATCACCTGGCCCTGGACCAGCGCCTGCGCGTTCAGCGTGCGCCAGTTCTCGAACTGGGGCCGCTGTTCCAGGCTGGCCAGCGTCTCGATGAAGGCGGCCGGGTCCAGCGGCCGGAACAACCCGGACCCCCGCAGGTCACTGGTGATGACCGTGGTGATCTCGCGGCCGCGCTGGGCGTCTCCGGCGGTCTCGCTGCCGGCGAAGTCGGGAAGGGCGATGGGCAGCGGATCCTGGCGGCCGCCGGTGATGTCGATCCGCACCTGGGCCATCGCAGGGCCGGCGACCAGCGTCATCATCCAGACGGCCGCCAGCAGCGCCAGACCACGGGCGTGTCCGATCACGGTCGGGGTCGGGGTCGGACCCCGTGGCGACGAACGCCGGGACATCGAGGACGCACGGGCGTCAAGAGCATGGGAGGAGGTCGTCTGCATGGCGAGGCCTCTTCACGGCGGACAGGTCAAGGGGTCGGGGAGCGGGCGGTCTCCGAACGTTCGGAAACGGCCATCCTGGGGCGTTCTTGACGCGCAAATGGGGCATGATTGCGGCGGATCGGGACACATGGTTCGGTTTCGGTTGACCCGTGACCCCGCTCCAGAACGATGCCCCCCGGTCGCGGTTCAGAAGCGGCCGACCCGGCCGGCGGACACACGGCCTCGTCACATCCTATGATCGGCGCTTGTCGCGTCGGCGCGCGCGCTCCTTGCGAGTGGCGGGGCGACTGGCAGGGCGGGCGGCGGGACGGCGCCCATCGCGGCGATCCGTCTCTGGGCCGTCGGGCGCGGCCCCTGCCGGACCATCGGCGACCGCCAGGATCATCCCGCCGGAGACCGTGTCCACCTCCTCCAGGCGCACCACCAGCGGCTCGCCCAGACGATAGGTCTTGCCATGGGTGCGGCCCTGCAAGGTGTGCCCCGCCGCGTCGTGCCAGTAGAAATCGGCCGGGGGTAACGTGCTGATGGGAATCAGGCCATCGGCGCCGCTGTCGTCCAGGGCGACGAACAGGCCGGCCCGCGTGACCCCGGTGACCCGGGCGGTGAAGGTGGCCCCCACGCGGCCGGCCATCCACGACACGGTGAAGCGGTTGACGGCATCGCGTTCGGCCATGGCGGCGCGGCGCTCGGTCTCCGAGATGTGGCCGCCGATGCGGGCGAACTGGTCGTCCTGGTCCGGCGGCAAGGCCCCCTCCCCCAGCGACAGGCCGCGAATCAGGGCCCGGTGCACCATCAGGTCGGCATAACGGCGGATGGGCGAGGTGAAATGCGCGTAGCGCCGAAGCCCCAGCCCGAAGTGGCCGATGTTGTCGGGGGTGTACTCGGCCTGGGCCTGGGAGCGGAGCACCACCTCGTTGACCATGTGCTCGTGCTCGGTGTCGCGGGCCTTGGCCAGGATCTGATTGAAGTGGTGCGGGCGCAGCACCTGACCCCGGGACAGGGCGATCTCCAGGGTTTTCAGGAAATCCCTTAGCGCGGTCAGCTTTTCCTGCGAGGGCTCGTCATGGACGCGGTACAGGCAGGGTTGCCCCAGGCGCTCCAACTCCTCGGCCGCGCAGACGTTGGCGGCCACCATGAACTCCTCGATCAGGCGGTGGCTGTCGTAGCGCGCGCGCGGCTCCACGCGCGCGACCTGACCGTCATCGCCCACCACCACGCGGCGCTCGGGCAGGTCCAGGTCCAGGCTGCCGCGCCGCTGGCGGGCGGCGAACAGGGCGCCGAAGGCCCCATAGAGCGGCTTCAACAGGGGCTCGACCAATGGACCGGTGGTCTCATCGGGGGTGCCGTCGACGGCGGTCTGCACCTGGGCGTAGGTCAGCCGCGCGGCCGAGCGCATCAGCCCCCGCAGCACCCGATGGCGGCGCTTGGCGCCGTCCTTGTCGATCCACATCTCGATGGCCAGGCAGCCGCGATCCTCCCCCGGGCGCAGCGAGCACCAGCCGTTGGACAGCGCCTCGGGCAGCATGGGCACCACCCGGTCGGGGAAGTAGACCGAGTTGCCGCGCCGCAAGGCCTCCTCGTCCAGCGGGTCACCCGGCCGCACGTACCAGGCCACGTCGGCGATGGCCACCAGCAGGTGCCAGCCGCCCGGGTTGGCGGGGTCGGGGTCGGGCTCCGCCCAGACCGCGTCGTCGAAGTCGCGGGCGTCCTCGCCGTCGATGGTCACCAGGGGAACGGACCGGATGTCCTCGCGCCCGCCCTCCAGGGCCACCGGGCCGGCGGCCCTGGCCCGGTCCTCCGCTTCCGGCGGCCAGTCGGTGGGAATGCCGTGGGTGTGGATGCAGATCAGCGAGACGGCGCGCGGGTTGGTCATGTCGCCCAGGCGCTCAAGCACGCGGGCCTGCCGCAGCCCGTGGGTGCGGCCGGGCACGCCTTCGGCCTCCACCAGGTCGCCGACGACCGCGCCGCCCTCGCTTCCCGGCCGAATCAGGTATTCGTTGCGGTCGCGCTTGCTGGTCGGGCGCAGGCGCAGGCCATCCGGCCCCTCGGCGAGCACCCCCAGCAGGCGGGGCGGCGCCGAGGCCAGTCGCGTGATGGGCCGGGCGGTATAGGCGGTGGCGCCGTCGCCGTCGCGCGTGATCCGCGCCAGCACCCGGTCGCCCACCCCCAGCGCCGGGCCGTCGCGGCCCTTGCTCGTGCGTTTCTGGGGCAGCACCAGCACGCGGGGCGGCGGCCCCAGCTCGGCCTCGTCCCAGGCATCCGGGCGCGCCAGCAGGTCCCCGTCCGCGTCGGTGGCGTGGATGGTGAGCACCGTCACCTCCGGCAGCGTCCCCGGGGGCGCGAAGCGCCGCTTGCGGCCCCGTTGCAGCAGGCCGTCGTCTTCCAGGTCCCTCAGAAGCTGACGCAGCAGCGGCCGTTGCTCGGCACTGAGCTGGAAGGCGCGCGCCAGGTCCCGCTTGCCCACGTGCTCCGGGGTGTCGCGAATGTAGTCCAGCACCTGCTGGCGCGTGGGGAAGGGCGCGTCCCCAGGGGACCGCTTGGGCGGCGGGCGATGCGACACGGCGAGGCGGGTCCGATGCGGAAGGGAACGGGCGCGGTCGGTCACCGGACGCCCTCGTCCCGAGGATGCGGCGCGGACCCCGCGCGGTCAAGCGGCGCGGGACCGGCGTTCCGGCACCCGCCGCCGCTCACGGCTCGGCCAGCAGCGCCTCGGCGGTGGCCGGATCGTAGCCCTGGGCGGCCCGCAGAAGCTGGCGGGTGTAGGGGTGGGCGGGCTCGCCCCGGGCGAGGCGGTCCACGGGCATCTCCTCCACCACCTGGCCGTGGCGCATCACCGCCAGCCGGTCGGCCATGTGCCCGACCACGGTCAGGTCATGGCTGACCAGGATCATGGTCAGGTCGCGTTCGCTCCTGAGCCGCCGCAGCAGGTTGAGGATCTCCGCCTGCACCGAGACGTCGAGGGCGCTGGTGGGTTCGTCCAGCAGCAGCACGGCGGGCTCCAGGATCAGTGCCCGGGCGATCGCCACCCGCTGGCGCTGACCGCCCGAGAGCTGATGCGGATACCGAAAGCGGAACGAGCGGTCCAGCCCCACGTCGTCCAGCGCCCGCAGCACCCGCGCGTCCCGGTCCGCCGCGCGGCGATGGATGCGCAGGGGCTCGGACAGGGCGCGGTCCACCGTATGGCGCGGATGCAGGCTGCCGTAGGGGTCCTGGAACACCATCTGCACCCGCGCGTGAAACGCCCGGGTGCGGCGCCGTCCCAGGGGCTCGCCGGCGATGGCCAGCGTCCCGGACCAGTCCCGGGTCAGGCCCGCCAGCACCCGGAGCACCGTGGACTTGCCCGAGCCGCTCTCGCCCACCAGGCCGAAGACCTCCCCGGACGCGACGTCCAGCGAGACGCCACGCAGGGCCGGCACCAGACGGTTCCCGGCGCGGAACGTGACGGTCAGGTCGCGCACCGTGATCATGGTCCACCACCCTCCGACAGCCAGGCCGGATCCCGGTCCAGGACCGGCAGGTCGCCGCGAGGCCCGTCCACCGAGGGCAAGGCCGCCATCAGTCCCCGGGTGTAGGGATGGCGGGCCTTGGCCAGATCGGCGGCGGCCACGGTTTCCATCACCCGGCCGGCGTACAGCACCGCCACCCGATCGCAGAACCCGGCCACCAGGGGCAGGTCGTGGGAAATCAGCAGCAGCCCCATGGTCCGCGCCCGCACCAACTCGTCGAGGATGGCCAGCACCTGAAGGCGCACGGTGACATCAAGGGCGCTGGTGGGTTCGTCGGCGATCAGCAGGTCCGGCCCGAGGGCGATCATCATGGCGATCATCACCCGCTGGCCCATGCCGCCGGACAACTCGTGCGGCCACGCCTCCAGCACCCGGTCCACGTCATGCAGGCGCACGGCGGCCAGCGCCTCGCGGGCGCGCGCCCGGGCGGCGCGGCGGGATAGCTCGGGCTCGGCGGCGCGGATGGCCTCGACCACCTGGGCGCCGACGCGCATCACCGGGTTCAGGCTGTAGCGCGGGTCCTGGAGGATCATGGCCATGCGGCGGCCGCGCAGGCGGCGGTGCTCCCGCTCCGACAGCCCGAGAAGGTCCTGGCCGTCGAAGGTCAGGCGCGCCGCCGACACCCGCGCCGGCGGACGCAGCAGGCCCAGCACCGACCGTCCGGTCTGGGTCTTGCCCGAGCCCGACTCTCCCACCAGCCCCACGCGCTCGCCCCGGCGCACGGTCAGGGAGACATCGCGCACGGCCCGGACCACCCCGGTCTCGGTCGGGAAATCCACGCGCAGGCGGTCGATCTCCAGCAGGGGAGGCGCGGACGAGGACGAGGACGGGGAAGAGGATGAGGATGGCGATGGGGGCATGGTCATGGGCCGGTCACCCCTGTCCGGCGCGGGGATCGAGCACGTCGCGCAGCCCGTCCCCCAGCAGGTTGAAGCCCAGGGCCACCACGAAGATCGCCAGGCCCGGCATCGTCGCCACCCACCAGTGGTCCAGCAGGACCCCGTGGCCGCTGGCCACCATGGCGCCCCATTCGGGGCTGGGCGGCTGCGCCCCCAGGCCCAGGAAGCCGAGCCCGGCGGCGGTCAGGATGATCCCCGCCATGTCCAGGGTGACGCGCACGATCACCGAACTGGTGCACAGCGGCATGACATGGCCGACCACCAGGCGGATGGGCGACGCCCCTTGCAGGCGCGCGGCGGCGATGAAGTCGCTCCCGCGCACGGTCAGGGTCTCGGCGCGGGCGATGCGCGCATAGGGCGGCCAGGTGGTCAGGGCGATGGCGATCACCGCGTTCTCGATCCCCGGCCCCAGGGCGGCCACCAGCGCCAGCGCCAGGATCAGGCGCGGGAAGGCCAGGAAGATATCGGTCAGGCGCATCAGCACCGTGTCCAGCCAGCCGCCGGCATAGCCGGCCACCGTGCCCACCAGCAGGCCCAGGGGCGCCACCAGGACGGCCACCATGATGACGATGGTCAGGGTGATGCGCGCGCCGTACAGCAGCCGCGAGAGGATGTCGCGTCCCAGTTCGTCGGTGCCCAGCAGGTTCCCCGGGGTGCCCGGCGGCAGCAGGCGCCGGTCCAGGATCTGGGCCACCGGATCGTGGGGTGCCAGCCACGGCCCGATCACCGCCAGCAGCAGCAGCGCCAGCACCACCGACAGCCCGGCCATGGCCAGGGGGTTGCGCCGGAACAGCCGCCAGGAGCGGTACGCCCGGCCCAGCCAGGCCTGATGGCGGGAGGCCGGCGCCTCGGCCAGCAACCAGGCGCGCGGGGAGGACTCGCTCATGGCCGCGCCCTCGGGTCCAGCACCCGGTACAGCGCGTCGGACAGCATATTGAGGCCGATGAACACCGCGCCCACCACCACGGTGCCCCCCAGCACGGCGGTCATGTCGGCGTTCAGCAGCGACGTGGTGATGTAGGAGCCCAGCCCGGGCCAGGAAAACACGATCTCGGTCAGCACCGAGCCCTCCAGCAGCGTCGCGTAGGACAGGGCAATCACCGTCACCAGCGGCACGGCGGCGTTGCCCAGGGCATGGCGCCAGACCACGGCCCGCTCCGAAAGCCCCTTGACCCGGGCGGTGACGATGTACTCCTGCCGCAACTGGTCGAGCATGAGGCTGCGGGTCATGCGGCTGATGTAGGCGAGGCTGTAGTAGCCCAGGATCGCCGCCGGCAGGATGATGTGGTCCAGGGCGTTGCGGAACACGGTCCCGTCGCCGGCCAATGCCGCGTCCAGCAGGATCACGCCGGTCACCGGCGGCACCAGCCCCTCGTAGAAGATGTCGATGCGCCCGGGGCCGGCCACCCACTCCAGGCGGGCGTAGAACACCAGCAGGCCCATCAGCCCCAGCCAGAACACCGGCACCGAGTAGCCCACCAGGCCGATCACGCGGATCACCTGGTCGATCCAGGTGCCTTGCCGGGCGGCGGCGACCACGCCGGCCGGCACGCCCAGGATCACGCCGAGCACCGTCGCCAGGGTCGCCAGTTCCAGGGTGGCCGGGAACACCCGGGCGACGTCCTCCAGCACCGGGCGCCCGGTCAGCACCGAGGTTCCGAAATCCCCCTGGAGCGCCCGCCCCAGGTAGGCCAGGAACTGTTGCCACAGCGGCTGGTCCAGGCCCAGTTGCGTCCGCGCGGCCTGATAGGCGGCCTCGGTGGCCCGGTCGCCCACCAGGTTCAGCGCCGGGTCCACCGGCACCACCCGGCCGATCAGGAAGGTGACCACCAACAGCCCGAGAACCGTCACGGCCACCGTGATCAGCAGCCGCCCGGCACCCAGGGCCAGGCGGCGGACGCGCGGAACGGCGCCGTCGGTCATCGTCCACCCATGGCGTGACGATCGCGACACCGGACCCCCGGCGATCGCCGCCGGGGTCCGGGGACCAGGGCGCGGACGGGCCTCACCGGTCCTCCCCGCCGTCCTTGACGATGTTGCGGTAGTAGACCACGTCGAAGTTGGGGCCGACCTCGAACCCCGTCACGCCGGCCCGCTCCGCCACCACGGCGATGTCCTGGAACATGAGGACGAAGGGCGACGTGGCCTGGTGATCGCGTTGCAGGGCCTCGTACATGGCGCCGCGGGTCTCTACGTCGGGTTCGGCCAGCGCGGCCTCGGTACGCGCCGTCATCTCCGGGATGTCCCAGGCGTTGCGCCAGGCGAGCAACCGGTGGGGGCTGTCCTCGCCATTGTCCGGGTTCCAGGCGAAGCCCGCCGCGTTGGCGTGCGGATCCAGGAAGTCGGGCGCCCAGCGACCGATGTAGATGTCATGCTGACGGGCGCGGTACTTGGTCAGGGTCTGCCTGTTGTCGCCGGGGATGATCTCCAGGACGATCCCCGCCTGGGCCCAGATGGCCTGGATCGCCTGGGAGATCTCGACGGTCGGGTAGGTGTTGCGCACGTCCATGGTCACGGCGAACCCGTCGGGGAGGCCCGCCTCGGCCAGCAGGGCGCGCGCCTTGTCCAGGTCCAGGGTGTAGGGCCGGTCGTCGATCGCCCCCAGGAAGCCGGCCGGCAGGAACGACTGGTGCTGGACCTTGGTGCCCTGAAGGATGGCGCGCTCGATCCCGTCATAGTCGATCAGCCACTTGAGCGCCTCGCGCACCTCGGGCTTGGCGAGGATGGGATTCTTCTGGTTGAGGCCCAGGTAATAGATCGCGCCCTGAGGCACGCTGCGGAGACCGACGTCCGCGGTCTCGGCCAAGGCCGTCAGATCGTCGGGGCTGAGGTTGCGGGCGATGTCGGCGTCGCCTTTCTCCAGCATCAGGCGCTGCGAGGCACTCACCGGCACATGGCGCAAGGCCACGCGCTTCATCGCCGGGGCCCCGCGCCAGTAGTCCTCGAACCGGTCGAGCACCACCATCTCGCTCGGTCGCCACACACCCAGCGTGAACGGACCGGACCCGGCCACCTGGGTCTTCAGCCAGCCGTTGCCCAGGTCGTCCCCCTCGGCATGGGCCATCACCGTCTTGCTGTCGAGCACCGAGCTGACCCAGGACCCCAGGCAGTTCAGCACGAAGCTGGGGGCATAGCGCCGGTCGGTCTCGAACACCAGGGTGCGGTCGTCGACGGCGCGCACCTGCTCGTCCACGGTCTCGGCGGTCAGGCCGAATTCGCCGAGAATGTAGGCCGGCCCCTTGTTCAACCGCACCACCCGCTGCAGCGACCAGGCCACATCGTGGGCGGTCACCGGGTTGCCGGAGTGGAAGGTGATGCCCTCGCGAATGTGGAAGGTGAAGGTCCGGCCGTCCTCGCTGATGTCCCAGCGCTCGGCGATGCCACCGTGGATCGTGTCGGGCGCATCGATATCGTAGTAGACCAGCCGGTCATAGACGTTGGCGACGATCTCGGCACCGGCGAACTCATAGACCTCGGCGGGATCCAGGGTGCTGAGTTCGTCGATCTGCCAGGCGATGACGGCCATGTCGGCGGGCGTCGCGGCGCGGGCCGACGCGGCCATCATCCCCAGCGGGACAAGCGCGGCAACGACGGCCAACAGGCCGGCCACGGTCAGGGCGCGGGCAATCCGGAAGGGCATGACGGGTGTCCTCGTTGTCTGGCGCATGGGCACGACGGGGAACATGACGGGCGGGAGGCCCGTGCGATCGTGACGGGGGTCTGATCCTGGACCCGACGGAACCGTGCCCCGGATGATGGTCACACTGTGTCTCTGAAGAACTGGTGTATCTGAGGAGCTGCGGCTTGTGTACAATGAAGCACCGTCCCCGGAGCGGTCAACGCCGCGACCATGACCGGCACACGGAAATCAGCCCTCCGGCGTCGCCGTTACGGGTCCGTCGCCCTTGGGCGCACGGAAACTTTGCCAGCGACGGCGAAGCCTCCTAAACTCGCGGGACACGTGACGATACAGGATGCCGGTCAGGGTGACCCCCGCCGATCGCATCCGTCAAGGGCAGGGCGAGGGTGTCTCTTGAGGATATTGATCGCCGACGACCATGAGTTGTTCCGGGACGGCCTGCGCTTGGTGCTGGACGACCTGGACCCGAACCTGGAGATCGTGGAAGCCAGCACCTTCGACGAGGCGCTGGCGCGCGCTGGCGAGCCGCCGCCGCCGGACCTGGTGCTGATGGATCTGGTGATGCCCGGCATGGCGTGGAACGAGGGTCTGTCGGCGCTCAAGCAGGCGGTGGGGGCCGCGCCCGTGGTGGTGCTGACGGCCACGGAGGATCGGCGCCTGGTGCTGGACGCGGTCCGCCTGGGGGCCGCCGGCTTCATTCCCAAGACGTCCAGCGGCAAGGTGATGATCGGCGCCCTGCGCCTGGTGCTGTCAGGCGGCGTGTACCTGCCCCCGGCGCTGCTGGAGGACCGCGAGGTGGCGGCGCTGCAACAGGCCCTGCCGCTCCAGGCCATGACCATGACCCCGCCCGAGGGCATCGCCCGGCCGATCGCCAGCGTGCCGCTCACCCCGCGTCAGCGCGAGGTGCTGGCGCTGCTGGGCCAGGGCCAGTCCAACAAGGAAATCGCGCGCGCGCTGGGCCTGTCCGAGGGCACGGTGAAGCTGCACGTGACCGCCATTCTCAAGGCGCTGAAGGTGAACAACCGCACCGGCGCCGTGGTGGCCGCCGCCCGCCTGGGGCTGGCCCCCAGTTCGTCCGCCGGGCCGTCCGTCGCCCCGGGCGACGATCACGGCTGATCGGCCGCCGGACACCCGGGGAGATCACCCGGCCGGGCGCGACCCGCGCCGCCCGGCCCACCGCCGCAGGCGCGCCGGGTCGATGGCATAGAGCGCCACGCCGGCCCACACCAGGGCGAAGGTCGCGGTGTGGATCACGGTGAAGGGCTCGTCGAAGATCAGCACCGCCATGCCGAACTGCAGGGTCGGGTTGATGTATTGCAGCATCCCCAGCGTACCCAGCGGCAACCGCCGGGCGCCCATGGCGAACAGCAGCAGCGGCAGCGCCGTGGCCGGGCCGGCGACCATGACCAGAGTCACGTCGAGGGTGGAGCCTGTGGCCAGGACGCCCTGACCGTTCGCATGCAGCCAGACCAGAAACCCGATCGCCAGCGGCGCCAGCAAAATGACTTCCAGGGTAAAGCCCACCAGGGCCTCGGCCGGGGCGATCTTGCGCAGCAGGCCATAGATCCCGAAGCTGGAGGCCAGCACCAGGGCGATCCACGGCAGCCGCCCCAGCCCGACCAGCATCACCAGCACGCCGAGGACGGCGAGACCGATGGCCACGCCCTGACGCGCGTTGGGGCGCTCCCCCAGCACCACCGCGCCCAGCAGCACCGTCGCCAGCGGGAAGATGTAGTAGCCCATGCTGGAGTCCAGCTTGTGGCCACTGCCGGTGGCGTAGATGAAGGTCAGCCAGTTGATGGAGACGGCCAGCGCGCTCGCGGTGAACACCAGCAGAACCCGGGGCTGGCGCAGCAAGGTCACCAGGGTTCGGACCTGACCGAACCAGACCACCAGCGGCAGGGCGAACAGCAGCGCCCAGACGATGCGGTGGGCCATCACCTCCAGCGGCGCCACATGCCCCAGCAGGTGATACAGCACCGGCGACAGCCCCCAGAAGACATAGGCGCCAAATGCGGCCATCAGGCCGGCACGGCGCCGCGCGGCATCCCCCGACACGGACGGCGCGTGGGGGGTGGGCGGACACCGATGGGCGGCGGGACGGGTCACGGGCGGGGAGTCCTGCGATGGAAAGCCCGCACACTGCCCGACGCTCCGGCGCCTGTCCATGACGGGAACGGGGGCGAACCGGCCTCGGGTGCGTTCTCGAGGGACGCACCGCGATCATCGCGCCCGTCGGCCGGGTCCTATGCCGCTTCCGGCTGCGGCTTGTCCTTGGCCGCGCTCCGGTCGCGGTGGGGATCGGTATCGCGAATCATATGCGTCACGCCCTCGGGCAGGCGATGGGCCACCCGGCGCAGGGCCTTGTCGAGCGGCGGCAGGTGACGGCGCACCCACAGGATCCCGGACCGCGCGGTCCTGGACTCCGACGCCAGGATGTACAGCGCGACGGGCACGATCAAGAAGCCCACGGGAACAGGCGAAATGCCCAGCACGATGCCGATCAGCAGAAGGACGCCGCCCAACACCAGCCTGGCCATCCGCACCAGGGGCCGTGACCGGGGTCGGACCAGTGCCTCCGGCCCGTCCGGCGCCGGCCAACGCGGCGCGCGTGTCTCACCTCGACCCATGGCCCATCCCGTTCGCGATCGTCATGAACACCAGCGTTATACATGGGGGCGGCCGGACGGGCTTCAATGACGCGGCGTGACGCCCCGGCCGGCCTCCGCGCGCCGCGACGGGCGCGCCGCCAGGGTCAGCGCCGGGATACCCGTCATACCCACCAGGGCGACCAGCACGAAGGCCAGGCCCCAGGCCATCGGCGCCTGATGCCCGCCGGCTCCGTCCAGGGTCACCCCGAAGGCCACGGGGCCGAGGAAGGCGGCTCCGAAGCCGAGCAGGGCATGGACCGCCAGGGTGGCGCCCCGACGGCCACGCGGCGCGTTCTCGATGGCACCGGTGGTCAAGGCGGCCGAATCAAGTTGGATCAGGCCCGCGTACACCAGCGCCAGCAGCGCCAGCACGGGATAGGGCACCGCCGCCAGCCAGCCAAAGGCCAGCGCCAGCCCCGACGACAGCGCCATGTACACCTGGATCGTACGGGCGCGGCCCCGGCGGGTGGCCAGGCGGGCGCCGCCGATGCTGCATCCCATGGCCACCAGGGCACCCAGGGTGGCGACGGTGCCCGGCGACAGCAGCCCGCCGGCGCTCCACCAGGCGGTCGCGCCCGGCGCGCCCGTCGCCAGGGCGAAGCCCAGAAAGGCTACGATCCAGGCGCGAAACGTGAACAGCTCCCACATATGCGCGGCGTACCCCAGGACGTAGCCCATGGCGGCCCTGCTGGCCAATACCGGGCGGAAGTCCAGCAGGGCGCCGGACGCGCCCTCGGGTTGCTCGGGGGGCTGGGGACGCAGCCAGGCCACCAGCGGAACCGCAGCCAGCGCCGCCAGGCCGCTCACGGCGAAGGCCGCCGGCCAGCCGGCGAGGTCCGCCACCCGGCCCGGGATCAGATACGACGTCGCGCTGCCCAGGCTGAAGCACGCGGTGTAAAGCGGCACGGCGGCGACGCGGCGGTGGGGCGCCAGCCGATCGACCATCACCCGCAGGCCCGGCATGTAGGTGCCGGCCAGACCCACCCCGGCCACGGCGCGCAACGCCAGGGCGCTCCAGAAGCCCTCGGCCAGCCAGGCGAAGGCCAGGTTGGCACCGCCGGCCAGCACGGCCCCGGCGACGAACACCCGGCGCGCGTCCAGGCGGTCGGTCAGGGCCACCAGCACCGGGGCGGTCAGCGCGAACCCGGCGAACAGGATGCCGCCGATCCAGCCGGCCTGGGTGCTGGACAGGTCCCACGCCCCCATGAATCCCGGCAGCAGGGCCGCGAAGGCGAACACGCCCACCATGGTCAGCACCTCGGCCGCGCAGGCGGAGGCGATGATCAGGCGCGGGTGGGGATGAGGATCGTCGGGCCCCATGGCGTCGTCCTGCGGGTGCGGTGTCGGGCGCGCCCCGGACGGCCGTTCCGAGCGGGGGCGCCCGCCTTCAGCCCCCGTACTTGGCGAGGGCGTCGTCGGCGGTGTCGGTCTCGTCGTCGGCCTTGCCCAGGACGTCCATGGCCAGCAACGCCTTGAGGTAGTCGCGGTCCCGGCGCCAGCGGGCCATCACGGCACGGCAGGCGTCCAGCGGCATGCGATCGTAGAGATCCATCACCATCTTATGCTCATCGCGGAGCACGGCGCCACTGACCGGCCGGGCCTTGCGCGAGAACAGGAAGATGACCGAGAAGTCCTCGCGGGCGAAGTCCATCGCCTTGCAGGCGATGGCCAAGCCCTCGCCGCCGGGCTCGAACAGCAGGCGGCGCACCAGGATCTCGCGCAGGTCGGTGGCCTGGGCGAACAGGGTGATGAACAGCGACACCTCGCCGTTCTGCAAGGCGGAGATCATCATGTCCGGCCCCACCTGGCCGGACTGGCGCAGTTCCTCAGCCAGGCGCTCGGCCGCCGTCGGATGCTCCTCGGCCTCGTCGTCGGCCGTGGCGCCGTCGGCGTTCAGGGCGGCCGACTCGATCAACTCGTCCACCTCGTTCGGGTCCAGGGCGAAGCGCTCGACGATCACCGTGCGCAGCGCCGCCGAGACCCACAGGACCATGCGCTTGGCCAGATCGCCGGGCAGTTCGCGCCGGGACAGGATGGGCTCGCGATAGGCATCCACGCGCCGGGACTGCTCGACCAGATAGCCCAGGGTGGTCCGGGACAGGCGGGCGTCGGGGTTCTTCAGCAGTTCGGTGATGACCGCTTCATTGCCGGTGTTGACGAGTTCGCTGGAGACCGCCTCGCTGACGTCGCACCGCACCGCCACCGCCAACTGGTGTTCAAGGGTACGGTTGTGGATCACCTCGATCAGGTCGGCGTCGCGCAGCACCCGGCTCTGGCTGAGCACCGGGTAGGCGACATCAATCTCGTCGTTGGCCAGGAAGGTCAGCAGGTCGCGCGGCACATCGGGACGGCTGGCGAATTCGGCGGCGATGCGCCGGCGCACGGACACCTCGATCTCCTTCAACACGCGGCGCAGGATGTCGGACATCAGGGCGAACTCGCGGTCGTTCAGGCTGTCCGCGTCGCGTTCGAACATGCTGGCGATGATCTGCGCGAGGGCCGTGCGCGACGCCACCGTTTTCTTGCGGGCCAGGGCCAGCAGGTAACCGGCGTTCACCTCCTCCGTCTGGTCGTCGCGTCCCGAGGATCCCATGGCCTCCGCTCCTGGTCCGGCACCCGATCCGGCCACGACGACTCGCCATCGGCTGGACTGTGGTTCCCGGACGCCAATTGGTATTTTCCTATGCGAATAGGCTATACCACGGCCTTTCCTAAGGCATAAGATAGAGTGTTTTCCTGGGAAAATATACAGGTCTATGGGCGGCGTCGTCGGCGCACCCCGGGGCCGCGCCGTGGTCGTGAGGCCATCGGCGATCCCCCCGGCGACAGGCGTCCCGGTCCGGCGCGCGGGCCGCATGCGCCATCGCCGGAGCCATCCGGCGGCGGTCACGGCGACCGCCAAACCGAAAAGGGAGGAGGCCGAAGCCTCCTCCCTCTCGAGTCCATCCGCGAGGGACGGACAGGTCCTTTTCGGCCGGAGCCTTTTAGAACCGCAGGCCGACGCCCATCAGGCCGCCGGTGATCTGCCGGTCCATGCCCATGTCGTTGTCGTAGTTCACATGGTAGACCGAGGCGTTGAGCATGATGCCCGGGCCCAGGTCGTAACGGCCGGTCAGCTTGTAGTAATCGGTGGTGTCTTCGTCGCCGATGCCGGCATTGGTCATGTCGGCGACGTGGGCGGCACCCGCGAGGGTATCGCCGGCGACCAGGAACGAGCCCTCGGTCTCGCCGTGGTAGTAGTTGAAGTCGATGCCGTAGGGGCCGTTCTCGTAGCCGGCGCCAGCCTGCCAGGACATGCCGTCGCGGGCGTTGGTGTTGTCGCCGTCATACTCGTGATCGGCCCAGGCGCCGCCGATGCTGAAACCGGCGTAGGACAGGGCACCGCCGACGCGGAACATCTCGTAGGACGGGGCGCTTGAGGTGCCGAAGCCGTACAGGTACCCGAAGTCGGCATCGATGCCGACACCGTAGAACTCGTTGCTGAACGCGACGGCCGCGTCGAACTGGTCCTTGCGGTTGCCGGTGTTGCTGTAGTCGGTCAGACCGGTGCCGGCCACGTCCGGGGTATAGGTGGCGCCGACGCTGAAGCCGAAGAACTCCGGCGAGATGTAAGCAACGCTGACGTCATCGCTGGAGTAGTAGGTCAGGTTCGGCGTCACGAAGTCCAGACGGCTCTGGCCCATGTCCAGGCCCGAGAAGATGGTGCCGGCGAAGATCGGACCCAGGCTGTCCGGCTGCGGAGACCAGTTGCCGCTGTACAGCGCCTCGTCCCAGTCCACGCCACCCTGGTCAAAGCCGCTGTTGGCCATGTTGGCGTGGGCGCCCTGACGCAGACCCAGCTGCAGGGAGCCGAAGCCGCCCGACAGGGTCATGTAGGTCTCGTCGGCGTTGGTGGCGCCGTTCTCGTCAGCCTCGATCTGGATCATGGCCATCACGGTCAGGCCGTTGTCCAGGGTGGTCTGGCCGCTGAAGTACAGCTCGGTGTCGGTGGAGGCGCCGGTGCCGCCATAGGCTTCGTTGGACTCGGTGCCGTGGGTGGCGCCGGCGGCGACGGCGGCCGGGTTGATCGAACGGTAGACGGTGCCGTCACCATTCTCAACGTCGGCGATCCCGAAGTAGAATTCCTGCTTGCCACCAATGCTCAGGGTGATGGGGTCGGCCATCGCGACTGAGGTGTAGGCAGCCGCCGCCATCAGGGCCGTGGTGCCGAAAAGGACCTTTTTCATGACTTCTCCTCTCAAACCAATCTGTGGGACCAGATCTGTTGGTCAACGCTGCTGTTGGGCCGAACCGGGGATCATCCGAAAACTGGCGTCTCCCATCGATTCCGCCGGGTTCGCTCAGGCATAAAGCCACGCGAACGGGCGACCCGTCAACGCACTGGAGCGCCTGGGACACGCAAAGGCCCCGAGCGTGGCGTTGGCGCAACACCCTCGCCAGGCGCCCTGGCGAATGCCGCCCCATGGGACGGCCTGCGTGGGGGACGGCCTGCGTGGGGGACGGCCTGCGTGGGGGACAGCCCCCGAGGGCGGGGGGTCGGCCGGACGCGGGAGGAGAACCGCGACCAGCCGGCGCGCGGGAGGCAGAGGATGTCCCTCTCCCTCCTCGCGGCACCCCGTGGTGGGCCAGCAGCGTATGGCCCCCCGGTGATGAGTGACGGACGTGTCCTTAGAAGGACAGGCCGACGCCCATCAGGCCACCGGTGATCTGCCGGTCCATGCCCATGTCGTTGTCGTAGTTCACATGGTAGACCGAGGCGTTGAGCATGATGCCCGGGCCCAGGTCGTAACGGCCGGTCAGCTTGTAGTAATCGGTGGTGTCTTCGTCACCGATGCCGGCGTTGGTCATGTCGGCGACGTGGGCGGCACCCGCGAGGGTATCGCCGGCGACCAGGAACGAGCCCTCGGTCTCGCCGTGGAAGTAGTTGAAGTCGATGCCGTAGGGGCCGTTCTCGTAGCCGGCGCCGGCCTGCCAGGACATGCCGTCGCGGGCGTGCGTGTTGTCGCCGTCATACTCGTGATCGGCCCAGGCGCCGCCGATGCTGAAACCGGCGTAGGACAGGGCGCCACCGACGCGGAACATCTCGTAGGACGCCGCGCTTGAGGTGCCGAAGCCGTACAGGTACCCGAAATCGGCGTCCACGCCGACACCGTAGAACTCGTTGCTGAACGCGACGGCCGCGTCGAACTGGTCCTTGCGGCCGCTGGTGTCGCCGTAGTCGGTCAGACCGGTGCCGGCCACGTCCGGGGTATAGGTGGCGCCGACGCTGAAGCCGAAGAACTCCGGCGAGATGTAGGCGACGCTGGCGTCATCGCTGGAGTAGTAGGTCAGGTCCGGCGTCACGAAGTCCAGACGGCTCTGGCCCATGTCCAGGCCCGAAAAGATGGTGCCGGCGAAGATCGGACCCAGGTTGTCCGGCCGCGGCGACCAGTCGTCGCTGTACAGCACCTCGTCCCAGTCCACGCCACCCTGCTCGAAGCCGGTGTTGGCCATGTTGGCGTGGGCACCCTGGCGGACACCCAGCTGCAGGGAGCCGAAGCCGCCCGACAGGACCATGTAGGTCTCGTCGGCGTTGGTGGTGCCGTCCTCGTCGGCCTCGATCTGGATCATGGCCATCACGGTCAGGCCGTTGTCCAGGGTGGTCTGACCGCTGAAGTACAGTTCGGTGTCGGTGGAGGCGCCGGTGCCGCCATACGCCTCGTTGGACTCGGTGCCGTGGTTGGCGCCGGCCGCGACGGCGGCCGGGTTGATCGACCGGTAGACGGTACCGTCACCATTCTCAACGTCGGCGACGCCGAAGTAGAACTCCTGCTTGCCCCCCACACTCAAGGTGATGGGGTCGGCCATCGCGACCGACGTATAGGCAGCCGCCGCCATCAGGGCCGTGCTGCCGAAAAGGACCTTCTTCATGACCATTCCTCTCAAGCCAAACGTGTGAACTCAGGCCTGTTAGTCGAACGCACTGCCTAGTCGAACCGATAAGGGTTCACAAGGGACCCGATAACAATTCGAACAGTTGCTTTTCCCTAACTTTTTCCCGGTTGCCTCACGCAGTGGGCCATGCCCGACCCCATCCCGTCAACACATCGCGACTGCAAGTGATCCGCCTTCTCGGGATATGTGGCGATATCGCAACACTGGTCCTGGGTGCCGGGTCGCCGGGAGTCGCGGACCAACCCGGCGGGTCGGGATTGGGTGCGGCCACGCCCTGACGTCGATCCGGATGCGACATCTAAAAAGGGAAGAATCGTCACCCAGGATAATTGTGATTCGCCTGAGCCGCGTATCCGACTCATGGCCTTGTCGTGTCACGCACTATCGGTCGCATCGATGATATTCGTCAATACCACACAAAAGGTATTGAACAGTATCATACAGAATATTGGCGCGCGAGCAAATAAGTCACACATCCGGCCCCCGCATGCGGAACGATGCGCCGCGCCAACTCGGTTAGATCGCATTCCGGTCGGCGGCATCCCGGCGTCATGATCCGGTCGGACGCTGGCCAACGGCGGCCGACGACGCTACCGTGGCGCGCATGAGTGACACCGTCCCCGATCCGTCGCCGCGCGCCAGCCTGGAGGCCGTGCGGGACGCCATGGACCTGATGGCCCGGGCCGAGACCTGGCCCCAACTGCGCGAGGCCCTGGAGGCCGCCGGCCTGACCCGTCGCCTGGGCGCCGACGGCATGCAGCGGCTGGCCGACCTGTGGCGCGCCCGACTCGTGCGCGCCCTCGGTGACGCGGCGCTGCTGGCCGAGATCCGGGTGTGGGCCGAGGGCGGCGACTACGCCACCCATCCCGACGGCTTCCTGGCCCCGCCACCGGCGGATCTGGCGGCCGAGGCGGCCCGGCGCGGCTGGTTCGTGCGGGCGCTGGCCAGCGGCGGCTGGGTACTCACCCCGCCGGCCACGCTGCCCGGCGCGGGCGGGCCCCTCACCCTGCCCGACCGCCGTTGACCACGGGCGTCACCACCCGCCGAGACCTCACCCCCGGCGCGCCGGGGGTCATGACCCACCGCCCCCGGCGCCCTCCCCGTCCGGGTCCCCGGAGTCGGTCAGCGTGCGCTTGATCTCGCGCAGCAGCACCCGGGCGCTGATGGGCTTGCCGACGACGGCATCGACGCCGACGTTCAGGGCCTCCTGAACCTCCGGCGGGCTGATATGGCCGGACACCAGCACGATGGGCACGCGGGGCGCCGGACTGGTGGCCGGGTCCCGCACGCGGCGCGTGAAGGTCAGGCCATCCACGGGGGACATCACATAGTCCACCAGGATCAGGTCCCGGGATCCGGCGCGCAGCAGGCGCATGGCCTCGTCGGCGTCGGCGGCCTCGGCCACGCGCGTCACGCCGACGGCCGTCAGCACCGTGCGCACCACCTTGCGGAAGTAGGCGTTGTCATCAACCACCAGAACCCGTAGCCGCGCCCAGTCCAAGCTCGCCATGGCCGTCACGTCCTGCCTGCGCCCGGGATCGAGCCCCGGATGGGAGCAGCACCCGGACGATAAAACTACTACTTTATAGTGTTTATATTGCCTTCATTCGCCTTTATGTCGATTGTCCGGAAAATCCCCCGGCGGGTCAACGACTCCCGGACCGGCGCACACCCCTTGACCCGACCCGCCGGGGACGACTACAGCGACCGGACGCCACCCGCCCCTGAGTCCGCCAGAACAGGCCGCCCATGGCTCCGCCGCCGCCGCTGTTGACCCTCAAGGACATCACCCTCGGCTTCGGCGGCCGGCCGCTGTTCGCGGCCGTCACCCTGACCGTGTCCCGAGGGGACCGCCTGTGCCTGGTGGGCCGCAACGGCTGCGGCAAGTCCACCCTGCTGAAGGTGATCGCCGGCACGGTCGCGCCCGACGGCGGCGAGCGCGCGGTGCAACCCGGCGTGACCGTGGCCACCCTGCTCCAGGAACCCGACCTGTCGGCGCATGCCACCGCCCGGGAGGCCGTGGCCGCCGGCCTGACCCCGGCCCACGCGGGCGAGACCCATCGCGCGGACATCCTGCTGGACGCCCTGGACGTCCCGGCCGACCGGGACCCGGCCACGCTATCCGGAGGCGAGGCGCGCCGGGTGGCGCTGGCCCAGGCGCTGGTGGGCGAGCCCGACGTGCTGCTGCTGGATGAGCCCACCAACCATCTGGATCTGCCCACCATCCTCTGGCTGGAAGAGGCACTGGCGGCCTTCCGGGGCGCCGTCATCCTGATCAGCCATGACCGCGCCGTGCTGCGCCGGGTCACCCGCGCCACCCTGTGGCTGGACCGGGGCCGGCTGCGCCGCCAGGACGACGGCTTCGCGGCCTTCGACGCCTGGTCCGACGCGGTGATCGCCCAGGAGGAGGTGGAATGGGCCAAGCAGGACAAGCGGATCGCCCAGGAAACCACCTGGTCGCGCCAGGGCATCTCGGCCCGGCGCAAGCGCAACCAGGGCCGGCTGCGGCGCCTGCATGCGATGCGCGCCGACCGTGCCCAGCGCATCCAGCGGGCCGGGGGCGTCAATCTGGAGGCGGACACCGGCACGACCTCCGGCAAGCTGGTGATCGAGGCCGAGGGCATCGCCAAGAGCTACGACGGCCGGCCGGTCATCACGCCGTTTTCCACCCGCATCCTGCGCGGCGACCGGGTGGGCATCGTCGGTCCCAATGGCGCGGGCAAGTCCACCCTGCTCAAGATGCTGACCGGACAGCTCACCCCGGACCAGGGCCGGCTCCGGCTGGGCACCAACCTGACGCCGACCACACTCGACCAGCACCGCTCGCTGCTGGAGGGTGACAAGACGGTCTGGGACCTGCTGGCCGACAGCGGCGGCGATCACATCGACGTGCGCGGCCGGCCGCGCCATGTGGTGGGCTATCTGCGGGACTTCCTGTTCGAGGACCGACAGGCGCGCAGCCCCCTTTCCAGCCTCTCGGGCGGCGAGCGCAACCGCCTGCTGCTGGCCAAGGTCCTGGCCCGGCCCACCAACCTGCTGATCCTGGACGAGCCCACCAACGACCTGGACATGGAGACCCTGGACCTCCTGGAAGAGATGCTGGCCGACTATGACGGAACCCTGCTGCTGGTCAGTCACGACCGGGACTTCCTGGACCGGGTGGTGACGGCAACCATCGTGCTGCCCGGCGACGGGCGGGCGGTGGACTATGCCGGCGGCTTCTCCGATGCCCTGGCCCAGGCGGGGGGGTCCATGGCGACGCTGTTTCCGGCCTTGGCGAAGACCGGCGCCGAGGCCCCGGCGGCCAAGACCCCCATGCCCAGGGTCAAGGCACCGCCGTCGCCGGTCGACAGGCCCCGTGGCAGGCCCGCCAAGCTGTCCTACAAACAACAGCGCGCGCTGGAGCAGTTGCCGGGGCGCATCGACGCGCTGCAGACGGAGGCGACTCGCCTGGAGGCGGCGTTGTCCGACCCCGCGCTGTTCACCCGCGACCCGGCCGGCTTCCAGGCTCGCGCCGACCGCCTGGCCGCCGCCCGCGCCGAGCTGGACGCCGCCGAGACCGAGTACCTGGAGCTGGAAATCCTGCGCGAGGAGCTGGGTGGATAGCGGCCATCCCCCGACGGGCCGCGCCCCCGGCCCGGGACGGCCGCGCGCCAAGACCGACAGGACGTTGTGTCCCGCCGATCTAAGAGAAAAAAGCGAGTGGAAAATCGGCACCGAAAGGTGCGGTTGATTAATCGCAATCGTTTGGCGCGTTTACACCAGGTCGATCCTCGGCCTTTATTCTTCGGGCGCGCATTCCAGCCCGGCCGTTCCCGTTTCAAGGCGACGAGACGTCGACCCGCCAAGCACCGCGCCTTGACGACGCCTCTTTTTGGCTCTTACGTGGAGTGTCGCGCTATTTGCGCGCGGAACCGGACTCGAAGTGGGGGCGCATCATGGCGGTGGGATCCGGGGCGAACAGAGGACCGGTCGAGGCCCGTCAGAGTCGCCTGTCGACCGGCGCGGGAGGTCCCGCGCGGCCCCTTCCGAATGATCCCCGGAGGGTGGATGCCGCCCTGCGCGCGGCGGTCACGCAGCTCGAGTCGGCCGTCCAGGAGCAGGAACGGGCGGTCAACCGCATTCTCGGCCTGACCGAACTGCTGATCTCCCACGCGCCCGACCGGCAGTCGCGCCTGCGCATCGAGGCGATCATGGAGTCCTGCGCCTTCCAGGACCTCACCGGCCAGCGCATCCGCAAGGTCAAGGCGTTGTTGAGCCGCCTGACCACGCTACCGCCCGGCAGCGTGCATCTGGCCGCCATGCCGATGGTGCCGCCGGCCGACGAGGGCGGGGCCCCACACAGCGGCCTCTCGCAGGCGGAGGTCGACCGCCTGCTGGGCAAGCGCTAGAGTAATCCGAGATCAAGTTGGGCCATAGCCGGAATGCCGCATATAGCTGCTGCACTCTGTTGGCATAACTTTGTCGAGCGCTTCTTTCAGG
>NZ_JACIGK010000025.1 GCF_014197915.1 Roseospira visakhapatnamensis
GAGGACACTGAAGCCGAGGGGGGGCAGGTCAAAGGTCGTCACGTCGCCGTTACAGATGCGGTGCTCCTCGGACATTTGATCGATGGGCAGGACAGAAAGCCCCAAACCGGCCGAAATCGCCTCACGCACGTTGGCATAGCTCTGCCCTGTATAGGCGATACGCCACGGCGTTCCTGTCTGCTGCAGACGGGACAGCATCAGTCGGCGATAAACGCAGCCCTCATGGAAGGCGACCAGAGGCAGTTCCGTTTGCGTCCAGTCGAAGCCCGGCCGGGCGATCCAGGCCAAGCGCTCGACCGCGAGCGCCTCGGGTGGAGGGGCCTGGTTCGGTTCAACCACGGACTTGGTGAGGACGAGGTCCAGTTCACCCTGGCGCAGGCGATTTTCCAGTCGGGACGAGGTATCCGAGGTCGTCGTAACGCGAGCGCCAGGATGGCTCTTCTCAAAGCGTGCGACGACCTGGGTGAGCCCGCTTAGACTGAAGTCATCCATCACCCCCAAGCGGACCGTTCCTGAACACGACGGGCTGGCGCTCACCGCGCACAGCTCGCTCGCCAGGGCGAGAATACGGCGCGCATAGGGCTCGACGTCCTTACCGGCGTCGGTAAGGCCACGAAAGTGCCCTCGGCTTCGCAGGAACAGGCTTTCCCCGAGAATTTCCTCGAGCGCCCGGATTTGATGCGTCACGGCACTCTGGGTGCGCAGAAGGGTCTCGGCGGCGAGGCTGAAGCTCTGTGCGTCGCAGACCGCGACGAAGACCCGGCACTGTTCAATGGAGAGGCGACGGTCGCTTCCTTCCATAATCAAAATCTTTCATTCCGACAGCAAACATATTCATTTTATAAATTTTTGTCCTCATTTCAACCTAGCCGCGCTCGATGAGAGGAGGATAGGTTGTCGAACTCACACACGCTCACCGTAGGCGTCGTTCTCGTGGGACTGGTGTTCAGCCTCCTCTGGGCGTCAGCCTTCGTCGTCGGAAAGGTGGCATTGCAGTACACCGACCCGATGACCCTGCTCAGCGCGCGATTCCTGATAGCGGGCATCACGATGGTGTTCGCGTCTTGGGTGCGTGGCGGGACTCGGCCTTTCACAACCCCAAGGCTATGGCGGGATGGACTCGTTCTCGGCCTCCTGAACAACGCTCTCTATCTTGGTTTGTCGTTCTGGGGACTGCGAACCATCTCGCCCGAAGCGACGATTCTGATCGTCTCGCTGGCGCCCTTCATCACCTCGGCGCTGGCGATGCTACTCGGCGCGCCACATACGGTCCTGCATTTCATCGGCATGGGCGTTGGATTTCTTGGCGTCTACGTCGTGCTGTCCGCGCGGATGCTGGGGGGCGAGGATCATGTAGGCATGTTCTTCGTTCTCGTGGCGACGCTGGCGTTCTCGTTCGGGACGTTGTGGTATCGGCGCTCGGCCACCCATCACGATGCGGTTACGCTCAATGGTGTGCAGAACGTCATTGCTGGGCTCATGCTCGCGCCGTTCGTGCAAGATTTCGTCGGCCTCGTCTCGGCCTTTGAAAGTGTCCCTTTCGTAATCAGTTTTCTTCACCTAGTTCTGGGTGTTTCGATTCTCGACTTCCTCATCTGGCTTGCCTTGCTACGCCGGATTGAGGCGGGGCAGGCGGCCAGCTTCCACCTCCTCAATCCCATCTTCGGCATTGCCTTGTCATGGTTGCTGATCGGCAGCGACATCCATCTTTCGGATCTTGCCGGGGCGATTCTGGTGCTGGCTGGCTTGGCGCTCATTATGCGTGCATCAAGAGTCAACAGGCCGACGCGTTCGGGTCGCTGGCGTCTTCCTCTCCACAGAAGGAACAAGACCTCATGAAAGAGCTACTGACGCAGGTACACCAAGACCTTGTTGAAGAGGTCCGCTCCGTCATGGCCGAGCATATCATACCCCGGCGGGACGAAATTGAGGATTCTGAGACGATCCCGGATGACATCTATCGTCACATGGCACGTGCGGGGTGGTATGGCGTCGCCATCCCGCAGCAATACGGAGGCCGTGGCGCTGGTCATCTGGCCAGACTCTTGATGATCGAAGAAGCGGCCCATGCCAGCGGCGCGATTGGCGGGGCGCTTCAGTCCGCCATTCTGGGCACCGCCATGCTCCAGTTCTATGGAAGTGAGGGACAGAAACAGCACTGGCTGCCGCGGTTTGCCCGCGGCGACGACGTCTGTTCGATCTGCGTGACCGAGCCCGGCTCTGGTTCGCATGTGATGGGTATGAAGACCACGGCGCGGCGCGGCTGACCTGCGTTGAAGACAGGCTTTCCAGCCCGAATTCCTTCATCACCTTGGCGGCATCGCGGGTGGAGACGCCTTGGACGTACATCTCGGCGATCGCCAGCATGATGGCCCGCGAGGAGCGTCGCCCCCGCTCCAGGGACCGCGGGAAGAACGGCTCGTCGCAGCCCCGGCTCTTGGGCACCTGCACGGTGACGGTGCCGGCGGGCGTGTCCACTTTCTTCGGCTTGTAGCCGTTGGCGTAGCCCTGGCGCGCGTTGCTGCGCTCGTAACGGCCGGCGCCGAGGTGCCGGTCGCGCTCCATCCGCATGGCGAGATTGAAGAGCGCGGTGAACGCCTCGGCCATGCCCTCCGGCCCGGTCTGGATGAGCTGTTCCATCAGCGCGGCGATAACCTTACCCTGGGTGTCCTGCATCCGGTTCCTCTTTTTGGCGATTGAGAAAGCCGGAATGGAGGGTAGCCCATCCGTGGGGCGCGCCCCACGGATGGGCACGCAGGTGCGCCCCCACGAACAAAATTTCCAGACCTCAGGTTACACAGCCCTCTACTTCGATGACCCAAATTAGCATTGACATAAAGATGTGTGAATCTGGTAGTCCCATACGTGGGGAGGGTTAGTGAGGGGCAACAGCATGCATGGAAACGCACCGTTTCGGGGGTCACTTCTTCCGGCGCCCCCTTGCCGGGGGAACGAGGCGAGGAACACGACCATGCCGACGCGGGGGTCCCGTGCGGTGACGGAATGGACTACGGAGCAAGCCCAGACCCGAACGTGGAAGGATCGGCGACGAAGAGATCGAAACTGTTTCTGGCGGCGCTGGTGACGGCACGCTGAACCCTGGGAAAGTCGTGGAAATCGAGGAGGTGCATCCCCCGGGAAAAGTGCATACGTAGATCCGAGACGAACCACCTCTGAGTGTTTGTCCCAAATATTATGTGGTGCGAAGTATGACTGGATTTCCATGACTCGGAGTTGTAATGGCCATGAATCGTTTTCTCAATTACTTATTTATCGTTTTTGTTGTTTTGGTAAACATAACAATTGCATCGGCATCCGAACTTGAATCAGAAATACAGAGTATTTTTCAAGAAGAAAATCTGGTATTTTATTTCAATAATGCATCTACCGACGATATACATAATATGAAAAGGCAACTTATGCTTGGCGATCGGCATGTATGGGTGCGTTTTCACAAAAATATTAGTACACAACTTGAGCATATTTTAGATATTCCTATTCCAGGTTACGGAATTATTACTTCATATGCTACGAAATCGAATGAAAGAGAATTGTCATGGATTGTTTCGTTTTATTTTGATTTAGGAGTTATTTTGAGTGTGAATATAAGCGTCATTTGTATGGATGTTCAACATTGTGAGGTTGGGAGGTTTTCTCCGCATTTTTTTAGAGGCAGAGCAAATAGAATTGAGTTCCTAAATAAACGATGTGGTAAAAATTTTAATCTATTTTTCAAAAACTTGTTCGAGGCGTTACGGCCTCAGGACTACTTCATGGTAAAAGAAGAGGGGTGTTGTTACAATTTTTTGTATCTGCCGGAAGATATGATTTCAGGTATTTTGACAGCGGGACAAAGAGTCATGATCACTCTGAGGAAGAACGAAGACGGAAGCGTCGTAGTCGAATAAGGAGGAACACAAGATGGTATCACTGAGTCTCGAGGCGTATAGAGGGCACCTCGAAAAACGCTTGGGGTCGAATCCCGTTTTGATAGAATCCGGATAGGTTTAGGCCACAAGGGGCGATCCGATGGGTCAGATGGGGTTCTTTGACGTCACGAACCGGTACGCCGGCCTGGATGCGAAGGCCGACCCGCTGGTGAAGCTGGCGGAGGTGGTTCCGTGGGAGGACTTTCGGCCCCGGCTGGAGGCCATCTGGCGCGGGTCCTCGGCTGAGCGGCGCACGAAGGGCGGGCGCACGCCCTGGGACGCGATCGTCATGTTCAAAATGATCGTGCTTTGCGCGCTCTACAACCTGTCCGACGAGCAGGTGGAATACCAGGTGCGCGACCGGCTGTCGTTCATGCGCTTCCTGGGCCTGGGCCTGGAGGACCGGGTGCCCGACGCGACCACGGTGTGGCTGTACCGGGAGCAGCTTGTCCGGGCCGGGGCGGTCGAGGATCTGTTCGCGCGGTTCGACGGCTATCCGCGCGACCAGGGCTTTCTGGCGATGGGCGGCCAGATGATCGATGCCTCCATCGTGCCGGTGCCGAAGCAGCGCAACAGCCGCGAGGAGAACGCCGCCCTCAAGGCCGGCGGGACGCCGAAGGGCTGGGACGACAAGCCGGCCAAGCGGCGGCAGAAAGATATCGACGCCCGCTGGACCAAGAAGCACGGCAGGAGCCATTTCGGCTACAAGAACCATGTCTGCGTGGATCGCCGGCACAAGCTGATCCGGCGCTACGAGGTCACGGACGCGGCCGTGCACGACAGCCAGGTGATGGAGGCGGTGCTTGACGCCACCAACATCGCCTCGGATGTCTGGGCCGACAGCGCCTGCCGTTCGGCGGAGACGGAAGAAAAGCTGGCGGACCGGGGCCTGAGGAGCCGCATCCACCGCAAGGCTCATCGCAACCGGCCCCTGGGCGAGCATGAGAAGACGGGCAACCGGACCCGCTCAAAGGTCCGCGCCCGGGTCGAACACGTCTTCGGCGCGCAGACCAACGACATGGGTGGCACCCTGGTGCGCAGCATCGGTCTGGCCCGGGCCAAGGCCCGGATCGGGTTGAAGAACCTCGTCTACAACATGAAGCGGGCAGCTCAGCTGACCGGCATGCCCGGCGCCCCTGCCCCTGCCTGATCGCTGGCCAGGGGAGACGTGTGTCCGAACGGAGGGCAAAATGAGAAACGGTTAAAGAACATGGCGCTCACGAAGGCGTGAAATTCGCTCCTCACGGTGTTCAGGCTTCCGCCGAGGTCGCCAACCCGGCCAAACAGCCGGTTATTCGAGGTGCCCATCAGAAATATCCATGTTTTTCATGGCGGCTGTCATCTCTGGTGGTCTCCCTCGGACAAATGGGTGTCCACGGAAACCGGGGCCAGATCAGGGACGTCGCCAAACGCTTCAAGGAACCACGACATGGTGCCTCCCGCCTGATGCAAGGGAGTCCCCTACAGAATCTATTTCACGCTCGACCGCTACCCCGATTTCTCAAATGCGATTCCCCTGTTTACAATGGGGTCATGACTGGGGCGCGTCGAACGCTCCGCAATCCAGCGCATTGAGAAAATTCTGGCGTGTGCGTCCGATGTGGACCTTCAGGATGTCTCCCAGTCGGTCCATGTGACGCTCTGAAAAGCAGTGGACGATATCCCGGTGCTCTCCCAACGAAAGTGTCTGATCGGCCGGATGGTTCTTTGAAAGATTGTTACGAAGCGCGGCGACTCGTCCGGACATCAGGCTATAGGCGTCCTGGAAATACTTGTTCCCGCAATGATCGAAGAAGACCTGGTGTAGATCGTTGTCCAGCGTGACGTAGGCGAGGCCGTCGCGCTCGGCGAACGCGGCTTCCATTTTCTCCAGGCAGAGGGTCAGGTCCGCCGCGGTCGAGACATGGGCGCGGCGCGCGCACAGTGGCGCCGCGGCGAGTTCCATGGCGATCCGGAAATCACACAGACGTTCAATGTCATCGGGCGTCGGCCGGAACACGAAGCTGCCACGCTGCGGCGCGATTTCAATAAGACCCTGCAACTGAAGCAGACTGAGGGCTTCGCGCACCGGCGTGCGACTGACCTCGAAGGATGCGGCCAGTTTCTCCTCCGACAGGGCTTCCCCAAGCTTCAGTTCAGCATTGACGATGGCCACGCGAAGCCGTTCCGTCACCGCGTGAACCAGGGTGTTGGGCCTCGTCAATTTCAGAGAGCGCACCGAAATTTTCTCCCGCTTTTCATGACGCCATATCCAAGACCGTGATCCGACACCGTGGAAGGCTTCGGAGCGCGAGGCCATCCGTCGCTAACATACGCCCAACACACCACCGTTCAACCGAATGTCTGATCATCGGGCCCGAGAACCGGGCCGTTGCGCCTCCTCAAGGCCCGCCACGGGTCTCGAGTCGGGAGCGTGGAGGAGCAACCACGATCGGCGGTGGATGAGGGGCGAGACCAGCCGTCCTGGGTCCCACCACGACAGGGCCCGAGACGGACGCCACCCGGTGCCACCAGGGGGCGCCCAAACGACATGAGGGGGACAACCGGCACTGTCCCGCCGGTCAATCGGGGCATCCCATGGTCATGATTGAGGACCGCTGTTACACAACAACAGTGAGTCGGCATGATGGCTCGCGAGATCGGGTCATCTTCTGATTGATCATAGATTTTAGAAAGCACTCATTATACCTGCTCCAAGCTATGGTTTTCTGGATATTACTTGCCCCGAAGGTATGCATTCATTTGAGGATTTTACCATATCGCGCACTGATAAATGGTGATGCCCGGCCCACTTCTTGACGGCGGGTCGGGAAGCAGTTGCAAAACCTTAGCAATTCTGTTATCGTACCTTACATTCAGATCGCCACGGAGGGCGTCGATGCTCGAAGCGCCGTCGTGGGGCGCATCTGCTGTATAGCCGGCCCGCGATGTCGGCTCTTTGGGAGGACGGTTGATGACACTTGGTGCTTTTGCGCCGACTGCATTGGTCGCAGCGGCCTTGACGTTGACTGCCTATGGCCCCGCGTTCGGAGAAACCACGCTGCGCTTCGGCCACGTGAATGGATCCGGCGAGATCGCCGCCGATCTGTTCGAGGAGTTTGCCGAGCGCGTAAAGGACAGAACGGATGGAGAGGTTGTCATCAACGTCTATCCGGGAGAACAATTGGGCAAGGAAACGGAACTCGTCCAACAAGCCAAGCTTGGCGCCGTCGACATCACCGCCCCGTCACTGCCGGCTGCCAGCGTCGTTCTGCCGTCCCTGGAAATACCCAGCACACCGTTCCTGTGGGATGACTGGCATCAGGCGCGCGCCGTCATCGAAGGCAAGGCGATGCAGCCGATCTGGGATGAACTCGCCGATCAGCACAATCTCATTCCGCTGACCAAGACCTGGTATTGGGGCTGGCGCAACCTGACCACGCTGTCGGTGGCCGTCGAACAGCCCGAGGATATGGTCGGCCTCAAGATCCGCGTTCCCGAGTCCCCGGTCTGGGTCGAGATGGTGAATGCCATGGGCGCGGCGCCGACGCCGGTTCCCTTCAGCGACGTCTACACGGCGCTCCAGCAGAAGACCGTTGACGGCCAGGAAAACCCGATCCCGACGATCTTCACGCGCCGATTCTACGAGGTTCAGGGTAACCTCGTGCTGACCCGCCATATGCTCCAGAACAACACCATCCTGATTAACAAGAAAAAGTTCGAGTCCCTGGAGCCGCGCCACCAGACCATCCTGATGGAAGAGGCTCATGCGGCTTCGGCGCGGAACACCTTGCTTCAGCAGGCGCGGGAACAGTCGATGCTTGAGCAGATGCGCGACAGCGGCGGCATCACGGTCATCGACTCCCCCGACCGCGCCGCGTTCCGGAAGAAGACGGCGATTGTGATGGACAACCTTCGGGACCGGTGGGGCGCCGAGAACATCCAGCGCATCCGCGACGAGATCGAACGGCTGAACCAAGCCATGTGAGGCTGGACCAACCGAAGCATCCACTTCAATCATGACGGAGGCCGGCGCTTCGAACGTTGCCGCCGGCCTCCGGACCCGCTCTTGTTCGGGGGGTGACGTGTCATGCGAAGAATGGTTATTGTTATCGACGACGCGGTTGTTTCTATAGAACAGGCCCTGAGTTCCGTTTTGTTTCTTTTTGTTTTTCTGACCCTTGTTTCTTCTGTTTTCTTTCGTTACGTTCTGCAATCGCCGTTCACCTGGACCGAGGAACTCGTGACCATCACCTTTTCCTGGGTTATCTTTCTCGGTGCCAGTGCGTGTCTTCGTGATCACGCCCTTCTGCGCGTGGACGCCTTCATCCACCTGCTGCCTCAGCCCCTGCAGGCGGTCGCGGGCGCCGTTGCGGTCGGTATCCTCCTCGTTCTCCTGGCGATGCTGATCTACTACGGGTTCACCTACGCGATCGCTGTCCGGGGCGACCTGTTCCCCATGCTGCGCCTGTCGATGGCCTGGGCGGCGCTCGCCCTGCCGGTCGCATCATGCCTGGCCGTCCTTCACGTTCTCCGACTGGTGATCACCGAAGGCTTCCGCCGGACCCTGATGTCGGTCACCGAGATGGGCGACCTGGCGGAGCAGAGTTAGTCATGGACTTCGCTCTGACACTCCAGATCATCGCCGTCCTCGCGGCGCTTCTGGTCATTGGTGTGCCCATCGCCTATGCGTTGGCCGGCGCATCGATCTTCTTCTTCGTCACGCAGGACATTCCGCTGTCCATCGCCACGCAGCGCATCACGGCCGGTGTGCAGTCGTTCCCGCTGCTGGCCATTCCCCTGTTCGTGATGGCCGGCGCCCTGATGAACGAGTCCGGCATCAGCGAGCGGCTCTTCACCCTGACACGCGCCCTGGTCGGGCACATTCGGGGCGGCCTCGCGCAGGTCAATGTCATCGCCAGCTTTCTCATGGGGGGCATTTCCGGGTCATCGCTGGCCGACTGCGCGGCGACCACGCGCGTTTTCGTGCCGCAGATGGTCCGCAACGGGTACGACAAGCCGTTTTGTGTCGTGCTCACCGCCTCGACCGCCACCCTGGCGCCGATCGTGCCGCCGTCGATCCTGATGGTCGTGTACGGCTGGCAGGCCAACATCTCCATCGCCGACCTGTTCCTGGGCGGCATCGTGCCGGCCATCGTCATCACCATGATCCTGATGCTGACCGTCAGCATTGTGGCCTGGCGCCACAGGTATCCCAAGGACGAGGCCTTTTCCCGGCAGCGCCTGACGGAGGCGTTCCGGCGGTCCACATGGGCGCTGGCGATGCCTGTTCTTATCCTCGTCGGGTTCCGGCTGGGCGTCCTGACGGCGACGGAAGTCGCCGCCGCCGCCGCTGCCTATGCCATGTTCGTCGGTCTTTTCATTTACCGAACGCTGAAGTGGACCCGCATTCCCGAAGTTCTCAAGATCACCGTCAGGGATTCGTCCGCCATTCTCCTCATCGTCGGGACATCGGCGCCCTTCGCGTGGGTCATGGGCATCGCCGAGGCCCCGCAAGCGATGCTTCATTTCATCACCGGTATCTCGACCGACCCCATCGTGGTGCTGCTGATCCTCAATGTCTTCCTGTTGTTGATCGGCACCTTCATGGAAACGATCTCGGTGATCATCATCCTGATCCCGATCCTGATGCCGTTGCTTGAGACGCTGCAAATCGACCTGACGCACTTCGGGTTGATCATGATCTTCAACCTCGTGCTGGGGCAGCTGACGCCCCCGCTCGGCGTCCTGATGTTCATGACCTGCTCGATCGCCAAGATCAGCATCGGCCAGTTCCTGAGCCGCTTGCTGCCCTTCTTCTCCGCGCTGGTCTTCGCCCTGATCATCATCACGTACATGCCGTCGCTCACGCTGTTCCTGCCGAACCTGTTCCGCTGAGGTCTCCGTCTGGGCCGGCGATGAGGCGGTGATCCCGGCACGCCCACTGCTCACACAAATTCGTACCTTAGGTTCCTAAAGACGAGGTTAGAATGGACACCCCATCCTCTTTCGGTTCCCTGAGCGGCCCGCGCCTGCGCCGCATGGCGAATGCGATCCGCGCCCTGTCGGTCGATGCCATCAACAAGATCCAGACCGGGCATCCCGGCCTGCCTCTCGGCGCGGCGGATGTGGCCACGGTCCTGTTCACCCAGCATTTGAAGTTCGATCCCGTGCATCCCGACTGGGCCGATCGTGACCGCTTCGTGCTGTCGGCCGGGCATGGATCGATGCTCCTGTACGCGCTCGGCTATCTGTGCGGCTACGAGGCGATGACGCTCGACGACATCAAGAGCTTCCGCCGGCTGGGCAGCAAGGCCGCCGGCCATCCTGAACTCGACCTTGCGATCGGCGTCGAGGCGACCACGGGTCCCCTCGGCCAGGGACTGGCCATGGCCGTGGGCATGGCCCTCAGTGAACGGATGTTGCGCAGCCGCTTCGGCGCCGACCTCGTCGATCATCACACGTACGCGCTGGTCGGCGATGGCTGCCTGATGGAAGGCATCTCCTACGAAGCCGCCGCGCTGGCGGGTCATCTGGGCCTGGATCGTCTGATCGTTCTGTTCGACGACAACGGGATTTCCATCGACGGCCCGACCAGTCTGGCCACCTCCGAAAACCAGCAGGCCCGGTTCGAGGCGTGCGGATGGCACTGGCAGGCGGTCGACGGGCATGACCCCCAGGCCCTATCCGACGCCATCGACGCGGCGAAGCGCGCCGACCGTCCCAGCATCGTGGCCTGCCGCACCACCATTGGCCTGGGCTTGCCCAACAAGGCCGGGACCAGCGCCGCCCACGGACAGCCACCGAGCATGGAGGAGGCCGCCGCCGCCCGGTTGGCGTACGAGTGGCCCGATGCGCCGTTCGAGGTGCCCGTCGACATCCTGGCCGACTGGCGCGAGAGCGGCCGTCGTGGCGGGGCGGACCACACGCGGTGGAGGCAACGCCTGGCGCGGGCGGACGACACGACGCGCGCCGCGTTCCAGGCCTGGCAGTCGGATGACCTGCCGGAGGGCTGGCGCGACGCGATCAAGGCGTGCAAGCGCCGCTTCAGCGAGGCCCGACCCACCGAGCCAACGCGCCAGTCCTCCAAGACGGTGATGAGCGCCCTGATCCCCGCGATTCCCAATCTCATCGGCGGATCGGCGGATCTCACCCCCAGCAACCTCAGCCGGCCGGACGGCATCACACCCGTTTCGCGCGACAATTTCGCCGGTCGCTACATCCATTTCGGCATTCGTGAACATGCCATGGCGGCCGTCACCAACGGTATCGCCCTTCACAAGGGGTTCCTGCCGTTCTGCGCGACCTTCCTGTGCTTCTCGGACTATTGCCGGCCCGCGATCCGCCTGTCGGCCCTGATGGAACAGAAGGTCCTCTACATCCTGACGCACGACACGATCACGCAGGGACCGGACGGCCCAACCCATCAACCGGTCGAACACTTCATCACCCTGCGGGCCACGCCCAACCTGCTCTTCCTGCGTCCGGCCGACGCCATCGAGGTTGCCGAGTGCTGGGAACTCGCGCTGGAAACCCAGGACCGGCCCGTCGCCCTGATCCTGACGCGCGAGGCCGTGCCCCCGGTGCGCGAGGGCTTCACCACGGACAATCTCTGCCGGCGCGGAGCCTATGAGTTCGCGCCCGCGTCGTCGGGCGCGGCAAGGGTCACCCTCCTGGCCACCGGATCGGAGGTCGCGGTCGCGCTCGGCGCGCGCGCGATCCTGGAAGAGAACGGCGTGCCGACGCGGGTGGTGTCCATGCCCTGCCTGGAGATCTTCGATCAACAGGACGAGGCGTTCCGCCGATCCATCCTGGCCCCCGATACCCTGCGGGTGTCCATCGAGGCCGCGACCACCGCCGGCTGGGAAAAGTACGTCGGACCCGACGGTGTGATCATCGGGCTTCGCGGCTTCGGCGCGGCGGGCATGCCCGACGAATTGATGGACCACTTCGGACTCACGCCGGAGGCCGTCGCCACCGTCATCGAGGACAAGCTGGCCCAAACGAGGGCCTGACCGACGGTCTGAACCCCGAAGGGCGGGTGCGGGTGAACCCTCCGCCCCCGCGAGCGCCTTGCCGGCGCCGGGCCGGACACGGAGGTCGAGGACCAGTCTCACGCACGGATCGTATTCAGGGAGCCGAGATATGCCGAAGTTTGCCGCGAACCTTTCGATGCTGTTCACGGAGCGGCCGTTTCTGGACCGCTTTGGCGCCGCCGCCGAGGCGGGGTTCAAGGGGGTTGAGTTCCTGTTTCCCTATGATTTCGAGGCCGGGCAGATCGCCGACTGCCTGAAGACACACGGGCTCCGGCAGGCCCTGCACAACCTTCCGGCGGGCGATTGGAGCGCGGGGGAGCGCGGCATCGCGTGTCTGCCGGACCGCGTCGGCGAGTTCCAGGACGGCGTCGGCAAGGCGATCACGTACGCCAAGGCCCTGGGGTGTCCCAAGGTCAACTGCCTCGCCGGCAAGCTGCCCCCGGACATGGACCGGACGACGGCAAGGGAGACCCTGGTCGCCAATCTGCGGTTTGCCGCCACAGAGCTGAAAAAGGCCGGCGTCATGCTGGTCGTCGAGGCCATCAACACCGCCGACATTCCCGGCTTCTTCCTGTCGAACACGACACAGACCTTGGGCGTTCTGGACGAGGTCGGGTCGGACAACGTTTTCTACCAGTACGACATCTATCACATGCAACGCATGGAAGGGGAGTTGGCCGGCACGCTCAAGGCCAACATCGGCCGCATCGGCCACATCCAGTTGGCGGACAATCCGGGTCGGCACGAGCCGGGAACGGGCGAAATCAACTACGACTTCCTGCTGCCCTACATCGACACGCTCGGCTACGACGGCTGGATCGGCTGCGAGTACGTGCCCGCCGAGGGACTGGGCTGGATGCAGCGCTTCGCCGCCTGACGGCGTCGAGCTTCAGGACGTCACCGATCGCCACCAAACCAAACGAACGACATGCGGCGCGCCGGTCCCCCCGGCGCCAGGAAAGGCAAGGGACATGAGCAAGCTGGGCTTTGTTGGACTGGGAATCATGGGCGCGCCGATGGCGGCGCATTTGCTTTCGGCGGGCCACGAGCTTTTCGTGAACACGCTCGGGCCCGTTCCGGAAACGCTCACGGCGGCGGGCGCGACCGTCTGCGCCAACGGTAAGGACGTGGCGGACCGCTCCGAGATCGTGTTCATCATGGTGCCGGACACGCCGGACGTGGAAGCGGTGTTGTTCTCCGCCGACGGTGTGGCCGAGGGACTGTCGGCAGGCAAGATCGTGGTCGACATGAGCTCGATCTCGCCGGTGGCAACGAAGGCGTTCGCGGCCAGAATCAACGCGCTCGGCTGCACCTATCTGGACGCGCCGGTCTCGGGCGGCGAGGTCGGGGCGAAGGCGGCTTCGCTGACCATCATGGTTGGCGGACCGGAAGCGGCCTTCGAGACGGTGAAGCCCCTGTTCGCGGTGATGGGCAAGAACATCACCCTGGTGGGCGACAACGGCGCCGGCCAGACCACGAAGGTCGCCAACCAGATCATCGTGGCCCTCACGATCGAGGCCGTTGGCGAGGCGCTGCTTCTGGCGTCGAAGGCCGGGGCCGATCCGGCCAAGGTGCGTCAGGCGCTGATGGGGGGGTTCGCGTCCTCGCGAATTCTGGAGGTGCACGGCCAGCGGATGATCGAACGCAACTTCGACCCGGGCTTCCGCATCACGCTGCATCAGAAGGACCTCAACCTGGCGCTGGACACGGCGCGGGCCCTCGGCGTGGCGCTGCCCAATACGGGCACGGCCCAGGAACTGTTCAATGCCTGCGCGGCCCATGACGGGGCGGCCTGGGACCATTCCGGCATGGTCCGCGCGCTGGAACTGCTGGCCGACCACGAGATCGGCCAGACCGCCTGACCGGGGCGCCTATCGGCGGCGGATGACGATGCCTCATCCGCCAGCCGGCCCCGGTCAACGTCGATGACCGATTGGCACAAGTCACGACCTCTCTCCCATGACCAAGGCTGGAACACAATGAAGCCCGTCATCAGCGGTACGACCAAACTGTTCGGCGTGGTGGCCCACCCCATAGACCACGTCCGCGTTCAGTTTCTGTTCAACGAGTATTTCGACCACCACGGCATGGACGCGGTGTTCATCCCCATCCATGTCACGCCCGACGCGGCGGCCGCGGCGATGGCCGGGTTCCGTGGCATGTCGAACCTGGGCGGGCTGGTGATCACGATCCCGCACAAGTTCCGGTTCGTGGACCTGGTCGACGAGGTCATGCCGGCGGCCCGCCTGGCGGGCGCCACGAACATCATCCGGCCGGAGCCGGACGGCCGTTGGGTGGGAACCAACCTTGACGGCATGGGGTTCGTCAACGGCCTGGCCGACCGGTTCTTCGCGCCGGAGGGGCGGTCCTTCCTGGTGGTCGGCACCGGCGGGGTGGGATCCGCGATCGCGGCGACGCTGGCCCAGTCCAAGGCCGCCCGGCTGACCATCAGCGACGTGGACCGCCCGCGCGCCGAAAGCCTGGCGGCACGTCTGCGGGCGGCGGTTCCCGGCGTTCCGGTGACCGTCGAGGGCGGCAATCCGGACCCCGCCGGCTATGACGTCGTCGTGAACGCAACGCCTTTGGGGATGCACGACGACGATCCGCTGCCGATCGATCTGGAGCGCCTGACGGGCAAGACCGTCGTGGCGGAAGTGGTGCAGGTACCGCCGGAGACCCCGCTTCTGAAACAAGCCGCCCGGCGTGGCTTCGACACCCTGCAGGGTGGCAAGATGCTCGACCATCAGTTTATGGGAATGGCCCGGTTCTTTCGCGTGGCGCCATCTTAAGTGTAGCGCGGCGGCGCCGAGGTCTCCGTCGCGCAGGGATCGATGTCGGTCTTGTCGGTCATGCTCTCTACCTCCTGGGGACCCCCAAGGTAGCGCAGCGCGGTGTCTCGCCAAACCGTGCCCCACCCCACAGAACAACGGCCACGATCTGGCTGCGGATCGTCCTGTCATAGATCCGGATGATAAGACCTCTTGGCGCGTAGACATCCTGCATGGTTTCGCGTCCTTGGTCCGGGGGGAGACGGGGCCCGGATGCCGGCGCCGAAGCGCGTGGGACGGCCGAGGACGACGGACCTGCGCGATGTGCTCGACGCCATCCTGTACATGGCCGCGACCGGGTGCCAGTGGCGGATGGTGCCGAACGACTTTCCGCCGGTCTCCACGGTGCGAGGCTACTTCTATGACTGGCGCAACAACGGCGTGCTTCGCACGATCAACCATCACCTCGTGATGGCGGCGCGGGAGGCGGCCGGGCGGGAAGCGAGCCCGACGGCCGGCGTGATCGACAGCCAGAGCGTCAAAACCACGGAAAGCGGGGGGATTTCAGGCTACGACGCCGGCAAGAAGATCAAGGGGCGCAAGCGTCATATCGTCACCGACACCCTGGGGCTGCTGGTCGGCCTGGCCGTCCACGGTGCCGACATCCAGGACCGGGACGGGGCACCCGGCGTGCTGAAGTCCATCCGGTCGTCCTACCCCTGGCTTCGCCATATCTTCGCTGATGGCGGCTATGCCGGACCAAAACTCAAAGGAGCGTTGGAGAAGATCGGACGCTGGACGATAGAGATCGTCAAACGCTCCGATGCCGCGAAGGGGTTCGAGGTGGTGCCCCGGCGCTGGGTCGTCGAACGCACCTTCGCCTGGCTCGGACGCTGCCGACGCTTGGCCAAGGACTGGGAAAAAACCATCCAGAGCGCCGAAGCCTGGCTGCTCATCGCCCACATCCGGCGCGTCACCCGCCTCCTCGCAAAAACCTGACCGGCTTATCCCCCTGCGTCCGGCAACCCCATGATGTTGGGGTCGCATGGGCACGAACTGCTCTCCATCATGGACCGACCTGAACCAGGGGGATAAGCCTCAAACCTGATATGCCTCACGAAGTTTCGAATCGGACTCTTGGAGACGCCCGACATCCCCAGGGCCTTGACCGGATCGTCCACCGACCGGGTGGAGGTGCCCTGGATAGAGGCCTCCTGGATGACGGCGGTCAGCGCCTTCTCGGCCATCCGGCGCGGTTCCAGGAAGCCCGGAAAATAGCTGCCCTTGCGCAGCTTCGGGATACGCAGGTCCACGGTGCCGGCACGGTTCGGCGGGAAAACGATTCACTGGATCGTTTTCTTCCCCGCCTCACCCCCAGACGCGGTCTCGGTAGCCGTTGCGCTGGGTCAGGCGCTCGGCCGGATTGCGGTCGCCGTGGCCGGCGCCGGTCTTGGCCTCCACCTCCAACTCCATCAGCTGCTGGGTGGCAAAGCCGATCATTTCGCGCAGCACATCGGCGTCGGGCGTCTTGGCGACCAGCGCCTGCAAGTCCATCATGGTATCGGTCATCGTCGGGGCTCCTGTGGTTGGGTTTCGTTTGGCGACAAAACCCTACCGGAGTTCCGCCCGGCAATCGGCTTGAAGCCCTTAAGGGTGATCGCGCCGGACAACACAGCGTACGGTTCAACAATCAGTGGCGTATCTGCTTTGTGTGGTCGGATGGCGGTGCGGAACACGTTGAGATCGTGGACTATCACTGACGGGAGACAGGACATGGACCCACGCGACCTTCCCCCGGTGCATCCGGGCGAACAGCTTCGGGAAGAGTTCATGGCGCCGCTGAACCTATCGGCCTATGCGCTCGCCAAGGTAACCCATGTGCCGGTGAGCCGCATCCAGGCTGTAACGCATTGATTTTATTAGAAGAGAACGTAACGCGAAAACTGACTAACAGCCTTGTATTCACAGGAACCCAAACCGACTCTTAATCAGCGGGTCCAAGGTTCGAGTCCTTGTGCGTCCACCAATTAGATCAAGGGGTTGCGAGATCTCCTGCAACCCCTTTTTCATGTCGAAATCCCTGCCGATTTTTGCCAAATCGACGGCCGCGCTACAAAAACACCGCGCCAACGCAGTTTGCAAAACCGTCTGCAAAACTAAGAAAGGCTTGCTGACCTTTCAGTCTGCAAGCCTTTGAAATTGTTGGCTGGGGGACCTGGATTCGAACCAGGACTGACGGAGTCAGAGTCCGCTGTTCTACCGTTAAACTATCCCCCAGCAGGGAACCTCGGCGCCGGCCGAATGGTTGTTTCGTCGCACCGGTGGCGACGCGGTGTCGCGGGGCGGACGGCCTGGGCTTGTGTCCAGGGCCCAGGGCGCGTCCGCCCGGAAAGGTCTTGTCGACACCCCCTCTTGACGAGGGCGAACTCTGTACCATGGTCCTTCGGCGCTTGGGAAGGGGGCATGGACGGTTTTCTTCACGTCGCCGGGGTCCGGGGCCCCCTCCGGATCGCGCGAGCGCCGTATGGAAGCGCGGTTTCATCTTTTGGGAGCGCGCTCGTCCGTGGGATTCCCCCGTTTGCCCGCAAGTGTTATGATCCCCTGGTCCGTGGCCCCGTGCCGCCGCGCGTCGGCGTACCGCCCGTGTCTTCCGAGACGGAGCGCCGCAGGCGTCCACCCCGGCCCCTCGGTCCGACCGGAGGCGGTGCCACGCGCCATGTCACGCGCCCCGTCGGACGTCCTGGAGGTCTCGCAATGAGTCAGTCGGTCGTCAATCGCCCGTCCTCCCAGCCTCGGGACGCCGTGCCGGTGGAGGACGTGGACCCTCCCCTCTACGAGACCTTCCGCGCCCGGGCCGAGGGCACGAACATCAATCCGGAAACCCTTCTGGCCACCGATTATCTCAATCATTTCAATGAAATCGTGATGCTTCTGGACATGGTGCCGGACATGCCGGATCTGGTCGAGGAGTGCAAGGCATGGCAGCCCAAGAGCTATCAGGCGCATTTCGCGGACAGCTCCTTTCGCGACAAGGATCTGGCGGTGGAAGCCTACGACCACTGTCCGGCGCGGTACCGGCGCCCCTTCGACGCGACCATCGAGCATATGAACCAACTGGCCCTGGCCTCGGTGGCCCGCATGGACGAGGCGCTGGCGGAGGGCAACACCGAGGTGGTGCGGTTGAAGGCGCAGGCGGCCAGCCGGGCCTTGCAGCGGCTGATGGACGCGGCCAGCGCCATCATCCACGGTGCCCAGAGCACCCTGCATCAGGACGAAATCGACGCGATCCTGGACAAGTAGGCGCGCCGGCGATGATGCATGCCCGGGAAGACGGCCGGCCGGCGCTGACATTACTTGCGTGTCCAAGGAGCGGCCTTGCATACTGTGAGAGTGTTGATCGCCACGACCGCCATCACTCGGATGAGGCGGGGTGTATGCCTTGTGGGCCAATCGGCTCGCGGGTCCGGTGACGGCGGGGAATCGGCCAATGGTCATGTCGGTGTCGAAAGAAGACGGCCTGAGTCGCGTTCTGCTGGTGGAGGATGATCGCGACGTACGGGCGATCGCGGAACTGGCGCTTGTGGACCTGGGGGGCTTCGAGGTTCTGACCTGCGCGACGGGCGCCGAGGCCCTGCGCAAGGTGGACGGCTTTCAGCCCGATATTCTGCTGCTCGATCTGGCGTTGCCCGACATGGATGGGCTTGATCTGGCCGAGGCGCTGGTTCAGCCCGACGCGCTTCAGGTGGTGTCGCCGCCGCCGGTCGTGTTCCTGACCGCGCGGCCGGAACGGGCCGAACAGGCGGCCGAAACGCAGCCGGGCATCATCGGCGTGCTGGCCAAGCCGTTCGATCCCATGACCCTGGCCGGGGCGCTTCAGTCCCTGTGGCTGACGTGGAAACGCGACCAGGGGAGGCGATCCCGGGGATGACGGAGGACGGCTCACAGGCTGATCCTGATCCGGTCCTGGGGCGCATCCGACGCATGGTGGCGGACTATCCGGCGGGCGCGCGGGCCCGCGTGGAGTCGCTGGCGCTGGCCGTGGCCCGCCTGCGGGCAACCGGGGGGACCGACGTGGCGTCGCTCTCCGACGCGATGTCGCATGCCCACAAACTCGCGGGGTCGGCGGGATCCCTGGGGTTTCCGGCGTTGGGACAGATGGCGGCGGTGCTGGAGGTCCTGCTCCGCGCCCGGCTGGAGGCGTTCGGCTCGGCCGATCTGTGTGTCGTCGGGCGGGACCGGCCGGGAGCGGCCGGGAGACCGGACAAGACGGCGGCAGGCGAGACGGCGGATCCATCGGGGACCGATGTCCGGGATGAGGGGGACACGACCGGAGACTCCGCGCCGGGAACCCCGGTCGTGGATCAGGCGCGGCTGCTGGTGGAGCGGCTGCGCGCGCAGGCCGCCGGTCTCTCCACCGACGTCTCCACCCTGATGGTGGCCTTGTCGGCCGAGGCGGAGTCCGGCGCCCTCCGGGCACGGGCGAGAGGCCGCCATGCCCTGCTGGTGGGCGCGGAGGACTCCCACGCCTGGCCGGACCTGACCACGCGGCTGCGGGCCTACGGCTGGTCGGCGCGCGAGGTGCGGGACGGGACCGACCTGGAGGCGCTGGCCGCGATGCCCGACGGTCCCGATCCGGCGACGATCCTGGTGGACCTGGACGCGCGCCCGCAGGCGTCGGCGGTCCTCGCCCGTCTGGCCGATGACGCGGGACCCTGGGCCGAGGTGCCGTGGTTCCTGGTCGCCGGGAGCCCGTCGGCCAAGGTCCGGGGGGAGGCGGCGAAACGGGGCGCGGCCGGTGTGCTGGCCGCGCCGGTGTCCGCCGAGAGCGTGCTGGACCGCCATGCGGCCGTGCGCGCCGCGCGTCGCGAGGACATGCCCCGGGCCCTGATCCTGGATCCGGACCCGGCCCTGGCGATCATGGCCCGGCATATCCTCGACGAGGCCGGCCTGTTGACCGAGGTGGCGACAGACCCTGATGCCCTGTGGGCGGCGGCGGATGGGCCGTCCGGCGCGAGCGGCGTGGACGTGGTGGTTCTGGCGGAGCGGCCGGGCGCCGGTGGCCCCCCGGAGACCCCGGATCTGGCCCGGGCCCTGCGCCAGGATCCGGTGTTCGACGGGACGCGCCTGGTGTTGGTGCTGCCGACGGCGCCCCCGGATGGACTCACCGGGGCCTGGGCGCCCTGGGTCGATGTGCTGCTGGTCGGCCCCCTGGATCCGATTCCCTTCGTGACCACGGTTCTCGCCCAGGCCCGGCGAGCCCAGGACCTGCGCAGCCGTCGGCCGCTGGAGGGCGCGGGACCGCTGTTGACGGTACCGGCGTTGGCCGACCTGCTGGCGGACCTCATGGTTCGGGCGCGGCGGCTGGGCATGCCCTTGACGGTGGCGTGGATGGCCACGGACGCGGACCAAGGAGAGGCGGCCGCGCGGGACGAGGCGGTGATCCGCCTGCTGCGGGAGGCCCTGCGGCCGTCGGATCACGTGGGGCGGGGACCGGGGCGGGGGCTGAGTGTCGTATTGCCGTTCACCCCGCTGGACGAGGCGCGGGCGCTGGCCGAGCCGTTGGCGGCGCGGCTGGAGACACTCGTGCCGGGGGCGCGTCTGGCGACGGGATGGGCGACCCTGGAGGACGCCGATCGCGCGGCCGAGGGGGCGGCGTCGGTCGAGGCGCTGCTCGCGCGGGCATGCGCGGCGGCGGACGCGCCGGGTGCCTGAGCAGGTTTACAGCCGCTCCACGTCCAGCGTCAGGAAATGGGTCGCGCAGGAGATGCAGGGGTCATAGTTGCGGATGGCCTGTTCGCAAACCCATTGCAACCGTTCGTCGGGCTCGTCCATGTGCGCGGCGACCACCTCCCGCAGGTCCTCGCCGATGGAGCGCTGATTCTGTGCCGTGGGCGGCACGATGCAGGCATGCAGGATGCGGCCGTCCTCGTCCAGTTCGTAGGTGTGATGGCACAGGCCGCGCGGGGCTTCGGTGCAGCCGTGCCCGATGCCGGGGCCGGGAATGATCTCGGGGCGGGGCGGGGCGGGGGGCGCGTAGCCCTCTACCAGGGCGCGGGCGTCGATGACCGCCTGCAGGGTCTCCAGGGCGCGAACGACGATGCTTTGGAACGGGTTGCGCACCACCCGGGGCAGACCGGCGGCGCGGGCGGCGTCTTGGACCTCCGGCGCGAACTGGTCGAAGTTCAGCGCGTAGCGGGCCAGCGGCCCCACGTGGTAGGTGCGGCCGTCGCGGGTGGCGCCCACGAGCGCGTTGCTGTGCTTCTGGTGGTCCTCGCTGAAGTGATCGTGGAAGGCGGAGACGGGCACGTCCAGGCCGTCGCTGGAGACGAGGGTTCCCTCGGTGATGGCGTAGTCGGTGGGGTGATGCAGGGCGACGAACAGGTAGTCGCGCTCGACCGCGGGGACGGTCAGCCCGGCGGTGAACGCGACCAGCCCGCGCGCCGCCTCCAGCGCCCAATCCAGCTCCGGGCGCAGGGCCAGCACCTCGTCCCGGGGCGGCGACCGGTACACCCCGCCCACCACCAGGTTCACCGGATGGACGGCGCGGCCGCCGATGACCTCCAGGATACGGTTGCCGAGTTTCTTCAGGCGCAACGCGGTCTCGACGATCCGGGGATGGTCCCCGGCCATCTGGATGGCGTCCGGGTAGCCCAGGAAGTCGGGTGCGTGCAGCATGGCCACGTGCAGCACGTGGCTTTCGATCCATTCGCCGCAGTACACCAGCCGGCGCAGGCGGCGCATGTCGTCGTCGATGGGCACGCCCAACGCCGCCTCCATGGCCTGGCTGGCGCCCAGCAGGTAGGCCACCGGGCAGATGCCGCAGATGCGCGCGGTGATGTCCGGGGCGTCGGTGTACATCCGCCCGCGCAACAGGGCCTCGAAGAAGCGCGGCGGCTCGTGGATGGTGAAGGCCACGTCCTTCAGCACGCCATCCTGGATGCGCACCGACAACGCGCCCTCGCCCTCCACCCGCGCCAGGTTCTCCACTTTCAGGCGGCGGGTGGTCGCCCCATCCCTAGCCATGACGCAGGCCCTCCTCGCGGAAACCCGGGGCATTGGTGTTGAAACCGTGGAACAGGTGCCGGGTGGCGGTAGCGTCCAGGCCGGCGCCGCCGTCCTGGACCGGCAGGCGGGCATGGTCGGCCAGGGCGGCGGTGTTGGCGGTCTCGGCCGGGCCGAAGCAGCCGTAGCAACCGCGCCCCACGCGCGGGCACAGAGTGCCGCAGCCGGCCTGGGTGACCGGTCCCAGGCAGGGCGTGCCGGCGGCCACGGTGACACAGACGGTGCCGGCGCGCTTGCACTCCACGCATTGGGAATGGTTGGGCAGGCGCGGCTGCCGGCCGTGCAGCAAGGCCGTCAGCACATGCAGAAGCTGGCCGCGATCGATGGGGCAGCCGCGCAGTTCGTAGTCCACCGGGACGTGATCGGCGATCGGGGTGCTGGTGTCGAGGGTGCTGATGAAACGGGGGTGGGCATAGACGGCGTTGATGTAGTCGTCGGTGTCGGCCAGCGATTTGAGGGCCTGGATACCGCCGCTGGTGGCGCAGGCGCCGATGGTCACCAGGACCTTCGCCTGCCGGCGGACCGCGCGGATGCGCTTGAGGTCGTGCGCCGTGGTGATGGAGCCTTCCACCAGGGCGATGTCGTAGGGTCCCTTGGCGGTGGCCCGGGTGGCCTCCAGGAAATAGGCGATCTCCACCGCCTGGGCGATGTCCAGAAGCTCGTCCTCGCAGTCCAGCAGGCTGAGCTGGCAGCCGTCGCAACTGGCGAACTTGTGCACCGCCAGCGTGGGGCGGCGCGGAGCCGTGGCGGCGGCGGTCATGGCATGGCCCTCCGTTGAAGACCCCGGCGGGGTCGGGGTCTAGATCTCGAAACACCCCAGGCGCTCGGCCACATGGTCGTAGCGGAACACCGGCCCGTCCTTGCAGACGAAGTCCGGTCCCCACTGGCAGTGGCCACACACGCCGATGGCGCACTTCATGTTGCGTTCCATGGACAGGTGGATGCGCCGCGCGGCCACGCCCCGGTCGATCAGCGCCTGGGCGGCGTGGCGCATCATCACCTCCGGGCCGCAGACGAAGGCGGTCGTGTCGCGGGCATCGAACCCACCCCGGGCGATCAGCCGGGTGACCATGCCCACGGGGCCGGCCCAGCGGCCGGTGGCGCGGTCCACGGTGGCGTGTACGGTCATGTCGAAGCGGCCGCGCCAAGCGGTCAACTGGCGGCGGAACAGGATGTCCTCGGGCGTGCGGGCGCCATACAGCAGCACCACGGTGCCGAAGCGCGGGCGCTCGGCCAGCAGCGCGTGGATCAGCGGCCGCAGCGGCGCCAGGCCGATCCCACCGGCCGCCACCACCACGTCGTGGCCGTAGGCGGCCTCCACCGGCCATGGCGTGCCGAACGGGCCGCGCACGCCCAGCGTGTCGCCGACGCGCAGGGCCTTCATGGCGTTGGTCACCTGGCCGACGGCGCGGGTGGTGTGCACCAGCCGCTCGGGATGGGCCGGGTCGCCGCTGATGCTGATCGGCACCTCGCCGGCGCCGAACACATAGAGCATGTTGAACTGCCCCGGCCGGAACGGCGACGGCGGCCCCTCCAGGGGCACCAGATCCACGGTGAAGGTATCCGACAGCTCCCGCGTCCAGCGCTCGATGCGGTAGGGGCGGGGGCGCATGGGATCGGTGCCCGGCGATCCCAGGCGGAGGGCGGCAAGGGTGTCCGGCAGGGGGGCGGATGACGGCGTGGAGCGGGACGCGGCGGGCTGAGCGTCCATGGGGACGGGTCTCCCTGACGCTGACGTCGATGAGGGGATGGGGCGTGGGACGGTCAGTCCGGCGGGGCGTACAGGTCCAGCATCTGCAGGCGCGCGGCGCGCAGGCGTTCGCCCATGACGGGCACGAAGCGGGCCAGCAGGTGATAGGCCAACTCGTGGTCGGTCTCCATCTTGCTGCGCAAGCAGACGCCGTCCAGGCTGATGGCGCGCACCAGGGTCACGGCGCGGGCGTCGAAGGTCCAGTGATACGGGGCCACCAGCCAGGACCAGCCCAGGGTGTCGTCGGCGTGCAGGGTCTCCAGCACCACCCGGTCCTTGTTGGGGACCTTGACCTCGATGGCCACCTGACCGTGGCGGATGATGAAGAATCGGTCGGCCACGCCGCCTTCCTGGAACAGGAAGTCGCCGGACTCGAAACGCTCGTTGCGGGCACAGCCGGCCAGTTCGGACAGGATGCGCTGAGTCAGGCCGGCGAAGAACGGGTGCGATTGCAGCAGGTCGTCCAGGTCCTTGATGTCCGCCATGAACGGGGCTCCCTAGGGGTGTGTCGCGGCGATGGCGGCCGTGCCCGGAGTCGGCGCGCCCGCCCGCGCGTGCGCCTCCGCGTCCAGGGTCGCCGCTTCCGCCGTGATGTCGATGCCCACGGGGCACCAGGTGATGCAGCGACCGCAGCCGACGCAGCCGCTGCCGCCGAACTGGTCGTGCCAGGCCGACAGCTTGTGCGTGATCCACTGGCGATAGCGGTTGCCGCGATCGCCGCGCACGGCGCCGCCGTGGATGTAGGAGAACGCTTCCGTGAAACAGGAACTCCAGCGCCGCCAGCGTTCGGCCGTGCGTCCGTCCAGGCTGGTGGAATCCTCGACGGTGGCGCAGAAGCAGGTGGGGCAGCACAGCGTGCAGTTGCCGCAGGCCAGGCACCGGGCCGCCACCTCGTCCCAATGGCGGCTGTCGATGGCACCGGCGAGCACGCCCCGGATGCCCGGCGGCAGCGCGCGGGTCTGGGTCGCCACCGCGCGATCCCGCTGGCTGGTGGCGGTCTCGCGGTCGGCGTCGTTGGCGGGGGTGCCGGGCAAGCGGTCCAGCAGGTCGGCGCCGGCCGGGCTGCCGGCGCGGGCCAGATACACGGGCCGGCCGTCTTCCGCGACCAGTTCGACCAGGGCCAGGTCAAAACCGTCGCGGGCCGCCGGGCCGGTGTCCATGGTGGCGCAGAAGCAACTGGCGGCCGGGGTGCCGCAGTCCACGCTGACCACCAGCGCGTCGCGCCGCCGCAGGGCATAGGCGGGGTCCGGCTGGTCCGGACCGGCCAGCACGCGGTCGAGGATCTCCAGGGCCGCCAGATCGCAGGGCCGCACGCCCAGGAAGGCGCGTGGCGGGGGCGGCGGCGGCGGATCCTCCAGGGTCAGGTCGCCATGGGCCGGGCGATGGGCGCGCCACAACCGGTCCTCGGGCGGGTGCACGAAGCGTTTCCAGCCCTGGGCCGGTGCCGCGTGGGTGAAGCGGGTCGTTTCACCGGGGGCGGGCGCCAGCCGATAGCGGCCGGCGTCCTGGATGTCGCGCCAGCCGGCGGGCAGGTCCGAGGGGGCGGTGATGGGGGCCAGCACGACGGCGCCGTCGCGGACCGTGGGGCCGATGACCTCGCGGCCGTCCTCGCGCAGGGCACGGATCAGGGCGTCCAGGGCGGACTCGTCCAGGCGCGTCGACCACGCCACGACCGGCCCGATCCAGCCGGCGGCGGCGCCGGCTCCCCCGGCCTCGGTCCCGTGCGGGAACGCCATGCCTTCCTCCCGTGCCCGTTCCGCAGGGTCGATCCGACCGACCCCAGCCGGTTGAAGCGGCCCGCGTCACTCCCCGGGGAAGGTACAGAAGCCGCCGGAGGCTGTCCAAGTTTTCCGCAGATGCGATAGGGTTACCCGGCTTCCCCGGGGGCCGGGCCGAAGGCCGGCGGGGGACGCCCGCCGTCGGCGTAGCGGAATACGGCGTCGTCCCGGTCGGCGCCCGGGGGCGAGTCGCCCAGCCAGGTGGTCCACCCCAGGCGCGGCGGGCAGTCGGCGGCGCCGCCCAGGCGCAACGGGGGCACCTGGTCGGCGCGCAATGTCAACTGGACGTCGAAGTCCAGGTCCGGACCCACCACGCGCCGGGTCATGTCGGCCAGCCGGGCGGCCTCCGGCGCGCCGGGCAGGAAGGCGGTGAAGCGTTGCAGCGACAGCGGTCCGATGCGCAGGCGGAAGGCGCCCTGGACGTCGCGCACCCGGTCGCCGACCACCGCGTCCAGCCCCAGGGCGCAGTACTGCCCCAGGGGCTCGGCGGCCGAGGCAAGGCGGGTCTGGTCCTCAATGGCGAGGGCCATCCAGCGGGCGGCGAACTGCTCCACGCGCACCGGCCGGCCCAGCATGTCGGACAGCAGCGCCTCGACCATCACCGCCGGGCGCTGCCGGCGGGCCAGGGGGCCGCAGTAGTGAATCAGGGCCTCGTCGTCGAAGGCCAGGCGCCCGGCGAGGCCCGGCGTGCCCTGGCCGATCAGGGCGGCCAGCACGGCGGTGACCGGATCGGGCGCGGCGCCGCGCTCCGGCCCGGCGGCCTGTTCGTACTGGGCCGGCAGGCGGTACTTCTTCCAGGCGCGATGGAACAGCGATAGCAGCCGGTGATCGAACAGGTCCAGGAAATCGCGAAGAGAGCGGCTGCGCGCCTTGACGGTATCCACCACCGCGTCGCCCACCAGCGGCGGCAGCACGCCGCTGGGACCGGTGAGGCCCATATAGGTGACGCGCAGGCCGGGTGGGCCGGGGTGATCCTCCCACAGGCCCTTGGCGTGGGCCTCGGCGATCTCGGCGGGGGCGAAGGCGGGCCAGACGGCCGCTCCCAGGCGTACCACCTCCTCGGTCGGGTCATGGCTTTCGCCCACCGGCCGGGGCGCCCGCAGGCGGGGGTCTGCCTCGGCGCGCCGGGCCGCCCATTCCAGCAGGCGCACCGCCTGGAAGGCCGAGAAGCGCTCGGGATGGCGGAACAGGGCTTCCAGCGGCGCCAGGGGGGCGGTGTCTGGATCGCTCCGGGGGCGCGGCGACGCGCTCACAACAGCACCTGGTCGCCGGCCCGGGGTGGCCAGCGGCGCAGCACCCCGGGACGCCCCTTCACCCGCGCCGACAGCCGCGTGAAGGCGTTGATGGAGCAGTACAGCCCCAGGAACCGCTCCAGCACCATGGCCAGCAGGAACAGGCCGTTCCCGGAAAAGCGCTGCTCGTCGAACAGGATGTCCACGTCCAGGCCCCGGCAGAACGCCCCCTGGTCGCGCGAGGGCGCGCGGGCGGCGGCGCGGCGACTGTCCACCGCCAACACCCCCTGGATCACCGCCCGGGTCTCCGCCGAATCGCGGAAGTCGTAGAGCATCAGGATTTCGCGCAGGGCCTCGGCGCCGTGCTCCGGATCGGTGACGGACAGGTGGTTGAGGATCAGGTGCGACACCAGCCGCCAGCGCAGGCCATGGCCGGTCTGCACCCTGAGGGTGGCGGTGGGCGCGGTGACGCAGTGGATGGACTCGACGGCGGCGGTGCCCTCGACGAACGTCAGGCGGGGATGGCCGCCGCCATAGGGCAGCCGCGCGGGCAGATCCCGATTCAGGCAGAGCAGGTCCACCGACAGGGTGTGCCGGGCCGGGGCGGCGGGGTCGAAATCCAGATCGACCAGCGACAGGTAGACGTCGGTGGCGTCGTCCTGGCGTTCGGCGGGTCGCCGGCTGGCGTACCAGTAGGCGCGCGGCGCCGCGTCCGCGTCGTCCTCGTCGCCAGCCCCGGCCCCGCGCGCGTGGGCGGCCGAGTAGAATGGGTGGAAGGTCACCGAACTGCCGTCGGGTCCGGTGGCCCGCGCGCCGAGGATGGAGTGCACCTCGGTGGCCGCCGGACGCCGGGCGTCGGGCACCACCCGGTACTCGGGAACGGCGTGGGACAGCTCCACCGGCTCGGCCTTCTGGCGGAACAGGTTGACCACCGGCGTGCAGCCCAGCGCGAACATGTCCGGTCCCACCGCCCGCTCCAGGTCGGCGACGGTGCGGTCCAGGTACAGGAAGATCTCGATGGCCGGGCTGGTTCCCTTGGCCGCCAGGGCCTGGAGGCCGTCGATCTCAATGAACAGGAACTTCTCGGGGAAGGCAAAGTACTCGGTCAACAGCCGGTAGCCCACGTGCGAGCGCGCCGGGTAGGGCAACACGCCCTCGTCGGCCTCGAACCCCACCGGGCGCACCGCCTCCGGTCCCAGCACCACGGGGTTCGGGTCGGTGGGCGAGTCGGCCAGGGCCACGGCGACGGTGTTGTTCAGCATCAGTTCGTGCAGCGGGTAGACCTGCTGCGGGGGGGCCCTCAGGAACAGCCGCAGGCGGTCGACGCCGAGCTGTTGCAGGGTCATGTCCCCGGCCAGGCACTCCACCCGCAGACGCAGCGAGGCCACGGCGCGGCCCGCGCGCGGATGCGGCGGCGCCACCAGGGGGCGTCCCGTCAGCCGCGCGCCGGTCAGGCGCACCGGCCACAGCGTCGCCGGGTAGCAGGTGCGAAAGCGACAGGGCTCGCCCCCCACCGGCTCGCTGTCCAGTTCGGAGCCGGCCGCCACGGTGTAGGACCCGGTCAGGTCGGCGACCGGGGCGAGACGGACGATGGCCAGGGACGGGATGGGCGCCAGGTAGTGCGGGTAGAGCGCCCCCAGCAGGGCCTCGGACAGCTCCGGGAAGTCGTCGTCCAGCTTGTGGCGGATGCGGGCGGTCAGGAAGGCGAACGCCTCCATCAGGCGCCCCACCATGGGGTCCTCGATGGCGTCGGCGCTCAGCCGCAGGCGGCCGGCGATCTTGGGGTGGGCGGCCGCGAACTCGGCCCCCAGGCGGCGCACGTAGGTCAGCTCTCGATTGTAATAGGGGAGCAGTTCATCGATCATGATACCTCCATCCCCGACGCGTCCGCCGGCCCCGACCCCCGGCCAAACCCCCAGACCCGCGCCGACGCGCGTCCCGGGCCGCCGTCCGGGCCTCGTTTCGGACCGCGTCCCATTGTTGACCAACCGCGCCGCCGGAGGGAACCGCTTTCGGGCGGGAGGGGACCGGTCCCGCAAGCGCCGGGCGGGGCGGCGCGCCAGCCAGGAGAGCCGACCCATGACCAAGGACGACCGATTGCGCCGTGCCTACGCGGTCCAGGGCCCCGACGAGGTCCGGGGCCTGTACCGGGAGTGGGCCGACGGCTACGAGGCCGATGTGGTCGAGGGGCTCGGCTACGTGGCGCCCCGCCATGCCGCCCGGGCGCTGGCCGACGCCCTGCCCGACACCGCGTCGCGGGTGCTCGACGTGGGCTGCGGCACGGGACTCGTGGGCCTGGAACTGCGCGCCCTGGGGTACACGCATGTGGACGGCCTGGATCTGTGTCCGGAAATGCTTCAGGCCGCCGCCGGCAAGGGTCTTTACGATCGCCTGATGGAAGGCGACCTGACCGCGCGCCTGACCATGGACGACGACGCCTATGACGGCAGCATCTGCGTGGGCACCTTCACCCATGGGCACGTTGGCCCCGGCGGTCTGGGCGAGTTGATCCGTGTCACCCGGCCGGGCGGACCGGTGACCTTCACGGTCAACGACGGGGTCTATGACGCCGAGAACTACGACGGCGCGCTGGCTGCCCTGGAGGCGGACGGTCGCGTCCGGGTCACCGATCGCGCGCGTGCCGACTACCTGCCCGGCGAGGACATCCGCTGCCGTCTGATCACCCTCAGGGTGGCGTGATCGGAGGCGGTGGGGGGTAGGCATGCCACGCGCCCGTCCAGGTTCGCGCGCCGCCCGAGGTCAGCAGGTCCCATGTGATGGGGACCTTTCCCCCACCCCCGGGCAAGTCCAGCACATAGGTTGGCTGGGCCAGCCCGGACAGCCGGCCGCGCAGCCCCTCCACGAGCCGCAACCCGGCCTGGATCGAGGTCCTGAAGTGGCCCGTGCCCGGTGCCAGATCCCCGTGATGGAGGTAGTACGGGATAATGCCCCGGTCGAGGAACGCCCTCATCAGGGTTTCCAGGGTCTCGACGCTGTCGTTGATGCCCGCCAGCAGGACGGTCTGGCTGACCAGGACGATCCCGGCCGCGCGCAGGCGCCGCAGCGCGGCGTCGGCCTCGGGCGTGAACTCGTGGGCGTGGTTGGCGTGGATGGAGACGACGACGGTTGTGTCCGTGCCCGCCACGGCCTCCACGAACCGCGCCGAGACTCGGCCGGGATCCGCCACGGGGACCCGGGTGTGCCAGCGGATCACCGAGACATGGTCGATCCCGTCCAGGGCCGATGTGATGGCGGCGGCGCGCGCGCGGGACAGAAGGAAGGGGTCGCCGCCGCTCAGGATGACCTCCCGCACCCGCGGGGTGGCGCGGATGTAGTTCAGGGCCGCGTCGACCTGGGCGTGGGACAGGGTGCGCCGCGCGGCGGGACCCACCATGCCGCGCCGGAAGCAGAATCGGCAGTACACGGCGCAGGTTCCGACGATCTTCAGCAAGACGCGGTCCGGGTAGCGGTGGACGATCCCGGGCAGGGGGCTATGGGCGTCGTCGCCGATCGGGTCCGGCCGCTCGACCGGGTCCACGTCCAGTTCGCGACGGCTGGGGACGAACTGCGCCCGGATGGGGTCGGCGGCCGCGCCCGGCGTCATGCGCGCGCGCATGGTGTCGGTGATGCGGATGGCGAGCCCGGCTTCCACCAGGCGCAGGGCCTCGCGGTCCGTCTCGGCGATCAGGTTGGCCGCCACCAGATCGTCAAGCGACGTCAACGCCCGCCGATGGACGGACGGGGACGGTCGTCCGGATGTCTCTTGAACAGGCATGTGGGTGTCCGCCGCGCTCCGTCAGCCGCCGCCGTGGCTGCGGCCGTCCACGGGGCGGCGCTCGGGACCCAGGTCGGCGACCGATGCGTCGTCGTCCGGCGTCGAGAATCCGCGCAGCCACCCGGCGATCACCCGGTGGCGCACATCATGGGTCCAGGCCTCCTCCGGGCGCGGGGCGATGGCCCACCACCAGGCGTCGCCCTCCACGTCCGGATCGATGCCGTGCAGCAGGTCCACGGCCTCGACCGGCTGGCCGGCCACCACCACCTGACGCTCGGTGTCGGTGATCAGGCACACCGGACAGGGCGCGGCGGAGAGGACCCGCAGGTGGTCGGCGATCAGGCGGCGGCGGAACGGTTCCAGCGCCACGGGGTCCAGGCCGTGGCGGCGCTCCAGCCAGCGGCAGGGCAGCAGCGGCAACTGTGACAGGACGTTGCAGGAGATCACCAGATCGGCGTGGGCCATGTCCGGGATCGCCGGCCGGGGGGCGGGCAGGGGCGCGCCCCTGGGCAGGGTGCGCACGGCCTCCACCACGCCGGTGACGTCGCAGGGCTCCAGCGCCACGGGCGCCATGCGCATGGCGGCGATGCGCACCGCCGGCAGGAACATCAGGTCCACCAGCACCACCCGCCGGAACAGCAGCGCCAGCAGGTCCAGCGGCACGTCGGCCGTCTGGGCGGCGCCCACCACCACCACCTGGTCCCACCGGTCGAGGTGGGCCGCGCAGTCCAGGATCATGCTCTGTGCCGCGCGCAGGTGGGGTGCCCAGGCGCGACGATGGCGACGGCGGCGGGCGTCGATGGCGATCAACTCGCGCAGATAGCCCATGTCGCGCAGGGCGCGCGGCGCCGGGGTGAGCCGGTGGCGGATCCACTCGACGATCATGGGCGGGCAGGGGGAAGGAGGGCGGTGGGCACGGGCAATCCGGTTGGTCGGCGATCAGGCGAACCCCGGACCCTAGCATGGTCCGCCGGCCGGGCGGCACCCCAAACCGCGCCCGCGATGGCGGGACGGGCGCGGCGGGGTGGCGTCCGGTGGCGGGTGCCGGCCCGCCCTTTAGCGCGCGCCGGCGATCTGGGCGGCCTTGTGCACCATCACCTCGGCCTGCTTGATGGAGGCGATGTCGATCAGCCGCCCGTCCAGGGTGACCGCGCCCCGGCCGGCCTTCTTGGCCTCGTCCATGGCGTCCAGGATGGCCTTGGCCTTGGCCACCTCGGCCTCGCTGGGGGTGAACAGGTCGTTGGCCAGGTCGGTCTGCGACGGGTGGATGGCCCACTTGCCCTCGCAGCCCAGCACGCGGGCGCGCCGCGCCTGGGCCTTGTAGCCCTCGGCGTCCTGGATGTCGCCGAACGGGCCGTCCAGCGGACGCAGGCCATGAGCCCGCGCGGCCACCACCATGCGGGCGATGGCGTAATGCCACATGTCGCCCCAGTGGTAGTCACGGTGTCCGTCCTCGGCCGGATCGGTGAGCACGCCGTAGGCCGGGTTGGGGCCGCCGATGCCGGTGGTCGCGGCCTTGGTGGAGGCGGCATAGTCGGCGACGCCGAAATGCAGGCTTTCCATGCGCGGGGAGGCCGCCGCGATGGCGTCGATGTTGGCCATGCCGAGCGCGGTCTCGATGATCGCCTCCAGGCCGATGCGCTTGGGGGCCTTGGTGGCGGCCTCGATCTGGGTGATCAGGCAGTCGACCGTATAGATGTCGGCCGCCGTGCCCACCTTGGGGACCATGACCAGATCCAGCTTGCCCGGGGCGCCTTCCAGCACCTCGACCAGGTCCCGGTACATGTAGTGCGTGTCCAGGCCGTTGATGCGCAGCGAGACGGTCTTGCCGCTCCAGTCCAGGTCGTTCAGGGCGGCGATGATGTTCTTGCGGGCGTTTTCCTTCTCGTCCGGGGCGACCGCGTCCTCCAGGTCCAGGAACACGACGTCGGCGTTGCCCTGGGCGGCCTTCTCGATGAAGCGGGCGTTGGACCCGGGCACGGCCTGTTCGGAGCGGTTCAGGCGCGCCGGCGCCTGATCGTGGACGGTGAAGCTCATGGGGGGCTCTCCTCGTGAACGGCCCGCCGGCGTGGGCGGGCCTGGTGTCGGTGCCGGGCGCCCTGGGGGCGGCCGGGACAAGGGGTGGTCGCGACGACGATGGGACTTCCGGATGCCGGAAGCCTGCTCTACGATCCGGATCGGGCCATGCTGCGGGTCACGCGGCGCGATCCGGCGCGCCCGTCCGCATGGATGGGCGCGGTTCCGGCCCGTGCGGAGCCCAACCGTCGGGCGACCTGTTCCGATGATCCGATCCGTAGCATGGCGCGTGGGCGGGCGGGAAGCACGCGGCGAACGATTTTCCGCAATGCGGGAGAGGCGGGCGCGGCGGCGGCGGACGGCGATCCGTTCCGGGAGGGGAGACCGGCCATGGCGGCGCGAAAGACGCGGACGGTGGCGAGGGGCGCGGCGGTGGCGCGGCCCGAGGAGCGGCCCGAGGAGCGGCGCGCGGGTGGCGTCCAGTCGGTGCGGCGGGCGATGGCCATCCTTACCGCGCTGAGTGCCGCCGAGGATGGCTTGACCCTGACCGAGGTCGCCCAGGCCGTCGGTCTGGCTCCGTCCACGGCGCATCGTCTGCTCACCACATTGCAGGACGAGCGGTTCGCCCGCGTGGATCCGGGCACGGGTCTCTGGTCCGTGGGGGTCGGCGCGTTCTCGGTCGGCAACGGATTCCTGCGCGGGCGCGATCTGGTCGCCCTGGCCCGTCCGGACATGCGCCAGCTGATGTACGACAGTGGCGAGACCGTGAACCTGGCGGTCGCCGAGGAGGGCGAGGCCGTCTATCTGTCGCAGGTCGAATGCCGCGAGATGATGCGGGCCTTCGCCCGGCCGGGATCACGCGTGCCGCTGCATTGCACGGGCGTGGGCAAGGCCCTTCTGGCGGCGCTGGACCCGGGCGAGGCGGAGCGCCTGATCGCCGCGCATCCACCGGCCCCGGTGACCGGGCGCACCCTGGTCTCGTCCGCGCAGTTGCGGTCCGACCTGGCGGCCACCCGCGCGCGCGGTTTCGCCATCGACGATCAGGAACAGGCGGTCGGTCTGCGCTGCGTGGCCGCCGTGATCCGCGATCAGCACGGCGAGCCACTGGCGGCGATGTCCCTGTCCGGACCCATGGCGCGCATCACCGACGCCCGCCTGGAGGCGCTGGGGACCATGGTCATCCGCGCCGCCGATGCCCTGACCGCGCGCCTGGGCGGCGTCTCCGACCGTGCCCCGGCGTCGCCGGCCGCCGATCGGTCCCGGACCCGCGTCCGTCCGGTGTGAGGCGTCCTTACCCCGTCAGGCTGGCGAACAGGGTCGGCAGCTTCTCCGGCAGCCGGCGCACATGATCGACGACGGTGTAGCGGTGCTCGCCGAAGATGCGCTTGACGTAGGCGTCGGCGTGCGGGTCCAGGGTCAGGCAGTAGGTCAGGATCCCCCTGGTGTGCAGTTCCTCCACCGCCTTGCGGGTGTCCTGGCGCAGGTGCTGGGGATCGCGCTCGTCCACGTCCGCCGGTGCGCCGTCGGTGACCAGCAGCAGCAGCTTGCGGCGCTCCGGCCGCTTCAGCAGGTGGGCGGCGGCGTGGCGCATGGCCGCGCCCATACGGGTGGACAGCCCGCCGCGCATGCCCGCCAGCCGCGCCTTGGCGCCCTCGTCCAGGGGGTGCCCGAAATCCTTGAAGCGGGTGTACTGGACGTCGTGGCGGCTGTCCGAGGAGAAGCCGTGGATGGCGAAGGGGTCGCCGATGCCCTCGATGGCCGTGGCCACCAGGGCGGTGGCCTCGCGGGTCAGGTCGAGCACGGTGCGGGGCTGGCCCGGCACGATGCCCTCCGGCGCCTCGGCGGCGTCGCTCTCCGCGTCATCCACGGCGGGCAACAGGTCGTTGGTGGACTCCGACAGGTCCAGCAGCAGCACCACCGCCAGGTCGCGCCGGTTGACCACGTTGCGCAGGGTGATGCGCGGGTCCGGCTGGCGGCCGATGCGGATGTCCACCATGGCGTCTACGGCGGCGTTGATGTCGATCTCGTCGCCATCCTCCAGGTTGCGCAGGCGCTGCACGCCCTGGGGCTGGAGGGTATCGATGATGCGGCGGATGGTGTGGCTGATGGGCCGGTGGGCCTCCAGGATGGCGTCGATGTCGCCGGGCAGGCCGCGCGGCGGGCGACGCTCGTACACCGTGGCCCAGTCCGGCCGGTACAGTTGCACCTGGTGGTCCCATTCCTGGTAGTGGAACGGGTCGGAGACCGGCTCCTTGCCCTCCAGTTCGTTGATGGTGCAGGCCTCCTGGTCCAGCCAGAAGGGCGTTTCCAGGCGCCAGATCTCCTGCGCGTCGTCGCCGGCCAGTTCGCAATCGATCTCGTTGACCATCTCCATGACGCTGACCGTCTTGCGCACCTGGCGCTGGCTGGCGGGCACGTAGTCCAGGGCGTCGCGGGGATCGACGGGCTGGAAGGTCCAGACGATGCGGTTGTCGTCCCGGTGCGGCAGGCGGATGGACTCCAGCACCCGCAGGCTGGGCACGGCGGCCCGGGCGCTCAGGATGGCGAACAGGTCCAGGCCGAGGCCGCGCGCGAAATCCTGCCCCGTCTGGGGATCGCCCGCGGCCCCGTCGATACCGGCGTGGAAGCGATCGGCCAGCGCGTCCAGGTCGGCGTCGCCGGTGCGGGCGTCGCCGTCGATCAGCGCCAGGGCCAGCCGCTCCAGCAGGGGGATGGTGGGATGCTCGGGCGCGGCCGGGTCCAGGTCGAGCGACAGCAGCCGGCGCCACAGGTCGCGCAGGCCGGGGAAGGCGGTGTAGGCCACGTACTCGACGCGGGCGTCTTCCACCAGCGTTACGAGGAACTTCTCGGCCGGCGACAACCCCTCGGCGGGCATGGCGGCGGGAGTATGCGCCAGATGCGCGGCCATATGCGCCGCCATGGCCTTGTAGAGGTCGAAGCCGGAGACGTCGCCCACGCCGTCCACCGCGTCGGGCATGTGCACGACGTGGCCCTCCACGTAGGGGCGGAAGTCCTCGTGGTCGGCGGCGCTGGGGCGCAGGAAGAAGTCGCGGCCCCACAGCGCCCGCAGGTAAAAGTTCAACCGCCGCTGGCTGTCCACGAACAGGGTGCCGCGCCGCTGCTGCTGCAACATGGCGCGGCTGTCCTGGCTCTGAAGGCCGAAATAGCGCACCAGGTTGTCGTGGTCGCGGCGATACGCCTCGATGCCGAAATCCGCCCAGCGGCGCAGCCCCGACAGGGTCAGCTTGGACAGCAGGTCGTCGACGTTCTGGAGCATGGGGCGCAGGCCGCGCGCCGCCCGCGCCGACATCTGGTGCACCAGCGTCAGGTAGCCGCGCAACAGGTCCGGATCACCCAGGCGCCGCGCCGCCGTCGGCAGGCTGGCCAGCAGCAGGGCGATGACCGCGCCCGAGGTCATGGACGACAAGTGCAGGGCGGCGGAGACGCAATCGTCGATCACGTCCTCGCCGCACTCGCGCGCCACGGCCGGCATGTTCGCCAGGAACGCATGCACCGGGTCGGCGCCCCGGCCCAGCGATCCGATGGCCTGGGCGCCGTCGGCGAACGCCTGAAGGCCGGTCGGGGACATGACGCGGGTGGCCTCGTGCCAGGCGGCGGTGAGGGTGTCGCGCACGTCCGGGTGCCTGGCCAGCAGGTCGCCCAGGTGTTGGTCCAGATCGACGGTCATGAGAGGAGGCCTTTTGTCTGGATCGCCCCGGCTCGGTCCTTCGGACCTCGCGGGGCTCCGCCGCGTCGCGGCGCCGGCGCGGTCGCGCCGGTAGGGCATTCCCAAGGGGGACCGAAGCGCCCCCGCCAACTCGGACCCCCCCCGTTAGGACGGCGACGGGGGACGAGCCGTCACCCGCCCCAGAGGGCATGGGCGGCTCACCCCGTGAAGAACGTCGCGACCGCCGCTTCCAGGGTCTCGCGCATGTCCGGATCGTCGGTCAGCGGCGTGACCAGGGTCATCTGGCAGGCATGGGCGGGGTCGATGCCCTCGGCGATCATCTGTCCGGCGTACACCAGCAGGCGGGTGGAGATGCCCTCGTCCAGGCCGTGGCCGCGCAGATTGCGGGCGCGATGGGCGATCTGCACCAGCTTGTCCGCCACGGCGGCGTCGCAGCCGCTTTCGCGGGCGATGATTTCGGCCTCCACCGCCGCCTCGGGGTAGTCGAAGGACAAGGCCCCGAAGCGCTGCTTGGTGGACTGCTTCAAGTCCTTCATCAGGCTCTGATAGCCCGGGTTGTAGGAGATGACGAGCTGGAACGCGTCATGGGCGTGGATCAGTTCGCCCTTCTTGTCCAGCGGCAGCACCCGGCGGTGGTCGGTCAGGGGGTGGATGACGACCACCGTGTCCTGGCGGGCCTCCACCACCTCGTCGAGGTAGCAGATGGCGCCGATGCGCGCGGCCACGGTCAGCGGACCGTCGTGCCACTTGGTGCCGTCGCGATCCAGCAGGTAGCGGCCCACCAGGTCGGAGGCGGTCATGTCCTCGTTGCAGGCCACGGTGATCAGCGGCCGGCCCAGGGTGTAGGCCATGGACTCGACGAAACGGGTCTTGCCGCACCCGGTCGGCCCCTTGAGCATCACCGGCATGCGGCGGGCATGGGCGGCGCGGAACAGCTCCACCTCCGAGCCCACGGGCCGGTAGTAGGGCTCGGTCTCGATGCGGTATTGGGCGGCGATGTCTTCGACCATATCGGGGGACATGCTGGAGCCTCCTGAACGAACGCGTGTCGCCACGCGGGATGGCTGGGCGGCGCCGGTCGCCACCCCCTCCCAACCTCCTCCACGACGGGGGGAGGAGTCTGGCTGGGTGCCCCGCGTTGTCCGCGCCGCACCCCTGTGACGGCCGTGTCGGCCCGGACTCCCTCCCCGTGAACCGGGGAGGGTTGGGACGGGGTCAGGGGCCGGCGTGTCCGGTCCTGTCTCAGTCCATCTCGGCCCGGTGCACCAGCATGTTGGCGCCCTGGGTCTGACGGATGTTGTCGTACCCGATCAGGCGCACATGGTGGCCGGGGTTGTTGGACTTGCACGCCTCGATCTCCGCCAGGATGGCGTCGACGTCGCTCTCGCCGAACATGGGCAGCTTCCACATGTACCAGTAGTTGCTTTCGGCGAACTCGGGCTCGGTGTGCTCGATGGCCGGGTTCCAGCCCTTGGCGACGATGTAGTCGATCTGCTTGCGGATCTGCGCGGCGGTCATCTGCGGCAGATAGGAGAAGGTGCCCAGCTTGCGGCTGTTCGGGTTCGACAGGCGCGAGGGATAGTCCTGCGTGGTCATGGTCGTGATCCTTCGATCCGGCGATGGGTCTGGGAAAGGAGATGCGGGCGGGGCGGCCGGCCGGACGGCCGGCGCCCCCGGGCCCGGCCGATCAGCGGTGCGCGACATCCAGCTTGTCGACGGTGTCGAACTCGAACTTGATTTCCTTCCAGGTCTCCATGGCGATCTTGAGTTCCGGGCTGTGCTTGGCGGCCTCGGTGAGGATGTCCTTGCCTTCCTTCTCCAGGTGACGCCCCTCGTTGCGGGCCTGGGTGCAGGCTTCCAGGGCGACACGGTTGGCGCAGGCGCCGGCGGCGTTGCCCCAGGGGTGGCCGATGGTGCCGCCGCCGAACTGCAGGACCGACTCGTCGCCGAAGATCGACACCAGGGCCGGCATGTGCCAGACGTGGATGCCGCCGGAGGCCACCGGGAACACGCTGGGCATCTGGCCCCAGTCCTGATCGAAGAAGATGCCGCGCGCGCGGTCTTCCTTGACGACGCGCTCGCGCATCAGGTCGATCCACCCGAGGGTGGCGGCGCGGTCGCCCTCCAGCTTGCCGACCACGGTGCCGGAGTGCAGGTGATCACCGCCCAGCAGGCGCAGCAGCTTGGCCAGCACGCGGAAGTTGATGCCGTGCTTGGGGTTGCGGTCGATCACGCCGTGCATGGCGCGGTGCACGTGCAGCAGCATGCCGTTGTCGCGGCACCAGCGCGACAGGCTGGAATGCGCGGCCCAGCCGATGGTCAGGTAGTCGCTCATGATGATCGGCGTGCCGATCTCCTTGGCGAACTCGGCGCGCTTGTACATTTCCTCGACGTTGGGCGCGGTCACGTTCAGGTAGTGACCCTTGCGCTCGCCGGTCTCGGCCTCGGCCTTTTCGATGGCCTCCTGGCAGAACAGGAAGCGGTCGCGCCAGCGCATGAACGGCTGGCTGTTGACGTTCTCGTCGTCCTTGGTGAAGTCCAGGCCACCGCGCAGGCACTCATAGACGGCGCGGCCGTAGTTCTTGGCCGACAGGCCCAGCTTCGGCTTGATGGTGCAGCCCAGAAGCGCGCGGCCGTACTTGTCCAGCTTGTCGCGCTCGACCTGGATGCCATGCGGCGGGCCGTCGCAGGTGGTCACGAACCACAGCGGAAAGCGCACGTCCTCCAGCCGCAGGAAGCGCACCGCCTTGAAGCCGAACACGTTGCCCACCAGCGAGGTGAACACGTTCACCACCGAGCCTTCCTCGAACAGGCCCATGGGATAGGCGATGAAGGCATAGAACGCCTCGTCGTCGCCGGGCACGTCCTCGATGGCGTAGGCGCGACCCTTGTAGTAGTCCAGGTCGGTCAGCAGGTCGGTCCACACCGTGGTCCAGGTGGCGGTGGACGACTCGGCGCAGACCGCCGCCGCCGCTTCCTCGCGGGGCACCCCCTCCTGCGGGACGACCTTGAACACCGCCAGGAAGTCGCTTTCCCGTGGCGTATAGTTGGGATCCCAATAGGTTTCCCGATAGTCCTTCACGCCCGCCTTATAGGTCTTGCCAGCCATTCGCCAGGTCTCCCTCGCCTTTGTTATCGTGCGGCCCCACGTCTGGGCCGGTTCGTGGGACTGGGTTATCCCGATGGCCGTGACTCTACCCTTGCCCGTCCATAAAAGTTAAGTTTATTCTCCTTATGCGATCCATAAACGTTTGTTTATGGGTGTGGCGACGCCGGTGACGGGGGAGGCCCATGCACACCACGCTTCAGCAACTGCGCCTGTTCGAGGCGGTGGCCCGCCACGGCAGCTTCACCCGCGCCGCGCACGAGGCACACCTGAGCCAGCCGGCGGTGTCCATCCAGGTCAAGCGCCTGGAGGAGCAGGTGGGGATGGGGCTGTTCGACAGCGTCGGGCGCGCCCTGGTGCTGACGCCGGCGGGCGAGGAACTGCTGGCGGCCAGCCGCGACATCCTGGACCGGCTGGAGGCCCTGGACACGGCGCTCGACGACCTGCGCGGCGACATGGCCGGGCCGCTGCGGGTGGCGGCGGTGACCACCGCCAAGTACTTCATGCCGCACCTGATGGGGACCTTCCTGCGCCGTCACCCCAAGGTGCGCCCGGTGCTCAGCGTCATCAACCGCGCCAACCTGCTGGAACGCCTGGCCGTCAACCAGGACGACCTGTTCATCACCGGGCGGGTTCCCGGCGGCCTGCCGGTGAAGGCGGTGCCCTTCCTGGACAACGTGATCGTGGCCATCGCCGCGCCCGATCATCCGCTGGCGGCGCGGCCCGGCATTCCGGTGTCCGCGCTGGCGGAGTACCGGGTGCTGAAGCGCGAACTGGGGTCGGGCACCCGCAGCGCCGTGGAGCGCGCCTTCGAGGAGGCCGGCCTCAGCGTCGCGCCGTTCATGGAACTGGGCTCGGACGAGGCCATCAAGCAGGCCGTCCAGGCCGGCCTCGGCATCGCCTTCCTGTCGGCCTATTGCCTGGGTCCGGAACTCCAGACCGGCCGCCTGGTGGTGCTGGACGTGGCCGGCTTTCCCCTGACCCGAAAGTGGTACGCCGTGCAACGGGCCAACCGGCCCCTGTCGCGCGCCGCCGAGGCGTTCCTGGCCTTCATGCGCGACGAGGCGGTGGTGCAGGCGGCCATGCTGCGGTAAGCGTGGATCGTGATAGGGTGGACGTTTTCAGGCCCTCAGGACTCCGTGCCCATGTCCCACGTCCCGTCTCGGCACCCACCGCCGCCCCTGCCCACGCTTCACGATATCCGGGCCGCGCATGATCGCATCCGGCCGCACATCCACCGCACGCCGGTGCTGACCTGCGCGGCGCTGGACGGGCTCAGCGGCGCCCGGCTGCTGTTCAAGGCCGAACCGTTGCAGAAGGGCGGGGCCTTCAAGGCGCGCGGCGCCTGCAATGCCGTGTTCTCGCTCGACGACGTGACGGCCGCCGGGGGCGTGGCCACCCAGAGTTCCGGCAACCATGGGCAGGCGCTGTGCTATGCCGCCGCGCGGCGGGGCATCCCGGCGACGGTGGTCATGCCGCGCACGGCGCCCCGAAGCAAGCGCGACGCCGTCCTGGGGTATGGCGGCCGGGTGATCGCTTGCGAGCCGAGCAACGCCGCCCGCGACGCGACCCTGACCCGGGTGGCGGCCGAGACCGGTGTCGCGGTCGTGCATCCCTACAACGACGTCCGGGTGATCGCCGGGCAGGGGACTTGCGCCGTCGAACTGCTCCAGGAGGCCGGGTCCCTGGACGCGCTGGTGGCGCCCATCGGCGGTGGCGGCCTGGTCTCCGGCTGCGCCCTGGCGCTGGCGGCGCTGTCGCCGGCCACCGCCGTCTATGCCGCCGAGCCGGCCAATGCCGACGATGCCCATCGCTCGCTCAAGGCCGGGCGCCTGATCTCCATGGACGCGCCGGACACTCTCGCCGATGGCCTGAGGGCGTCGATGAGGGACCTCACGTGGGCGGTGGTGTCGCGGCACGTGCGCGATATCCTGCTGGTGACCGAGGACGCGATCGTCGCCGCCATGGCCCTGCTGTGGCAGCGGCTGAAGATCGTGGTCGAGCCCTCCGCCGCCGTGCCCCTGGCGGCGATCCTCGCGCGCCCCGACCTGTTCGCCGGCCGTCGGGTGGGGGTGATCCTGACCGGCGGCAACGTGGACCTGGACGCGCTGCCCTGGACGCGCGCGGCGCCCGAGGAGGTCGCATCATGAGCATCCGATCCCAGCGACTCGAGTCCCTCCGATGGACGGTCGGCGTCGACGTGCCGGCGGTCGCGGGCATGGGCGTGGACGAGATCTGCACGCCGGCGCTGGTCGTGGACCTGACCGCCTTCGAGGCCAACGTGCGTGCCATGAAGGGGTTCGCCGCGGCGCACGGGATGGCGTTGCGAGCCCACGCCAAGACCCACAAGTCCGCCGATATCGCCCTGATCCAGATGGTGGAGGGCGGCGCGCGCGGCGTCTGTTGCCAGAAGGTGTCCGAGGCCGAGGCCCTGGTGGCCGGCGGCGTGCGGGACGTGCTGGTCTCCAACCAGGTGGTCGATGCCCGCCGCGTCGACCGGCTGGCGGCCCTGGCCCAGCGGGCCCGGGTGGCGGTGTGCGTGGACGACGCGGACGCCATCGGTCCCCTGTCCGCCGCCGCCGCGCGCCACCGGGTGATGCTGGAGGTGCTGGTGGAGATCGACGTCGGCAACGGCCGCTGCGGGGTGGCGCCGGGGGCGCCGGCCGTGGAGCTGGCGCGGCGGGTGGCGAACGCCCCGGCGCTGCGCTTCGTCGGGCTGCAAGCCTATCAGGGCGCCGCGCAGCACATCTATGGCCATGACGCGCGCCGGGCGGCCATCGCGGCGTCGGTGGCGCTGGTGCGCGAGACCGTGGCGGCGATCACGGAGACCGGGATGCGCTGCCCGGTCGTCAGCGGCGGCGGCACCGGCACCTGGCCGTTCGAGGCCGAAAGCGGCGTCTATACCGAGCTTCAGTGCGGGTCCTACATCTTCATGGACGCCGACTATCGGCGGGTCCGGGAGGCCGACGGGCGTGGCCTGCCGGCCTTCGCCCACAGCCTGTTCGTGCTGACGTCGGTGATGTCGCGGGCGCGGCCGGGGCATGCGGTCTGTGACGCCGGCCTCAAGGTGCTGAGTGTCGACAGCGGCCTTCCCACGGTGTTCGATCGCGACGACGTGACCTACGCGGTGGCGTCGGACGAGCACGGCACGCTCGTCGACGCCGAGGACCGCTTGCGTCTGAACGACCGCCTGTGGCTGGTGCCCGGCCACTGCGACCCCACCTGCAACCTGCATGACTGGTACGTGGCCGTCCGCGACGGCGTGGTCGAGGCCCTTTGGCCGGTGACCGCGCGCGGCAAGGCGTGGTGACGGGGCGGGAGGCTCCGGGCGATCCCGGCCGGTCAGGCGAACCCGGCCGGAATGTCCTTGACCGGCGAGAGCCTCTTTTGACATAACACCGATATGCGAAGCGGTCGGAGTGTGTTCAGGCTCTGGTCCGGTGTCGCATCTGCCCGTCCCCCGCCGGCGTCGCCGCGCGGGGCTTTTTTTTGGGGTGGCGTGTGGGAGCAAGGGGCCCGGAGCCGTCCGGGTCCCCCCCCTGAGCCTCTCATACCAACGGTCATTGAGAATGACCGTTGCAGTCCGTGGCCGGTGCCGCCCTGGCACCGCTTTGCGGTGCCAAGATCTGGAACATCCGGGCGCCTGCAAGGCGCCCGGGGGCGGATGAGTCACACTCATCCGCCACTGGTATCAGGCGCCTTTCCGACCCTGGCTTTCCGAAGCCCCGCCGGCTGTCCGCCGCGCGGGGTTTTTTGATGCGCCGGGGATGCCCCGTCGTGCCCGTCCCGCGCTGGAGGTCCCCATGAGCCTGTCTTGCCTGGCCCTGCGTCTCGCCACCGTGGCGGCGCTGCGCGGGCGCACCCTGGCGGGCGATGCCGTCGCCGACAGCGCCCGGCCCGCCCTGGAAGGGGTGGCCCCCGATGCCCGCCCGGCAGTGGCGGCCGTGTACACGGACCGCGAGGAGACCGCGCCGCGCGCCGCCGACCTGCTGGCGGGCGCGGCCCGTGGCGTGCTGTCGGTGGAGACGGCGGTGATGGCCCGGGCGGCGCCGGACGGCCCCTGGACGGTTCCGGTCACCGACGCCGACGCGGAAGCCACCCTGGACCGGCTCGACCGCCAGATTCGCCACGCCCTGATGGACGCCCAGAACCCCTGGGCGCGGCTCTGGCGCCGGCTGGTTGCCGACGTCTCGGCGGTCACCCGCCATCGCGACGCCGACGCCGACGCCGAGGCCCGGGATCGGCCGGCGCGGCACCACCTGAGGATCGACCTTGTGCTGCTGGCCGAACCGCCGGCCGGGCATACCGCCACCGGTGTCTGGGCCGACCTGCTGGTCCTGCTGGCCGCCGACACGTCCGGGCTGGCCGCGTGGGAGCCCGTCGTGCGCGCCGAGATCGAGGGGGATGCGCCCACCCCGCGCCCGACCCCCTGGCCGGCGCACTGGGAGCATGACGCCGCCGAGGCGCTGGGCCACGACCTGGGCGACCCGCGCACCACCATCGGTCCGCTCAAGACGGTGGTGACGCATCCGCGCGGACACGCGGACCCATGAGCGACACCTATTTCAGGGCGGTGGAACGCCGCTTCGCCGAGTTGGAGGCCGAGATCGAGGACCTGCGCCGGCGGCTCGCCAACCTTCTGCGCGAGGGCCGGGTGACCGATATTGACTACGACCAGGGCGTGGCCACGGTGGAGATGGATGGCTTGCCGTCCAAGAAAATCCCCTGGGTGCAGCGGGCCGGCGACGTGAGGGACTGGGACCCGCCCACCGTCGGCGAGCGGGTCACCGTCATGAGCCCCACCGGGGATCCCGGCCAGGGGCTGATCACGCCGGGGGGGTGGTCGATCGATCACCCGGCGCCCCACAACAAGGGCGGGGACCGCTACATCAAGACCACCGGCACCATCCACCTGGACGCCGACACCGCCGTGATGGTGCTGGCGGCCGAGCGGGTGGACATCAAGGCCCGGACCATCCGCCTGGAGGCGGAGACGGTGGAAATCGACGGCGAGGTGCCCATCACCGGCGCTCGCCTGGAGCACAACGGCCGCGCCGTCGGCGACGACCACCAGCACACCAACGTCACGCCCGGCCCGTCCCTGACGGGACCGCCGGCCGCATAGGAGACACCGACATGCAGTACCGCGTGATCAAGGCCGGTTGGCTGACGGACGGCCGGGGTGCTGGCGCACGCCATGAGATCGGGGCGGTCGTGGAGATGACCGAGGCCCAGGCCGCCTACTTGGTGCGGGCGGGGCAGATCGCCCCTGACGGTCCCGCCCCCGCCAGACGCAAAACGAAGGTCGAGACCTGATCCGTGGCTGGCATGTGCCGTCACACCGGCCGGCCGCTGGACGGCTGGGAGCATGTGCGCCAGTCCCTGGACGACATCGTCACCACGGCGGTGGGCGAACGCGTGGAACGCCGCCGCTATGGCGCGGACGCCATGGCGTTTCTGGACCGGCCGATGGCTCCGGGACCCTTGATGGACGTCTATGTGGCCATCGCCCAGGCCATCGCTCCTCGGCGGATCAACGGGCGCGAGTATGGCGAGCCCAGGTTTGATCTGGCCGCCATCCTGCCGCGCGAGGCGGGGCCGGACGGCCGTCTCGTGCTGGATTTGGTGGGTCTCTACTACCCGCGCGGTCACCTGGGGGATTTCACCGTGTTCGAGACAACCCGGCACGAGGTGGGGACATGACCCAGGTCCACGCGATCGACCTGTCCCGCCTGACCGCCCCCGATGTGGTCGAGGCGCTGGACTTCGAGAGGATCGTCTCGGCCATGAAGGCGGACTTCGTCGCCCGCTTCCCGGATTTCACCGCCGACCTGGAGAGCGACCCCGCGATCAAGGTCCTGGAGGTGGCGGCCTACCGCGAACTGGTGCTGCGCGCCCGGGTGAACGACGCCGCGAAGGCGGTTCTCCTCGCCCACGCCGGCGGGTCGGACCTGGATCACCTGGCGGCGCTGGTGGGCACGGCGCGGCGCGAGATCGCCGAGGCCACGGACACCGAACCGGCGGTCCTGGAGTCCGACGACGAGCTGCGCGCCCGCGCCCAGTTGGCCTGGGAGGCCCTGTCCGTCGCCGGGCCGGAGGGCGCCTACCTGTACCACGCCCTGGCCGCTGATGGCCGGGTCCGCGATGCCCGCGTCGACAGCCCCACCCCGGGGACCGTGGTGGTCACCCTGCTGGCGCGCGACGGCGACGGATCGGCGCCCGACGACCTGGTGGACGCCGTGCAGGCCTATCTGTCCGCCGAGGACCGCCGCCCCCTGACCGACACGGTGGTGGTCGACGGCGCCACCATCGTCCCCTGGCGGCTGGAGGCCGTGCTGCATTGCTACCCCGGCCCGGCCTCGGCGCCGGTGATCGAGGCCGCGCACCAGGCCGCCGAGGCGACCGTCGCCCGCCTGCACGCCCTGGGCCACGACGTCACCCGCTCCGCCCTGTTCGCGGCCCTGCACCGGCCGGGCGTGCAACGGGTGGACCTGACCAGCCCGGCGGCCGACATCGTCGTCGCCCCCGCCGAGGCGCCGCACTGCACCGCCATCGTCATCACCGAGGGGGCACGCGATGTCTGACCCGTCGTCGCTCCTGCCTCCCAACGCGACGCCGCTGGAACGCGCCCTGGACGGCGCCTCGGCCCGCGTCGGCGACATCCCCGTGGGCGTGGTCCGCACCCTCTGGAACCCCTGGACCTGCCCCGCCGACCGGCTGCCCTGGCTGGCCTGGGCCTGTTCGGTGGACGTGTGGGACGACGCCTGGCCGGAGGCGACCCGCCGCCGCGTGATCGCCGACAGCTACGCGGTGCACAGCGTCAAGGGCACCGTGGGCGCGGTCAGGTGGGCGCTGGCCAGCCTGGGCTATACCACCCGCCTGATTGAATGGCAGCAGGAAGACGGCGCGCCGTTCACCTTCCGGGTGGAGGTGGATGTCCTCGGCCGGCCCGTCACCGAGGCCACCTATGCCGAGATCGAACGCACCGCGCTCGCGGCCAAGAACGTCCGCAGTCACCTCACCGGCATCCGCGCCGTGGGACGCGTGGACGGCACCGTCACCCTCGGCGCCGCCACGCTGGGCGGCGACACCCTCACCGTCCTGCCCTGGACCCCCAGCACGCTCACCGCCCAGGCGCCCGCCCACGTCGGCGCGGCGGCCTGGCTGGTGGACGGCCTCACCGTCTGGCCAAGAGAGGTCTGACTAATGCCCGACTATTACACGATCCTGACCGTTGCCGGTCAGGCGAAAATAGCCAACGCCCTCGCCCTCGGCACCACCATCGCCCTCGATCGCATGGCTGTCGGCGATGGCGGCGGCGTCGCCATCACCCCCACCGAAACCATGACCGCCCTGGCCGGCGAAACCTATCGCGGGGCCATCGAGCGGTTGACCGCCGATCCCGACAACCCGTCCTGGGTCATCGCCGAACTGGTGATCCCGCCCGACGTGGGCGGCTGGTCGGTGCGCGAATTGGGGCTGTTCGACGCGGCCGGCGACCTGATCGCCGTGGCCAACTTGCCGGAGACCTACAAGCCGGTGCTGGCCGAGGGCTCGGCCCGCGACATGATCCTGCGCATGGTGCTGGAGGTCTCCGACACCGCCGCCGTCACCCTGACCCTCGACCCCACCGTGACCCTGGCCTCGCGCGCCTGGGTGCTGTCGGTGCTGCCGGCGGTCATCCAGGCCACGACGGAGGTGCGCGGGGTCGTGGAACTGGCGACAGTGGCGGAGACGCAGGCCGGCGCCGACGCCAACCGCGCCGTCACCCCGGCCGGACTATACAACACTCTCGCTCTGGTGTTGCCGGTGGGCACTATTCTTTGGTCAGGAGCTGCGTTGCCTTCGGCGGGTTGGTTGGTGTGTGATGGCGCTGCGGTTTCAAGGACGGAATACGGCGATCTTTTCGCAGTTCTTGGAACAACTTGGGGTGCGGGTGATGGGAGTACGACGTTCCAAGTCCCCGATCTGCGTGGTGAATTCGTGCGTGGAATAGACCTTGGTCGGGGTATCGATTCGGGACGGACTCCGGGCAGTTGGCAATGTGCTTCACATTTGCCCCATGATACCGACGGGCAGCACATACACAGCATTCCCGACTCTGAGGCGGCAATTGATGCAGGGCTTGAAGCTCCCACGCTTGAATACTTAACACAGATCTGGGTTGACTCTGGGTTAAAAATTCCTCCAGGAGCGCGAGACGATGCTCCGGCTTTCTATTCTTCTACTGTTCGTCCTCGCAACGTTGCTTTGTTGCCAATAATAAGATATTAAGAAAGGATGATGGTGTGTCTCTCATTTCTGGAAATTCCGCCAAAATGTTGTTGTCTGCTATGGTTGCAGGCCGGCAAAGCATCACCGACCCCGACGCCACCGCCGACGCGGTGATCACCACCCACGACACCCACATCGGCCACGGATGGCCACCGGTGGTGGACTGACCGCCGTTGCTCGCGACCCCGCTTGCGGCCCGCCATCGCGCGGGCCTTTTTCATGCCCCCCCCGGAGCCCTCACCTCAGGAGCCCGCTTCATGGACATCTTCCTGCACGGCATCGAGACCCAGGAAAAGGACGCGGGCAATCCGCGCTTCGTCGCCACCATCGAGTCCGGGATCATCTTCCTGGTCGGCACCGCGCCCGACGCCAGCGATGACCTGATCCCCGTCAACCAGCCGCAGGTGGTGCGCGGTTATACCGGCCTGCCGGCCGGCCTGGGCAGCACGGGCACCCTGCCCGACCAGTTGGAGAACATCCTGGCCCAGGCCGGGCGCATGAGCCAGACGGTCTATTTCGTGCGCGTCGCCGAGGGCGCCAACGAGACCGAAACCATGACCAACGTGCTGGGCTCGCGCGCCGCGCGCACCGGTTTGCATGCCCTGTCGCGCATCCGGCCCGAGTTCGGCCAGGCGCCCAGGCTGATCGCGGCACCCGGCTTCACCTCCACCCGCCCGACCGATGGCGTCAGCGCCATCGCCGTCACCGACGGCGGCAATGGTTACACCGAAGCCCCCACGGTCACTCTCACCCGGGGCGCGGGTGACACCACCGGCACCGGCGCCACCGCCGTGGCGGTGCTGGACGGCGGCGCGGTCTCGGCGGTGGTCGTCACCAACCCGGGCGCCGGCTACACCGAGGCGCCGACGGTCGCCCTGACCGGCGACGGCACGGGAGCCACCGCCACCGCGACCCTGGGCACCGTCGCCAACCCGGTCGCCGCCGAACTGGCGGCCTTGTGCACTCGTTATCGGGCCATGGCCGTGGTCAGCGGCCCGAACACCACGGCCGAGGACGCCGTCCAGTACCGGTTGGACTTCGACAGCGACCGCCTGATGATCCTGGATCCCTTCGTGACGGTGTCCAAGGGCGGCGCGCCGGTGGCCATGCCGGCCGACGCCATGGTGCTGGGGCTCCAGGCTCGTGTGGACTACCAGGAGGGCTTCTGGGTCAGCCCGTCCAACCACGTGCTTCAGCGTGTGCTGGGCACCGCCCGGCCGATCGAGCATTCGCTGTCCGACCGCTCGGTCGAGAGCCAGTACCTGAACAGCCAGCATGTCTCGACGGTGGTGCGCAGCCCCACCGGTGGCTGGAAGCTGTTCGGCAACCGGGTGGCCAAGAGCGACCCGCTGCATGTGTTCTGGTCGGTGCGCCGCGCCCACGACGTGATCGTCGAGAGCATCGAGATCGCCCACGAGCCCTTCCTGGACACGCCGTTCAGCAAGCAGGTGCTGGTGGACATCGCCGAGACCGTGAACCGGGCGCTGCGCCGCTGGCAGGCCCTGGGCGCCACGCTGGGGGGGCGCGTGTGGCTCGACCCGGCGCTGAACACCGCCGAGAGCATGGCGAGCGGTCTGCTCTATGTGCACTACGACGCCGAGGCCCCGGCACCCATCGAGCACCTGGTCTTCGTCTTCAACCGCAACACCGGCTACTACGAAACCATGCTGGCCGACGCCGCGCGCGAGATCGCCCGCCTGTCCAGCGTGGCGGCCTGAGTCTTGTCTTGATCGCCGCGGCGGTCCTCTGGACCGCGCGGCTCCGGACCTTCGGTCCGCCGGCCCAGTCGGGCCGGATCGGGTCTCCACGCGATCAAACCATCACCGACCGGCGCGACCGCGCCGGCGCCGCGAAGCGGCGCGGCGATCTCCCTGAAAGGACTCAAAATGCGTCAGATTCTGCGCGGCTTCACCATGTGGGTCGGCGGCGACGACTACGGCTACGAGATCGAGGAGCTGCAATGCGCGCTCCCCGACGAGGTCTACACCGAGCACCAGTACGGCGGCGCCGTCATGACCGCCCAGGTGCCCATGGTCAAGATCGGCCTGCTGGAGCCCACCCTCAAGCTGGCCAGCCATAACCCGCGCCTGGCCGGCCTGCTGATGCGCCCGCCGGGCCAGGTGGACACCTTCACCTTCCGCTCCGCCCTGGTCGACGAGACCGACGGCACCACCCAGCCCAACGTGATCCTGTACGAGGGCCGGCTGGCCTCGCCCAAGGCCGACGCCTGGTCGCGCGAGGACAAGGCCGGCCTGGAGTACACCATCAAGGGCGTGCGCTACTTCCGCTACGAGATCGGCGGCAACGCGATCCACGAGATCAGCCTGTACCCCGCCAAGATGCTGGTGGGCGGCGTGGACCTGCTGGCCGACATCAACGCCGCCCTGGGGCGGTAGAGGGGACCGTCGTCATCCCGGCGGCGGATGAGGAGACCCCGTCCGCCGCGCCGGCGCCATCCGCCAGCGGATCAAGGATGGCGCCGAGAGACACCGATGCGAAAGGACGCACCATGACCAAGGTAACGTTGTCCCGGCCCATTACGCACGATGGCCGCGCCTATGACGCGCTGGACATCGACGAGCCCACCGTGGGGGCCATTGAGGCCTATGAAAACGCCAAGGTCGCTCGCAAGGGTGACATGACCGCCATGATTGAGATGTTGGCCCATGACCTGGATATGCCGGCCGACGCCGTGCGGTGCCTGCGTTCCAGCGACATGGCCAGGATCGCCGAGGTGCTGGGCCCTTTGGCCGCCGGCTTCGCGGCGCGGGGTGCTGGCGCCCCCTCGTCGCCGACTGCGCCCACATCCTGAACACACCGATTCCGGATCTGATGCGCATGACATGGTCGTCGCTGCTGGCCTGGCACGCCGAGGCCCGGCGCATCGCCCGCAACCGTGGCCTGATGGGGTGATGTGATGCCCGACACCGACCCGCTTGCCTCGGTCCAGACCGCTCTCGCGGGGTTGAGGGCCGACCTGAACGCCGGTCTGGGGGGACTCAACAGCATGATGGGGCCCCTGCTGACCGAGGTGTGGGACCTGAGAGCGCGTTTGGACGACCTCGCAACGCGGATGGTTTCCGCGCCCTTCCAGGTTCCTCCGCCGGGCTTCCAGGCCTCAGGTCTCACCCGCGCCCTCTTTACACCTCCCCTTCAGGACGAGATCGAGCGCGCTCATGTCCAGAAAACCAACATCGTTCCAGTATCTATGAGCGGCATTGGAAAAATAACATCAAAAGATGCGTTTGCGGGCCTTTCTTCGGCGTTTAAGGGTATATTAGATAATCCTGTGCGATTCATTTTGGATTCTATTGGCCTTGTATCCGGGGTTATCGCAATCGAGGACGCTGTCTTCGGGGTCGACGATGAACCCTGTCCTGATCCCGATCGCCCCGATCCGATTCAGGTCTTAGAGGCTCTGGAGGCCCTCCGCCCTGGCGGGATGTCGGACGATGCGTTCGCGGCGCTCACGGCCGAGATGCTCAAGATGGTCGCGGCCCTGCCCGTCCGCGTGCACGATCAGATGGCGGTTCTGCTGGCCGGCGGGCGCGCCGGGTTCGCGGGCGATGAGGCCCGGGCTTTTGCCGCACAGGTGGGGCGCCTCACCGTTGCGTCTGGCGGGAACGCCGCAGCGATCGCGCCGGTAGCGGCCGAGATGCTCACCGCGTTCGACATCCAGCCGGACCAGTGGACAGCGGCCTTCGGCGACCTGTACGCGGCGCAGCAGCACAGCGGCGTGACCCTGGAGGCCCTGTTGCATGGCTTTTCGGGTGTTGCCGAAACGGTAGCCGACAGCGGCGTCGCGTTCGACAATTACCTAGCCTCCATCGCGGCCATGACCGACGACGTGACGCCGCCGGAAGAACTGCATACTCGGTTCGGTCGAGCGATTGAAGCCTTGACTGAAGGCGGTGGCGCTCTCGACGCCGTGTTCGAGGCCGCCGGGGTCAGCGATTTCAAGCAGTTAATGGCGGAGGCGAACGGCGACCTGCTTGCCGCCTTCGAGCGTTTGCGCCACGCCACGCACGACATAAAAAATCCAGAATCCGAAGCGTTGGAAGCCCTGAAGGCGACCCCGGACGCTTACGACGCGATCATGGCGGTAACGGCCGCCCACAAGACCGCCCGCGACGAGATCTTGGACGCGATGGACGCCGGGCGTGCCCGTTTGGACGCGGCCACCGCGGCTCGGCGGCGCCATCCGCTCTCGCAGGGGATCCTTGACGAGAACCAAGCGCTTGTCGAGGCGCTACGCGAGAGTCTCGGCGCCATTTACGGTGATGGGGACGTGAGACCGCCAAGTCCCGAGGGTATCTTGTCCGAAGCGGAGATGCTGGACCGGGCCAATCGGGTGGCTCGCAACGCTGTGCCTGTACAGGCAGCACGCCGCCTTGGCCGGACGGAAGAAGGCCGAGCTGTCCTTGCCGAGAAGCGTGCGGCCGCCCGCGAGGCCGAACTCGACCGCCTGCGTGCCCTAAACGAGGAAATAAGACGGCGCCAGGCGTCGCGCGATCAGGCGCGGCTCCAGGCTTCAGAAACAGATCTTGCCCTCGTGGCTGCCTTGACTGGACAACCGAACCCCTCGTTTGCGCACCCATCGTCGTCTGCTACGCCAGAGACGGCGTCTTTTGATACGAATCACGACGAACGACCGCGCCCCGAGACCTTCCCGACAAATGCCGAGTTCGCCGAAGCGATGGCGGCGTTCGAGCGGAACCGCGAAACGGACACCGCATCGTCCCACCAGGCCGCAGCCGTAGCGACGATCGAGGCCCTTCATGTCAACACCGCGCTCGGTCTCGACGGCCCCTTCGTGCCGCCGACCGACGACGGCTTGGCGGGCGTGGTCCAGTCCGCGCTGGACCAGCGGCTCGACCGGCCCGACGCCGCGCTGCCGGACGCCACGCGTCCGGGTGTGGACGGTTCCGAGTCCGGACGGCCTTGCGGCGACCCGGCCGCCCTGCATGCCAAGCTCGATACCCTCGGCGTCAAGCTCGACACCCTCTTGCGGGCGGAATGCGGCGGCTGTCCCACCCCTCTGTCGGAGCCCCGTGCCGACCCGTCGCCAGACTCGCCTCCGGTGCCGGGGCCGCGCCCCGACCCGCCGGCGCTGGATGCCGCCGCCCTTGGGTCCGCGTCGTCCGACACCCTGGCCCTGTCCGCCGAGGGCCTGCGGGCGCATGGAAAGGTCCATCTGGACATGACCGACATCGATGTCCTGATGCGCCGGGTGTCCCAGGCCAAGGGAGCCCTGGCCGAGTTGGCCTCGGCCGCCCGGGCCGCCAGCGGCGGCTTCGCGCCGGGTTCGCCGCCGGGAGGCGGCGGTGACGCCGCGAGCCGCGCGGCCACATCCCTGGATCGCTCGCGGGCCACCAATCTTCAGGACCGACCGACGACGGTGCCCGCCTGATCCGGCGGTGCGCGCCCTCGGTGCGCGCCCTCGGTGCGCGCCCGGCGGGCGGCGTTACCGGGACCACCGCCTGACCGCGCCGCTCCGCCTACGCTTCTTCACACGAGGACCTTGCCCATGCACGTGCTGATGGCCTGGGGCGATGTGCGGTTCAGCATCTCCACGCTGGCTTACGATGAACTGAGCCGCTCGCTGGCGGCGCGCGTCTCGCCCCAGGCGATCGTCGGCGCGCGCCCGACCCTGCACCACATGGGACTGGAGCAGGAAACCCTGGGCCTGTCCGCCACGCTGTTCCCCTATCACCTGCCCAACAACCGGGGCCTGTCGCAACTTCATGTGCTGCGGGCCTCGGTGGGGACGTCCGAACTGCTGATCGCCGGAGCGGGCGGCATGGGGACGGCGCTGGATCACTGGGTCCTGAAGTCGGTGGGTGATACCCAGACGGAGATCCATCCCAACGGCACCGGCCAGAAGATCGCCGTCACGCTGGAACTGCTGTACGACGGCCGCGCCCGCTCTCCGGCGGCGCGGGTGGCCCTGGCCGGGCTGTTCGGCTGATGAAGACCCCGTTCTTGCGCCTTGTGCATGTCTCCGACGCGGGCGACGTGGACCTGACCGAGCGCTGGGGACCCCTGCTGCGGGGCCTGACCGTCACCGACGAACGCGGCCTGGAAAGCGACAAGGTCGCCGTCATCCTGGACGATCGCGACGGGCGCATCGCCTATCCGCCCACGGGCGCGCGCGTGCGGGTCGAGGGCGGTTATGTCGAGGAGGGGGGGACCGTCCAGGGCGACTATGTGATCGACCAGGTGGACCTGAACGGCTGGCCGCAGCAGATCACCCTTCATGGCGCGGCGGTGGACGCCAAGGCGGCCGCCAAGGAGCGCCGCACCGAGGCCCACCAGCCGCCGGTCACCCCCACGCTGGGGGCGCTGGTCGCGGCCCTCGCCGGGCGCAACGGCTGGACGCCGCGCGTGAGCGCGCCGTTGGCCGCCGTCCCCCTGGAGTACGAGGCACAGGCGGCCGAAAGCGACCTGGCCTTCCTGGGCCGGGTGGTGGCGCGGCACGGCGGCCTGGTGACCGTCAAGCAGGGGCATCTGGTGGTGGCGCCCCGCTCGGGCGGGCGCACGGTCTCCGGCGACGGCTTGCCGGTGCTGGTCGTGGCCCCGGGCGTGAACCTGCTGGACTACCGGGTGTCCTGGAAGGACCGGGAGACCCATGGCAGCGTCCAGGCGCGCAGCTTCGATCGCGCCACGGCCCGGCCGGTGACCGTGACCGTCGGCGGCGGGCGTGGCGCCGCCTCCGTCATCCGCGAGCCCTTTCAGAGCGAGGCCGAGGCCCGTGCCGCCGCCACCGCCCGGGCCACCAGCCTCGCGCGGGGGGAAGGGTCGGCGTCGTTCTCCCTGGAGGGCGACCCGGCCATGGGCGCCGAACGTCCGGTGGAGGTGGTCGGCGTACGGGCCGGGGTGGATGGGCGTTGGACCCCGACCCGCGTGGAGCATCGCTGGGACGACGCCGGCTACGCCACCCGGATCGACTGCGAGACGCCGGGTCAGGGGGACAGCCGCGCGGCCGGCGCGGGCGCCGGCGAGACCGAGGAGAGCGGACCATGACCCTGCACGGCGTCACTTGGCGCGACGACGGCACCGCCGCCTATACCACCGTCGACGGGGACATGGTGGACCACCTGTGCTGGCGCCATTACGGCCAGGCATGGGGCACGGTCGAGCAGGTGTTGGCGGGGAACCCCGGCCTCGCCGATCACGGGCCGGTTCTTCCCGCCGGCATTACCATCCTGTTGCCACGCATGGCGCCCCGGTCCGGACCGCCGCGCCGCGAGGTGGTGCGGCTGTTCGATTGACGTCGAGAGCCACGTTTCCGTGGTTCACCGCCGCCCCGCCATCGCGCGGGGTTTTTTGTGTCCCGAGACAGAGGAGGCCCCATGGCCGATCCGATCACCTGGGAGGCCCTCGGCGCCGGCCTGGCCCTGCTGGGGGGTGGTGGCGCCGCGACCGCCTGGATCGTGGCCGAGATCAACCGGGCGCGCCGCGAGTCGTCCGAGGGCCGGGACCGGCTGCACCGGCGGCTGGACGCCCTGACCACGGAGATCGGCCAGACCTACGTGCGGCGCGACCTGCACGTGGCGGACATGCGCACGGTGCACCACGCCCTGGAGGAGACGAACCGCATGCTGGCCTCCATGGCCGGCCGCGTCTGCCCCTATGACGCGTCCGCCGGCGTGTCGCCGCGCCCCGCAGAGAAGTCCCGCCCATGACTCCCCCACCCCCCGTCCTGCCGACCGAGGCCGTGCTGGCCGCCACCGCCGGCGGGCGGCTGTCCGAATGCCAGGCCGCCCTCATCGCCGCCGTGGCCGCCGAGGCGCCGGCCGCGCTGCCCCCCGCCGGGATCGACACGGCCCCGCGCGTCGCCCATCTGCTGGCGCAACTGGCCCATGAGTCCAACCGCTTCCGCACGACGGAGGAATACGCGTCCGGTGCCGCCTACGAGGGCCGCCGCGACCTGGGCAACACCCGGCCCGGCGACGGACGGCGCTACAAGGGCCGGGGGCTGATCCAGTTGACCGGCCGCGCCAACTACCGCCGCTTCGGCCGGTTGGTGGGCGAGGACCTGGAGGCCCACCCCGAGCGCGCCGCCGAGCCCGGCCTGTCGCTGCGCATCGCCGCCGCCTACTGGACTGACCGGGGCCTGAACCCGCTGGCCGACGCCGACGACATCCGCGCCATCACCCGGCGCATCAACGGCGGCGCCAACGGCCTGCCCGACCGGGTGCGCTGCCTGGAGCGGGCGCGCACCGCCCTGGCCCAGCAGCGGCTGGCTGACCTGGGCCACGACCCCGGCTCCATCGACGGCCTGTGGGGGCCGCGCACCGGCCGCGCCCTGCGGGCCGCCACGGGCGCGGCCGGCCGGGCGGGCCTGGCCGATCTGTGGGCCGGAGCCGGAGACGGCGCCGAACCCTAACCCCTTACCCCTGACCCCTGAAGGAGACAGACCATGGACTGGATCGTCACCCACTGGGACGACCTGCTGCTGATCGTCACCGGACTGATCAGCGTGGCCTCGGCCATCGCCGCCCTGACGCCCACCCCCGCCGACGACCGCCTGGTCGGCGCGCTGCGCCGGATCGTGGAGGCCCTGGCCCTCAACGTCGGGCACGCCCGCCCGGCGCCGCCGCCACCCTCAGCCTCGGCCCCGCCGGAGTGAGGGGCCGCCGGGGGTGGTCAGGAGCCGGCGGTGTGTCGCGGTCCGGGACGCGGGCCATCCCGGAGGGCACCGTCACGCCTGCCGCGCCTCGACAACGCCGCGACGGATGTCGCGTGTTCGCTCAAAGAGTTGATAAAGATAGTCTCCCTCCCCCCACCGGATGGCCCGTTGCAGCGCGGTGAGGTCCTCGGTAAAGCGTTGCAGGCTGTCCAGCACGGCCTCGCGGTTGTTCAGGAACACGTCCCGCCACATGGTGGGATCGCTGGCGGCGATGCGCGTGAAGTCGCGGAAGCCCGAGGCAGAGTACTTCACCACCTCCTGGCGCATCTGTTCCTCCAGGTTGGTGGCGGTGCCGACGATGGTGTAGGCGATCAGGTGCGGCAGATGCGAGGTGACGGCCAGCACCCGGTCGTGGTGGTCGGGACTCATGCGTTCCACGGTCATGCCGCAGCGGCGCCACAGGTCGGCGACCTTGCGGGTGGCGGTGTCGTCGCTGTCCTCAAGCGGCGTGAGGATGAACCAGCGGCCCGGGAACAGGTCGGCGAACCCCGCGTCGGGGCCGGATTTCTCGGTCCCGGCGATGGGGTGGCCGGGCACCAGGTGCACGCCCTCGGGCAGGTGGGGGCGGATGGCGGCGATGGCCGCCTGCTTGACCGAGCCCACGTCGCTGACGATGGCCCCGGGCGCGAGCACCGGGGCGATGGCCTGGGTGACCTCGGCATAGGCGCCGATGGGCATGCACAGCACCACCAGATCGGCGCCGCGCGCGGCGGCGGCGGGATCGGTGTGGGCCTCGTCGACAACGCCCAGCGCCTGGGCGCGGGCGGCATGGTCGGGGTTGGCGTCGGCGCAGGCGATGGTGCCGGCCAGGCCCTGGGTGCGGATGGCCCGGGCCAGGGAGGAGCCGATGAGGCCGATGCCGATGATGGCGACGCGCGCGAACAGCGGAGTCATGTGGGAGTCTCTTCGAACGGGCCGGCGGCGGGACGAGACGGTCCCTAGCCGCCGGTGAATTCAGTCAGGGCATCGACGCAGGCGTGCATCTCCTCGCCGGTGCCGATGGTGATGCGCAGGCTGTCGGGCAGGCCGTACGCCCCCATCGCGCGGGCGATCACCCCCTTGCCGCGCAAGAAGGCGTCGGCGTCCTGCACGGTGCGACCCGGCTCGGTGTGGAAGGTGGCCAGCACGAAGTTGCCGACGCTGTCGGTCAGGCCCAGGCCCAGGGCACGCAGCCGGTCCGTGGTCCAGGCCAGCCAGTAGTCATTGTGCTGGCGCGCCATGTCGGTGAAGGCCACGTCGGCGATCGCCGCCGCGCCCGCCGCCTGCGCGGCCGCGGCCACGTTGAAGGGGCTGCGCACCCGGTTGAGCACGTCGACCACATGCGCGGGCGCGTAGGTCCAGCCCAGCCGCGCGCCGCCCAGCCCGTGGATCTTCGAGAAGGTGCGCAGCATCACCGTGTTGGGGTGGCTGTCCACCAGGGTCACGCCGGGCTCGTAGTCGTTCTTGTCCACGTACTCGGCATAGGCCGCGTCCAGGACCAGCAGCACGTCGTCCCGCAGGCCCTCGCGCAGCCGGCGTACCTCGGCGTGCGGCAGATAGGTCCCGGTGGGATTGTTGGGATTGGCCATGAAGAGGATGCGGGTGCGCTCCGTCACCTTGTCCAGCAGGGCATCCACGTTGGCGACCAGATCGGTTTCGGGCGCCGCCACCGGTGTGACGCCGGCGCCCTGGGCGTAGAGCCGATACATCAGGAAGGCGTGGGCCGGGAACAGCACCTCGTCACCCGGTCCGGCGTAGGCCCGCACCAGCAGCGAGATCAACTCGTCCGATCCGGCCCCGCAGGCCAGCCGCGCCGGGTCCAGCCCATGTCGGCGACCGATGGCCTCGCGCAGGGCCACGCAGGCGCCGTCCGGATAGCGATGCATGTCCATCGCCGCCGCGCGCATGGCCGCGACGGCCCGGGGACTGGGACCCAGCGCCCCCTCGTTGGAGGACAGCTTGATGATCCGGTCGATGCCCTCAAGCGTCGACTCGCCGGCCACGTAGGGCTTCAGATCAAGGATGCCGGGGCGAACGGAAGGCTGGGTCATGGCGGGGTCCTGTTCGTGATAGAGCCGGCGGCGAGGGCCGGTGGGCGAGGAGGGGACGGGGGGCGCCGAGGCGGATCCCGTGTTGTCTGGGAGCCGGCCGGCGGCGGGGTCGGGGAGGGGGCTCAGGGGGCCAGGCTTTCCTCGTCATGAGCGCTGGCGTAGGCCCCCAGCAGCAGCCCGTTGCGGATGCCTCCCCCCTCGGTCGCGCCGGCGAGCGCGGCAAGACGCGGGTCGTGGGGATCGACGAAGCCGCGCACCTCCACCAGATGAAGGCGGCTGTCATCGCGGGTCTCGCGCGTGTCCCACACGGCGCGGGGCGCCAGGTCGGCCGCGCCCAGCGCCTCGGTGAAGGCCGAACGGCTGATGTCGTGGCCGGTCTCGACGGCGATGACCGACATGTCGTCGCCGGTGGCCTCGGGCGGCATGCGGGCGATCACCAGGGCCTCGATGCCCATCGGACCGGGCCCGGTCATCGGCAGGCGGGCGATGATGTGCGGGGCGTCGGAGGCGGAGGACAGAATCTGCGTCCACCACGGATTGTCGTCCTCCCAGCGGGGCATGGGGAGCACGCCGACGGTGGCGTTGCCGCTGGTCACCTCGCGCACCACCTGGCTGGCGGACTGGTGGGTGGTCGCCGGGGTGAAGGTTCCATACTGATTGCGGGCGACCTCCAGGTAGCCGGCGCCGCGTTCCGGCATCCACACGGCCAGCGAGAACGGCCCCTGCATGGCGACCACGCCGGCCAGCAACTCCCGCCACATGCGCACGATGACGCGCTTGGGCAGGCCGCCCCGCCAGCGGCTCACCAGCCGCCGCAGGATCAGGGCTTCGCGCCCCGGCCTGAGGGTCGGCCCGCCGCGCTTGGCGTCCACCACCTGCTCGGCGATGGCGCAGCGGCGCATGAGAAGGTCCAGGATCTGATCGTCGAGCGCGTCGATCTCTCGCCGCAGGGCATCCAGGGATGGGGGGGCTGAACTCATGAAGGATGGTGTCCCCTGATTGACAACGCACACGGATCGAACCGAAATGCCGGCACCGCGACGGCCGCCGGTGACCGGTGGCCGCGCGGGGCCGCCACGCCGGGCGGCGGATCGACGGATCGGGCCTCGCGCACGGACGCGGACAAAGGATGCGATCCGCGATCCTGTCTCGGTATCGACCGTGCACCAAAAATACCTGTCTTGCGCGGCGACGTTTGCATTCCAGGGCGGGTCCCTCGAATGCCTCGTCGCATTCGTGACGCAAAGGGTCCGGGATCGGCGGCTGATCCTGCCCCGCCGCCGATCCCGGACCGTGCCTCGTTGTAAGGCCGGAAGCCCGCGAAATCAAAGAAAACATTGACACCACAGGGCGGCTTGCCTAGTGCTTCGGGCGGTCCGGCGGGGTGTGTTGCCCGATGGTCGCGCCCCGCGCGACCGGCGCCGGTCGGGTCCCTCGCGCCGTGCCCGGGTCGACCCCACCCTGCCTTCAGTCTTGAGAAACGCCGGTGGATGCTCCGCGAAACCACACCACCGTGGTCGGTCAGGATCGACCCATCCGTCTCGACAACGGCATCGAGATCGGTCCCGTCACCGTGGCCTATCAGACCGTCGGCCGCCTGAACGCGGACCGGTCCAACGCCATTCTGGTGTGTCACGCGCTCACCGGCGACCACCACATGGCGGGCGTCAACCCGGTGACCGGCAAGCGCGGCTGGTGGGACGGCCTGGTCGGCCCCGGGGCGGTGCTGGACACCAACCGGTTCTTCATCATCTGTCCCAACGTGCTGGGCGGCTGCATGGGCACCACCGGTCCGCGCGAGATCAATCCCGCCACCGGACGGCCCTGGGGTCCGGGGTTTCCCGTCATCACCATCGGCGACATGGTGACCGTGCAGGCGCGGCTGCTGGACGCCCTGGGCATCGACCAGGTGTTTTGCGTGATCGGCGGCTCCATGGGCGGCATGCAGGTGCTGGAGTGGACCTCGGCCCATCCCCAACGCGTGTTCTCGGCGGTGCCCATCGCCTCCTCCTACCGGCATTCGGCGCAGAACATCGCCTTTCACGAGGTTGGCCGTCAGGCCATCATGGCCGATCCGGACTGGCACGGCGGCGCCTATCACGAGCGCGGCGTGACCCCCCACCGGGGGCTGGCGGTGGCGCGCATGACCGCCCACATCACCTACCTGTCGGAAACGGCGCTGCATCGCAAGTTCGGCCGGCGGCTGCAGGACCGGGAGGCGGTGACCTACGGCTTCGACGCCGACTTCCAGGTGGAAAGCTACCTGCGCCACCAGGGCTCCACGTTCGTCGACCGCTTCGACGCCAACTCCTACCTGTACATCACCCGGGCCATGGACTACTTCGACCTGGCCACCGAGCATGGCGGCAAACTGGCCAACGCCTTCCGGGGCACGCCGACGCGGTTCTGCGTGATCAGCTTTTCCAGCGACTGGCTGTTCCCGACCGTGGAGAGCCGGGCCATCGTGCGGGCCCTGAACAGCGTTGCCGCCAACGTCAGCTTCGTCGAGGTGGACAGCGACAAGGGCCACGACGCCTTCCTGCTGCGGGAACCCGAGTTTCACGAGACCCTGCGGGGGTTCCTGGACGGCGCGGCCCGGCATCGCGGCCTGCCGGCCCTGGCGGAGGCGCGGCCATGACCCCGGACAAATCATTCCCGCCGGCTCCCGCGGGCGCTCCCGGTGCCACCAACGGCGACCTACGCGTCGACCTGCGCCTGATCGCCGACATGGTGTGCCCCGGGTCCCGCGTGCTGGACGTGGGCTGCGGCGACGGCGCCCTGCTCCAGGTCCTGGCCCAGACCAAGGGGGTGGATGGGCGCGGGATCGAGCTGTCCATGGCCGGGGTGCGGGCCGCCGTGCGGCGGGGCGTGTCGGTCATTCAGGGCAACGCCGACACCGACCTCGCGGACTACCCCAACGGCGCCTTCGACTACGCCATCCTCAGCCAGACATTGCAGGCGACCCAGCGGCCCCGCCAGGTGCTGGAGCAGCTCATGCGCGTGGCCGAGCGGGCCATCGTATCGTTTCCCAATTTCGGGTACTGGAAGGCGCGCTGGCACCTGATGTCGCACGGCCGCATGCCGGTGACCCGAGGCCTGCCCGAGGAGTGGTGGGAGACCCCCAACATCCATCTGTGCACGCTCAAGGATTTCCTGGTGCTGGCGCGCGAGATGGACATCGTCATCGAGCGCGGCGTGGCCCTGAACGAGGACGGCACCGTCACCCGCCTGCCCGCCGTCGGCCCCTGGGCCAACCTGTTGAGCGCCCAGGCCGTGTTCCTGGTGCGCCGCCGCAACGGCGGTGCCCGGCCCGGCGGCGCGGCCGGACCGGCGCGGGACGCGGATGCCCCATGACGCGCCGAACCCAGGTGTGGCTCGCCGGAATCGCGCTCGTGGTGGTGCTGGGCACGACCATTCTTGCCCTGGCGCGGGTGGGGGTCATGACCGGGGAGTCGGTGGTGCGGGCGCCGCGGGCCTCGGTCAGCCTGGACCTGCCCGAGCGCGGCGGGCGGCTGGTGCTCGACCTGGCCACCGACACCCTGCTGGCGCCCTATGTGGCCCGCCACGTGGCGGTGGAACGCGCCGGTCAACGCATCATCGACACGCCCCTGTTTCCGGCGCCGCTGGACCCGCGTCTCGGCCTGGCGCTGAGCTGGACCCCGGCCCAGGGACGCGAGGGACCGTGGCTGCGGCTGGCCGATCCGTCCGGGGACATCCTGCTGGATTTGCGCGGGTTCACCGCCTGGCGGATCGTGGACCACGGCGGCCGGGCGTGGCTGGTGGCCCCGACCGGCGTGGCGGCGGCCGGCCACGTGGTCGACCCGGCCGGCGCCCTGGTGCCCATCCAGGGGCGGCCCTTCGCCGGACCGGCGGCCGAGGCCGAGGCGGTGCCGTTGGGCCGCGTGGTGCCGGAGGAGGGCGGCCTGGTGTTCAAGGCGGCGGCGCGGTGACCGCGCGGATCTCTCGACCGCGCCGGCCGCGCCCGGGAGCCTGTCCCTGACGACCGGTCCCTGTTCGACGCGGGAGGGCCTGATACCGGCGGCGGATGAGTGTGACTCATCCGCCGAGCGGGCCGGCCACGGGCCGCAACGGTCCGTCTCCCTGATCGTTGGTGTTACGCCGGCTCACGCTCCGGCGAGTGCGTGTCCATCAGCGCGTTGAGACGGGCCACGGCCGCCCCGGGGCCGTCGGGCCAGGCCCAGACCCCGGCGCTGACCGCCAGGAAATCGGCCCCGGTCTCGATCAGCGGCCGGGCATTGTCCGGGGTGATGCCGCCGATGGCCACCACGGGCACCACCATGGCCTCGGCCCACCAGCGCAGCAGGTCCACGTCGGCGCGGATCGGCGCGTCCTTGGTGCTGGTCGGGTAGAAGGCGCCGAAGGCCACATAGTCGGCGCCCGCCTCGCCGGCCGCCATGGCCAGGTCGCGGGAGTCGTGGCAGGTGACGCCGACGATGCGGTTTTCGCCCAGCAGGCGGCGGGCCTCGGCGTAGGGGGCGTCGTCCTGGCCCACGTGTACGCCGTCGCAGCCGGTGGCCAGCGCCAGATCCGGCCGGTCGTTCATCAGCACGGCGACGTCGCGCGCCTGGGCCAGCGGCACCAGCACCTCGGCCGCGCGGCGGATGGCGTCGTCGTCCACGTCCTTCAGGCGCAGTTGCAGGCAGGCCACGTCGCCGCCGTCCAGGGCCTCGGCCAGGGTCCGGGCGAACGCATCCACGTCGTCCAGGCGCGGCGGGGTGATCAGGTACAGGCGGCACCGGTCCTGGGGATCGGGAGAGGTGGTCATGGATATCCCCTGGGTGTGGGAGGGGTGGGCGGCGGACCGTCGTTACCGCGTGCGGGCGATCCGGTCCAGGGTCTCGCGATAGCGCGCCAGGACACCGGCGCGGGAGAACTCGGCGGCGACGCGCTCGGCGCCGCGCGCCACCAGGTGCGCGGCCAGGTCCGGGCTGTCCAGCACGCGGCGGAGGGCGGCGGCCAGCGCCGGGGCGTCGTCCCGGGGCACCAGCAGGGCGTCGTCCCCGGCGCGCACCGTTTCCGCCGGGCCGGCGGCATCGGCCACCACCAGGGGCGTGCCATGCGCCCAGGCCTCGACGGTGACGGTGCCGTTGGGCTCGTAGCGCGACGGGAACACCACCAGGTCGGCGGCGCGCATCAAGGCGGTGCGGTCGGATCGCCAGCCCAGGAAACGGACCCGCCCGGCCACCCCCAGGCGCGCGGCCAGGGTCTCCAGCGCCATCCGTTCCGGGCCTTCGCCGGCGATCCACAGCCAGGCGTCGGGCAGGTCGGCCAGGGCCGTCAGCAGCACGTCCAGCCCCTTGACCGGATGCAGCCGTCCCAGCGCCAACAGCAGCGGCGCGTCGGCGGGGGTGTCGTGGTCGGCGCGCGGAACCGGCGCGGCATGCTCGTCCACGGCGCAGAAGTTGGGGATCAGGTGCACCCGCTTGTCCGGCCAGCCGCCGTCCAGGATATGGCGCCGGATCCCGGGGATGATGGCGATCAGGTGATCGAAGCCCCGGTAGTACTTGAGGTCGTAGTAGCCGCCCAGGCGCGCCACCCGCGCCCAGGGACCGGACGGCAGCTTGGCGGCGGCGCGGTTCATCCAGGCCATCGCCACACTGGCGCGATGGGCGCGCAGGTGCTGGCGCAGCAGGATGGGGGTGACCCGATCCAGCCAGCCGCCGAAGGGGGCGGTGTCGACCCGGCAGCCGGCGGCGCGCAGGGCGGCCACCCGCGCCGGGTGGTCGCGGATCACCAGCGACTGGTCCACGCCGTCCTGCTGCAACGCCCCGGCCAGGGTCGCGAAAAAGGTCTCGGCCCCCCCATGGGCGGCTCCGGCCATGACCTGGGTCAGGTGCATGGATGATCCGCCCGGCTGAGGCGCACCAGGTGCTCGGCGGCCAGGATGTCGCGCCGCACCGCCTCGCGGACGCGTGTGGCTTCGGTGTCCGCGCCCCAGCGCGCCATTTGATAGGTTTCGTCCAGGCGCGACAGCGCGAAGCAGCTTTCGCCGTCCACCCGGCCCCGCGCCAGCGCCAGCGCCAGGACCAGCGACCCGGCGGCGGCCGCCACCCCCTGGGCGCCGGTCAACGTCCAGTCATCCAGGTCCTCAAGCGCGGTCCGCAGGGCGGCGACGGCGGGCGACGGCTGGCGGATGGGCATGATGCCGTGGGTGATGGCCAGGCGCGCCGCCAGCGTCTGGTCGGCCCAGTCCAGCAGCGGCTGCCAGTCGGCCATCTGGCGAGCGGCCAGATCCGTCGGATGATCGGCGCGATAGCACAGCACGTCGCCGTCCACGTGGTCCAGCAGCACGGCGACGATGCCCGCGCGGTCCGCCGCCACCCGCTCCAGCGCGGTGTTGGCGAGGCGGGTGAGGGGCATGGTGTCGGGTTCGATGTGCTCGGCCTGGGCATCCCACTCCGAGGCCACCGCCTCGGCCAGGGCGGGGGTCGGCAGGCGCAAGGGCTGGCGGGCTGGCGTGCGCGCCGGGCGTCCGTCCAGCAGCACGCCCCATCCGCCGTATGGATCGCCATGGGGATCGCCATCGGGCAGGGGACCGGCCTCGGCCCGGCGGTAGAAGCGCCGGGGCTGGAGGCGCGGACTCCAGCCGTGCGCGGGGGGCTGTCCGCTGGCCGTCCCTCCGGCCGTCGTGGAGGTGGAACCGGGACGAGGGCCGGAGGCTGTCGGGGTCATGCTGTCCTTCGGATGAGTCTGGAGACGGAACGGGGCTGGTCCGTGATGCGGGCGGTCACTGGTTCAGCAGCCGACGAAGCCCGCCGCCGAGGGCCTCGCCGGCGGGACCGGGCAGTTGGTCGGTGAGGTCGTCGATGGCCTCCTCGGCCTGCTCGCGCACCGCGTCGACCTGATCGCGGGCGCCGTCCTCCAGCGCGTCCACCGTGGACCCGTCGCCGGCCTCGGCGGGCGCGCCGCCGCCCTGGCCGGGCTCCTTCTCGCCCAGGGCCACCAGACAGGGCTCCATCTCGGCGCCGCTGCCGCCCAGCAGGTTGGCGGCCAGATCCTCGCCCACCAGCGACAGCCCGCCGGTGGCCAGCGCCCCGGCGGCCGAGGCGGCGGTGCGCAGGCCGGTGCGGACGGCCTCGCGGGCGTCCAGCACCAGCGAGGGCGCGGCGAACGGTCCGGTGACGGCGAACAGTTCGACGATGCGGCCCAGGCCGCGTTCGAGGCCGATGCCCTCGCGGGCGGCCGGGGCGATCTTCACGCTCAGGCGCTCTGCGCCCAGGTCGAATCCTCCGGCGCCGCCCACCACCATGCGGTCGGTCTCCAGCGCCAGGCCGTGGTCGCTGGACAGCACGCCCTCGGACGCCGTCATGTTGACCACCAGACAGCGGACGGGGGTGGTCGCCTCCTCCGTGCCGAAGGGGTTGATGGTCCGGATCACCTGGGTCGAGACGTCGGCCCCCGCCCAGTCCAGGGCGCGGTTGTTCAGGCGGGCATCCACCGTGTGCAGCAGGACGCGGCCGTCCAGGGTCCCGGCGATCTGGCGCGGCGTGGCGCCTTGGCCGGCCAGGTTGAGCCGCAGGCGCGAGGGGCCGCCCTGGACCAGGTCGCCCTGGCCCATCTGCCGGGCCAGCGTGCCCAGCGTGACACCGTCACCGGTCAGATCGACACGCAGGGCCGCCGCCCCGTTTCCGGTCGGCGTCAGGGTCATGGTTCCGGTCACGGTGCCGTCGGCCACGCCGGTCCGCAGCGGATCGAGGGTGAGGGCCCCATCCGCCAGGGTCACGCCCAGGTCCACGTCGTCGAGGGTCATGCCGTTGGGCAGCACCGCGTGCTCGACGCGGATGGACAGATCGGCGTCCACGGCCGACAGCCCATCCAGCGGCAGGGGCGTGTCGGGAATCACGGTCGCGCCGCCGGTCCCGGTCGGGGCCGGGGTGGGCAACGACGGGGTGGACGCCGAGGGGTCGGGCACGGCCCGGGTTTCGGGCGCCGGCGCGCCGGTGATCTCGGCCAGGTCCAGCAAGGGCGCCACCAGGCGGCCGGACAGGTGCGGACGCGGGCCGTCCAGGCGCGCGTCCAGGTCGCCGGTCAGGTGGCTCCGTCCCAGCGCGGCGCGCAGGTCGGCGAGCCGATAGCCCCCGTCGATGTCCGAGACCTGGGCGCTGGCCTGCACGGGCACCGCGATCGGGATGCCCAACTCGGTCAGACGGGCCGGGTCCGGGGCGGTCAGGGCCACGGTGAGATCAAGGCCGCTGGCCGCGACGGCGTCGGCGACGGCGCCGACGGCGGTCAGGCGCAGGCCCTCGGGCGGTCCCACGCCCAGGTCGATGTCCTTCACGGTCAGGTCGTCGGGTCCGCCGGCGACGGTGGCGCTGACCCGGAAGGGACCCAGCATCGGCAGGTCCTGGCCGTCGCCGGCGGCGGCGGCCAGCGCCGGCAGGCGCAGCAGGTCGGCTACCTCGCCGCCCTCGGCGGCGACGAGCAGGGTGACGCCGTCCCCGGCCGACAGGTTGTCGATGCTGCCGGTGGCGGTGGCCTTGAGCAACGGCAGGGTGCCCAGGCTGGCCTCCAGCATGGGCACGGCCAGCGCGGCGGCGTCCCCCGTCAGTTGGAGCGTGACGTCATAGGCGCCCACGGCGGGCAGGGTGAGGTCCTGATCGATCACCGGACCCAGGGCGGCCAGATCGGCGATCTGCGAGCCGCGCGCCGACACCGTCAGGTCCAGGCCGCGCGCCTCGGTGGGCTGGGCGATGGCGCCGTTGACGGTGATCGTGGCGCCGGCCACCTCGGCGGTGAGATCAAGCGGCCAGGGTGGGGCGGGGGGGGCGGTGGGCTCGGCGCCGGCCCGGGGCGCGCCCAATGCGGTCAGCGCGCCCATCGTGCCCTCTGCGGAGAACGCCAGACCGTTGTAACGGCCGGCCAGATCGACGTCGAGCGGTGTGTCGACGCCGGCGCCCGTGAGGACGGCGGTGTCCAGTTCCAGGGTCAGGGTGCGGTCGCGCGCGCCGTCGCGCAGGATCAGAATGGCGTTCTCCAGGCGCACGTCCTGGATGTCCAGGCGGGCCGGCGGGGTCGTGCGCGTCGGGGTCTCCCCCGGGACATCCGCCACGATGTCGGCCGGGGGATCGGCCGGGGTGTCCGCCGCCTCGGTGGTGTCGGTCGGGCCAAGCGCCCAGTTGCCCCGCCCCTCGGCGTCGGTCTCCAGCCACACGGCGGCGTCGGCCAACACCAGCCGCACCACCCTCAGGTCGCCCGACAGCAGCGGCAACAGCGCCACCTGGGCCTCCAGGCGCCCGACCGAGACCATGTCGTCGTCCTGCGCCCAGTCGGCGTTGCCCAGGTGCACATCCTCGACCACCAGTGCCGGGGCCAGGCCGAGGGACAGGTCCAGGTCTCCGTCGATGGCCACCCGGCGACCGGTCTGGTCCTCCATCAGGGCGACGATGTCGGCCTTGTAGCGCCCCACGTCCAGCGTGGCGAGAAAGACGGCCACGCCTCCCACCAGGAGCACGATCAGGCCCAGGATGAGGGCAAGCACGGTGGACAGGCGCATCGGTGGTGTCTCCCGAGCGAAAGAAGAGGGCTCCGCCATCAACGGAGTCGACTCCCCAACAACAGGACGAAAATATGGCGGTCCTTGGGCGGCGTGGCGAGGACCCGGGCGTTTGTGGGACCGTCAGGCGGCGCCGGTCAGGCCTACGCCGGCGCGACGGCGACCATGTCCGGCGCGACCGCCCACGGCAGCTGATCCGGCAGCGTCTCCAGCGTGTCCAGAACCAGGCGCGCCCCGGCCTCGTGCAAGGCACTCACCGGGTGATATCCCCAGGCGACGCCGACCGCGTCGGTGCCGGCGGCGCGCGCCATGGTCATGTCGAAGGTGGTGTCGCCGACCATCACCGTGTGCTCCGGGGGGGCGCCGATGTCGGCCATGGCGCGATGCAGCATGGCCGGGTGCGGCTTGCCGGGACCCAGGTCGGCGGTCTGAATGGTCACGAACCGGCTGGTCAGGGCGTGGCGCTCCAGGGCCGCCGCCACGCCACGCTGGGACTTCCCGGTGGCCAGGCCGAGCAGGCAGCCCGTGGCATCCAGCGCGTCCAGCACCGCGCGCACGCCGGGGAACAGCGGTTCGTGATGATCCGGGCGGCGGCGCAAGGTGAAGAAGGCGTCGCGGTAGAGGTCCGCGACCTGCGTCCGCGTGGCCTCCGCCACGCCCGGGGTCACCTGGGCGATGGCCTCGTCCAGGGACAGGCCGATGATGCTCCGGGTGGCCGACTCCGCCGGCACCGGCACGCCGGCGCCTCGGCAGGCCATGGCCATGGCGGCGATGATGTTGTGCTGGCTGTCCAGGAGCGTGCCATCGACATCGAACACCACCAGATGGGGGCGATCGTCCCGGCGCGCGCCGATGGCGGCGTTGCCCGGCGAGTCGGACGGGGTGGGGGCGGCGGAATCCGGATCGGTCATCGCGGTGCGGCGTGCTCCTGAGCGTAGCGGGTGGCGGCGGCCTGGACCTCGCCCAGCACCAGCGGCATCACCTGATGCATGTAGCGGGTCATCTTGGCGGAGACCGATCGGCCCACCTCGGAGCCGAAGAAGGCCGTCATGGCCGCCAGTTCGTCGGCGGTGAAGGTCTCCGACAGCGCCGTGAGCATCACCGCGCGCAGGGCGTCTTGGTCGATCTCGCGCCGGGCCTTCTCGGCGAAGCCGGCGCGGTGCTCGGGCGGCAGCAGCACGGCCACCTGGGTGATGCTGGCCTCCAGGACGCGGCTCACGGGCACGGCCCGCTCGTAGCGTTCGGCCTCGGCCCGGCGGTTGGCGGGCGTATCGGGCATGGCCAGGGCGACAGGGCCGAGCAGCAGGCCGGCGGCCAGCGTCAGGACACCCAACGCCAGGACGCCCAACGACAGGATGCCCCGCGTCGGCACGCGGGGCCGGGTGGGGAGCCTCGGGATCATGGCCTGTCCTCCAGCGGGGGCTCGTCGGTCTCGGTGAAGCCGAAATAGGCGAAGGCGTCGGCCATGTGCGGCGGCAAGGGCGCCTGCACGGTCAGCGTGCCGCCGTCGGGATGGGGCAGCACCAGCAGGCGGGCGTGCAGGTGCAGGCGGCGATCGACCTCGGCGCCGTCCAGGAAGGCCGCCTGGCCGCCGTACTTGCCGTCCCCCAGGATCGGCGTGCCCAGGGCCAGCGCGTGGGCGCGAAGCTGGTGGGTGCGGCCGGTGCGCGGCTCCATCCACAGCCAACTCACGGTGCCGGTGGCGTCGTCGACGATCTGATAGTCGGTCACCGCCGACAGCCCGCCCGCCGGGTCGGGCACCATGCGCTCGCCGCGCGCGCCCGGTTCCTTGGACAAGGCCAGACGGAGCGTGCCGGCGCGGGGCCTGGGGGCGCCCACGACCAGCGCCCAGTACACCTTGCGCGTCTCGCGGTGGCGGAAGGCGGCGGTCAGCGCCCGAGCGGCGGCGGCGGTGCGGGCCAGCACCAGGACGCCCGAGGTGTCCTTGTCCAGGCGATGCACCAGGCGCGGGCGCTCGCTGTCGGCGGGCCGGCGCAGGGCGTCCAGCATGGCGTCGAGATGCCGGGTCTGGCCGCTGCCGCCCTGGGTGGCCAGACCGGCCGGCTTGTTCAGCACGATCAGCGCGTCATCCTCGTGCAGCACGGCGGCGCGCAGGGCGGCGCGATCGGCGTCGGAGACCGGGGCCGCCCCCCTGGCGGCGCGCGGCGCCTCGGCGGAGGCATCGCCGGGTGGCGGCAAGGGGGGCACGCGCACGCTTTGCCCGGCGCTCAGCCGGGTGCTGGCCTTCACGCGGCCGCCGTCCACGCGCACCTGGCCGGTGCGCAGCAGCTTTTCCAGCCGGCCGTGAGACACCGTCGGGAAGTGGCGCCGGAACCAGCGGTCCAGGCGCTGGTCGGCGTCCTCGCCGGTGATCTGGATGGTCTGTACACCGCTCACGATGGCTCGCCTTTCCACACGCGCGAGGTCACAACAGGGCGCGCCCGAGCCACAGGCCCGCGAACAGCGCCGTTACCCCCAGGCACACCGATCCCAGGACATAGGCCAGGGCCGCCGCGCCCTGTCCCCGCTCCCACAGGGTCACCACGTCCAACGAAAAGGTGGAGAAGGTGGTGAACGCGCCCAGCATGCCGGTCACCAGGAACAGCCGCGCCTCCGGCGGCGCCGACCAGCGCCGCGCCATGGCTTCGATCAGCAGCCCCATGAGCAGCGACCCCAGCACGTTGACCACCAGCGTGCCCCAGGGAAATCCGTGCCCAAGATACCGGGGAACCGCCGCGGTGACCAGATACCGCCCGAGCGCGCCGACGGCGCCCCCCATGGCCACGACGAACAGCATGGAGGGTTTCACGGCGTGGACGAGTCCCGGCGAAGATCGGAAGGGGCGCTATCCGGCGCGGCGCGGCGCGACGGACACCGCCCCCTTTGTGCGCCGCGCGGCGCGATCGCGCAAGAGCCGATCCGGGGGCGCCACGGAAAACGGGCTGGCGTTCGACGGGACCGTGTTCTACCTTGACCGCCCCAATCGGGGGTTCTCCCCGGGTTTCTCACGCGGACGTGGCGGAACTGGTAGACGCAGCGGACTTAAAATCCGCTTCTCGTTGAGAGTGGGGGTTCGAGTCCCTCCGTCCGCACCACTGACGAGGGTGGCCGGAGCGGCCCAAGGGGATGTGGCGCGTCCCCGTGTTGGGTCAGCAGTTCTCATTTTGAGCTGAAAGGCTTGGACACGGGACTCGGGATGTGATTCACCCTCTGGGTGAGGTGGCTTGAAGAGCAAATCGCGGCGC
>NZ_JACIGK010000026.1 GCF_014197915.1 Roseospira visakhapatnamensis
GCGCCGCGATTTGCTCTTCAAGCCACCTCACCCAGAGGGTGAATCACATCCCGAGTCCCGTGTCCAAGCCTTTCAGCTCAAAATGAGAACTGCTGGACAAGATCATCCGCAATACTCGGACTAGTGCAAACGGCCTATAAAATCAAAAGTTGTTTTATGTGCGCGCGTCCTGGGTTCGGCTCTGTCCGGCGCGGCGAGGGTGGGGCTCCCGGCCGGTGTCGCGATCATCACGGCCGGGACGCGGCCGGTTGCGTCCACGAGGCCGGCAGGGGGAAGGCGACCGTCGCCACGCCCAGGGTGCGCCAGGCGACCACCATCAGCGTCACCTTCCACGGCAGAATCGCCAGGGCCGAGGCGACCGCCGCGCCCTCCATGCCGAAAGGGGGCACCAGGGCGGCGTTGAGGCCGACATTGACCACCGCGAAGACCATGTTGATGCGGCTCACCGGCCGTTCATGACCGGTCATCATCAACAGTTCCGTCGCCGGCCCCATGGCCATTTCCAGCAGGAACGTGGTGGCGATGATCATCAGCACGGTGTACCCCGCCGCCATCTCCGGCCCGAAGATGCCGAGAAGCCAGGGACCGAACAGCAGGAACACCAGCCACAGGCCCACCGCCGGGATCAGGCCCAGAAGTCCCATGCCGCGCACCAGGGTGCGCAGGCGGGCGACGTCCTGCTCCATGTGGGCGCCGACGAAGCGGTGCAGGCCGACCGCCACCACGGCGGTGTAGAAAAAGGTCATAAAGCCCGAGATGCGCCGCGCCACGTGATAGATGCCCACGGCCGCCGGGGTGGCGAAGGCGCCCAGCATCAGAATGTCGGTTTCGGACAGCACCAGGAAGAACACCGGCGTGACCATCATGGTGACCGCCCGGCGCATCCAGCGCGGCGACAGGCTCACGCAGCGGCGCGCGGCGACGGTCGTGATGGCGCCGCGACCCACCCGGCGGAAGGCGGCCGTGGCCATGACGGCCGCCGCGCCGAGGGCGCCGATGACGTTCCCGTACAGCGCCAGGTTGGGGGTCGCCGTAACACCCAGGTAGACCGGCACGCCGATGCAGGCGAAGGCCAGCACCCGCTGAAGCACCTGTTCGCCGTAGGCGGCCACGGTGGTGCGCTCCAGCGCGCGGTTGGTCAGGGTGTAGAGCTGGACCAGCGCCGCGCCGACCGAAAAGGCCAGCACGGCGGCCAGATCGAAGGGCTGGAACGCCGTCCCGCCGGCCAGCGTTACCCACAGCCAGATCGCCACGGTGCCCAGCAGGGGACCGACGATCGTGACGCCCGTGGCCAGCAGCAGGAAAGCGCGCAGCCGCGTGCGGCGTGCCGTGCGGCGATAGCGGGCCACGTAGTAACTGGAGACGGTGGGCAGGCCCAGGCCCCCCACCAGCGAAACGAAGAAGGTGATCGAGAGAACGTAGACGTAACGGCCGTAGTCCTCCGGGCCGAGCAGGCGGACCAGGATCAGGGTCCATACCAGAACCAGCGCCACACCGGCGATGCGGGCGCTGAAGTCCATCGCGCCCCGCAGGAACAGGAAGCGCCCGTCCGCGTGGTCGCCGTCGCGGTCCCCCAGCAAACGGCTGACCTGGGCAATGAGCGCGGTGGGGAGCGCGGTGGGCAGGTTGAGCATGGCGGGGTCCCGGGGAGCCGGCGAAGGGCGTGCCGGCCTCTGCCGCGCGACCCTGGCCCTGGTTCGTGAGAGAGCCCGTCCGGCGCGTTCCGGAAAACGCGCGGCGGGGTGTTTGGTTCCCCTGTCCCCATCCCGGACGGAGTGTACGTCGGGGTGTCCCATAGAGACACGGCTGTCATACCAGCGGCGGATGAGTGTGACTCATCCGCCCCCGGGCGCCTTGCAGGCGCCCGGATGGTCCAGATCTTGGCACCGCGAAGCGGTGCCAGGCCGGCCACGGACTGCAACGGTCATTCTCAATGACCGTTGGTATCTCACAGACACTGCTGACGGCGCACGGTTCGCCGGCATCCGGCAGCATATGTGAACGGCCCGGCGACCCGAAGGGACGCCGTTGGGTTTGCTGGCTGGCCTCGGGGCCACGACGCCGCATCCCGACGAGGACCATGCCACACTCGGGACGGTCAACATTACGTTAACGACCCGCCGCCATCCGTCGATGACGGGGCGGTCGGGCGTCCAGGTGTCCCGAGCTTCGGTGTTATTGTCGACGATGCACCCGAAAAACGCGAAACATATGTGCCAGGATGATCACGCTTTTCAAGCGTGTGGTCGGTTCGCGGCATCCCGTCGCGGCGGGCGAGCCTGACCCTGGATCAGGCATCTTTCGGAAAATAATGCATTTTCTCAATAGTCTGTTATTATTTGTTCAGGTACCGTGTAAGCGAATGGGTCAATCATGACCCCTATCCGTGTCGCGATTTGCCAGGGAATGCCATGCCGCGCCGGGCTTTTGCGCATGCAGTCGGGTCCCACGGCGATGCCCGAGTCATCGGGCACCGCCGGGATGGCTGGCCCGCGCGATTCTCCCCCCGGAGTCCGGGCATGCTTGCGTGCGTGGCCGGACTGGCGCTGCTGCTGCTTCTGCCGGGGTGCGCGTCGCGATCCTACGAACTGAGTCCGGGCGGCGAGCCGGTGTATTTCGAGGACATCGACGAGGGCCGCAAGCTCGCCTTGCGCCAGGCCGTCCTCGACAGCCTGAATCGGGGCCAGTCGGCCCAGCGGCTGCGGGTGGGCGATACGCTGGAGGTCATGTACCACGTGCGCGAGCAACCCACCGTCGAGCGCTATCGCATCGCGGTGGGCGATCGTCTGTCCGTGGCGTTCGGCGACGACAGCGGCCTCGATTTCGCGACGGGTGTGCAGCCGGACGGGTGGATCACCTTGCCGGACACCGACGACGTTCGCGTGGCCGGCCTGACGGTGGCCGAGGTCAACCGCCAGGTCAGCCGCCAGTACGCCGACCTGTTGGTGGATCCCCGCGTCACGGTGCGCCTGGAGGAATGGACCGGCGAGGCCGAGCGCCTGGCGGAAGACATCGCCACCTTCGAGGCCGGGCGGGCGAAGCGAGTCGCGGTGCTGCGCGACGGGTCGATCACGCTGCCGTTCCTGCCGCCGCTGATGGCGCAAGGGCACACCGTCGGCGAGATGCGCGCGCGTATCAAGGCCGCCTACGATGCCCTGGGGTTGGACCTGGACATCAGCGTGTTGCTGGCGGACTCGCCGGGGGACCGGGTGTTCGTGCTGGGCGCGGTGCAGGAACCGGGCGTCCTGACCACGGATCGGCCGATCACCGTGTTGATGGCCCTGGCCCAGGCGGGCGGCCCCAACCCCGACGGCTCGCTGTCGGACGTGCGCGTGGTCTACATGGATGCCGAGGGGGTGCCGCGCCTGCGCAAGGTGAACCTGCTCAACGTGCTCACGACGCTGGCGTTGGAGGAGGACATGGTGCTGCCCGACAACGCCATCATCTACGTGCCGCCCACCGTTCTGGCGCAGACCGGCAAGATGCTCGACCTGATCCTGAACCAGATCCTGTTCTATCGCGGCTTCTCGATCTCCACGAGTTACGAGATCCTCGGGGGCGATTGAGCCTTAATTCCGCAGTTGGGCGCCAAGGTTTTGAGCTACTTGGGATTTTGCGTCATGTTGGGATTTTGCGTCATGCCAGGGTGGGAAGGCGTCTTCGGGTTTCTCGATTGGTTTCAACGCACTGAGGTCTGATCGAGCGTCCAACTGCGGAATGTGGGTTGAGAAGGGATCGGATCACACACGGGGAAGGCGCCTCGCCATGGGTCTGACGACGCGATTCGATCATCCCGTTCCGGTGGCGGCGGGCGCGGTGGGGCTGGTGTTCGCGCTGGCCCTGGCGATGGCCCCGGTGCGGGCCGCCCATGCCGGCGATCCGGCCCCAGGGGTCACCCAGGGGATCGTGCTGGGCAGTTTCGCCAGCGGGGCGGCGGCCCGGCACGCCGAGGCGTCGGCGCGGCACGGCCTGCCGGACAGTGTGCCGCCGGCCGTGATCTGCGCCCTGGACGGGATCGCCGACGGTCCCGCGCGGCTGGTGATTCCCGCCCGGGATGCCACCCAGGCCCTGGACCTGTGCCGGGCGATCGCCGCGGCCGGACGATCCTGCCGTCCGATGGCCGGGCCGTGCTCCAGTGACGGCCGGAGGCTGGATCCGCCGGCGGTCGCCGCGGGCGGGTCGGCGCCGCAGGGCGCCTGGCGGGCCCTGGCCGAGGACCTGTCGGACTGGCCGCCCGCCGTCACGGGCGATCCGGACGCCGGGGCATCCGTCGGGGCGCTCCCCGAGCCATCACCCCAGGCATCTCCCCAGACATTTCCCCAGACATTTCCCCAGACATTTCCCCAGACATTTCCTGGGGCGTCCGTGGCCTCCGGCGATGGTCCCGGCGTGGTCGACGAGGCGACCATGGCCGCCGCCACCCGCGCCGTGCGGGACGGTGATCCGGCGGCGGCGGTGGCGTTGCTGACGCCGCGCGCCGAGGCCGGCGATCCCGTCGCCGCGCACAACCTGGCGATCCTCCTGGCCCGGGGGCTCGGCGCCCCCAGGGACGACCATGCCGCCGCCCGCTGGATGGCCCAGGCGGCCGAGGCCGGCCTGATCAGCGCCCAGAACACCCTGGCGCTGATGTACCTGCACGGGCGCGGCGTGGACCGGGACCCGCGCGCGGCGGTGCGCTGGCTGGCCCAGGCCGCGCGCGGTGGTCACCCGCTGGCCCAGGCCAACCTGGTGGAGATCATGCGCACCCGTCTGGCGGCCTCCGGTGGTCAGGCCGGCGAGGTCGGCGCGGGGGCCGGCGCGGACGCCCCGTCACCGGACGCGCGCCGACCAGACCTGGGCGGCGTGATGCCATAGAACAGGCTGTAGAGCACCGGCACCGCCACCAGGGTCAGGATGGTGGCGAAGGCCAGGCCGCCCGAGATGGTCACCGCCATGGAGGCGAAGAAGGCGTCGGTGAGCAGCGGCAGCATGCCCAGGATGGTGGTCCCGGCCGCCAGCACCACCGGCCGCAGACGACTCACGCCCGCCCGAACCACGGCGTCGAAGCGGTCCGTCTGCTCCTCCAGTTGTAAATCGATCTCCTCCACCAGGACGATGGCGTTCTTGATGAGCATCCCCGACAGGCTGAGGACGCCCAGCAGCGACATGAAGTCGAACGCGAGCCCGGTACCCAGCAGCCCCAGCGTCACCCCGCAGATGGACATGGGCACCACCAGCCAGATGATCAGCGGCTCGCGCACGGTGCCGAACAGCGCCACGGTGATCAGCACCATCACCAGGAAACCGACCGGAACCTGGCTCATCAACGCGGTCTGGGCCTCGACGGTGTCCTCGATCTCGCCGCCCCATTCGAAGGTGTAGCCGGTGGGCAGGGGAATGGCCTCAATGGCGTCCTTGATGCGGCCATGCACCTGGGCGGCGCTCTGATCGCCGATCGGGTCCCCCTGGACGTTGAGGGTGCGGACGCGGTCGTCCCGACGGATCAACGCGTCCTCGGCGGTCACCTCGAAGCCGTCGAGGATCTGCCCCACCGGCACGTACTGACTCTGGCCGGCGCTCCACACCAGGCGGTCGCCCAGGGCCGCCAGGTCGTCGCGTTCGCCCTCGGGGGCGCGGATGATGATGGGGATCAGTTCATCGCCATCGCGGAAGGTTGCGATCTGGTTGCCGTCGGTGAAGTAGCGCAGGGTCAGGGCCAGGTCGGTGCGGCTGACACCGGCGACGCGGGCGCGGGACTCGGCGAACAGCGGGTGGATGACCTTCTCGCGCTCGCGCCAGTCGGTGCGGATGTCCTGAAGGCCGCCGTCGGCGCGGAACACGGCTTCCGCCTCGGCCGCCAGCGCGCGCAGCATGTCGGCGTCCGGGCCGGAGAAGCGGGCCTCGATCTTGGCGCCGCCACCGGGGCCGAACACCAGGCGCTCGGTGAACACCCGCGCCGAGGGAAAGCGGTCGCCCAGGGTGGCGCGGATGTCCGGGATCAGCGCTGGGATCTGGTCGCGCCTCGCGGTGCGCACGATCATGTGTCCGAAGGCTGGGTTGGCCGCCTCCGGCGCGTAGGTGAGCATGAAGCGCGCCGCGCCCTGGCCCACGAAGGTCGAGACGGACTCCACCCCCGGCTGGTCGAGGATGTAGCGCTCGGCCTCGGCCATGGCGTCGTCGACGGCGCGGATGTCCGTGCCCTGGGGCATCCAGACGTTCACGTAGAACATCGGCGTGTTGGAGTAGGGAAAGAACCCCTGCTTGACCCAGCCGAAGCCGACCAGGCAGGCCGCCGTCACCCCCACCAGCGCCAGCACGGTGAGCAGGCGGTGCCGCAGGGCGCCGGTCAGGACGGCGCGATAGATCGAGAACAGCATGCCCCGGTAAGGGTCGTCGGGGGCTTCGCCGTCCGCCGCCGGCTTACCCTGCTTGAACAGACCGGCGCCGAACAGCGGTGTGACCATGACCGCCAGGATCCAGCTCAGCAGCAAGGAAATGCCGATCACCGCGAACAGCGAGAACAGGAACTCCCCGGTGGTGTCCGGCGACAGACCGATGCCCGAGAACGCCATGATGCCGATGACGGTGGCGCCCAGCAGCGGCCATTGTGTCTGCCGGGTGACCTCGCTGGCGGCGCGCAAGGCGGTCTGGCCGCGACGCATGTTGATCAGCATGCCCTCGGCGACGACGATGGCGTTGTCCACCAGCATGCCCATGGCGATGATCAACGCGCCGAGGGAGATGCGTTCCAACTCGATGCCCGCCAGCCACAGGAAGAAGACGGTGCCGAACACGGTCAGGAACAGGATGGAGCCGACCACCACACCGGCGCGCCAGCCCATGAACAGGCACAGGGCGCCGATGACGATGGAGACGGACGCCAGCAAGTTCACCAGGAAGCCCTGAACCGCCTCGTCCACCACCGTCGCCTGATCATAGATGGTGTGGATCTCGACGCCGACCGGCAGGACCGGGGTCAGGCTGTCCAGCTTGGCGCGCACCGCCTGGCCGACGTCCACCACGTTGGCGTCGGCGATCGCCGCGACGGCCAGCGTGACCGCCGGCGCGCCGTTGAAGCGGATCAGGTGATCGGGCGGGTCCTGCCGTCCCAGGCCGACCGTGGCCACGTCGCGCAGGCGGACCATGGCGGTGCTGCCGGGGGTGCCCAGCATCAGGGTTTCGACCGCCTCGACCGAGTCGAAGGCGTCGGTGACGGACAGGCGCACGCGCTCGTCGCCGATGGTGGCCATGCCATTGGGCTGAACGGCGTTTTCCACGTCCAGGAGGGTGAGGCCCTCGTTCAGCGACACCCCCAGGCGGGCCAGCTTGTCCTGACCGATCTCGATGTGGATCTCCGGGGTCGGCTCGCCGGCGGTTTCCACCTTGGCCACGCCGGGCACGGTCAGCACCTCGCGGCGCAGTTCCTTGGCGATCTCGATGATCTCCAGGTCCGAGTAGCCCGGCGCGGTGACGGCGTAGTAGATGCCGAACACGTCGCCATAATCGTCGAGGATCTGCGATGTGCCCGCGTTCTCCGGCAGGGTGCCGCGTGCGTCGGCCACCTTGCGCCGCAATTCGTCCCAGATTTGCGCCAGGTCGTCGCCCTTGTAGATGTCCTGGATCTCGACGGTGATTTCGGAGATCCCCGGCCGGGAGACGGACGTGATCGAGTCCAGTTCTCCCAGCTGCTGGATCGCGGACTCCAGCGGTTCGGTGATTTCCTCCTCGACCTCGACGGCGGATGCGCCGGGGTAGGCGGTGATGACCTTGGCTTCCTTGATGGTGAAGGCCGGGTCTTCCAGGCGGCCCACGCTCAACAGCCCGTAGAGGCCGCCAAGCAGGCAGATGAGAACGATCAGCCAGGTGTTGACCGGCTTCTCGATCGAGGTGCGCGCCACGTCCATGTGTCGGGTCCTACTCGCTGCGCAGCGGCTTGACGCGCATGCCGTCACGCAGCTGATGCACGCCGGCGGTCACCACGGGGTCTCCGGCGCGCAGTCCGGACAGCACGGTGACGGTGCGGTTGTCCATGTGTCCGATCGTCACCGGCCGGCGCGAAACGGCGCCGGACGACGGATCGACGGCCCAGACGAAGAACGCCCCCTCGGCGGCGTCGCCCCCGGCCTCCCCATCGACCGCCCCATCGGCATCCCGTGTGGGTCGCGCCGGCACCAGGGCGCCGGCCGGGATGGTCACGGCGTCATGGGGCTGGTCGGGGAACGAGACGGTGGCCCGCACCTTGGCCGTCATGCCCGGGAGGATGTTGGCCGCCTCGGGCCGGGGCATGCCGAACTCGATGCGATAGGTCTGGGCGACGTCGTTGGCGTCGGTGGAGATTTCCCGGAACGCCAGCGGGAAGCGGAGATCATCCAGGAACGGGAAGATGGCCTCGACCGTGGGCGTGTTCTCGGTGTGGTGGCGGGCGACAAGGTGCTCGGGGATGTCGGCGGCCACGCGGATCTCGCTGACGTCCTGAAGGCGCATGATCTGCTGGCCGGCCTGGACGTTGGTGAAGCTTTCCACCAGACGGCGGCTGATGATGGCGTCGAAGGGGGCTTCCAGGCGCGTGTACTCCAGGTCCTGGCGGGCCTTGTCCACGGCCACCTCGGCCAGTTCCACGGCGGTCTTGGCATCATCGAACGCCTGGCGGGACACCACGTTGCGGTTCACGAGGTCCTGCTTGCGCGCGAAGTCCTGGCGCGCGCTTTTCAGGTTGACCTCGGCTTCGCGCAGCGCAAGGGCGAAGTCGGTGTCGTCCAGGGCCGCCACCAGCGTGCCCATGGGCACCAGTTCTCCCTCGGTGATGGGAAGCTGATTCAGCAACCCCGCCACCCGGAACGACAGGTCCACCTCCTGCACGGCCTCGGTGCGGGCGGGGAATTCATGCACCTCGGTGCCCTGCGACGGTTCGGCGATGGCCAGGCGGGCGGGGCGCGCCACCTCCTCGGTGGGCGTGGCCGCGTCGGCGGGGGCGTCGGGCTCGTCGCAGGCCGCCAGCGCCAGGGGCAGGAGGAGAAGCAGGCTCAGCACGCCGGGCAGGGGCGGCGACAACACGGGCTGGCGTCGCGCGCGGGCGGGACGCTCCGATCGAGGAGTCATGGGGGTATCCCTGAGCGATCTTGAACGGGAAGCCCGCACTCTACTCGCACGGCCGGCGCGTGGAAAGCCGTTCGGCCGACCACGGCGTGGCCGGCCGTCATTCTCATGAGCCGTCGAGCTTATGCCGCTCGCGCCTTGGCCACGCTCTCGCGGATGGCGCGCATGTTGGCGCCGTAGGGCGCCGGGTTGTCCACCGAGCCGCCCTTGAACACCGCCGAGCCGGCGACCAGCGCATCGGCACCGGCCCCGGCCACCAGCGGCGCGGTTTCCGGCGTCACGCCGCCGTCCACCTGGATGTGGATCGGGCGATCGCCGATCATGGCGCGCACGCGGCGCACCTTCTCCACGGCGGCCGGGATGAAGCTCTGTCCGCCGAAGCCGGGGTTGACGCTCATCACCAGCACCAGGTCCACGGTGTCCAGCACGTGCTCGATCACGCTTTCGTGGGTGGCGGGGTTGAGCGCCACGCCGGCCTTGCAGCCCAGCGAGCGGATCAGCCGCAGCGAGCGGTCCAGGTGCGGGCCGGCCTCCGGATGGATGGTCAGCACGTCGGCGCCGGCCTTGGCGAAGTCCTCCAGGTACGGATCCGCCGGGGCGATCATCAGATGCACGTCCATGACGGTCTTGATGTGCGGGCGGATCGCCTTGCACATGGCGGGGCCGAAGGTGATGTTCGGCACGAAGTGGCCATCCATCACGTCCACATGCACCCAGTCGCAGCCCTCGGCCTCGATGGCGCGGCATTCGGCGCCGAAGTTGGCGAAGTCGGCGGACAGGATCGACGGGGCGATCTTCAGCGAGCGGTCGAAGGTCATGGAACGGCGGTCCTTACCCTGGAGAATCGGCGGTGGGGCGGCGCCGCGCCGTGCGGCGCCCGGGCGCGGCGGCGAGGCCCGTCCGCGGGGAGCGCGGACCGGGCCGCGACTCACGCCCGGATGCTAGAGCTTGCGGGCGCGGCGCGCGCGCTCGACGATGCGTTCGATCATCGGTGTCAGGATCAACTGCATGGCCAGATCGAGCTTGTTGCCCGGAATGACGATGGAGTTGGCCCGCGACATCCAGCTGTCGTGCAGCATCGACGTCAGGTAGGCGAAGTCGATGCCGCGCGGGTTGCGGAAGCGGATCACCACCAGCGATTCGTCGGCCGTGGGGATCCAGCGGGCCACGAACGGGTTGGAGGTGTCCACCACCGGCACCCGCTGGAAGTTGATGTCCGTCTGGGTGAACTGCGGCGTGATCTCGTGGGCATAGGAATACATGCGCCGCAGGATGACGTCCTGCACGGCCTCGGTGGTGTAGCCCCGGGTGGCGCGGTCGCGGTGGATTTTCTGGATCCACTCCAGGTTGATGACGGGCACGACGCCGATCTTCATGTCCGCGTACTGGGCGACGTTCACGGCATCCGTGGCCACCGCGCCATGCAGGCCCTCATAGAACAGCAGGTCACAGTCCTCGCCGATGTCCCGCCACTCGGTGAAGTGGCCCGGCGGCACGCCGTACTTCTGGGCCTCGTCGGTGTCGTGCACGTAGTTTCGGGTGCGTCCGCGTCCGGTCTCGGAGAAGGCTCGGAAGGAGTTCTCCAACTCCGACAGCAGGTTGGCGTCCAGGCTGAAGTGGCTGAAGGTGTGGTCGCCGGCATTGTTGCGGCGTTCCACCTCGGCCTTCATCTCCATGCGGTTGAAGCGGTGGAAGGCGTCGCCCTCGATCATCGCGGCGTTCACGCCCTCACGGCGGAAAATCTGTTCGAAGGTGTGCTTGACGGTCGAGGTGCCGGCGCCCGACGAGCCGACGACGGAAATGACGGGGTATTTCTGAGACATAACGAGGTCCCTCCCTGGCCTTGGGTCATTTGTTGACTTGATTGTGGAGGTCCGGTGTCGGGCCGGCCCTCAGGCTCGGAACAACCCGCGCGTGCCGAACAGCGGTGCCGCGGAACTGAAGGACTCCGGATCGGTGTGATAGCGCTGCACCCGCCGCACCTTTTCGCGCGATCCGAACACCAGCGGCGCGCGGGCGTGCAGGCCGCGCGGCACCCGTTCCAGGACGCGGCCCGTGCCGTCGATGGCGCCGCCGCCGGCCTGCTCGGTGACGAAGGCGATGGGTGCCACGTCGAACACGTGACGCAGCGTGCCGGCCTCATGACCGGGCCGGTCGTCCCGGGGATACAGGAACACCCCGCCCAGGGTCAGGATGCGATGGGTCTCGGCCACCAGGGACGCCACCCAGCGCATCTTGAACTCCTTGCCGCGCGGTCCGGCGGCGCCCTCCACGCAGTCGTCGATGTAGGCGCGCACCGGTGCGTCCCAGTGCCGATAATTGGCGGCGTTGATGGCGTAGGCGGCGGCGTCCTCGGGGGTCGTCAGGGCCGTCTGCGTGAGGATGAAGGCCGCGCTGTCCGGGTCCAGGGTGAACACGCTGGTGCCCGCGCCCAGGGTCAGGACCAGGAGTGTGGCCGGGCCGTGCATCACGTACCCGGCGGCGATCTGTTCGTCGCCGGGGCGCAGGAACGATGCTTCGGGGCTTTCGGCGCGGGGAAACAGCGAGAAGATGGTGCCGGTGGAGGCGTTGCCGTCGATGCTCGACGCGCCGTCCAGCGGATCGACCGCCAGGGCCAGCGGCGCGCCGTCGTCCATGATCACGACGTCGTCCAGGTCCTCGGAGGCATAGTGAGCCACCGGGGCGCTGCGCGCGGTGTCGATCAGGATGGCGTTGGCCTGGCCGTCGATGGCGGTGCGGATGGACAGCGGATCGTCCGGGTGGGGCAACAACGGCCCGGTGCGGGTCAGGTGGCCGATGCGCGCGGCGGCCTCGCCCAGGGCCCCCAGGGTCTGGGCCAGGGCCACCCCGAGATCGCTGTCATCGGTGTTGGCGGCCAGCCAATCGGCGAGTGTCGTTCTGTCAGCCATGGATCGTGATCCTCCCCGGCGTGAAAGCCCTTGTTCAATTGTTGGGTTTCACCTTGGCCCAGGTGTTCTGCAAAAATCTATTGAAAGTTTTTATCAGCATCCTAAAATTTTTTTATGCCCTTCGAACGCGACGTGACCCTGAAGCAACTGCGTGGCTATGCCGAGGTGCTGCGGCGGGGCAGCATCGCCGCCGCCGCCGCGCGCCTGCATGTGACCCCGCCCGCGATCTCCACCCAGCTCAAGGCACTGGAGACCATGGCCGGCGGGCCGATCCTGCACCGGATGGGGGACACTATCCGCCCCACCGAGACCGGCGAGGAAATCTTGCGCGCCGCCGGGTTGATCGAGGCGGCCCTGGTCCGCGCCGGTGCGCGCATGGCGGCGCTGCGGGCCGGGGCGGCCGGTCTGGTGCGGCTGGGCGTGGTCAGCACCGGCAAGTACTTCGCTCCCGGCCTGGTGGCCTGCTTCCAGCGGGCGCGGCCGGAAATCGCCCTGACCCTGACCATCGGCAACCGGGGCGCCATCATCGAGGCGCTGGCCACGCGTGGCATCGACATGGCGGTGATGGGGCGCGCGCCGGAGGGGCTGGAGGTGACCGCCTACCACCTGGGACCGCATCCCCACGTGGTGATCGCGCCGCCCGACCACCGGCTTGCCGCGCGGGCCGAGGTGGAGGCCGCCGACTTGCTGGCCGAGACGTTTCTGGCGCGCGAGGCGGGCTCGGGGACCCGCACCCTGATGACCCGGGTGCTGGATCACCTGGGCGGCGGGCGGTCCTACACGGTCGTCGAGATGGCGTCCAACGAGACCATCAAGCAGGCGGTCATGGCCGGCCTGGGCATCGCCTTCCTGTCGGCCCACACCGCCCATGTGGAACTGGCCGAGGGCAAGCTGGTGGCGCTGGCCGTGCCCGGCCTGCCGGTGATGCGCGACTGGTACCTGATCCAGTTGACCGAGGAACAGCCGACCGCCGCCGCCGTCGTGTTTCGCGACTTCGTCGTCGGCCTGGAGGGCTCGTTCCTGCCGCGGATTTGAGCGGTGGGGTGACAGCGAAACGGGCCGGGCGCGGGGCCCGGCCCGCTTGGCGGGCGCCGACTCGGCGGTCCTATGTCTTCAATCGCGTCGCGATTCCACCCCCATAGGCCGGGTCGGCCTTGTGGAAGTGGGCCAGTTGCCGCTCCGCGATCTCCCCGGGCACGCCGGCCAGCAGCCCGGCGATGGTATCCATCAAACGCTCCTGTTGCTCCGCGTCCATCAGGCGGAACAGGTCCCCGGCCTGGGTGTAGTCATCGTTGCCGTCGCGATGATCGAAGCGGTCGGCCACGGCGCCGATGGCCTGCGGCGGGTCCTTCACCGACGGATCCTCGACCGGGCCGCCGGCGCTGTTGGGCTCGTAGTTGACCGATCCGCCGCCGTTGCCGTCGAAGCGCATGGCGCCGTCCCGCTGGTAGGTGTGCACCGGACAGCGCGCGGCGTTCACCGGCAGGCTCTGGTGGTTGACGCCCAGGCGGTAGCGGTGGGCGTCGCCATAGCTGACGATCCGCATCTGCAGCATCTTGTCGGGGCTGTGGCCGATGCCCGGAACGATGTTGGCCGGCGTGAAGGCGGCCTGCTCGACCTCGGCGAAGTAGTTCTCGGGGTTGCGGTTCAACTCCAACTCGCCGACGTCGATCAGCGGATAGTCACCATGCGGCCACACCTTGGTGAGGTCGAACGGATTGTAAGGCGTCTTGTCGGCGTCGGCCTCGGGCATGACCTGCACGCACACGCGCCAGCGCGGGAAATCCTGCCGTTCAATGGCCTCGTACAGGTCGCGCTGGTGGCTTTCCCGGTCGCCGCCGATGATCTCGGCGACCTGATCGTTGGTGTTGGAGCGGTGGCCCTGGCGGGTCTTGAAGTGGAATTTGCACCAGAACCGCTCGCCCTGGGCATTGATCAGGCTGTAGGTGTGCGAGCCGTAGCCGTTCATGTGCCGGTAGCTGGCCGGCGTGCCCCGGTCGGACATGAGAATGGTGACCTGGTGCAGGGATTCGGGCGACAGGGACCAGAAGTCCCATTGCATGGCGTCGCTGCGCAGGTTGGTGCGCGGGTCGCGCTTCTGGCTGTGGATGAAGTCCATGAACTTGTAGGGATCGCGCACGAAGAACACGGGCGTGTTGTTGCCCACTACGTCCCAGTTGCCGTCCTCGGTGTAGAACTTCGCCGAGAAGCCGCGCACGTCCCGCTCGGCATCGGCGGCGCCGCGTTCGCCGGCGACCGTGGAGAAGCGCAGGAAGCAGTCGGTGGTCTTGCCGACCTCGGAAAACACCTTGGCCTTCGAGTAGCGGGTGATGTCCCCGGTGACGGTGAACGTGCCGTAGGCGCCCGATCCCTTGGCGTGCACCACCCGCTCCGGGATTCGCTCGCGGTTGAAGTGGGCGTGCTTCTCGAACAGCGGCCAGTCCTGGGCCAGCAGCGGGCCGCGCGGGCCGGCGGTCAGGCTGTTCTGGTTGTCGCTCACCGGGCATCCCGAGGCGGTGGTCATGGTCGGTCGATCTGCCATGGTCTGGTGTTCCTTTATTATGGTCTCGTGGTCTGAGGGGCGTCTTGAAAACGGATGGTAGGGAAGAGCGTGACGCCGCTCTAATGGATTAATTTTGTGCGATTGATCGACCATATGAATGAAAGACGGGGCCGTGATCCTGCGGTCGCGACTCAACGGCCAGGGCGTCACGGGGCTGGTGTGGGATCGGCGCGAGCCCTACACTGATCTGCAACTAAGGCGCCCGAAAGTATACACGTTATGGTCGCGCACGTCCACACGATCGCCTTCTCTGGCGTGGAGGTCCTGCCCATCCAGGTCCAGGTCTCGCTGACCGGGGGCCTGCCGGCCTTCACGATCGTGGGCTTGCCCGACAAGGCGGTGGCGGAAAGCCGCGAGCGGGTGCGCGCGGCCCTCACGGCCATCGGCCTGGCGCTGCCGCCCAAGCGCATCGTCGTCAACCTGGCGCCCGCCGACCTCCAGAAGGAGGGCAGCCACTACGACCTTCCGGTCGCCTGTGGCGTGCTGACCGCCATGGGGGTGCTGCCGGCGGAGGAGATGGACGGCTACATGATCCTGGGCGAGGTGGGGCTGGACGGCTCCATCGCGCCGGTGGCCGGCGTGTTGCCGGCGGCCCTGGCGGCGCGACGGGAGGAGCGCGGATTGATCTGCCCGGCCCAGCAGGGAGGCGAGGCCGCCTGGGCCGGCGATGATGTCGAGGTGCTGGCGCCGGCGGGCCTGCTGGAACTGATCAATCACCTGAAGGGCGCCCAGGCGTTGGGCCGGCCCCGACCGGCCGTCCGTGACGACGAGCCGCCGCCGCTGGACCTGGCCGACGTCAAGGGTCAGGAGAGCGCCCGGCGCGCCCTGGAGGTGGCGGCGGCCGGCGGCCATTCCATGCTGATGACCGGCCCGCCCGGCGCCGGCAAGTCCATGCTGGCGGCGCGCCTGCCGGGTATCCTGCCGCCACTGGCGCCCGACGAGGCGCTGGAGGTCTCCATGATCCATTCGGTGGCCGGGCATCTGGCCGAGGGGCGCCTGATCACCCGCCGGCCCTTCCGGGCGCCGCACCATTCGGCCAGCATGCCGGCGCTGGTGGGCGGCGGCCTGCGCGCCCGGCCCGGCGAGATCAGCCTGGCCCACAACGGCGTGCTGTTCCTGGACGAACTGCCCGAGTTCTCGCGCCCGGCGCTGGAGGCGCTGCGCCAGCCCCTGGAGACCGGCCGCGTGGCCATCGCCCGCGCCAATGGCCATGTGACCTACCCGGCGTGCGTACAACTCGTCGCCGCCATGAATCCCTGCAAGTGCGGCTACCTGGACGACCCGGCGCTGGCCTGTTCCAAGGCGCCGCGCTGTGGCGAGGACTATCGGGGGCGGCTGTCCGGCCCGCTGCTCGATCGTGTAGACCTGCATGTGTCGGTGCCGGCGGTGGATCCCTTCGCCCTGGTGCCCGACGCGTCCCCCGAGGGATCCGGGCCGGTGGCCGCGCGGGTGCGGGCGGCGCGCGAGGGCCAGTGGGAGCGGGCGGCGGCGCTGTCGCGGACCAGCCGGGGCGGGACGGTGCCCCGCCTGAACGCGCGGCTGGACGGGGAAGCGCTGGAGCATGTCGCCGCGCCCGACGCGGCGGGCCGTCGCCTGATGGGCGAGGCGGCGGAACGGCTGCGCCTGTCGGCCCGGGCCTATCACCGCCTGTTGCGCGTGGCCCGGACCCTGGCCGACCTGGACGGCCGCGACGGCGTCGGGCGGCTGCATGTGGCCGAGGCCCTCAGCTACCGCGCCGCGCCTCCGGCGGGGGCCGGCGCCGGGACGCCGGAGTCGGGCGCGGGGCGTCGTCGCCGTGGGCGGGCCGGGTAGGCGCCGATCGCGGGCGGGGCCGGCCGGCCCGGCCGGCGCGCCGTCGAATCGCCGCGATGTTTCCTCTATCATGACGCCGGTGCCGCGAGAGGGCGGGCGATGTCGCGGAGCGGCCCATCGGGCCAGGGGACGACGGAGAGGAGAGAGGTGAGTGCATGGATCCCGTTGACCATAAGGACAGGTCCTTTCAGGGCGCCTTGCGGGCCATCCGGCACGACCTGCGGGGACTGATCGGCCTGATCATCGGGTTCGAGGGCTTTTTGCGCGAGGCGGCCGAGGACGGTGGCCGGGCGGAGGCGCAGGGGGATCTGCGTCGCATTCGCGAGGCCGCCGACCGCCTGCTGGAGATCGTCATGAACCGCCTGGGGGGCGGCGCGCACACGGGACCCGATGACGAGGACTGGGAGGCCGTGGGCCGGCGGTTGCGCGCCGAGGTCGCGGTGATCGACGACCATCGTCGTGCCGTGGCCCGTGTCCTGGACGCGCCGGTCGATGGGGCTGAACCGGGCGACTCGGACGACCTGACCGAAAGCCGCGAGGACCTGGACAAGATCGCCACGGCCTGCCAGGGCGTGCTGGATCGCTATGACGCCTGGATGGCGCAGGTGCGGGCGGCCGAGTGGCGCCCAACGGGGCCGCGGGCGTCGTCGGAGTCGCCCCGGCCCGAGGTCTCCCTCTCCGGCCATGCCGAGGCGGCGCCGCCCGCCGGCTCGGCGGAGCGGGCGACGGCCCATGGGCAGCGCGTGGGCGTGCTGGGGGAGGGCGGACGGCTCCTGCTGGTGGACGACGATCCGGCGACGCTGGAGATCCTGACGCGCCTGGTGCGGTCCTGGGGGTACGTGCCGCTCCGCGCCGGGTCCGGCGACGAGGCGTTGGACATCCTGGCCCGCGAGCAGGACGTGGACCTCGTGCTGATGGACATGGTGATGCCCGGCCTATCCGGCGGCGCGACACTGCGCCGGCTGAAGGCCGACCCGGCGCTGCGCGGTGTGCCGGTCATCATGCTGACCGGCATCGACGACCAGACCGACGTGGTGCGCTGCATCCTGGACGGCGCCGAGGACTACATCCTGAAGCCGCCGAACCCGGTGCTGCTGCGCGCCCGTATCAGCGCCAGCCTGGAAAAGAAACGGCTACGCCAGAAGCTGGCGACGGTGCTGAAGGTGTTCGTCTCCTCGCCCGGCGACGTCGAGGAAGAACGGGCCTTGACCAAGACGGTGATCGACAAGCTCAACGTGCTCTTCCAGGGGCAGTTGTTCCTGTATGATTACAACTGGGAGCAGGAACCCCTGTTCGCCCACGATACCTTTCAGAGCCAGATCATGAGCCCCGCCGAGGCCGACATCTATGTGGGCATCTTCTGGTCGCGGCTGGGCTCGCCGCTGCCCGCGCGCATCACCCGGCCGGACGGCAGCCGCTACCTGTCGGGGTCGGAGTACGAGTTCGAGCAGGCGGTGCAGGCCTTCCAGGATACCGGCCGTCCGCAGATGCTCATCTATCGCAAGATGGCCGTGCCCGTGGCGCCCCTGACCGATCGACGCGCGGTTCTGGAGGCCCTGGACCAGCACGAAAGGCTTGAGTCCTTCCTTCACAAGTGGTTCAAGTCCGACGACGGTCAGGGGTTTGAACGCGCCTTCCACCCATTCGCCGACGGTCAGCGGTTCGCCGCGCTGTTGCTCGAGCACCTGAAGCGGCTGGCCTACGACAGGTTGGAGAAGGACCACGTGGAAGAACGGGTGAGCGAGTTCGACCGGCGTTCCGGCGGCGTCCTGGGGTCGTGACCATGGATTGGACGGTGCATCCGGCGGCGCCCCGGGACACCCTATCGGCGGGCCGTCCGCCCGGGCCCGACGGTCCGGTCGAGTCCTCGGACCGGATCCGCGAACTGTTTACCGACCCCACGCTGGTTCCCGCCCGCTGGCTGTTTCCGCCGGGCGCGGTCGTCGACATCCTGTTCGGCGTGCGCGGCTGCGATGGCGCCGAGGTTCGTTTGCGCCACGACCTGTCATGCGAGCCGGGCGTGTGGCACGAGATCCCGGCCCAGCGGGTGCCCGAGGACGTTGCGCCCCGTCATCCCGCGTTGCAGCAGGGCGACGCCGCCTACCATGTGCGCCTCCAGGGTCCGGCGCGCGAGGGGGCGATGCGCTACCAGGTGGGCACCGTGTCGCCGTCGGGCGTGGTCACCTGGATGCCCCAGGCCCGCCTGCTGGTGTTCGCGCGCTCACCGTGGCGCAGCGACATGGTGGGGGCGGCGGCGATGGCCATGGAGGGCGGTCGCAAGGTGAGCGGTCCGGTGCCGCGCACGACCATGACGCCGGGACCCACGGACTGGCGGCGGCGGCTGTTCTATAGCCTGATGCTGGACCGCTTCGCCCGCGATGCCCGCGCGGCGCCCGAACACAGCTTCGTGCGCCACGATCCGTCCAGCCTGTTCGCCTCGCATGGCGGTACCCTGGCCGGCGCGCGCGACCGCCTGGACTATTTGGCGGCCCTGGGCGTCGGGGCGGTCATCCTCAGCCCGGTCTACGTCAACGATCCGGATGGCTACCACGGTTATCATCCGCTGTCGCTGTACACCGTCGATCCGCGCCTGGGCACCATGGCCGATCTGCGGACCCTGGTGCGCGAGGCCCACAAGCGCGACATCGCCGTGGTGCTGGACGTGGTGGTCAATCACATGGCGCCGTCGCTGGTGTGGTCGCGCGGCGCGGACGGCGCCATGAACGCCACGTTCCGCTATGTGACCGGGGACCTGGACACGCCGCTGTTCCTGCCCGAGGACTTCCGGGACCCCGCCTTCTTCCACCCGCCCCCGCCCGACGGCGATGCGGCGGCGGACGGTGACGGCAGCGACGACGGCGATGGCGATGGCCTGGTGGGTGTGCCGCTGTTCGGGTTCCTGGACGACTGGCGCACCGAGATGCCCGATGTGCGCGCCATGCTGATCGCCCACCTCAAGTACTGGATCGCCCAGACCGACATCGACGGCTTCCGCCTGGACGCCGTCCGCCACGTCGACCTGGATTTCTGGACGACGGCCATCCGCGATGTCTCGGCCTATGCCCGGGCCATCGGCAAGACCGGCTTCCTGACGCTGGGCGAGCATGCCGGCGAGGACCCGGCGGCGGTGGGCGTCTACAGCAAGCAGGCCGGGTTCTCCGGCATGATCGACTATCCCCTGTTCTATCGCCTGACCCGGGCGGTGGTGCATCGCGCGGCGCCGTTGGACACCCTGCGCCGCTACTGGCGGGATGACGTGTGGTGCTATCGGGACTCGCGCTACAATCTGGGCTTCATCGACAACCAGGACACCAGCCGCTTCCTGCATGCCTGGGGGCGCCGGTTCGGGGACCGGGACACCGCCCGCGCGGCCCTGGCGGCGGCGCTGGCCGTGCTGGTGCTGGGGCCGGGCCTGGCGGCCGTCTACTACGGCACCGAACAGGAGTTCAGCGGCGAGTGCGGCACCTGGATCGACGCCGACGGGGATGCCCATCCCCATGACGCCTATGTGCGCGAGGACATGTTCCCCAATCCGGACTGCGCCTGGGTGCATGGCCCACTGAACACGCCCGCGTTCCCACCCTACGACACCGACACACCCACCTTCCGCACCATCGCCCACCTGGCGGCGGCGCGCCGGCGGACGCCGGCCGTGTACGCCGGCAACCGGTACGCGGCCCTGCCCTGGGAGCCGGATATCCTGGCCTGGTTCATGGTGCCGGAGGACGACACGGCCGAGGCCGTGCTGGTGCTGGTGGACCTGCTTGGCATCGGTCCCTGGGCGGGGGCGCCCGTCGATCCCGTGGACCTGGCCCGCGACCTGCCGCAACCGCACGCCCGGCGTATCGTCTGTGGGGCCTCGGCGGGCGACGCCCGGCTGCTGGTGTCGCTTGGCGACGGGGTCGCCTGCGAGCGGGACGAGGGCGGCCGGCTGCGCTTCCGGCTGGGACGCCATGGCGTGGCGATGGTCGGATTTTCGGCGTCCGGACCGGGGCTCGGGCTCGTAGCCTGAGTGCCGTCGCGGTCGGGCGGGCGCCGGCCGCGACTACGCCTCGAACGGCCCGTCCAGGGCGGCCAGGGGCAGGCCCAGGGCGCCGAACGGTCCGTCCGCCCGCACCTGGCCCTGATCGAGAAGAATCACGCGGTCGGCCGCGCGCATCGCCGCCTCCTGGTGGGTTACCAGAACGCCGGTGGTGCCGGTGGCCCGGAGGCGGGCCACCACCTGTTCGACCTCGGCGCGGCCGAAGGTGTCGGTGACCTCGTCCAGGAACAGCAGGTCCGGTTGCCCGGCGGCGGCGCGGGCCAGGGCCACGCGCACCCGCAGGCCCGCCGTGGCGTCGGCGTCGCGCACCGGCATCGCCAGGCCCGCCGGCGTGGGGTCCAGGCCGGCCAGCCGGGCGGCGGCGTCCACCTCCTCGTCGATGATGTCCGCGCGACCGTTGCGAATGTTGTCGCCGATGGTGTCGAACAGCAACGGCGCGTCCTGCAGCACCACGCCGATGCGCCGGCACAGGGAGGCCGTGTCCATCTCCTCGTGGGGCTGGCCGCCGATCACGATGGCGCCAGCGGGCGGACGTTCCAGGCCCAGCAGAAGGTGCAGAAGCGTGGACTTGCCCGACCCCGACGGGCCGGTGAGGGCGACGATCTCGCCCGCGTCGATGTGCAGCGAGACGTCGCGCAGGGCGGGCGCCGCCGTGGACTCGAAGTGGAAGGTCAGGCCGTGCACGTCGATGGAGGCGGTCTCGAAGCTGGCGGGGCGCAGGCCGACGTCGGACTCGGGCCGCTGCTCCAGGATGGGCAGCATGCGGCGGTAGGGGGCGACCACGCGGACCACGGCGGTGCCCGCCTCGGCGAAGCTCATGAAGGCGAACAGCAGTTGCCCGAAGGCGGCGTTGAAGGCCAGCAGCGCGCCGGTCTCCAGGGTGGTCGGGGCCAGCAGGATCACGCCGAACAGGCCGGCCGGGGCCAGCAGCATGGACGACTGGCGCAGCGCCGAGACCAGGCTCACGGTGCGCAGCAGCGCGCGCATGTCGCGCTGAACGGCCCCATGGTGGCGGCGCCATGCCTGGAAGGCGCGGCGCTCGGCGGCGCGCTCGCGCAGGAACGCCAGGTTCGCCAGCCCCTGGGTGAGCACCGTGGAGGCCGCCGCCTCGCCGGTCATGACCCGGGTCTCGCCCGCCGCCTGGCGCCGCAGCAACGCCCAGATGGCCAGCCCGAAGCCGGCGGCCAGGGGCAGGGACATCAGCGCTAGCGGGGGGCTCAGCCAAACCATGTAGCCCAGGTTGGCGGTGGCGAAGGCGATGGCCACGACCCCGGTCAGCACCATCGGCCCCACCACCTGGCGGATGGTGCCGACGTCCAGGGTCTGGGCCACCAGATCGGCCACTCCGAAGCGGCGGTGGAAGGCGAGCGGCGCGCGCAGCAGCCGGTCATAAAGGCCCAGGCTCAGCCGCCGGTCGATGCGCAGGACGAGGGTCATCAACAGCACCGAGCGGCCGTAGTCCAGGGCCGCCAGCACCACGGCCAGGCCGCTCAGCCCGACCACCACCAGGGCCAGGCGGTCGTAGCGTTCCTCCGGAATGATGCTGTCGAACACCCAGTTGGTGGCCATCGGCAGGGCCAGGCCCAGCAGCGCCGACACCACCGCCGCCGCCATCATCAGGACGATGCGGTGCCGCTGGCCCGGCAGCATGGCGCGCAGCACGCCCAGCAGCCCCGGGGCCGGCGGCCCTGGCAACTGGCGCACCACCGAGGCACCGTCGCGGCCCAGGCGGGTGGCGGTTTCGGCGTCGGCCGGCCTGACCCGGCGGGAGTCGGGATCGAACACCTTGCGCGCGCCGCCGGCGCCGCCCAGAACCGCCATCGGTCTGTCATGGGGGCCGACCAGCGCCGCCACCTCGATGGGATCGGGGGCGTGCCAGTCCTCGGGCAACGTCACCGGCCGCAGGGTGGCCAGGGGCCGCCGCTGCCACCAGGCCCGGGGGCGGTCGCCGCGCGCCTGAAGGATGCTCACGCCCAGCCGATCCTCCAGGTGGCGGATGGCGGTCAGGCGATGGTCCGTCAGGGGGCGGCGGTGGCGGCGCATGGGGGCGGTCGGGTCCCGGTTCGTCGGATGCAGGGGTTGTCAGGTGTAGAGTTCGATGGTGCCGCCGGCATGCCAGCGGCCGGCGGCGCGGATGCGGTCGGGCTCGACGATGACGGCATCGTCGCAGGCGGCCAGGACCTCCCGGCGGGTGCTGGCCACCAGCACCAGCAGGCCGTCGCGGCGCAGGCCGGCCAGGATGTGCCGCGCCAGGCGGCTTTCCAGGGGCTCCAGGGCGCCGTTGATGACCAGCACCCGGGGATCATGAAGCAGCACGCGCGCCAGGGCCAGCCGCTGGCGCTGACCGCCGCTGAGATTGCGGCCGCCCTCGGCCAGCGGGGTGTCAAGGCCGTCCGGCCGGGCGCCGATGACCTCGGCCAGATCGGCGCGGCGCAACACCCTCCACAGGGCGGCGTCGGGGACGGTGGCGTCCCACAGGGTGAGATTGTCGCGCACGCTGGCGGAGAACACCGTTGCGTGCCGCTCCAGCAGGGCCACCGTGCCCAGGCGGTCGAACGGCGACAGGGCGGCCACCGGCCGGCCGTCGACGGTCACGCCGGGTCCGGGGCCGGTGTCGGCGGGCATCAGGCCCGCCAGGGTTCGGCAGAACCGGGTGCGGGGTCCCTCGGGGGCGCCGGCGATGGCGATCACGCCCGGTCCCTCCAGGGCCAGCGACCCGACCCGCCGCGCCGCCGGGCCGTCCACCGGCTGGGGGATGGTCAGCCGCGCGCCCGGGCCGGGGGGCGGGCGGTCCGGGACCGCCGCCGCGTCTTGCCCGCGTGTTGCCCGTACCCGGTTGGTCGGTGGGCGACCCTCGGCCAGCAGGGCCTCGCGGCGACGCCAGTCGGCGGACAGGTCCTGGATGGCGGTGCTCAGGTCCACGAAGCGGCGGATGGGGTCGTTGATGCCGAACAGCAGGGTCTGGCAGGCGACGAAGGCGCCGGGGGTCAGCGAGCCGTCCAGGATCAGCACCGCGCCCAGGCCCAGCGTCAGCGCCGTGGTGATGCCCGAGATCACCGCCGGTCCGGCGGCCAGGATCTCGGACAGGCGGCCGAGCCGGAGACTCTGGCGGTGGTAGGTTTCGTGACGCGTGGCCCAACGCGTGAAGGTCTGGTTTTCCAGCGAGGTGGCCCGCAGCATGGCGATGGCCGACAGGCTGTCCGTCAGCGCCTGCGCCATGCGCCCCCGGGCCAGGCCGACCTGATCGCCGATGGGGGTCTGGCGGGCGTTGATGGTCCGCAACACGAGGGCATTGACCCCCGTCAGCAGCAGCGCCGCCAGCGCCAGCCGGACATCGAAGGCGGCCATGACCAGGAACAGGACCGGCACCGCCATCAGGTCCAGGAAGGCCGGGATCACCTCTGACAGCAGCCGGCGCGCCAGCCGGTCGTTCTGCCGCACCACGGCGGCGAGGTCCCCGGCGCCATAGCGCGCCACCCAGGCGGGATCCGCGTCCAGGAACCGCCGCGTCGTTCGCGTGGACGAGCGCGTGGCGTAGCGCACCTGCATGGCATGCGCGCCGCGGCTGACCGCCAGGCTGAGGCCCGCCCGAAGCAGACCGGCGGCTATCATCAGGGCCACCAGGCCGGCCAGCGTCAGGGACGGGCCATCGGCCAGGTAGCCGTCAATGAACACCTGGGAGAAGATCGGCAGCAGCAGGCCGGTCAGCACCAGGCCCAGCGCCGCGCTCACCAGGGTCGCGCGGATGCCCTCCACCTCCCGCAGGAGCTGGGCCAGCGCCGCGAAGTCCAGGTGGCGCAGGACGGTGGTGAAGGTCAGGCGCATGACGACGCAGCCAGGTTGGGGCAGGTTGGGGCAGGCTGGGGCAAGCCCGGGGGGGGCGCCGGGGCCGCGCGGTGCCCGCTAGTGCAGCGACGCATTCAAGGGGTTCCCCCTTGAATGCGTCGCTGCACAAAACATTGTTTCTCGTGCACTTTCGATCCAGACAAAAGAATGTGGACTGCATCTTTTGTCTGGATCAGTGCACTAGCGGGGCTCCAGGCGCAGGGCGCCGTCCAGGCGGGTGATGCTGCCGTTCATCATCGGGGTCTCGATCAGCGCCCGCACCATGCGTCCGAACTCCTCGGGGCGGCCCATGCGGTGCGGGTGCAGCGTCTTCTTGATCAGGGCGTCATAGACGTCCTGGGGCAGGCCCTCCATCATCGGCGTCAGGAACAGTCCGGGGGCGATGCAGGCCACGCGCACGCCCGAGCGGGCCAGGTCGCGCGCCGCCGGCAGGGTGAGCGACGCGACGCCGCCCTTGGACGCGGCATAGGCCACCTGGCCCACCTGGCCCTCGGTGGCGGCGATGGAGGCGGTGTTGATGATGACGCCGCGCTCATGGTCGTCCCCGTCCAGATCCCCCAGGCCGACCATGGCGGCCGCCGCCTGGCTCATGACGTTGAAGGTGCCGATCAGGTTGATGGCGATGACGCGGGAGAACACCGCCAGGTCGTGGGGCGCGCCGTCCTTGCCCACCACACGGCCGCCGGCGACGATGCCGGCGCAGTTGACGCAGATGCGCGCCGGGCCATGGGCCGCCTCGGCCTGGCGCAGGGCGTCGCTCACGGACTCGGCGCTGGTGACGTCGCAGGCCACGCCCAGGCCGTCGATCGCGCGGGCGGCGGCGCGGGCGCCGTCCTCGTTCACGTCCAGGATGGTGACGCGGGCGCCGGCTTCGGCCAGCACGTGCGCGGTGGCCTGGCCCAGGCCCGAAGCCGCGCCGGTGACGATGGCGGCCTGACCCTTGATCTGCATGGGGGCGAGTCTCCCTGGTCCGGTTTTCTTGGTTTGTCCCCGTGGCGTCTGTCCGGGTGGTGTCTTCCGGGTGACGTGTGTCCGGGGGGCTTGGCCAAGCACTACCGAAAAGCGGTCCGGCGCGCCAGCGGGGATTAACGGGTCGCGGGTCCGCCGGCGTCGGGGTCCGGTCCCGGCACGTCTCCGCCATGCGGGGGCACGGGCCGGCCCAACTGGGCCTCGCGGTGCATGATGTAGAGCGCCGAGCCGATGATGATCGCCGCGCCCACCAGCGTCCACGTGTCCGGTACCTCGGCGAACACCAGGACGCCGATCAGGGTGGCCCAGAGGATCTGGGAGTAGTCGAAGGGGGTGACCAGGGTGGCCTCGCCCTCGCGATAGGCCCGGACCGCCAGATACTGGCCCAGGCTGGCGGCGGCCCCGATGAGCACCGCCAGCACCCAGGTCCAGGGTTCCGGCCAGCGCCAGACCATCAGCGCCGGTCCCGCCGAGACGATCACCGCGCCGGTCGCGAACCACATCAGGATGGTCAGCGGCCGGTCCGTCGCCGACAGGATCTTGACCAGGGTCATCGCCCCGGCCACCAGCGCCGCAGAGGCCAGGGCGGCCAGCGCGTCGATGTCAAGCGACCCGGGGTCGGGGCGCATGACCACCAGCACGCCCAGGAACCCCACCAGGGTCGCCAGGCCGCGCCGCCAGCGCACCACCTCGCCCAGGACCAGGATCGCCAGCAGGATCATGAACAGCGGGCGGGCGTAGGTGATGCTGATCGCGGCCGCCAGGTCCATGTGGGTGACGGCATGGAACAGGGCGAACATGGCCGAGATGCCCACCGTGACCCGCAGGGCATGGAGCCAGGGCCGGCGCGTCTGGTACACGCGCCATCCCTGTCCGCGCAGGAACAGAACCAGGGTCAGCAGGCCGAACAGGCAGCGGAAGAACACGATCTGGAAGGTATGCAATTCGCCGCCGACATACTTGATCATCCCGCCCATGGCGGAGAACACCAGGGCGCTCAGCAGGATGAAGAGGATCCCCCGGGCGTTGCACGACAGGGCACCCCATTTGGCGACCAGGCGAGGGGGCACGGGGAGCCTCGAATGGTGGGGAGGGCGGTGGACGCCTCCGGCGGGGGCGGTCGAGGCCAACGCCGAGAATGCGACAGCCTCAGTCTAGAGGGGCGGGACGGCCCACGGCGAGGGAATACCGGCCGGACGCCCGCTGGGCCGCCATGCGTGATCCGCATGGTGGAGGGGCTGTCGGCGCGCCGTCTCGCCTATGCCGGTCGGCGAAGGGCCGCCACCATCTCGACATGCGCCGACCAGGGGAACTGATCGATGGGGGTGACGGTCTCCAGCCGATAACCGCCGTCCACCAGGAGACGCGCGTCGCGGGCGAAGGTGGCCGGATTGCAGGATACGGCGATCACCGTGGCGGGTCCGGCGGCGGCCAGGGCCTCCGCCTGGGCCCGTGCCCCGGCGCGCGGCGGGTCGACCACAACCACGTCGGCGTCCGCCAGCGTCGGGGCCGTCAGGGGATCGCGGGCCAGGTCGCGGGTCTCGGCGGAGACACGTCCGCCGGCCGGGACGGGCGCGGCGGCCAGGGCGGCCATCGCCGCGCCCGCCCCGTCCACGGCCCGCACCGACAGCCCGCGCGCGGCCAGCGGCAGGCTGAAGGTGCCCAGGCCGGCGAACAGGTCGAGCGCCCGGGTCGCGGTACCGGGCAGGCGGTCCAGGATGGCGGCGGTGATGGCCGCCTCGCCCTCGGGCGACGGTTGCAGGAAGGCCAGCGGCGGCAGCGTCACCGGCATCCCGGCGAAGCGCACCTGGGGTGGGCGCCGGGCCGCCACCGGCTCCCAGGCGGTCCCGATGCGCACGCCCAGCCGTGCCGGGTCGACGGTCTCGGCGAAGGCCGCCAGCCGCTCGCGGCCGTCCAGGTCGGGCGGCGCGGGCAGGTCCAGGGTAAGGTCGAGGCCGGTGTCCGTCTCGGTCACGATCACCGCGCCGCGCGTCCCGGGTGTCGCCAGCGCCGCCAGGAGGGGTCTCAGGGGGCCGTCGGCGCCCACCAGGGCGACCAGGGCCGGCGCCAGCAGGGCACAGCCGCGCAGGTCTTCCAGCCGATGGCTGGCCGCGCCGTGGAAGCCCAGGCTCAGGCCCGCGCGGGTCCGCACCCAGCCCAGGGTGGCCCGGCGGCGGCTGCCCGGCGGGATGGCGATCACCGGGCCGACCGGCGTTTCCCCCAGCCCGCGATGGCCGAGGGCGCGGCCGATGGCCTCCCGTTTCCAGGCGGTCAGGGCGTCGGGCGCCAGATGCTGCAGGGTACAGCCCCCGCAGGATCCGAAGTGGGGGCAGGGCGGGGGAACGCGATCCGGCGACGGCGTGACCACCGCCTCCAGCGCGCCGCGCGCGTCGGCCGGGCCGCGTCCCCCGATCCGGGCGCGCACCCGGTCCCCGGGCAGGGCGCCGGGCAGGATGATCCGCCGTCCCTGGTGGGCGGCCAGGCCGTCCCCGTGGGCGCCCAGGGCATCGACGGTGACCTCCACGGTCTCGGTCGGGCGTGCGCGGGCGGCGGCGGATCGGCGCGGCGGGCGGGGGCTGTGTCGGCGTGCGGTCATGCCCGGGGCTTACGGCCTGGCGCCGTGCCTGACAAGGGGTCCCGGCGCGCGGGCGGGCGGCGTATAGTCGCGCTCTTGCCGTTTCAACCCCCACGGGAGCGCGCGCCATGCTGACCGATGCCATGAAGGGCCTGCGGGTTCTGGACCTGTCCCAGTATATCCCCGGCCCGTTCGCCACCCTGCTGCTGTCCGACCTCGGGGCCGAGGTGGTCAAGGTTGAGCCGCCGGCTGGCGATCCCATGCGCGGCTTCGGTCCGGCCGGGGCCGACGGCGTGTCGGGTTTCTACACCGTCCTGAACCGCAACAAGACGGTGGTGCGGGTGGATCTCAAGACCGAGGACGGCCGCCGCGCCATGGAAGACCTGATCCGGGGCAGCCATGTCCTGCTGGAGAGCTATCGCCCCGGTACCCTGGAGCGTCTGGGCCTGGGGCGGGACCGGCTCCAGGAGATCGCTCCCCACCTGGTGCACTGTGCCCTGTCGGGGTACGGCCAGGACGGCCCGTTGCGGTTGCGCGCCGGCCACGACCTCACCTATCTGGCCCTGAGCGGCGCGCTGGCGGCCACCGGACCGGCGGAGCGTCCGGTGATGCCGTTTCCGCCGCTGGCCGACCATGCCGGGGCGCTGATGGCGGTGATCGCCATTCTGGGCGCATTGCTGCGGCGCCTGCGCAGCGGGCGGGGCGCCTATCTGGACGTCAGCCTGTTCGAGGCGGCCGCCGGCCTGAACGCCGTTGGCCTGGTGCTGGGGCGCCTGACCGGGGGACCGATCCGGGAGGGCGAGGCGCTGACCGGCGGCGGCGCGTACTATCGCTGTTACCGGACGGCGGATGATCGCTTCATGGCGCTGGCGGCCATCGAACCCAAGTTCTGGGCGGCCTTCTGCCGTGCCGTCGACCGGCCCGCCTGGATCACGCGCCAGGACGAGCCGGTGCCCCAAGAGGCGCTGATCGCCGAGGTCGAGGCGCTGTTCGCCACGCGCACGCAGGCCGACTGGCGGGCGGTGCTGGCCGAGGTCGACTGCTGTTGCGAGCCCGTGCTGACGTCGATGGAGGCGCCGGACCATCCGCACGTGGCGGCGCGGGGCCTGATGGGCGAGGGCGCGGAGGGGCTCGCGGACGTCCTCTTGCCCATCATGCTGGATGGCGCGGCCCCATCGCCCCGACGCCCCCTCAGGGAGGCCGAGGCGACCGATGTCCTGTCCGGTTGGGCGGCGCCGCGCTGAGCGCCGCCGCGCCGGCGCCTCACGAGGTCGGGGGCTGGACGTCCGTGGCGGCCCCGTCCTCCTCCTCCTCGTCCTCGTCCGGCAGGGTGGCCAGTTCCAGCAGCAGGTCGAGGCCCGCGTGCACGCTGGCCAGGCGGATGTCGTCGCGGGTGCCGGCGAACACGTAGCGCTTGGGCCGTACCAGGCCGTCCTGACGGGCGGCCGCCAGATGCACCAGGCCCACCGGCTTCTCGGGCGTGCCGCCGGCCGGGCCGGCGATGCCGGTGATGGCCAGTGACAGGGTGGCGCCGGAGGCGGCCAGCGCGCCGAGCGCCATGGCCACCGCGACCTCCTCGCTGACCGCGCCGACGGTCTCCAGCAACTCGCCTTCCACGCCCAGGAGTTGCATCTTGGCGGCGTTGGAGTAGGTCACGAAGCCGCGATCCAGCACCGCGCTGGATCCCGGCACGGCGGTCAGGCTGGTGGACGCCAATCCCCCGGTGCAGGACTCCGCCGTCGTCACGGTCAGATCCTGGTCGCGACACAGGGTGATGACGGCGCGGGCGTGGTCGACCAGGGCCTTGGGAAGGACGCTCATGGGTGGGCTCCGTCGTCTGATGCAAACGGCGGATGAATGTGACTCATCCGCCCAGGGGCACCTTGCAGGCGCCGCGTTTCAAGAAACCGGCACCGCGACGCGGTGCTTGGGCCGGCCACGGATTTCGACGGCCATTGACCATGACCGTTGGTATGACTGCGGCGCGAGGGGGTGGTGCCGGGCCAGGAGCCTAGACCGGATCCCCCGCGCTGGGAACCGCCGCCGTGGATGGATCGCGGGGCCGCGACGGCACGCCGCGATGGCCCGATTCGCGCCCTGGTTCGCCACGATGTCGCCAAAAAAGCTGGTGGTTTCGGCCCGGGGAGTCCAGTTGTCTCCGGGCCTTGGCGGAGTCGGGTTGCGTGTGCGCGGCTTTCCCCCTATGCCTTTGAACATGCGGCGGGGATCCATGATGCGCCGGGACGAACGGGCATCATGAGAGGGTTGCGGAAGACGCCAATGAGGCGGAACCGGGGCGGTATCTGGTCGTGACGGTGGCGCGTCCGCCGCCGGGCCGGAGGCCGGAGTCGCTTGTTGTCGAGATGTGCGGTCGGGGTGTGCGGTCGGGGCGCCCGGGGCCATGGGACAGGCTATCGAACACCGCGTCGCGGCACCCATCGGGGATGCCGGGCCGGGTCCATTGGCCGTCGTCCGGCCATTGATCAGGCCGTCTCAGGGGCCGTCGCGGGCATCGCCCGCGTGCGGGACGCCATAGCCATTTACGGGAAGAGAGCGTCATGTCGGAATTCGATCCACAGGAACTGAGCCTGTCGGCGTGGCGGCGTGCCCTGCGCCGCGCGTTTCCAGAGCGTCATGTGATGGTGCGCGCCGACACGGGCGGTTTCCGGTCCTGGACACTGGGCAGCGTGTTCCAGGCGACCGTGGCGGGAGTCGCGGTCATTCTGCTGGGGGTGTTCACCTACGGTGTCGCCACGGCGGTCTGGGTGGATGCGCTGATCGACGCCAAGAACGCCGAGGTGAGCCACGCCGAGGACAACTACAAGCAGCTTCTGGCCGAGGTGGCGCTCTATCGCGATCAGGTCGCGGTGGTCACCCGTGGGCTGGAGGACAACCACGCGGTGCTGGCCCGCTACATGGATCACGTCGATCCCGAGGCGGCGGAGGCGGGGACACCGGCCGGCCCGTCGACCACGGAGGACACGCTGGCCGAGGCGGGACGGGCCCGCGACGCGCTGCTGGCGCAACTGGCCACCATGGAAGAGGGCATGGCGGAGCTGTCGGAGGCGCACCAGTTGCTGAGCCAGTTCGACAATTTCGAGCTGGAAATGCGCAAGATGGTGTTGCAGCGCGATCTGGCCCTGGATGAGAACAAGGCGCTGACCGACCGGGTGGGTGACCTGGAAGGCCTGGTCATCGAAATGGAGACCGCCCAGGCGGCCTTGCTGGAGCATTTCGGGTCCGTGGCCCAGACACGCATCGCCGACCTGGAAACCACGCTGTCCGATGCCGGCCTGGACGTCGAGCACCTGCTGGAGCAGGCGCTGGCCAACACGGACGGCCAGGGCGGCCCGTTCGTGCCGGCCGGCCTGCCGATGCTCGACCGCGCCGCGTTCAAGGATACCGTGGTCAGCCTCAACCATCATGTGGATCGCCTGGGGGCCTTGAAGGGTCTGACCGATCAGTTGCCGCTCACCCGGCCGGTGGTGTCCGGATACCGGGTGTCCAGCCCGTTCGGCGTGCGGCAGGACCCGATCAACGGGCGCATGGCCCGCCACGAGGGGATTGATTATGCCGCCGCCTCTGGGACGCCGGTGCTGGCGCCGGCCGCCGGAAAGGTGGTTTACGTCGGCTGGCGGCGCGGCTATGGTCGGACCATAGAGATCAGCCACGGCCTGGGACTGACCACCCGGTACGGGCATCTGTCGGCCGCGACCGTGTCCGCCGGCGATCTGGTCACGCGAGGGCAGCAGGTCGGGCGGATCGGAAACACCGGGCGCAGCACTGGATCCCATCTCCACTACGAGATCCGGGTGAATGGTCATCCCCGGAATCCGGCCAGGTTCATCGAGGCGGGAAAACATGTTTTCCAGGGGTAACACCAAGCCAACGGCGGCCACGCCCGCGCCCGTGCCGAGTTCCGAGCGTCGCAGCGACCGCCGGCTGGGCGACGGAGGTGGGGAGCGCGCCGTGCCGTCCATCGTCAGCGCCGACCTGACCGTCACCGGCGATCTGGTGAGCGCCGGTGAAATCCAGATCGACGGCCGGGTCGAAGGCGACATCAAGTGCGCGTCGCTGATCATCGGCATTTCCGGAGCCGTGACCGGCGAGGTCAGCGCCCAGACCGTGCGCATGCACGGATCCGTCAGCGGTCAGGTGATCGCCAAGTCGGTGTTCCTGGCCAGCACCGCGCGCATGGTGGGCGACGTGACCCATGAAAGCCTGGCCATCGAGCCGGGTGCCTTCATGGAGGGGCATTGCCGCCGCATGGCCGAGGTGCCGGATCTGGCCCTGCCCGAGACCCGGGCGGCCGCCACGGCGGCGGTGCCGCGCCTGACTGCGACGGCTGGAGACGCCGGCGCGGATGGTCAGGCCAAGGGGGGTGACGCCAAGGACTCCTCCGGGAACGAGACGGGCGCCGCCGCGTCCGGTATCGACGGCCGCAAGAAGACCGGGTCCTGATCCTCCGGGTGTCCCGAGGCCGTGGAGGCCCGGGCCGACATCGGGGCGTTGCCGGCTGGCGTCCCGCCGTTCGGGTCCGGGATGAGCCGGCGGCGAGGATCGATCTTTCCATCACCATGACGGGCGCGCGGCGACGACCGTGACAGCCGATGGACCTGCGGGGTGATTCGCGGGCCTGTTTCGCGTTGGGGGCCGACTGGCTGGCGACGGGCGGCGTCACCGGATGGTCTCAGGGGCCGCCGGTCACCAACAACCCCCGGTCCGGCCATGCCGTCCGGCAGAGGCCGCGGCTTTCCGGCCGGGGGCCCGGGCCGTCAGGACACGGTCGCGGGACGGCGGCGATCCACCTCGGGGGCGCGCGAGCCTGCGCGGTCGTTGGCCGGTGTCCCGGCCTGGGGGCGCGGCGCCACGGGGCCGGGCGCGGGAGCGGGACGTGATCCGGCACCCGAGCGCATCATTTCCACCAGGGCCGTGGAGCCCACGCCTCGCCAGATCATCATCGCACCGTCTCCCCTCGCGGTATGTCCATGACGTCGACAGGGGATTATACCGGGGCGGCCTTGTTTATGCAAGTAAGTATCAATTGCGAATGACGGCCGAAGACCCGAAGCTCGGATCGGTGGGGGGATCCACGCGCACCCGCGTCGCGGCCTCCAGCACCGTCTCGACCGGCAGGTCGGCGAGCGGCGCGCGGCGCAGCCAGACCACCGCCGGACCGCGCGGGCGGTGCTTGTCCGGGATCGAGGCGCCCGAGAACAGCGCCACGGTGGGGCATCCGGCCAGGGCGATCATGTGCAGCGGGCCGGTGTCGTTGCCCACCGCCAGGGCGGCCCGGTGACCCAGCGCCGGGATGTCCAGCAGGCCGGTGCGGCCGACCAGGGAGATCGCCGCCGGGCACCGGGCCTGGATGGCCGCGATCGCGGGGGCCTCGGCGTCCGTGCCCAGCAGGACCGGCGTGAGTCCCTCGGCCATCAGCGCTTGCGCCAGCGCCCCGAAGCAGGCCGCCGGCCATCGCTTCTCGGGCCGATGGGCCGATCCGCCGGGCACCAGCAGGGCGATCCGGTCGGGCAGGTCCAGCCGGTCGATCTCGGCGGCGCGCGGTCCGGACCAGGTGAACGACAGGTCGGGAACGGCCGACCCCGGCAGGCCGGCGAGACGCAACTGTTCCGCCTGGCGCTCCAGGGTGTGCAGGCGGGTGCGCTGGGGCGTGTCGTGGCGGAAGGCGCAGCCCGGAGCGATGCCGCTCCACGGGGGAGCGGCGCCCATCGCCCGCAGGGCCCGGAAGTAGGCGGTGGTGCGCCCCGAGGTCTGCAGGTCGTAGACCCGGTCGAATCGGGTCCGGGCGATGCGCCGGATCAGCCTCCACCAGGCGAGCGGCCGGGACAGGGCGCCGGCGCGCGGGTCGATCCACACCGCGTCTGCGAGCCCGCTGGCCTCGATCAGCGTCCGATAGGCGGGCGTGGTGAGCACGACGAGGCGCGCGGCCGGGTGGTGGCGCCGGATCGCGGCCAGCGGACCCAGCGCCAGCACCACGTCGCCCAGGGCCGAAAGCTTGATGACCAGGACGGATCCGGCCGCCCGGGGTTCAGTCATGGCCGCGCCATATGGTTTCCAGGGGCGGAGCGCCGTACAATAATTCCTTGTAGGTCGCCATCGTGCGCCTGATCATGGTGGCCTTCGAGAACGTCTGCCGGGTGTGCGCCATGCCGCGCCGGGTCACGGCGTCGCGGGTGGCGACGTCCAGGTCCAGCGCCAGCACCAGGTGGTCGGCCAGGCTGGCGGGGTTGCCCGGCTCGAACAGCCAGCCGGTGACCCCGTTCTCGACGATTTCCCGCGCCCCGCCATGACGCGGCGCCAGCACCACCCGGCCCATGGCCTGGGCCTCGGCGGGCACGCGTCCGAAGGCCTCGGGCTCGGTCGAGGCCGAGACCACGACACTGGCCAGCCGGTAGGCCGCCGGCATGTCGTCGCAGTGGTCCAGGATGTGGACCTGCGCCGTCAGGCCGTGGCGGCGAACCAGCTCCTCCAGGTCGGCGCGGTAGCCGGCGCGCCCCTGGTCGGAGCCCACCAGCAGGCAGCGGACATCCGGCCGGGCCAGCCGGGCCATGGCCTCGATCAGCAGCGCCTGACCCTTCCAGCGGGTCAGTCGGCCGGGCAGCAGCACCACCTTGGCGTCCTCGGGCAGCCGCCACGCGGTGGCCAGGCGGGCGATGCGATGGCTGCTGACCACCTCGGGCGCGAATCGCGCCAGGTCCACGCCCCGGGGCACGACGCGGATGATGCCCGGATCGGTGGCGTAATGGGTGCGCACATGCTCGGCGATGAACCAGGAAATGGCGATCACGCGGTCGCCCAGGGTCATGACCCGGTTGTAGGGGATCTTCATCCCCAGCGGACCCCGCCCGTAGGTGCCGTGAAAGGTGGTCACCAACGGAATGCCGGTGGCGCGGGCGGCCCACAGGGCGCTCCAGGCCGGGGCGCGGCTGCGGGCGTGGATCAGCGAGACCCCGCGCGCGTGGATCAGGTCCGCCAGGCGGCCGGCATTGCGGCGGAGCGCCAGCGGCGCCTTGGTGGCCAGGGGCAGGGTGACGTGCCGGGCCCCGACGCGGCCCAGGTCACGCTCCAGCCGGCCGCCCTCGGAGGCCACAAGGGCCGTCCATCCGCCATCCGTCAGGCCCTGGGCGATGTCGACGGCGCCGCGTTCGACGCCCCCGGTCTCCAGCGCCGGCAACACCTGAAGCACCACCGGCGCGCGTGTCGTGGCCCGTGGTTTGGGCGGGGATGCGCCCGGTGTATCGTCGGTGTTACCGTGCGTGACCACGCAAGCCCCTCGCCTCCGTCGCGTCCCCGCCCGGGGCGCTGGCATGGCCCGCCGCAAGGAGACCCCGAGCCCATGACCGAGACCCTCTCTCAACCCCAGGCCCAACCCCATGCCCAACCCCATGCCCGACCCCAGGCCGAGGCCCGGCGCCTGACCCGGCCGGATGGCGCCACCATCGCCTATCACTCCGTGCCGGGCAAGGGGCCGGGCGTGGTGTTTATCCACGGGTTCATGTCGGACATGACCGGCGGCAAGGCGGTGTTCCTGGAGGACTGGGCCCGGCGCGCGGGCCGGGCCTTCGTGCGCTTCGACCAGCGCGGCCATGGCCAGTCGGACCAGCGCTTCGAGGAGGGCACCATCGGCGCCTGGGCCGACGACGTGGTCCAGGTCCTGGACCACCTGACCGAGGGGCCGCAGGTGCTGGTGGGCAGTTCCATGGGCGGCTGGCTGATGCTGCTGGCGGCGCTGGCCCGGCCGGAGCGGGTGGCCGCCCTGGTGGGCATCGCCGCCGCCCCGGACTTCACCGAGGAACTGATGTGGACCCTGTTCGATGACGCGGCGCGCGAGACGCTGGCCCGGGACGGGGTGCTGACGGTGCCCTCGGACTACGGCGACGACCCCTATCCCATCACCCGGGCGCTGATCGAGGAGGCTCGCGATCACCTGCTGCTTGGCGGTCCCATTCCGCTGACCTGTCCGGTGCGGCTGATCCAGGGCATGAAGGACGAGTCGGTGCCCTGGGAGACCGCGCCGCGCCTGCTGGAGCGGCTGGCGAGCCCGGACGTCGAACTCACCCTGATCAAGTCGGGGGACCACCGCCTGTCCGAGCCTCACGACCTGGCCCGGCTCCAAGGCGTGCTGGAGGGTGTTCTGAAGCGCGTTGGGTAGGGGCCGCTGGTCCGTGGCGGTCCGTCGCGGGCTGGCCCCGTGGACGGCGTCTGGACGGCGCCATGGGGGTGGTGTATCAGGGGGGCCCTTCGGTCGCCGGGTCGGACGCCGCCCGGCGCCGATCCGGCGGCTTTCCCCATCTTTCCCGACCCGAGGCCATCCCCCGCCCGTGCCCTATCAACTCGCGGTCATCGTCCCCACCCTGAACGAACGCGACAACGTCGAGCCGCTGGTGGACCTGCTGGATCAGGCCCTGGCGGGTGAGTCCTGGCAGGTGGTGTTCGTGGACGACGACTCCACCGATGGCACGCTGGACGTGCTGCATCGGCTGGCCGGCGACCGCGCCAACGTCTCGGTGATCCACCGGGTGGGGCGTCGTGGCCTGTCGTCGGCCTGCATCGAGGGCATGCAGGCGACCACCGCGCCCTTCCTGGCGGTGATGGATGCCGACCTGCAACATGACGAGACCCTGTTGCCGCGCATGCTGCGCCTGGCGCGGGACGAGGACGTGGAGATCGTCGTCGCCAGCCGGTTCGCCGACGGGGCCAGCGCCGATGGCCTGTCCTCCGGCATGCGGCGCACGGCCAGCCGCGTGGGCAACGCGGTGTCGCGTCTGATCACCCGGGCGCCGCTGACCGATCCGCTGTCGGGGTTCTTCCTGCTGCGCCGGACGCTGCTGGACCGGGTGGCCCCCGCGCTGTCGGGGCGGGGCTTCAAGATCCTGCTGGACATCTTCGCCTCCAGCCCCAGGCCGCCGCGCTACGCCGAACTGGGCTTCACCTTCCGCGCCCGCGTCGCCGGGGACAGCAAGCTCGACACCCAGGTGTTGTGGGAGTTCGGCATGCTGCTCGCCGACAAGACGCTGGGGCGTTGGGCGCTGGTGCGCTGGATCCCCATCCGCTTTTTCATGTTCGTGGCCGTCGGCCTGCTGGGCGTGGGCGTGCACCTGGGCGTTCTGGGCGGCCTGCTGCACATGACCGTGCCCTTCCTGTGGGCGCAGTCGGTGGCGACGCTGGTGGCCATGACCTCCAACTTCACCATCAACAACAGCTTCACCTACCGCGACCGGCGGCTGAGGGGCGCGCGCTTCCTGACCGGACTGGTGTCGTTCTACCTGATCTGCGCCATCGGCGCGGTGATCAACGTGACCCTCGCCGACCTGGTGTACCAGCAGGGCGCGCACTGGGCGCTGAGCGGCGTCCTCGGGGCAGGCGTCGGGGCGGTGTGGAACTATGGCGTGTCCGCCACCATCACCTGGGGATCGTGGTGGCGCCGCCGGACCGGGACCGACGGGTAGCGGCCGGCCGTCATCCTGCCGCGCGGTGACATGACCCATCCGTCGTGATGCTCTCGCGTCAGCCTTTTCGGGGCAGGCCCCGGGTCAGCCGGTCCACCAGGGCGTCGGGCAGGGCGCCGGCCATCCAGGCCCCGAAGGCCATGGGCCAGGGGAAGGCGATGCGGCCCCGGTTGTTCGCCAGACCGCGCTTCATGATCCGCGCCGCCCGTTCGGCATCCATCAGGAAGGGCATGGGGAAGCGGTTCACCGCCGTCATGGGGGTGCGCACATAGCCGGGGCAGAGCACCGACACCCGGACGCCGTCGGCGGCCAGCCAGCCGCGCAGGCTTTCCCCCCAGACCTTCACCGCCGCCTTGCTGGCGCAGTAGGCCGGCGCGCCGGGAAATCCCCGATACCCGGCGAGCGAGGCCATCAGGGCGATCTGGCCCCGGCCTCGCGCCCGCATCCGGGGCAACACCGGTTGCACCGTGTTCAGGACCCCCACCAGGTTGACGGCGAAGATGTCGCGGGTCTGGTCCTCCGGTTCCGTGCCGCCGCCGGTGCCGCCGGAGACGCCGGCGTTGGCGATCAGCAAGTCCAGCGGCGCCGCGTCGTCGGCGGCCAGGACGTGGCCGGCCGTCGCCGCGCGGTCGGTCACGTCCACCCGGGCCGTCTCGACCCGCGCGCCCCGGGCGCGGCAGCGCTCGGCGACCGTTTCCAGGCGGGCAAGGTCGCGTCCCCACAGGACCAGGGAGACGCCGGGGGCGGCGTAAGCCTCGGCGAGGGCGGCACCGAGACCGCTGGAGGCTCCGGAGATCAGGATACGGCGGGGGGTGGGGGGCGTGCTGGGCATTATCTCCGGCGGACGCAAAAGGGACCGCCATGATCTGGCGGTCCCGTGTGACCTGGGGTGCTGTCGGCGGCGGCGTCGCCCGGATCAGGCGGCGTCATCCTCCGGAATGGCGTCGCAGAAGGCTTCCAGCCATGCCTGACCGCGTTCGGCCTCGGTGATCTCGTGGGCCAGCCACTGGGCGAATGGCCCGCCCCGGTCGCCGTGGGCGCGGCGCATGTCCAGCAGGCGGTTCAACTCGGTCTCGCGGGCGTCCAGCAGCAATTCGGCCTGCGCCCGGCGATCCTCGGCCGGCAGCAGGTGCAGGAAGCGGAACTTGAGGGCCGTGACCAGCTTCGACAAGTCCGACGACGCGCGCAGGTTGGCGGTCAGAAGGCGGCGCAATTCCTCGCGACCCGCGTCGGTGATCTCCAGTTCGGCGGTGTCCTCGGGGGCGTCCTCGGGGATCGAGCGGACCAGCCCCTCGACTTGCAGCAGCTCCATGGAGCTGCCCAGCAGGTCCAGCGAGGGGCCGGTGATGCGGGTGATGAACTCGCGGATGGTGCGGGCGATGTCGGCGTAGGTGCCCGGCTGGTCGGCGATCATGCCCAGCGCGCACAGGCGCACGGACTCGCGTGGGGTCAGCGTCTTGTCGGCGAACATGGTGGCCCCTCCTGATCCCTTGTCTCTCAACCCTGCGGGTGTCCCTGGCCTTGCGGGCTCGTGACCCTCTGGGCGACCGCGCGATCACGTCCGCGCCGTGTCCCGGAAGGACGGTGCCCAAAGGCTGCCTGTGACTCCGCCGCGTCGGGCTCAAGACCGTTTTTCAAACCTACGACCGTGCGACCGCCGTGGATCACCCGGGTGTTCCATGACACCCGAACATCCTTCGATACCGTCCATCGATAGCCCATCCTACCATTGACGCATGGAAAAGGCCATGGGCGGCGTGCGGTTTGTGATCGCCTCGCAGGCACTGGCGCCCGCCGTGGATGCTTTCTGAGCACGTGGGGTGCGGTTCCGGCGATGGCAAGGGGGGGTGGCACGACCGTCGGGTGATCACGCCCATTCTGGGTGTGTAAACGCCAGGAAAGCGGTCCGTGCACCGACGAGAAGCCCCCCATCGCGTCATGACGGCCCGACCTCTTCCGCCTGACGTTGTCCGGACCCCAGCGGGCGGGGGACCCAAGGGGCTGTCATGGGAAGTTCAAGGCGCTGTCATGGGGCCGCAACGGTGGGTGCGTAAGGTTCCCAGGCCGGGCGGCGGGTCTCGATCCCGCCGGTCGTCTGCCGTTCACTCCCTCGGAGGATCCGTCGTGACCCCATGGTCCCATCTCGGTCTGGGTGCCGCCGCCCTGTGCGCTGCCCTGGCCACGTCCCCGTCCCTTCCCCTGGCCGCCGATGGCCCCGGCCAGCCTTACGGCATCATGAGCGGTGACGTCACCGCCGACTCGGCCGTCATCTGGGGCCGCGCCGACCGCTCCGCGCGCATGATCGTCGAGTGGGCCACGGCCGAGGATTTCGCCGACGCCACCCGCGTCGTCGGCCCCGCCGTGCTGGAGGACAGCGACCACACCGGCAAGGTGATCGTCTCCGGTCTGTCGAGCGGCAGCCTCATTCACTATCGCGTGCGGTTCCAGGACCTGGAGGACCAGACGGTCGAGGGCGCGGCGGTCACCGGCTCGTTCAAGACCGCGCCGGTCGAGGCCGCGCCCATCCGGTTCGTGTGGTCGGGCGACACGGCCGGCCAGGGCTGGGGCATCAATCGCGCCTGGGGGGGCATGAAGATCTACGAGGTCATGCGCCAGGCCGAGCCCGATTTCTTCATCCATTCGGGCGACTACATCTACGCCGACGGTCCCATCAAGGCCGAGGTGCCGTTGCCGGATGGCAGCACCTGGACCAACGTGGTCATCCCCGAGAAGGAAAAGGTCGCCGAGACCCTGGACGAGTTCAGGGGCAACTACCGCTACAACCTGATGGACGAGAACCTGCGCGCCTTCCATGCCGAGGTGCCGGTGTTCGCCCAGTGGGACGACCACGAAACCACCAACAACTGGTATCCCCAGGAGATGTTGACCGGCGACGACCGCTACGAGGTCAAGAGCGCCGCGCTGCTGTCCGCCCGCGCCAAGCAGGCGTTCGCCGAATACACCCCCAGCCGCATCACCTCCACCGACGAGCGCGTCTACCGGTCGTTCTCCTTCGGGCCGCTGATGGACGTGTTCTTCATCGACATGCGCACCTATCGCGGTCCGAACACCGCCAACATGCAGGAGGATCCGTCGGACGAGACCGCCTTTCTGGGCGCCGGGCAGGTGGCTTGGCTGAAGCGGGCGCTGGCCGAGTCCGAGGCCACCTGGAAGGTGATCGCCTCGGACATGCCGATCGGTCTGGTGGTGCGTGACGGCGACATGTTCGAGAACATGGCCAACGCCGACGACGGCGCCCCCAAGGGCCGCGAACTGGAGATGGCCGACATCCTCTCCACGATCAAGGCCGAGGGCGTCCAGAACGTCGTGTGGTTCACCGCCGACGTACACTACACCGCCGCCCACTACTACAACCCGGAAACCGCGGGCTTCCAGGACTTCACCGGGTTCTGGGAGTTCGTGTCCGGGCCGCTGAACGCCGGCACCTTCGGGCCGAACGACAAGGACCGCACCTTCGGCATCGAGGTGGACTTCGAGAAGGCGCCGGAGGACGGTCAGGTCAACCTGCCGCCGTCGGCCGGTCTTCAGTTCTTCGGTCAGGTGGACGTCGCCGCCGACGGCACCATGACCGTGCGCCTCAAGGACCTGACCGGCGCGACCCTGCACACGGTCACCCTGACGCCGGACGCGTGATGATCGCTCGGGCCGTGATCGGCCTGGCGGTGGTGGGGGGGATCGCCGTGGCGGCGGTCCTTCCCGCGCTGTCGGGGACGGTAGACGAAGAGCGCACCGGGGCCTCGGCGGAGCGCCTCATTCAGGTGCATTGCGCGCGGTGTCATCCGCCCTTGCCGGACGGCGGCTGGACCCAGATGACGCTGGTCCGGCGGGACCGGGCCGGCTGGATGGCGGTCATGGGGCGCATGGTCACCGACTACCAGACCGCCGCCGGTATCGAGGACCGGCGGCGCCTGGCCGACTACCTGGCGGAGCACTGGGGCGTGGAGTAGCCCGCGAATCGGCGCCTCCCGTCATCCCGGCCGGACGTGCCGCCGCAGCCGCGTGACGGCCTCGTCGAGGGCCCTGTCGAGTTTGGCGAAGCAGAAACGCGCATAGTGACGCGGCGCGGTCCGCTGATCCTGGTAGAACGCCGAGAAGGGCACGGCGGTGACTCCCGCCGCCTCCGTGATGTGACGGCAGAAGTCCTCGTCCGTGCCGTCGAAGCCCACCCCCCGAATGTCGGCGGTCAGGAAGTAGGTGCCGGCGCTGTGCAGCACCGGAAAGCCGATGTCGCGCAAGCCCTCGGCCAGGCGGTCGCGGCGCGCCGCCATGTCCACCGCCAGATGGTCCAGGACGGCCGGTTCCTGGCCGAGCCCGACGGCGACCGCGTGTTGCAGGCAGGTGGGGGTGGTGAAAGTGAGGAACTGGTGCGCCTTGGCCACCGGCGCCAGCAGCGCCGGGGCCGCCACCACGTAGCCCACCTTCCAGCTTGTCACCGAGAAGGTCTTGCCGGCCGAGCCAATGCGCAGGCAGCGGTCGCGCATGCCCGGCAGCGTGATCAGGGGCCGGTGGCGGCGGCCGTCGAACACCAGGTGCTCGTAAACCTCGTCGCACACGGCGTAGGCGTCGTGGCGGAGGACCAACTCGGCGAGAAAGGCCAAGTCGTCGTCGTCGAACACCTTGGCCGAGGGGTTCATGGGGCTGTTGAGCAGCACCAGCTTGGTGCGCTCCGAGAACGCCTCGGCCAGGGCCTGACGCGGCAGTGTCCAGTCGGGCGGCGCCACCCGCACCAGACGGGGGATGCCGCCGGCGCGGCGCACGATGGGAAGGTAGCTGTCGTACAGCGGCTCGATCAGCACCACCTCGTCGCCGGGCTCGATCAGGCCGAACAGGCAGTCGGCCAGGGCCTCCGTGGCGCCGGAGGTGACCATGACCTCGGTCTCCGGATCCACGTCGAGGCCATAGAAATGACGGTCATGGGCGGCGATGGCCTGGCGAAGCGCCGGGATGCCCATCATCGGCGGGTACTGGTGCGGGCCGGCCTCGGCGGCCTCGGCGGCGGCGCGCAGCACCGCCGGCGGCTCCAGCCCCTCGGGGAAGCCCTGGCCCAGGTTGATGGCGCCGTGCTTCTGCGCGAGCGTCGACATGACCGTGAAAATCGTCGTGCCGTAGGACGACAGGACCGCGTTGGCCGCTTTCACTGTATCCGGCTCCTCTTCGACGGGGGCGGGTGGCGTCAGGCGCCGGATCCGTTGCGGCGTCCACCCAGCAGCAGATCCATGTACAGCGCCACGATTTCGCGCGCCAGATCCTCCATGGCGGGGCTGTCCAGGCCCTCAAGCTGGGAGCCGCGGGTGGCGATGGCCCCCGCGGCCCCCTCGGGGTCGTGGCGGGCGAGGGTCTCGCGCAGTGTTTCGATCCGCGCGCGGGTCGCCTCGGGCTCCACCGCCGTGGTGTCCAGCGGCTGGAGGCAGCGGCGGTGGACCACGCACAGGCGATGGCTCAGGTCGGCGTCCATCGACGCCAGGATCTCGATGGCGGAGAACAGCGCGGCGAAGGCTTGGGCAAGGGACATGGAGGATCTCCGGGATAACGGGCGCCGATGGTGGAGTCGGACGGTGAGGGGGGCGGCCCCATGCCTGGCGTTTGTGCCCATGGATTAGGCGATGTGCAACCCCGTTGGGCAGGATCGATGCGTCCCGGACCGGCAAAACCGCCGGAAAAGCGGGGGTATGCCCGGCGCGGGGCTGAGTGTGGCCAGTTGGCACGCTGCGTGATAATGGTCCAGTCGAGACGACGGGCCGTCGGCGGAAGCGTCCCGGCCCGCCCGGCCGCGACGCAAGGGGGCGCGGCGGAGTTTGGCACGGCAAGGGCGGAGACACCGGGACCCATGAAGAAGATCGAGGCGATCATCAAGCCGTTCAAGCTGGACGAGGTGAAGGAAGCCCTTCACGAGATCGGTTTGCAGGGCATCACCGTGACCGAGGCAAAAGGATTCGGCCGCCAGAAGGGGCACACGGAACTCTATCGCGGCGCCGAGTACGTGGTCGACTTCCTGCCCAAGGTGAAGATCGAACTGGTCATCGAGGATGACCTGGTGGAGCGGGCCGTGGAGGCCATTCAGCAGGCCGCCCAGACCGGGCGCATCGGCGATGGCAAGATCTTCATCTCCTCCGTGGAGGAAGCCATCCGCATCCGCACGGGAGAACGCGGCAGCGACGCGATTTGAACCCGACGGCCGATCCCAGGCGCGGCCACGGGCGAACCACCGAACACCGCACCGGACGACACGAGGGTCCGGGGCGACCACACGACCACGGACGCGTCATCCAGGACGCGACCGCGTAACGCCCGGGGCGCGGGGACTCCCGCCGCTCCGGCCTGGCGCCGCCGGAGGTCCGGTCGGCGCGCTTATCCGGCATCGAAAGAGCGCCAAGACACACGAGGGAATGAAGGGTCATGTCCGACGTCAGCAGCATTCTCGAAATGATCAAGGAAAACGACGTCAAGTTCGTCGATTTCCGCTTTACCGACCCCAAGGGCAAGTGGCAGCACACGGCCCAGCACGTGTCCACCATCGACGAGGACACGCTGACCGAAGGCATCATGTTCGATGGCTCGTCCATCGCCGGCTGGAAGTCGATCAACGAGTCCGACATGATCCTCAAGCCGGATCTGTCCACCGCCACCATCGATCCGTTCGCCGCCCAGCCGTTGCTGGTGCTGTTCTGCGACATCATCGAACCGTCGACCGGTCAGCCCTATGACCGTGATCCGCGCTCCGTGGCCAAGAAGGCGCTGGCCTACATGCAGTCGGCCGGCATCGGCGACACCGCGTTCTTCGGTCCGGAGGCGGAGTTCTTCGTGTTCGACGACGTGCGCTACTCGGTCAACATGAACAAGTGCGCCTACGAGATCGACTCCGAGGAAGGTCCCTACACCAGCGACAAGGACATGCCCGAGGGCAACTACGGCCACCGTCCGACGGTCAAGGGCGGATACTTCCCTGTGCCGCCCGTGGACAGCGCCCAGGACCTGCGGGCCGAAATGGTCACCGTCATGGCCGAGATGGGCCTGGAAATGGAGAAGCACCACCACGAGGTGGCGCCGTCGCAGCATGAACTGGGCCTGAAGTTCAGCACGCTGATCGAGTCCGCCGATGCGATGCAGATCTACAAGTACGTGGTGCATCAGGTGGCGGCCGCCTATGGCAAGACCGCGACCTTCATGCCCAAGCCGGTGATGGGCGACAACGGGTCGGGCATGCACGTTCACCAGTCCATCTGGAAGGACGGCAAGCCGCTGTTCGCCGGGTCCAGCTACGCCGACCTGTCGGAGACCGCGCTGTTCTACATCGGCGGCATCATCAAGCACGCGCGGGCCATCAACGCCTTCACCAACCCGACCACCAACAGCTACAAGCGCCTGATCCCCGGGTTCGAGGCGCCGGTGCTGCTGGCCTATTCGGCGCGCAACCGGTCGGCTTCCTGCCGCATTCCCTATGTGACCAACCCCAAGGGCAAGCGGGTCGAGGTGCGCTTCCCCGATCCGTCGGCCAACCCCTATCTGGCCTTCACCGCGATGATGATGGCCGGTCTCGATGGCATCGAGAACAAGATCCATCCGGGCGATCCGATGGACAAGAACCTGTACGACCTGCCGCCGGAAGAGCTGCAGGGCGTGCCGACCGTCTGCGGCAGCCTGCGTCAGGCCCTGAACGCGCTGGATGCCGATCGCGACTTCCTCAAGAAGGGGGACGTGATGACCGATGACATGATCGACGGGTATCTGGAACTGAAGTGGGAGGAGGTCTATGCCTTCGAACACACGCCGCACCCGGTCGAATACTACATGTACTACAGCGTGTAAGGTGTGAGCGGGGTCGGCACCCGGGCCGTCTCACGCCCGTGTGCCGACCATCCGGCGCGTCCGCGCCGGCGCGCCGTCAAGGAGCATCTGTCCCGGGTCCTGACGCGCCAGGACCGGGGACGGCCGGTCTCGAAAGCCAACGCGTCCGGCCGTGCCACGCCGGGCGCGTTTTTCTTTGGAGTTGGGGCTGTTTGTGGAGTCGGGCGATGTCTGTCGTCCGACGCGCCCTTTGCGTGCGGAATGGGGGTGCCGTGCCGTCAGCCGGAAACCCGCCGAGGTCGTCTCGCGCCACCTGGACCATGCCCACGGCCACGCGTGTCGGCATTGTGCACAACTCGAGGGCAGATGCCTTCGGTCAGCTTGGGCTTTGCCCAAATTTTCCCAAAGATTGCTTTTCCAGGCCGGTCAGGATCGCTAAGCTATCCAATGAACGCATATCTGGATTGCATCAAACGACGCATCATTCTCTCTTGGATTGAAGTGACAAGGCGAAGCCACCAGAAGGCGTTTCACCCCACGGTGCCGTGCCCGACGCGCCGGCCGCCCGACCGCTCCGGTCTGGCCCGTTTCCTGTGTGGACGATGCCGTTCGTCCGTCTCCATCGACCGACCGTTCGACAGCCACCAGAATGAGGACTTCCATGATCAAGACCAAAGCCGCCCTGGCCGCCGGCCTCGCCGCCGCCGTCCTGACCGCGCCCGCCCTGGCCGCCGAGACCCTGGACGCGGTGAAGAGCCGCGGCGAACTGGTCTGTGGCGTGTCCACCGGACTGCCCGGGTTCTCCAGCCCGGATGACGCCGGCAACTGGACCGGCATCGACGTGGACGTCTGCCGCGCGGTCGCCGCCGCCGTGCTGGGCGACGCCGACGCCGTCAAGTTCGTGCCGCTGACCGCCAAGGAGCGCTTCACCGCCCTGCAGTCCGGTGAGATCGACGTGCTGTCGCGCAACACCACCTGGACCCACACCCGCGACACGTCGCTGGGCCTCAACTTCGCCGGCGTGAACTACTACGACGGCCAGGGGTTCCTGGTGAAAAAGGACCTGGGTGTCGCCAGCGCCACCGAACTGGATGGCGCGTCGGTCTGCATCCAGGCCGGCACCACCACCGAACTGAACCTGGCCGACTACTTCCGCTTCAAGGGCATGGACTACAGCCCGGTCGTGTTCGACACCTCGGACCAGACCGTGCAGGGCTTCGCCTCCGGCCGCTGTGACGTGCTGACCTCGGATCAGTCGCAGCTCTACGGCCTGCGGACCAAGCTGGACAACCCGGACAGCGCCGTCGTGCTGCCCGAGGTCATCTCCAAGGAGCCGCTGGGTCCGGTGGTCCGCCAGGGGGACGACGAGTGGTTCAACATCGTCAAGTGGACCCTGTTCGCGCAGGTCAACGCCGAGGAACTGGGCGTGACCTCCGAGAACGTCGAGGACATGAAGACCTCCGACAACCCCGCCGTCAAGCGCCTGGTCGGCACCGACGGCGACATGGGCGAGAAGTTGGGCCTGTCCGCCGACTGGGCGGCCATGGTCGTCGCCCAGGTGGGCAACTATGGGGAGATGTTCGAACGCAACGTCGGTGAGACCACGCCCCTGAACATCTCGCGCGGCCTGAACGCGCTGTGGAGTGATGGCGGCATTCAGTACGCGCCGCCCATCCGATAAGCCTTTTCACAGGGTCGTTCCCGGGGGCGTCTCCTGGGAGAGCGGGCGGGCCGCGGGACGGTCCGCCTTCCTCCCGGGCATTCCCGCCCGGCCATCGTGATGTCGCGAGCCGCCGCCGGCCGTCGGCCCCCTGGGTGACGCCGCCCCCGTCATTCGCTTTTCACATCGCCGTTCCTTGCCGTCGTTCACGGAGGCGCGCCCCCATGGCCGATCCGGCCGCCCGCACCCCGGCTCGCCCCGCCGCGCTCCACGCCGCGCCCAAGGGGCCGCCCCCCTGGAACAATCCGCGCGTGCGCGCGGTGGTCTTCCAGATCGTCGCCCTGGGCCTGGTGGTCTGGTTCGGCTGGACGATCTTCAACAACACCCTGACCAACATGGAAAGCCGGGGCATCACCACCGGCTTCGGGTTCCTGGACAACACGGCCGGCTTCGGCATCCTGTTCAGCCTCATTCCCTATGACGAGTCCAACACCTACGGCCGCACCTTCGTCGTCGGGCTGTTGAACACCCTGCTGGTCGCGTTTTTGGGCATCCTGTTCGCCACCCTGATCGGCTTCCTGCTGGGCGTGGCGCGGCTGTCCTCCAACTGGCTGATCGCCAAGATGGCGCTGGTCTACATCGAGATCACGCGCAACATCCCGCCGCTGCTGCAAATCTTCTTCTGGTACTACGCGGTGCTGCGCACCCTGCCGGGGCCGCGCCAGAGCCTGGACCTGCTGGGCGCGGTCCATCTCAACAATCGCGGCCTGTACATTCCCTGGCCGCACCCGGAAACCGGCTTCTGGGCGGTTGGCGTGGCGCTGGCGGTGGCCGTGACGGGCGCGGCCCTGCTGCTGCGCTGGGCGCGGCGGCGCCAGGACCAGACCGGCCGGCGCTTTCCGGCCGGATGGGCCTCGTTCGGACTGGTTCTCGGCCTGCCCCTGGCGGTGTTCTGGCTGACCGGCGGTCCGGTGGCCTGGGACCTGCCCGCGCTGGACGGCTTCAACTTCAAGGGTGGCGCCCGCCTGATTCCCGAATTCATCGCCCTGTGGGCGGCGCTGACCATCTACACCGCCAGCTTCATCGCCGAGATCGTCCGCTCCGGTATCGAGGCCGTCAGCCACGGCCAGACCGAGGCCGCCCAGGCCCTGGGCCTGAAACGCGGTCCGGCGCTGCGGCTGATCATCATCCCCCAGGCCCTGCGCGTGATCATCCCGCCGCTGACCAGCCAGTACCTGAACCTGACCAAGAACTCCTCGCTGGCCACGGCCATCGGCTACCCCGATCTGGTGGGCGTGTTCATGGGCACCACCTTGAACCAGACCGGCCAGGCGGTGGAGATCGTCGCCATGACCATGGCGGTCTACCTGACCATCAGCCTGTCCATCGCCTTCCTGATGAACCTGTACAACCGGGCCGTGACCCTGAGGGAGCGCTAGGCCATGCCCGCGACGGACCATCCCGCCGCCGGCGGGGAAACCTTCCGCCCGCTGCCGCCACGGCCACCGCCGTCCAGCACCATCGGCCCGCTGCGCTGGGCCCGGGACAACCTGTTCTCGTCCCCGCTCAACGTGATGCTGACGGTGTTTGGCCTGTATCTGGCCTGGCTGATTGTGCCGTACCTGGTGGACTGGGCGATCCTGTCGGCGGACTTCACGGGCTCCACCTGGGACGACTGCCCGAGCGACGGGGCCTGCTGGGTGTTCGTCGGCGCCCGGCTGGACTTCTTCATCTACGGTCACTATCCGCCGGCCGAGCGCTGGCGGGTGGACATCGTGTTCCTGTTGCTGGCCGTGGTGCTGGTGCCGCAGTTCATCCCCCGGTGCCCCGGGCGCCTGTGGCTGGGCGTGTTCGGCCTGACGCTCTATCCGGTGATCACCGGCGCGCTGCTGCTGGGCGGCGTGTTCGGCCTGGAGGCGGTGGAGACCGGATCCTGGGGTGGGCTGATGCTGACCCTGGTGCTGTCCTACGTGGGCATCGTCGCCGCCCTGCCCATCGGGATTCTGCTGGCGCTGGGGCGGCGGTCGTCCATGCCGGTGATCCGCAGCCTCTGCGTGGTGTTCATCGAGCTGTGGCGCGGCGTGCCGCTGATCTCGGTGCTGTTCATGGCCTCGGTCATGCTGCCGCTGTTCCTGCCCGACGGGGTGAACTTCGACAAGCTGCTGCGCGCCCTGATCGGCATCGTCATGTTCCAGTCGGCCTACATGGCCGAGGTGATCCGCGGCGGCCTGCAAGGGATCCCCAAGGGCCAGTACGAGGCCGCCGCCGCCCTCGGCCTGGGCTACTGGCGGGCGACCGGGCTGATCATCCTGCCGCAGGCGCTGAAGATGGTGATCCCGGGCATCGTCAACACCTTCATCTCGCTGTTCAAGGACACCACCCTGGTGCTGATCATCGGCCTGTTCGACCTCCTGGGCACGGTGCAGTCCTCCATCGTCGATCCCGCCTGGGGGCCGGTGGCGGTCGAGGGGTATGTGTTCGCCGCCTTCTGCTTCTGGGTCTTCTGCTTCGGCATGTCCCGCTACAGCCAGACCCTGGAACGCAAGCTGCACACCGGCCACAAGCGATGACCGAGGACACCCCCGCATGACCGAGATCCAATCCGCGCAACAGCCACGGGCCCTGGTGGAGGGGCATGACCTGTCCCACCAGGTGGGCGCCGAGGTCATGGTGCAGATGACCGATATGAACAAATGGTACGGCCCGTTCCACGTGCTCCGGGACATCACCCTGACGGTGCATCGGGGCGAGCGGATTGTCGTGTGCGGTCCCTCGGGGTCGGGCAAGTCCACCATGATCCGCTGCATCAACCGTCTGGAGGAGCACCAGACCGGGCGCATCACCGTGGACGGCATCGAGTTGACCGACGACGTCAAGAAGATCGAGATCATCCGCCGCGAGGTCGGCATGGTGTTCCAGCACTTCAACCTGTTCCCTCACCTGACGGTGTTGGAGAACTGTGTGCTGGCGCCCATCTGGGTGCGCAAGGAACCCCGCCGCCAGGCCGAGGAGCGGGCCATGGCGCTGCTGGAGCGGGTCAAGATTCCGGAGCAGGCGAAGAAGTACCCCGGGCAGCTGTCCGGCGGTCAGCAGCAACGCGTGGCCATCGCCCGGGCGCTGTGCATGACCCCGAAGCTGATGCTGTTCGACGAACCGACCTCGGCCCTCGACCCGGAGATGATCAAGGAGGTCCTGGACACCATGGTCGCGCTCGCCGAAAGTGGCATGACCATGGTCTGCGTCACCCATGAGATGGGCTTCGCCAAGACCGTCGCCGACCGGGTCGTGTTCATGGACGAGGGTCAGATCGTCGAACAGGCCCCCCCCAGCGACTTCTTCGCCAACCCCAGGAGCGAGCGCACCCGGCTGTTCCTGAGCCAGATCCTGAAGCACTGATCGCGCCCTCGGGGGAGGACGGCACGACGTCCCGGCGTCCGATGGGGGCACGGGCTCCGGACCGGACGTGGAGACGCACATCATGGCGGTTGCCTTCACCGACCAGACCCTGACGGTGGGAGACTCGCGGCTTTACATCTCCACGGGAGGCGAGGGGCCGCCGCTGCTCTTGCTGCACGGCTTTCCGCAAACCCATCTGGCGTGGCGACCGGTGGCCGAGCGTCTGGCGGATGACTTCACCGTCGTCCTGCCCGACCTGCCCGGCTATGGCCGCAGCACCGGGCCGGTGCCCGACGCTGTCCACCAGGCGTACTCCAAGCGCGCCATGGCCGAGACCCTGCTGGCCTGCATGCGCGCCCTGGGTCACGGCCGGTTTTTCGTGGCCGGGCACGACCGGGGCGGACGCGTGGCCTATCGCCTGGCCCTGGACCATCCGGATCGCGTCCCGCGCCTGGCGGTGGTCGATATCGTGCCGACCGCCGAGGCATGGGCCGCCATGACGGCCCGAAAGGCGCTGGCCACTCACCACTGGATGTTTCTCGCCCAGCCGGCGCCGCTGCCGGAGCGGATGATCGGTGCCAATCCGGATCTCTACATCGGTCATCTGCTGGACACCTGGGCCGGACGACCCGGTGCCCTGGAGCCGGCCGCGCGAGCGGCCTACATCGACCAGTTCCGGGGCCCGGCGGTGGTGGCCGCCGCCTGCGCCGACTATCGCGCCGGGGCCACCGTGGACTGGGACCTGGACGCGGCGGACCAGGCGGCGGGCCGGCGCATCCGCTGCCCGACCGCCGTCATCTGGGGCACCGGTTACCTGTCCAACACGGTCGAACGCTCCCCGGCGGAGATCTGGCGGGCATGGTGCGCGGCGCCGGTGACGGACACCGTGATTCCTTGCGGCCACTTCGTGCCGGAAGAGGCTCCGGATCCGTGCGCTGCGGCCCTGCGGTCGTTTTTCCTCGGCTGATACCGCCCGGCTGAAGACAAGACCTGATCGACGAAAGGAAATCGGCGCGGGCGTCGGGTGGCGCCGACCGGACCCGCACCCGGGGCGGGGCCGGCGCAGCCCACGCCCCCGCCTCGCGGTGCCCGATTCTGAAGATGGGGCGCCCTCAAGGCGCCCCCGGGCCATGAGTCACGCTCCTCCGCCGCTGGTCTCAGTGCGTCGTGAACGCGCCGTCCATGGGGAAGGCGGCCCCGGTGGTGACGTCGGCGGCCTCGCTGCACAGGAAGACGGTCATCTCGCCCAGTTGCTCGGGCGTGACGAAGCGTTCGGTGGGCTGGCGCTCGCCCAGCAACCGGCGCGCGGCCTCCTCGACCTCCAGGCCATCGGCCTGGGCGCGGGCCTCGATCTGGCGCTCCACCAAGGGGGTGCGCACCCAGCCCGGGCAGATGGCGTTGACCGTGACGTGGCGCTTGGCGTTCTCCAGCGCCGCCACCTTGGTCAGACCGATCAGGCCATGCTTGGCGGCCACGTAGGCGGCCTTGAAGGGGCTGGCCACCAGGCCATGGGCGGAGGCGATGTTGACCACCCGGCCCCAGTCGCGGGCCTGCATGCCGGGCAGGGAGGCGCGCATGGTGTGGAAGCAGGCCGACAGGTTGATGGCGAGGATGGCGTCCCACTTCTCGACCGGGAAGTCCTCGATGCGGTCGGTGTGCTGGATCCCTGCGTTGTTCACCAGGATGTCCACGGGTCCCAGATCGTTCTCGGCGCGCTTGACCAGCGCATAGGCTTCGTCCGGGCTGGACAGGTCGGCGTGAACGTAGACGACCCGTACCCCGTGATCGGCCGCAAGGTTGGTGCGGATGGTTTCGATCTCGGCGGGGTCGCCAAAGCCGTTGAGCACGATGTGGGCGCCGTTGCGCGCCAGCGCTTCAGCGATCCCCAGGCCGATTCCGCTTGTCGAGCCGGTGACCAGGGCGATCTTGCCGTTCAGCATTTTAAGGTCCCTCCTGTCGTCGTCGTGCGGGCGTCGGGCTTGTTCAGGCGACGATCCGCGCCTTGGAGAGTTGAGACCGTTGGGACCGGACTCCGCAAGGGGGTGTGTGCGGCGCAGCGGGCGCGACGGACGATTTCGGTGCGGCGGCATGTCCGGATACCGTCCGGTTGTGCCCGCCGGCGGCGCTGCATCCGTGTCCGAGGGGGGCGCGTGAAGCGCGCGGCGGGACGATGCCGGCGAGTCTTCCGGTCCGCCGCCGGTGTCATGGCGCCCTGAACACCGACTCGGCCGCCGCCCGGGCGCCGCCCTTGGAGTCGATCATGGCATGGGCACGGGTGATCTCGGCCTCAAGCTGGGTGATGTAGTGCCGCAGGTCGGCCACGGACATCAGCTCCATGTTGGGTGGCGTCGCCAGGACGGGGCGTGGGGCCAGGTCGTCGGTGTCGATGGGCATGGGGTGGGTCCGGCGCTGGGGGCGATGGGAACGCACGACTGTATCAAGCCGGACCCGGACGGGAAACGAAGACCGGACGCCGTTGGCCGCCGCTTGTGTCCCCCGTGCCCTTGTCGCTAGGCTTCGCACCCTATCCTCCCAGACTGGCCGGAGCCCCGATCATGACCGATACCGCCTTGTCCGCCACCATGCCCTGCGTCGAGATCAGCCGGCCCGGCGGACCGGAGGTTCTGGTGCCGACGGAGCGGCCGGTGCCCAGCCCCGGAGAGGGCGAGGTGCTGATCAAGGTGCGGGCCGCCGGGATCAATCGCCCGGACGTGATCCAGCGCCAGGGGCACTACCCCGCGCCCAAGGGGGCATCGGACCTGCCGGGGCTGGAGGTGGCCGGCGAGATCGTGGCGCTGGGCGGCGGCGACACCGGCGACCTGGCGGTGGGCGATACGGTGTGTGCGCTGCTGGCCGGCGGCGGTTACGCCGCCTATGCCACCGCGCCGGCGCCGCAGGTGCTGCCGGTGCCCAAGGGGTTCGACATGGTTCAGGCGGCGGCCGTGCCCGAGACCTTCTTCACCGTCTGGCACAACGTGTTCGAGAGGGGCGCCCTTGCCCCCGGCGAGCGCTTCCTGGTGCACGGCGGCTCCAGCGGCATCGGCACCACGGCCATCCAGCTTGCCAAGGCGTTCGGCGCCACCGTCTACACCACGGCGGGCTCGGCCGAGAAATGTGCCGCCTGTCGCGACCTGGGCGCCGACCTGGCCGTGAACTACGCCGAGGAGGACTATGTCGCCGCCATCAAGGACGCCACCGGCGGCAAGGGCGTCGACGTCATCCTCGACATGGTCGGCGGCGATTACCTGCCGCGCAACGTGGCCCTGCTGGCCCCCGACGGCCGGCACGTCTCCATCGCCTTCCTGGCGCGGTCGACGGTGGAAATGAACTTCATGCCGGTGATGCTCAAGCGGCTGACGCTGACCGGATCCACCCTGCGGCCCCAGCCGGTGGCCGCCAAGGCCCGCATCGCCGCCGCGTTGCGCGTGCATGTCTGGCCGCTGCTGGAGGCGGGCACGGTGGCGCCGCGCCTTCACGCCACCTTCGCCCTGGCCGAGGCGGCGGCCGCGCATGCCCTGATGGACTCGAGCGCGCACGTGGGCAAGATTATCTTGACCGTGGCCGATTGAACGAACACATATGAGGCAGCGTCCCGGCGCCACTGGAACAGAGTGCGCGGTCGGGGACGCGGACGCTCACTCACGCACGTCAGGCCGGAGGATGGGGGTCCGCCGGGTCCAGCCGGATCCGGAGGCCAAACCCCCGGCTGTGTCGCTTGACGGTGTCTGGGTTGTTGAGCGGGACTCGTGGGCCGGCCAGCGGGCAAACGCGCTGACCGCGGATTTGAAAACGCTAGGGAGACCGAAACGATGGCTTTGCCGCTCATGCCCAAGGCCACCGCCGTCTGGCTGGTGGAAAACACCGCGCTGACCTTCGAGCAGATCGCGGCGTTCTGTGGCATGCACGAGCTGGAAGTGCAGGCCATCGCCGATGGCGAGGTGGCGGTGGGCATCACCGGCCTGGATCCCCTGGCCAATGGACAGTTGAGCCAGGCGGAGCTGGATCGCTGCCAAAAGGATCCCGACGCCCGCCTGCGGCTGCATCGTGGTGACAACCCGGTCCCGCAGTCGCGGCAGAAGGGCGCGCGCTACACCCCGGTGTCCAAGCGCCACGACCGGCCGGACGGCATCGCCTGGCTGATCAAGAACCATCCGGAACTGTCGGACGCGCAGATCTGCAAGCTGCTGGGCACCACCAAGCCGACCATTCAGGGTATTCGCGACCGCACCCACTGGAACGCGCCCAACATCAAGCCGCGCAATCCCGTCATCCTGGGTCTGTGCAGCGAGGCCGACATGGAAAAGGCCATCGTCATCGCGCGTGGGCGGGCCCAACGGGCCGGCGTGGTCGTCGAGGCGGCGGACCCCGTGGACGCCGGGTCGGACGCGGGATCGGACAGTGGGCCCGAGGCCGGGATGGATGCCGGGACCGAGGTCGCACCGGATGCCGGGATCGAGGTCGAGACCGTCGCGGGCGTGCCGGCCGAGACGGATGACGAAACCGAGACCGAGACCGAGACCGAAACCGAGACTGCGGAGACGGCGGCGCCGGCTCCCGCGGAGCACGAGGACCCGGACGCGCAGATGCCCGCGACGCCCCCCGATGATCAGCGGTAACCGGGGCAAAAGTGCCGGCGGTCAGGCCTGATGGCGCAGGGCGACGCCGCGCGCGGCGTCCTTGGAGAGATGACCGAACTGGGCGCGGGTCGATGGCCCACATCACGTTCGGCGCCGCCGTGATGATGGGGCGGTCGTGGGGGGCGGCGCGGCGCGATAGGCCTTCAGGTCGGCGTAGCCCCACCAGATCAGGGACCGGACCGTTTCCTTGGCCGCGCGGGCGGCCTCGGTGAAGGTGTCGAGCTTGTGAACCAGCCGCTCGGCGTGGACCCAGCAGAGCGCGTGCTCGCCGACCTTGAACTGCCCGGCGTCGTCGGAGAGGATGACGGCGCCCTGAGTCTGCGCAACCAAATGTGAGTCGCGACGCCGCCACCGCCCGCACTTCTGCCCCGATTACAAAGTTCTTAGATAGGAGTTTGTAATCCCTGTATTTTTCGGTATTCCTCCCAAAATCCCTGTTCCTGCAAACTCAAGTGGCAGTCAACAGCCATCAGGGGGCATCCCGACGATGCGGCCCGTCGATGCGGGCGGAGGACGTCTCCAGGTGCTGCTGCAACTGTCGCCGGCGAATCTCGGCCAGCAGCACGCGATTGGCGGCGATCATGTCGGACAGCACGCCGGCGGAGAAGATCACCACGGATGAAACGATGAGGATCGCAACCAGGATCAGCGACTGGATGTTGCCGCTTCCCTGACCGAGCATGAAGAAGTAGAGGAAACGGAGCCCAAGGACCAGTCCCGGAATCGCCACCAAGGCCCCGATCAGGGCGAAGAACCGCATGGGCTTGTAGAGGACGAAAATCCGGAAAATGGTCGCCATCGACCGGAGCACGTAGGATCGCATCGAGCGAAACAGACGAGAGGGACGTGTCGGCGCATGGGTGCGGATCGGCACCCAGGTCACCGTCATGCCCAGACGACCGGCCTGGATCAGGGTTTCCAGGGTATACGTGTAGGCATTGAAGACATAGAGGCTGAGCGCCGCGTCACGACTGAAGGCGCGGAATCCGCTGGGCGCGTCGGGAACCGGCGTGCCACTGGCCACGCGCACGACCCAACTGCCGATCCTTTGCAGCAGCTTCTTGGCCAACGGAAAGTCCGTCGTGTCCATGATCGGCCGGGCGCCGACCACCATCACGGCGCGGCCCTCCAGGATCGGCGCGACCAGGTCGGGGATGCAGGACGCGTCGTACTGATTGTCGGCATCCGTGTTCACGATCACGTCCGCGCCCCGCTCCAGGGCGGCCAGCACGCCCACCATGAAGGCGTTGGCCAAGCCGCGATTGGCGGGCAGCCGTATGACGTGATCGACGCCATGGGCGCGGGCGACGGCGCTGGTTCCGTCGGTGCTGCCATCGTCGGTGACCAGCCACTCGACCCGGTCGAAGCCCGCCACCGCGCGCGGCAGGTCCGCCAGGGTTTGCGGCAGGACATCCGCTTCGTTGTAGCACGGGATGTGGATGATCAGTTTTCTCAAGACTCTCCATCCTGTGCCCGGTGTACTCGAAAGACGCGGACGGCGTCGCTGACGCTATCCGGTGTGGGCAGCGGGGTCAGCCAGTCGGGTTCGTCGCCTTGCAACAGTCGGGTCTTGAACGGTGGGCGTGGCAGTGTCGGATCTCGCACGTCCGTGTCGATCGCGACGTCGCAGATCACGAGGATGTCCACCTGGGCGTCCGTGGCCCGGGCCAAGGCGTCGTCGTCCGTCGGCGCCGATATCACCTCCAGGCGCGTCGCGAAGCCCGGTTGCAGCCTGTGATTCGGGATGGCGTAGACCCTGTGCGGTGTCCAGTACATCAAGGCCGCGCCCATGTCGGCCAGCGCCATGATGTTCAGGGGTGGGGCGGGCGGCAACGTGGCGCCGAGCCAGCGGGTCAGGTCGTCGACGCTGCAGTGCGTCAGCACGTTCGGGTTTTTCTCCTTGTCCGCCGTGTGCGTGATGGCCTGGACGACAAAGGGGCCGACCAGGACCGCGCTGGCCAGGGCAACACGCAGCGGCATCCGGACGAGCAGGCGCGCCCGGGGACACGCCGACACGGCCATGGCCGCGATCAGGCCCTGGCCGGGCAGAAGGAAGAACAGGATCATCGGCATCCATGCCGCGACCGGCGGCCATGTGACCAGGAGCATGGTGACGGCGACGACCAGCAGGCTTCCCCAGACCCACCGTCGCTCGGGTCCGCCACGGACCAGCAGGATGAGCATGCCCACGACCGAGATGATCAGGGGGAGGAGATATCCTGTCTGGGTGGCCACGGCCGACAGGACGGTCCACGCGGACTCAAAGTCCGCCGCGTCGATCAGGGGATAGTATTCTTCGATACGAAGCAGGCGGACACCGACATACAGGGGGTCGATCGCGATACCGTGGTCGGGCGCCAGCACCTGGGGAAAGGCCACCAGCAAGGCTCCGACGCCGACCAGCGCCAGAGGTATCGCCGGTACCAACCGCGAGACGGCGCCGCGATCGATGGCGGGCCACCTCTGCTCAACCGTCCGAATCCCGGTCCAGAACAGGACAATGGCCAGGAAGACGCAAAGGTGCCAGACGGATACCCGGTCGAACTCGACGACGCTCACGGTATCCAACGGGGGACGCTCGACAAAGAGGATCACCAGACAGGTCGCGCTGGCCACGGCCGCGACACGCTGGTTGAGCTGTGACCAGGCCCCGCCCGCGACCAGCCATCGCACCCCGAGGGCAACAGGAAAAAGCAACGCGGCAAGAACACCGCTGATGTTCACCCACACGGCCAAGGGCAAGGCGATCCCCACAAGGGTCGCGCCATGCCGCCCATACGGGGAGGTGGCCATGAGGACCAGACCCCAGACGATCAGGGCCAGAACGGGAATCAGGGCCGCATAGTGGTCGGGTCGCCCGGGGAGGAAGGTGGCGAGAAGCGGGGTAACGCAAATCAGCGAAACGATCGTCATCGCCGTCTGCAATGGCGTGAGCACCCGTCGCAATGCGGCGGCGAGCAAGCCCGCGGTCACGATACCGAGGCCCGGCGCGACGACGTAGCCGCCCCAGAACAGGGCCGTCTCTTGCCGCATGACCAGCATGAAGGGCAGCGCGCAAACGCTGATCAGGACGTCCAGAGGTCGTGTCCAGTGGGACAGAAGACCGTGCGGAATGACCTGATCATACACGGGGTTGAACCAGGATCCGCCCGCCCACAGATCCCGAACGCGGACCATCCTAGAGTAGGTGTCGGTGCCGATATAGCTCGGCAGGTCGTGGGGACTGAGGCCGATCATCCTGGCGGTTACCAAGATCATAATAAAGGCACAGAAGACCACTGCTCCCCAGTATTCGAAGCCACGGGACGCGTTCAAAAAAATCTCCTGCAAGACCTGCTATCGAAGTCAATCGCTTGTTGGCTCGTCACGATTCGCCGTCACACACTCGCGTCACTCGCGACCGAGAAGATATCGTCATAAACAGTGATGCAGTACCGATGATGCCGTGATAGAGCGTTTTTGAGGGTCAGGACAAAGTCTCATCACCTTACCTTGGAAGGGCGATCAGGTTAGCCGCTCATGAAGATCACAAGTAACCCGGAAGCTCGCTGATCCCGTCAAGTAAGGCCGTGCCGAGGAGCCGCACGCTCCCGATCACCGCCATGGCGATGCCGAGGGCGATCAGGGCGTACTCAATCGCCGTGGCGCCGACGTCGTCGCACCAGAGGCGAACCAAGCCTGTCCAACTGGGCGGGATCATGGATCGTCCTCCATTTTGGCTCGACGGCAGCGAGCACGGATTGGCGGCGATGGCCGCCACCGATGATCCGGGAGTCTCTCAGGGATTTCATCTTATCGAAAAAGGGTCGGGGACAGAAGGCGTCTCGCTCTCAGCCGCAGGGCAATCGGGTGAACGTGACGGGTGAAGACATCCCTTTCGGGCGGCCCCGGTTTGGATTATCAGACACCTCATGCGCCTTGCTTTGCGCCCACGATCAAAGGGAGGGAGCCCCCGGTCATGCCCCGCACGCCCCGCAAGTACGAGGATCACCTGGACAAGACCCCGGCCAACCACGTGCCGCTGACCCCCATCCAGTTCCTGGAGCGGGCGGCCCACGCCTATCCGGACAAGACCTCGATCATCCATGGCCGGCGCCGCTACACGTGGCGGGAGACCTATGCGCGCGCGCGGCGGCTGGCCTCGGCGCTAACCCGGCGGGGTATCGGCAAGGGCGCGACCGTGGCCGTCATGGCCGCCAACACGCCCGAACTGTACGAGGCCCACTTCGGCGTGCCCATGACGGGTGCCGTCCTGAACGCCCTCAACGTACGCCTGAACGCCGACGACATCGCCTTCATCCTGGATCATGGCGAGGCGGAATTCCTGATCACGGACAGGGAGTTCTCGGCTACGGTTCGCAAGGCACTTGAGAAACTGGAGTCACCCATCCCGGTGATCGACATCGACGACCCCGAGGCCGGCGGCGTCGGCGCGCGGCTGGGCGAGACGGACTACGAAGCGCTGCTGGCCGAGGGCGACCCGGACTTCGCCTGGGTGTACCCCGACGACGAATGGAACGCCATCACGCTCAACTACACCTCCGGCACGACCGGCAATCCCAAGGGCGTGGTTTACCACTCCCGGGGCGCCTACCTGAACGCGCTGGGCAACATCGTCACCTGGGGCCTGGGACACGACATCGTGTACCTGTGGACCCTGCCCATGTTCCACTGCAACGGCTGGTGCTTCCCCTGGACCCTGGCGGCCCTGGCCGGCACCAATGTGTGCTGCCGTAAAGTGAGCGCGGACGCCATCTTCGGCGCCATCGCCGACCACGGCGTGACCCATTTCTGCGGTGCGCCCATCGTGCTCGGCTTCGTGATCAACGCGAGTGACGCCGAGCGTCGCGCCTTCGACCACACCGTCAACGTCATGACCGCCGCCGCGCCGCCACCGGCGCCGGTGCTGGCGCGCATGGCCGCCGAGGGCTTCAAGGTCACCCACACCTACGGCCTGACCGAGGTCTATGGCCCGGCGACGGTCTGCGCCTGGCATGACGATTGGGACCGGCTGGATATGGAGGACCAGGCCCGCCTGAAGTCCCGCCAGGGCGTCCGCTACCCGGTGCAGGAGGGAGTGATGGTCGCCCACCCCGAGACCCTGGAGCCGGTACCCTGGGACGGCGAGACCATGGGCGAGGTGTTCTTCCGGGGCAACATCACCATGCGCGGCTATCTCAAGAACCCGGCGGCCACCGAGAAGGCCCTGGCGGGCGGCTGGTTCCACTCCGGCGACCTGGGTGTGACGCACCCAGACGGCTACATCCAGCTCAAGGACCGCTCCAAGGACATCATCATCTCGGGTGGCGAGAACATCTCGTCCATCGAGGTGGAAGGCGTGCTCTATCGCCATCCGGACGTGGTGGCCTGCGGCGTGGTCGCCAAGCCCGACGACAAATGGGGCGAGACCCCGGTCGCCGTGGTCGAACTGCGAGACGGCGCCACGGTCACCGAGGCCGAGTTGATCGCCTTCTGCCGCGATGCCCTGACTCACTACAAGTGCCCGCGCGAGATCATCTTCGATGCGCTGCCCAAGACATCGACCGGCAAGATCCAGAAGTATCTGCTGCGCGAGCATGTCCAACGGCTGATCGCGGCGGGCGAGGCGTGACGGCCGCGCAGGACGCCGACGAGCAAAGACACGGTTACGGCGGGGCGGTCGTCACCCCGGGTATCGTGGTGCGTATCACGCTGCTGTTGGCCGCCTCGCTGACGGTGATGGCGGGGGCGACCATCTCGCCCTCGCTGCCGTCGCTGTACGACCACTACCAGGACACCGAGGGCATGGCCTTCCTGTCGCGCCTGGTGCTCACCCTGCCGGCCCTGTTCATCGCCCTCGGTTCACCCCTGGCCGGGATCGTCGTGGACCGCCTGGGGCGCAAGCCGGTGATCATCACCGGCGCCGCGCTGTATGTGCTGGGCGGCACAACCGGCCTTTACGTGGACAGCCTGGCCGCCCTGCTGGCCGGCCGCGCCGTGCTGGGACTCGCGGTGGCCTGCATCATGACCACGACGGTCACCCTGATCGGCGATTACTGGCGGGGGGAGCAGCGTGGCCGCATGATGGGCTGGATGTCGGCCTTCATGTCCTGGGGCGGCGTCGTGTTCGTGCTGCTGGGCGGGGCGCTGGCCGAGTGGCATTGGCGCGGCCCGTTCGGCGTCTATCTGACGGCGCTGGGCCTGCTGCCGTTTCTGGTGTTGGCCCTCCACGAGCCGGCGCGCCCCTCGGCGGTCCCGGAGCGGACCGCGTCCCTGTCGTCGAACGACGATTCTCGCAGCGCGAATTGGTCTATTATTCTCGTTATTTATTTGGCGGCATTCCTGTTGAACATGACCTTCTATATGGTCCCCACGCAGGCCCCCTTCCTGCTGCGCGAACTGGGCACGGTCGCCCCCTTCGCCACCGGGCTGGTCATTGCCGTCATGAACGTGGCCGGTGGCGTCGCCTCCATCCAGTATGGACGGCTTCGTCGATGGCTGTCGCCGCCCGCGGTTTTCGGGGCCGCGTTCTGTAGCATCGCCCTGGGCTTCGGGGGCGTCTTCCTGGCGACCAGCCAGACCGGCTTCATGCTGGCCATGGTGCTGGCCGGCCTGGGCGTGGGCGCCGCCTTTCCCAATATCACCACCTGGCTGATGACCGTGGCGCCGCCGCGCTGGCGCGGCCGGCTGGTGGGGGGCACCACCATGAGCATCTTCCTCGGGCAGTTCATGTCACCCGTCCTCAGCCAGCCGCTGGTCGACTGGGCAGGGCAGGGCGGGGCCTTCGGCGTGGTGGCCGGCGGGCAGGTGGTGGTCGGCGCGGGGTTCTGGGGACTGGCGTGGGCCATGTGCCGACACGCAGCCCCCGGGCATCCGGCGACAGGGCGTCGGTAACACGCCGTCCGCCCGCGCGACCACCGGCGGACGAGCGTCATGGTCCCGGGACTCTCTTCTTGCGCCCTTCCCGTGTCGGCCGGATACTTCGTTGCAAGATCGCATCGAAAACGAACGGGCGTCGCCCGGACGACGGGGGAGGGGCGAACCATGGCCGAAACCGGGACACCGCAGGGCAAGGCGGACAAGGCCGCTCCCGACGGCGTCACATTCCTGTCTGGAACGGCGTTCGAGACGGCCGCCTGGCAGGATCCGAACCGCACGGCACCGCCGCCCCCCGAGAACACCTTCGAACTGGGGCTCGTCATGGCCGGCGCCGTTTCGGCGGGCGCCTACACGGCGGGGGTCATCGACTTCATCGTCGAGGCCCTGGACACCTGGGACCGTGAGCGCGCCGCCGGCAACCCCCGGGCCCCCACCCATCAGGTCCGTGTCCCGGTCATGAGCGGCACCTCGGCCGGCGGCATGACCACCGCGATCCTGGCCGCCGTCGCCCACCGCGATTTCCCGCACGTGAGGATGGCCGACAGCGACGCGGCAGCCACCGGCAACCCCTTGTTCGATGCCTGGGTCAACCAGATCGACTGGGCGCCGCTGGTCCGGCTGCACGAGGCCAACCGGTCCGGACCGCCGTCCTCGATTCTCAACGGCGACGTCCTGGACGGCATCGTCACCGGGGTCCTGGACGACGCCGGGACACGGCCATCACGCCCGCGCGTCTGGCTGGGAGAGGTCACGCGCGTCATCCTCACCGCGACCAATCTGCGCGGCACGCCCTACTGGCAGGATATCAAGGGCGTGGCGAACGACGGTTACGGGATGAACAACGGGCGCGACCATCAGACCTTCGCGCTGCATCCGCCGGCCTCGGACGACCGGGCGCTTCCCGACGAAATCGCGCTGCATGCGGGGGCCGTGGGCTCCCACCTGGAAACCTGGGCCGCGCTTGGACAGTGGGCGCTGGCCACGGGCGCCTTTCCGGTGGCGCTGCCGCCGCGCCTGCTGCGCCACCGTCCCGGCGATCGCGACCATCGAATCGTCGTGGCGGATCCCGAGACGCCGGGCCACTACATCGCCATCGTCCCCGGCACGACACGGTCGGACAGCACGACCGACCAGACGTTCCTGGCCGTGGACGGAGGGGTTCTCAACAACGAACCGCTGAACCTGGCGCGCCGGGTGCTCGCGGGCGGCGACGGCCGCAATCCCCGCCAAGGCCATCGCGCCAACCGCGCCACCCTGCTGATCGACCCGTTTCCGGCCTTCGAGGCATCGCCGGCGCCGAAACCCGGCGACCGCGCCCTGTGGCGCATCGCCGGCGCCCTGCTCGCGACCTGGAAGGGCAGTGCCCGGTTCAATGCCGAGGACCTGCTTCTGGCCATGCATGCGGAGGTCTACAGCCGGTTCCAGGTGGCGCCGGTGCGGGGTGACACCAACACCCCGCGCGGGCCGCTGGCCTGCGGTGTGATGGGCGGGTTCGGCGGCTTCCTGCATCGCGCCTACCGCCGGCACGACTACCTGTTGGGGCGGCGCAACGCGCAGCGCATGCTGCGTCAGCACCTCGTCTTGCCGGCGGCCAACCCGCTGTTCAAGCGCGGTGGCGCGCCGGGCGGGGTTGAAGAGGCCCTTCGCGATCACCGGGCCGACCACGCCGACGGCGACTACTATCCCATCATCCCCATCATCCCCGGCACATCCGTGGACGCGCCGGAGCCCTTGCCGGACTGGCCCGCCGTGAACCTGGTGGACGTGGACACCGTGTCACGCCGGTTCGCGGACCGCGCCGACGCGGTCCTGGGCCGCACCCTGGCGACCATGGCGATCGATGGGGTCGGGCGGTTCTTCCTGTCGATCCTGGCCAGCACCGTGGTGAAAAGAAAAGTCCGTAAGGAAGTCCGCGCCTATCTGGCCAAGGCCCTGGGCGACTGGCACCTGCGCGACCTCCCCTGACCGGGTCATCCGCCGGCGCGGCGTGTCGGGATACTGCCCAGGTGCGGCAACCGGCGGGTGATCGCCGGCATGGGTTTCGTCGCCATCGTCACCTCCCTATACTCGTCCGCGACATCGCGCCGGACCGGCCGCCGCCCATCACGGCGGGCCGGCACCGCCGCGCAAGACCGCGGACCACGAGGATCGGAAGGCAGGAGTTTGGGACGATGACCGACACCCCCCCGGAGGCACCGGCGCAGACCGCCGTCGGCTTCATCGGCCTGGGCATCATGGGCGCCAGCATGGCCGGTCACATCCAGGCGGCCGGATATGCGCTGCATGTCCACAACCGCTCGCCGGAGAAGGCCCGGGCCCTGCTGGACGCCGGCGCCACCTGGCATGACAGCATCCCCGGGCTGGCCCGCGCCTGCGACATGATCGTCACCATGGTGGGCTACCCGGCGGATGTCGAGCAGGTCTACTTCGGCGCGGCGGGCGCCCCGGACACCGGCATCCTCGCCAACCTGAAACCGGGCGCGGTGGCCATCGACATGACCACCTCGTCGCCCGGCCTCGCCGAGCGCATCGCCGCGACGGCGGCCGGGCGGGGCGCCGCCGCCCTCGACGCCCCGGTCTCCGGGGGAGACATGGGCGCCCGCAACGCCACCCTGGCCATCATGGTCGGCGGCGACCAGGCGACCTTCGACCGCGTGCTCCCCGTGTTCCAGGCCATGGGCAAGGCCATCGCCCTCATGGGGCCGGCCGGAGCCGGCCAGCACACCAAGATGGTCAATCAGACGGTCATCGCCGGCACCATCCAGGGGGTGGCCGAGGCCCTGGCCTACGCCCAGGTGGCCGGACTGGACCAACGGCAGGTGCTGGACGTGATCGGCGGCGGCGCCGCCGGGGGCTTCCAGCTCAACGTGCTGGGCAAGCGCATGGTGGAGGGCGATTTCGCGCCCGGCTTCTATGTGCACCATTTCCTGAAGGACATGGGCATCGCCGCCGCCGAGGCGGAGCGCATGGGCCTGGACTTGCCGGCCCTGGCCCTGGCACGGCGCCAGTACCAGCGGTTCGCCGACGAGGGTGGACGCGAGGACGGCACCCAGGGCCTCTACAAGATGGTGGTGAAAGGGTAGGGCGGGGCGCGCCACAGTCTGTCTGTCCCGCCCATCCCGGGTCCCCCGCCAGCGGAGCATTTCTCATGGATTTCAGCGGCAACTACCGTGTGCCGGCCCCCCGGGAGACCGTGTGGGACGCCCTCAACGATCCCGGCATCCTGAAGGACTGCATTGACGGCTGCGAGAGCTTTGAAAAGGTCTCCGACACCGAGTTCCAGGCGCGCGTGAAGGCCAAGGTGGGGCCGGTCTCGGCCCGGTTCTCCACCACCGTGACGCTGTCGGAGATGGATCCGCCCAACAGCTATCTCATCACCGGGCAAGGGCAGGGCGGGGCGGCCGGCTTCGTCAAGGGCGGCGCGCGCGTGACCCTGGCCGAGGATGGCGCCGACACGACGCTATTGACCTACGAGTCCCAGGCCACCGTGGGCGGCAAGCTGGCCAGCGTCGGCGGACGGCTGATCAAGGGCGTGGCCGAAAAGACGGCCGACGACTTCTTCCGACGGTTTACCGAACGGGTCACCGGAGCGGACCAACCGGAGGACGAGGATGTGGACGAGGATGTGGACATCGCCGTCCCGGACGGCGACCCCCGGGAGGATCCGGACGACGAGGACGACGGTCCCGGGGTGTTCGAGAAGCTGGCAACCATCGATCTGTCGGTGAAGGACAAGCTCGTGCTGGCAGGGCTGGCGTTGCTGACGGCGGCCATGGTGGCGGGGATGGCCGTGGCCATCATGCAGTAGGCCGTCCGTGGCCACGGGACGGAACCGTCAAGGGCGTCGTGCCGGAACCCCGTCGGAAACCGGAAAGTCGCATAATGTATATTATGAATAGTAACGAAGATGAACAGAGGGCGCTAAAATCCATGGATTGGCGCGCGGTCCGCCGGCTGTGGCGCCGTGCCACGCGTCTTATCTACTAGTAGATAAGACCGCTAATCCGGGACCTCCAGCACCATCCCATCATGGGCCGGTTCGGCGTCCTCGGGCAAACGCCGACGCAGGGTCTCGTAATCCATGCCCGGCCCCAGGTGGGTCAGCACAAGGCGTCGAGGCTGGACGCGCGCGGCCCATCCCAGGACCTTGTCGACATGCGCGTGGGTGGGCAGGTCCGACCACCCCATGCAGCCGACCACCCAGGTGTGCACGCCCGCCAGGGTCGCGAACGCGGCGTCATCAAGGGCCACCACATCGGTGCTGTAGGCGAACCCGTCCCCAAACCGGAACCCCAACGTGGTCATGACGCCGTGGTCCTGTTCGAAGGCCCGGATGCGGACGCCGGCGACGTCCAAGGCCCCGGCGATCCGCCGGCTGATCAGCAGCGGCTTGAAGATGTAGTCGGTGTCCGCCGGCTGCGGGGCCAGGGCATAGGGAAAGCGCCGCTCCAGGATCTCCAGGGTCTCGGCGTCCGAGTACACGTCGATCGGGCACCCCATCACCCGGTTGATTTCGCGCAGATCGTCAATGCCGTGCACATGATCGGCGTGGGCATGGGTGTAGAGCACCGCCGACAGGCGCGTAACACCGGCCTCCAGAAGCTGTTCCCGCAGGTCGGGCGCGGTGTCCACAAGGATCGGATCCGGTGACGCAGCGCCGCCACCGCCCTGCCCCGCCCCGGGCGTCACCAAGATGGAGGGTCGCCGGCGACGGTTGCGCGGATGGGCGGGATCGCAGTGACCCCAGCCGCGCGACAGGGTCGGCACTCCGCCGGCGCCGCCGCAGCCCAGGATGGTCACCTGCATGGGTTTCGGGTCCGCCTCACAATCACTCGGCCGCCGTGCTCACCGCCGCCGATGGCCGGGCCTTGCTGAACAGACGGAAGAAGGTAGCGGTCGTGGCCTCGGCCAGTTCGGCGGGCGTCACCCCCTTGACCTCGGCGACCACGGCGGCGGTGTGGGCGGTGTAGGCCGGTTCGTTGCGCTTGCCCCGCTTGGGGACCGGCGCCAGGTACGGTGCGTCCGTCTCCACCAGCAGGTGGTTCAGCGGCACGGCGCGGATGGTGTCGCGCAGCGCCTCGGCCTTGCGGAAGGTCACGATTCCCGACACGGAGATCATGAGCCCCAATTCTACAGCTTTCTCAGCCAGTTCTGGATCGGAGCTGAAACAATGGATGAGCCCAGGAAAGGCCCCTCGCGCGTGCTCCTCCTCCAGAATTCGCAGCGTGTCCGCCTCGGCGTCGCGGGTGTGGATGACCACCGGAAGGCCACTATCGCGCGCCGCCCTGATGTGCTGGCGAAAGGATCGCTCCTGGACATCACGCGGGCTGTGCTCGTAGAAGAAGTCCAGCCCGGTCTCGCCGAAGCCCACCACCTTGGGATCCTCGGCCATGCGAATCAGGGTCTCGGCCGAGGTCTCCGGCTCCTTGCCCGCCTCATGCGGATGGATGCCGACGGTGCAATGGACACTGTCGAAGCGTCGCGCTACCGCCAGCACCCGGTCGAAGCGGGTCACATGGGTGCAGATGGTCAGCATATGGCCGACCCCGGCGCCGTGCGCCCGGATCACCAGATCGTCCAGATCCTCGGCGAAGTCGGGGAAATCCAGGTGACAATGCGAGTCCACCAGCATGTCGCGCGGCTCCAGTGAATGCGGCCGGGATGTCCGTCAGCCCGCGTCGCCCGTCTCGTCGACATAGCGGGGGAAAATGCCCACGGGCTTGGGCAACGCCGTGCCCGGGACAAGCGCCCTGCCCGCCTCCTCGCCCAGCGCGGCGATATCGCGGGCGTCCGCCGGCACTCCAAGCTGATCGAGCATGCGCGCCGCCGAATCCGGCGTCACCGCCTGCATCAGGACGGCCACCGGACGCAGCGTTTCCGCCAGCACGTAGAGGACCGTGGCCATGCGCGCCGGATCGGTCTTGCGCAGCGCCCATGGCGCCTGCCGGTCCACGTAGGCATTGGCGGCGCGTACCACAACCCACAGGGCCTCCAGCGCCTCGTGGAGGGCCTGGCGATCGATGGCGGCGCGCAGGGTATCCACCAGCCCGCCGGCCTGATCCAGCAAAGTCCGGTCCTCGTCGGCGAACGGGCCCGGCTGCGGCACGGCCTGCCCGCAGTTCTTGTGGATCATGGACAATGTGCGCTGGGCCAGGTTGCCCAGGTCGTTGGCCAGATCGCCGTTCATGCGGTTGACCATGGCGCGATGCGAATAGTCCCCGTCGTTGCCGAAAGGCACCTCGCGCAGGAGGAAGTAGCGCACCTGATCAAGCCCGTAGGTCTCCACCAGCGTGAGCGGATCGATGACGTTGCCCACCGACTTGGAGACCTTCTGACCTTCGTTGGTCCACCAGCCGTGCGCGAACACCCGCCTGGGCGGCGCCAGATCGGCGGCCATCAGGAAAGCCGGCCAGTACACGGCGTGGAAGCGAAGGATGTCCTTGCCCATCATGTGCAGATCGGCCGGCCAGTGGGTGGCGTATTGGCCTGTGTCCGTCTCCGGATAGCCGACGGCGGTGATGTAGTTGGTCAGCGCGTCCAGCCAGACGTACATGATGTGATCGTCGTCGCCCGGCACCGGCACGCCCCACTGGAAGGTGGTGCGCGAGACCGACAGGTCGGTCAGCCCGCCGCGCACGAAGCTCAGCACCTCGTTGCGGCGGCTGTCGGGGGCGATGAAATCCGGATTCTCGTCGTAGAACTTCAGCAGTGGCTCGGCCCACCGGGACAGGCGGAAGAAGTAGCTGGGCTCCTCCACCCACTCCACCTCGGCGCCGCTGGGGGCCCGCTTGACACCGTCCGGTCCGGTGGTGAGTTCATCCTCGTTGTAGAACGCCTCGTCGCGCACCGCGTACCATCCCGCGTAGCTTCCCAGATAAATCTGGTCGCGCTCGATCAGGGTGGTCCACAACGCCTGACAGGCGCGGGTGTGGCGGCTTTCCGTGGTGCGGATGAAGTCGTCGTTGGTGCAGTTCAGGGCCGTCGCCAGATCGCGGAAGTTCCGCGACACCCTGTCGGTGAACGCCTGCGGGTCCATGCCGTCGGCCTGGGCGGATTTCTCCACCTTCTGGCCGTGTTCGTCGGTGCCCGTCAGGAACTTGACGTCGTAGCCGTCCAGGCGCTTGAACCGCGCCACCATGTCGCAGGCGACGGTGGTGTAGGCATGGCCGATGTGCGGGCTGGCGTTCACGTAGTAGATGGGCGTGGTGATATAGAACGGGGGGCGGCCCGACATCAGCGATGCTCCGACACGACAGGGAGGATTACGACAGGAGGACCGACGAGGTCGGACGTAACCAGACCCGACCTCCGTCAGGCTCGGGCGGCCGCGCGCTCCACCAGCAAAAGGGCGGCCAGGACGGCCTGTTTGCGGTCCAAATGGACGGCCTCCGTCCGGCCCAGAAGATGCGAGGTCTTTTCCCACACCGCGACCCAGCGATCAAGGGGCGCCGCCCGCCCCAGCCGGGCCATGACCTCCGCTTCCCGGGCGCTGGTGGCCATCCCCTCGGGGCTGCCGACGGCGACGACACGCGCCAGCCGCCCCAGCCAGCCCGGCAGCAGGTCGCGCAGCAGCCCCCAGGCCACGTCGTCCTGCGCCGCCCTGTCGCCCAGGGCGTGCAGCCGCGCCACGTCCAGGCGTGGCAGGTCACCCAGCAGGCCGGTCATCTCGGCATACACCTCCAGGCCGCCGCGCCGGGCCAGCGTCAGCGCCGTCCCGATGCTGCCCCGCGACAGGCCCATCAACGTCGCCTGGGCCTCGGCGTCCAGGTCGGGGCGGTAGCGCCCCAGAAGGTCACGCATCACGGGGTGGGACAAGGGGCGCAGCGTCAGGCGGCGGCAGCGCGACGGAATCGTCGCCGGCAGCCGTGCCGGATTGTGGGCCACCAGCACCAGCACGGCCCGGCGCGGCGGTTCCTCCAGCACCTTGAGCACCGCGTTGGCGGCATTGCGGTTCATCTCGTCGGCGGCGTCGATCACCACCACCCGCCAGCCGTCCTCGGCCGGCGTCAGGGCCAGGAAGGCGCCGACACCCCGCACATCGTCCACCACGATCTCGCCCCGTCGCCGGGGCACGCGACCGGCCTCCCGGTCGCGCTGCGCCTGCCGCTCGTCGGCGACCCCGCGTTCCACGACACGCAGATCGCCGTGGCTCCCCGTCACCACCCGCTGAAACAGCGGGTCCGCCGGGTCCATGACCAAATTGGGGGGCGCCGCCGTCGAGGCCCCGCCGTGCAGTCCGTGCGCCAGGATGAAGCGCGCCAGGCGATGCGCCAGGGTCGCCTTGCCCACGCCACGCGGTCCGGTGATCAGCCAGGCATGGCTCATGCGCCCGCTGGCCCAGGCTCCCAGCACGGTGGCCTCGGCGTCCTCCTGTCCCAGCAGCAACGGATTGGCGCGCGGCGTCGGCACCCCATCGGCGGGATCGGCGGCCTTGAGCTTGCTGGTCTTGCCCGGTGCCCGCGCCATGGGTCCGCCCTCCCCTGCCCCTCGTGCAGCGATGCACAAAACACTGTTTCCAGTGCACGTTCGATCCAGACAAAAGAATGTGGACTGCATCTTTTGCCTGGATCAGCGCACTAGCAGTCTGTCGGGTTTGGCCGCGCGGCCTTGAGTTTAGGTGGTGGCGCGGGTGTCATGCGGCCCTGAGGCGGGCCATCCGCTTGCAGTTGTA
>NZ_JACIGK010000027.1 GCF_014197915.1 Roseospira visakhapatnamensis
CTGAAAGAAGCGCTCGACAAAGTTATGCCAACAGAGTGCAGCAGCTATATGCGGCATTCCGGCTATGGCCCAACTTGATCTCGGATTACTCTAGGACGTGGGGGCCGGGCCGGTCCACCGCACCAGCATCGCCGTCAGGTCGTCGGCGCGCGGGGCGTCGCCGACCCAGGCATGCACGTCCGCCAGCAGCATGGACAGCGCCTCGTCCACCGTCCGGTCCGCGCCGAGGGCGTGCGTCGCGACATCGGTCAGGCGGTCCGACCCGTACACCGCGCCGGTCGGGCTCATGGCCTCGGTGATGCCGTCCGTGGTCAGCACCAGGGTCTGGCGCGGTCGCAGGGTGATCCGGGTTTCCTGGTAGTCGATGTCGTCCAGGAAACACAGCGCGGGTCCCCCGGCGGTGGTCACGACGGTGGCCTGGCCGCCATCGGCATCCACCAGCAGCGGCGGGCCATGGCCGGCATTGCACAGCGTGACCGTGCCGTCGCGCAGGTCCAGCACGCCCATCAGCGCGGTGCAGAACAGCATCTGGGGGTTTTCGCGGTCCAGGTCGCGGTTGGCCTGGCCGACGGCCGCAGCCGGCGAGCCCTTGGCGCCGTGGGCCGCGCTTTTGGACAGGGCCTTGCAGATGGCCATGAACAGGCTGGCCTGGATGCCCTTGCCGGAGACGTCGCCGACCACGAAGACCAGGCGATCGGCGTCGATGGGGAACAGGTCGTAGAGATCCCCGCCGACGGTGCGTGCCGGCTCCAGGGCGGCTGCGACGGCGACGCGCGGCTCCCTCGCCAGCACCCGGCGGGGATCGGGCAGCAAGGCCCGCTGGATGTCGCGCGCCGCGTTCATCTCGCCTTCAAGGCGGGCGCGGGCCTCGCTTTGGGTGCGCAGGTCGGCGGCCAGGCGCAGCTGCTCGCGCCGGCTCTCCGCCAGCCCGTTCGCCATCAGCACGGCCAGCACCAGCCCCTGGCCGACGGCCGGCAGGGTGCCGTCGATCAACAGGGCGGCCTGGGCGTGCGCCTGCTGGGCGCCGACCATGGTGGTCCCGGCGACCAGCACGAACAGCGGCCAGGTGTGCCGGACGTGCGGCCCCACCGCGCACAGCACCAGCGCGCCGCCGAGGCACAGGAGCGCCTCGATCCAGGGCACCCAGGCCGGGCGCCGCAGGGCGAGGCCCTGGACCAGCGCCTCCAGCGCCTGCATGTGCACCTCGACACCCGGGACTTCCGAATCAAGCGGCGTGCTGGCCAGGTCGCCGAGGCCGCTGGCCACCACCCCCACCAGCACCAGGCGCCCGGTGAACACCGAGGGATCGACGCTGCCGTCGAGGATGTCCACCGCCGACAGGTAGCGTTCGGGCGTCACGGGACCGAAGGGCACCCGGAACCCGCCGTCGCGGTCCAGGGGCACCGTCATCGGACCCAGGTGCAGGGAGCGCACGCCGCCCTCGGTGCTGGTCACGGTGGCGACGGGGTGTCCGATGACGATGCGGATCATCTCGGGCGCCAGGCCCAGGGCGATCTCGCCGTTCAGGTTGGCCAGGAACGGCAGGCGCCGGACCACGCCGTCGGCGCCCAGCAGCGGGTTGATGACGCCGTGGGCGGCGGCGCTGGTGGCGATCACCGCATGGCTGGCGATGGCGCTGTTGGCCTGGACCGCCAGGCGCCGATGGCTGTCCGGCCCCCGGCGCAGCACGGGGGTCAGGGGGGGGATGGCGTCGGGATTGGCCCAGCTTTCGGAGATGGCGGCGAAGCCCAGCACGGTCGGGGCCTTCGTCAGGGCCAGGGCCAGCAGGTGGTCGGTGTCGGGCGCGCCGCGCAGACCGTCCCGCAGCCGCGCGGGCAGGTCGGTGAGGGTTTCGGCCAGGGCCTTGGGCGACATGCGGTCCGGCTCGGCGAACAGCACGTCGACGCCGATCACGGTCGGGTCGGCCTGGGCGACGCGGTCCATCACCCGCGCGGTCAGCGACCGGGGCCAGGGCCATTGCCCCAGGGCGTCGAGGCTCTTGTCGTCCACCGCCACCACCACCACCGGGTCATCGACACGGGGCCGCGGCGACAGTGCCTGATAGAAATCGAACACGACGTTGCGCGGGATTGTCAGCACGCCCGGCTCCAGGGCCAGGACGGCGGCCAGCACCAGACCGAGGAGCGCGGCGGGCAGCCGTCCCCCGCGCCGCAAGAATGGCCGGCGCCGGGGGGGCGGATCCGGATCCGGGGTCGAGGCCGGGGCGGGGCCCGGATCGGCCGACCGTGGGGCGGCGGCCCGGTCAGATATCGAGGACGAGTCCGTCATGGGCCGTCACCACCTGCAGCGGGCGGCCACCGCCGCGATTGATTTCCTCGTAGCGCCGGGTCTGGTCCAGGATCCGGTCCAGCGTCGCGTCGTCGTGCATCGGCTCGTGGTGGAACAGAACCAGGCGCGAGACGCCCGCCATGCGGCACAGATCCACGCCGATGACGTTCGAGGAATGGCCCCAGTCCTCCTTCAGCGAGAACGTGTCGGCCAGCGAGTACATGGCGTCGAACACGACGGTGTGGGCGCCGGCCAGGCGGCGCACGAAGCCGTCCACCTCGGCCTTGTCGGCCATCTTGTGCTCGCTGTCGGTGGAGTAGACGACCGACCGGCCGTCTCGATCCACGCGATAGCCGAAGGACTCGCCGTCGTGGAGTTGCCGGAACGGTGTCACCGTGGCGCCGGCCACCGGCACGGGCTCGTCCGGGGTCAGGGTGATGAAGGCGATGTCCGCCTTGAACACCGAGAAGTCCACGGGAAACGACGGCTGCTCCTGTTGCCGGCGGAGCGCCATCTCCATGGTCTCGTGGCAGCCGTGAATGCGGATGCGGTTGCCGGGAATGAAGGCCGGCGCGAAGAAGGGGAAGGCGAGGATGTGGTCCCAATGCAGGTGGGAGAGGAAGATGTTGTAGGTCCGGGGGGTGCGGGCGCCGTGCCGGGCCAGGCAGTCGAGGCCGAAGCGGCGCGCCCCGCTACCCAGGTCGAACAGCAGGGACTCGGCATGGCCGGTGTCCACCTGGACGCAGGACGACTCACCCCCGTAGGTGCCCCGCAGGCCGAAGGGCAGCCGGGTGTCCAGGAACGCGTCCAGGTCGTCGGCCGGCGTCAGGCCGGCGCGCACCGCCGCCGCCACCGCGGCGCGCACCTTGCCGCGCACGCCCTGGGCGTTCAGGGCCGTGGGCAGGGAGCCGCGCGTGCCCCAGAAGACCACGCGCAGCGCCGGTTCGGTCCGATCGGCCGGGGCGTCGCCGTCCGGGGCGTCGCCGGGGTCACCTGGCGCCGGACGGGCCGTGTCGGAGGCGTCCTCGCCGATCAGGTAGGGCATGGCCTCGGCGCGGTCGGGAAACACCCGCAGCACCCGGTTGATGCCGGCGATCTCGAACACCTCGGCGACCAGATCGGCCAGGCCGCACAGGGCGATGCGCCGGCCGTCGGCGTGGAGCGTCTTGAAGCAGGCCACGATGGCCCGCAGGCCCATGCTGCTGGCATAGGGAACGGCGTGCAGGTCCACCAGGATGTGGCCGCCGTCGGCCTCCGCCTCCGCCAGCGCCGCGTCCAGCATGGGGGCGCTGTCCTGGTCGACGCGCCCCTCGGGGGTCACCACCGTGATGGTGCCCCGACGCGTGACGGTGATGTTCATGGGCCTTGTCTCCCTTTTCGTATCCACACGCCAGGAAAACCTTGCCTTCTCTTCCCTCGTCGACCTGTTCTCCGGCCGCCCTCTTGTGCCTTGGGGCCGGTGCCGGGTGCCCGCCGGTGCCGTGCCGGCGGGGTTCGTTCTTGGTCGGGCCTCCTCACTTCACCGGAAGATCATACACGCCATCCCAGTCCTCTCCCGGCGGAGTCCGGATCGCCGCCTCGACTCGCGGCAAAAGGGCGCGCGCCACCGGGTCTTGCGCCGCCAGATCGGCCAGCAGGGCGCGCGCTTCCGCGAAATCCCGCGCCCAGTAGCGGCTCAGCGCGCGTTCGTAGCGCCGGTGGGGGGCCTGCGCCTCTTCGTCGTCGGCGGCGGGGCCGCCGGTCGTCTCTCCCAGGGGTTCGTAAAGGGTGACGGCCTGCTGCCGGCCCTTGACGCGGATCTTGTCCACCAGGCGGAACCGCAGCGTCTCGGAGCACTGCTCGCGGGTCTTGTGGCTGACCAGGATGCGGCTGCCGAGTTGCTTGTTGGCGCTTTCCAGGCGCGCGGCCGTGTTGATGCCGTCGCCGATGACCGTGAAGCTGAGCCGGCGCTCGGCGCCGATGTTGCCCACCAGCATGGCGTCGCTGGAGACGCCGACGCGCAGGTCGAGGGATGGGGCGCCGGTGGCGCGGGTCATCTCCCGCGATAGGGCCATGACCGTCTCGCGGGCCTCCAGGGCGCCGCGGACGGCGCGGTCGGCGTGGTCGGGCTGATCGCCGAAGGTGCCGAAGGTGGCCACCACGGCGTCGCCCGAATACTGCGCCACGTAGCCGCCCTGTGCCTCCACCCTCTCGGCCACCGCGCCCAGCACCCGGTTGAGCAGCCGGCCCACCTCCTTGGGGTCGGCGAACTCCGACAGACTGGAGTAGTTGGCGATGTCGGCGATCCACACGGACAGGTCGCGGACCTCGCCGCCCCGGTCCAGAGAGCTTTCGTCCTCGGCGATCTTCTGGACCAGTTGCGGCGCCACGTAGCGTCCGAACGCCTCGCGCATGCGCTTGTGCTGGCGTTCCTCCAGCAGGTAGCGCACCGCGTAGGCGCCCAGCGCGGCCATCGCCAGCGCGCCCATGGGCAGGCCCAGCGGCAGCCACGTGCCGCCGACGAGGCCGACCAGGGCGGCGGCGCCCAGGATCGCCAGCCCGGCGGCGACCAGTCCCAGGGCCAGCCACAGTGGCGCATGGAGCACCGCCACGACCCCGGCGGCGCCGCTGACCCCGGCGACGACATGCCGGCTCCAGGCGGGGATCTCGCCGGGGGTCCGGCCGGTGAGCACGGCGTGGGCGGCGGCGGCATGCACGTGCACCCCGGGGACCGACAGCACCTTGGCATCCGACGCCGGGCGCGGCGTAAGCGCGCAGCCCGCATCCGGGTCGCCGGGCGTCCCGGCCGGCTGGAGCGCGGGCGCGGGGGCCTCCGGCGGCGCCAGGAACCGGGCGCTGGTCCACTTGCGGTCCTCGCTGGGAATGGTGCTGCCGAAGAACACCACGGTATCGGCGAAGGCGGCCGCCAGCGTCGCCGGGTCCGCCTTGGCGCAGCGCAGCACGTCCACCAGCGCGTAGGTGGGCAGGGCTTCGAGATGACGATCCGGGGCCAGCAACACCTGGCGCGGCAGGCTGGTTTCGCCCGCCCGCGCCAGCGCCGCGCCAGCCAGGGTGAACAGCGGCTTGGCGTCGTCCCGGGGAGCCAGGCGCAGCAGCGGCCGGGAGTCCCCGGGGGGCGGTGGCTGGAGCCAGTAGACCATGTTGACGCGGCGGATGATGCCGTCGCCGTCGGGGATCAGCTCCTGAATCCCCAAGCGTCCGGCCGGGCGAGCGGCCAGGGGACCCCAATAGGCGACGTCCGGCGCCACGGCGCGGTCACGCCCGAGCACCACCCGGGTCCCGTTGGCGGCCAGCGCGGTCTGGAAGCTGCGGTCCCAGCCGTCCAGGAACGCCCCGCCGCGAAAGGCGAAGACGAAGTCGAAGGCCAGCGCGCGCGCCCCGGCGGCGAACACGGCCTCGGTCAGGGCGCCGAACTGCGGTTGCATCATGGCGCGGGGACTGCTGGCCAGGTCCGGGGCCGCCAGGCTGCGCGGGTCGAGGGCGACCACCGCGACGGGTGATCTGTCTCGCGCGCGAGCCTCTTCGTCGGGCAGGAGGGCGGCCCGCCCCGTCACCACGGCATCCAGAAGCAGACCATCGAGACGCGAATGGGTGCCCATGGCGAGGCTCGCCAGGGCCGACAGAACCGCGCCGACCAGGACCGTCGCCAGTTTGTAGGGCCTGACCGTCATGGCCTGGACTCATCCTGCGGTGGCGGCGCCGGATCGCCGCGGGCGGGGCGTGCCGCCCGATCGCATCAGACCCGATCGCATCAGAACGGCATGGCCCGCAGGACGACACCACCCGGCACGCTCTCGCTTTCCAGGTCGAACGAGTCCGGGCATTCCGAGGCCTCGCGTTTCAGCACGGTTCCGCCCTTGTGGGTGATCACCTCGCCCAGCACCAGCATGCCGCCGGCCACGCGCACCAGGTCGCAGGTCTTCAGGTCGATGAACTCGATCTCCGCTTCATCGCTGAGGGCGATCTCCGTGCCTTCCGGCAGGGTGGTGTAGGCTTCCACCATCGGTTCGGTCGTGCCGATGGTGTCCAGCACCATGGCCGCCCCCGGCTGGTCCTGGCCCGGGGCCTGGCCCGGGTCTTGGGCCAGGGCCGGAGAGGCGGCCAGGGCCACGCTCGCGGCCAAGGCCAACGCGGCGATCCCGGGCGGGGTGCGGTGCGTCATCATGCGACTCCGTGCGTGATCGATCCGGCCGCCCGCGTCCAGGCCCGGATCATCGTGGGGCGTGACGCTGATCCTACCGCGTTGTCGCGGTCATGTCCGCTGTCACGTGGGCCGGCTTCGGACACCGGCGGTCCTGGTCAATGACGGTCGGTGCCAACGCCCGATCGGCCGCCACACCGTCGAGTCGGGGGATATCCGACCCACCGAGTCGCCCTTCGCCCGACTCGGGGCGAGTCCGCGTCGCCGGGACGGAGGACCCCGATTTCAGAGGGTTGCGGAGGATGCTGGACAGACAAGCGCCCCCGTCATACCAGAAGGCGGTGGTGTCGCACCCTGGGTGATCAAAGGCTTGGAGGCCGTGTGGCCTCCTGGTCCGGACGGTCCGGGCGATCACCGGGACCTCCGGCCGACGATGGCGAGGGGACCGGGGTGAGATGTCCTGAGAAACTGGGGGAGAGGCGCGACGTCATCGTCGAATGGACCAAACGGTCGCCGGAACCGGCGCCCGGGTCGTCGGCCATCGCCACGGGTCTTGTCACGTTCTGGAAGGGGTGGGGAAACCATGCGATCCAAGCTGTTGCGGTACACGGCCATCGCTGTTGTCGGGGCGGGCTTGCTGTCAGCCTGTCAGACCACGGGGTCAAACAAGTACGGTTACGACTACTCGGCCGATGTCTGTAAGGTGCAGCGCGACCGGCTTCTGGAACAGCAGGACTACTTCGCCGAGGACCTGATCAAGGGTGTGGTCGGCGGTGCCGCCGTGGGCGCGCTGGCCGGTGTGCTGGGGGCCGCCATCACCGGTGGCGACATCGGCGAGGGGGCGGCCATCGGCGCGATCAGCGGGGCCGTGGCCGGCGCCGGCGCGGCCTACTTCAACCATGTGCTGAAGGAGTCCGGCAACCAGTCGCGCCTGCTCAGCACCATCCTGCTGGACATGGAATCCGATGCCGAGCGCCTGGCGCGGACCCAGCGGGCGCTGGATGCCCTGATCGCCTGCCGTCGCGGCGAGGCCCAGACCATCCGCGCCAACGTGCGCGCCGGCACCATCGACGCGGCCACCGGCCGGACCCAGATGGCGACGCTGAACAAGAAGCTGCGCGAGGACCTGCGGGTGGCGCGCGAAATCAACGGCAACGTCGCCGAGCGCCGCACCGAGTTCCGCGTCGCCGCCGTGCAGGTGGGTGCGGTGCCCGGCAGCCGGCCCCCGCCGCGCACCTCGGTCAGCAGCGCGCCGCCGGCCGCCGCCACCGCCGCGCGGCCAACCGTGCAGGTGACCGCCGAGAACAAGCCCACGCAGGCGAAGATCGGACAGACCTACACCACGCTGGAAAAGCGCAGCGTGGCGGTGGACAGCAAGGTGACCGAACTGGCCTCGCTGGAGCAAAGCACGGCCGGGGATGGCGGGTTCAGCACGAGCTGGCTGCCCGGCGCGCCGGCCATCAGTCTGGCCGTGACGCCGATGCCCGCCAAGGTCGGCGCCTGCGGGGTCTGCTCCGGGTCGTGAGCCTGGCCTCCCGGTCGTCCCGGGTCCGCGTCCCGCCGGCAACGGCCGGGGCGCGGCCGGGATGGCGGGCGCGGACGGACGCGCGCGACGCGCGGGATCGACACAAAAAGTCCTCAATGATGGGGATATCGTGGTGTCTGTGACGGTCAAGGGCCGGCGGGTGCGCGGTGGAGACGGCAAACCAGGGGGGGCTGGTATGGCGGTCGGTGAACAAGGGCGCGCGGCGCGTGGATTTGACGGGATCGTGATCCCTCGCGGGGGGCGGTGGTGGCTTCTCTCGCGGCCGTGGGGTCCGGTCCCTGTGCTGCGCCTGGTTCCCCTGTTGGTCCTGCTGCTGGCCGTCGCGCCGGTGGCCCTGGCCCAGACCCAAGGCAAGTCCAAGACGCAGTCGGAGACACCAACGCCGGCAGGGACACAGACGCCGGTGTCCCTCTCGGCGCCGCCGGCCGAGGATCCCTTGCCTCCCGGCCTTCCGGGCGACCCCTTCCTGGTGCTGGATACCGGCATGCACACGGCGCCGGTCAGCGATCTCGTGGTGGACGCGGCCAACGGGCTGGTGGCCACCGCCGCGCTCGACAAGACCGTGCGGCTCTGGGACCTGGAGACCGGCCACCTGACCGGCCGCCTGACCGTGCCGTTGGGCGAGGGGCCGGAGGGCATCCTCCATAGCCTGGCCGTCGCCCCCGATGGCGGGCGCATGATCGCCGGCGGCTTCACCGGCTTCAGCTGGGACGACGGCGCTTTCAGCCTGTACACCTGGGGGTTGCCCGACCGGCGGATGATGCGCCTGAAGAACCTTCAGGCGGCCATCGCCCACCTGCGCTATCGCCCCGACGGCGAAATCTTCGTGGTCGGTTTTCTGTCCGGCGAGGGCATCGGCGTGTTCTCCAGCGGCGGACAGTACCTGGGCCAGGACCGCGACTATGACGGCGCGGCGGTGCGCCAGATCGCCTTCGCCGACGACGGACGGCTGGCGGTGAGCAGCGACGACGGCGTGGTCCGCCTGTACGACCGGGATCTGGCGGTGATCGCCAAGCGTGTCCTGGACGGCCCGGGGGTGCCCTTCGGGCTGTCGTTCTCCCCCCAGTCCGATGTCCTCGCCGTGGGCTTCTCGGGCGCCGCGCGGGTGGACCTTCTCGACGGCGCCACCCTGAAGAGCCGCGCCGGCCCCCCGCCGCCGCCCGGTGCCTCCGGCGATACCCCGTTGGTGCAGTGGATCACCGACGGCGGACGCCCGCTGGTGGTCGCCGCCGGAACCCGTGCCAGCGCCGACGGAGACAGTCTCGCCGTCGCCTATGATCCCGGCGCGGGCGCCTGGACGTGGAGCGTCGATATCGGCCGGGACTCGGCCTCGGCCCTGGCGGCGCGGCCGGGCGGCGGCCTGGTGTTCGCCACCGCCGATCCGGCCTGGGGGCAGGTGTCGGGCGACGGCCGCCTGCAGGTGCTCCATCAGGCCGGCATCGCCGACTTCCGCGATGTGGCCGACGGCACCTTCGGGCTGTCCGCCGATGGCCGGCGGTTGGTGATCGGCACCCGCCAGGGCGGCGTCGATCCGGTGACCCTCGACCTGGACCGGGGACGCGTGACCCCGGGCGGCGCCATGGACGCCGGCCTGCGCGGCCCCGACCTCAGTCTGCCGGCCGACTCCGAGGCCGACTGGCGCAACCGCACCGATCCCGTGTTCGGCCGCGTCGCCGTGGCCCTGGACCCGGGCGAGGCCGCCCGCAGCGCCGCGCGCCTGTCCGGGGGCGGCTATGTCCTGGGCAGCGACTTCACCCTGCGGCTGTTCGATGCCCGGGGCGCCGAGCGCGCGCGCAAGGACATTCCGGCCGCCGCCTATGGCGTGATCCCGGCCCGCGAGGCCCCCGTGGTGGTGGCCGCCCTGGGGGATGGCACGGTGCGCTGGTACTCGCTGGCGCCGGGCGACGATCTGGCCGAACTCGCGGCGGTCTTCTACCACGGCACGTCGCGGCGCTGGGTGGTGTGGACGCCCGAGGGCTTTTTCGCTCACTCCCCCGGCGGTGGACAGGATCTGGTGAGCCATGTGCTCAACCGCACCAAGGCCAAGAGCCCGCTGGTGGTGGACTTCGCCCAGGTCTATCGCCTGTTCCACCGTCCGGATCTGGTGTGGGCCTATCTCGCCGATCCGGCGGGCCAGCGCGACCGGCTGCGCGTCGCGCGGGCGGAGGTCGGCGATCTGCGCCAGTTGATGCGCCAGGCGCCCACGCCGGAGGTGGCCCTGGTGGCCCTGTGCGAGCCGACCACCGACGAGCGCACGCGCGGCTTCGTGCCGGTCGCGGTGTCGGCGAACGGAGCGACCCGGCCCGCCGCCGGTGGCAAGCCCCAGGGAGCCGGGACCGCGACCGCGCGTTGCCGGCCACCGGCGACCCTGACCCGGGCCTTTCGCCGCACCGGAGACCAGCGCTCCGAGGCGGTGGCCGCCGCCGCCGGCGAGACCTCCCTGGGTGTCCTGACCCTGGCGCCGGGGCAGGCGCGCGTGGGGCTGCGCTTCTCGGTCACCGACACCGGGGCCGGCATCGGCGCGATCGACGTGTTCCATGACGGGCGCAACGTGGGACGCGCCACCGCGACCACCCGCGCCTTCCGGCGCACCGGGCACGCCCAGCCGACGGCCGGGCCGGCGGCCGCGACCCATCGTCCGTCCGCCGCCGGGGGGGCGGGGGACGGTGAGGGTCCGCTCGTTCTGGAACGCGAGGTGGCCCTGGTGCCGGGTGTCAATCCCATCGAGATCCGCGCCTACAACGCCGCCGGTGTCTATGGCAAGGCGACCGTCACCCTGATGGTGCCCGATGCCCCCGAGGACAGCGCGCCGGCCGTCCCGGCCGCGCCGCCGGAGCGCCTGTGGCTGGTGTCCGTGGGGGTCAACGACTACGCCAACGATGCCAACGACCTGGCCTTCGCGGTGCCGGACGCGCGCGCGGTGGCCGCCGAGATCGGCACCCGCGCCGGTCCGTTCTATGACAGCGTCGAGGTGGTGGAACTGTACGACGAGGACGCCACGCGCCCGCGTCTGGAGGCCGCCCTGGCCGATCTGGCGGGTTCGGTCGAGCGCTCGGACAGCGTGATCCTGTACCTCGCCGGGCATGGCATGACCAACGACGACGGCCTGTACCAGTTCCTCACGCCGGAGGCGTTCACGGTCGAGGGCGAGACCGGCCTGGACCAGAACCGGCTGGTGGAGCTTCTGGGCGAGATCAACGCCGGCCGCAAGATGGTGTTCCTGGACACCTGCCACGGGGGCGCTTTCGAGGTCGGCACCATCTCCGGCAACCTGTACAACGAAACCGGCAACTTCATCCTGGCCGCCGCCGCCAGCCAGGAAGAGGCGCTCGACTCCTACGACGGGTCCAACGGCGTGTTCGCGCATGCCATCCTGTCGGGCCTGCGCGGCTATGCCGCCGTGGGCCGCGAGCGCACCGTCAGCGCGCTCACCCTGGGCGAGTTCGTGCGCGAGGAGGTGAGCCACCTGGCCGCCGAGAAGGGCCACGCGCAGCGCGCCGTGTTCCAGGGCGACGATACCAACCGCTTCCCCTTGGGCAAGGCCGACGATCCATGATGCGCCCTCCGTCCCCTCCGCGATCCCGCCTGTCGATGACCGCCGTCGCGCTGGTCGCCTCGGCGACGGCCCTGGCTGCCGGCCTCGCGCCCGCCGTGGCCTGGTCGGCCGACCGGGCGCTGTTCATCGGCATCGACGACTACGCCTTCGATCCCCTGGACCTGCCGCCGGAGTCCTCGACCCGCGATTCGCGCGCGCTCGCCGATCTGGCCCGCGACCACCTGGGGTTCCCGGCCGATGGCATCCGCCTTCTGGAGAACGAGGAGGCCACCCACGACGGCATTCTCCAGGCCATCGACGACTGGCTGATCGCCGGCACTCAGCCGGGCGACCGGGTGATCCTGGCCTATTCCGGCCACGGCACGCATGTGGACGACGATGACGCGGACGAGGCCGACGGCCAGGACGAGGCCCTGGTGCCCTGGGACACGGGGCTCGATCCGGCCACCGGCGCGCCGGTCAACCTGCTGCGCGACGACCTGCTGCGGGCGCGCCTGACCCGGCTTCGGGACCGGGACGTGCTGGTGCTGGTCGATTCCTGCCACTCGGGAACCATGACGCGGGCCTCCGGCGCGCCCGACGATCCGGATCGCGTGATCACCCGCGACGCCGTGGGCCTGCGCGAGGCGGCGCGGCGTGCCGGCGCGTCCATGGAACCGGCCGGGGGCGGCGGGGTCGCGCCCGGCGTCCCGACCCGCGCCGCCGGCGGCAAGACGGTAGGTGGAGGCGAGGGCGAGGGCGAGGGCGAGGGCGAGGGCGAGGGCGAGGGGCTGGTGCCCATCGAGTCCATGACCCACGCGCGCGTGTTCTCCGCCGCCGCCGCCCACGAGGTAGCCTACGTCGACCCCGGCGTGACACCCCAGCAGGGCGTCTTCACCCGCGCCCTGATCAGCGCCGTGGCCGAGGGCGCCGCCGACAGCAACGGCAATGGCATCCTCAGCAATGCCGAGGTGCTGATGCACCTGCGCCGGGAGTCTCAGGGGTTCTGTCGGCGCACCCGCCAGTGTCCCAGCCTGACGCCGACGCTGGAGACCGCCAGCGCCTTGATTGGCCGCGATTTCCGGAGCGGAGCGCAGGCCGACGACCGCCAGCAGGCGACCACCGACCGGCTGGCGTCCGCGCCCTCGGCCGACCTGACCCTGACCATCGAGCCCGCCGAGACCGCCCATCTGGGCGATCACGTGCGCTTCCACGTCACCTCCTCCATGGACGGACACCTGGTGGTGCTGGACATGAACGCCGCCGGCGAGGTGGTGCAGCTCTACCCCAACATGTTCTCCACCGCGTCCGGCGGCACCAGCACCATCGACGCCGGCCAGACCATCACCATCCCCGATGACTCCTACGGGTTCGTCTTCGAGGCGCTGCCGCCGGTGGGCCGGGGCACCCTGGTGGCCATCGTCAGCAGCGCGCCCCTGGCCCTGGACGGGTTGCTGGAAGAGAACGACCGTCTTGGGACCATCGCCGATCCGGATGCCTATGTGGATCGCCTGGCGAGCGCCCTGTTGTCGGGCGCCGCCGGACCCGGAAGTGGCCCCAAGGGCAAGGAGTCGCCCGGTGACCTCTCGTGGGGCTACACCACCGCGGCCTATGCCATCGAACCCTGATGAACCCCGAGGCGCATGACCATGGACAGCACGGTTTCCGCCCAGCCTGGATACGCGGTCCGGCCCGCCGGTCCCCGCCTGACGCGTGCCCGGGCGCCGGTGGCGGCGCTGGTCCTGGCGGTGGCCGCCTGGGTGGGGAGTGGGCCGGGCGGGATGGGGATGGCCCGGGCCGCCGAGGCATCGCCGGCCGGGACCATGCCAGCCCCGGAGACCGAGACGGGAACCGTGAGCGCCGCCATGGACCGGCTGGGCTGGCGGCTGGTGTCCAGCCTGGGAACGGAGGACGCCGGGGCCAACGTGCTCGTGTCGCCCTGGGGCCTGGCCAGCGTCATGGCGGTGCTGGACATGGGGGCCACGGGGACGACACGGGGCGCCTTGACCGAAGCCTGGACCGGCCGTGCCCAGGCCGCCGGCGCGGTGCTGGCCTCCATGAGCACCCTGCGCGGCCAGGTCAGCGGGGCGGACCGTGGCGACACCGAAACCGAAGCCGAAGCCGAAACCGATACGGGGGCCGAGCGGGCCTTCGCCGATGCCAACGGCATCTGGATCGCCGAGCCGATGGCGGTCCAGGCGCCCGTGGCCGAGGCCGCCGAGGCCGCCCTGGGGGTCCAGGTGGCCAGCGTGGACTTCACCGACCCGGCCACCGTCGCCGCCCTGAACGCCTGGGCGACCGCGCGCACCGATGGCGCCATTCCGGTCCTGCTGGCCCGCGCCGATCCCGCGCGCCAGGCGGTGGTGGCCAACGGGCTGCACTTCGCCGCGCCCTGGACCCATCCCTTCGCCCGGGCCCAGTCTCACGACGGTACCTTTGTCACCGAGGCCGGGGACCGTCTGCCCGTGACCTTCATGCGGGGCGTGCTGCCCGACCTGATGGTGGAACGGACGGTCCGGTATGACCGCGTCGCGCTGCCGCTGGCCGGGGGCGACGTGCTGCTGCGCCTGACCCGGCCCACCGATGGCCATACCCTGGAGCAGGCCCTGTCCGACATCCGGGCGGCGGCGTCCGGGGACGCACCGGCCGCAAGCCCGCGTCGCGTGGACCTGACGTTGCCGCGCTTCGCCGTCACCGCCGGCGGCGACCTGACCCCGGCCCTGCGCGCCGCCGGGCTGGGCCTGCTGTTCGACGGCAGCGGCGACTTCTCCGACCTGGCGCCCGGCCTGACCCGCTTCGACAGCCTCAGCCAGCGGGTCCGGCTGTCGGTCGACGAGGCGGGCCTGGAGGCGGCCGCGCTGACCGTGGCGTCCAGCACGCGCGGCCTGCCCAAGGAGGCCGACCTGATCCTGGCATTCGACCGGCCGTTCCTGGTGGACCTGGTGCATGAACCCTCGGGCGCGGTGCTGCTCTGCGGGGCCGTGCATCGGCCCGGCGAGGACGCGCCGGGGGATCCATGACACACCGCGAGACTTCTCCCCACCCCGTCAGGAGGACGACATCATGCTAGGTTCGCTGTTCCGCTGGCCGGGTCCCGCGCGGCTGATCCTGACGCTGGCCCTGTTGTCGGGTGCCGGGCTGACGGCGGCGCCCGCCGCCGTGGCCTGCGACGACGTGACCGCGCGTACCCAGGCGGCCTATCAGGCCGGCGATCTGGAGGCCCTGCGCGCCGCCCATGCCGAGGCCGAGGCCACCCCGGCCTGCACCGACGAGACGCTGGCCTGGATCGGCAAGGCCATCATCACCACGGCCCTCAAGACGGTGCAGCAGGACGTGACCGCCGGCGGTTCCCTGGCGACGCATGCCGGGATGTTGCGCGCGACACGGTCGTACGGGCGCGACTGGCGGCTGGAAACCTGGCTGGGGGATATCGCCTTCGAAGGCGGCGACTTCACCGAGGCGGCGCGCGCCTACCAGGAGGCGCTCAACACCCTCAACGACGAGGGCCTGACCCCCCGCGCCCCGGATGTCGGCGTGATCGAGGAGGTCTACAAGAAGGCGGAGATGGCGCGGCTGGCCGCCGACGACTACGTGGGGGCGCCGGTGACCCGCTCGGGCGAGCCCGGCGGACTGGCGGCGACCAGCTATCGCGGCTTCCAGCCGTCGTCCCGTCTGGTGCCGGTGGAGTTCGAGTTCGGCTCCACCCTGGTCACGCCCAAGGGGCTGCGGGCCTTGCGGGAGTTGCGCGACGTGCTGGTGGCCACGGGCGCGCGGTCCGTGACCCTGGTCGGCCATACCGATCCGGTGGGCGGCATGGCGGCCAACGACCGGCTGTCCATGAACCGTGCCCGGGCCGTCGCCGACGTCCTGCTTAACGAGGGCTTCCAGGGCGAAATCCTGATCATTGGCCAGGGCGAGCGGGAGCCGCTGGACTGGATGGCGCCGATGACCCGCCGCCAGTACCACCAGACCCTGCGGCGGGTGGAGGTGCGCCTGTGATGTCCCCCGGGTGGCGTGGCGCGTGGACCGGCGCGGCGGCGCTGGCGGCGGTGTCGCTGGGGGGGCTGCCGGCCGTGTCGTGGGCGGCCACCGACGACGGGGCGCTGCGGGCGCTGGTGGTCGGCATCAACGCCTACAGCGCGATCACGCCGCTGGAGGGCGCGGTGAACGACGCCCGCGCCATCGCCGAGTCCCTGCGGACCGTGGGCGTTTCGGATGTCACCGTGCTGCTGGATCAGGCGGTGTCCCGCGACAGCCTGATGGGCGCCTGGGACGACCTGATCACGCGGTCCCAGCCGGGCGACGTGCTGCTGTTCACCTATGCCGGCCACGGCGGCCAGGAGCCGGAGCGGGTGCCCGGCTCGGAGGAGGACCGGAAGGACGAGAACTTCCTGCTCACCGGCTACAGCGACGCCGCGCCCGACAACCACGAGCGCATCATCGATGACGAGATCAGCGCCCTTTTGCGCCGCGCCCAGGGTCGCACCGTGGTGTTCATCGCCGATTCCTGCCATTCGGGAACCGTGACCCGGGCCTTCGATCCGCGCGCGGCGACACACCGCACCCGCTTCACCAACGTCGGCCCCATCGAGGACGACATGCTGCCGCCGCCGCCGTCGCCGACCGATGCGTCCAACGCCGAGCGGCCGGGGGAGACGGGCGACGCCGGATCGTTGGCGCACGTGCTGTTCGTGGCCGGCGTCGACGAGGACAAGCAGGTCCCCGAGGTGACCATCAAGGGCCGTCAGCACGGGGCGCTCAGCTACAGCGTCGCCCGGGCCCTGATCGGCGAGGGCGATCGCGACGGCGACGGCCGGGTGACGGTGGCCGAGTTCCAGCACTACCTGCGCCAGGGGGTACGCGTGTACACCGATGGGCGCCAGTCCATTCGCCTGGACGTGGGCGCGGACGTGCCGGTGACCCGCTCCCTGGCCAGCGTGGCCGGCGGGGCGGTGCCCGGCATGGGCGGAGATCCGGTCGATGGCGGCGGTTTCGCCCTGGCGCCGGTGCCGGCCGCGCTGCCCACGACGCCCGAACCGGTGGCCCTTCACATCCTCGACGACGGAGGCGTGTCGGACGCCCACCAGGTGATCGACGAGGCGCCGGTCCGGCTGGTGCCGGATCCCTCCGACGCCGATCTGGTGTGGGACCTGGGGGCCGGCGCCCTGGTGTCCAGTCTGGGCGATGTGGTGGCGACCCTGCCGGCGGGACCCGAGGACGAGCGGCGCGCGGCGGCGGCGCGGGTGCTGACCAAATGGGCGCTGATCGAGACTCTCAAGACTTGGCCGGAGTCCAAGCGGCTGATCATGGACCTGTCCCCGGACAACGGCCTGCACCATGTGGGCGATCCGGTGACCCTGAGCGTTTCGGGCCATACGCTGCCCTATCTCGTCCTGTTCAACCTGGATCCCTTCGGCGGCCTCAATCGCGTGTTTCCGGTGCCGGACCTGGGCGACCGCCTGGATGCCCACGCCGATGGTCGCGCGCTCGACCTGTCGATGGAGGTGTACCGGCCCGTCGGCGGCGACCACTTCGTGGCCCTGGCGATAGACCAGCCACCGCTGGCGTTGTATGACGCCCTGGCATCCCTGGACGGACGGCCCGTGGATACCGTCGGGCTGCTCACCGTGCTGCGCCAGGCGGTGGACGGACGCCGCCACGAAATGGGTCTGCATGGGGTGTTCACGGCGGAGGAGTAGGATCCATGGCTGATGGGGAGAACGCATGGGCGTCGTCCTGGTCCGCGCGTTGGCCTGCCGCCCCGTCCTCCGTCCTGTCGGTCCCCAGGTCCGGTTCGCGCCGCCGTCCGTGTGATGGCACCCGGGCCGCGCTTTGCGGCGTCCGGTGACCGGCGCGGGGGTCGCCAGGCGGCTCCCCGGGAGTCGTCCGCGCCCCCGCCACTTCTGTCGCCCGTCCCCGGCCGTCCGTCTGGCACTCCTGAGGGTCCCTGACGGGGACCGATGGACTCCGGGGCCGACCCCCGTTCCAGCCGTTGACGTCGGTCACGCGTTTCGCGTGATGGATGGCGGTCGGGTGGTGTCCGCCAGTGAGGATGGTGGGCACAGCGGTCTTGACGGCGAAATGCAACCCAGTCGGACATCCCCTTTCTTGATCGTCTTGCACTTGCGAGTTACACAGGTCGAGGGCGATCATCGACATCACTGCACGCTGGACGTGCATATTTAGGGGAGGCGCCGTTGACCGAGGAACTGAGCCCGCGTCGAGTGCGTGGTCGTCGAGACATTGCCCTGGAACGCCACGTGGGACGAGAAATGCGGACCTTGCGGGAACGACACGGGATTTCCCGCGAGGACATGGCGCGGCGCATGGGGCTCAGCAGCCATCAGTTGAAGAAACTGGAAGACGCCGCCGTCATCATTCCGGTGGCCCGGTTGCAGGTCGCGGCCGAGGTTCTGGGGGTGTCGGTGGGCGACTTCTTCCCGGACGAGACCCCGGAGGTGGCGCCCCAGGTGGACTCCTCGCCCATGGAGCACCCGCAGACACGCGACCTTATCGAGGCATACTATGCCGCGCCCACGAGCGTGCGGGCCTCCTTCTCGGCGCTGCTGACCAGCCTGGCGCGGCGCTGAGCCCAGCCTCCGCGTCTATGGCCGGGGCGCCCATCATGCCGAGCGCAGGTGGGCGCCGCAGGCGGCGCGGCCCCGTCTTTCCAGATAGCGCTGGTGGTAGTCCTCGGCGGGCCAGAAGGGTCCGGCGGGCTCAAGGATCGTGGCGATGGGGCGGCGGACGCGGCCCGACGCCGCCAGGGCCTGCCTGGAGGCGGCGGCCGCCTCGGCCTGCGCGGCGTCGTGGGTCTGGATCAGGCTGCGGTACTGGCTGCCGATGTCCGGCCCCTGGCGATCCACCTGGGTCGGGTCATGGCATGCCCAGAACACCGCGAGCAGGCCGTCATAGTCCACCACGGACGGGTCGTACTCGACGCGCACCACCTCGGCGTGCCCCGTGGTGCCGGTACAGACCATCTCGTAAGTGGGCTCGGGCCGGTGGCCGCCGGCGTAGCCGACGGTGGTGTCCACCACGCCGTCGGTGTTGCGGAAGGCCAACTCGACCCCCCAGAAGCAACCGGCGCCGAATGTGGCGAAGCGGGTGGTCATGGGCGTGCTCCTCTGCGTGTCCGGGGCGCGCGGATCGGCGGGCTCCGGTCAGGGTCAGGCGACGGCGGCGTAGGCTTGCAGTTCGGCCAGATCCAGCACCTCAAGGGCGCGCTCGTGGGTGGCGTCCAGCACCACCGGCGGCGCCAGCCCGACCTCGAACGCCTCCAGCCAGCGCGAGGCGCACAGGCACCACCGGTCGCCCGGCTGCAAACCCGGGAAGCCGAACTCCGGGCGCGGTCGCAGCAGGTCGTTCCCGCAGCGTCGCGAGAACTCCAGGAACTCCAGCGTCATCACCGCGCACACGGTGTGCGAGCCGTGATCCTCGCGGCAGGTGTTGCACGATCCGTCGCGGAAGAATCCGGTCAACGGACGCAGGGAGCAGGGTTCCAGGGCCTGGCCCAGCACGTTGCGCGGGCTCGTCTGGGGGGTGTCCATGGACAGACGTCCTCCGCCGGATGAAGGGCCGATGCGGGGCCGATTCTTTGGAATGATGTTAAGAAGAGATGTAGCGGCGCGGTGACCGATGTCAATCCCCGGTGCCCGCCCCGGTCTCAGCCCCGCCGTCCGGCGATGTGCCGCCGTCCAGGGTCGCGGCCAACACCCGCTCCACCATGCCCTGACTCAGGTCGCGGGTGATGAACACCAGGCGCGAACGCCGGTCCTCGGCGCCGGTGACCGGGTCCAAGGGCCAGCGGGGCAGCGCCGCCGGGGGATGGAACACGTGCTGGACGCCATGCAGGGCCAGGGGGTGGTCGAGCCCGCGCGCGGCGACGATCCCCTTGATGCGCAGCAGGTCGGTGCCCCGCGAGGCGATCAACAGCTCCAGCCCCGACAGCAGCGCGTCCCAGTCCAAGGGGGTGGTCCAGGTCAGGCAGAAGGCGCGGATGCGGTCGTCATGGCGGTTGGCGTCTTGGTGGTGGTGTTCGTGATCGTGATGCTCATGGTCGTGATCGTGATCATTATCGTGGTGATCATGCTCATGGGCCTGGGGGTCGGCCAGAGCCTCGTCGCGCAGCCAGCCGGCCACGTCCGGGTGCTTGTCCCCAGCCCGGAACAGGCCGCAGTTGAGCAGCCTCGCCGGATCAACACGCCCGTGGTCGGCGCGCAGGCGCGGAGCGCCCGGGTTCAGGCGTGCCAAGCGCTCTTCGAGGGCGGCCACCGCCTCGGCGGGGGCCAGGTCGGTCTTGCTGAGCACCAGACGATCGGCCACGGCCGCCTGTTTCACCGATTCCATCTGGCGGTCGAGGGTATCCGCCCCGGCCACCGCGTCGACCACCGTGACCACGCCGTCCAGCCGGTAGTGGTTGGCGATCAGCGGATCGCTCATCAGGGTGTGCAGGATGGGCGCCGGGTCGGCGAGGCCCGTGGTCTCGATCAGCAGGCGGCGGAACTCCGGGATCTCCTGGCGTACCCGCCTCAGGAACAGGTCGCGCAACGCCGTGACCATGTCGCCGCGCACCGAGCAGCACAGGCAGCCGGAGTTGAGCAGCACCACGTCCTCGCTGACATGGCGCACCAGCAGGTGGTCGATGGCCACGTCCCCGAACTCGTTGACCAGGACGGCGGCGTCGGCCAGGTCGGCATGCTCCAGCAGGTGGTTGAGCAGCGTCGTCTTGCCGCTGCCCAGGAAGCCGGTCAGCACGGTGACGGGCAGGGTGGTCATGACGAGGCGTCCTTGGGGCCGTACAGGGTCTCCGGGTCGGCCTCGGGCGCGGCGATCACCGTCAGGGCCGCGTCGGGCGTCTCGGCTTGCAGGTAGAAGCAGGATCGCCGCCCCGTATGACAGGCCACGCCCACCTGATCGACCAGCAGCAGCAAGGCGTCGCCGTCGCAGTCGAGCCGCAGGGCCTTCAGGGTCTGCACCTGCCCGGAGGTCTCGCCCTTGCGCCAGGGCCGCCCGCGCGAGCGCGAGAAGTAGCAGACCCGGCCGGTCCGCAGGGTCTCGTCCACCGTTTCACGCGTCATCCAGGCCATCATCAGCACCTCGCCGGTGTCGTGCTGCTGGGCGATGGCCGGCACCAGGCCCTCGGCGGTGAAGCGGATGGCGTCGAGGGCGGGGGTGGCGGGGTCCACGTCGGTCATGATCCTGGGGTCCTTCGGAGCAGCGGGGCGGGCCTGGCGCGCGGGGCGCGGACCGCGACGGGGCGGTCGTTCCCACGGTCCGCGCCCCGGCTCGGCGTCACGGTCGTTGAGCCGGCCCGGGGCAGCGGCTACCCTGCACGCATGCACGGGGACGTCAAGGGCCACGGACCCGGCCTGAACCCGCGCGAAGGGAAGAGGGGGCGCTCGTCATGGTCTCGTCGATCGAAACAATCGCGCACCTGCTGGCGCCCATGAAGCCGGAGACCTTCTTCGCCGACTACTTCGGCCGCAAGCCCTGCTACATCCCCGGGCCACCGCACAAGTTCCGGGGCACCATGACGTGGGATGTGCTCGGCGACCTGACCAGCATGACCGGCATCTGGTCGTCCGAATCGCTGATGATGCTGTCCCACACCGAGAAGATTCCCGCGCAGGCGTACTGCGTGCCGGGCGTGGACCGGCGCCAGGCCAACAGCCTCAATCCCGACCCGGAGAAGGTGCTGGCCCTGCTGCGCCAGGGGGCCAGCCTGGTGCTGAACCGCCTGGAGACGCTGACGCCGCCGCTGCGGTCGGTCACGCGGGTGCTGGAGGAGGCGCTCAACGCCCAGACCCAGATCAATCTGTATTGCTCCTGGGAGAACAACAAGGCGTTTCGTCCCCATGAGGACACGCACGATGTCTTCGCGCTGCATTGCGAGGGCGAGAAGGACTGGGTGATCTACGAGGGCAAGGCGGACCTTCCCATCAATCATCCCGATTACAAGCTGACGCGTGAGCAGCGCGAGGCCATCAAGGGCAAGCCCTTGATGCGGGTGACCATGACGCCGGGGGACGTGCTGTACATCCCGCGCGGTCAGCTCCACGACGCCCTGGCGCGCGAGGGCTGCGTTCATCTGGCCTGCGGCACCAGCCGCATGCTGGGGATGGATCTGGTCACCCTGGTGTGGCGCATGGCCCTGGCCGACCCGCTGTTCCGCGCCGACGTGCCGGCCGCCGGCGACGAGCAGGCGGCGTTCCTGGAGCAGGTGGGTGAACGCCTGGCCCGCCTGATGACCAGCGCGCCCGTCCGCGAGGCGGTGGCCGAGTACCAGCACGGCAACCGGGCCGTGCGGGGCGCGTATCGCTTCCCGGTCACGCCGGACGACATGGCCGCCGCGGAGTGATACCAGCGGCGGATGAGTGTGGCACATCCGCCGCTGGGATTATGACGCGTCCCGCGCCGCCATGCGCGCGAAGCCCGCGTCCAGGTCGGCGATCAGGTCGGCCGGATCCTCCAGGCCCACGTGCAGGCGCAGCGACGGCCCGTCGTGCGTCCAGGGGGCGGCGGTGCGGGTGATCGACCGGGTGGTGTCGATCACCAGGCTTTCGTAGCCCCCCCAGCTGAAGCCCATGCGGAACAGCGCCAGGCCGTCCAGGAACGCGGCCATCGCGTCCGGCGACGGCCCCGGCCTCAGCAACACCCCGAACAGGCCGCAGGCGCCCGAGAAGTCGCGCCGCCACAGGGCGTGGCCGGGGTCCTCGGGCAACGCCGGGTGCAGCACGCGGGCCACCTCCGGCCGGCCTTGCAGCCAGCGGGCGACCGCCAGTCCGTTCGCCTGGTGCTGGCGCAGCCGCACCGCCAGCGTCCGCAGGCCCCGAAGGCCGAGATAGGCCTCCTCGGCGCCCACGGAATAGCCCAGTTGCACGGCCGTGGTCTTGACGCGCTCGAACAGGGCGCGGTCCCGCATGGTGACGGTGCCCAGCATGGCGTCGGAATGGCCGACGATGTATTTGGTCGCCGCCTGGATGGACAGGTCCACGCCGTGGTCGAAGGGCCGGAACAGGATCGGGCTGGCCCAGGTGTTGTCCAGCAGCACATGCGCGCCGCCGGCATGGGCGGCGGCGGCCAGGGCGGCCACGTCCTGGGTCTCGAAGGTCAGCGACCCCGGGCTCTCCAGGAACACCACGCGGGTGTTCGGGCGCATCAGCGCCGTGAGGCCCGGCCCGTCAATCTGGGGATCGTAGTACGTCGTTTTGATTCCCATATTGCAAAGCAATGTGTCGCACAGGCTCCGGCTCGGCCAGTACACGGAATCGGTCATGAGCATGTGGTCGCCGGCCTTGAGAAGGGCCATCAGCGCGCCGGTGACCGCCGCCATGCCCGAGCAGACCGACACGCACCAGTGGCCGCCTTCCAGCTCCGCGACGGTTTGGTCCAAGGATTGCGTAGTGGGGGTACCCATGCGGCCATAGTACACGGCGTCAAGCTTATGCGCCTGTTTGGCCGCCATATCGTCCACCGTCGGAAAGGTGATTGTGGACACATGGTACACAGGCGGATTGACGGCCCCGTGATGGTCCGTCGGCCGATGGCCGGCATGAACAATGCGCGTGTCGCGCGCATGGGAAACGGCCTCCGGGCCGACGGTAGGGTCTGTCATGGGGCGTGGGCTCCAGGTTTCGGGTCGGGCGTGATCGCGACGATCCCTCACCATCCTGGATCGCATGCGCCGATGCAATGGGCCGCGACGGGCGGTCCGAGGGCCCGCCCCGGGGCAGACGCCGGGCGGATCCGGACGACGATCGGGGGTCCGGTCGCGCGGGGCTTCCGGGATACACCCGAAGCCTTGCATCAATCGGATAGGAGATGCGCCAAAAGAACGATGGTGTAGGGGTTTTCACCGCCTTATTGAGCACGCCTTCAGTCTAAGGGGGGTCTCGAAGATCTCTCGTACCGCATATGGAACATTGTTTTCTTTATGCCAAAGGACAAGGCAACCCCTGGTATCACGCTCTTTTGCTAGTGTATCCTGGTACCCGATCGCCGTTTCTCGGACCTCTTGGAAGAGGGCCGTCTTTTCTCTGGACAGGGGTGCCTGCTCTTGATAATGTTGCGCTGCAAAATAGATGGAGTCGTGCGGCGCCCGTGGTCCAGCTTGTCCTGGGACGCTTTCTCGACCGTGAGAGCCGGTGGAAAGGTCCTCGAGTCTGTCTTGTCCCTGAACGGAGATCACCCACGATGAGCCATACGCCGACGTCCTACCACGCCTTCAACCTGTTCACCCTGACGATGGAAAGTCGCTATGGGGCGCGGTGGCGTGACAATGTGGCCCCCGAAACCATTGCCGCCATGGCCGACGAGATCGCGCTGGGCTTCGGTGCGGTGGCCGAAACGCCCACCAGCACCCAGTCCGGCGGCAGCGCTCCCACCGTGTGGCGTCTGCCGGACGGCTCGCATGTGCGCACCGGCCACTTCGGCCTGAAGATGGAGCTGGACGAGGAAGAGCAGCGCGCCGTCGGCTGACGCCGCCGCGTCTTCGGGATCCCGTTCTTCGCCCGATGCTGGAGTGTGAGGACGGCCCGCCGACCCTGGTTCAGAGCCGACAGGTCGCCTCCGTCCCCCGAGACCGACAAGGCCCCCAAAAAAGGGGATCCCTTGTCGGTCTCGGTGCGTTTGAGCCTCAGGGGCAATCCTCAGGCGTCCGGGGCCGATGTCACGGGCAGGTCCGGGCGATCGCCCCACTCGGCCCAGGATCCGTCGTAGACGGCGACATCAAGCCGCCCGATCCTGGCGAAGGCCAGGGCCATGTAGCAGGCGGTCACCCCCGACCCGCACGACACGACCAGCGGCCGCCCCGGATCCACGCCGGCCTGGGTCAGCCGGTCCCGGATTTCCTCGTCTCCCGCCAGTTCGTTGTACGGCCCGGTCTGCACCTCGCCGAACGGCAGGTTCAGCGCGCCCGGCATGTGACCGGCGCGAGCCACCGGGCGCGGCTCCGGCGCCTCGCCCCGGAAGCGGGCGGCGGCGCGCACGTCCAGCACCTGCGCCGAGCTCGTGCGCAGATGCCGGACCACCGCCTCGGCATCGGCCAGCAGGGGCGCCTGAACCCGGGGCGTGAAGTGGCGCGGGGACGGATGCGCCGGCCGGTCGTCCAGCGGGCGGCCCTCGGCCCGCCACTTGGGCAGGCCGCCGTCCAGCACCGACACCTCGGCGTGGCCGAACACCCGGAACATCCACCACACCCGCGCCGCCGCGCAGGCGCCGCCCACATGGTCGTAGACCACCACGTGACAGCCGTCGCCCAGCCCCAGGTCGCGCGCGCGCGCCGAGAACACGGCCTCCGACGGCATCATGTGGGGCAGCGCGGTGTCGGGATCGGCGATGGCGTCGATGTCGAAGAACACCGCGCCGGGGATGTGCTCGCGGGCATGGTCGGCGGCCGGGTCGGCGGGGTCGCCGGGCATGTAATGGCGGGCATCGACCACGCGCACGTCCGGCGCGGATAGGTGATCGGCCAGCCAGTCCGTGGTGACCAGGACGCCGGGTTGGGAGACAGGCGGGGACGGGGGCATGAACGGGACTCTCCGGGTCGGAACCGAGTCTGGGATGGAGCGGGAACCGGGGGGACGACGCGGGCGGTGGCGCGGGTGTCGGCGAAAGACTCAGGTGCCCGCCGCCATCCAGGGCGGAAGGGGCAGGTCGTGATTCTTGAGGAAGGTGGCGTTGTAAAGCTTGCTCTGATAACGGGCGCCGCCGTCGCACAGGATGGTGGCCACGGTATGCCCGGGGCCCAGCGCGCGGGCGACGCGCATGGCGGCGGCCACGTTGATCCCGGCCGAGCCACCCAGCACCAGGCCGTCATGCATCACCAGATTGAACAGCACGTCCAGGGCCTGGGCATCGCTGATGCGCAGGGCGTCGTCGATGGGCGCGCCCTCCAGGTTGGCGGTCACCCGGCCCTGACCGATGCCCTCGGTGATGGAGCTGCCCTCGGCGCGGGGCGTGCCCTCGGTGATCCAGGCGTGCAGGCCGGAGCCGTGCGGGTCGGCGAGCACGACGCGAATGGCCGGGTCATGGGCCTTCAGGGCCAGCGCCACCCCGGCCAGGGTGCCGCCGGTGCCCACGGCGCAGGTGAAGGCGTCGAGCCGGCCGCCGGCCTGGCGCAGGATTTCGGGTCCGGTGGTCCGGCGATGGCCCTCGCGGTTGGCCACGTTGTCGAACTGGTTGGCCCAGAAGGCCCCGGGAGTCTCCTCGGCCAGGCGCCGTGACACATGGACGTAGTTGCCCGGGTCCTTGAACGGCTTGGCCGGGACGAGGCGCAGGTCCGCGCCGCACATCCGCAAGGTGTCCTTCTTTTCCTGGCTCTGGGTCTCCGGCATGACGATGAGGGTGCGATAGCCCAACGCGTTGCCCACCAGGGTCAGGCCGATTCCGGTGTTGCCGGCGGTGCCCTCGACGATGGTGCCGCCGGGCGTGAGCAGCCCTCGGGCCTCGCCGTCGCGCACCAGGGCCAGCGCCGCGCGATCCTTGACCGAGCCGCCCGGATTCAGGAACTCCGCCTTGCCGAGAATGGTGCAGCCGGTCTCGGCCGAGGGCCAGGACAGGCGGATCAGGGGCGTGTCGCCGATGGCGGACAGGAAGCCGTCGCGGATGTCCATGGGATCCGGTCTCCGGGGGCGGGAAGCCGCCGGCGGCATCGCCGGGGAGAAGTGAGGACAAATGACGTAGCGCCCAGGCGCGCGCCAATCAAGACGGGATGTGCCGCCCCGGGCCGGTGCCGGTGTGACGCGGCGTTGTCCCGAGCGCCGACAGCCGTCGTCTGGCGATGTGTGAGTCGGGGTTCAATCCAGGGGGGAGACGCCTGGTCGGCGGTCTCCACGAACCCCGCGTGTCCGGGAAGACCTGCCGACCGCGGGCGGAGGAGGGGTCTCCTCCGCCCGCCCTGCGGGTCAGTGCTCGTTTTGCTTGAAGTAGGCCCGGCTGACCGCGAAAACCGTGCCGCTGAGTGCGATGATCGCGATCAGGTTGGGAATCGCCATCATGGCGTTCATGATGTCGGCGATGGTCCAGATCAGGCCAAGCTGGCCCACGGCCCCGACCACAACCGCCAAGACCCAGAGAATCCGGAACGGCAGCACGATCTTCGGGCCGAAGATGAACTGGGCCGCGCGCTCGCCGTAGTAGCTCCATCCCAGGATCGTGGTGAAGGCGAACACCACCAGGCCGATGGTGACAACCCAGTCGCCGCCCGGCAGGCCCGTGTTGAAGGCCAGCGCCGACAGCTCCGCGCCGGTCTTGCCGCTGGTCCAGACGCCGGTGGTGATGATCACCAGGGCCGTCATGGAGCAGACGATGATGGTATCGATGAAGGTGCCGAGCATCGCCACACAGCCCTGGCGCACCGGGTCGTTCGTCTTGGCCGCCGCGTGGGCGATCGGCGCGCTGCCGAGGCCCGCCTCGTTGGAGAACACGCCCCGGGCCACGCCGAAGCGGATGGCCGCCAGAAGGCCCGCGCCGGCGAACCCGCCGGCCGCCGCCGTTCCGGTGAAGGCGTCGGTGACGATCATGGACAGGGCCGCCGGGACCTCGGCGTAGTTGACGATCAGGATGATGGCCGCGCCGATGACATAGAGGATGGCCATCAGGGGCACCAGGTGCTCGGCGACGCGGCCGATGCGCTTGACGCCACCGATGATCACCAGGAAGGTCAGGGCGGCCAGCACCAGGCCCGTGGCGATGACGGGAACCCCGACGGTGCTTTCCAGCGCCTGGGCCACGGAGTTGGACTGCACGGTGTTGCCGATGCCGAAGGCGGCGATGGTGGCGAACAGGGCGAACAGCCAGCCCAGCCAGCCCCAGCCACGGCCCAGCCCGTTGCGGATGTAGTACATCGGGCCGCCCACGTAGCGCCCGTTGACATCGGTTTCGCGGTAGCGGACGGCGAGCACCGCCTCGGCGTACTTGGTGGCCATGCCCACCAGCGCGGTCAGCCACATCCAGAAGACCGCGCCGGGTCCGCCCAGGTAGATGGCCGTCGCCACGCCGGCGATGTTGCCGGTGCCGATGGTGGCCGACAGCGCCGTCGTAAGCGCCTGGAACGGCGTGATTTCCCCCTCGTGGCCGGCGTCGACCTTGCGGCCGCCGAGCATGAGCCGGAAGCCGTAGAACAGCTTCCGTTGTGGGAGGAAGCCAAGGCCGATGGTGACGTAAAGGCCGGTTCCGAACAGGAGAACCAGCATGAGGGGTCCCCAGACGACGCCGCTCACGTCGCCCAGAAAGGATGAGAAAGCTTCCATGTGAGACGAACCTCCCGTTCAACGGCCGCCGCCGATGTTCTGCTAAAGCGATAACCCAATTTGGGTACGGGGTATTGCGGAAGAGTCCTTGTCTACAGGTCACGCCCACCCCATCGCAACCCCCCGTCGCAACCCTTGAGGCGGGGTGGCGGCGCCCTTGGCGCGACAAAGACCGCGTGATGATCGCCCGCGCGCCGCCGGGACCGAGGCAGGCCCGACCGCCGGTCTCGGGCGGTCGGTGACACGACTGTGGTCGAGTCGGCGCGACGGCCATGGGGCGAGTCGGTCGCCAAGGGTGCGGAGACCGAGGGGGAGCGGGGGACCGGCGCGCCCGAACAGCGGCCGGCCGGCGGTGTCACCGCCGCGTGTCCGGGGCTTGTCCCTGCGATAGACCCGGGGCTAGGGTGACGGCATCCATGTTCCCTCCCCCCTGACGGAGCCACCCCGCGCATGACCGCCCCCACGTCCGAGCGCATCGTCATCACCTACCACGTCACCGGCGAGGCGTCCGCCATCGATGCCCGCGCCCAGGGCATCGCCGTCGAGCAGAGCGTGGAGATGCCCCTGGAAGCCGTCACCGACGCGCGGGTGACACGCGACATCGTGGGCCAGGTTCGCGGTGTGCGCGACCTGGGCGAGGGCCTGTTCGAGGTCAAGGTGGGGCTGGCGGTGGAGACGACGGGGCTGGAGGCAGGCCAACTGGTCAACATGATCTACGGTAATACCTCCATCAATCCGGACACCGTCCTGGTGGACGCCGTGTTCCCCCAGGCGATCCTGGACGCCTTCGGCGGGCCCCGCCAGGGCATCGCCGGCCTGCGCGCCCGCGTGGGCGTGACCGACCGGCCGCTGACCTGTTCGGCCCTGAAGCCCCAGGGCCTGCCGATCCCCGGCCTGGCCGATCTGGCGGCGCGGTTCACGCGCGGCGGCGTGGACTACATCAAGGACGACCATGGCATCGCCGATCAGGCGTACAGTCCCTTCGATGCGCGGGTCCCGGCCATCGCCGCCGCCGTGCGGGCGGCTCGGACCGAGACCGGCCACCCCACCCGCTACATCCCCAGCCTGACCGGCAACCTGGATGAGTTGCGGTCCCGGATTCGCCTCGCGCGAGACGAGGGCCTGGATTCGGTGATGATTCAGCCCATGATCGCCGGCTTTCCCACCGTCCACACCCTGGTGCGGGAAAATCCGGACATGGCCTTTTTCAGCCACCCGACCATGACCGGGGCGCAGCGCATCGGCGCGCCGTTCCTGCACGGCACCCTGTTCCGCCTGCTGGGCGCCGACGCGGTGATCTATACCAACCACGGCGGCCGCTTCCCGTTGCCCAAGGACACCTGCCTGGACCTGGGCCGGCGCGCCACCCGCGCCTGGGGCGGCCTGAAGCCGTCCATGCCGGTGCCGGCGGGCGGTATGACGCCCGACCGGGTGCCGGAGATGATCGACTGCTACGGCAACGACGTGATGCTGCTGATCGGCGGTGGCCTGCTACTGGCCGGCGAGCGGCTGGTCGAGGAAACCCGGGCGTTCCAGGACCATGTGGCCCGGCTGGCGGGCGCGGTCTCGGCCCGGGCCGTGGCGGAGTAGGCCCCCATGACCGATACGCCCACGCCCGGCCTGCGCAGGCCCTCGGCGCCGTTCCGCTGGGAGGGCGTGGACGTCCTCGCCTACAAGGAAGAGGGCGGCGCGCCGTTCAAGGCGGTCTCCCGGCAGGTGCTGTTCGCCGAGCCCGTGTTGTCCTGCGAACTGCGCTACTTCGAATGCGACCCCGGCGGCCACACCACCCTGGAACGCCACGAGCACGCCCACGCGGTGATGCTGTTCCGGGGTGGCGGCCTGTGCCTGCTGGGCGACAGGGTGCGCCGGGTCGCGGTGCCCGATCTGGTGCTGATCCCGCCCATGACCTGGCACCAGTTCCGCGCCGGGGCCGACGATCCTCTCGGCTTCCTGTGCATGGTGAACGCGGACCGTGACCGGCCGCGCCTGCCGACCGAGGCCGATCTGGCCGCGTTGCGCGCGCTGGGGCCGCGCGTGGCGGCCTTCCTGGACGGTGACCTGGCCGGCGCCGATGGGCGCGACGACGCTCTTGCGGAGGATCGGGGCTGATGGAGAGCGTCGGCCGGCTCAACGATCCGGCCACGACGGTGCTCGTCGAGCGCCGGGAGTCCGCCTTTCGCGGCTACTTCCACATCGACCGCTATGTGCTGCGCCACGCCTTGTTCGGTGGCGGCATGATGGAACGGCCCATCACCCGCGAACTGCTGGAACGGGGGCACGCGGTGGCGGTGCTGCCCTACGATCCGGTGCGCGACGTCGTGGTGCTGATCGAGCAGTTCCGCATCGGCGCCCTGGCGGCGGACATGGGGCCGTGGCTGCTGGAGGTGGTGGCCGGCATCATCGACGAGGGGGAGACGGCCGAGGCCGTGGCCGTCCGCGAGACCCGGGAGGAAAGCGGCTGCCGGGTCACGATGCTGGAGCCGGTGGCCCGCTGGCTGTCGTCGCCGGGCTGCACCTCGGAGACGGTGGCGTTGTTCGTGGGCCGGGTGGACGCGGGCGCGGTGTCGGGTGTTCACGGCCTGCCCGACGAGGGCGAGGACATCCGCCCCCTGGTGGTGTCCGCCGACGCGTTCCTGGATTTGTTGGCCGAGGGGCGCCTGGACAACGCCACCATCCTCATCGCCGCCCAGTGGCTGGCGCTCCACCGCGCGCGCCTGCGGGCGCGATGGCTGGCGGCGTGACGCGACACTCGACCCTGGCCGCGCGCCGGTCACGGGGACACGCCGCGACGCGGGTCCCGCTGGCCTCGATCAGCCCGGCGGCGTCTCGCGCAGGCCCATCGCCAGGTTCCGATTGATCGAAATCAGGATGGTCAGATCCTCGGGATCGTGGTCGCGCATGGCCTTTGTGGTCTGCTGGTCAACGAAGATGCTCAGGCTCATGATGTTGGCCTTGATCTCGTTGGGCAGCTTGTTGGCGGGGTCGGTGATGTCCGCCTGCATGATGGTCCAGAGCAGGTGATTGAACCGCAACGCCTGCTTGAACAGGACGCGGTCGGCGGAGTTTTTCTGGGCGTCATCCATCATTTGGGCGGCTTTGCCGAAGGCCATCGCCTCGACTTCCCGGGGCGTCATGTTCTGGCGCTGCGCCGACTGATACGCCTTGACCTGTTCCTTGATCATTCCTCGAGATCTCCGATTCGTAATCGATGAGCTTCTTGCAGATCTTCAACGCCTTGTAGTGATCGCCCTCAATGATCCTTCTGGACATTTCGACCGACAGATCAACGCCACGCTCATCGACCGACATGTCAAGGATATGCCGCAGTAACGGGAAATAAAAATCATGAAACGTCGGTTGGTTTGACGGATCAAGATACATACTCAAGATCATGTAATAAATTTGTTTTGCTGGCGTGTCGGCGTCTTCCTTTCGCAGGATGTCTTTCTCACGAACCACAGGCACTCTATTGTGGATCACCAATTCAGCCTTGCCATGTCCATTAGAAATGACGGCTGTACCAACGATGATCTTCTCATTCGGTTTCAGGGTCAGCTTTAAAGGCATCGTGACGCACCGAGGTTTACATTGTCTTACCACACCGATGCGCCACGCTTCCGTCACGCCGGCGTGATCGCGGGAGTCCGCGTCATGCCGGGCGATCATCGGGAGCCGTGCCGCACCGATCGCGATGTCGTGGATCACGATACGGCAAGTCTCCCGGGCTTGTCCTGCCGATTCGGCTCGCCCTGCCCATCCCTCGCCGCCCCGGCGGCGGGGATCACCGACGGCGGCGTGCCGTCTCGCGCGCCGGTCCGGGTGACCGTGGTCAGACCTCGATATTGGTGAACGGGCCGCGATAGATGCTCTGCATGATGGTCTTGTACCGCGTGATCTCACCGGCCGACTGCGACAGGCTTTGTTCGACGGCTTCGAACTGACGCCGGGTCTCGTCCTCGATCTCCTCCACTTCCTTCTGTTGCTTGGCGAAGATCTCGGCGAGATCCGTATCGACGCTGCTCAGATCCCGCTGAACCCGGTCCACCAGCGGTGTCACCTCGATATCGATCTGCTTGAGCTGGAAGGACACTTGGTTCAGGTAGCGGTCGGCGTCGCGCACCGCCTGACGCATGCCCTCGAAGTCGGTGAAGTCGTCGTAGTACCAGGCCGGCATGATGCCCAGGCCGCCCTTCTGCACGGTGCCCGTGAAGGGGGTCGTGCCATCCAGGTCGAACTGGATGGAGCCATCGTCCGACACCACCAGATTCTGGACTCGCGTCCCGTTGTGGGTGATCGTCCCCTCCAGTTCCTCGCCGCCGGGTTCGTCCACGGCCTGCATCACGTTGGCCGACGGCTCGTTCTGGTAGGACAGGCCCTCGGAGGCCCCGGTGCCGATGAGGTTGAAGCTGGAGCCGAGGTACAGCCCCTGGAACGTCGCGTCGACTCCGAACTGGCTCACCTGCACCACCTGTGCCGGGGGTTCCAGCGTCTCGGGGTCGACGCGGCCAACCAGGTTGTAGGTCTGGGAATAGCGATCGGCGATGCTGTTGATCTCTTTGAGACGCGCGTTGAACTGCTCGACGTAATACCCCCGGTTGTCGGGATTGTCTTCCGCCCTGTTGATGAACGACCGCATCTCCAGCAGGATGCTTCGCACGTCCGAGACCTGCTGTTCGCCGTTGCTCACGGCGGTCTGCACCGCCGTCAGGTCCCGCTGACGGCCGGTCAGGGTGCCCCGCTCGGCCTGAAGGGATTGGGTGTCGGCCGCGTAACTCTCGGTGATGGCGTCGGTTTTCTTGCGCATGTCGGTGTACATGCGCTCGGCGATGCGCAGCGTGTTCAACTGCGTCGAGGACGACGCCAACAGGCTGCTCGCCCCGCCGCTGCTCAGTGCATTCACCATGGTCTATCCCTCGCTCGGTTTTCTACCGCAGCGCGCCATGCGGACGGCCGCAGGGACTGATACATTTGGAGGCTACCACGGATCGCGTCGACAGGAAACAGACCCGGAATAGCCTCGTCCGATTTCGTGGCCCGGTCCCTTCGGTGCCCGGGCCGGCCACGGACGTCGCCGGTCGTGGTCCATGGCCGGTGGTCTCAGGCATCGTCACCGAAATGGCGGAGGGTGGCGATCAGCGCCTCCACCTGCGTTTTGCGCTCGGAGTCGTCGCGCTGATTGGTCGTGAACTGCATCAGCCGCCCTTGCAGCCACTCGGTCACCGGGCGCTGCTCGTCGGCCAGGTCGGTGTCGCGGAAGGCGGGTTCCTTGTGGATCGGTTTCCAGGCGGCGTAAATGCCGTCGCCGCCGTTGGCCGCGAAGACGCGCCGGAACGCCTGCCAGGCGATGCCGTGGTCCACGCCGTCGAATCGGGCCGCGAAGGTGTAGTGGCTGTTGACCGCGCCCTCGGGCGTGGCCTGGGGACGCAGCAGCGTCGAGCGCTCCAGCACTGCCCGGAAGGCCGTGCCCATGGCGATGCGCAGGTCGATGAAGGAGCGCATCCGCTCGATCTGCGCCAGCGCCACCGCCGCCGGCAGTCCGCCCAGGCGATAGTTGTAGCCCCGGCGGTCGTGGCGGGCCCAGTCGGGGTCCTGAAGCTTGTCGCGGTCCACCCGCACCTTGCCCGAGCTTGCCGTCAGATTGCGGAATCCCAGGCCCCCGAATTTCCGGATCGACTCGGCCAGCGCGGGGTTGTCGCAGCCGATCATGCCGCCCTCGCCGCACGACAGGTGCTTGGAGTTCTCGAACGACCAGGACCCCGCGTCGCCGATGGTGCCGCCGACCCGGCCCCTCGCGTCCGTCCCCAGATAGCACTGGGCGCAGTCTTCCAGCACCGTCAGGCCGTGGCGCGCCGCCAGGTCCATCAGGGCGTCCATGTCGCACACCTGGCCATACAGATGCACGGCCATGATGACCCGCGTGCGATCGGTGATGCGGCGGGCGACGTCGGACGGATCCATCAGGAAGGTGTCCCGGTCCACGTCGGCCACCACCGCGCGCCCGCCGGCGTGAAACGGCGTGAAGCCGCACATGGCCGGCGACAGCGCCGGCACGATGACCTCGTCCCCGGGACCGACCCCCATGGCCACCAGCGCCGCGTGCAGGGTGCTGGTGCCGGAGTTGAAGCCGATGGCGTGCGACAGGCCCATGGTCTGGGCGAACAGGGTCTCGGCGCGTTCGTTCATGCTGCCGTCGGCGCCGGCCGAGAAGCCGTTGTTGAGAACCTCGGCGAGGTAGCGCAACTCGTTGCCGGTAAAGCGCCAGCCCGGACCGGCGGGATCAATGATCAGCATGGGTGTCGACTTTCCGGTTGAAGGCCGCTTGGTTGTCCAGATAGTCCTGCTGCCGGCCCCAGTTGATCCGCCACCAGCCGCGCGCCAGCGCGGTTCGCACGATGGTCGGACCGGGGGCGTCCACGGGAAGCTCGGCGTACATGGCCCGGAAGAAATCCGCGTCCTCGGCGTAGTCCAGCGTCAGGCGCACGGTCGCCGCGCGCTCGTGCTCGTGAAGCTCGGGGTAAGCAAGTCTCAGGCCAGCGCGGGCGATGAACACGTCGATCACGTCGGTGTCCTGGGCCGGGTCGGGCGCCAGGGCGGCCAGGCGGTCCAGGGCGTCGCGCGTGTAGGCGGCCGTGAACAGGCCGCACACGATGTCGTCGGGCGCGCGCCAGGCATCGGCGTCCGACGTGGCCATGGCCGCCAGCACCCGCCGGCCGATGGCATAGTCGAACGCCAGGTCGTCGCCGTCGACCATCAGCACGCGGTCCAGGCCCAGGGACTCGGCGCAGTCCCGCCAGCGGCGCAGCTTGTTGAGCCGCGCGCCCCGGAACACGGCCGCGCCCTCGCGCCCGGCCAGCGCGGCGACGGGATCGTCCGAGGGATCGTCGCTGGTGGCGACGACGACCGGAACCCCCGTGAGCGCCGCCCGCCGCAGGACGATCTGCAAGGCCGTCAGGTCCGCCGTGATCGGCAGCAGGCACTTCCCCGGCAGGCGGGAGGAGGTGGCGCGCACCGTCACGAGAGCGGCGGCGCCGGAGGCCGCGCGGCTCAGAACCATTGCTGCAACCTCTCCAGCGCGATGGCGAAGCCCTCGCCGTCGTTCTTGTGGCCCTGCCAGATCTCCGGGATGAACGAGACACCGGGCGCCAGGTCGTCGGCCAGGGCGGCCAGCCGGTCGAAGGCGATCTCGCCGGTGCCGATCTGGAGCCCCTCGCCGTCGGTGCCGCGCGCGTCCACCAGGTGCATGTGGCGGGTGAACGGCAGCACCGTGGCCGCGAAGTCGTCGAAGGACCATCCGAAGTAGGTGCACGCCAGCTTGGAGTGCGAGGTGTCCAGGCACAGGCGCAGTCCGGTGGCCCGGCAGAAGGCCGTGCTGCTCTCCGCGTCCAGGAACAGGTTGTGGTGAAGCTGCCCCCCGAACAGCCACGGGAACGGCGGCATGGTCTGCGGCAGGATCTCCACACCCTCGCGGTCCACGCGGGACAAGGCGTCCGCCACGCGGTCATAGCGGCGGTCGCGCTCCGCCCGGTCGACGAAGCCGTCCCGGGAGAAACCGCCGACGTTGACGATGATCGGCGGCCGCGTCGCGCGCTCGAACCAGGGTGTCAGCGCCCGGCAGACGTCGACGACCCGCTGGAGTTCGTCGATGGAGCGGTCGCGCGTGGCGGCATCGGTGCTGGCCAGGTCCAGCAGGAAGTCGTTGGCGAACACCTCCGGCGCGTGCACCACCAGGTCCAGCGGCAGCGGCTGGTCGAGGTAGTCCGACAGCCGCAGATCCATGTCCTTGAAGCTCAGGTGGAACTCCAGCAGGTCCGGATTGGAGATGTCGGCCAGGCCGCGATAGTCGTGATAGCGCACCGGGAAGCCCCAGGGCCGCCGGAAGGCATAGGTGGCCAGCGCCACCCGGTCGGCCTCCAGGTCCGAGGGATAGAAGAAGGCCATGGCCGGCACCGCCCTCTTGGCGCGGCGGCCCACCAGGCGGTTCTTCTGGTAGGGCGGCAGTCCACGCCCCGGACAGCGCACCAGCACGTCATCGGCCGCGATCAGCTCTCCGGCGGCGATGGCGCGGGCGGCCACCAGGCTCTTGCCCAGGGCCTCGCGGTTGATGAACTCGCCCTGGCTGATGCGCCGCACGCCGTCGCCCATGGCGTCCTCAAGCTGGCGGATGGCGTCCACCATGGCCTGGAACTCGGCCGGCAGCAGCGAGACCCGGTGATCGTTGCCTTCCCGGGCGCGGTCGTCGGTGAAGTGCTTCTCGACGACGCGGGCACCCAGCGCCACGGCGGCCAGCGGCACGTGATAGCCGCGCTCGTGCCCCGAGTAGCCCACGGGGCAGGCGCCCAGGGTGCGCAGCCGGGACAGGAAGGACAGGTTGATGTCCTTGAACGGCGGCGGATAGGCGGCGTTGCAGTGGAGCAGCACCCAGGGGCTGGGCAGTTGCTGAAGCACGGCGACGGCGTCGACGATCTCGGATTCAAGCGACATGCCCGTGGACAGCAGCACCGGCTTGCCCAGGGCGGCCACCGCCCGGATCAGGTCGTGGTTCACCAGGTCGGCGGAGGCGATCTTGTAGGCCTCCACGCCCAGCCCTTCCAGGATCTCCACCGAGCGCTCGTCGGAGGGCGTGCAGAACGGCAGCACCCCCACCTTGCGGGCGTGATCGAAGGCGCGGCCCAGGTCATCGGGCGAGAGCTGGAAGCGCGACACCTGGTCCAGCACGTATTGCGACCCCAGGTCCTCGTCGTGGTCGTTGCCGGCGTCGCGGTACAGCGTGGACAGGTCGCGCAACTGGAACTTGACGCAATTGGCGCCGGCGCCGGCGGCCAGGTTGATCAGCTCGATGGCGCTGTCCAGGCTGCCGTTGTGGTTGTTGCCGATCTCGGCGATCACCACCGTCGGCGCGCTGTCCGAGACCTCGAACGGACCGATGCGAATCGGCGGCTGAAGGCTGCTGGCGATGGCCTGCACGCGGCCCTGGGTGTCCAGCAGCGGCACGTAGAGAATGCGGTCGGAGAACAGGCTGTTGATGTACTCCCCGGCGTCGGACACGCGGGCCGCCGTGAAGGTGCGGTTCATCGCCTGACTGACGGGCGCCTCCAGGGCCGGGTTGGGCGCCGACACGATGAAGCGGCGGAAGTCCCCGTCCGTCAGGCATCCGCACAGCACGCCGTGCGTGTCGACCACGAAGACGACGCCGCACTTGTTGGAATCGATTTTCTGGAGCACCTGGAGCAGCGGCGTGCCGTCCAGCACGAGATAGGGAGCCGTATGACGCGTGATGTGCATGGTCACCATCCTGGTGGCATCGACGGGCCCGCGCCCGCCTGGAGCACCGATCGCGGCGCACATCCCAGGTGTACGCCAAAGACCCTACCAAATGGTTCTCGTGGCGATGGCCCGTCGCCGCGCCCGCGCTGTGAGGGGGGGCGTCAGACCCAGTCCGCCAACCCCCTCCAGCGGGCCAGCACCAGGGCCGACAGGGCCGCCAGTTGCTCGAACTCCGGGGACGTCAGCGCCGCCCGGACGGCCGGGGGATCCAGCAACCGCACCTCCAGCCCGGGCTCGGGCGCCCGCCCCGTGGGATGAACGTCCAGCGCGAGGAACACATGCAGGCGCATGGTGTCGCGGTCGATGGCCAGTCCGCCGACCCCGAGCGCGTGCCACGTGCCGCCGCCCAGTCCGGTTTCCTCCAGCAGTTCGCGGCGCGCCGCCTGTTCGGGCGTCTCGCCCGGGTCGATGGCCCCGGCGGGGATCTCCAGGCTCATGCGCTCGCGCGCCGGGCGCCACTGACGCACCATGGCCAGGCGTCCGTCGGTGGTCCGCGCCAGGATCAGCACCCCGTCGGGCGCCACCACCCGGTACCAGTCCTCGCCGCGCCACGGCACCGCCTCCACCTGAAACCAGGGCGTGGACAGGAGGGGGCGGGACCTGGTCACCGGCCGTCGTCCGCCGCGTTGTAGAGGAGGGTGCTGCCCTGGGTGTCCAGGCCGAAGGGCACGGCCATCAGGTCGGACAGCGCCTGGCACACGGCCTCGTGACGGTCGGGCGGGACATGGAACAGCATGAAGCCGGACGACCCCGCCCCCAGCAGCTTTCCGCCCAGCGCCCCGGCGGCCAGGCCGCGCGCGTAGATGTCGTCGATGGTCTCGTTGGCGATGCCCTCGCTCAACTCCCGTTTCAGGCGCCAGGTCTCGTCAAGCATGCGGCCGAAGTCGTCCAGGTCGCCGTCGCCCGTCAGGATGCCGGCCGCCTGATCCACCATGGCCCGCATGCGCCGCAGGTGGGCCGTCCGCTGGTCCATGTTCCGCACCACCTGGGCCGCCAGGTTGGAGGCCAGCCGGGTGCGGCCGGTGTAGAACATCATCAGCCGGTCGCGCAGGGCCTCGAACCGCGCCGGGGGCAGGGCCAATGGCTCCACGTCGATGCCCCCGTCGGTGCCGAAGCGGATCACGTTCATGCCGCCGACGGCCGCCGCCACCTGGTCCTGGGAGCCGACGCTGTCCTGTAGCCAGTCCTGTTCCAGTTCGATGGCCCGGCGGTAGAGGGTCGGCTTGTCGGGCCTGGCGCCATGCAGCGCCGACAGGGCATGGATCAGCCCCACGGCGAAGGCGGAGGACGAGCCCATGCCGGTGCGCGCGGGCAGGTCGCCCTGGTAGATCACCTCCACGCCCCGGCCGCCCTCGAACTCCAGCATGCGCAGGCCCTCGCGGACCGCCGGATGCAGGATTTCCGAGATGCTGGACACGGTCTCGATATGCGCCCAGACGACCCGATAGGCATCGGGAAAGAACGGCGGCAGGTAGCGGCAACTGATGTAGCAGTACTTGTCCACGGCGGTGGACAGCACGGCCCCGCCCTCGCGCCGGTACCAGGCGGGATAATCCGTTCCGCCGCCGAAGAACGAGACGCGGAACGGCGTGCGTGACACGACATGCGTCATGATCTGGATATCCGGTTGCGCTGGTAGGCAAGAAGGTCCCGCAACGTGTCCTCGGGCGGGATCTCGGGACACCATCCGGTGGCCTCGCGGAAGCGGCTGGTGTCGGGGATCTGCAGGGTTACGTCGGAGGGGCGCAGGCGCGCCGGATCCACCGCGTGTTCGATCGGGCAGGTGGCGAAGCCCTTGAGGATCTCCAGGATCTCGCCCACCGTCAGGGTGCGGTCGCCGCCGATGTTGTAGACCTCGCCCGGCGTGCCCTTCTCCAGCAGAAGCCAGTAGGCGCGCGCCGCGTCGCGCACGTCGGCCAGGGTGCGCACGCTGTCCAGGTTGCCGACCTGGACCGGGTTGGGCCGCCGGCCGGCCTCGATCTCGGCGATCTGCTTGGCGAAGGTGCTTTCGGCGAACACGTCGCCCCGGCGCGGCCCGGTGTGGGTGAACATGCGCGTGCGCAGGGTCTTCAGGCCGTAGGACAGGAAGTACTGCAAGGCCATCATGTCCTCGCCGACCTTGGACACCGCGTAGGGGCTGGCCGGGCGCAGCGGGTTGGTCTCGCGGATGGGCACCTCGTCGGCGGTCACCTGGCCGTAGACCTCCGACGACGAACAGATGTGAATGCGCGGGTCCAGGTCGGCCCAGCGCACCGCGTCCATCAGATTGGTGGTGCCGATGACGTTGGTGTGCAGCGTGTCCGCCGGCGCGGTGAAGCTGGTCACCACGTAGGACTGGGCCGCCAGATGAAACACCCGGTCTGGACGCGCCGCCTTCATGACGGTGATCAGCGAGGTCAGGTCGCGCAGGTCCCCCTGGTGCAGGGTCACCCGTCCCGTCAGGTGGGCGATGTTGTCGATGGGGCTGCGCCAGCGCACCAGCCCGTGGATCTCCACGCCGGGATGATGACCAAGGATGTAGTCGGCGAGGTGGCTGCCGACCATGCCGGTGATGCCGGTGATCAAGACACGCATGGGTTCTATCCTGCCAGGGTCGCGCGGTACCAGTCCACGGTGTCCTTCAGCCCCGTGGCCAGGTCGTAGGTCGGCTGGAAGCCGAGCACCGCGCGGGCGCGGCCGACGTCCACCAGCCGGCGGGGGATGGTGGTTGGCTTGGAGGCGTCGTACTGGACGTCGGCGTCGGCGTAGTCGGCCGCCGCCAGGATGGCCTGGACCACGTCGCGGATGGTCACCACCGTGCCCAGGCCGATGTTCACCGGCTCGCAGGTGGCATGCTTCTCCATCATCAGCAGGCAGCCGGCGATCATGTCCTTCACGTGCAGGAAGTCGCGCATCTCCTCGCCGCTGCCCCACACCACGAACGGGGCCTCGCGATCCAGCGCCCGGCGGATCAGGGCCGGGATCACGTGGCTGGTCTTGGGATCGAAGTTGTCGTGGGGACCGTAGATGGCGGTGGGCCGCACCAGCGCCACCTTGGTCTTGGAGCGCTCCGCCAGGAACTCGGCCATGCGCTCGATGTAGCGGCGCATCCAGCCATAGCCGAAGTAGACCGGATGCACGGGACCGTCCCACAGTTCGTCCTCGTGCACCGGATGCTCGGTCGCCGGATAGGCGGTGGACGAGCTGAACACCTGGATGCGGTCCACCTCGGCCCGCCAGGCGGCCTGGAGCACGCGCGCCGTCAGCACCACGTTGTCGGCGATCGGTCCCATCGGATCGTGGACCGTCACCCCGGCCGCCGACACCGCCCCCGCGCAGTGGTACACATCCTGGATGCCGTCCATGGCGGCGACGGCCTGGTCCACGTCGGTCAGGTCGGCCTGGACCGTCTCGACGCGCGGATCGGTGACGATGGGCGGCCGCCGGTGGACGGTGATACGCACCCGGGCGCCGGCGGCCAGCAGGGCCTCGACCATGTGGGTGCCGACGAAGCCGGTGCCGCCCAGCACCAGAACGCGGCGGTCGCGGTGGAAGTCTGAGCCGGTGGTCATGACATCTCCTCGGCAAAACGGGTGACCGCCGCCCGGATGCCGGCGGGATCCAGGCCCAGGGCGGCGCGGACATCGTGCACCGTGCCGTAGCCGCCCACGAAATCGTCCTCCAGGCCGTGATAGGCGGTGCGCAGGCCGCCCACCTCGTTGATGGCCTCGCGCAGGCCGTGCCCGTCGTGCACCACCAGGATCGCCGTGTCGCGGAAGCGGGCGACGGTGGCGCGGTCGATGGGCTTCAGGGTGTGGTGGGTGACCAGGTTGACCGACAGGTCCCGGCAGCCCTCCAGCACGGTGGCGACCAGCGGCCCGGCGGTCATCACGGTGACTGGCGCGCCCTCGTCGCGCAGCACCAGGGCCTCGCCGAAGCGCACCGGCCCCAGGTCCAGGTCGTGCGGATGGTCGGACAGGCGGAAATACGTGGGCCGGCCGTTGGCGTACTGACTGCGCATCAGCACGTCCACCTCGTGCTCCGACCCCGGCTGGATCACCTCCATCCCTGGGATCAGCCGCAACAGAGGCAGGTCGTAGTAGGCGTGATGGGTGGCCCCGTCCCAGGCGTAGTCGAAGGACGCGCCACAGGTGACGATGTTGCCGCCGAAGCGGTTGTAGCCCATGTCCAGCTTGATCTGCTCGAAACAGCGCTCGGTCAGGAAGGGGGCGATGGTGTGCACGAAGGGGTGCAGGCCCCGGGCGCTCATCCCGGCGGTGACGCTGATCAGCGTCGGTTCGCAGATGCCCATGTTGTGGAAACGGGTCGGATGGGCCTGCTTGAAGGCGAAGAACTGGTAGACGCTGACGTCGCCCAGAATCACCACGACGCGCTCGTCCTCGGCGGCGAGGGCGCCGACCGTGTCCCTAAACTGCCGGCGCATGAAGTTCCTCCAGAAGCTTGGCCAGGGTCTCCGCGTCCGGGGACTTGCGGTGCCACTCGTACATGTTGTCCTCCAGGGTGCGGCAGCCCTTGCCCTTGACGGTGCGCGCGACCACCGCCCGCACGCCCCGGGCCGGGCGCGTCAGCGCCTGGGTCAGGGCCGCCACGTCGTGGCCGTCCACGCCGACGGTGTCGCAGCCGAAGGCCGCCAGCCGCTCCGCCGGGTTGGGGATCTGCAGCGCGCGTCCCTGGGAGCGGTTGTCGTCGTAGAGGAGGGTGAGGTTGTCCAGGCCGCGATCGACGGCCACCATGACCGCCTCCCACACCGTGCCCTCGTTGGACTCGCCGTCGCCGACCAGGGTGTACACCCGCCGGTCGGTGCCGAGGATCTTCTCGGCCAGGGCCATCCCCGTCGCCAGGCCGATCCCATGGCCCAGCGAGCCCGTGGAGACCTCCACCCCCGGCACCTTCAGGCGGTCGGCGTGGCAGCCGAACATGGTGCCGCGGTTGCCGAAGCGGGCCACGGGGCCGGGATCGTAGTACCCCAGCGCCCCCAGCACCACGTAGTGGGCCAGCGACGCGTGCCCCTTGGACAGCACGAACAGATCGCGGCCGTCCCACTCCGGGCGGGCCGGGTCGTGGCGCATGACACCGTAGACGGCGCACAGCATCTCGACGATGGAAAAGCAGGTGGGCACATGGCCATGGCCGCTGTCGTGCGCGATGCGCAGGATCTCGGCCCGCAGGGCGGTGGGGTTCGGGGTCATTCGATCACCACAAAGGAGACGCGGGCGGTGATGGGAAGGCGCTCGACCCGCAGGCTGTCGAACCCGAGCACCTCGCGCACGGCCACGGTCTCGCCCGGGAAGATGTCGTCGCACAGTTCGTCGAACACCAGGACGCTGCCCTTGAACAGGTGCGGGCGGATGGCCTCCAGGGCGGCCCTGGTGGGTTTGTAGATGTCGAAATCGAACACCGCGAGCGACACCAGCGTTTCCGGATGATCGGCCAGGTAGCGAGGTACCGTCTCCAGGGCGTCGCCCTTCACAAGCTCGAACTTGCGCAGGTGGGAGATCGGGTTGAGGGCCTCCTGGCAGGCCAGGACGCGCGCCAGGGCATCCTCGTAGCCCTCGGGCACCGAGAACGAGCCGTCGGCGGTGCGCGAGGTCGCGCCGTCCTCGTCCGACACGCCCTTGAAGCCGGCGAAGGTGTCGAAGCCGATGATCTTGCGGTGGCGGTTGAAGGGCTCGTAGATGCCGCGCAGGGCGGCCATCAGGGACAGGGTCTGCCCCCAGCGCACGCCGAACTCCATGATCACGCCGTGGGTGTTCAGGATGCGGCGATAGATTTCGTGGAAGAACAGGATGCGGGACAGGGACTTGGACGTCAGATAGAGACCGAGGTTGGCGAGAAGCTCATCGTCCGGCAGGGGCGTGTCCTTCACCATGCCCGTCAGCAGGCCCTGCGCGTTCTTCTCGTCCTGGCTCGACAGGACAATGGCGTCGTGTTGCTGTGTCTTCATCGTGTCCATGTCCGTTGGTTGTCGCGCCACCAGGCCACCGTGCGGCCGATGCCGTCCTCGGGAGAGATCTCGGCCCGCCAGCCCAGCAGCCGCTCGGCGCGGCCGCAGTCAAGACGCCGATGGCCGAGCGTGGTGGGCGCCTGGCCCTGGTGGACGATGCGGCCGGGGGCATGGCCGGCGGCCCGGCAGGCCCAGGCGGCCACCTCGCCGACGGTGACCGTGCGGCCGGCGCCGATGTTGAGCACCAGGGCGCCCTGACGCGCGTCGGCGTCGGTCTCCAGGTCGCGCCAGTGCTCGCGGCCCAGCAGGGCCACCACCGCGCGGGCGAAGTCGTCCACATGCAGGATGTCGCGGCTGACTTCCGGCGCGCCCCAGATCACGAACGGATCCTGGCGCTCCACGGCCTTGCGCACCAGGGCGGCGACGAAGTTGCTGCGCTGGGGATCGAAGCGGGCGTGCGGGCCGTAGATATTGGCCAGCCGCAGCACGCAACAGGGGTGTCCGGTGGTCCGGCGCCACAGGCGCGCCAGACTCTCGCCGTAGCGCTTGGCCCAGGCGATGCCAAAATGCGCGGGGGCCGGATCCCGGTTCAGGTCCAGGTCGTCCTCGGACAGCGCGCCCGCGTCGTCGGCGTACACGGTGGCGGTGCTGACGTAGACGAGGCGTTCCACGTCGTGGGCCGCCAGCGCCTCGAACGCCGCCATGTCCAGGGCCACGGCGTGGCGCGCCTGCTCCCACGGCCGCGCGGTCATGTCGGCGGCGCCGCCGGTGCGCGCGGCCGCCAGAACCGCCGTCCGGCAGCCGTCGGCCACCGCCCGCGCCGCGTCGGGGTCGGTCAGATCGGCGCGGACATAGGTCACCCTGGGATCGTCGAGGAAGGCCCCGTCCTCGCCCCGATGCGGCACCCGAACCCGCACCCCGGGCGCGGCGTCCAGCAGGTGGCGCACCACGGCCGACCCTCCCAAGCCCGTGCCACCGGTCACCAGGACATCCGTCTCGTCAAGGAAAGGGCAGGCAACAGCCATGACCAAGCTTCTCCGCATTCTGCGGGGGCGGTGCTCCGGATCATGCCAGACCGACCACCCCATGGCCCAGACCATGGGGCGCCCGGCTGTCCGGTGCCGCACCAGGATTCCGCAGTCGGGTTAACAATGGGTGAGGGACCCGCATTTTTGCATGCATCCGAAACGGACCGCTCCGCCGGCCATCCTGGCCCAGCGTGCAGGCCGTGGCGTTCGCCACCCTGGACTGGGTCGACTGGTTCAACGCCCGCCGGCTTCTGGGACCGATCGGAAACATACCGCCCGCCGAAGCCGAGACCCGCTACTATCAGGCTCTGCGGGAGGTCGAACGGGCGGCATAGGACTCAAACAATCCTGCCTCCGGCAAACCCGGGGCGGGTCAGCGTGGTCCCAGGGCGTTTTCAGCGGCCGCCCATCCGTGATATCGAGGGCGGCTCAGGCACAAGGGCGGGCTGCGGCCCGGGCGCCCGGCGTTCACAGGAAAAGCACCCCGCATCATGACGTCCCCCGTTCTTTCATCGAAGACAAGCGCGGCCCGCGCCGTGTCATCCGAGGTCGCGTCCGCGACCGCGACCGATATCCTGGATGTCGCCCGGCGCGTGCTCCGCGCCGAAAGCGAGGCCCTGGCCCACCTTGCCGAGTCCGTGGGGCCGCCGCTCGGCGCGGCCGTGTCGCTGATCCAGGGATGCAAGGGCCGGGTCACCGTCACCGGCATGGGCAAGAGCGGGCACGTCGGCCGCAAGATCGCGGCCACGCTGGCCTCGACCGGCACCCTGGCGCAGTACGTCCACCCGGCCGAGGCCAGTCACGGCGACCTGGGCATGGTCTGCCGTGACGATGTGGTCCTGGCCCTGTCCAACTCCGGCGATACGCCCGAGTTGAACGATATGATTGCCTACACCCGCCGCTTCGGAATCGGCCTGATTGGCTTGACCAGCCGCGCCGAGGGCGCCCTGGCCCAGTCCAGCGACGTCGCCCTGGTGCTGCCGCCGCATCGCGAGGCCTGTCCCCTGGGCCTGGCGCCGACCACGTCCACGACCATGATGCTGGCCCTGGGTGATGCCCTGGCGGTGGCGCTGCTGGAAGCGCGGGGCTTCTCGGCCCGGGACTTTCAGGTGTTCCACCCCGGCGGCCAGTTGGGGCGGGCGCTGTTGCGGGTGGCCGACCTGATGCACACCGGCGCGCGCCTGCCGCTGGTGACGGCCGATACCCCCATGTCGCGCGCCCTCATCGAGATCTCCAGCAAGGGATTCGGCTGTGTTGGCATCCTCGACGACACCGGTGCGCTGATCGGCATCATCACCGACGGCGACCTGCGGCGGCACATGGCCGATGGCCTGCTGTCCCGGCCGTCGGCCGCCATCATGACGGCGTCGCCCCGGACCGTGACCTCGACGACGCTGGCGGTGGAGGCCCTGCACCTGATGAATGCCAGCGACCGCCCGTTCATGGCCGTGTTCGTGGTGGACGATGGGAAACCGGTCGGCGTGCTGCACATGCACGACCTGTTGCGGGCGGGCCTGGCTTAGATCAAGATTGGTCGGCGCGGCGGCGTCCGGTGGGGGCGCCCGGCGTTGGCCCGTCCGCTTCAGGGCACCGGCGCGCGTCGCCGGTCCGGGCGTGGTCCGATGGTCCGGCCCGCGAGTCGCGATGCCCGCCGGCGGAGGCCCCGGCCACGGTCCATGGACCATGGACGACGGGCCATGCGGGCATGGACGGGCACGGGCCCAAGGGTGCCAAAGGGTACCACAGTGGTGATGACCCCAAGATGGTAGTGGATCGACCCGATCGAGGCCGCACGGGCGTTTCCCTGGACGCACCGGTGCCGGCGTCAACACCGGCGCCGGGCGGGCCGCATGGACGTGGCGGGCGACGCGGGGGCGTGACCCCGACCGAACCCGGGGCGACGCGGGGCTACTCCCGGTTCGTCACCCTGATGAAGATCCTGCTGCCCGGACTGGCCGCCGCCATCTTCGGGACGATGCTCGCATGGCCGCAGATCGCGGCGCGGACGGAGAGCTTCATGGTCGGTTTCGCGCAACTGGATCCGCGCGAGACCGATCCCCGTACGCTGGTCAATCCGCGTTTTCATGGCCTGGACGATAAGGAGCAGCCCTACACCCTGATCGCCGCGTCGGCCGTGGAAGGGGCCGACAACCCCGACCGCGTGGACCTGATGCGGCCGCAGGGGGACATCCTGCTGCGGGAGGGCCGCTGGATCGCCTTGAACGGCCGGACCGGCGTCTATTCGAAACTGGAGCGAACCTTGGACTTGAGCGGAGACGTGATCCTTTACAGAGACGACGGGTTCGAGTTTCAGACGGACCAGGCGCACGTGGACCTGCTGACCAGCGCCGCCCACGGCGACCAGCCGGTGAGCGGCCAGGGGCCGGACGGCACCATCCGGTCCGAGGGCTTCGAACTGGTGGACGGCGGCGCCGTGGTCCACTTCACCGGCCGGGCCAGGATGGTGTTGCGGGCCGACGGCGGGGGGATCGCGCCATGATCCCGGTGCCTCCCGGTCCGTCCGCGCCGTCCGGCCGCGCCGAGGCCGGCCGTGCCTCTCGGGGCGTCCTGCCGGCGCGCGCCGTCTTTGCCGTCCTCGCCGTCGCCTTGGGGCTCGCCGGGGCTTCGGCGCCGGCGATGGCGCAGACCGCCGCGCTGAGCGAAGGCGGCGACGCGCCCATCGAGGTGACCTCGGACGAGGGCATCGAGTGGCGCCGCGACGAAAAGCTCTACATCGCCCGGGGCAACGCCGAGGCGGTGCAGGGCGACGACCGGGTCTACGGTGACGTGCTCGTGGCCCACTACCGCGAGACGCCCGAGGGCGCGACCGAGGTCTGGCGCATGGAGGCGCGGGGCAATGCCCGCATCGTCACCCCCGACCAGACGGTCACCGGCGGCGTGGCCATCTATGAGGTGGACAAGGATGTCCTGGTGGTGCGCGGCGGCGACCTGCGCCTGAAGACCCCGACCGAGGTGGTCACCGCCATGGAAAGCCTGGAGTACTGGGGCGCCAAGCGCATGGCCGTGGCCCGGGGCGATGCCCTGGCGCGCCGTGCCAACGGCGATGTCATCCGCGCCGACGTGCTGACCGGATACTTCGGCGAGGCCGCCGCGACGGACGCGCCGGATGCCGCGTCCAGCGCCGCCGCCGGACCGGCCGGGGCCACCGGCGACCTGGAGCGCATGGAGGGGTTCGGCGAGGTGATGATCACCACCGCGAAGGAGGTTGTTCGCGGCGACCGGGCAGTCTATGACGTGCCGGCCGGGATCGCCACCGTGGTCGGCGGGGTCACCATTTCCACCGAGACCGATCAGTTCGCGGGCGAGCGGGCCGTCATGAACCTGAACACCGGGGTCAGTACCCTGCAGGGTGGTGCCGGCGACGGCCGGGCGCGGGCCCTGATCGCGCCCTCGCGCCCCGACGTCGACGACGGCGCGGGCGACGGCAGGCCCTGATCAGCGGCGCGGGAGATCAGCCCTTGGAAGGCACGGTGGACCGGTACCTGGACGACAACGCCGCGACGGAGCCCCCGGTTCCCCAGGCGGGCCTGGCCGCGCGGGCGCTGGGCAAGCGCTATCGCCAGCGGCCGGTGCTGGACGCCGTGAACATCAGCGTGCGCCGGGGCGAGGCGGTCGGCCTGCTGGGACCCAACGGGGCCGGCAAGACGACCTGTTTCTACTGCATGACCGGCCTGGTGGTGCCGGACGCCGGGAACATCCTGCTGGACGGCGAGGACATCACCGCCCTGCCCATGTATCGGCGCGCCCGCATGGGGATCGGCTACCTGCCGCAGGAGGCGTCCATTTTCCGGGGCCTGACGGTGGAGGGCAACATCCGCGCGGTCCTGGAACTGGTGGAGCGCAATCGCGGCGTGCGCGAGGACATCCTCGCCAATCTGCTCTCGGAGTTCTCCATCAGCCACTTGCGCAACAGCGCCGCCCTGGCGCTGTCCGGCGGCGAGCGGCGCCGGGTGGAGATCGCGCGCGCCCTGGCGACGCACCCCGGGTTCATCCTGCTGGACGAGCCCCTGGCCGGCATCGACCCGATCGCCGTCGGCGACATCCGCGACCTGGTCGCCCACCTCAAGCATCGGGGGCTGGGCGTTCTCATCACCGACCACAACGTGCGCGAGACCTTGGATATTGTGGACCGCGCCTACATTCTTCATGAAGGTCGGGTTATGATGGAGGGACACCCTTCGGAGATCGTCGCCCATGAGGGCGTCCGTCGGGTGTACCTGGGAGACCGGTTCAGCCTGTAACCATCCAGCGGAGGTCCTCGCACCGCATGCCGCTCGCACCACGGCTCGATCTCCGGCAGACCCAGGCCCTGGTGATGACGCCGCAATTGCAGCAGGCGATCAAGCTGCTGCAACTGTCGAACCTGGACCTGAGCGCCTACGTCGAGCAGGAACTGGAACGCAACCCGCTGCTGGAGCGGGACGATCGCGCCGCCTTCGAGGCCCCGGCGGAGCGCGAGGACACGCGCGCCGACGCCGGCGAGACCGCGATCCTCGACACGGTCGGTGGCGACGAGGCCGGCGCGCCGTCGCTGGACCAGGACTACAACACCGATCGCGACGAGGCCGGGGCCGGCGACATGGTGGGGCCCAACGGCGACGGCTCCGGACTGGATGCCCTGGGGCTGTCGGCCAGCAGTTGGGGCAGCGCCGGCCCGGGGGGCGGAGGGCACGGCTTCGAGGGGGACGAGCGCGGCCTTGAGGAGACCCTGGGAGACCGCCGCACGTTGCGCGATCACCTCGCCGAGCAGATCGCCGTGGACCTTCCCGACTCGGCGGACCGGCTGATCGGCACCTATCTCCTGGGGCTGCTGGACCCTTGCGGCTATCTCACGACGCCGCTGGAGGAGGTGGCCACGACCCTCGGCGCCCCGCTGCCGCGCGTCGAGCGGGTGCTGGCCCGCCTGCAGGCGCTCGACCCGCCCGGGCTGTTCGCCCGCTCGCTGCGGGAATGCCTGGCCCTGCAACTGGCCGACCGCGACCGGCTGGATCCGGCCATGCAGGCCCTGCTGGACAACCTGGAGATGCTCGGCCGCCGCGACATGGCGGGCCTCCTGGAGGTGTGCGGCGTCGATGCCGAGGACCTGCGCGACATGGTCGCCGAGGTGCGCGCCCTCGACCCCAAGCCGGCGCTGCGCTTCGATGGCGAGCCCATCCAGACCGTGGTGCCCGATATCCTCATGCGCGCCAACCCGGAGGGCGGCTGGATCCTGGAACTGAACGGCGAGACCCTGCCCCGGGTACTGGTCAACCGTCGCTACCTGGCCCGGGTCAACCGGGCCACCGCCGGCGACAAGGCGGCGCGGGGCTACCTGACGGACTCGCTGCAGACCGCCAACTGGCTGGTCAAGGCCCTCGACCAGCGCGCCACCACCATCCTCAAGGTGGCCACCGAGATCGTGCGCCAGCAGGACGCCTTCCTCGCCCATGGCATCCAGCACCTGCGCCCCTTGATCCTGCGCGACGTGGCCGGCGCCATCGGCATGCACGAAAGCACGGTCAGCCGGGTGACCAGCAACAAGTACATCGCCACGCCCCGGGGCCTGTTCGAGCTGAAGTACTTCTTCACCCAGGCCATCAACAGCAGCGCCGGCGGCGAGGCCCATTCGGCGGAGGCCGTGCGCTTCCGCATCAAGGCCCTGATCGATGCCGAGCCGGCGGCGGCGGTGTTGTCCGACGACCGCCTGGTGACCCTGTTGCGGGCCGAGGGCGTGGACATCGCCCGGCGCACCGTCGCCAAGTATCGCGAGGCCATGCGCATTCCGTCCTCGGTGCGGCGCCGGCGGGAGAAGATGGCCCTGGCGGCGGACGAGTGAGACGCGCCGTCACTCGGACACCGACAGGGACCACCGCGCCTCCGGGGTCCAGTGCCCCCAGTGCCGGCTGGGGCCGCCGGTGACGCGCAGCGGCGGCAGCGGCTGGCGGGCCAGCGTGCCCGGCCCGTCGTGCAGCACCGCCACGCCATGCCAGAGGCCCGGGTTGAGGCGCGGTGCCGGCAGCGTCAGGCGGACCGTGACCGTCTGGCCGGCGTCGGCGGACAGGGGCGCGTCCGTCAGGTCGCTGGCCAGGCCGCTCACCCGGGTGCCGTCGGCGGCATAGAGCGGCACGCCGACGAACAGCGCCCGCGCCGGCGCGCGCAGCGGCGCCCGTAGCCGCAGGCCCAGGGGCGCGCCGAAGGGCCGCGTGTCCACCGCCGCCCCGCTGCCATCCGTCCAGGTCAGATCAAGGGGCCCCACCCGCGCCGCGTCGCGGTGAAACGGGCGCAGGAAGGCCGGGGGGCCGTCCGCCGCCGGCCCGGCCAGAGACGACGGGGTGCCGGCCGGGCTGGACGCGTCCGCGCCCTCCGCCAGTGTCCGGTACACCGACAGCCCCGTCTCGGTGGCGCCGTCGAAGGCCACGCGCCCCCGGTCCAGCACCACCACGCGGTCGCAGAACCGGGCCACCTCGGCGAGATTGTGCGAGACCAGCAGGATGGCCGCCCGCTCCCGCACCACCATCATGCGCGCGAGGCACTTTTGCCGGAACGGGAAGTCGCCCACCGACAGCACCTCGTCCACCAGCAGCAGGTCGGGATCGCAGTGGGCGGCGATGGCGAACCCCAGGCGCAGGGCCATGCCGCTGGAATAGCCGCCGACGGGCCGCTCAAGGGCGTCTCCCAGACCACTGAAGGCGGCGATGGCCGGCGCGGCGGCGGCCATCGCCCGCCGGTCCCGCCCCAGCAGCGCGCCGACGGTGGCGATGCAGGCGTGTCCGCTCAGATGCGGGGCCAGGCCGGCCGTCAGGTCCATGAGCGTCGCCAGCCGTCCGCGCCGATGGACCGTGCCGGCGTCCATCGCCAGATGCCCAGCCGCCACCCGCAGCAGCGTGGTCTTGCCGGCGCCGTTCAGCCCCACCACGCCCACGGCCTCGCCGCGCCGCACGATCAGGGACACGTCCTCCAGTGCCGTGACCACGCCCGGCCCTTCCGCCAGCGGCGCCGGGTCGCCGCCGGCCAGGACCCGCAGCACCTGCCGCCCCCAGGCGCGGCGATCGCGGGTCGGGGTCGCGGCGAAACGCCGGCTGACATCCCGCAGGGTCAACAGGGCGGCGGGATCGGCCGTCGTCACGGGGCCATCTCCCGCAGGCGCGGCGCCAGACGGACGAAGGCGCGCCCGGTCACCAGCGCCAGCGCCACGCCGCCCAGGCTCCAGGCGGTGAGCGCCAGGCCCAGCCCGGCCGGCACCGCGCCGTGCGCGGCCATGCTCCGCAGCACGTCGGTCCACAGCGCCAGGGGATTGAGCACCGTCACCGCCCAGGCCCAGGACGCGTCCGGCAGGGGGAACAGCACCAGGCCCGGCAGCAGGGTCAGCCGCAGGGTGGTGGCCGCGCCCGTGGTCAGGTCGGGCCAGGGCACCGCCCACACCGCCAGCGCGAGGCCAAGGCCAAGCGCGAGCGCCAGGGCCAGCGGCAGCAGCGCCAGCGCGGCCAGCAGGCCCGGCGGGTCCAGGCCGCCGGCCACGGCCCAGGCCAGCGGCAGCAGGACGACCCCGCGTGCCCCGCTGCGCTCCGCCGCCTCCAGCAGGCCGGCCAGCACCGCCGCCGGCGGCGCGTGCACATCGGCGCGATGCGCGCCGAGGCCCCGGGCCGGCGCGAGGATGACGTCGATGAGCAGGCTCCAGGTCAGGTACCCCAGGGCGGCGTAGGCCACGGCGGGAAGGCCGTCGGGCGGGGACGGCAGGGTCCCGGAGGCCACCAGCGGCAGATACACCAGCAGCGGCCCGAGCGGTGCTCCCCATGTCCCCGGACGACCCAGGGGATGCCGGACCCGGCGCGCCAGACGCGCCTGCCGGGCCAGGGCCCATCCGGCGCGACCGTGGTGATAGGCCGGGACCGTTTCCCCGCCGCGCGCGACCATGGTATCTCCCTCCTGCGAGCTCGCCTGCCGTGTCCCCAACCCATGGTCCCTACACCTACAGGCCGGGCGCGCCGACGTCGAGCCCCGCCGTCCGGATCGCCGTCGCCTGGGCAAGGCGGACGTGCTCGCGAGCCGTGGTCGCTTGCGGGCACGAGATCTGGACCGATCCGCGACCCGTTTCGGTCATGGGCGGTCTCCCTCGTGATTTGGGTGTTTCTCCCGGTGTTGCGCCTTATGGATGGACGGCGTATCGTGGGCTCATCCTGACAAAGGAAAGAGTGGTGATCCGACAAGGCAAGCATAAGACATGCAGCGGAAGAATCTAGTGTTGTAAATCAGGTTATGAAGATTTTATTGTGATTGTTCTTCAATATATTTGACCGTGTGGAGGGCAACATGTTTCCATGGTATAAAGGTCTCTGGGCGTTTTATACGTTGCTGACCCTGGTCCTGACGGCGCTGTCGTACGGCGTGAGCCGGATTGTCTTTGTGCCTATTGTTGCTATTCCGGACTTCGCGCTGCCGCGCGGCTTCACGCTTGGGGTGGCGTTCGTGTTCGCGGCAACCGTTGTTTTCCTGCTGCGCCACGGAATGCGACTGTGGCCGGAGTTGCCGGCGCTGTTGCGGCCGTCGATCGCGAAAATCATCGTCACCATGATAGTGTTTTTATTTGTACCCTTTGGGAACCTTGCATTTATGCCGTTGATTATGGGGTTGCATGTAGCCTTTTTCATTGAGGATTTGCGAACTGTTTTGTCGCCACAAGACTTGTCTGATTTGGATCGGATGCCTCGTGTTCTGATTCACTTTGGTATATTGCTGCTTGGCGCCGCCTTCGCCTACCTGATCACGACGTTGTCGTGGCGGTCGTCACGGCGCCGCTATGGGGCGTGGGAGATTGTGCCGCTTGGGTATCTGGCCGCCTACACGTTTACCTTGCTGGTGTGGCAGCGGCCGTACATGTGAGACGGAGCGGTGCCAGGGCGAGCGTTTGGTGCGCGCACGGGGTCGGTCGGCGATACCGCTGTTCCGCGATGGCCCAAAAAAACGGCCCCGGCGGCGCATGCCTCCGGGGCCGTTGTCGATGCCGGCCCCCCGCCCGCGCCGAGACCGACGCGGGTGGGGAGTGTGGCTACTCTAGTGCGGCGACGCATTCAAGGGAATCCCCCTCGACTGCAAACGTCGCTGCACAAGACGTTGTTTCTCGTGCACTTTCGATCCAGACAAAAGAATGCGGACTGCATCTTTTGTCTGGATCAGCGCACTAGCGGTCCACCTCGGCGCCCTGGCCCTTGAGCAGCACCGACTGCGCGGCGGCCAGGCGGGCGATGGGCACGCGGTAGGGCGAGCAGGACACGTAGTCCAGGCCGACCCCCTCGCAGAACTGGATGGACGACGGGTCGCCGCCGTGCTCGCCGCAGATGCCGAGCTTGATGCCCGGGCGGGTGGCGCGGCCGCGCTCGGCGGCGATGGAGACCATCTCGCCCACGCCGTCCACGTCGATGGACTGGAACGGATCGCGGGGATAGATGGCCTTCTGGGCATACACCTCCAGGAACGGCGCCGAATCATCGCGCGACATGCCCAGGGTGGTCTGGGTCAGGTCGTTGGTGCCGAAGCTGAAGAACTCGGCCTCCTCGGCGATCACCCCGGCCTGCAGGCAGGCGCGCGGCAGTTCGATCATGGTGCCGACGTGGTAGGGGATCTCCGTGCCCTTGGTGGCGAAGGTCTCCTTGGCCACCTTGTCCACCAGGCCGCGCAGCAGCTCCAGTTCCCGGCGCGACGAGACCAGCGGGATCATCACCTCCGGCAGCACCGTCTGACCGCTGGTCTGGGAGACCTCGACCGCCGCCTCGAAGATGGCGCGGGCCTGCATCTCGTAGACCTCGGGGTAGGAGATGCCCAGGCGGCAGCCGCGATGGCCGAGCATGGGGTTGGCTTCCTGCAGCATGGACACGCGGCTCTTCACCTCGGCCACGTCCACGCCGGCGGACTTGGCCACCTCGCCGACCTCGGAGTCGGTGTGCGGCAGGAACTCGTGCAGCGGCGGATCCAGCAGGCGCACCGTGATGGGCAGCCCCTGCATGATGGTGAACAGCTCCACGAAGTCCTTGCGCTGATAGGGCAGCAGGTGTTCAAGCGCGGCGCGGCGGCCGGCCTCGTCCTCGGCCAGGATCATCTGGCGGATGTGGATGATGCGCTTGGGGTCGAAGAACATGTGCTCGGTGCGGCACAGGCCGATCCCCTCGGCGCCGAACTTGCGGGCGGTGGCCGCGTCCTCCGGCGTCTCGGCGTTGGCGCGCACCTTCATGCGGCGCACCGCGTCGGCCCACTCCATCAGGTCGGCGAAGTCGCCGGACAGCTCCGGCTGCAGGGTCGGCACCTCGCCCAGGAACACCTCGCCCTTGGCGCCGTCCAGGGTGATGATCTCGCCTTCCTTCACCACCGTGCCGCCGACGGTCATGGTCTTGGCGTTGGCGTCCACGCGGATCTCGCCGGCGCCGGCCACGCAGGGCACGCCCATGCCGCGCGCCACCACGGCGGCGTGGCTGGTCATGCCGCCCCGGGTGGTGAGGATGCCCTGGGAGACGTGCATGCCGCCGATGTCCTCGGGCGAGGTCTCGACGCGCACCAGGATGACCTTGTGGCCCTTCTGCACCCAGTCCTCGGCCTCGTCGGCGGTGAACACCACCTGGCCGGAGGCGGCGCCGGGCGAGGCCGGCAGGCCCCGGGCCAGCAGCTTACGCGGCGCGTCGGGGTCGAGCATCGGGTGCAGGAGCTGGTCCAGCTGCTCCGGGGCGACCCGCATGATGGCTGTTTCCTTGTCGATCAGGCCCTCGTTGCAGGTGTCCACGGCGATCTTCAGGGCGGCGGCGGCGGTGCGCTTGCCGTTGCGGGTCTGGAGCATCCAGAGCTTGTCCTTCTGGATGGTGAACTCCATGTCCTGCATGTCGGTGTAGTGCTTCTCCAGCCGGTCGCGGATGCCCACCAGTTCCGTGTAGGTCTGGGGCATGGTCTCTTCCATCGACGGCAGGTCGGAGCCGCTCTTCTTGCGGCCGGCGATGGAGATGCTTTGCGGCGTGCGGATGCCGGCCACCACGTCCTCGCCCTGGGCGTTGACAAGGTACTCGCCGTAGAAGGCATTCTCGCCGGTGGACGGGTCGCGGGTGAAGCAGACGCCGGTGGCGCAGTCCTCGCCCATGTTGCCGAACACCATGGCCTGGACGTTCACGGCCGTGCCCCAGTGGCCCGGGATGTTGTGCAGGCGCCGGTAGGTCTTGGCGCGCTGGTTCATCCAGCTGCCGAACACCGCGCCGACGGCGCCCCAGAGCTGCTCCACCGGATCCTCGGGGAACTCGCTGCCCAGCTGCTCCTTGACCTTGGTCTTGTAGATCCCCACCAGGGTCTTCCAGTCCTCGGCGGTCATCTCGGTGTCCAGGGTGTAGCCCTTGTCTTCCTTGTGGGCCTCCAGGATTTCCTCGAAATGATAGTGGTCCACGCCCAGCACCACGTCGGAATACATGGTGACGAAGCGGCGGTAGCTGTCGTAGGCGAAGCGGGCGTCGCCGGAGCGGGCAATCAGGCCCTGCACCGTGGTGTCGTTCAGGCCCAGGTTCAGGACCGTGTCCATCATGCCGGGCATGGAGGTGCGCGCGCCGGAGCGGACCGAGACCAGCAACGGGTTCTCGGCGTCGCCGAAGGTGGCGCCCATGATGGTCTCGATGGCCTTCACGGAGTCCATCACCTGCTGGCGCAGGTCACTGGGGTAGGTCTCCCCGTTTTCGTAATAGTAGGTGCAGACCTCGGTCGTGATGGTGAAGCCGGCGGGTACCGGGATGCCCAGGTTGGCCATCTCGGCCAGGTTGGCGCCCTTGCCCCCCAGAAGATTCTTCATGTCGGCGCGGCCCTCGGCCTGGCCGTCTCCAAAGAAGTAAACCCACTTGGACATAGTTCCTTACCCCTCGATCTTGGAGAAATCGGCCACGCGGCCCATGGCCATCTGAATACGCGACAGCAAGCGCAGTCGGTTGCGTCGCAGGGACGGGTCATCCGCGTTGACCGTCACGGCGTCGAAAAAGGCGTCCACGGGCGCCCGCAAGCGGGCCAGGGACGCCATGGCTGAGTCGAACCGTTCGGCCTCGACGGCGCGCCCGGTGGCCTCCATGGCCTGATCCAGGGCGGCCACCAGGGCCTGTTCCTCTGGGCTCCGCAGCAGGTCGGCGGAGAGACCGGCCTGATCGTCGATGGCCCCGTCTTTCCGTTCCTCGATGCGAACGATGTTGGTGGCACGACGGTAGGCCGTCAACAGGTTCGCGCCATCCGCGCTATCCACGAAGGCGGCCAGGGCTTCCACGCGGGTCAGCAGACGCACCAGATCGTCCTCGCCGCCCAGGGCGAAGACGGCGGCGATCAGGTCGTGACGCACGCCCCGCTCGCGCAAGTGCACCTTGAGGCGGTCGGCAAAGAAAACGAGCAGGTCGTCAAGCGCCGAGTCGGGGGCGGAACGGTCCATGGACTGCGCCTGGTAGGCGGCGCGCGCGGCCCGGAAGGCGGGCAGCAGCGGTACCCGGGCGCCGGTTTCCACGATCAGGCGGATGACCCCCAGCGCGGCGCGGCGCAGCGCGAAGGGGTCGCGCGACCCGGTGGGCTTCTCGTCGATCAGCCAGAAGCCCACCAGGGTGTCGATCTTGTCGGCCAGGGCCACCACCACCGAGACCGGCGCCGTCGGACAGGCGTCGGCCGGTCCCTGGGGCGCGTAGTGTTCGGCGATGGCCGTGGCGACGGCGGGCGACTCGCCGTCATGGGTGGCGTAGTCGCGGCCCATCAGGCCCTGAAGCTCGGGGAACTCGCCGACCATGCCGGTCGTCAGGTCGGCCTTGCAGAGCAACGCGGCGCGATCGCAGGCCGCCGGATCGGCGCCCGGGATCAAGGGCGCCAGATGAGCGGCCAGGGCGCGCAGGCGCTCCATGCGGTCGTGGTCCGTGCCCAGGCGGGCATGGAACACGCGGGCGCGCAGCCGGTCGACGCGCGCGGCGAGGGGGTGCTTGCGGTCCTGGTCCCAGAAGAAGCGGGCGTCGGACAGGCGGGCGCGCAACACCCGCTCGTTGCCGGCGACGATGCGGGCACCGCCGTCCTTGGCGGGCATGTTGGACACCACGATGAAGCGCGGCGCCAGGCCGCCGTCGGCGGTTTCCAGGCTGAAGTACTTCTGGTGGCCGCGCATGGCGGTGGTCAGCACCTCGGGCGGCAGGTCCATGAAGGCGTCGTCGATGTGCCCCATCAGCACCTCGGGCCATTCCACCAGCCCGGCGACCTCGGCCAGCAGGCCGGGGTCCGGGCGTACGCGCAGACCCTCGCCTCGGGCCAAGGCGTCGGCGCGGTCGGCGATCAGGCGGGCGCGATCGTCTCCATCCAGCATGACGAAGGCGTGGCCCAGCCGCTCGCGATAGTCATTGAGATTCCGCACCGCAAAAGGCGTGGGGGCGAGGAAGCGGTGGCCACGGGTTTCGGCCGTGAAGGCGCGCAGGGCGGTCCCCTCGGGGGCCGCCGACGGATCGTCCAGAAAGGCCGGCGGCTGGGCCGGGCCGGTGCCGTCGGCGCGCGCGCCGGGCGTGGCGCCCAGGACCAGGGCGCCGGTCAGCGGTTGACCGTCGAACACCGCCAGGAGGCCGTGCAGGGGGCGGACCCAGGTCAGGGCATGGGTCGACCAGCGCATGGACTTGGGCCACGGCATCGCCAGGATGGCCTCGCCCACCAGGCGCGGCAGCACCTCGGCGGTCGTGCGGCCCTTGTGCTCGATGACCGCGAACAGCACCGGTCCCTTGGGCGTGTCGCGCCGCTCCACCTGGTCCAGGGTCAGGCCCAGCGAGCCGAGGAACCCCTGAACGGCCTTCTCCGGCGCGTCGGCCTTGGGGCCCTTGCGCTCCTCGCGGGTGTCCGGCTGGGCCAGCGGCAGGCCGTCCACCGCCAGCGCGAGGCGGCGCGGCGTGGCGAAGGCCGTGGCCGCGTCGTAGGTCAGGCCGGCCCTGGTCAGACCCTCGGTCACCAGGCGCCGCAGGTCGTCGGCGGCGCGCCGTTGCATGCGGGCCGGGATTTCCTCGGACAGCAGTTCAATCAGCAACTCGGCCATGGCTCAGCCCTCCCCCCCGGCGGTGCTTGGGGGAAGATGGCCCCGGCTCCTCAGCCAGCCCTCGGCGCAGCCCTTGGCCAGCGCGCGCACGCGGCCGATGTAGGCGGCCCGCTCGGTGACCGAGATCACGCCGCGCGCGTCCAGCAGATTGAACCGATGCGAGGCCTTCATGCACTGGTCATAGGCGGGCAGCGGCAGGCCGGCCGCCAACAGGGCCGTGCACTCGGCCTCGGCGTCCTGGAAGTGGCGGAACAGGGCATCCGTGTTGGCATGCTCGAAGTTGTGGGCCGAGAACTCGCGTTCGGCCTGAAGGAAGATGTCGCCGTAGGTCACGCCGGCGCCGTTGAAATCCAGGTCGTAGACGTTCTCGACGCCCTGGATGTACATGGCCAGGCGCTCCAGGCCGTAGGTCAGTTCGAAGGCCACCGGGTCGCAGTCGAACCCGCCCACCTGCTGGAAGTAGGTGAACTGTGTCACTTCCATGCCGTCGCACCACACCTCCCAGCCCAGGCCCCAGGCGCCCAGGGTCGGGCTTTCCCAATCGTCCTCCACGAAGCGGATGTCATGGGCCAGGGGGTCGATGCCCAGCGCCCTCACGCTGTCCAGGTAAAGCTCCTGGGCATGTTCCGGCGACGGCTTCATGAGCACCTGGAACTGGTAATAGTGTTGCAGCCGGTTCGGGTTCTCGCCGTAGCGGCCATCGGTCGGCCGCCGCGACGGCTGGGCGTAGGCGGCGTTCCAGGGCTCCGGACCCAAGGCGCGCAGCGTGGTCGCCGGGTGGAAGGTGCCGGCGCCGACCTCCAGGTCGTAGGGTTGCAGGATGACGCAGCCGTGACCGGCCCAATAGGATTGCAGGGCCAGGATCATCGATTGGAAATCGAGGGGGGCGGCGGCGGAAGCTGCGGTCACGACGGGATTCCTGTGGGCAACGGGCCGTGTGGACGGCACAAGGACACGGGGCGCGCACGGCGAGAGAGCGCGGAAACCGGGGCGAAGGCTGGGCGCGGGGCGGATCGGCGATGACACGGCGTGGGCGGGAGATCGACTCAGACGTCCATCCCAGGCAGGCAAGCTAGCGGGCGCGCCGGGGCTCGGTCAAGGCGGCGCGGCCTTCAAACCCTCTATGGACGCGTCTGAAACGGATCTGGCACCTAGATCCGGTACCCGAGTGCCTCGGGCAGCCACAAGGCGATCTCCGGGACGGCGATCACCAGGCCCATGGCGATCAGCATCGCCAGGATGGGCCACACCACCCACCGCACCGTGGCCTCGATGGGGACGCCGGCGATGCGCGCCGTGACCATCAGGTTGACGGCCACCGGTGGCGTGAACTGGCCGACGGCGATGTTCATGGCCATCAGCACGCCGAACCAGGTGGGGTTCCAGCCGAAGCTGACCATGATGGGGGTCAGCAGGGGCAGGGTGATCAGGTAGATGGACACGCCGTCCAGCACCATTCCCGCCAGCAGCAGAACCATCATCACCATCAGCAGCACGACGACCGACGTGTTCGACAGCGACAGGATCATCGCGGCGGCGGTGTCGAAGGCCCCCAGGGTGGTCCCGGCCCAGGCGAAGATGCCGGCCAGCGAGATGATCAGCATGACCACCGCCGACACCGCCGCCGAATCCGCCAGGACGCGATACAGCGCCGCCAGTCCCATGGAGCGGTGCACCGCCAGCCCGACGAACAGGCCGTAGGCCACGGCCACCGCCGCCGCCTCGGTGGGCGTGAACAGGCCGCTGCGCAGTCCGCCCAGGATGATGACGGGCGCGAACAGGCCGGGCAGGGCGGCGCGCAGGCTGGGCCAGAAGGGGGGACGCCGGATGCCCTCGGCGGTGCCGAAGCCCTGGCGGCGGCTGATCCACCAGGCCGGCAGCGCCACCGCCAGCCCGGCCAGCAGGCCCGGGCCGATACCGGCGGCGAACAGGGCGCGCAGGTCCACGCCGGGGACCATGATGGAATAGATGATGAGGGCGATGGAGGGCGGGATCAGGATGGCCGTGGAGGCCGAGGCGGCGATGATGCTGGCCGAGAAGGCGCGCGGGTAGCCGGCCTTCATCATGCTGGGGATCATCACCGTGGCCACGGCGGCGGCGTCGGCCGGGCCGGACCCCGACATGCCGCCCATGATCAGGCACACCAGGATGGCCACCAGCGCCAGCCCGCCCCGGCGCGGCCCCACCACCGCCTGGGCCAGCCGCACCAGCCGCTCGGCCACGCCCGAGCGCTCGAAGATCATGCCCGTCAGGATGAACAGCGGGATGGCGATCAGCGGATACTTGGCGATGCTGGAGTAGGCGATGGTCGCGGTGTTGGCCACCGCGTACCAGTCCAGCCCGACGAAGATGGCCAGCAGCCCCGAGACGCCCAGCGCCACGGCGATCGGGGTGCCGGCCAGCAGCATCACGACGAAGCCGCCCAGCAGGACCAGATTGGCGGTCACGGCGCGTCTCCCGCGCGGCCGCGGCGCCGCAGGCCGGCCAGCACCGGTCCCCAGAGGCGCCCCAGCACCGCCACGCACAGCAGCGGCAGCCACAGGGTGTAGATCCAGGTGGGCCACCCCAGCGCCGGGGAGGTCTCGCCGTAGACGTACTCGTCCCAGGTAAGCCCGGCGCCGAACCAGACCAGCGCCCCGAACATCAGCGTGCCGGCGGCCAGGGTGAGGCCGTCGCACAGGCGCCGCCCCAGGGGGCCGAGACGCTGCACCACCACGGTGATGCGGATATGGTCGCGATTGGCGAAGGCCAGCGCGGCGCCGACGAAGGTCAGCACCACCAGCAGGAACACCGAGATCTCCTCGGTGAAGGCGAACGACACGTTGGTTGCGTAACGGACCACGACGTTGGCGAAGCTGATCACGCAGATCAGCGCCATGGCGGCGGCGCCGATGGCTTCCTCGATCCGGAACGGCGGCCGCTCCGGCGCCGGGGCGTCGTCGTCGGCCTGACGGGTGTCCGTGTGCATGGTGGTTGGTCCGCCTGCTGTCCTGCGCGTGCCGCGCAAGACAGCACAGGGGCCATCAGGGGATCAAGTCCGGCTTGCGTCGAGGCGTCGCCGCTCGCTCAGGCGCCAGGCGGGCCGCGCCCCGAGTGTCGATAGGCCCTCGTGTCCTGAATCCGAAGTTCGTTACATCACTTGGCTGGCGCTGGACGAACTTCGGATTCAATCAGGACAGTAAGAGGGGCAAAACCCCGGGCAAACGTGGGAGACGTGGGATCTGTGCGGTAGAGAAGTGGCAGAATGCCTCGGTTTCTCGGGCTCACATCATGGCATGCTGCACCTGCGTGCCCGGGGTTTTGCCCCTCTTACCTCAGGACACTATTAACTATATGATTCTAGCAGTCTGTCGGATTTGGGCGGTCTCGGATAGAATCGGAGCGGGTTTCAGGTCATCGGGAACGGGTGATGGCGAACTTCATCTCGGACGAT
>NZ_JACIGK010000028.1 GCF_014197915.1 Roseospira visakhapatnamensis
TCGAGCGGCGGTCCCAAGCCTGGAAGTGCTTGCAGACGAGGCCGTTCCTGGTGACGGTCATGTGGTCGATCTGGATGCGCTCGCCGACGGCGATGCCCTTGTAATCCTTTATACGTCCATGGCTGGGCGTGCCGGCCCTTGAAGGTGCGTTTGTGTTTGGCGCGCAGGGCGGACGGCGAGCGCTGGGTCAGCCCCTTTTCCGCCAGGTGCTTGAGGATGCGCCCGACGGTGCTGACTCTGAGGGGGCGGCTTTGACGTCGATCGCCGAGACGTTCGGGTGTTCGGCGGAGACGCTGCGCAACTGGGTGCGCAAGGCGGACCGCGCGGCGTCGCCGGTGCACGCGGCGTCCGACGCGGCGGCATTGAGGTGGCCCGCTGCACGGTGGAACGCCTGATGAAGGACATGGCTCTTCAGGGCGCGGTAAGGGGCAAGCGGATCAAGACGACGATCAGCAATCCGGCCACGCCGAGCCCCGAGGACCATGTCAACCGCCAGGTCCAACCGTCCCGCCCCGATGCGCTGTGGGTGGTGAACTTTACCTTTGTCGCGACGGCCTTTGGGTTTGTCTATGTCGCCTGTGTCATTGACGCCTTCGCGCGCCGGATCGTCGGCTGGCGGGGCTCGGCCCGCGCCATGACGACCCTTGTCCTCGATGCCCTGGATCAGGCCCTGCATGCCTGCGGGCCGTTCCCGGGCGGGGCCCTGATCCACCACAGCGACCGGGGAGTCCAGTACTTATCACTGACGTACACCGAGCGCCTGACCGACGCCGGCGTGAAACCGTCCGTGGGCAGTGTCGGCGACAGCACCGACAACGCCCTGGCCGAGACCGTCAATGGCCTCTACAAGGCCGAGGTCATCAACCCGCGCGGCTCCTGGTCCGGCGTCGAGGCCGTCGAATGCGCCACCCTGGAATGGGTGGAGTGGTTCAACCATCGCCGCCTGCTGGGACCGATCGGAAACAGACCCCCCGCCGAGGCCGAAGCCCGCTATCATGAGGCCCTCCGGGAGGCCACGATGGCGGCGGAGCACTCACACCAACCAGCCTCCGCCAAACCCGGGGCGGTTCACTTTGATGCCGTCCGCAGCCTGCTAGACGAGGAGGTTGACGGCGCCGTCCGCCCCTACCGCACCGAAGGCGTCGGTCACCGCCGCCCTGGCGCCGCGCGCGGCGGCGTCGGCGTCCCGGACAGCATAGGAGGCGCCATCGCCGGTCCGCTCCAGGACACGTTCCGCGGCCTTGATGATCGACCGAAGGGTGGCCAGCGTGTGCCGGGCATCGCGCGCGAACGCCTCGTCCTCAGCACGGGCGGATCCACGCCCCCCTGTCTCGGGCGGAGATGCGATCCCCCCCGGGCCGGCGGCGGTCTCCGGTCCTTGGTCGCCGGCGACGACCGGGGGCGGCGCCGTCTCCCCCCCCGGGCCGGCGGCGGTCTCCGCGCCGGCCCTCGTCGCCGATACGGGCGCGCCCTGGGTCTCGGCCGGCGGCGCGCCCGCCCCGTCGGTGGCGCCGACCGTCACCGGCGCGGTCGCCGAGACCGACGCCCCGCCCGGGGACCCCGGGGACATCATGGACGCGGCGGACGCTCCTCCCCCCCCGCCCGCGCCGGCATAGTCCCGAACGGCGGTCGCCAGGTCCCGGGCCAGGGCGGCGGCCCGGCGGGCGGCGGCCTCGGGATTGGTGGCGACCATCATGCGCAGCGCCTGAAGCTCGGCCTTGATACGGGCGATCTTCTGTCGGGCGGCTTCCTTGCGGGCTTCGTCGATGCGCGCCGGGTTGGCGTCGAGCCACGCCTGGGCCTGCCGAAGATGCTCCTGCTGCTCGCGCATCGCGTCCGCGCGATCCGGATCATCCTTCGCGACCATGGCGATCAGGTCGTCGGACGGCAGCGCGCGATCCGCGCGGGTCGCCGATCCGGGTGTCGGCCCCGAGGCACCGGCCGACGATCTGGCGACGGCCGGCTGTCGGGATGCGAAGAAGAGAGCCGCGTTCTGCGGCGTGGGACTGGTCACAAGCATGCGGGTCATCCTTGTTCCCGGGGGGCTTGCTCACGTGACACGTCAGGCTTCATGGGACGTCAGGCTTCAAGCCTTTGACAACCATAGCATCCCGAAACGACCCAAGGCCAAGACTTCTCGCGCCGCGCCGTGTGGTCAGGCGCGCTCGCGCTCGATCGCGTCGCCGACCCTCCGGGGCGGACGGTCACGCACCATATAGGGATCCTGCCCGGTGACGCGCGCGTGCGTGTCGGACAGCAGCTCCAGCACGAAGCCGAATCCCATCAGCATCATGGCCGCCAGGCCCACGCCCATGGACACGTAGAACAGCGGCCGGCTGGTGATGGGGGTGCCGACGATGATCCGCTCCAGGCCCAGCCACAGCAGCACCGCCCCGGCCACCAGCACGGTCGCCAGGCTGATCCGTCCGAACAGGTAGATGGGGCGGGCCTTGAAGCTGGCCTGGAACCACAGCATGACGATGTCGAACAGCACGTCGACGACGCGGTTCAGGCCGTACTTGCTGGTCCCGGCGAAGCGGGCGTCGGCGTGCACGTCGACCTCGACCACCGATCCGCCCATCAGATGCACCAGCGCCGGCAACAGGCGGTGCTGGCCGGCACGCAGGCGCAGGCGCCGGGCCACGTCGCCACGCAGGCACTTGAAACCGCCCATGTCGCGGGCCGGACAGCCGGTGGTGGCGCGCAGCATGGCGTTGGCCGCGCGGCTGGGCCACAACCGCCAGACGGCGCTTTCGGGACGGCCCTGGCGACGACCGGAAACCAGGTCCGCGCCGCCCTCGGCCGCCGCCAGCAGCGTGGCGATATCCTCAGGCCGGTTCTGAAGGTCCGCGTCCATGACGACCACGTGGGCGCCGCGCGCGACCCGGAAGCCGGCCGACATGGCCGCCCATTGCCCGGTGTTGCGCGTCAGGTAGCGCGGTTTCAGACGGGGATCGCCGGCGGCCAGCGTCGCCAGGCGGGCGTTGGTGCCGTCCGTCGACCCATCGCTGACGGCGATGATCTCGTACTCGACTCCCAGCGCCGCCATGGCCGCCGTGGTGCGCCGATGGAAGGCGTCGAGGCATGCGTCCTCGTTGAACATGGGCACGACGATGGACACATCGGGGGGGAGGTCGGCCGGCGGATGGTCGGCGGAGTCGCCGGTCGCGAACCCGGCCGGCTCGGCGGGGGCGACGCGGGCACGGGACACGCACGGATGAGAGGGCATCGCCTGGGCTCGCGAGGGTGAAGGATGGGGCGGGGCGGACCTGTTTAGCGGCTGTCGGGCGCCCGGTCCAGCCGCGTCGCCGGGCCCGGCCGTCGACACCCGTCGCGCCACGCTTTTCAGGGTATCGTGGAGGCCCGCCCCTAAGGTAAGAGTGGCATCACGAACTCGAGACGGGAGGATCATCATGCCTGAGTTGCGTTCGCGCACCACGACGCATGGCCGTAACATGGCCGGAGCCCGGGGACTGTGGCGGGCCACCGGCATGACGGACTCCGACTTCGGCAAGCCGATCATCGCGGTGGCCAACTCCTTCACGCAGTTCGTGCCCGGCCATGTGCACCTGAAGGATCTGGGGCAGCTGGTCTGCCGCGAGATTGAGGCCGCCGGCGCCGTCGCCAAGGAATTCAACACCATCGCCGTGGACGACGGCATCGCCATGGGCCATGGCGGCATGCTCTACAGCCTGCCGTCCCGCGAGCTGATCGCCGACGCCGTCGAATACATGGTCAACGCCCACTGCGCCGACGCGCTGGTGTGCATCTCCAACTGCGACAAGATCACCCCCGGCATGCTGATGGCCGCCATGCGGCTGAACATCCCCACGGTGTTCGTCTCCGGCGGACCGATGGAGGCCGGCAAGGTGGAGGTGGACGGCCAGGACCACGCCGTGGACCTGATCGACGCCATGGTGCAGGCGGCCGACGACGCCAACAGCGACGAGACCGTCGCCGCCTACGAACGCTCCGCCTGCCCCACCTGCGGGTCGTGCTCGGGCATGTTCACCGCGAACTCCATGAACTGCCTGACCGAGGCGCTGGGGCTCGCGCTGCCCGGCAACGGCTCCATGCTGGCCACCCACGGCCGCCGCAAGGCGCTGTTCCTGGAGGCCGGGCGCCGCGTGGTGGACCTCTGCCGGCGGTGGTACGAGCAGGACGACGCCTCGACACTGCCGCGCCACATCGCCTGCCACGCCGCGTTCGAGAACGCCATGCGCCTGGACATCGCCATGGGCGGCTCCACCAACACCGTCCTGCACCTGCTGGCGGCCGCCCGCGAGGGCGAGGTGCCGTTCACCATGGCCGACATCGACCGGCTGTCACGCTCCACGCCGAACCTGTGCAAGGTGGCGCCGGCGGTCGCCGACGTGCATGTCGAGGACGTCCACCGCGCCGGCGGCATCATGGCCATTCTGGGGGAACTGGACCGCCTGAATCTGCTGGACACGTCGGTGCCCACGGTGCACGGCGCCACCCTGGGCGAGGCGCTGGCCCACTGGGACGTCCGCGTGACCAACGACCCGGCGGTGCGCGACATGTTCCGCGCCGCCCCCGGCGGGGTGCGCACCACCCAGGCGTTCTCGCAGGATCGCCATTATCCGGACCTGGACCTTGACCGCGCCGCCGGCGTCATCCGCGACGGCGCGCACGCGTTTTCGGCCGACGGCGGGCTGGCGGTGCTGTACGGCAACGTCGCCGAACGCGGCTGCATCGTGAAGACCGCCGGCGTCGATGCATCCATCCTGCGGTTCTCCGGTCCCGCCGTGGTCTGCGAAAGCCAGGACGAGGCGGTCGCCCGCATCCTCGGCGGCGAGGTCACCGCCGGCGACGTCGTCATCGTCCGCTACGAGGGTCCCAAGGGCGGCCCCGGCATGCAGGAGATGCTGTATCCCACGAGCTACCTGAAGTCGATGGGCCTGGGCAAGAGCTGCGCCCTGTTGACCGACGGCCGCTTTTCCGGGGGAACCTCGGGACTGTCGATCGGCCACGCGTCGCCCGAGGCCGCCGCCGGGGGCGGAATCGCGCTGATCGAGCCGGGAGATATCATTGACATCGACATTCCGGCGCGCACAATCGGCGCGCGCGTGGACGACGCGGAAATGGATCGGCGCCGCGCCGCCATGGAAGCCCGGGGACCCGCCGCGTGGCAACCGAACGGCCGGCGCCGCGTTGTCTCACCAGCGTTGCGCGCCTACGCCGCCCTGACCACCAGCGCCGACCAGGGCGCGGTGCGCGACGTCGCCCAGGTCGAACACGGCGCCGGCGCGGCAGCCGCGCCGGCGCCCACGCCCGCCTCTCCCTTGCCCGTGACCGAGGACGTCTGACCCGACATGGCCTACATCGACTGGAGCCCCGACCTGGAGTTGGGAATCGATCTGGTGGACCAGGACCACAAGGTTCTGGTCGCCCTGCTCAATCAGGCCCACGAATGCATGGGCGATCGCGAGGAGGCGGCCACCCTGGGCAGTGTCTTGAATGCCCTGGTGGATTACACGGAGTATCATTTCCTGCGCGAGGAGCGGGTGATGGACGCCGCCGGCTTCAGCGAACTCGACGAACATCGCGAGTTGCATCGCCGGCTGACCCGCCAGGCCCGCGAAATCCGCGATCGCTACGCCGTCGATCCCAGCGGCGTGCGCGCCGTCGAGGTGATGGACTTCCTGCGCACCTGGCTGATGGACCACATCCTGAAACAGGACTTCCGGTTCCGCCCGGCGGTGATGGCCCGGCCCGAGTCCGTCGACGTGGCCCGGACCATCGAGTTCGAAACCCGCGACGAGGACCACGCCGCCGATGGCGCCACCGGAGCCGGCGACAGCCCCAGGGACGCCGCCACGGTCGGAGGACCGGTGGACTTCACGACCATGTCGGTGCTGGTGGTGGACGACAACCAGAATTTCCAGATCATCCTGCGCACCATCTTCAAGGGCCTCGGCTGCCCCGACGTACGCCTGGCCGACGGCGCCCGCCAGGGCCTGGACGCCCTGAACCAGGCCCCGCCCTCGCTGATCCTGGTGGACTGGCGCATGGAGGGCATGGACGGCCTGGGCTTCGTGCGCGCGGTGCGCGACCAGGACATCACCGTGCCCATCGTCATGATCACCGGCTACAACGAGCCGGGCTTTTCCGACCGGGCGCGTGAGGCCGGCGTCAATGGGTTCCTGGAAAAGCCGATCACCGCGCGGGGGCTGGTGGAGACCGTCTCCCGCGCCCTGCATGACGTGCGTTCGGCGGCCTGACGCCCGCCGGGACCACGCGGGTCCCCTACCCCGCCATGGCCCGGAAGTCGGCCTCGCTGAGGATGGCCACGCCCAGGTCGCGGGCCTTGGCGGCCTTGGATCCGGCGTCGGCGCCGATGATCACGTAGTCGGTCTTCTTCGACACGCTGCCGGCCACCCGGGCGCCCAGGGCCTGGGCGCGGGCCTTGGCCTCGGCGCGGGACAGCGTTTCCAGGGTACCGGTGAACACCACGGTCTTGCCCGCGAGGGGACGCTCGCCCTCGCCGCCGGCCGGGTCCTCGAACGGCGGCACGGTGACCACCGCCGCCAGGGCATCCAGCGCCGCCTGGTTGTGCGGTTCGTGGAAGAAGTCCAGCAGGTCCTGGGCGACACCGGACCCGACATCGTTGATGTTCACCAGATCCCGGTAGGCATCGGACTCCCGGTCCTGGGCCGCCGCCATCGCCGCGCGCAGCGCCTCAAGCGTCCCATAGTGCCGGGCCAGCAGGCGCGCCGTGGCCTGACCCACCTGACGAATGCCGAGCGCATAGATGAACCGCTCCAGGCCGATGGTCCGGCGGGCGTCGATGGCCCGGAACAGGTTCCCGGCGGAGGTCTCGCCCCAGCCGTCACGGTTCCTCAGGCGTTGGAGGCTCTCCCGGTCCCGGGCCTCCAGGTGGAAGATGTCGGCCGGCGCGCGGATTAGGCCGTCCTGATAGAACGCCTCCACGGCCTTGGCGCCCAGCCCCTCGATGTCGAAGGCATCGCGAGACACGAAATGCTTGAGCCGCTCCACCGCCTGCGCCGGACAGACCAGCCCGCCGGAGCAGCGGCGCACCACCTCGCCCTCGGGACGCGGGGCCTCGGAGCCGCAGACCGGGCAGCGCTCGGGAAACGCGAAGGGCGCCGCGTCGGCCGGCCGGGCCTCCGGCACCACGGACACCACCTGGGGAATCACGTCACCGGCGCGCTGGATGATCACGGTATCGCCCGCGCGCACATCCTTGCGCGCGATCTCGTCCTCGTTGTGGAGCGTGGCGCGGGACACCACCACGCCGCCCACCGTCACCGGCGCCAGATCGGCCACCGGAGTCAGCGCCCCGGTGCGGCCCACCTGGACACGGATCGCCGTCACGACCGTCCGCGCCTGCTCGGCCGGGAATTTGTGGGCGGTGGCCCAGCGCGGCGCGCGGCTGACGAAGCCCAGGCGCCGTTGCCAGTCCACCCGGTCCACCTTGTAGACCATGCCATCAATGTCGTAGGGCAGCGCGGCGCGGCGGGCGCCGATGTCGTCGTAGGCGGCCAGGACCTGGTCGATGTCCGCGCACAGCCGGGTCTCGGGGCTGACCGGCAGACCCCAGGCGCGCAGGCGGTCGAGGAAGCCGGACTGGGTCTCGAAGGCGACGCCGGCCACCTCCCCCCAGCCGTAGGCGAACAGGCGCAGCGGCCGCGCGGCGGTGATCGCCGGATCCTTCTGGCGCAGCGATCCGGCGGCGGCGTTGCGCGGATTGGCGAAGGTCTTGCCGCCGGCCTCGGCCTGACGCCGGTTCAGGTCCAGGAAGGCATCGCGGGTCATGTAGACCTCGCCGCGCACCTCCAGCACCGGCGGCGGGTCCTCCCCGGCCAGGGTCTCGGGCACCGCGTCCAGGGTGCGGATGTTGGCGGTCACATCCTCGCCCTCGCGACCATCGCCCCGGGTGGCGGCCTGCACCAGCCGCCCGGCCTCGTAGCGCAGCGAGACCGACAGGCCGTCGATCTTGGGTTCGACCACCAGCGCCAGGGGATCGTCCGCGTCCAGGCGCAGGAAACGGCGGATCCCGGCGACGAACTCGGCGACCTCGGCCCGCTGGAACAGGTTGCCCAGCGACAGCATGGGCACCGCGTGGGTCACCTTGCCGAAGACGCCCACCGGCGCCGCGCCCACCCGCCGCGACGGGCTGTCGTCGCGCACCAGATCCGGGAAGCGGGCCTCGATCGCCGCGTTGCGCCGCGCCAGGGCGTCATAGGCGGCGTCGCTGATCTCCGGCGCGTCCTGCTGGTGATACAGGGCGTCGTGGCGGGCAATCTCGGCCGCCAAACGGGCCAGTTCGGCGGCAGCCTGATCGGCGGTCAGGTCGGTGGGGTCGATCGCGGTGGCGTCGGGTTCGGTCATCATGGCTCCCGGCAGGCGGCCGGTGTCCGGCCCCCCGCGCGCAACAGGGTCTCGGCGGCGGCGCGGGCCTCGGTGGTGACGGTGGCGCCGGACAGCATGCGGGCGATTTCCTCCCGGCGCTGGTCGTCGTCCAGCGGCGTCACGGTGGTCACGGTGGCGGAGTCGGCGACGTCGGCGGCCTTGGCCACATGCCAGTGATGATCGCCCATCGCCGCCACCTGCGGCGAGTGCGTCACCACCAGAACCTGGACCTCCCGGGCCAGCCGCGCCAGGCGATCGCCCACGGCGGCGGCGGTGGCGCCGCCGATGCCGGTGTCCACCTCGTCGAACACCAGGGTGGGGACGGGCCGCGCCCGCGACACCACCACCTTCAGGGCCAGCATGAAGCGCGCCAGTTCGCCCCCCGAGGCGATCTTGTGGATCGGCCCCGGGTCGGCCCCCGGATTGGTGGCCACCAGGAAGGTGACCCGGTCCAGGCCGTCGGGTCCCCAGTCGCGTTCCGGCAGGCTGTCCAGGCCGGTGACGAAGCGGGCCTTGTCCAGCTTCAGCGGCGGCAGTTCGGCGGCGACGGCGGCGTCCAGGGCACGGGCGGCGGCGGCACGGGCATCGGACAGGGTACGGGCGGCGCCAAGGTAGGTCTCGCGAGCCGCCTGCTCGGCCCGCGCCAGGTGGGCCACGTCGTCGCCCCCGGCGTCCAGCGCCGCCAGCCGGGCGCGGGTGCGCTCGGCGAGACCAGCCAGATCGTCCACCGCCACGTCGTGCTTGCGCGCCAGCCCCCGCAGGGCGAACAGGCGTTCCTCCACCTGATCCAGGTGACGCGGATCCAGGTCGATGTCGGCGTTGGCGCGCTCCAGTTGGGCCAGGACCTCGGCGACCTCGATGGCCGCGCGCTCCAGGCCCTCCATGATCGGCGCCACGGTGCCGCCGGCCACCTCGGCGATCCGCTCGAGGGAGCGTTGGGCGGCGCGCAGCGCGCCGTCCACGTCGGCCGGCTGGGTGAGCGCCGTCAGCGCCGCGCTCAGGCCCTCGGCCACCTTCTCGGCATGCATGAGCGCGGTGCGCCGCTCCGCGAGGCGGGCATCCTCGCCGGGGCTGGGCGCCAGGGCCTCCAGGTCGTCCAGAATGGCCCGCACCTGGGCCTCCTGGGCGCGCGTCTGCTCCAGGTCGCGCAGCATGGCGGCGTGGGCGTGGGCGGCGGCGCGCCACTGCGCCCAGGCGTCCCGGCAGGCGGCCAACGGGGCCTCAAGATCACCCTGGGCGTCCAGCAGCGGGCCGTGCAGGGCCGGATCCAGCAGCCCGTGGGTGTCGTACTGGCCGTGCACCTCCACCATGATCTCGCCCAGGCGCCGCAGCAGGCCGACGCTGGCCGGCTGGTCGTTGACGTAGGCCCGGCTGCGCCCGTCGGCGCCCACCACCCGGCGCAGCACCAGCAGCTCGGCCCCGCTGTCCGCCGGGGTGTCCAGGTCGTGCTCGGCAAGACGGTCCAGAACCGGATGCCCGGGCGGCACATCGAACTGGGCGACGACCGAAAGCTTGCCGGCGCCCGCGCGCACCAGGCCGCTGTCGGCGCGCGCCCCCAGGGCCAATCCCAGGCTGTCCAGCAGGATGGACTTTCCGGCGCCGGTCTCGCCGGTCAGCACCGACAGCCCGCTCCCGAACGACAGGTCCAGGCGGGTGATCAGCACCACGTCACGGATGGACAGCGACACCAGCATGACCAGGGGTTCCGAGAGCCTTGGAGGAGTGGGCGCGGTGGGCGGGTCCCGGCCTCGACCCGGCGCCGCCCCACCAGGGCACCGTCAGAGCCAGTCGAACCACCCGTCGTACCAACGGGTTTCCCGCCGGGGATCGGCGATGCGCTCGCCGGTGACCAGTTCATAGGCGTCCACGTACCAGTCGCTGCCCGGGTAGTTGTGGCCCAGCACGGCGGCCACCTTGCGGGCCTCCCCCGTGAGACCCAGCATGACATTGGTCTCCACCACGCGGTACAGCGCCTCGGGAACATGGGTGGTCTGTTGATAGTCGGCGATCACCTGCTTGAACCGGTTCAGCGCCGCCAGGTGGTGCTTCTGCCGCAGGTAGTAGCGCCCGACGCTCATCTCCTTGCCCGCCAGATGGTCGCGCGCCAGGTCGATCTTGAAGCGCGCGTCGCGGGCATACTTCGTGTTGGGGAAGCGGTTGGCCACCTCGCGCAGGCTGGCCATGGCCTGGCGCGTCATTTCCTGATCGCGCTGCACGTCGGTGATCTGTTCGTAGTAGCTCAGCCCCTTGAGATAATAGGCGTAGGCGATGTCCCGATTCCCGGGATGCAACTGGATGAAGCGGTCGATCGCGACGATTGCGTCGTCATATTGGTTATTCTCGTAATGGCTGTAGGCCGCCATCACCTGCGCCTTGGTCGCCCAGATCGAGTACGGGTGCTGCCGCTCCACCTCGTCGAACGCCCGGGCCGCCTCCTCGTAGTCCTCGTCCTCCAGCAGGGTGACGGCGCGGTTGTACAGGCGCTCGACCGGTTCTTCCGTGTAGTCCAGTTCGTCCTCGCCATTGCTGCCGCACCCCGTCAGGCCGACCGTCAGGCCGGCCGCGAGAACAAGGGCGGCCAGGCTCAGGGCCGGGCGGCGCGGAACGCGAGCGTGGTGCGGAACGCGGACTGGGAAGGCGGTCATGGATGCGGCGATGATCCGGATGGCCGTGGGCCGCGAGGGCCGGGGCGGAGGCACGGACCGGGCCGGCTCGGCCCGAGCGAGGACCGCACTATACCACGGTGGCACCGGCTGTCATCACCACGGTGGCGCGGGCGATCATCCGGCCCGCGAGCGTCCCGGCACGCGGGCCGGATCACGCGCGGCGGCGCGCCTCCTGCACACCATCGGTGATGTCGGCGGCGGTGCTCAGGGCGGGTTCCAGGCGCCAGGCCGCCGGCCGCGCGAACAACGCCCGCAGCAGCAGGTTGTTGGCGCGGTGGCTGGGGCGCAGGCCGGCATAGACCCCGATGATCGGATGCCCGGCCAGGGCCAGATCGCCCAGGGCGTCCAGCGCCTTGTGGCGCACGAACTCGTCGGGACGGCGCAGGCCCTCCGGATTCAGCACCCGGTCGCCATCGATCACCACCGCATTGTCCAGCGACCCGCCCTGGGCGAGGCCGTTGGCGCGCAGGAAGGCGACCTCATGGGCGAAGCCGAAGGTACGGCAGTCGGCCAGGTCGGCGCGGAAGCTGTCGGGACTCACCGTGATGGCGTGATGCTGGTGGCCGATCACCGGACTGTCGAACTGGATTTCCGCCTCGATGGTCAGGCCACGCCGGGCGGGGCGCAAGGCCAGCCAGGTCTGGCCGTCCTCCACCGTGATCTCGTCCAGGACACGGATCGCCTGGCGCACCGCCGGCTGGGCGACGGTGCCGACCTTCAGGATGGCGGTCACGAAGGCGGCACTGCTGCCGTCCATCACCGGCAGTTCCGGGCCGTCCACCTCGATGTCCAGATTGTCCACGCCAAGGCCGGCCAGCGCCGCCATCAGATGCTCGACGGTGGAGACGGTAACGCCTTCGGTATTGCCCAGCATGGTGCACAGGCGCGTGTCGGTCACGTGGTCCCAGCGCGCCGGGATCATCGGATTCCGCCCGGTCACGTCCAGGCGGCGAACCCACAGACCCCGTCCCGGCGCTCCCGGACGCAGGGTCATGGTCACCGCCGCGCCCGAGTGCAAGCCCACGCCCTCGATGGTCACCGGCGCGGCGAGGGTCCGCTGGGCGGTGGTGGGGGCCACGGCGCCGTGCGTCCAGGACGTCCGGGCGCCTGGTCCGGGGGTAGGATCATCCCCGGCAAGCTCCATGCTCAGGGCTTCGTCCAGGCTGGCGTCCTTCATCACGGTCCCCTAACGACTGGTTCCAGGTGGTGATTCGGCTGGCGGTCCGAGGGATGGACCATCGGGCGATCCGGCCGCGATCCTGTCGTGACCGGAGGCCGGCGACCCTGGCGCGAGACCTGGCCCGCGAGGCTCCATCCCGCGCTGGCCCCTTCTGGCGACGCAAAGACCATGGCGGCACGGTCCCTGACCGTGCGGATCCCGGCCGCGGCGGCAAACCCATGCCACGGCGAGGGACTCACCTTTTACTGTTCTAGGGATAGAGGGTGCGTCGCTGCACCGCAAATCAATCAATGTTTCAGATTGTTGCGACGGGACGGGAGCGAATTCGGTCTTTGAATCAAAACCCTGACGACGTCTGCGAGAGCACCGTCGTAAGTCTGGGCACCGGCGACAGCACCACCGTCGCGGCACCCGGCCAGAACCGGGGCGCGCGGAAGGCGGACAGTCCTCGTCATGAATAGACGCGTCTTGACCACACGCGTCATGACGACAGGCACGCGCCCCCGGGCGGGCGACGGGCAGGGAAACGGGTGTTGGGAAGGACGCGGAACCGGACACGGCCGGCCGGACCGGGACGAGGGCACGCAGGCCCCGACCCCGACCGGCCGCGCGGTCCCGGCCTCAATTCGCCTGGCGGCGCAGGAACGCCGGGATCTCCAGGTGGTCCTCCCCATGAGACACCGTCGGACGGTCGCTGGGATGGACGGTCATCGGCCCACCGTCGACCCCACCGTCGTCCCGGCGCGCGCCCTGGGGCTCCGCCGTCCAGGTCTCGCGACGGGGATCGCCGCGCGGATCATCCCGCTGATCCTCGCCCGCCGAGGTTCCGCGCCGGAACCCCGTCATGCGCTGGAACAGGCTCAGGCGCTCGCCACGCCCCTGCCCGTCGTCGGACTCGTGCCGGGGCGCGGCCCCATGGCCCCCGTGATCACGACCACCGTGCGTGACCCGCAGGCCCGGCTGATCCCCGCGCGGCGCCATCGGACGGCCGGTCGGATGCGAGTGCGGGTGAGACTGCTGATGAGGTTGGGGATGAGGCTGGGGATGAGGTTGGGGGTGCGGCTGCGCGGCCAGGGCGGTCTGACCCACGGCCTGGGGCTGGGCCATCGTCTGCGGCGCCGCGTACCCCCGCGCCGGCGCCCCGGCGCCACCCGGCTGCGGCACGTGCAGCCCGCGCGCGGCCGCCGGCTCCATGCGCGGCGTCCCTGGTGTGACCGCCGGTTCGGGGATGAAGGCGCGGGCTCCGGCGGCCGCCTGGTTCGGGACCGCCGGGGAAACCGGCGCGCGCACCACCGGACGCGCCGGCGCCTGCGTCGGGGCCGGACGGGGCGGCACCGCCGCGCGCGGCGGCGCGGTCACCGGAGCCGGACGGGCCTCGCCCTCCAGCACCGCCGCCGGGTCAAGCAGATCGCCGGAGGTCATGGCGTCGGCTGTGTCGTCCAGCACCGTGGCGGCCGTGGCGGCGGCCGGCGGCGCCGTCCGGGCGGCCGGGGCCGCCACCTTGCCGGCGGCGTGATCCTGCGCGGCGCTGGCCAGCCCCAGTCCGAACCCACCCGAGACCTGGGCCCCGCCTTCGCGCGGCTGGGTCTGGGCGACGGCATCGATGCCCGTGGCCACCACCGACACCCGCATGCGACCGTCCAGGCCGGAATCCAGGCTGGACCCGAAGATGACGTTGGCTTCCTCGCAGCGCACCTCCTCGCGGATGCGGTTGGCGGCCTCGTCCACCTCGTACAGGGTGAGGTCGTTGCCGCCGGTGATGTTGATCAGCACGCCGCGCGCGCCGCGCATCGACGTCTCTTCCAGCAACGGATTGGCGATGGCCGCCTCCGCCGCCTCGATGGCGCGGTTCTCGCCGCTGGACTCGCCGGTGCCCATCATGGCGCGGCCCATGTCCATCATCACCGTGCGCACGTCGGCGAAGTCCAGGTTGATCAGGCCGGGCATCATCATCAGGTCGGTGACCGAACGCACCCCGGCATAGAGCACGTCGTCCGCCATCTTGAAGGCGTCGGCGAAGGTGGTCTTCTCGTTGGCGACGCGGAACAGGTTCTGGTTGGGGATGATGATCAGGGTGTCCACGTACTGGCCCAGTTCATCGATGCCCCCATCGGCCAGGCGCATGCGGTGGGCGCCCTCGAACTGGAACGGCTTGGTCACCACGCCGACCGTCAGGATACCCAGGTCGCGGGCGCAGCGGGCCACCACCGGGGCGGCGCCGGTGCCGGTGCCGCCGCCCATGCCGGCGGTGATGAAGCACATATGGCTGCCCTTCATCTCGGTGGCGATGGCGTCATAGCTTTCCTCGGCCGCCGCGCGGCCGATGTCGGGCCGGGCACCGGAGCCGAGACCGTGGGTGGTTTCCGCGCCCAGTTGAATGCGGCGGTCGGTGCACGCCTGGGCCAACGCCTGGGCATCGGTGTTGGCGACCACGAAGTCCACCCCTTCCAGGTTGGACTCGATCATGTTGTTGACGGCGTTGCCGCCCGCGCCACCGACACCAATGACGGTGATGCGCGGCTTCAACTGCGGCTCGATATCGTCGGGGACGCCGAGATTGATGCTCATCCTTGCCTCCGTGTGCGAAAAAGGTCGGGTCATGTCTGTCGGGCACCCGGGGGCGATCCCCTTGGGCGCGTGGGATGGCGACGGGTGTCGATGGGTCGATTCTGTGTCGCCCGGGTCTCTGGTCGTCTGCGCGGTTTTCCCGTTCGTCGTTGCGATGTCGGCCCCGGAACCGGCTGGTTCGGCCGGCAGGGGGGCGGGGTGGGGTTCGGGGGGCGCCGAGGGCACCTCATGCGGAGCCGGCGCCAGCGCGTCCGTCACCGGCAGGGGCGCGTCAAGGCGCGAGAGCAGATCGCGGGACTGGGTCATCAGAAGTGCTCCTTCAACCAGCGGCCGATACGCTCCACCGGGCCGAGCAGCCCGCCGGCGCGGGGCGGGTCCTCCGGGTCCGGGCGGTCCACGTGCTCCTGGACGGCGTGACTGAGCAGGCCGGCGCAGGTGGCGAAGGCCGGCCCGGCGACGCTCTCCGCGAGGCCCCGCAGCCTGAGCGGACGGCCGCAGCGGACCTGCTTGTCCAGCACCAGTTCGGCCAGTTCCCGGACCCCGGTGAGCTGGCTCGCGCCGCCGGTCAGCACCGCGCGCCGACCCGCGACCTGGTCCATGCCGGCGGCCTTCAGGTGGCCGTGCACCAGTTCCAGGGTTTCCTCGACGCGCGGACGGATGATCTGCACCAGGTAGGAGCGCGGAACCTCGATGGACTGGGTGTCCTCGTCCTCGCCCACCAGCGGCACGCGCAGGATCTCGCGGCTATCGGCCGGCGAGGCGATGGTGCCGCCGTACATGGTCTTGAGGCGCTCGGCGTTGGCCAGCGGCGTGGACAGACCCTGGGCGATGTCGCTGGTGACGTGGCCGCCGCCCACCGGGATGACGCCCACGTGGACCACGTGCCCGCCCAGGAACACCGCCACCGAGGTGGTGCCGCCGCCCATGTCGATGACCGTGGCGCCCAGGTCGCGCTCGTCCTCCACCAGGCTGGCCAGCCCGGCGGCGTAGGGCGCGGCGACGCGGTTGTCCACGTCCAGGTGGCAGCGCTCGATCACGGTGGACAGGTTGCGCAGCGGCGCCGAGGCCACCGACACCAGATGCATGCGCGCGCCCAGGCGCTCGCCGAACATGCCGCGCGGGTCGATGATGCCGTCGGCGCCGTCGATGGCGTAGCCCACCGGGATGCAGTGGATCAGCTCGCGGTCCGGATCCTCCGGCGGGCGGCGGCCGAAGGCCAGGATGCGGCGCACGTCGGCGTCCCGCACCTGATGGCCGGTGACCGCCATCTCGGCGTCGATGCGCTGGCTTTCGGGCGCGCCGCCGGAGACCGCCACCACCACCCCGTCGATGGTCTCGCCGGCCATGTCCTCGGCGGCGGACACGGCCTGACGGATGGCCGCCTCCACTTCGTCCCGATTGACCACCAGACCGGTGCGCATGCCCCGGGAGCGGTGATGACCCACCCCCAGCACGCGCAGGCCGCCGCTGTCCTCGTCCACGCGGGCGATGAAGCAGGCCACCTTGGTGGTGCCCACGTCCAGCGCGGCCACCAGCCCGCCGCGCCGGCGAAGCACGGGCGGCGGCTGGGGCGCGGGCGCGTCATGGACGCGGGGCGGATCGGTGCGGTCAAGCATCAGCATCGGTCGTCAAGTCTCCTGTCCGGCCGTCGAGACGGACAACGCCGGCACCCCGGACCGCGCCGGCGCCTCGGGGGTCTGCCCACCCAGGCCGACGGACGGACGCGGCCGCACCACCAGACGATCGGGCAGGCGCAGATCCACGCGGTCGATGTGCCGGGCCAACAGGCGCCCCTGGCGTTCCATGACGGCCAGGCGCCCCCAGGCGTCGGCCGGATCGTGTTCCGGCAAGTGAATGTCGATGCCGTCGTCGATGGCATCCAGGCGCAGGGTCCAGCGGCGCCCGCCCACCCAGGTGGCGGCACGGACCCGCGCCGCCAGCGCCGGCTGACGCGCCAGCAGGGCCATCAGGTCCGGCACCTGACCGGGGGCGCCGGCGCCCACGATCACCGGCAGGTCGGCGAACGGACGACAGTCCACCGTCAGCGGCAGACCGGTCTGGTCGATCACCGCGAAGTCGCCGTCCGGCCGGCGCTGCCACAGGGCCAGCGGTTCGCGTTCGGTCAGCACGACGTGGATGGCGTCCGGCAGGCGCCGTTCGACCCGGGCGCCGGCCACCCAGGGCAGGGCCTCCACCCGTGCCCGCGCGGCATGGGGATCGAAGCGCAGGATGGGTTCGCCGCGCCCGGTGCCCAGGGCGTTCAGCAGGCGCGTCGGCGAGGTGCGGTCGCGGCCCTCGACGGTGACCGACCGCACCACCAGCCCGCCCCGCATCGCCAGTTGATCCATCGCCGCGCCCAGGGCCGCCCACTGCTGGCCAATGAGGCCGGAGCGCCACGTCCAGGCGGCGCCGGCCACCAGCCCGATCATGAGCAGGCCGACCCCGGCCAGGCGCAGCCGCCCCCAGATCTGACCCCAGGAGACCGGCGCGCGGCGCGGCGCGGGCCGCTTCCGGCGCGGCGTGCTGGCGTTGGCGGCGCCGCCACGGGCGCGACCGCCACCGGCGCCCCCCCGGGTCCGGCCGCCGCCCCGGGCGGGGGCGGCGCGCGGGGCGTCACCGCCGCGTCCAGCCCTGCCCGTTATCCATCGCATGCGGCGGCCTCCACCATCCAGGCGCAGAGCGCGGGAAACGACAGGCCCGTCAGGGCGGCCTGCTCGGGCACCAGCGAGGTCGCCGTCAGGCCGGGCTGGGTGTTGACCTCCAGCAGGTACGGCGTCCGGCCGTCGAAGCGCAGGTCGGCGCGGCTGACGCCCCGGCAGCCCAGGGCGCGGTGGGCGCGCGCCGACAGCTCCAGGCAGGCGGCCGTGGTGGCGGCGTCCAGGTCGGCCGGCAGCACGTGCACCGAGCCCCCCGTCACGTACTTGGCGTCGTAGTCGTAGAAGCCCCGCTGGGTGGTGATCTCGGTCACCGCCAGCGGGCGGACGGCGTCGCCCTCGCCCATGACCGCCACCGTGAGCTCGCGCCCGGGAATGAACCGCTCCACCATGGCCGGTCCGTCGTAGGGCCAGTCCTGGCGCAACGCGGCCAGGGCGTTGGAGCCCTCCGTCACCACGTAGACGGCGACGCTGGACCCATCGTTGGGCGGCTTGACGACGTAGGGCCGCGCCATCGGCTCGCGGTCCGGATCGGCGAAGGCGTCGGCGCCGACCAGCACATGCTCGGGCACCGGGATGCCGGCGGCGGCGAAGACCGTCTTGGCGGCCGGCTTGTCCATGGCCAGGGCGCTGGCCAGCGCGCCGGAGTGGGTGTAGGGCAGCCCCAGGATATCCAGCATGCCCTGGATGCGGCCGTCCTCGCCGAAGCGCCCGTGCAGGGCGTTGAACACCACGTCCGGGCGGCTGTCGCGCAGGTCCTCCAGGAAGCGCAGCGGGTCCCGGTGCACATCGAGGACGGCCACCGTGTAGCCGGCCTTGCGCAGGGCGTCGGCGGCGGCGGCGCCACTGTTCAGCGACACCGCCCGCTCGGCGGACCAGCCTCCCATCAGGACGGTGACGCGGCGGTATCGTGGAGGGCTCATGACGGCTCTCCCTCGGTGGCGGCGGTGGCGGCCGGATCGGCGCCCGGCAGCGGGTCGCCGATGATCCGGATCTCCCAGCGCAGGTCCACACCACTGGCCGCGCGCACCCGGCGGCGCACCAGTTCGCCCAGGGCCTCGATGTCGGCGGCGCTGGCGGTGCCGGTGTTGAGCAGGAAGTTGCAGTGCCGCTCCGACACCTGCGCCCCGCCCAGGCGCAGGCCCCGACAGCCGACCTTGTCGATCAGCTCCCACGCCTTGCAGCAGGGCGGATTGGCGAACGTCGACCCGCCCGTGCGACCGCGCACCGGCTGGCTGGCCTGGCGGGCCTCGCGAATGGCGTCCATGCGGGCACCGATCTCCGCCGGATCGTCGGGGCGGCCGCGCACCGTGGCCGACGTGAAGATCCAGTCGGCGGGCGCCTCCGAATGTCGATAGGACAATCCCAGGGCGGCGGCCGGCACGTCGTGGATGCGGCCGGCGCGATCCACGGCGCGGGCCGAGACCAGCACGTCCGAGACCTCGCGACCATAGGCGCCGGCGTTCATGCGCAGCGCGCCCCCCAGGGTGCCGGGGATGCCCGAGAAGAACTCCAGCCCGCCCAGCCCGGCATCGCGGGCCACCCGGGCGAGGCTGGCATCCAGGACGGCGGCCCCGGCGACCAGGGTCTCGCCCTCCACCCGGGTCCCGGCGAAGGCGCGCCCCAGGCGGATCACCAGGCCACGCACGCCCCCGTCGCGCACCAGCAGGTTGGAGCCGACGCCGATCACGGTGACCGGCACGCCGTCCGGCAGGGCGGCCAGCACCGCCGCCAGGTCGGCCTCGTCGGCCGGGCGGAACAGCACCTCCGCCGGTCCGCCCACCCCGAACCAGGTGACGGCCGACAGCGGCGCCTCGGCGCGCAGCCGGCCGCGCACCGCCGGCAGGCGGTCGATCAACCGCCGCCGGGGGACGGAGCCGGCGGGACCGGCGTCCAGGCGCTCGGCGGGCATCATGCGAACCTCCCGGTCTGGTCGGGCACCACGCCGGACACGGTCTCGGCCCGCGCCCGCAACTGTCCGGGCAAGGCGTTGGCCCAGGCCGAGATGGTGCCGGCGCCCAGGCACACCACCAGGTCGCCGGGGGCGGCCATGGCGGCGATCGTCTCGGGCAGGGCGGCCGGATCCGCCAGCGGGGCGGCCTTGCGGTGACCATGGGTGCGCAGCCCGTCCACCAGGGCGTCGCGGTCGACGCCGGGGATGGGCGCCTCGCCGGCGGCATAGACGTCGGCCACCAGCACCTCGTCGGCATCGTTGAAGCAGGTGCAGAAGTCCTCGAACAGCGCCTGAAGGCGGCTGTAGCGATGCGGCTGCACCACCGCGATCACGCGCTTGTCGCCGGCCACCTCGCGCGCGCCGCCCAGCACGGCGGCGATCTCCACCGGGTGGTGGCCGTAGTCGTCGACGACGGTCACGCCGTTCCAGGTGCCGGTGCGGGTGAAGCGCCGCCGCACCCCGGCGAAACCGGCCAGGGCGCGGCGGATGGTCTCGCCGTCGATGCCCATCTCGTGGCCGATGGCGATGGCCGCCAGGGCGTTCTGCACGTTGTGGCGCCCGAACATCGGCAGGAACAGGTCCGCGACGGTCTCGCGGGCCCCGCTGACCCGGTCCGCCAGGGTGACGTCGAAGCGCGCGCCATCCGGACCCCGCCGGGGATTGACGGCGCGGACGTCGGCCTGCGGGCTGAAGCCGTAGGTGATGACCTTACGGTCCAGCACCTCGGGGATCAGGGACTGCACCTCGGGATGATCGATGCACAGGATGGCGAAGCCGTAGAAGGGCAGGTTCTGGATGAAGGTCTTGTAGGCGTCGCGCATGCGCGCGAAGGTGCCGTAGAAGTCCAGGTGCTCGGCATCCATGTTGGTGACCACGCCGATGGTCGCCGGCAGCTTGGTGAACGTGCCGTCGCTCTCGTCGGCCTCGACCACCATCCAGTCGCCATGGCCCAGGTAGGCGTTGGTGCCGCGCGCGTTCAGGATGCCGCCGTTGATGACCGTCGGGTCCATGCCGGCGGTCTCCAGCAGGGCCGCGACCATCGACGTGGTGGTGGTCTTGCCGTGGGTGCCGCCGATGGCGATCGCCCACTTCAGGCGCATCAGCTCGCCCAGCATCTCGGCCCGGCGCACCACCGGGATCAGGCGGGCGCGGGCGGCCTCCACCTCGGGATTGTCGCCCTTCACCGCCGACGAGATCACCACCACCTGCGCCTCGCCCAGATGGGCGGCGTCGTGGCCGGTGGCGACCCGCACGCCCAGCCCGCGCAGACGCTTGACGTTGGCGTTCTCGGCAAGGTCGCTGCCCTGGACGGTATAGCCCAGGTTGTGCAGCACCTCGGCGATGCCGCTCATGCCGATGCCGCCAATGCCCACGAAGTGGATCGGGCCGATATCGAGGGGAAGGGCTCTCACGCGGTGGTCTCCCGGGGCAGGACATGGTCGGTCGGACCATCGGGGGGATCGGCCAGCGCCAGGGTCAGGGCGGCCAGCCGTTCGGCGGCGTCGGGGCGGCCCAGGGCGCGGGCGCGGGCGGCGGTGGCGGCCAGGCCATCCGCGTCGCCCAGCAGCGCCGCCAGGCGCGCGGACAGGGTGTCGGGGGTCAGCGTGCCCTGGGGCATCAGCCAGGCGGCCCCGGCCTCGTCCAGGGCGCGGGCGTTGGCCGTCTGATGGTCGTCGACGGCGAACGGAAACGGGATCAGCACCGCCGGGCGGCCGGCGCAGGTCAATTCCGCCACCGTGGAGGCTCCGGCCCGGCACAGGACCAGATGGGCGGCCGCCAGCCGCGCCGGGATGTCGTCGAAGAAGGCGGCGGTCTCGGCGGCGATGCCGGCGGCGGCATAGGTGGCGCGGGCCCGGTCCAGGTCCTCGGGACGGCACTGCTGGGCCACCGACAGGCGCGCCCGCAGGGTCTCGGGCAGCGCCGCCAGGGCCACCGGCACCAGGTCGGAGAGCGCCCGCGCCCCCTGGCTGCCGCCGGTGACCAGAAGGCGGACCGGCCCGTCCGGCGCCGGCGGGTCATAAGGCACGGCGCGCGCCTCCAGCGTCGCCGGGCGCACCGGATTGCCCACGTGCCGGCCCTTGCCGGCGGGCAGGTGGCGCACCGTGGGCAGGGCCGTGGCGACCATCCGCGCCCGCCCGGCCAGCAGGCGGTTGGCGCGGCCCAGAACCGCGTTCTGCTCGTGAATCACCGTCGGCAGCCCCAGCAGGCTCGCCGCCAGGGTCGGCCCGAAGGCCGCGTAGCCGCCGAAGCCCACCACCACGTCGGGCCGCAGCCGGCGCAGCAATCGCCACGCCTGCCCGGCGCCGACGATCAACCGCGCCAGCCCCACCACGCGACCGGTCAGGCCGCGCCCGGCGATACCGCCGGCCTGGACCCGATGCGTCGTGAGCCGGCCCAGGACACCCCCCAGGGTCGCGCCGCCGTGGCCCTGACCGCGCCGGTCGGTGACCAGCGCCAGCCGGCAGCCGCGCGCCTCCAGCGCCGCCGCCAGCGCCTCGGCCGGGAACACGTGCCCGCCGGTTCCCCCGGCGGCCAGGACGATGAAGGGCGCGTCCCGCCCGGGCGCGACCGGCGTGGAAACCGGAAGGGGGGTGCACAGGGGCACGTGCGTCATGACCGACCCTCCGCGCGTGGACGCGCCCGGGTGAGCGCCAGAATCATCCCCGTGGCCATCGCCACGCCGACCATCGAGGACCCGCCGTAGCTGATGAACGGCAGGGTCATCCCCTTGGTGGGCATGAGGTTGAGGCTGGAGGCCATGTTGATCACCGCCTGCATGGCCAGCTGCACGGTCAGACCGCCCACCGCCAGCATGGCGAACAGGTCGCGCTGGCCCATGACGCGGACCATGGCGCGCACCACCAGCAGGGAGAACAGGGCCACCAGCACCAGGCAGAGCCACAGGCCGAATTCCTCGCCGGCGACGGCGAAGATGAAGTCCGTGTGGGCGTCGGGCAGCGCCTCCTTGACCCGGCCCTCGCCCGGGCCGCGCCCGAACAGCCCGCCCTGGGTGAAGGCGTCCATGGCCTGGCGGATCTGATAGTTGTCGCCGCTTTCCGGATCCAGGAAGCGGTTCACGCGGGACTGCACATGCGGAAACAGGGCGTAGGCGCCGACCAGGCCGCCCAGCCCCATCAAGGCCAGCAGCACCACCCAGGCCAGCGACAGTCCGGCCAGGAACACCTGGGCGCACCAGATGGCCACCACCACCAGGGTCATGCCCACGTCCGGTTGGGCCAGCAGCAGCGCCGCCACCCCCGCCGTCAGCACCAGCGACAGACGCAGGCCGGGCACGCCCTCTCCGGTGACGCCGGCGGCCAGCAGCCAGGCCACCACCACCGCGAACAGCGGCTTGACCAGTTCCGAGGGTTGCAGGGTCAGCCCCGCCACGGTCAGCCACCGGGTGGCGCCGTTGTACTCGGGACCGACCACCAGGGTGAGCGCCAGCAGGCCCGTCGCGCCCAGGAAGCCCAGGACCCCCAGGCGCCGCACGCCGCGCGGCGACAGCAGCGACACCGCGAACAGCACCGCCAGACCGACCGGCACGAACACCATCTGCCGGCGCACGAAATGGAAGGTCTCGACATTGATGCGGCCGGCGGCCGGCGGGCCGGCGGCCAGGATCAGCACCCCGCCGATGGCCACCAGCAGGGCCACCACGGCCAGCATCCAGCGGTCCACCGACCACCACCAGCGACCGATCACGCTGCCATCGCCCGGACGCACGCGCACGCGCCGCGCCGCCCCCGCGACGCCCGCGCTGGGGGGCGGCACCGTGGGCAGGGCGCGGGGCGCGATCGGAGCCTGGACGCGATGGAGGGTCACGCGGGCGCCTCCCTGTCGGTGTCGGTGTCAGTATCGGTGTCGGTGCCGGTGCCGGTGTCAGCGTCGGTGTCGTCCTCGGTTTCGGCGGCCTGGTCGCCGGTCCCGGCGCGGTCGTGCGCGCGGGACAGGTCGGCGACCAGCGCCTTGAAGACGTCGCCGCGATGGGCGAAGTCGTCGAACTGGTCCCAGGACGCGCAGGCCGGCGACAGCAGGACCACCGGCTCCTCCTCGTCGTCCTCCACCGCGTGCCGGAAGGCCATCGGCACCGCCTTGTCGAGGGTGCCGCACAGCGAATAAGGCACCTCGTGACGATCCAGGAAGGCGGCGAACGCCTTGGCGGCGTCGCCGATCAGGTAGGCATGGACGATACGGTCCAGGTGCGGCTCCAGGCGGTCGATACCGCCCTCCTTGGCCTGACCGCCGGCGATCCAGTAGATGTCCTCGTGGCACAGGATGGCCTTCTCGGCGGCCTCGGCGTTGGTGGCCTTGCTGTCGTTGACGAAGTGGACGGCCCCCACGGTGGCCACCGGCTCGTGCCGGTGCGGCAGACCCGGGAAGCTCTGGATGGCGGCGGCGATCACAGAGGCCGGCAAGCCCCGGGCCCGGCACGCGGCGTAGGCGGCGGCGGCGTTCTGCCAGTTGTGCGCGCCGGCCAGCGTGGCCACGCCCGTCAGGTCCATGACCCGGTCGGGGCGGCCGTCGATGGCGTCCACCAGCACGCCCTTGGCGGTGGTGACGCCGCCGGGGATCGGCCGCTCGGCGGAGAAGGGAATCAGACGCCGGGTATCCTGGGAGACCAACTCGCCATGGATGGCCCGGCAGGTCTCGTCATCCACGCCGATGCACACGGTCCGGGGGGGCAGGACACCATCCAGGATGCGCCGCTTGGCGGCCACGTACCCGTCCATGCCGCCGTGGCGCTCCAGGTGGTCGGCCGACACGTTGAGCAGCACCGCCACGTCGCAGGTCAGATCGCGGATCAGGTCCAACTGGTAGCTGGACAGCTCCAGGACATAGGTGCCGAAGTCCGACAGGGGCTCCAGGTCCAGCGCCGGAACACCCAGATTGCCGCCCACCTGCACGCGCTGCCCGGCGCGGCCGAGGATATGGCCGATCAGGGCGGTGGTGGTGGACTTGCCATTGGTGCCGGTGACGCCGACGGTGAAGGCGGTGCGGCAGCTCGCGGCCAGCAGGTCGATGTCGCAAAGCAGCGGCACGCCGGCGGCGCGCGCCCGCTCGGCCACCGGATGCGGGGTCGGCAGGCTGTGCGGAATGCCGGGGCTCCACACCATCGCGCGCGTGCCGCTCAGGTCCGCCTCGCCCAGGTCGGCCAGGGGGATCCCCTCGGCCTCGGCCGCCGCGCGCCGCGCCGCGTCGTCATCCCACGCCCGGACCTTGGCCCCCGCCGCCATCAGGGCGCGGGCGCTGGCCAGTCCGGACCGACCCAGGCCCATGACGGCGACCGGTTCCAAGGCGAGGGCATAGACGGGAATCACGACGGCGGTCTCCTTGCGGACTGAAGAGGATCAGGGGATCTCAGCGCAGCTTCAGGGTGGACAAACCGATCAGCGCCAGGATCACGGCGATGATCCAGAAGCGGATGACGATGGTGGGCTCGGCCCACCCCTTCTGTTCGAAGTGATGGTGCAGCGGCGCCATGTGGAACACGCGCCGGCCGGTGGTCTTGAAGCTGACCACCTGGACGATCACCGAGACCGTCTCCAGCACGAACAGGCCGCCGACGATGGCCAGCACGATCTCGTGCTTGGTGACCACGCTGATGGCCCCCAGGGCACCGCCCATGGCCAGCGAGCCGGTGTCTCCCATGAACACCATGGCCGGCGGCGCGTTGAACCACAGGAAGCCGATGCCGGCGCCGATCAGCGCGCCGCAGAACACCGCCAGTTCTCCGGTGCCGGGCACGTGGTGGATCTGGAGGTAGTTGGCGAACACGGCGTTACCCACCAGATAGGCGATGAGCGTGAACACACCGGCGGCGATGATGACCGGCACGATGGCCAGGCCGTCCAGGCCGTCGGTCAGGTTGACGGCGTTGGAGGCACCGACCATCACGAACACGGCGAACGCCAGGTAGACCCAGCCCAGGTCCACCAGCAGATCCTTGAGAAACGGGAAGGCCAGGCTGGTGCTCTCGCCGTTGTCGCCCAGCGAGGCGATCCAGACGGCCGCCGCCACGGCCAGCACGATCTGGCCCAGCAGCTTGGACTTGCCCGGCAGGCCCTTGCTGTGGCGGCGGGTGACCTTCAGGTAGTCGTCGGCGAAGCCCAGGACGCCATAGCCCAGCGTGACCATCAGCACCGCCCAGACATAGCCGCTGGACAGGTCGGCCCACAGCAGGGTGGCCACGGCCACGCCCAGCAGGATCATGATGCCGCCCATGGTGGGCGTGCCCTGCTTGGTCTCCAGATGGCGTTCGGGACCGTCCTCGCGGATCGGCTGGCCGTTGACGTGACGCCGCTTCAGCCAGCGGATGATGGCCGGCCCGAAGACGAAGGCCACCAGCATCGCCGTCATCACGGCGCCGCCGCTGCGGAACGTCAGATACCGAAAGACGTTCAGCGCGCCGACCTGATCCGAAAACTGGTACAATAGATAGAGCATTCCCCGGTCCTGTCCCGCCGTCCGTATGTGTGTCCCGACAGGCCCCGATGTGACCTGGCGTCCCCTGTGCGCCGCCCTACGCGGCCGGCTCGTCCTCGACACGCGCCTCGGCTCCGGCCAGCGCCAGCAGGGCGCGGACCACCAGACTCATGCGGCTGCCCAGCGACCCCTTGACCATCACCACATCGCCCGGCCGCACCGCCGCCGTCACGCGGGGCGCCAGCATGGCGCTGGAGGACGCGTGATCACCACGCCGCCCGGCCGGCAGCGCGTGGTGCAGGTGCGCCATCAGGGGGCCGGCGGTATGCACCACATCGATCCCATGTTCCAGAACCGAGGCGGCAAGCCCGGCATGCAGCGCCGGCCCCTCCGCCCCCAGTTCCAGCATGTCGCCCAGCACGGCGATGCGCCGGCCGCCCGGTCCGGTGCGAGCCAGCGCCAGGGTTTCCAGCGCCGCCGTCACCGCCACCGGGCTGGCGTTGTAGCTTTCGTCGATCAACCGGAAACGACCGCCCGGCATGACACTCTCCCTCTGCTCGCCCCGTCCCTCCGGCGAGGTCATGCGGCCCAGGGCCGCCACCGCCGGCATCACGTCGGCGCCCGGCGCAACCAGGGCGCGCACCGCCACCACCACCGCCAGGCTGTTGAACGCCCAATGGCGCCCGTCCAGCCCCAGCGGGTAGCCCAGCGCCGCGCCCTCGCACACCATGAACACCCGCTGGCGGCCCGGATCGCTGGCCAGGTCGAGCAAGCGCGCCTCGGCCTCGGCATGGGCGCCGAAGCCGACGATCCGCGCGACCCCGGCCAGGCGCGCGGCCCGCGCCAGCCGCCGGAAATGGCGGCTGTCACGGGGCAGAACGGCCACGCCGCCGGGCTCCAGACCCTCCAGGATTTCGGCCTTGGCGTCGGCGATGCCCTCCTCGGAGCCGAAGAACGCGATGTGCGCCGAGGCGATGGCCGTGATGATCGCCACGTGAGGCCGCGCCAGCCGCGTGAGCGGCGCGATCTCGCCGGCGTGGTTCATGCCCATCTCGATGACCGCGAAGGCGGTGTCGGCGGGCATCCGCGCCAGCGTCAGCGGCACCCCCCAGTGATTGTTCAGGTTGCCCCGGGTGGCATGGGTCGACCCCAGGGACGACAGGGCCAGGGCCAGCATGTCCTTGGTGCCGGTCTTGCCGACGCTGCCCGTGACGCCCACGACCCGCACCCCGGCGGCGCGGGCGCGGGCCCGGCGGCCAAGGCCGTGGAGCGCCGCGAACGTGTCATCCACCACCAGCAGACGAGCCGGGTCCACGCCGGCCGGCGCCTGATGAACCAGGGCGGCCACGGCGCCGGCCTCCAGGGCGGCGGCGACATAGTCGTGGCCGTCGAGGCTCGGCCCCTTGAGCGCGACGAACAGGTCGCCGGGCGCGACGGAGCGGCTGTCGATGGACACGCCGGTGGCCGTCCAGGCACCCCCTGCCCGGCCGCCGGTGGCGCGCGCGGCCTCGTCATGGGTCCACAGCGAGGCGACGGACTGGGTCATGTCGCGTCCTCCCCCTGGCGACGGTCGCGCACGGCGGCGCGGGCCTGGGTCGCGTCGTCGAAGGGCAGCACGCGGTCGCCGACCACCTGGCCCTGCTCATGCCCCTTGCCGGCGATCAGCAGCACGTCCCCGGGACCCAGCGCGGCGACGCCGGCCCGGATCGCCTCGGCGCGGTCGCCGATCTCGCGCCCGCCCGGGCAGGCGGCCATGACGGCGGCGCGGATGGCGGCCGGATCCTCGCCGCGCGGGTTGTCGTCGGTGACGATGGGCACGTCGGCGAGGCGGGCGGCGATCTCGCCCATGATCGGGCGCTTGGTCCGGTCGCGGTCGCCGCCGCAGCCGAACACGCAGACCAGGCGCCCGGCGGCATGCGGACGCAGGGCCGTCAACGCGGTTTCCAGCGAGTCCGGGGTGTGGGAATAGTCCACGTAGACCACCGCGCCGTGATCGAGGGTGGCCACCTTCTGCATGCGGCCCGGCACCTCGGTCAGCGTCTCCAGCGCCGCCGCCGCCGGACTCGCGGGGGCGCCGCAGGCCAGCACCAGGCCCAGCGCCGCCAGCGCGTTATGCGCCTGGAAGGTGCCCGCCACCGGCAGGCACACCCGATGCCGGGTGCCCAGCACCCGCAGGGTCAGGGTCTGGCCGCAGGCCGTGGGGCGCACCTTTTCAAGGCGCAGGTCGGCGCCGCGATATCCGTAGGTCAGCACCTGATGGCCGCGACCACGGCAAACGTCGGCCAGATCCTCGGCCTGGGGCATGTCGGCGTTCAGGACCGCCACGCCGCCGGGCGCCATCACCTCGGTGAACAGGCGCGCCTTGGCGGCCAGGTAGGCGGCCATGGAGCCGTGGTAGTCCAGGTGATCGTGGGTCAGGTTGGTGAAGGCGGCGGCGCGCACCCTTACGCCGTCCAGGCGATACTGGTGCAAGCCGTGGCTGGACGCCTCCATCGCCAGATGATCGCAACCGGCGGCGACCATCTCCGCCAGAATCCGATGCAGGGCGACCGGATCGGGCGTGGTCGTGGTGCTGGCGCGTTCGTATCCCGGCGCCACCGCGCCCAGGGTCCCCAGGCTGCCGGCCTTGAGGCCCAGCGCCGCCCAGATCTGACGGGTGAACACGGCGGTCGAGGTCTTGCCGTTGGTGCCGGTGACGGCGGCCACGGTGTCCGGCTGGGCACCGAAGAACCGGGCGGCCATGAGGGCGAAGGCACGGCGCGGATTGGCCTCGGTGATCAGCTGGACCGGGCGCCGCGCATCGTGCACGCGGGTGCCCAGCGGCGCCAGCACGGCCACGGCGCCGCGCGCCACGGCCTCGGGGATGAACGCGCGTCCGTCCCGGGTGGTGCCGGGCAGGGCCGCGAACAGGAACCCGGGCGCGACGCGGCGCGAGTCCGCCGTCAGACCGGCGATCTCCAGACCGGGCTCCAGATCGGCGAGGTGCCTCGCGCCGATATGCGACAGACGGCCCATGACGCTCCCTTCGTCTTTCTCGCGCGCGGTCGCGCTCGTGCACGCGCCGGCGATGCTGTTCCGACCGGCATCCATGTCCGGTGTGCGGACCGGGGCGCCGGCCATCCCTGGCGACGACGCCCCCGTCCGCAAGGCGGCGATCAGGTCAGCGAGGCGGACCACCGATCGCCCCCTCCCCGAGCCCCGGGCCCCCGCCGGCCACCGCCAGCCGGACACCGTCGGGAGGACCATCGATCGCCGGCCGGGGCGTCACGCCCAGCAGCGGCGCCACGCGGGCGATGATCGCGCCCGCCGTGGGCGCGGCGTTCCAGCCGGCGGTCGCGAATCCGTGTGTTTCCGGCAGGCCCTTGGGCTCATCCAGCATGGCGAGCACCACGTAGCGCGGGGCGTCCATCGGAAAGGCGGCCACGAAGGACGGCAGCAGGGCCTTGGCCCGGTAGCCGCCGCCGTTGGCTTTCTCGGCCGTGCCGGTCTTGCCGCCCACCAGATAGCCCGGCACGTCCGCCTTGCCGCCGGTTCCCTCCTCCACCACCATGCGCATGAGCTGGCGCATCTTGTCCGAGGTCTCCACCGACAGCACCCGCCGCCCGCCCGGCGGCGCCCCGGACCCGCGCCGCAACAGCGTGGGCGCGCGCAGCACGCCGCCATTGACCAGCGCCGCCGTGGCGGTCACCAGATGCAACGGCGTCACGGCGATCCCGTGGCCGTAGGAAATCGTTACCGTGTTGATGGGCCGCCAGGTCTCCGGATAGAGCGGCACCCCGGCCTCGGGCAGTTCGATGGACACCGGCGACAGCAGTCCCAGGCGGTCCAGGAACGCCTTCTGCCGCTCCCCTCCGACCGACAGCGCCATCTTGCCGGAGCCGATGTTGGAGGAGTGCACCAGGATCTCGGGGATCGACAGCCACCGCCCCTGGGCATGGAAGTCCTTGATCCGGAAGCCGGCCATGCGCAGCGGATGGGAGGCGTCGAAGCCGTCCGTCAGGCGGTAGCCGCCCACCTCCAGGCCCAGGGCCGTGTTCACCAGCTTGAAGGTGGAACCCATCTCGTACACGCCCAGGGTGGCGCGATTGAAGCGCGCCTCGGACGGAGCCGCGCCGAAGCGCTCGGGCTCGTAGTCGGGCAGACTGACCAGGGCCAGCAGTTCGCCGGTGCGGGCATCCATCACCATCGCCGCGCCGGCCAGCGCCTGGAAGCGATCGACGGCCTCGGCCAGCACCTCGCGCACGGCGTGCTGCACGCGGATATCCAGGGACAGGCGCAGCGGCCGGTTGTCGGTCCCCAGGCGGTCGTCGAAGGCGCGCTCGATCCCGGCGATGCCCCGGTTGTCCACGTCGGTGGCGCCCAGCACGTGCGCCGCCAGACGGCCTTGCGGGAACACCCGGCGCTCGGCGGCCTCGAACTCCAGCCCCGGCAGACCCAGGCGATTGACCAGATCCTGCTCGCGCGGGGTCAGGTTGCGGCGCAGGTAGACGAAGCTGCGACCAGACGCCAGCCGCGCCCGGGCCGTCTCGAACGGAATATCGGGCAGCACCGACACCAGCCGCGCCGCCGTGTCGTCGGGGTCGTGCACCTGGCGGGCGTCGGCGTAGAGATTGACCGTGGGAAGGTTGGTGGCCAGCACCACGCCGTTGCGATCCAGCACGTCCCCCCGCTGCACGACCGCCTGGGCCGCCGGCAGGGCCGCGTCCGCCGTCTCGTGCGCGCGTCCGTCGGACAGCGCCATCAGGTTCACCAGACGCACCGCGATCACCAGGAAGGCGATGACGAACACCCCGGCGGTGACGGCCAGGCGGGTCCGCCCCACCTCGATGGCCGCCTTGGTCGGGCTGTCCAGGGCCACGCGCGCCGCCTGACGCGGATCGCGTCCGGGCACATCGCGGATCTCGTCGCCGGGATAGAGAAACTGGCCGCGCCGGCGCGGCGGGAACAGGCACGCGCTCATGGCCGACCTCTCGATGGATGCAGGGGCAGGGTCACCAGGGTGGCCAGGGGTCGCGGCGCCGTCATGGGCTTGCGGCCCGGCAGCGGGATGGCGTCGACCTGACCCGGGTTGAGCACGCGCGGCGCCAGCGGCGCCGGCGCATCCGGCCGCGCCACGGGACGGAACGGCAGCGCCGCCAGCGTCGTCATGCGCTCCGGTCCGACCGGCACCAGATCCAGGTGCGATCCCACCAGGCGCTCCAGGTACGCGGGCTCGCTCAGGTAGCTCCATTCGGCGCGCAGCACGTGGATCGCCTCGCGGTCGGCGGCGATGGCCCCTGTCAGGGCGGCCAGATCGTCCTCCAGGGCGATGACCTCGTACTTGAGCAGGAACAGGCCGGTGGCGAGCGCCAGCACCAACCCGCCCCAGACGATGGCGATTCCCCGGATCATGGCGCGCCTCCCGGGTCGAGGGGCGTCCGGGCCGGCGCCTCGGTGCGCTCGGCGACCCGCAAGCGGGCCGAGCGGGCGCGCGGGTTGGCGACCACCTCGGCGTCGGCGGGCCGGCGCGCCTTGCGGCCGATGGCCCGGAAGGTGGCCGGCGGCTGATCGTTGGCGGCGGTGGGCAGGTGGCGCGAGGGATTGGGCCGGCCCTCCGAACGGTCGCGGATGAAGTCCTTGACCAGCCGGTCCTCCAGCGAATGGAAGCTGACCACCACCAGGCGCCCGCCCGGCGCCAGCAGGGCCTCGGCGCCCTCCAGGCCCGCGACCAGTTCGTCCAGTTCGTCGTTCACCCGCAGGCGCAGGGCCTGGAAGGTGCGAGTGGCCGGATCGATGCCGTCGCGCGCCTGCTGACGGGCGGCCCCGGGGATAGCGGCGCGCACCACCGCCGCCAGGGCGCCGGTACGCGTCAGCGGCGCGTCCGCCCGGGCGGCGACGATGGCCCGGGCCACCCGGCGGGCATGGCGTTCTTCGCCCAGGGCATGAATCAGGTCGGCCAGGACGTCCTCGTCCAGGGTATTGACCAGATCGGCGGCGCTTGGTCCGTCGCCGCCCATGCGCATGTCCAGCGGACCATCCCGCAGAAAGGAAAAGCCGCGCGCGGGGTCATCGACCTGGAGGGAGGAGATGCCAAGATCGAGGGCGACGCCAGTCACGGCACGGACCCCGCGCGCGGGCAGCGACTGACCCATGGCGCCGAAGCGACCCTGAATCAGCCGGAAACGGTCGGGAAAGGCGGCGGCCACCGCCTCGGCATGCGGCCGCGCCACCGGATCACGGTCGATGGCCCAGACGGCGCAGCCGGGCGCAGCCGCCAGGATGGCGCGGGTGTAGCCGCCGGCGCCGAAGGTTCCATCCACGTAGACGCCCCCCGCGCGCACCGCGAGGGCCTCCACCACCTCGTCCCGCATCACCGGGACATGGGGCGTGGCCTGGGTCGACAGCGCGGTCATGACCCCGCCTCACCCGCGCGGCCACCGCGTGGCGGCAACACCGGCCCCTTGGGGGGCGCCTGGCGGGCCCGGTCCAGCAACTGCTCCATCTTCCGCTTCTGCGCGGCCGGCTCCCAAATCTGGAAGGTCCGCGCCTTGCCGACGAAGGCCGCCTGATCGGTGATGCCCGCGTGCTCCATCAAGTCGCGCGGCAGGACGATTCGCCCGGTCTGGTCGTAGGGGACCTGGACGCTGGAGGCGAACACGAGCTGGGTGAACTCGTCCAGGTCGGACGAGAACGTCGGCAGGGACTCCAGCCCCTCGCTCAGTCGCTCCAGGTAATCCATCCCGCATCCCTCGATGCATGGATCGGTGTAGGACCGGAACAGGATGACGCCCTGGAAGTCCTGCTGCTTCAGGGCGGCACGGAACGTGGCCGGGACGGAAACGCGTCCCTTGCTGTCCACCTTGTTCGTGAATGTGGACAGGAACAGCCCCATGGCCGTTCGCCTTTCGTTACCGCGGTTGGTCCGTCATGGCGTGCCGGCGGCTCATCCTCGATCCAGGAAAGCCAGGTCACCGATCCCCGATTGGGTCTTTATGGTATCGCATGGGAAATCATGGTCGTCAATGCCATTCCGGGTCCATTACATGGGATGGTCGAAGACTGTCGTTGGCGCAACAAGATTCTGAGAAAGACACTGAAGGTTTTCTGTCAAACCCTTGAGGCTCACCCCAGAATCGAAGCCGAGAAAAATGTGCCTGTCGCTCTTGTTCTATTTATGTTCCTATTGCGGCCCTGGGACGGCACCCGCGGCCAGCCCATGGGACTCCATGGGATGTCCCGTCCTCGCCCCCCCGGTGACCGCCCAGCGGTCACGCGGCGCCCGGGCGGGCACGCCCGGCCCCGGCGCATGCGTCACCGCGCACGCCCGGACCGGCGCATCGCCGGTCGCGTTAACGGTCTGATTCTCATGAGTCTTTCGGATGGATCACCGGTCGCGCCGACGGCGGACCCGGGGGCGGGAGACGCCCGTCCCATGCCATCCCATGGCCGCGCCACGGTCGCTCGACGGTCGCGCCCGCACGGCCGACCACCGGGAAGACAGGCGTCAGATGGCCTGTAAGCCGGGTTCTGTCCCCGCGCCCCGGTCTGGCCGACTCGGGGCGCGATGGATGGCCATTCATCTGGGACGCCCGTCGCCGGACGCCTCGTGCGACATACCTGAACGGCGGCGCGGAAACCCGCCTGCCATCACCACCCCGGCGAACCGGAGGGTGGGGCCAACCGTTCTCCCTCAGTCTTGCTCCCGGTGGGGTTTACCATGCCCCCCCTGTCGCCAGGGGGGCGGTGCGCTCTTACCGCACCCTTTCATCCTTACCCGCCGGCGAGTCCCGAAGGGTCGCGGACGGGCGGTTTGCTTTCTGTGGCACTTTCCCTAGGGTCGCCCCCGCCGGACGTTATCCGGCACCGTGTTTCCGTGGAGCCCGGACTTTCCTCCCCAACGGGGGCGAACGCGGCGCGTCCGCCCCGCCAGGGCGGCCATCCAGCCATCTGACGCGGGTCCCAGGATAGGCCGGATGCGCCCGTCCCCCAACCCCGTTTTGCCGGCGACGCGCCCGGACCGACAGCCCCCCGCGCCTACCCGCCCGTCACGCTCATGTGCCGGGCCACGGCCGGACGGGCGCCGGCGCGGTCGATGACGAAGTCATGCCCCCGGGGCTTGCGGGCGATGGCCGCGTCGATGGCCGCCAGCAGCGGTCCGTCGTCATCGGGGGCGGCGCGCAGGGGCGCGCGCAGGTCGGCGGCGTCCTCCTGCCCCAGGCACATGTACAGCGTGCCGGTGCAGGTGACCCGCACCCGGTTGCAGCTCTCGCAGAAGTTATGGGTCATGGGGGTGATGAAGCCCACCCGCCGGCCGGTCTCGGCGACGTCCACATAGCGGGCCGGGCCGCCGGTGCGATGGTCGGTGTCCCGCAGTGTCCAGGTCTCGGCCAGGCGGGCGCGCACGACGGACAGCGGCAGGTAGTGGTCCATGCGGTCGGGTTCGATCTCGCCCAGGGGCATGGTCTCGATCAGGCACAGGTCCAGCCCCCGGTCGCCGCACCAGGCCACCAAGCGGTCCAGTTCGTCCTCGTTGATGCCCTTCATGGCGACGGTGTTGATCTTCACGCGCAGGCCGGCGGCGCGGGCGGCGGCGATGCCCGCCATCACCGCGTCCAGGTCTCCCAGCCGGGTGATGCGGCGGAACCGGTCGGCATCCAGGGTGTCCAGCGAGATGTTGATCCGGCGCACGCCGCAGTCCGCCAGCGCCCCGGCATAGCGCGCGAGTTGAGTGCCGTTGCTGGTGAGCGTCAGGTCGTCGAGCCCGCCGCCCTCCAGCAGCCCGCCCAGGCCCCGGAACAGGCGCATGACGTTCTTGCGCACCAGGGGCTCGCCCCCGGTGATGCGCAGCGTGCGCACCCCACGGGACACGAAGGCGCGGCACAGGCGCTCCGTCTCCTCCAGGGTCAGCAGCGCCCGCTTGGGCAGAAAGGTCATGCTCTCCGCCATGCAGTACTGGCAGCGGAGGTCACACCGGTCTGTCACCGAGACCCGGAGGTAGGTCACGGCGCGGCCAAAGGGGTCGATCATCCTGGACGGGTCCCTGTTCCCTGACGTTGTGTCCCTGACATGATCCGTGATCGTCCCTGATGTGGTGTCACGGTTGAACACCGACCATAGCCGGAACGACAGACCCGGGCCAGGGTCACGCCGACGGCGCCCGCAGCACCACCGTCCGGCCGTGGCGCTTCAGGTGGCGGGCGCCGCCGCCCTCCTGAACGGTTCGCGCCAGACCGTCGGCGTCCTCCACCACCAGCCCGGCGAGCATGGTGACCCCATGGTCGAACAGGACCGGCGCCAGCGGTGTTCCCGGACCGACCATAACCACGTCGGCGCCCGGCCGCAGCCGCGCCAACAGCCCCGGCAGGGTGCCGTTGGCCAGGGTGGAGGCGGTCAGCAGCACCGCGTCGGCCCCCGGCAGGAGAGTGGCGGCGGCGTGCACCGGGTCCCGTCCCGGCCCCGGCGTGCGCTCGACCACCCGCAGGCGCGGCAGCCGCTCGGTCAGGCCCGGAAACGCGCCGATGCTCACCGGCGCCTCGGCCTCGGCGGCCAGGGTCGCGAACAGGTTCAGGCCGTTGGCGCTCTCGCCGCGCGTGTCCCGGCGGTTGTGGGCGGCGTTGACGGCGGCCGCGCCCACGGCCCGCAACACCGGATCGGCGCCGCCCAGCCCCACGGCCAGGTCCCGCAACGGCCGCCCCGCCAGGTCGCCGGGCGCCGGTGTCGGCTGACAGCCGTGCGCCGCGCGGCGCGGCGTCTGCGCCAGCCCGACGCCGTCGGGTCCCTCCACCAGGGTCCAGTTGAAGCCGATCACCACGCGGCGCGCCGTGGCCCCGGCCGGGACATGGGCCGCCAGGGCGGTCTCCAGGCCATGCGGTCCCCACCAGCGCCAGCAGGCGTCCAGGCTGGGCGCCAGCAGGTGCCCGGTCGGACCGCAGAAGCCCAGCCAGTCCAGGGCGTGGGACTCGGGGACCAGGGTCAGCACCGGCACGCCCTCGGCCATGGCCGCCAGCATATCCTGGGCCAGCCCCTGGCCCCGGGCCTCCAGATGCGAGAACTTGGAGACCACCAGCAGGTCCACGCCCGCCGCCACGGCGTCGCGCAACACCGAGGTGGCCCCCGTCAGGCCCTGGGAATCGAGGGAACAGGCCCCGGACTGCCGTCCCAGCGCCTGCATGATGTCGTGAGGTGGACCGCCGCCCAGGTCCAGAAGTCCCATGCCGGTCTTGCGACCGGCGGCGTCGCGGGTGGTGCGCTGCGCCAGCCCGCCCACCCTGACCCCGCGCCGCTGGAGCGCCCGGGCGAAGGCGATCAACAAGCCCTCGACATCGCCGGCGCCGGGGCCATACAGGATGGCCGCCGGCCCGGGCGGGGGACGGGGCGGAGCGACGGGGGCCGGAGGCGTGGCGCGGGCGGCGGTCGGGTTCATCGCCCTTTGGTGCGCCGATCCGACCGGCAATGCAACACCCTGTGGGGCAACACCCGCCCCCCCGCGGGTCGCGCCCCTAGTGCACTGATCCAGACAAAAGATGCAGTCCACATTCTTTTGTCTGGATCGAAAGTGCACGAGAAACAATGTTTTGTGCAGCGACGTTTGCATTCAAGGGGGAACCCCTTGAATGCGTCGCTGCACTAGCCGCGCGGCGGGCGGGCTTCCTCGACCAGGTCCAGGTCCACGGCGGCGATGTTGACCACCTGCTTGCCCTGGTTCTCGAAGTTCACCGTCACCTGCGGCCCGACCACGGTCTGCACCTGCCCCAGCCCCCAGTCCGGCTGCGTCGGCAGGCGCACCCAGGCCCCGGGTGTGAACGGCAGAATGGTCGCCTCGGGCATGGTCGTCTCCTCTGTTCGTAAGGGCTCTGTGCGTAAGGGCGCGTCCCGAACCGGCCGTTGCGTCGCGTCGCGTATGGCAGGGTGGACCGCTGTATAAAAACGGCGTCTCTTTTATGACATGGGCATGACGCGCGGCCGGCGCCAGGGATACAGTGCGGATCCAACGACGCCCCCGCCCACCGTGGGCCCGCGCATGGCCTCGAAAGGATCCCCCATGGCCGACCGCGCCTTCCTGGAACTGGCGCAAACCCTGTGCACGCGGCTGTGCCACGACCTGTCCGGGCCGATCGGCGCCGTCAACTCGGGCGCGGAGCTGCTGCGCGAGGAAGGCGACACGCCCGACCCCCAGGTCATCGCCCTGATGACCGAAAGCGCCGCCGCCGTGACCACGCGCCTGCGCTTCCTGCGGGCGGCGATGGGCACGCCCGGCGGCCGGGGCCTCGACCCCGATGCCGCGCACACACTCCTGGACCAGTATCTGGCGGTGGCCGGCGGGACGCGGCGCCCGGCGCTCGACTGGTCGGTGCCCGCCCACGGCGAGCCGCCGGAAACGGTGCGCCCCAGGGTCCAGGCGCTTCTGAATCTGTGCCTGGTGGCGCTGGAGGCCCTGCCGCGCGCGGACCGGCTGAGCGTGCGGGCACCGTCGGCCCGCGCGGCGCAGGTGCTCATCGGCGGCACCGGACAGCCGCGCCCGGGTCCCCTGGACGCGATGCGGGCCGGCCTCGACGGCCCGCCGCCGTCCGGCGACCCTCGCGACGCCCAGGGGGCCTACACGGGCGTGCTGATCCGCGCGCTCGGCCTGACGGTGGTCATGGAAACCGATCCGGGGGCCGTGCGGCTCGACCTGCGCCCGGCCGGTCGGGACGGCTCCCGAATGACGTGAAGCGGGCCGATCGGCGCCACCGGACTATGACGCCGGTGTCCGAGCATGGTATAAGGTCAAGCAAAGCCATGGTCGCGATGTGATGTCCGGCGGGATTGTCGCGTTCGCGGGTCCCGGCCGCCGAAGGAAAACGGTGGCGTCCCCGGGCCGCGACGGGATGGTCTCGGCGTCGTCGGTGAACGGGGGTTGTGTGATGGATGACCTGCTGAGCGAATTCCTGACCGAAACGGGCGAAAGCCTGTCCACCCTCGACGTGGAACTGGTCAACCTTGAACAGAACCCGAACGATCGCGACATCCTGTCCAATATCTTCCGTCTGGTGCACACCATCAAGGGCACCTGCGGGTTCCTTGGGCTGCCGCGCCTGGAAAGCCTGGCGCACGCCGGCGAGAACGTGCTCGGCAAGTTCCGCGACGGCGAGCTTGAGGTCACGCAGGAGGCGGTCACCGTCATCCTGCACACCATCGACCGCATCAAGGACATCCTCGGCCACCTGGAACAGACCGAGACGGAACCCGAGGGCACCGATCAGGACCTGAAGGACCAGTTGGCGCTGCTCGCCGAGGGCCAGAGCCTGGGAACCGCCGCGCCCGCCGCTCCCGCCGCTCCGCTGGCCCCCGCGCCGGCCGAGCCGGCGGCGCCCGCCGAGGCCGACGGCGACGCCCCGGTGGTCAGCGATGGCGGCTTCCCGGTGGCCGCCGAACTGCTGGCCGAGGTCGAGGAGGCCATGGCCCAGGGCAAGCGGGCCGCCTCCGAGGTCGATCTGGCGGCGGAGATGGCCGCCGAGGCCGCGGCCGAGGAGGCCAAGGCGGCGGCGCAGGCCAAGCCCGCCCCGGCCGCCAAGCCCAAGCCGGAGCCGAAACCCGAACCCAAGGCCCAGGTTCCGGCCCGCAGCGCCGCCGCCCAGGACGGCGCCGCCAACGAGGGCGTCAAGAAGGAATCGGTGGCCGCGCAGAGCATCCGCGTCAACGTGGACCTGCTGGAAAACCTGATGACCCTGGTCTCCGAACTGGTGCTGACGCGCAACCAATTGCTGCAAATGGTGCGCGGTACCGATGATTCGGAATTCGCCGCGCCGCTGCAACGGCTGTCGCACATCACCTCGGACCTTCAGGAAGGGGTGATGAAGACGCGCATGCAGCCCATCGGCAATGCCTGGGCCAAGCTGCCGCGCATCGTCCGCGATCTGGCCCTGGAAATGGGCAAGAAGATCGACCTGCAGATGTTCGGCGCCGACACCGAACTGGACCGCCAGGTGCTGGAGCTGATCAAGGACCCGCTGACCCACATGGTCCGCAACTCCGGCGACCACGGCCTGGAGTACCCCGATGAGCGCGTCTCCGCCGGCAAGCCCGAGACCGGCATCGTGAAGCTGAACGCCTATCACGAGGGCGGTCACATCATCATCGAGATTTCCGACGACGGGCGCGGCCTCAACCTGACCAAGATCCGCGAGAAGGCCATCATGAACGGGCTCGCCAGCGAGGCCGACGTGGAGGCCATGACCGACCAGCAGGTCGCCCAGTTCATCTTCAAGGCCGGCCTGTCCACGGCCGAGAAAGTGACCAACGTCTCCGGACGCGGCGTCGGCATGGACGTGGTGCGCACCAATATCGAGAAGATCGGCGGCACCATCGAGTTGAAAACCTGGCCCGGCAAGGGCTCCACCTTCATCATCAAGATCCCGCTGACGCTGGCCATCGTGTCCGGCCTGATCGTGGAAAGCGCCGGCGAGCGCTTCGCCATCCCGCAGATCTCGGTGCTGGAACTGGTGCGGGTCACCGACAAGTCGGACACCCGGATCGAGCGCATCAACCGCGCGCCCGTGCTGCGCCTGCGCGATCGCCTGCTGCCCCTGGTGTCGCTGGCCGCGCTGCTGCGCCTGGACGAGGACCGGGGATCGGTCGAGGAGGAGGTCAGCGGCCAGGAGGAAACCTTCATCGTCGTCGCCCAGGTCGGCACCTACACCTTCGGCATCATCGTCGACCGGGTGTTCGACACCGAGGAGATCGTCGTCAAGCCGGTGGCGCCCATCCTGCGGCACATCACCATGTTCTCGGGCAACACCATCCTGGGTGACGGCAGCGTCATCATGATCCTCGACCCCAACGGCATCGCCAGCGCCACCGGCGAGACCACCATGGGCGGCGGCGGCGCCGCGGAGGCGGTGCACATGCACGAGACCCGCACCGACGACCGGACCTCGCTGCTGATCTTCCGCGCCGGGTCCAAGGAACTGAAGGCGGTCCCCCTGGCCCTGGTGGCCCGCCTGGAGGAAATCGACGTCGAGAAGGTGGAGTACAGCTACGGCCAGCCGGTGGTGCAGTACCGGGGACAGTTGATGCCGCTGGTCGGCGTGGACGGCATGCTGGGCATGAAGGACGAGGGCCGCCAGCCGGTGCTGGTGTTCTCGGATCGGGAACGGACCATGGGCCTGATGGTCGACGAGATCGTGGACATCGTCGAGGACCGCCTGAAGGTGGAACTGAAGGCCGAGCAGATGGGCGTCATCGGCACCGCCGTGATCAACGGCAAGGCCACCGACATCATCGACACCGGCCACTACCTGACGCAGGCGTTCGGCGACTGGTTCGGCACCGCCGAGAGCGAGGCGTTCCAGGGCGGGCGCAAGCCGCCGGTGCTGCTGGTGGACGACAGCCCGTTCTTCCGCAACCTGCTCTCGCCGCTGCTGTCGGCGGCCGGGTTCGACGTGACCGTCGCCGCCGCGCCGACCGAGGCCCTCGCCCTGTTCGAGCAGGGGCGCCGGTTCTCGGCCATCATCAGCGACATCGAGATGCCCGAGATGAACGGTTTCGAGTTCGCCGAAGCGGTGCGGCAGCGGCCCGAGTGGGCGCGCGTGCCGCTCATCGCGCTGTCGTCTCACGCCTCGGAACGCGACCTGGAGCGGGGCCGGGAAGCCGGCTTCGACGACTATGTGGCCAAGTTCGACCGCGAGTCCCTGCTCCATGCCCTGCGCACCATGATTTCCGAGACCGGCGGCAATGGTCAGGCACAGGGTCACCACGAAACCGCCGACATGCGGTTCTGAGCGCGCGAGAGGCCCCAAGGCGCCGGCGCGCAGCGTCAACGGCGCCCTTGGAGATGGCGCCTGGGGGAGGAACCCCATGCGCGGGGCCACAGGCCCTGCGGTGGTCCGGTCGGCCGGGACGACGCCCGTGACCAGGGCCTTTCGCCGGGCCGGCCTAACGAAGCAACCGCATGACCTCGGCCAGGTCCTCGGAACCGGCCAGGGTGCAGGTTAGGTCGCGCAGGTGGCCGTCGTGGAGGTCGTAGATCCAGCCGTGGACCTGGAGAGCCTGGCCCCGCGCCCAGGCGTTCTGAACGATGGTGGTCGCGGCGACGTTGCGGGCCTGCTGAACCACGTTCAACTCGCACACGCGGCCCAACCGGGCGGCTTCGTCCAGGTCGGCCAGATCATGGGCATGCGCGGCCATGATCTGCTTGATCGGACTCAGCCAGTTGTCGATGAGGCCGAAGGCCTTGCGGCTCATGGCGGCCTTCACGCCCCCGCACCCATAGTGGCCGCAAACAATGACATGACGAACCCGCAGGATCTCGACCGCGTACTGCAACACGGTCAGCAGGTTCAGGTCCGACGGCACCACCATGTTGGCGACGTTGCGATGCACGAACAACTCGCCCGGCGCCAGCCCGACGATGTCGTTGGCCGGCACCCGGCTGTCGGAACACCCGATCCACAGGAACTCCGGGGATTGCTGGTTGACGAGGCGATTGAAGAAGTCCGGGTCGCCGGCGGTCTTCTGGTCGACCCATACGGCGTTGTTCTGGAACAGGCGGTCGATTCCCATGGGCACGGCCTCCTTGCCGGTCACGAAAATGGGCCGATCACGAAAATGGACCGATCACGAAAATGGACCGATCACGAAAATGGACCGATCACGAAAATGGACCGATCACGAAAATGGACCGATCACGAAGAAAACGGGCCGGTCATGAAAAAGGGCTCGACCTGTCGCGGCCGAGCCCTTTCCTGATGATGGTGGAGCCGTGGGGAATCGAACCCCAGACCTCTACAATGCCATTGTAGCGCTCTCCCAACTGAGCTACGGCCCCACGAAACCGCGTCTTCCCGCCGTCCGCCCGGGCGGTTTCGGCGTGTCTTTTCCGGACGACGGCGGTCGCCCTGAACCCCGACCTCCGAACCCTGATGGGCGCCTTTGGGGAGACGCCCGACACCCGGGTGGCCATGGCCGAGGCCCGGGGTTATATGGGCTTCATCGGCCGGGGGCAAGAGGAAAAACGCGCGTTTCCGCGAAAACCCTGTCACCCCCGTCGCGCGCCCGCTGCACCATCCCTGGGGCGTCCCGCCCCAGGGTCGGGGACGGGCTTACTCGTCCTCTCCATCGCTGTCGAGATGATCGATGACCTCGGCCATGTCGTCATCGTCCTCGCCCAGATCCGAGGCGTCCTCCATCATGTCCCCGGCTTCATCCTCGGTATCGTCCAGGTCCGGCGCCTCAAGGTTGGTCTTGACGACGTCTTCGACCTCCTCAAGGGCCGCGGCCGCCACCACCGGCACCGCCTTAGGCTTCTTGTCCGGCACAGCCGGGCGCGCGCGCCGCGCACGCACGGGGGCGTCCTCCTCGTGGACGGCCCCACACTTGGGACAGACGATCGGCTGGCGCCGCATGTCATAGTATCGGGCTCCGCAGGAGCCACAGGATCGCTTCGTTCCCCATTCCGGCTTGGCCACCCGGACCTCCTCCTGCAGGCGCGCCGGATCCCTGGTTCCGGTTCCGGCGCGGTGGCAGACGCGATACGACAACAACAGAGTCTCAAGAGGGGCGCGTTTGCCATCATCGACAAGCCAAGTCAACGCCCGATGCGCCCGCGCGCCCACTCTGTCGCACACGGCATGGACCCTCTCGGGACACGCGGGAAACCCGGCCCGGCGCGGTGCTTTGTCGCCAAGGACTGTCGCCGGCCGGCCGTGCGTGGTACACGCGGGCTGCCCCATGTCGTCCCGATTGCCGCCCGCCGCCGCCATGCCCCCATCACTGGTCCCGACACAGCCGCCCGGTCCGCCCGCCGCCCCCACCCGCGCCGCCGTCACGGCGCCGGCGGTGACCGCGCTGGGCGCCCTGATGGCGGCGGCCACGGTGGGCGAAAGCCGTCTGCCGGCGGCCTGGGTGCCCGCCCCCCTAGCCCGCATCCTGGTCGGGCTGGGCGCGCGCGTGCGGTCCACCGACACCGGGGTGACGGTGCGTGGCCGGGGCCTGGGCGGGCTGGCCGAGCCGACCGCGCCGCTGGACGTGGCCGCCAGCCCCGACGGCCCGGTCCTGCTGCCGCCGCTGGCCGGGCTGCTGGCCACCCAGCCGATCCTGGTGGTGATCCTCGGCCCGGCGGACATGGACCTACCGGCGGACCTGATCGAGGTCCTCATGCGCGTCGGCGCCCGGCCGCGCGCCGCCGGGGAGGGCCGGCGATCCCCCCTGAGCATCCAGGGAACCGCCGCGCCCGTGGCCCTGGACCTGGGCGCCGATCCGCCGCCCTCGATCACACCGGCGGGCGCCCTCGCGGCGGTGGCCGCCGGACTGAACAGCCCGGGCGAGACCCGGGTGCCGCTGCCCGCGCCGCTGGCCGAGGCCCTGGCGGCGCTGCTGACGGCCTTCGGGGTTCCGGCCCGGATCGCCGCCGGCCCATCCCCCCCGGCGGACGACGGACCGGTCCACCTGTGCCTGACGGGCGAGGTGGAGACCCGGCCGGTCGACATCCCGGCCGGCGACCGCCGTTTCGTCCCGTTCCGCCCATCTCCGCAGGACCCCGGTACACCATGATCATCGCCATCGACGGACCCGCCGCCGCCGGCAAGGGCACCCTGGCCCGCGCCCTGGCCGACCGGCTCAACCTCGCCTACCTGGACACCGGCCTGCTGTACCGGGCCACCGGGCATGCCGTGCTGCGCGCCGGCGGCGATCCCGCCGACCCGGTCACGGCCGAGGCCGCCGCCCGCGCCCTGTCCCCGGCCGACCTGGACGACCCGGACCTGCGCACCGAGGCGGCGGCGGCCGCCGCCTCGGCGGTGGCCGCCCTTCCGGCGGTACGCGCGGCCCTGCTGGACGTCCAGCGGGCCTTCGCCGCCCGCCCGCCGGCCGGCCGCGACGGCGTGGTCCTGGACGGTCGCGACATCGGCACCGTCGTCTGCCCCGAAGCCGACCACAAGCTGTTCATCACCGCCACCCTCGAAACCCGCGCCCGTCGGCGCTTTCTGGAGTTGCGGGACAAGGGCGTTGACGCTATAGAGTCCAGCGTTCTCCACGACATGGTGGACCGGGACGCGCGCGATTCGTCGCGCCGCGTCGCGCCGTTGGTTCCGGCCGCCGATGCGTTCGTGCTGGACACCTCCGACCTGAGTGTGCACGACGCCCTGGCCGCGGCCCTGGCTTACGTTCGCAAGCGCCAGGAGCGGAGCGGGTCCACACCCGCCGGCACCGACGCCGACGCCGACACCGATGTTTCCTGAGTGAGGGACGATCAAAGACCGCCGGACCCAACCGGCAGGCCGGAAAACCAATTGCGACTCGAGTAGGACAAGGACAGACTCCCCATGGCCGAAGCCGCCACCGACACCCACGCCACCGACAGCCAGGATTCCGGAGCCGACATCTTCGCGGCCGAATCCTTCGAGGCCCTGCTGAACGAAACCCTGGGCGAGAACAGCAGCCTTGAAGGCACCGTCATCAAGGGCACCGTCATCGCCGTGCGCAACGACCATGTGGTCGTGGACGTCGGCCTGAAGTCCGAAGGACGCGTGCCGCTGAAGGAGTTCACCAAGGCCGGCGAGGATCCCGAACTGAAGCCCGGCGACGGCATCGACGTCTACGTCGAGCGCTACGAGGACCGCGACGGCAACATCATCCTGTCGCGCGAGAAGGCCCGGCGCGAAGAGGCGTGGAACGAGTTGGAGAAGGCCTACACCGAAAGCCGCCGCGTCAAGGGCCAGATCTTCGGCCGCGTCAAGGGCGGCTTCACCGTGGACCTGTCCGGCGCCATGGCCTTCCTGCCCGGCAGTCAGGTGGACATCCGCCCGGTGCGCGACATCACGCCGCTGATGGGCCAGCCGTTCGAGTTCCAGATCCTGAAGATGGACCGCTCGCGCGGCAACATCGTCGTCTCGCGCCGCTCGGTGCTGGAGGAGACCCGCGCCGAGGAACGCGCCAAGCTGCTGGAGCGCCTGAAGGAAGGCGAGATCCTGGACGGCGTGGTCAAGAACATCACCGACTACGGCGCGTTCGTGGACCTGGGCGGCGTCGACGGCCTGCTGCATGTCACCGACATCTCGTGGAAGCGCATCAACCACCCCACCGAGGCCCTGTCCATCGGCCAGACGGTGCGCGTGCAGGTGATCCGCTTCAACCCGGACACCCAGCGCATCAGCCTGGGCATGAAGCAGCTGGAGGCCGACCCCTGGGAGGGCGTGGCCGTCAAGTACCCCACCGGCACCAAGTTCGCCGGCCGGGTGACCAACATCACCGACTACGGCGCCTTCGTGGAACTGGAGCCGGGCGTCGAGGGTCTGGTCCATGTCTCCGAGATGAGCTGGACCAAGAAGAACGTGCACCCGGGCAAGATCGTCTCCACCAGCCAGGAAGTCACCGTGATGATCCTGGACGTGGATCCGGACAAGCGGCGCATCTCCCTGGGCCTGAAGCAGACCATGGGCAACCCCTGGTCCGACTTCCTGGGCAAGTTCCCCCCGGGCACCGAGGTCGAGGGCGAAATCAAGAACATCACCGAGTTCGGCCTGTTCATCGGCCTGCCCGGCGAGATCGACGGCATGGTCCACCTGTCCGACCTGGACTGGGCCCGGTCCGGCGACGAGGCGGTCAAGGACTACAAGAAGGGCGACGTGGTCAAGGCCAAGGTCCTCGACGTGGACGTGGACAAGGAGCGCATCAGCCTGGGCATCAAGCAGCTCGGTGATGATCCCTACGCCGCCGCCACCGCCGACCTGCGCAAGGGCCAGACCGTCACCGGCGTGGTCACCCAGGTGCAGGACAACGGCATCGAGGTGGAGGTCAGCGGCGCCATCGGCTTCATCCGCAAGAGCGATCTGGCCCGCGATCGCGGCGACCAGCGCCCCGAGCGCTTCGCCGTCGGCGAGAAGGTGGACGCCAAGATCACCAACATCGACAAGGCCAATCGCCGCATCGGCCTGTCCATCAAGGCACGCGAGGTGGACGAGGAGAAGCAGGCGATGGCCGATTACGGCTCCGCCGACTCGGGCGCCTCGTTGGGCGACATCCTGGGCGCCGCGCTGCGGCAGGCGCAGGAAAAGGCCGACGGCGACTCGTAAAAAAGCGTTGGCCCCGTGTCCCCCTGTTTCGGGTCACGGGGCACCACGTTCGAAGCCCCCGGGGTGCGACATCGGCGCCCCGGGGGTTTTTCGTGTGCGCCCCGGCGAAACCGCCGGCGGATCACACGACCGGTCGGTCGGGAAAGCACAACTCGTGCCGTGCCCGCCACTCGGGACCGACGTAATTGACGATCAGCGAGCGGCGCACGCCATGGATTGGCCGTCGCGCGAAGCCGTGCCAGGTCCGCTCCGAGGGCACGAAGACGGTTGCGTGATTGGCCACGAACGGCAGGCGAAGCGGCGGTCCCTTGGGGTCGGCGTAGACGTCCGTCCCCCAGTCGCCAGCCTCCGGTCCCCGCGACAGCGGCGCCAGCAGGGTGAACCGCTTGACGCCGATGTCGGTGTGCGGCTCCAGCCAGAAGCCATCGGTGTCCCGGGCGTATTCGACGCGCAGGAAGGTCCCGCTCAGGTCCACCCCGCACAGGGTCTGGATCGCGGCCACCACGCGCGGATCCTGAAGGGCGGCCGCGACCCGTCGGCAGACGGAGAACGCCTCTTGATGCGCCTGGTCGAAATAGACGCGCAGGGCGTTGTTTTCCTCCCGCCGCCCCGCCGCGTAGGTCATGGCCGCCGGATCGACGGGCAGGGCCTCAAGGGCATCAAGAACCGTCGATGGCCAGACGGTCGTGAGCCGCCAGTACGGAAACGGGTGGTCGTGTCGCGCCGCCGCCGCCAACGACGCCAGGACCGAGGTCGTGACGCCGTCGGACGTGCCTGGTGTGTTCTCCGGATGGCCTGATGTGTCCATGCCCCACCGTACCACGGTCGATCGCCGTCCAGAACAACCAGGCACGTCGGGGACGGGCGCACACGTCCTACTGGCTTTCCAGACCCCTCGGCCGTGGCCCCCCGGTGGCCCAATCCAGCAATTGCACGGTGTGCACCATCGGACGCCCCCGGGGCGCGCCCTTGCCTTCGCGCAGGTGGTTGAGGCAGCCGATGTTGCCGGCGGCGACAACGTCGGCCTCCAACGCGCCCAGGGTCTCCAGCTTGCGGGCGCGAAGCTGCCGGGACAGGCCCGGCTGGGTGATGGAATAGGTGCCGGCGGAGCCGCAGCACAGGTGCGGGTCGCGGGGCGAGACCACGCGGAAGCCGGCGGCCTCCAGCAGGGCCTTGGGCGCGGTCTTCACCTGCTGGCCATGCTGCAACGAGCAGGCGGCGTGATAGGCCACGGTCAGCCCTGGGTCGGCGACGGGCTCCCGAAGGCCAAGCTCGCTCAGAAGCTCGGTGACGTCCACCGTCTTGGCGCTGATCGCCTGGGCCTCGGCGGCGATATCCGGCTCGCCCGCCAGCATGTGGCCGTAGTCCTTCACCGTGGTCCCGCAGCCGGAAACGGTGATCACCACCCGATCCACGCCGGCCTGGGTCCAGGCCCGCACGTTGGCGCGGGCGAAGGCGCGGGCGGCCTCCTCCCGGCCCATGTGCTGAACGACGGCCCCGCAACAGCCCTGCCCGTCGGCGAGCACGACCTCGCAGCCGTGACGGGTCAACAGGCGGATGGCGGCGGCGTCGATCTCCGGGTCCAGGGCCGGCTGCACACAGTTGCGCATCAGCGCCACCCGCATCCGCGCCGGTCCCTGGGCGGGGATCACCCGCGCCCGGTCGGTGGGCGCGCGCAGCGCCGGGCGCCGGGTCGCCATGCCGGCGAGCGCCCCCAGTCGTCCGGGCATCCATCTGGCGACCGGCGCCGTCAGCCAGCCCGCCAGCATCGCCAGGCGGAACCGCCCCGTGTGGGGCACCACCGCCGCCAGGATCCCCCGCACCAGGCGCTCCCCCCGGGGGCGGTTGTAGGTACGCTCGATATGCGCCCGGCCCTGGTCCAGCAAGTGCATGTAGTCCACGCCCGAGGGGCAGGTGGTCACGCACGACAGGCAGGTGAGGCAGCGGTCGATGTGCTTGACCACGCTGGCGCTGGCCGGCGTGTCCCGCTCCAGCATGTCCTTGAGCAGGTAGATGCGCCCACGCGGGCTGTCCAGTTCGTCGCCCAGCAGCACGAAGGTCGGACAGGTGGCGGTGCAGAAGCCACAATGGACACAGGTGCGCAGGATGTCGTTGGCCTGGCGGAGGAGTGGATCGCGCGCCAGCCTGTCTTCGGCGAAACGAGTCTGCATGGGGTTACCGTCCCTCCGCCATGCGGCCGGGGCTAAGGATGCCCTTGGGGTCGAAGCTCTCCGTCACCCGCCGGGACAGCGCCGCCAGCGGCGCCGGCTGGGGCTGGAACACCGGCACGTGGGCGCGCACGTCGGCGCCGGCGCGGATCAGGGTGGCGTGGCCGCCGCCATGGTGGGCCACCGCATCGCGCACCGCGCCCGCATGCGCCTCCGGCGTCGGCGCCAGGGCCAGCCACAGCAGGCCCCCGCCCCAGTCCATCTGCCACCCCGACAGGTGTCCCTCGCCCACCCCGTGACGCACCGCCGCCAGCACCCGCGCGCCCTGGGCCGGGGGCACCGACAGGCGCCAGAGAACCGCGTCGGCCGGGTCCGCGATCAGGCGGGCGTCGCTCACCTCGCCCCACAGGACCGCGCCGTCATCGTGAGACAGGGCCTCGGTGGGACCCAGCGCGGTCAACTCGGTCCGCAGCGCCTGACAGCGCCAGGCCACGGACGGGTCCGGTCCCTCGACCCGCAGCGCGGTGATGGCCCGCCCATCCCCGGCGATCGCGGCGACGGCCGAGCGCGCCGCCATGGCCGCCGGCAGATGGGCGGCGCCGGACACCTCGTGCGACGAACCCAGGGCCCGCGTCATGGCCTGGACCGCGTCGGCCGCGTCCAGGCCCAGCACCAGCACGGTGGCCGATGTCTCGGGCCGGGGCACGGTCTTCAACGAAAGCTCGGTCAGCGCCGCCAGCGTCCCCATGGAGCCGGTCAGCAGCTTGGAGAGATCAAAACCGGTGACGTTCTTGACCACCCGACCACCGGACCTGAACGCCTCGCCGCGCCCGGAGACCCCGGCGATGCCCAGCACATGGTCGCGCGCGGCCCCCGCCGAAATCCGCCGGGACCCGGCCAGGTTGCAGGCCACCAGTCCACCCAGGGTGCCCGGCGGATCCGCCGGTCCATGGGGCTGGCCCAGCAGCGGGCGCCAGTCCGGCGGCTCGAAGGCCAGCATCTGTCCGGCGGCGTCCAGGGCGGCCCGGACCTCGGCCATGGACGTCCCGGCCCGCGCGGTCATCACCAGTTCCTCGGGCGCGTAGTCGACGATGCCGGCGATCCCGCTCAGGTCGAGCGCATGACTGGTGTTGGTGGGTCGGCCCAGGGCGGCCTTGGTGCCATGGCCACGCAGCGCCAGCGGCGTGGACTCGGCCAGCGCCCAGGTGATCAGGTCGGCCACCTGCTCCGGCGTGTCGGGACGGTACGTCTGGCTCATGGAGTCACGAGTCCTAGAACCTCGGGATATCGGGGAATGGAACCGCCCCCCCGGACACGCGCATCCGCCCCAGTTCGGCGCATCGGTGCAAGGTGGGAAAGACCTTGCCCGGGTTCAGGAACTGCCCCGGATCGAAGGCGCATTTCAGGCGCTGCTGGTGCGCCATGTCGGTCTCGGTGAACATGGTGTACATCAGGTCGCGCTTCTCCACGCCCACGCCGTGCTCGCCGGTCAGCACGCCACCCACCGCCACGCACAGGCGCAGGATGTCGGCGCCGAACGCCTCGGCGCGCTCCAGTTCGTCGGACACGTTGGCGTCGAACAGGATCAGCGGATGCAGGTTGCCGTCCCCGGCATGGAAGACGTTGGCCACGCGCAGGCCGTACCGGCGGGACATCTCCGTCATCCGCTGCAACACCCGGGGCAGCGCCTGGCGGGGAATGGAGCCGTCCATGCACAGGTAGTCGGGCGAGATGCGCCCCACCGCCGGGAAGGCTGCCTTGCGTCCGGCCCAGAACAGCGCCCGCTCCGCGTCGTCGGCGGACGCCCGCAGCGAAACGACGCGGTTGTCGTGGGCGATGGCGGCGACGCGCTCGATCAGGTGGTCGACCTCGGCCTCGGGACCATCCAGCTCGCAGATCAGCAGCGCCTCCACATCAAGCGGGTAGTCGGCGTGCACGAAGTCCTCGGCGGCATGGATGGCCGGCCTGTCCATCATCTCCAGGCCGGCGGGAATGATCCCCTGGGCGATGATGGCGGCCACGGTGTCGGCGGCGGCGGTGGTGTCGGGGAAGCCCATGAGCACGGCGCGAGCGGTCTCCGGGCCGCGCAGGATGCGCACGGTGACCTCGGTGATCACCCCCAGCAGGCCCTCGGAGCCGGTGACCACCCCCATCAGGTCCAGATCGCCCGGGTCCAGGTGCCTGCCGCCCAGGCGCACCACCTCGCCGGTCATCAGGACCATCTCCAGGCCCAGCAGGTTGTTGGTGGTCAGGCCGTACTTGAGGCAATGCACCCCGCCGGCGTTCTCCGCCACATTGCCGCCGATGGAACAGGCGATCTGGCTGGAGGGGTCGGGGGCGTAGTAGAAGCCGCGCGCCTGGACGGCCTGGGTGATGCCCAGGTTGGTGACCCCGGGCTGGGCCACCACGCATCGGTTGTCATAGTCGATGTCCAGGATGCGGTTGAACTTGCCCAGCCCCAGGGTGACCGCGTCGGCCAGCGGCAGGGCGCCCCCGGACAGCGAGGTTCCCGCGCCCCGGGGCACGATCTTGACGCCATGGTCGTGGCAGTAGCGCAGGACCTTGGACACCTGCTCCGTGGTGGAGGGCAGCACCACCACCAGGGGCGGCTGGCGGTAGGCGGTCAGGCCGTCGCACTCGTAGGCGCGCAATTCGTCCTCGTCGACGATGACCCCCTCGCCCACAGGACTGTTGGAGGAGCCGTCGGGCACCAGGCGCCGCAGGTCGCGGGCGATCCGGGCGCGGCGCGCGATGACGTCGGTGTCGGGATCGGGCATGCGCATGGGCGGACGTCCTCGGCCATCGGGCACGGCGCGGACCGGTCATGACGGAACCGCGACAGTATAACCGATGTACGCCTGGGCGAGCCCCACCGCAAGCACACAACCGAGCAGTACGTCCGCCTCATGAAACACCAGGACAGAAACCGGCCGCCGGAACACCCCGCCAGACGCCGCGCCGACGAAAGGGCTTAGCCCCTAGCGGCGCTCGGCAACGCCGCGCGCGGCGATCCAACATCGTAATGTCGATCCGGACTGTGCGCGATTTCTCGGTACATGGTGTCGGGAGCAAGGTCCAGGTCACCAGGCCAGACCACAACCCCACCCTCGACACGCGCGCAGGCAACCGCGTGGTCGTCGCTCAGGGCCTCGAACACACCGGTGCAGAATGCACGGTCAATGCGGATCGTTCCATTCAGGCCGTCCTTGAACTGAACGGCAAGGGTCCGAGGCGCAACAGGATGGACGTCAATCACATGCCAGTGCATTCGACCTTCTCCGTTAATCAAGAGGAGCGATCTTCTCTGGCCTCTTCTTTTACTTTCAAAGAGACCAGTTTCGCGCCAGCTCATCGCGATGCAAATCCGCCCATTCCATCACCATCCGCGCCGCCCTTCGCGGCAGTCCCCCTTCAATGACTTCAAGATTTTGAAGACTCACCAAGACTTCATGTTCACCATATGTCGCATGAAAGTGCGGGGGAGCATGATCGTCCCAAAACATGCGGATGATGATGCCGTAGAACGTGGAGATCGTTGGCATACGTCGTCAACCCGCGATCAACCGCCCCACGCCTCACCCGGCGCTCGCTTCCTCGCGCACCACCAGGACCGAGCAGGTGGCATGCCGCACCACGCGCGCGGCGTTGGGACCCAGCAGGTAGTCGCGCAACTCCGGCCGATGGGCACCGATGACGATCAGGTCGATCCGGCGCTGCTCGGCCATGGCCAGCACGGATTCATAGACATTGCCCTCGCCCACCAGATGGTTGACGGTCATGCCCGACGGCAGCGCGGCGTCGGCCTTGGATTTCAGGTTCTCCATCACCAGCCGGGCCATCTTCTTTTCATAGCCGTTGGGGAAGAACTGGCCCACCATGCTCATGCCGAAGGCCGGCACCACGGTCATCACGTCCAGCCGCGCCGACCACTGCCGCGCCAGGGTCACGGCGGTGGGAAACGTGCGCTCCCAGTCGAATGGAGCATCCAGATCCACGGACACGAGAATACGGCTGAACATCGCGGCGGGTCTCCCGGTCGGGACAACGGGTGGGCGGCCAGCCTAGCATGGGCGGGGGCGGGACTAAACACCCGGCCTGCGCGTCCCCGCCGCCCTGGTTCCCGGCGCCACCGGCGCGCGGCGTTGATTCTGTTGCGACACCCGCGACCGATCCTTATATAGCGCCAAACCTCAACACGCCCGATGCCGGGCGGCGACCGACCTCCCCCTCGTGGATGGACAGGGTCCGCCGTCGCGGCAACGGCCACTGAAGACCCCTTCGTTCCGGGAAACGCCGCGGTGCCTGATGGGGCCGCCGTGCTTCGCCAAACTGGAGACAGACCATGAGCAAGGTTATCGGTATCGACCTGGGAACCACCAACTCCTGCGTCGCGGTCATGGACGGCAAGGATGCCCGTGTGCTGGAGAACGCCGAGGGCACGCGCACCACGCCGTCGATGGTGGCGCTGACCGACAGCGGCGAGCGGCTGGTGGGCCAGCCGGCCAAGCGCCAGGCGGTGACCAACCCTGAGAACACGCTCTTCGCCATCAAGCGCCTGATCGGCCGCCGTTACACCGACCCGACGGTGGACAAGGACAAGGACTTGGTGCCCTACAAGATCATCAAGGGCGACAACGGCGACGCCTGGGTCGAGGCCCAGGGTGACAAGTACGCCCCCAGCCAGGTGTCGGCCTTCATCCTGCAGAAGATGAAGGAAACCGCCGAGGCGCACCTGGGCGAGACCGTCACCCAGGCGGTCATCACCGTGCCGGCCTACTTCAACGACAGCCAGCGCCAGGCCACCAAGGACGCCGGCAAGATCGCCGGCCTGGAGGTGCTGCGCATCATCAACGAGCCGACGGCCGCCGCGCTGGCCTACGGCATGGACAAGAAGCACACCGGCACCATCGCCGTCTATGACCTGGGCGGCGGCACCTTCGACGTGTCGGTGCTGGAAATCGGCGACGGCGTGTTCGAGGTGAAGTCGACCAACGGCGACACCTTCCTGGGCGGCGAGGACTTCGACGCGCGCATCATCGCCTATCTGGCCGAGGAGTTCCGCAAGGAGCAGGGAATCGACCTGCGCCAGGACCGCCTGGCCCTGCAGCGCCTGAAGGAGGCCGCCGAGAAGGCCAAGATCGAGCTGTCCTCGTCCATGCAGACCGAGGTCAACCTCCCCTTCATCAGCGCCGACCAGAGCGGTCCGAAGCACCTGAACATCAAGCTGACCCGCGCCAAGCTGGAAGCCCTGGTGGACGACCTGGTGCAGCGCACCATCGGACCGTGCAAGAAGGCGCTGGCCGACGCCGGCCTGAAGGCCAGCGAGATCGACGAGATCATCCTGGTCGGCGGCATGACCCGCATGCCCAAGGTGCAGCAGGTCGTGAAGGAGTTCTTCGGCCGCGACCCCAACAAGGGCGTGAACCCCGACGAGGTGGTGGCCATCGGCGCGGCCATCCAGGGCGGCGTGCTGAAGGGCGACGTCAAGGACGTGCTGCTGCTGGACGTCACGCCGCTGTCGCTGGGCATCGAGACCCTGGGCGGCGTGTTCACCCGCCTGATCGACCGCAACACCACCATCCCGGCCCGCAAGAGTCAGGTGTTCTCCACCGCCGAGGACAGCCAGAGCGCGGTGACCATCCGCGTCTTCCAGGGCGAACGCGAGATGGCCGCCGACAACAAGCTTCTCGGCCAGTTCGACCTGGTGGGCATCCCGGCGGCGCCCCGTGGCGTGCCGCAGATCGAGGTCACGTTTGACATCGACCCCAACGGCATCGTCAACGTCTCGGCCAAGGACAAGGCCACCGGCAAGGAGCAGACCATCCGCATCCAGGCGTCCGGCGGCCTCTCCGACGCGGACATCGACCGCATGGTCCAGGACGCCGAGCAGAACGCCGAGGCCGACAAGAAGCGTCGCGAACTGGTGGAGGCCCACAACCAGGCCGACGGCCTGATCCACGCCACCGAGAAGACCCTGTCCGAGCACGGCGACAGCATCCCCGCCGACGACAAGGCCAAGATCGAGGCCGACATCGCCGCGCTTCGCGAGGCCATGAACGGCGAGGATCTGGATGACCTCAAGGCCAAGACCGAGGCCCTGATGCAGTCCTCCATGAAGCTGGGCGAGGCCATGTACAAGGCCCAGCAGGAGGCCGGCGCGGCCCCGGGCGGGGACGCCGACGGCCCCTCGGCACCCGGGGGTGACGCGGGCACCGGAGGCGGCAAGGCCGACGACGGCGTCGTCGACGCCGACTTCGAGGAGGTGGACGACTCCCGAAAGGCCAAGTAAAACCGGCGCCTTCACGGCGCGCCGGGCCGCCATCGGGATCGCGCGCGGGCGCGGCCCCCCGACCTTCGGGGGGCGCGTGCCGGTCGTGACCCGGGGCGGCCCGTTCGCGTGACGGGGACGCGGCCACGCCGCGGGCGACGCCAGGCAACCGATCACCGCCGCCGGAGAGATCATCGGGGATGAGCAAGCGAGATTACTACGACGTCCTGGGCGTCGACCGTCAGGCCGAAGCCGACGACCTGAAGAAGGCCTACCGCAAGCTGGCCATGAAGTACCATCCGGACCGCAACCCGGATGACAAGGACGCCGAGCACAAGTTCAAGGAACTGAACGAGGCCTACGAGGTCCTCAAGGACGAGCAGAAGCGCGCCGCCTACGACCGCTTCGGCCATGCGGCGTTCGAGGGCGGCGGCCCGGGTCAGGGCGCCGGGTTCGGGGGATTCGGCGGCTTCGCCGACATCTTCGAGGAGATGTTCGGCGAGGTCATGGGCGGCGGCCGGCGCGGCGGCGGGGGCCGCTCCAGCAACCGGGGCGCCGACCTGCGCTACACCATGGACATCTCCCTGGAGGACGCCTTCGCCGGCAAGAAGGCCACCATCCACATCCCCACCTCGGTGATCTGCGACACCTGCTCCGGCAGCGGCGCCAAGGACGGCACCCAGGCCAAGGCCTGCGGCACCTGTGGCGGCCTGGGCCGGGTGCGGGCGCAGCAGGGCTTCTTCACCATCGAGCGCACCTGCCCCACCTGTAACGGCCAGGGCAAGGTGATCGCCGATCCCTGCGGCGCCTGTTCCGGCAGCGGCCGGGTGCGCCGCGACAAGACCCTGGAGGTGACCATCCCCGCCGGGGTGGAGGACGGCACCCGCATCCGCCTGGCCGGCGAGGGAGAGGCCGGGTTGCGCGGCGGGCCGCCCGGCGACCTGTACATTTTCCTTTCGGTGGCGGCGCACCGTCTGTTCCACCGCGAGGGCGCCAACATCCACTGCCGCGTGCCCATCCCCATGACCACGGGGGCGCTGGGCGGGGCCATCGAGGTCCCCTCGATCGACGGCGCCCGCGCCAAGGTGACCATCCCCGCCGGCACCCAGACGGGCACCCAGTTCCGCCTGCGCGGCAAGGGCATGAGCGTGCTGCGCTCACCCGCGCGGGGCGACATGTTCATCCAGGCGGTGGTGGAAACGCCCATGAACCTGACCAAGAAGCAACGCGAGCTTCTGGAGTCGTTCGCCAAGGAGGCCGGTGACGATTCCACCAGCCCCGAAAGCCATGGCTTCTTCAAGAAGGTCAAGGAGTTCTTCGAGGACCTGACCGACTAGTGTGGTGGATTTGAAGTTCCTATGACCTGGTCGGGAAGCGCTGGACGGACCTTCAAATCCATAAACCACACTAGCAGTCTGTCGGGTTTGGCCGCGCGGCCTTGAGTTTAGGTGGTGGCGCGGGTGTCATGCGGCCCTGATGCGGGCCATCCGCTTGCAGTTGTA
>NZ_JACIGK010000029.1 GCF_014197915.1 Roseospira visakhapatnamensis
CGCCCCAGCCACCCTGAGCCCGCCCCTCCTCACCTGTCCCTTCAATCACCAGACCCGGTTGCGACACACTCCAACCCCATCCTGAGAACTGCTGGATCTTGTCACATCCCCTTGGTGGGCCGTGCCCGATGCGTTTATACTTATTTCAAAATGACGTGTGGCGGCTGGACGTATCGGAAGAAAAGCCGCCCCATGGCTCCCCTGTTTGCCGGCGTGACGCGGGGCGTCATCCTCTCTTCCCAAGACAGGGGCCAAGGCGACAGGCCGACGAAAGCCGGCCCGATCATCGCCGTGGTGGTCCCACCCCTGGACCGTTGGTTTGAAGAGGGTCGTGAGACGATGGATGGCATAGCCCAGAAGGGGCGGATGACGACGCACGTTGCGGTGTCACCCGAGCAGGAGACCGTCACTCACCGGCTACAGAACGCGCCTTCCATTTCTCGATGGACCAATCATAAGTTGTTTTCCGTCATCGTTCCCCTGGTCGACTTCGCCCTGATCGTCGGCTGCGCCTATGCGACCCGACTGCTGCACCTTGAGGTCGTCGTCGAGGATCTGTTGACGCCCGCGCTGACCGCGCTGCCCCTGGGCATCCTCGGCGGCGCGCTGTTCCTGTTGGCCGCCAACGGCGCCCGCCTGTACACGTTCAAGAAGCTGATCCACACCGGACCCAACATCGCCTGGTCCCTGGTGGTGTGGGGCGGCTGCCTGATGGGCATGAGCGCCCTGGGGTACCTGTTCGCCCTCGGGGACAGTTATCCGCGCACCTGGACCCTGGCCTGGGCCACCCTGGTCGCCGTGGCGCTGGTCACGTCCCGCGTGGTGCTGCGGGGGGTGATCCTGTGGGCCACCCGGCGGGGGCTGTTCCGCCAGCGCCTGGCGGTGGTCGGCGCCACGCCCCGGGTGATCGATCTGGTCGCCGGTTTCGCCGAGGAGAACCCCGAGGCCGACTATGAGGTCGTGGGCATCTTCGACGACCGCATCAACCGCGTTCCGCCCCGGGTCAGCGGCATCCCGGTGCTGGGCACCGTGGACGACCTGCTGGACTATTGCCGGCGCCAGTTGGTGGACGTGATCGTCATCGCCCTGCCCTGGGCGGCGGAGGGCCGCAACGCCACGATCGTGCGCCAGCTTCGCGAGTTGCCGGTGGACATCTCGCTGGTCCCGGACCTGGATACCTCGCTGTTGCCGCCGCGCGGCGTGCTGTGGCTGGGCAAGATTCCGACCATGCTGGTGAGCCGCCGGCCGTTGACCGACGAACAGCTCACCGTCAAGTGGATCGAGGACAAGATCCTCGGCCTGCTGCTGCTGCTGATCGCCTCGCCCGTTATGGTAACCGCCGCACTGGCGGTGAAGCTGACCAGCAAGGGACCGATCCTGTTCGAGCAGGAGCGCTTCGGCTTCAATCAGAAGACCATCCGGGTGCTCAAGTTCCGCTCCATGTACGTGGACAAGGGCGACCTCTCCGGACAGCGGCGCACGGTGCGCAACGACCCGCGCATCACCCCCGTCGGCCGCGTCATCCGCCGGTTCAGCATCGACGAACTGCCGCAGTTGCTGAATGTCATCCGGGGTGACATGTCCATCGTCGGGCCACGCGCCCATGCCGTCGCCATGACCGTGGGCGGCCGCTACTACGATGAGGTGGTGGCCGAGTACGCCGCCCGCCACCGGGTCAAGCCGGGCATCACCGGCTGGGCGCAGATCAACGGCTCGCGCGGCGAGATCGAGAACGTGGCCCAGGCGGAGGAACGCTTGCGCTACGACCTCTACTACGTGGACAACTGGTCGCTGCTGCGGGACCTGCGCATCATCGCCATCACCGCCCTCCTGGTGCTGGTCGACCGCCAGGCCTACTGACGGTCCGGCGGATCCTCCGCCCGGCCGCGCGCCGCGCGCAGCTTGTCCCAGTAGGCCAGGCGCTTGCGGATCTCGCGCTCGAACCCCCGGTCCGGCGGGTTGTAGAATCGGACGCGGTCCATGCCCTCTGGGAAGTAGTCCTGCCCCGAGAATCCGTCGGGGGCGTCATGGTCGTACTGATACCCGGCGCCGTAGCCCAGGTCCTTCATCAGCGCCGTGGGCGCGTTCAGGATATGCGCGGGCGGCGCCAGGCTGCCGGTGCGCCGCGCCGCCTTCAGCGCCCCCTTGAACGCCGTGTAGGCCCCGTTGCTCTTGGGCGCGGTGCCCAGATAAACGACGAGTTGGGCGATGGCCAGGTCGCCCTCGGGGCTGCCCAGGCGGTCATAGGTCTCCCAGCAGGCGATGGCCTGCCCCACCGCCCCCGGATCGGCGAGCCCCACGTCCTCCACGGCGAAGCGGGTCAGGCGGCGCAGGATGTAGGCCGGATCCTCGCCGCCGTCGAGCATGCGCGCCAGCCAGTAGAGCGCCGCGTCGGTGTCCGACCCCCTGAGCGATTTGTGCAACGCGGAGATCAGGTTGTAGTGCTCCTCCCGGTCCTTGTCGTAGGCCGGGGCGCGGCGCTGCACCACCTGGGCCAGGGCGGGCGGATCCAGGGGCGCCATGCCATCGGCGCCGGCGGCGTCGCGCAAGGCGAGCAGGGCCTCCGCCAGGGTCAGCAGGAAGCGCCCGTCCCCATCGGCCATGGCCCTGAGCGCGACGCGGCCGTCGCCGGTCAGCGGCAGAGCGGCGCCGCTCAGGGCCTCGGCCCGCGCCAACAGCCGCTCCAGGGCGGCGTCGTCCAGGCGCCGCAGCACCAGCACCCGCATGCGCGACAGCAGCGCGCCGTTCAACTCGAAGCTCGGGTTCTCGGTGGTGGCCCCCACCAGCACCACCGTGCCATCCTCCACATAGGGCAGGAAACCGTCCTGCTGGGCCCGGTTGAAGCGGTGGATCTCGTCCACGAACAGCAGCGTCCCCCGCCCCTCCCGCGCCCGCCGCGCGCGCGCCGCCTGGAACACCTTGCGCAGGTCGGCCACGCCGGAGAACACCGCCGACAGCGGCTCGAAGCGCAAGTCCACGCGGTCGGCCAGCAGCCGCGCGATGGTCGTCTTGCCGCACCCGGGCGGCCCCCAGAAGACGATGGAGCCCAGCCGGCCGGCGTCCAGCATGCGGCGCAACGGCCCGTCCGGCCCGAGCAGGTGATCCTGCCCGACCACCGACTCCAACTCACGCGGGCGCAGTCGGTCCGCCAGCGGCCGCGACGGATCGTCGGCCGGTACCCCATCGGCCGCCGGGGCCGACCCCGGCTCGGACCCCCCGAACAGATCGCTCATCCGCCAATCACCACCCGCAAGGCCCGCCCCCCGCGATTCAGGTCCAGGCGCCAGGGCGGCCGGGTGCGCTCCATCAGCCGCGCGAGCCCGCGCACGTCGCGCGGCTGACGCCCATTGACCGACACGACGACATCGCCGGGCTTCACCCCGAACCGCGCCGCGCCGCTGCGCGGGCCGACCTTCAGCACCACCACCGGACCGGCGCCCATGGCAACGCCGATTTCCTCGGACAGCGCCGGGTTCAGGTTGGCCACGGTCACCCCATTCAGGGGATGGCGCCCCCGCAGCACGGTATCATCCCGGGGCGGGTCCTCCGGCGGCGGCCGCAGCGTGACACGCAGATCCCGGGTCCGCCCGTTCCGCCAGACGGTCAAGGTGACCTCGGTATCCAACGGCGTGGTGGCGATGCGATAGCGCAAGCCCGCCTCGTCGGCCATCGGCTGCCCATCCATGGCCAGGATCACGTCGCCGCGCTCCAGGCCCGCGCGGGCCGCCGGGCCGCCCCGCATCACGTCGGCCACCAGCACGCCGCCCGGACGCTCCAGGCCCAGCGAGCGGGCGATATCGTTGGTCACCGACTGCCCGGTCGCCCCCAGCCAGGGCCGCCGCACCCGGCCGTCCGTCAACAGGCTGTCGAGCACGACCCGGGCCATGCCCACCGGAATGGCGAAGCCGATCCCCACGTTGCCGCCGTCCTGGCTGTAGATGGCGGTGTTGATGCCCACCAGCCGGCCGCTCATGTCCACCAGCGCGCCCCCGGAGTTGCCGGGGTTGATGGCCGCGTCGGTCTGGATGAACGAGCGAAAGTCGGTGAGACCGACCGTGGTGCGGGCCAGCGCCGAGACGATGCCGCTGGTCACCGTCTGCCCCACGCCGAACGGATTGCCGATGGCCAGCACCAGATCTCCCACCTCCAGCGAGTCGGACTCGCCCGGCGGCAAGGCCGGCAGCGGCACGGACCCGGCGTCGATGATCAGGACGGCCAGGTCGGTCTGTTCGTCGGTGCCCACCAGGCGGGCATCGAACTCGCGCCGGTCGTTGAGCACCACGGTGATCTCGTCGGCCCCTTCGATCACATGCCGGTTGGTGAGGATCACGCCGTCGGGCCGCACGATCACGCCGGAGCCAAGCGCGTTCTCCACCCGCTGGCGCGGCACCGAGGGACCGAAGGGCATGCGGTTGCCGAAGAAGTGCCGGAAGAACGGATCGTTGAGCAAGGGTGGCGCGGTGCGGGCGCGCACGACACGGCGGCTGTAGATGTTGACCACCGCCGGCGCCACGTCCCGCACGATGGGCGCGAACGACAGGGTGATCTGCTCACGCGACGTCGGCACCTCCTGCGCCAGGGCCCGCCCCGGCGTCACCATCGCCAACGCCAGCAGGACCACCAGGGCCAGCCGTCCGGGACCCTGCCGGCGCCCCGGCGCCCGACGCGATCGCCCCACCGGAGACGCGGGCCTCGAAGAGGGGGGCCTCGGACCCGGCGCCGGGTGGCATGGAAGAACGGGATGGGTCATGACGGGGTGCTCCATCGGGTCAGGACGATCGCCACGGACGATGCGCCCGCAGATTTAGGACGCGCGGCGAGGCCAGGCAAACCCTTCGCGCACCCGCGCTCCCCCTTGGCCTTGGCCCGGACACCGGAGACACGACCGGCGGCGCGGCCTTCCCCTGGGCCACCATCGGGATTAGCGTGCCCCCTTGCCCTTGCCCTTGCCCTTGTCCGACACGACCATGACGGAGCCCGTTGCGCCGATGACCGAGTCTCCCCCTTCCGCCCCCACCGGCGGCGGCCCCCTGGCGGGGTTGCGCGTCCTCGACCTGTCGCGCGTCCTGGCCGGTCCGTTCTGCACCCAGCTTCTGGGAGACCTGGGGGCCGAGGTGATCAAGGTGGAGCGACCCGGCCGGGGGGACGACACCCGGGCCTGGGGACCACCCTTCCTGACCGACCATGACGGCACGCCCTCGCAGGAAAGCGCCTACTACCTGTCCATCAACCGCAACAAGCGCTCGCTGGCGGTGGACCTGACCCGGCCCGAGGGGCAGGCCCTGATCCGCCGCCTGGCCGCCCAGGTCGACGTGCTGGTGGAGAACTTCAAGGTCGGCGGGCTGGCCAAGTATGGCCTGTCCTACGCGGACCTGAAAGAGGGCTGCCCGCGCCTGGTCTACTGCTCCATCACCGGCTTCGGGCAAACCGGCCCCTACGCGCCGCGCGCGGGCTACGACTATCTGGCCCAGGGCATGGGCGGCATGATGAGCCTGACCGGCACCGCCGACGGTGATCCGGTCAAGGTGGGCAACGCCAACGCCGACCAGTTGACCGGCATGTACGCCGCCGTCGCCATCCTGGCGGCGCTGCGCCATCGCGACGCCGGCGGCCGGGGCCAGCACATCGACGCCAACCTGCTGGACAGCCAGATCGCCTGGCTGACCTACCAGGCGCAGAACTGGCTGGTGTCCGGCGAGGCCCCGGCCCGCCACGGCAACGCCCATCCGAACATCGTGCCCTACGACACCTTCCCGGCGGCCGACGGCCACCTGATCCTGGCGGTGGGCAACGACGGGCAGTTCCGCCGCTTCTGCCAGGTGGCCGGCCGCGCCGATCTGGCCGACGATCCGCGCTTCGTCACCAACGCCGACCGCATCGCCCATCGCGAGGCGCTCACCGCGATCCTGCGGCCGCTGATCGCCTCGCGGACACGCGACGCCTGGCTGAGCGACCTGGAGGCGGTGGGCGTGCCCAGCGGTCCGGTCAACACCATCCCGGACGTGTTCGCCGATGCGCATGTCCAGGCGCGCGCCATGACCGTCGACATGGCCCATCCACTGCGGGAGTCGGTGACGCTGATCGCCAATCCCCTGCGCCTGTCGGAGACTCCGCCGGTCTACCGCCACGCCCCGCCCCTGGTGGGCGCCGATGGGGCGGCGATCCTCACGGCGCTGGGGGTATCGGACGCAGAACAAGAGCGCCTGCGGGAAGCCGGCGTGATCGCCTAGTGCACTGATCCAGACAAAAGATGCAGTTCGCATTCTATTGTCTGGATCGAAAGTGCACTAATAACAATATTATGTGCAGCGACGCTTGCATTCAAGGGGGAATCCCTTGAATGCAAGCGTCGCTGCACTAGATCCCGTCCGGATCGTCGTCCAACGGAAGACCCCATGCGCCGCCCCACGGCCTCACCGAGATCTGCCTGGACGAAGGGTCATCCTGGGGTGCCTTGATCCTGACGCGTCAGATCAAGGCACACGCGGCGTCACCGCGCCGGCCCGGTCGGGCCGGCTGCGTCCGACACGTCGGACGCGATATCACGCACCGCCAAGCAAATCGCCCTGCCTGTCATCCGCGGACGTGCGCCGCGCCGGGCGGCGGCGGGCCCGGGGCACGGGTGGCGCGCCCCCCGTCTCGCCGCCCTCGCCCCCCGCCCCGCGCACCGTCACCCCCACCGTCCGGGCACCGGCGAACGCCAGCGTGAGGGGCTGGCCTTCGGTCAGGCCCTCCGGATCGGTCACCGGGCGGGCCTCGGCGTCGCGCACCAGCACGAAACCCCGGTCCAGCACCCGCTGGAAGGACAGGCTTTCCAGCATCCGGGCCCGACCGTCCAGGCGCCAGCCGGCCTGATCGACGGCGCGCCCCATGGCGGCGTCCAGCGCGCGCGCCAGCGCCCGCAGATCGCCCGCGCGCAGCGCCACCACCTCCCGGGGACCGCGCAGACGCGCGGCCGCGTGGTCCACGGCCGCTTGGCGCTGGTCCAGCAGGCGCGCCCAGGCCAGGGACAGCCGATGCTCCCGGTCGTCCAGGCGCCGCGCCAGATCCTCCGCCAGCCGCGCCAGGTTGGGCAGACCGCGCGCCAGGCCCTCTACCCGCGTCCGACGCTCCTCCAGCAGCCGTCCCATGGCCCCCAGCAGACGCCGGCCGTCGTCGGTCACCTGGGCCAGCAGGTCCAGACGCACCGGCACCACCATCTCGGCGGCGCCCGTCGGCGTGAGCGCGCGCAGGTCGGCGGCCAGGTCGATCAGCGTGGTATCGGTCTCGTGGCCAACGGCGGACACCAGGGGAATGGCCGAGTCGGCGGCGGCGCGCACCACCGCTTCCTCGTTGAAGGCCATCAGGTCGTCGAGGCTGCCGCCGCCGCGCGCCACGATCAGCACGTCCGGACGCGGCACCGCCCCCCCGACCGGCAGGGCGTTGAAGCCCCGGATGGCGGCGGCGATCTCGGCGGCGGCGCCCTCGCCCTGCACGCGCGTCGGCCAGACCAGCACCCGGCGTGGGAAGCGGTCGTTGAGGCGGTGCAGGATGTCGCGGATCACCGCGCCGGTGGGCGACGTCACCACGCCGACGACGCCGGGCAGAAAGGGGATCGACCGCTTGCGCGCGGCGTCGAACAGCCCCTCGGCGGCGAGGCGGCGCTTGCGCTCCTCCAGCATCTTCAGGAGCGCGCCCTCGCCGGCCAAGTCCAGGGACTCGATGACGATCTGGTAGCTGGAGCGCCCCGGGTAGGTGGTCAGCCGGCCGGTGGCGATGACCTCCAGGCCCTCCTCGGGCTTGATCGACAGCTTCGCCATGCTGCCGCGCCAGATGACCGCGTCCAGCACCGCCGCGTCATCCTTTAGCCGCAGGTAACAATGGCCGGAGCCGGCCACCTTGGGCTGGCTGATCTCGCCGCGCACGCGGACCCGCCCGAACGCGCTTTCGACGGTGCGCTTCAGGGTCTGGGACAGGTCGGAAACCGAGACCTCGGGCAGGTTATGGGTGGGCTCGAGGCCGGGGGGCGTCTCTGTGGTCATGGCCGCAAGGTATGCTAAAAGCGGCGCGCAAGGCAAAGCAGGACCCACAACAGCCAGGGAAGGCGCGACCCATGAATGTACTGGTGATTGGTGGCGGCGGACGAGAGCATGCGCTGTGCCAGGCCCTGGCCCGTTCTCCGCGCTTGTCACGCCTGTGGTGCGCCCCGGGCAACGCCGGCATCGCCGCCGTGGCCACCTGCCTCGCGGACGTGGACGCCACGGACACGGAGGCCGTCCTGGGCGCCTGTCAGGCCCACGCCATCGACCTGGTGGTGGTGGGACCGGAAGCGCCCCTGGTGACCGGCCTGGTGGACCGCCTGCGCGCCGCCGGCTTCGCCGCCTTCGGGCCGACAGCCGAGGCCGCGCGCCTGGAAGGGTCCAAGGGCTACATGAAGGACCTGCTGGCCGAGGCCCAGGTGCCCACCGCCGCCTATGGACGCTTCACCAAGGCGACCGCCGCCAAGACCTGGATCCGCGCGCAGGGCGGCCGCCCCCTGGTGGTCAAGGCCGACGGGCTGGCCGCCGGCAAGGGCGTGATCCTCTGCGACACCGAGGCCGAGGCCCTGGCCGCCGTGGACACCATGATGACGGACCGCGCCTTCGGCGAGGCCGGCGACGCCGTGGTGGTGGAAGAGCGGCTTCCGGGCGAGGAGGCCAGCGTGTTCGCCCTGTGCGACGGCACCACCGCCGTGTGGATGGGCGCGGCCCAGGACCACAAGCGCCTGGGCGAGGGCGACACCGGCCCCAACACCGGCGGCATGGGCGCCTACTCCCCCGCCCCCATCGTGGATCCGGCCATGGCGACCCGGGTGATGGACGAGATCATCCAGCCCACCGTGGACACCATGGCGGCGCGCGGCACGCCGTTCCAGGGCGTGCTGTTCGGTGGCCTGATGATCGACGCCGGGCAGCCCAAGGTGCTGGAGTTCAACGTGCGGTTCGGCGATCCGGAATGCCAGGTGCTGATGGCGCGGCTGGACAGTGACCTTCTGGAGCTTCTGGAGGCCGCCGCCCACGGCCGGCTCGCGGACATCGACCCGCCGCGCTGGCGTGACCAGGTGGCGCTGGTGGTGGTGATGGCCGCGCGGGGTTATCCCGGCGCCTATGCGAAGGGGTCGGAAATCCGGGGCCTGACGGCGGCCGGGGTCATCGACGGCGTCTCGGTTCTGCACGCCGGCACCAGGCCCGGCCCCGACGGCGCCGTTCTCGCCAACGGCGGCCGGGTGCTGGGCATCACCGCCACGGGCGACAGCGTCGCCAAGGCCCGCGACCGCGCCCATGCGGCCATCGACCTCATCGACTGGCCCGAGGGCTTCTGCCGCCGCGACATCGGCTGGCGCGCGCTGGCGCGGACCGGGACCCCCGCGCCCGCGTGAGGCAACCGGCCCCCCGGCGCCGGTGCCGCGACAGGCTCGGCGATGTCGCGACAGCCCGTGCAGGGGGCCAGCGCAGGGAGCCTGTGCCGGAGATCACTGCTGCCCGCCGGAGCGGTTGGTGATCTCGGGGATGAGCGACTTGATCCAGCCGGAGAAGGCATCGGCGTTGCGGGTCTGGATCCAGACCGGGCCGGGGCCGGCGAACTCCATGACCAGACCCTCGCCGCTGGTGGCGCTGGTGAAGGCCCGCTTGAAGAAGCCACCGCCGCCGGCCACCATGCGGGCCTCCATGCCCATGCCCTCGGCATAGGCGACCATGTGGCCGCTGTCGACGATGAGCCGCTCGCCCGCCTCCAGGTCGCGGCGCACGATGGCCCCGAAGGACGACAGGAACAGCGTGCCCGTGCCCGACGCCTTGAGGACAAACAGGCCCTCGCCGCCCAGCACGCCGCGCACGCCGCCGTAGCCGGTGTCGATATCGATGCCCGGCGACGACGCCAGGAAGGAGCCGCCCTGCACCACCAGCGCGCGGCCGTCCATCTCCACGTCGCGGATATCCCCGGGCGTCGCCGGCGCCAGGGCCAGGTGGCCGGGGCCGGCCTCGGCGGTGTAGGTGCTGACGAAGAAACTCTCGCCGCCCAGCGCGGAGCGGGCCAGGCCGCCCAGCGCCCGGCCGAGCAGGCCGCCCGAGGATGCGCCGCCGATGCTCGACTGTAGGGTCAGGGTCGGCGACATGGTCACCATGGCCCCCGACTCGCACCGCACCTGCTCGCCCTCGTTCATGTCCATTTCGAGGAGCGCGAACGCCGGTCCGTGGGTGATCCTGTAGTCCAAGGGACGTTTCCTCCGCTGGCCGTCGGGGCACGACCCGGCGCCGCGCCTCCGCGAGGAGCCTACCCCAGCCGGGACACGGAGAAAACGCCGCGCGCGGGCGCGGTACACGCCGACCCGAGGCGCATGCCCGCCCGGCGCGGCCACGCGCGCGTCAGTCCGGACAGCGGACCGGGGTCGGTGACCCTTGAGGTCAACCGTCAACGCCCCCGGACGGTGCCGTCCGAGGGACGGTCCCGCGCATCCGGTGCCGGTCTTCAGAACAAGGGAGAATGGGGCGAGTAGACGGATTTGAACCGACGACCTCTTGGACCACAACCAAGCGCTCTAACCAACTGAGCTATACCCGCCACCAGGACGCCGGGCACGAAGGTCACCGCAACACTGGCGCCCTCGGGATACGGCGTTGGCCGGCCCCGTCGGGTCCGGCACGAGAGGGGGGTGGATATCCCATCGCCCGGACCCCGTCAAGATGCTTGACGGCCCGCGCCTCAGCATCCCTCCGTTTGATCTCTCGTGCGGAGGTCCGTGCATGAGTCACGGCGTCCGCCCCCGGCCGCCGCCCCCGGTCGCCTGAAGAAACCGGGGATGCCCTGGCGTCGCGAAGCAGGACCGTTGACACCGCCAGGTGCCCCGCGTATACACCTCGCCTTTCCGAAACAGACCTGCCCAGCCGGTAACGGAGTCGCCGCCGTGAAACGCACTTATCAGCCCAGCAAGCTCGTCCGCAAGCGGCGGCACGGGTTCCGCAGCCGTAGCGCCACCGTCGCGGGGCGCCGCATTCTCGCCAGCCGCCGCGCCAAGGGCCGCAAGCGCCTGTCCGCCTAGTGCACTGAGTTCAGACAAAAGATGCCGTGTGCATTCTTTTGTCCGGATCGAAAAAGCACTCAGGACAAGGTCTTGTGCAGCGACGCGTGCGGTCAAGGGTGACTCCCTTGACGGCGGTGTCGCGCCAGGACGCGTCGACCCGGCGCCCGACCCTCGGCATGGGTCCGGCAACCCCGGCGCATACCCCCGGCCTGCGGTTCGGGACCAGGCGACTCCCGCATGGTCCGACCGGGTGTATGGCCGGTGCGTGGACCTCGTCCGGATCGGTGTCCGTACCATGGACGACGCCCCCCCCGTGATCGAGACGTCCGGGACGCCTCCGTCGCCACCGCGTGGCGTGCCCCGCCTGAAACGGCGGGGTGATTTCCTGCGCGTGGCCGGACACGGCCGGAAATGGGTCACACCCGGCTTCATCCTTCAGGCCGCCCCCCAGTCCGGAGCCGCCGCCACGCCGGGCGCGCCGGCCCGCGTGGGCTTCACCGTCAGCCGCAAGGTAGGCAAGGCCGTGGTGCGCAATCGCGCCCGGCGCCGCCTGCGGGCGGCCGTGGACCTGGTGTTCCCGGACTCCGCCCACGCGGGATGGGATTTCGTGCTGATCGGCCGGCGTGAGACCAACGACCGCCTGTTTGACGCGCTGGTGCGCGACCTCCGCACCGCCCTGACGCGCCTTGACCCGGCCCGCCCCGGAGCGGGTGGCGGGGGCCGCAAGGGCGGCGACAAAGGTCGGGGACCCCGACGGCGCGGCCGGACGGCATCCCCCTCCGCACCGCCCCCGTCGCGAGATCCGCCGGCATGAGCGGCCCCCACCAGGACCCATCGCCCTCGACGGATGCCGAGGGAACCGACCGCCGGAAACGCGGGCTCCGATGGCTGCTGACCCTGCCGCCCCGGTTGCTGATCCGCGCCTACCAGTTGGGTCTCTCGCCCCTTCTGGGCCAGACCTGCCGCTTTACGCCCACCTGCTCGTCCTATGCGCTGGAGGCGCTGGAGCGCCATGGCCTGCTGCGCGGCGGCTGGCTGGCGGCGTGGCGGATTCTTCGTTGCCATCCGTGGGGCGGCATGGGATACGATCCCGTTCCCGCGGCACGGCCGGCGCGCTCGCGGCGGGAGCGGTGTTGCCGGGACCACGAGTCACGCCCGGCGACGGCCGCCCCTCCCGACGGCGATCCGTCCGAGTAGCGGACGGACTGGCGGCGCGGGGACGCGGCCCGAGTCGCCCGTGCCTCGCCTGCGGCCGGAGATCATCCCGGGTCGTCCCGGCCCTCACGCATCGCCGGCCCGGCCCACCCTCGCGTTTCCGACAGGGCCGCCCTGCCCGGGCGCCCCTTCACCGCCCCGGACCGGGTCGCCGGCCGGGGTGATCCACGGACCAAGGACCCATGCCCGAACAGCGCAACCTGATCCTGGCGATCGCCCTGTCCATTTTCGTGCTCATCGGCTTCCAGCTGTTGTGGAACACGCTGTATCCGCCGCCCCCGCCCGTGGAGCAAACGGTCGCCGACGGTCGCGTCACCCCCGGCACGCCGTCCACCGGCGACCTCAATGCCCCGTCGGTGGCCGACGCACCCGGTGTCACCGGCCCGCGCGTGGATGGCGGCCTTGCCCCCACGGCGCCCGGCGGCCCGATGACCGACACCCTGGAGCGGTCCCTGGCGCTGTCCACCGACGACAGCCCGCGCGTGCCCATCGACACGCCGGCGGTGCAGGGCTCGCTGCGTGTTCAAGGCGCGCTGCTGGACGATTTGGTGCTGACCGAGTACCGGGAGACCCTGGACCCGGACAGCAAGTTGATTCACCTGTTCTCGCCGATCAACGCGCCCGACCCCTATCACGCGCGCTTCGGTTGGGTGGCCGGGAGCGCCGACGGTAACGACGCTCCCAACCTGCCCGGCCCGGACACGCCCTGGACCGTCCGATCGGGCGAAACCCTGGCGGTGGACCAGCCGGTGGTGCTGACCTGGGACAACGGCCAGGGGCTGCGCTTCACGCGCACCGTCGCGGTGGACGATCACTATATGTTCACCGTTACCCAGCGGGTCGAGAACACCGGCACCACGCCGGTCACGCTCTATCCCTACGGCCTCATCAGCCGCACCGACCGGCCCACCACCGACGGCATTTACATCCTGCACGAAGGCCCCCTGGGGGTGTTCGACGGCACCCTGACCGAGGTCAACTACGGCGACCTGGAGGACGAGAGCAGCCAGCGCGAGACCACCACCGGCGGCTGGATCGGCATCACCGACAAGTACTGGCTGGCGGCCCTGGCCTTCGACCAGGACGTCGAGGCCAATGCCCGCTTCGCCCGCGAGATGCGTGATGGCCGGGAACGCTTCCAGGTGGACTACGTGCTCGCCGGGCAGACCGTGCAGCCAGGCGGCTTCATGGAAAGCACGAACCACCTGTTCGCGGGCGCGAAGAAGGTGGAGCTTCTGGACGAGTACGAAGAAAGTCTCGGCATCACGAACTTCGATCTGGCCATCGACTTCGGCTGGTTCTATTTCATGACCAAGCCGTTCTTCTACTGCCTGCTCTGGCTGGAGGACTTCCTCGGCAACTATGGCCTCGCCATCCTGGCCTTCACCGTGCTTCTCAAGCTGGTGTTCTTCCCGCTGGCCAGCAAGTCCTACGAGTCCATGTCGAAGATGAAGAAGCTGCAGCCGGAAATGAAGAAGCTGCAGGAGCGCTTCAAGGACGACAAGGCGCGCATGAACCAGGAGCTGATGGCGCTCTACAAGCGCGAGAAGGCCAACCCGGTCTCCGGCTGCCTGCCGATCCTGGTGCAGATCCCGGTGTTCTTCGCGCTGTACAAGGTGCTCTACGTCTCCATCGAGATGCGCCACGCCCCGTTCTACGGCTGGATTCAGGACCTCTCGGCACCCGACCCGCTCAACCTGTTCACCGTCTTCGGCCTGATCCCGTGGGATCCGCCGGCGCTGCTGACCATCGGTCTGTGGCCGGTCATCATGGGCTGCACCATGTACCTGCAACAGATCCTGAACCCGGCGCCCACCGACCCCACGCAGAAGCGCATCATGCAGTTCCTGCCCCTGTTCTTCACCTTCCTGCTGGCCCAGTTCCCGGCCGGCCTGGTGATCTACTGGACCTGGAACAACCTGCTGTCCATGTTGCAGCAGTGGTGGATCATGAAGCGCATGGGCGTCGGCGTGAATGGTTGACGACGACGCCCCCCCGGAGCCGGATGGAAACGGGCGGCCGCTCGGACGGGACACCGGGACCGACGGCGGGGACGAGGCCCGGGAAGCGGCGGCCGCCGCCGCCCGCCTGGAGGCCGGCCGCTGGCTGTTCGCCCAGGAGTGCCAGTTCCTGCTGGGGGTCGCCGACCTGTCCGCGCTGCCCCCCGGGGATCTGCCGGAGGTGGCCTTCTGCGGCCGCTCCAACGTCGGCAAGTCCAGCCTGGTCAACGCCCTGACCGGGCGCAGGACTCTCGCGCGCACCTCCAACACCCCGGGCCGGACCCAACAGATCAACCTGTTCGCCCTGGGTCCCGCCGGGGCGCCCCGCCTGCGGCTCGCCGACCTGCCGGGTCACGGCTTCGCCCGGGCGCCCAAGACGATGGTCACCGCCTGGACCCGCCTGGTGAACGCCTACCTGCGCGGCCGGGCGCCGTTGCGCCGGGTTCTGCTGCTGGTGGACGCGCGCCACGGCCTGAAAAGCGTGGACCGCGAGGTCATGACCATGCTCGACCAGGCGGCGGTGAACTATCAGGTGGTGTTGACCAAGGCCGACAAGGTGGGCGACAAGGCGCTCGGCGACATGCGCGCGCGGGTAACCGGCCAACTCGCCGACCACGTGGCCGCGTACCCGGAGGTCCTGGTCACCAGCGCCGAGACCGGCGCCGGCATGCCGGAGCTTCGCGCCGCGCTCGCCGAGTTGGCGGCGCCGGCACCGGAGCCGCCCCGAGGCCGGGACTGACCCGGGGCCGTTGATCCATGACGGGGAGGACATCGAGAATGGCGGGCCATGACGGCACCATGGAGGACAGGGAAGCCCTGCGGGCGCTGTGGCTGGAGAAGGCCAAGACGCTATCGGAGGCGCTGCCCTACATGCGCCGCTTCGCCAAGGAAACCGTGGTGGTGAAGTACGGTGGGCACGCCATGGGCGACGCCGCCCTGGCCGGCACCTTCGCCCGCGACATGGTGCTGCTCAAGCAGGTGGGCATCAATCCCGTGGTGGTGCACGGCGGCGGGCCGCAGATCCAGAGGATGCTGGAGCGGCTGAAGATCCAGTCCGACTTCGTGGACGGCCTGCGCGTCACCGACGAGGCCACCGTGGACATCGTCGAGATGGTGCTGTCCGGCTCCATCAACAAGGAGATCGTCTCGGCCATCACCCAGGCCGGCGGTTTCGCCATCGGCCTGTCGGGCAAGGACGGTCATCTGATCCGGGCCACCAAGCTGCGCCGCACCCGGCGGGACCCCGACAGCAACATCGAGAAGATCCTCGACCTGGGCTTCGTGGGCGAACCCACCCAGGTCACGCCGCACGTGCTGAACTTCTTCGAGAACGCGGACGTGATCCCCGTGATCGCCCCCATCGGCCAGGGGCCGAACGGCGAGACCTTCAACATCAACGCCGACACGGCGGCCGGCGCCGTGGCCGCCGCCCTGGGGGCGCGCCGGCTGCTGATGCTGACGGACGTCAAGGGCGTGCTGGACGCCGACGGCGACCTGATCGAGGAGATGACGGCCGGCGAGGCCCATCGGGCGGTCCTTGAGGGCACCATTACCGGCGGCATGATCCCCAAGGTGGAAACCTGCCTGAAGGCGGTGGAAAGCGGCGTCGAGGCGGCGGTGATCCTGGACGGCCGGGTGCCGCACGCCTGCCTGCTGGAGCTGTTCACCCCGCACGGCGCCGGCACCCTGATCCGGCGGCTGTAGGCCCTCGCGTCTTGAGGACGGGTCGCGGACGCCCCGGATCGACCACCGCCGGCTCTTTGCGGACGCGCCCGGCCCGCGTATGGTGACGGCCGGCTCGTTTTGCATCGGGGCTTGTCATGGTCGCCGTCCTGTTTGTCTGTACCGGGAACATCTGTCGCTCACCCACGGCCGAGGGCCTGTTTCGCCGCAAGGTCCACGCCGCCGGTCTGGACGACCAGGTGGACATCGATTCGGCCGGCACCACCGCCTTTCACGTGGGCGAGCCCCCGGACCCCCGCGCCGCCGAGGCCGCGTCGCGCCGGGGCTACAGCCTGGAGGGACAGACCGCCCGCCAGGTGCGGCGATCCGACTTCCAGCGCTACGACCTTTTGATCGCCATGGATCGAGGTCACTACAATAGGATGCGATCGCTGGCACCGGACGAGACCACCCGCGAGCGCGTGGTGCTGATGAGCGCCTTCGCCCGGCGCCCCGGCACCCTTCGTGACGTGCCCGACCCCTACTATGGCGGGGGGGATGGCTTCGACCGGGTGCTGGACATGCTGGAAGACACCACCGAGGGCCTGCTCGATCACGTCCGCGCGCGGCTGGCGGCGACGTCCGCTCCGTAGCCGCGCCCGCCCCGGCATTCCAGCCAAGGGAGGTCTCCATGCGCGACAGCGCCCGCGCCCTGGTGGAACAGGCCATCGGCGCCACGGTGACCGCCAGTCGGCCGCTGTCCGGCGGCTGCGTCGGCGAGGTCTATCACCTCTGCCTGTCGGACGGCCGCGCGCTGGTCGCCAAGGTGGGCGGACCGGGCAGCGGCCTCGCCCTGGAGGGCGCCATGCTGCGCCACCTGGCGGACCACGGCGCCCCGGTGCCGGAGGTCCTGCACGCCGACGACCCTCTGCTGCTGATGACCGTCCTGCCGTCGGGGGATACCCTCTCCGCCCGGGTGCAGGAACACGCGGCGCATGTGATCGCCGCCCTGCACGACACCGTCGGGCCGCACTTCGGCTTCACGTATGACACCGTCATCGGCGGCCTGCCCCAGCCCAACCCGAAACGCGAGCGCTGGGTGCCCTTCTTCCGCGATCATCGGCTGCTGTTCATGGCCGGCGAGGCGGCGCGCGCCGGGCGGCTGCCATCGGCCCTGCATCGCCGGGTCGAGACCCTGGCGGCGCGCCTGGACGACTGGCTGGAGGAACCGGACCATCCCAGCCTGTTGCATGGCGACCTGTGGACCGGCAACGTGTTGGCGCACGATGGGCGCCTGTCGGGACTGATCGATCCGGCCATCTACTGGGGGCATGCGGAGGTGGAACTGGCCTTCACCACCCTGTTCGGCACCTTCGGCGATGCGTTCTTCAACCGCTACCACGACCTTCGGCCGATCCGCCCGGGCTTCTTCGAGGACCGCCTGGAGATCTACAACCTCTATCCCCTGCTGGTGCACGTGCGCCTGTTCGGCGGCAGCTACCTCGGCGGCGTGGACCGCACCCTGCGGCGTCTGGGTCTGTGACGCGGCGGCCCCGGACCCACGAGCGTCCGGTCACGATCCCGGTGGCCTCAGGGTGACGACGCGGCCGGCGTAGCCCAGCAACAACTCTCCCCGGATGGACAGGGACCCGCCGACCAGGGGGCCGACACCGATGATCGGGCGCATGACCTCGTCGCCCACGTCCTGCGCCTGATAGAACGCGGGATCGGGAAACGCATCCAGATGGTCGTGGATCAGGTCGTCGATCGAATCGGTGTTTTCCGGGTTCTTGGCATGTCCACGCAAATTCTCGCTGTAGAACGCGCCGCGTGTCGTCAGCCGGGCGATTTCCAGATAGCGCCGCACCGTCGCCGACGGCATCTCCTGAAACGAGTACAGGTTGAAGAACAGGTCGTAGCGTCCCTCCAGCAGCCGGTCGGCCATGGAGTCCGCCACCAGGATGTAATCGTGGGAGGCGATCAGCTCCGCCAGGTGGCCCCGCGGCGTGTCCTGGTCCACGATCGCGAGTCGCGCCTCCGGATCATTGACGATCAGGAACGCGCCGGTGAGGAACAGCGACACCGGAATGTCCACCAGCACCAGGGCCACGTCTCCCAGGCTGCGCCGCAGGTTGAAGGCGAAGCACCCGGAGCCCGAGCCGATCTCGCAGACGGTTCGGCGCCCCGGCGACCACTGCTCCACCTGTGCCATGACCCCGGTCAGCACCAGATTGGCGATGGCGTGCTGATAGCGCAGGATGTCCAGGTTGATCAGGCGGCCGTCATGGAGCGCCCCATACTGGAACGGGCAGTCCTTCAGTTCGGGCTCGGCGAAATACCAGCGCGGATCCAGCTTCGCCACCATGCGGGCATAGCGCTCGTGAAGAAACGTCAGGTGGGGCGGCGGCTCCAGATGCTGTTCCTTGTAGGTCATCGGACCATGCCCGCCCCAGTACGTAGAATGGAGGCGGATCAGCCGCAGGCTGTCGTCATCCAGCGTCAGGACATACCGGTAGAAGGCCACGATATCGGCCCAGAAGGCGCTTTCCGTGCCCGGAGCGTCGAGCAGCCCCGTCACCACGGCCCGCAGGCGACGAAGGGTTTCCCGTTGGCGGTCATTCACTGGCTCTCCCTTCCGCTGCCGCCGGGCGGGTGGCCGCCCCTCGTGTGCTGCCCCGGCGCCCGCGCCCCGGTCGTCGCGGCGCAACCACCGGGCTCCGCACGGCGACAGCACGGCCGGCAGCCAGAAGGGCACCGCGCCATCCTCCCGACCCGACAAGCCGGACACCACCGTCGGGCACCATGCCGGGATCGGGATTGCCGAGGTCAGGGGTGTCGGAGCCGGGGTGTCCGGGGACGGCCCACGCCAGACGCGGCGCGGACCGTCGGGGTCCCGACTACTTCGGCGCCATGATCATGATCATCTGGCGGCCTTCCATCTTCGGCAACTGCTCCACCTTGGCCAAGTCCGCCATGTCGTCGCGAATGCGATGCAGAACCTTCATGCCCAGATCCTGGTGCGCCATCTCGCGACCGCGAAAGCGCAGGGTCACCTTGACCTTGTCACCGTCTTCCAGGAAGCGGTGACAATTGCGCATCTTAACCGCGTAGTCATGGTCATCAATGTTCGGACGAACCTTGATTTCCTTGACCTCAATCACTCTCTGGCGCTTCTTGGCTTCGTTCTTCTTCTTCTGGTTTTCGTACTTGAACTTGCCATAGTCCAGAATTTTGCACACGGGGGGATCGGCGCTGGGCGAGATCTCCACAAGATCCAGGCCGGCATCCACGGCCCGCGCCATGGCCTCGCGCGTGGGCACGACACCGACGTTTTCCCCGGTTTCGTCGATCAACCGGACCTCGGGGATCCGGATCGCTTCATTGACGCGCGGCCCATCGCGGGTCGGTGGCGCCGTCATGGGTGGCCTAGCTATGGGATTGCCTCTTTCGTTGTGGTGTCACCGCGATCATCAGCGGAAGACGCGCGTCGCGGCGCCGGATTTGACGTGCCTTTGGTACTGGTGTCCGCACCCGGCCCACCGCACGGGCCAGCCCGGAAACAGACGACCCCTTCCCTCCGGACCCCTGGGGCCGACGGCGGGAAGGGATCGGTGAGACCCCACGAGACTTACGCCACCTGAACCATACCGGTCGCCGGAACAGCCGCGTCCCGGCGCGCCAGATCCGGCGGCAACGCCTCATGTTTCAGTGTATCCCGCGCCCGATCCAGCGCAAGGACTTCTTGGCTGGCCCCGCCCAGGCGCCGCAACGCCACCGTGCGCTCCTCGGCCTCGCGCTTGCCGACCACGGCGATGACCGGCACCTTGACGTGGGAATGCTCGCGCACCTTGTAGTTGATTTTTTCATTGCGAAGATCGACGTCGACCCGCAGACCCGCCGCGCGCAACGCGGCCGCGACCTCGCTCGCGTAGCCGTCGGCATCGCCGGTGATGGTGGCCACCACCACCTGCGTCGGCGCCAACCAAAGCGGGAATCGGCCGGCATAGTGCTCGATGAGAATGCCCGTGAAGCGCTCCAGCGAACCGAACATGGCCCTGTGAATCATCACCGGCACGTGACGGTCGCCGTCGGCGCCGACATAGCCGGCGTCGAAGCGGCCCGGCAGATTGAAGTCCACCTGAACGGTGCCGCACTGCCAGTCGCGGCCGATGGCGTCGCGCAGCACGTATTCCAGCTTCGGTCCATAGAAGACCCCCTCGCCGGGATTGACGGACGCCTTGACGCGGCCGTCGCTCCTGGCGACCACCTCGTCGAGCACGCCTTGCAACGCGCCCTCGGCGGCATCCCACAGGTCATCCGACCCGACGCGCTTTTCCGGCCGCGTCGCCAGCTTGATGGTCAGCTGCTCGAAGCCGAAGTCCTCGTATAGGCCGAGGATGAGCGTGTTCAGCTTCAGGCATTCGGCGCGCAACTGATCGGGGGTGCAGAAGACGTGGGCGTCGTCCTGCGTGAAGCTGCGCACGCGCATGAGGCCATGCAGCGCGCCCGACGGCTCGTAACGGTGCACCTTGCCGAACTCGGCGATCTTGAGCGGCAGGTCACGATAACTGCGCAGGGCGCACTTGTAGACCGCCATGTGACCGGGACAGTTCATGGGCTTGAGCGCGAAGTCGCGCTCGTCCTCGGTCTTGGTCGTGAACATGTTCTCGCGGTAGTTCTGCCAGTGACCGGAGACCTCCCACAGGGTCCGGTCCATCATGTCCGGCGTGTTGACCTCCTGGAAGCCGGCCGCCGCCTGACGTCGCCGCACGAACTGGATCAGCGTCTGGAACAGCGTCCAGCCCTTGTCATGCCAGAACACCGAGCCGGGGGCGTAGTCCTCGAAGTGGAACAGGTCCATTTCCCGGCCCAGGCGGCGGTGGTCGCGCTTCTCCGCCTCCTCCAGCATGTGGAGGTAGTCCTTGAGCTGATTGTCCGTGGCCCAGGCCGTGCCGTAGATGCGTTGCAGCATGGGGTTGCGGGAGTCGCCACGCCAATAGGCGCCCGCCAGCTTGGTCAGCTTGAACGCCTTGCCCAGCTTGCCCGTGGACGGCAGGTGCGGCCCCCGGCACAGGTCCAGCCAGTCGCCCTGGCGGTAGATGGTGAGGGGCTCGCCCGCCGGCAGGTCGGCGATGATCTCGGCCTTGTAGTGCTCGCCCCTGGCCTTGAACCAGGCGATGGCCTCGTCGCGATCCCATTCCTCGCGGACGATGGCCTCGTCGCGATCGACGATGGCGCGCATACGCGCCTCGATCGCCGCCAGATCCTCCGGCGTGAACGGTTCGTCGCGGGCGAAATCGTAGTAGAAGCCATTTTCGATGGCCGGACCGATGGTCACCTGGGTGCCGGGGTACAACTCCTGCACCGCCTCGGCCATCACATGGGCGGCGTCGTGACGGATCAGCTCCAGGCCGGCCTCGTCCTTGCCGGTGACCAGCGTCACGGCGGCGTCCCGGTCGATGGGCCGGGTCAGGTCCCAGGGCGCGCCGTCCACCGTGCAGGCGAGCGACGCCTTGGCCAGGCCGGGGCCGATGTCGCGGGCGATGTCCAGCCCCGTGACGGGGCCGTCGTACTGGCGTTGACTACCGTCGGGCAGGGAAATGGCAACCATGGTCGGGTCCAGTTCAGGCTGGGCGGCGCATCGGCGCCCGTCGACAGCACGGGACCAGGGCGCGACAAACCGCCGGAACAGGAAGGCATCGGAAGACGAGGACCCCGCGGGACGGCGCCACGACGGCGACGGGAGCGGGACGCGGCCCGCGACGGGGCCGACTGGATCGCATCACCCCCCGACGGGGGTTCGACGGGTCACGGTCGCGCGCGGACAACCCGTCGCATCCGAAGGACGCGGCGCGTCGGGGCGGAGGGCCGGTGTCCCCCAGAAAGCGGCGAACGGGACCATGGTGTGCGTGTGATCCAGCGAAAAAGGAAGGATGGTCGTTAGGATAGGTAGCCCGCCGGTGATGTCAAGCCACGCGCCGGACGGTCAGCCGGCGTTCGGACGCCCGAGGATGGCGGAAATCGCCTGCGAGGCGTCCGAGTCCGCGAGTTGCGCGACGGATGCCGTGCGCCAGCGCGGCGCCGGATCGGCGTCCGGCGCGGACGGCCGCGCGCCGGTGGCCTCGGTCCCGGCCTCGGGCGGTCCACCCCTTGGCGCCGCCACGGCGGCCGTCAGGGCGTCGGCCGGCGCGCGCGCCGTCTCCGACAACCGCGACCGGTCCACGTCCGGAATCGGCATGCTGACCCGCGCCTCGCCGGGCGGCGCGCTGACGCTGTCGCCCACCGCCAGGATCCGGGTGATGGCCGGGTGGACGGCCTCCGCCGGCGCGTCTGTCACGCCGGCCACCGCCCAGGTGGCGCCGGCGTCGGACGCGGGGGACGCCGCGACGGACGGGGCTTCGCCAGAGGGTGCCCCGACCACGGGACGCGGCGGCGCCGGATCGAGGGCCGCCAGGGTAACCGCCGGTCGTGGAGTCGCCGCGACGGTCGGCGCCGGCATGGCAGTCAGGCCCGCCACGGGGTCCAGCACCAGAACGCGGTCGGGCGTCCGGTCCCCGCCGGAAACCAGATCGTCCAGCATCGCCGCCATGGCCAGGGCGGACGGCCCCGGCAGGTCCAGCTTGCGCGCCGCACCGGCGGCCTCCACCGCGCGGGTGGCATCCAGCACCTGGGCGACCATGGTGTCGCCGGCGGGCGAGCGCATGGGGGGCGGAGCCTCGGCGACCAGGGTCTCCGGCGCGGGAATCGGGACCGGCCGGACATCGGGCTGTGGCTCCTCGGCCCGCATGTCCGCCGGGATCGGACGACGGCCGGGCACGGGGGGCATGCTGGCGGCCAGTTCGGGCGCGATCAGGTCGGCGCGGTCGGGGGCCGGGGGACGCGGGCCCGGGAATGCCGGCGGATTGGCGGCGAGATGCAGCGGGATCAGGTCGGCGCGATCCGGCCCCTCGGGCCGGATGCCGGGCGCGGGCGCCGGGCGCAGGCCGGCCACCCCCCACCCCCGGTCCGACGGGGCCGGCGCGTCCGGCTTGACGGCCGGCGGCGCGGGCGGCGTGCTCGCCTCGGTCAGTTGGCTCGCCCCGGAGAACCGCCGCATGGCGTCCTGGATGGTCGCCCGCAGAACACCGTGCACCTGACGCAGGCTGCGTGGACGGCCGTGATGCGCGAAAATGGTGGGATTGTTGGCGGCGGCCTGCGGCAGCACCCGCGCCGCCGAGGCGTTGGGGTCGCGGGCCATGCCCCGCAGGAAGGAGACGGCCCCCCCCGGCCCCAGGAAGTGGGCCAGATAGATGTCGGTGGCGTCCGCCGACCGGCCCAGGGCGTATTCCAGATACGCCTTGTTCTCGGCCGCGTACTCGGCGGCCATCATCGCCGAGACACGGGGATTGGACCGCAGCGCCAGGATCCGGGCCTCGGCCTCGGGGGTGCGGCCGCGCGGCCGGCCCCGGGAGTCCAGCACGATCTGACGGGACAGGTCACCCAGGCCGTGCTTCTCCCCATGCTGGGCGATCTGGTCCAGCCAGGTGCTCCGCGTGAACTGAAACAGGCCGCTGGCGGTGCCGCGCGGGTTGGTGGCGTCCGGCCGGAAGCCGCTTTCCTGATTGGCCTTGGCCAGCATGTAGGTGAAGTTGACGCCGATCTTGTGGCTGGCGTCCTGAATTCCGGCCAGCACCTCGCGGCCGACCGTGCGGCCCCCGAGTTGCACGGTCCCGGCCAGTTGCTGGCCGATGAGTTGGGTGGGTGCTCCACTCACGGCATCGTCCCCCAGGCATGGCCCCCTCGGTTGGCTCCCGTTCGCCCGGTCCGCCCTCGGCGAACCCGTCTTGGGCGGTCCCCTCCCGGCCGGTCCCGGTCGCGCGATCCCGGCCCGGACTCGGGGGGACCGGCGCGCGTCAGGCGCTCGACCGCCCATCATGTGGACAAAAGTGTGGAAGACCCGTTAACGGATCACACTCGCCCCCCACAACGATCTTCGGCCGGATCGAAAGATGAACCGCCAATCCCTTGAATAATATTGTATTTTTTGATCACGGCCGGGGGCCATACCTCCCCCCATCACCCCACGGACGCCAGGGACAGCCTGTGGATGACAGGCCAGGCATGATCGCGCCGCCCGGTCAGGGCCAGGGCCGCGCATCCAGGAGCGACGTCTCGGACTTCAACTCGCGCAGGACGAAACTCGACCGCGAGTGCCGAATACCCGGAATGCGGTACAGGGCGTCCCGCAGGAAACTTTCGTAGTGCCGAGTCCCGGCCACCGCCAGCCGAATGAGATAGTCGTCGTCGCCGGTCACCAGATCCGCCTGCATGACCTCCGGCACCGCGGCCAGGGCCTCGCCGAATCGGGCCAGGGTGTCCTCGGTATGGCTTTCCAGGGTCACATTGACCAGCACGGTCTCGGGAAAACCCAGGGCGGCGCGGTCAAGACGCGCGCCATAGCCCTGAATGACACCACGCGCCTCCAGCGCGCGCACCCGCTTCCAGCAGGGACTGGGCGACAGGCCGACGCGCGCGGCCAGATCGGCGTTGCTCAGGCGCCCCTCGGCGGTCAGGGCGCGCAGGATGCGCCGGTCGGTTTCGTCCAAACGCACGGAGTCCGGGGCGGCGGTCATGGCGGCTCTCTCCCTGAAGAAGGATCATCTCCGATTTCCTGTATTCTGAACCAATTCTTTCCCAAAAACGCCGCTCTGGGAAGAAAAACGGCACCCGATTTCGCGGGTGGGTGGGTAGACTCTCCCCCTTCGAGTCACCGTTCGCGCCAGGAGACCTTCATGCGTGACGCCCCCTGCCTGCCAGACGTGCCTGTCCACGCCCCGCTGGCCCCGGCCGCGCCGAGTCCCGGCGCCAACCCCACCGCCAACCCCACCGCGGACTCTGGTGCTCCCCTCCGGCCGGCCCAAAACGATGCCATGGCCGGCGACGCGCCCGGTCCCGACACCGGCGCACGGCTGGTCTGCGTGATCGAGGGCGCGCGCGACCCCAACCTCCTGGTCCGGCTGGTCGCCGAACTCGCGCGCCGCAGCCGCGTGCCCGAGACACTCACCTGTGGCCCGCTGCCGGGCCGTCCGGACAGCCAGTCGGTGGCCCTGGAGGTCGCCCTTTCGGGGACGCGCGAGGCCGCGCATCTCGCCCGGCGGTTCGCCTCCTGGCCGTGCGTGACTCGGGTTCGGACCCTGGCGCCGACCTAGGATCACCCCGGCCGCGACGCGCACCGACCGGCACCCGGGCAGAAAAATCGTTGCCCCCGAGTGCGTTACCTTGACGCTCCCGGAACCCTTTGGCATTTTACGGTCACCCTTCGAAGAGGCGGGGGTGGCTCCGTGCGGCGCGGCGACGCGGCCGGGAGCCTGATCCTAGGTGGTGTGAGGGATCCCGGATGACCAAATCCGAACTGATCGCACGGATCGCGGAACGCAATCCGCACCTGTATCAGCGCGACGTCGAGCGCATCGTCTCCACCATCTTCGAGGAGATCGCCGGCGCCCTGGGTCGTGGCGACCGCGTGGAATTGCGCGGTTTCGGCGCGTTTTCCGTGAAGCACCGGGACTCGCGCATGGGACGCAATCCGCGAACCGGAGAGACCGTCTCGGTGGTGGCCAAGGCCGCGCCCTACTTCAAGACCGGAAAACAGCTGCGGGAATTGTTGAACAAGGACGCGCCTGTCTCGTAGACTGACAGACGATTGGAAGAATCCGGGCCCGGGTTAATCCACCGGGTATCCCGGGGTCGGGCCCGGTCCATGAGGGGGGGCCGCGCGCGTGGACGAGTGCCGTGCGCGGGGCCGTAACGTCAACAAGGGCATGGGACGCAGACAGTGTTCAAGATTCTTTCGTTGTTGATCGGGGTGCCGATCATCGTCATCGCCGTCATGTTCGCCATCTACAACCAGGGGCCGGTGACCCTTGATCTAAGGCCGTTCTCATCGTCGCTGGACATGCCGGTGTTCTGGGTCGTCCTGGGCACGCTGCTCATCGGCGTTCTTCTGGGCATGCTGATGACCTGGCTGGCGCAGGGCAAGTATCGCGCCATGGCTCGGTCCTATCGCAGTCAGGCCATCTCACTTCGCACCGAAGCCGACTTGGCCCGGGCGCGCGCCGAGGCCGCCGAAGCCAAGGCCAACGCCTGACACCCGTTGCCTCCTGACCGTGGAGCCCGAGCCGCGGTCGGCCACCCGACGCACCGCGCGATCCATGCGTGGCGCGTCGGGGTGCGGGGACAGTTTCGAATGACCGTGATCCGTGATCACGACCCCGCGACCATCACGCCGCCTCGGCGTCCTCAGCCGGGATGTCGCGCGGTCCCGGTGGTTCGGCGCCCCTTTTCGATCCAAGCGCCACAGTGGGACCGAAGGCCGCGTCACCGGCGCCGGTTCCTGGATGATCGCCCGTGACCCTCGTTCGTCCCGCCGACCCGGCGGCCATCGCCGAGGCGGCCCAGGCGTTGCGCGCCGGCCGCCTGGTGGCCTTCCCCACCGAGACCGTCTATGGCCTGGGTGGCGACGCCCGCGCCCCCGGCGCGGTGACCGCCATTTACGCCACCAAGAAGCGGCCGTCCCGCAACCCCCTCATCGTGCATGTGCCGGACCTCGCGGCGGCGGCGGCCCTGTGCCGGGTGTCGCCCCTGGCCGAGCGCTTGGCCGAGGCCCTCTGGCCCGGGCCGTTGACCCTGGTGCTGCCGCTGAGGGATCGCTCTCCCTTGGCCCCTCAGGTCACCGCCGGCGGCACCACCGTCGCGGTGCGCGCGCCGGCCCACCCGGTGGCCCGCGCCCTGCTGGCCGCCTGCGACGTCCCCCTGGCCGCGCCCAGCGCCAACCGCTCCGGCTCCGTCAGCCCGACCCGCGCGGCGCATGTGGCCGTGGATCTGGCCCTCGACCCGGACATGCCGCCGGACGCCGCGCCGCTGGCCATGATCCTGGACGGCGGTCCCTGTCGCGTGGGCGTCGAGTCCACGGTGCTGGACCTGAGCGGACCCGTGCCGCGCCTGCTGCGGCCCGGCGGCGTGACGGTCGAGGCCCTGACAGCCATCCTTGGCGCGCCGCCCGACAGCGCCGCGCTGTTTCCCGCGCGGCGACCCAAGGCCGGCGATGCCCCCGCCCGATCCGGGCCGCCCCCCCTGCCCTCCCCGGGCCTGCTGACCAGCCATTACGCACCCGCGCGGCCGGTACGCCTGAACGCCGCGGCGGCCTCCCCCGGCGAGGCCCTGCTGGGCTTCGGCGGCACACCCGGCGCCACCCTGGACCTCAGCCCGGCCGGCGACCTGGAGGAGGCCGCCCGCAATCTGTTCGCCATGCTGCGCGCCCTGGACCGGCCGCCCCACACCGGCATCGCCGTGGCCCCCCTGCCGACGACCGGCCTGGGCGCCACCCTCAACGACCGGCTGACCCGGGCCGCGGCGCCGCGCGACCGGAACGACTGACGACGGCGCCCCCGACCGCGCCGGTCACGTGTCGTCCGAGTCGCGCCGATCCCCGGGCGCCGGGCGTCATTGCATCCCGGGTCGCCTATGTTGTGCCTGTCACACCGATCACCCCCGAATCCTGGGCTCTACCGTGGCAAACACAAAAAAACTATTGCAAAATCAGAAAGATCGTACACACTCTTCATGTATCAAGTGATGTACTCGATCGTGTGCTGGGAGCATCGGATCGGTCGTCGTCCAGTACGCATGCGTGCCAGGACCCGGTCCGGTAGCATGGCGGCCATCGTGACCGGCATGGTCCCATCACACGAGACGCCGGCCAGGATATCAGCAGGGCACACCCGGGCGACCGCCGGGGGCATCAGGAGCGGGAGACCGACCATGCGCGCAACCAGATCAACGCTCTGCGCTCTTTTCGGCGCGGTCCTGGCCGCCCTGGGCATGACCGGACCCCCCGCCGCCGCGCAGACCCCGGAGGGCTTCTACGTCGGCCTGAACGGCGGCCTGAACCTGAATGACAGCGGCGACTTCGATTTCCGAACCTTGGGCGGAGACCTGGATGTCGACCCCGGCTTCGTCGGTTTGGGCGCCCTGGGCTACGCCTTCGGCAATGGTCTGCGGGTGGAACTGGAAGGCGGCTACCGTCAGAACGGCGTCACCGAGTGGAGCGGCCAGGACGTCGACGGAACGCTCTCAGCCTGGCACACCATGGCCAACGCGCTCTATGACTTCAATCTCGGCGCACGCCTGTCGCCCTACGTGGGGGCGGGTGTCGGCGCCGCCTTCGTGAGCCCCGACATCGATGTATCCGGGACTCCGGTCAGCGTGGACGGAACCGATGTGGCCTTCGCCTATCAGGCGATCGCCGGCATCGGCTACAGCGTCACGGACGAACTGGCCCTGACCATGGATTACCGGTTCTTTCACGCGCTCGACCTGGAACACGATGTCAACATCGGTGGCACCGCCACCCATGATAACTACATGAATCACGCGATCACGGCGGGCCTGCGCTATGCCTTCGGCACGCCACACACGCCCAAGCCGCTGCCCCTGCCCGACCCGGCGCCGGCCGTGGTCGCGGCGCCGCCCGAGGTGCCCACCAGCTATCTGGTGTTCTTCGATTTCGACAGCGCCAGCCTGACCAACGAGGCCGCGCGCATCGTCGACACCGCCGCCGGCAACGCCCAGCGCGCCAGCAAGACCCGCATCGAAGTGACCGGCCACGCCGACCGCTCCGGCGGTGCCCGCTACAACATGGTGCTGTCGCAACGCCGCGCCGAGGCGGTCATGCAAAGACTGGTCGCGCAAGGCATTCCCATGGCCCAGATCGCCGTGTTCGCCCAGGGCGAATCCCAGCCGCTGATTCCCACCGCCGATGGCATGCGCGAGGCACAGAATCGCCGTGTCGAGATCATCCTTCTTTAGGGTGTTCTCGCCTCCGGGTCGGGGCGTGCTGTCTGGAACGATGGAAAGACACCGCAGACGACCTCCCGCCGCCTTCGGGACGACCGGCATATGCCCAATGGAAAGGTTGATTTTTCTCCGTTTTGTTGTAAAGTATGGCGATATAGAGGGGTGATCGGAGCGGTGCTTATGGTCGTGACGTCGCGGTCACGTGAAGAGTCGACGCCGTGCTTTAGACATCGCCAAGGGTTCACATCTCGTTAGACATGATTGTGACAAGGATCACTGTTTCCCTTAGTAGGACCTGTTAAAGGTTTAGACTAGATGGAATGCTCGGTGAGGATCATCGGATTGGACTGTCACGGCGTCCGATAGAAGATCGAGCGAAGCGCGAGACCAAGAAGGAAGGAGAGCCAGGAATGCTTCAGGCTATGCGGATTCACTTCAGGGCCCTGATCGGCAACGACAAGGCCGCTACGGCGATTGAGTACGCTTTGATCGCCTCCCTGATCGCCGCCGCGATCTCAGTGGCTGTTGCTGCGGTGGGTACCAACGCGAGCAAGTTGTTCACCAATCTTGCCGGTAAACTCTAAGGGTTGACCTCGCTTCAATGGAGCGCAAGTCCTACTTTTATTGTTACTGATGTGTTTGCACCAGGAATGTTCCTGGTTTTATAAATGGCTCGCCCTTCGTCTGACCGTGGGGTGAGCCATTTTGTGCGTTAATCTCAGGGATGGACGACGCACAGATTTACCCCCTGAAAGCCCCTCGCCGTGCCTGACCCCGTCACTGCCCTGATCGCCTGGGTACCCCAGGTCACCCCCCTTCTGGTGGTCGCGGTCACCGTCCTGGCGGCGCTCCAGGACATGCTCAGCTTCCGCATCGCCAATGCCTTTCCGCTGATCGTGGCCGGGCTGTTCATCGTCACGGCGCTGACGGGGGCCTGGCCGCCGGCGGCGCTGGGGTGGTCCGTGGGGCTCGCCCTCGCGGTGTTCGGGGTAGGCGCCGGCCTGTTCTTCGCCGGCGTGTGGGGCGGGGGCGATGTGAAAATCCTCGCCGCGCTGACCTTGTGGGTTCATCCGGGAGCGCTGCTCCCGTTCCTCGCATGGGTCATGATCGCCGGCGGCGTGCTCGGTCTCTTGTTGCTGCTCGGCCGGTTTCTGCCGAAAAATGTTAAGGAAAGCCATGCTATTGTCCGGCGATGGTTTGTCGTGGAGGCAGGAAACCGCCAGAGCATCCCCTATGGCCTTGCGATCATGATCGGGACTCTGATGATGTGGGTCCAGGGCACGCTGGGTCCGCCGACGGGCGCCGGGTGACACCACGCCGCGACCCCATCGTCCGGACCGCCCCAACCTGTGGGGCGGACGGAGACCGCCCACGGAGTCAACGGGAGCACAGACCATGCGCGCGGTGCTGATCCTCGTCCTGTTCGTCGCCTTCGTGGCCGCGTTGGGCGCCGCCTACCTGGCCAACGACTACCTGGCCCGGCAACGGGAGCTGGCCAGCCAGGGCATGGAGCAGCTCCCAACCTTCACCGGCCAGCGCGTGATGGTCGCGGACAGCGAGATTGAGGCCGGGACCACGGTGCGAAGCGCCCTGATCCGCTGGCAGCCCTGGCCGGCAGAGGACATCCTGTCCGGCTACAAGGTGATCGGCTCCGTGGAGGGCGAAACGGAAGCCCAGATCTTCTCGCAACGGACCCGCCTGGAGCGGAGCGTCGACGGCAAGGTCGTGCGCCGCCTCGTCGCCCCCGGCGAGCCCATCACCGACAGCATGCTGTTCCGTCGCGAGGATGCCGGCTTCATGGCCGGGGCGCTGGACCCGGGCAAGGTGGCCCTCTCGGTGAACGTGTCCGCCGCCACCAGCGCCGCGGGCTTCATCATGCCGGGCGACCGGGTGAACGTGATGCTCACCCACAATTTGCAAAGCTCCCTGCCGGACGACGTGATTGAGGCAGCGGGCCTGCAAGGGATCGCGTTGCGCCTCGTCTCGGAAACGGTGGTCGAATCCGTCCGCGTGCTCGCCGTGGATCAGACGTTCAACGAAAACGACGCCGAACCGGAGGTGGCCAGGACCGTGACCCTTGAGGTCGACCCGAGCCAGGCCGAAGCGATCACCGTGGCCGACTCCATGGGCGATCTCACGCTGGTTCTGCGGGGCCTGTCGGACAGGGAGAAGCCGGTGGGCCTGGCCGCCCTGGTGGGCCTGACGGATCGCCGTGACCCGGCGGAGCGTCCCCTGGTCAGCGATCGCCAGATCAGCCCGGGGATCGAACAGATGATCGAGATCGCGCAAAGAAACCGCGCGCGCGAGGAGGACATCGCGGAGCTGCGCCGGCTCCTCGAGGCTCAGCAGGCGGCGCAGGCGCGCCTGGAGGAGCAATTGGCGCGAGAGCGGTCCGAGGCGGTGGGCGCGCAGCGCCGCCCGTGGTCGGTGACCGTTCATCGCGTCCTTGAGGACGAGATCCAGGAGAGAACGGTTGGGTCGAACACGGAGGACTCCGCCGCCCCCGGGGCAGGGGCGGGGGGCGGCCCGGTGGGTCCCATCGGCGCCTTGCCGGGAGACGACATCCCGTCGGACGAAATCCTTATACAGGAATAGCTTGTTAAGCACTTCTGATGTAGTATGCTAGCGTCTCTGTCCAAGAGACGCCGAGGTCAGCTTGTTTCCTACTCAGGCGGACAGCGGCTCCCATCGGGAGGACGGTACCGTCGTGAGCCCGGCCATCACACCCTCATCCCCGCGTTGTCGCCATACGCTCCGTCGGCTGGCGGTGATGCTTGCGGTGGCGATGGGCGTCGGGACCACTCCCCTCGCTCCGACGGGCAACCGGGCGGCGGCGGCCGACGCGCCTGGGCGCGGCCTGATGCGCACCCTGGAGCCGATGCCCCCCCAGGCAACCGCCCCGTCCGTAGCGGTCCCCCAGCCCACGCGCGCCATCGCCCCCGTGCCATCGTCGGCCGCGCCCCACACGTCCCCGGGTGCTTCGTCCAGTGACCTGACCCAGGTCCCGTCGGCACAGGTGATCCCCCTGACGCCGGTCCCCAGGGGACCTGTCGACCTGCCGCCGAGTCTGGTCCTGGACCCGCCATCGACGAGGCCGGCGGAGACCCGCCCCCCCGCCGGACCGGCCCCCTTGCCGGTCACCGCGCCGCCCTCGCCGGACTGGGCGCCGCGCCCCACCGACACCACCGCCCTGGACGGCGCCGACGTCATCGAACCGGTTCAGCGGCGCCTCCCCTCCGGCGTGCGTCGCGAGGGCGACCTGATCGTCGCCACCATCGGCAAGGCCATCGAGATCGAGGTGGATCGTCCTTTCCAGGATGTGGTGGTGCCCCAGCCCGAGGTGGCCGAGGTGGTCGTCCTGCAACCGGGCAAGGTGTTCGTGGCCACGCGCGGCGTCGGCTCCACCAACCTGTTGCTGGTCGACGCCGACGGCCATGTGATCCGCAACATCGAGGTGGTGGTCGAGGCCGACCTGGACGGCCTGCGGCGCACCCTCGCGACGATGATGCCCGGCAGCCGGGTCGAGGTCACGCCCACCCAGAGCGGCGTGGTCCTGACGGGACAGGTGGAATCCGCCGCCCAGGCCGACAACGCCGCCCGGGTGGCGGCTCAATTCGCCGGAGGCGAGACAGACGACGTCATCAACTCGCTGGCCGTGGCCGGCGACCAGCAGGTGCTGCTGAAGGTGCGCGTGGCGGAAATGAGCCGCACCACCAGCAAGTTCCTGGGCGCGCAAACCAACTTCGACGTCAGTGGCTTGGAATCCGGGACCATTCTCGGCGACAATCTGGGCAATCTTCTGACCGGCGCGATGCTCGGCGGGTCGCTCGGTACCGGCGTTCCGAACACGATCGTGATCGACAAGTTCGGCATCGACGGCATCAACTTCGATGCCCTGGAAGAGCAGGACCTGATCAAGGTTCTGGCCGAACCGACCCTGACCGCCATCTCGGGTGAGACCGCGAACTTCCTGGTGGGCGGCGAGTTTCCCGTGCCGGTCGCCGAGGACGAAGACGACCGGATCCTGATCGAGTTCAAGGAATTCGGCGTCAGCCTGTCGTTCACGCCGGTGGTCCTGTCGGACAACCAGATCAGCCTGCGCATCCAGACCGAGGTCAGCCGCATCGCGGAGGAGATCTCGTTTACGACGGAAGGAAACATCCTGATCCCGGGCCTGAGCGTCCGGCGGGCCGCCAGCACCGTGATGTTGCCCTCCGGCGGCAGCCTGATGATCGCGGGATTGCTGCGGGACGAGGAAAGAAACAGCATTCAGGGAACGCCGGGCCTGATGGATCTGCCCATCCTGGGGGCCTTGTTCCGCAGCACCGAGTTCCTGAACGAGCGCACGGAGATGGTGGTGCTGGTGCAGGCGTTCAAGGTCCGGCCGCGCGAGTTCGGACCCGAGTTCAGCTTGCCCACGGATGGCTTCGTTCCCGCCGACGACATCGACATCTACCTGTTCGGAAAGCTGTACGAGCAGTACGGCGGTGGCCCCGGGCAACGCCCCCGGCCGGCCTTCACGATGTCCGCCCCGATCGGCTACATGATGGAGTAAAGGCCGATGGCCCGCCCCCCGGTTTCACACGGACGGACGTCGACGGCAGGCAGGGGTCATCGGGCCGGCGGGCCCCGTGGCCCGCGCAGGTATGCCCTGCTCCTGGCCGGCGCGGTGCTGCCCTTGGCGTTGGTCGGCGCCTGCCACAATCCCGGAGACATCAGGTCGGACAATCCCTATCAGGTCTCGGTCGAGAAGAAGACCTTCCGGACGGAGGTGCCGATGCCCCGGGTCGTCCACCAGGACGGCCGCCGGCGCGTCGCCCTGCCCCGCGGGTTCCTGGCCGACTATCAGCGGCGGGGACGCTCCCCCATGCGGATCATGCCGCCACCGTCCAGGACGGCCGAGGACATCGAGGCGGTCCGGGCGCTGGAGCGATGGCTGGGGGATCAGGGCATCCCCACCGAGGTCCTCGACCCGGCCACCGCCTATGACTATGTGCCCCCTATGGCGGGTCACGTCGGCCTGGCGTTCCGGGCTTACGCGGCGGTGGTGCCCGTCTGCGGGGACTGGTCCGGCGAGGCCGGCTTCAATCCCACGGGCCTGCCGCATACCAACTTCGGATGCGCGGTCAACCGCAACATCGGCCTCATGCTGTCCGACCCCGGCGACCTCGAGCGGGCCCGAACCGCCGCAGGCTACGACGCCGGGCGGATCACCGTCATCCTCGACAAGTATCGTCAGGGCGAGGTGACCGGCACAAAACAGCCGGAGTTGGAGGAAGGCACGGCATCCGAGGTGGCGGAGTAGCGTCGGGAACACCACCCGCCGCGCGGGTTGGCATGGCGGGTTGGCATGGCAGGAGAGAGAGGCTTGGACGATCATGCGCATCACGGTTGACGCCTTCGTGATGTCCGAGGACATACGCCAGGCCGTCCTGGATGTCTCCGAGGACGGGCGACTGCGCCGCTCCAAGCTGCGCATCCATGATGGCGGACTGGCGGTCGCGCCGCAGGTCCTGTCCCAGATGGAAAGCCCCACCGTGCTGATCCTGGAAAGCGACAAGCGCGAACAGGGCATGCTCGCCGACCTGGAGGCGGTGGCGGACCACGTGGCCCCGGACACCCGGGTCCTGGTCTGCGGCATCGAAAACAATATCGACCTGTATCGCCGCCTGCTGGGCATGGGCGTGGCGGACTATCTGGTCGTGCCGGTCACCGCCGAGGATTTGCTGAACACCATCGTGCGCGCCTGCAGCGACGAAGCCGACAGCAACCTGGCCCCCCTGATCTCGGTGATCGGCGTGCGCGGCGGCGTCGGGACCAGCGCGCTGGCCTGCAATCTCGCCTACAAGCTGGGACACGGCATGGATGGCGAGGTCGTCCTGCTGGACCTGGACATCTCGGCCGGAACGGCCGCGATTAACCTCAACCTCAACCCACGTCAGTCGGCGGCGGACGTGCTGTCGCAGTCCGAAACCCTGGACAGCCTCCTGGTTGAACGGTACCTGCAGCGCTACGACGACCACCTGTTGTTGCTGGGCAGCAAGGCGCAACTGGATATTGCCTTCAGGCCCCCCAGCGAGGTGCTGGAGGACTTTCTCAACATTCTGCGGCGCCAATACGACGCGGTCGTGCTGGATCTGCCCCGCCAATGGTCCAGCTGGGTGCGCGATACCTTGCTGGACTCCACCGCCGTGGCGGTGGTCGCCTATCCGGATCTGAGCAATCTGCGCGATACGGAAAGAATGATGGGATTTCTGTCCGAGAAGCGCGGCATGAGCCGTCCCACCTGCCTGGTCCTGAACAAGGTGGGTCTGGCCCCGAAGGCCGAGCTTGGCTCCAAGGATTTCGAGGAGGTCATGGGCCGGGCGCCGGCCGCCTCGCTGCCGTTCGAGCCGACCGCCTTCGGCCAGGCGCTGAACAACGGCGAACCCGTCATTCGAAAGGGTGCCAGCAAGGCGTTCGGCAAGGCGTTCGCGCGAATGATGGAGGCCCTGTCGCTCGACCCCCTCATGCCGTCCGCCAAGGCAAGGGCGTCGACGAAGAAGAACGTGTTGCGCGCCTTGATTCCCGCCAAGGGGCGATAGGCCGGGACATCACGCCACCGCGCCGGGGTGATGTCGTCGGCCTTGATGGCGCCGCTTTCATGCGGGTGAGATCGTTGCTACTGTACATGGGCTAGGGGGATCGAGCCGAGTCGCCGCCGTGTCCTGCCGGAGGACCCGAGGCACGCCCCCACCGAGGAGATCCCGATGTTCGGACGTCGCTCGCATGCCAGCGGCATGGGTGATCAGCCACCATCACGTCCGCCACGCCCGAAGGCCGGCCCACCCACCCCACCCGTACAGACCGCGCGCCACGGACTTCCCGTGATGGAGGATGACGGGCACACGTCTCCCGGGATCGGGTCCGGTGGCGAGCCGCCACACGGCCCCGGGTCCGCGTCGTCCGGCAAGCCGCCCCCCCCGCCCTCAGCGGCCACCATGGTCGATGAGGACAGTGTTCTGCGTGCCCAGGCGCGGGCCGCCCGGCTCGACGACATCAAGATTTCCGTCTTCAACAGCCTGATCGAAGCCATCGACCTGGGACAGTTGAGCAGCTTGTCCCCGGCCGCGGTGCGCGAGGAAATCTCTGACGTCATCAACGAGATCATTTCCATGCGCGACTTCCTGGTCAACAGCCAGGAACAGAAGCAGATCATCGACGATATCTGCAACGATATCCTGGGGTTGGGCCCGCTGGAGCCGCTGCTGGCCCGCGATGACATCGCCGATATCATGGTGAACGGCGCCGATAGGGTTTACATCGAGACCAACGGCCGGGTGCAGCTGACGCCCATCAAGTTCCGTGACAACGCCCAGTTGATGAATGTGTGCCAGCGGATCGTGTCCGGCATCGGCCGCCGCGTGGACGAAGCCAGCCCCATTTGTGACGCGCGTCTGATGGACGGATCCCGCGTCAACGTCATCGTCCCGCCGCTGGCCCTGGATGGCCCCATGCTGACCATCCGCAAGTTCAGGAAGGACAAGCTGACCTTCAGCGAATTAATCCAGTTCGGCACCATCACCCCGCCCGGCGCGGCGCTTCTGGAGGTCGCGTCGGCGTGCCGATGCAACATCCTCATCTCCGGCGGCACCGGGTCGGGCAAGACGACCCTGCTCAATTGCCTGACCAACTACATCGATCCCGCGGAACGCGTCATCACCTGCGAGGACGCGGCCGAACTGCAGTTGAAGAACCCGCACGTGGTGCGTCTGGAGACCCGTCCGCCCAATCTGGAGGGCGTCGGTCAGGTCACCATGCGCGATCTGGTCCGCAACTGCCTGCGCATGCGGCCCGAGCGGATTATCGTGGGCGAGGTGCGTGGTCCCGAGGCCTTCGACCTGCTGCAGGCCATGAACACAGGTCACGACGGATCCATGGGCACGGTCCACGCCAACAACCCACGCGATGCCATCTCGCGCCTGGAGAACATGGTCGCCATGGGGGGCTTCACCCTTCCGCCCAAGGCAACCCGGGAACAGATCGCCGCCGCCATAACGCTGATCGTCCAGGCCGCCCGCCTCCGCGACGGTTCGCGCAAGATCACCCAGGTCAGCGAACTGGTGGGCATGGAGGGCGAGGTGGTCACCCTTCAGGACCTGTTGGTCTTCGAGTACCTGGACGAGACATCCGACGGCCGAGTCCTGGGACGACACCGGGCCACGGGCATTCGCCCGAAGTTCTGGGACAAGGCCCAATACTTCGGGCTGGAAGACAAGCTATCGCGCGCCTTGGAGCAGGCCAGTGACTAATGGCACCGTCAGCCCGGAACTCCTCCTGCTGGGCACCATCATCGCCTTGACGGTCATGGTGCTGACCCTGGTGGCGGGTGTCATCTATGCGTGGGGAGAGCCGCGCCGGCGCCTCAAGCGGCGCATCGCGGACCTGGGCCTGGAACGCTCCATTGGCGCCGCCGGTGGCGACGGATCGCCGGACTCGCATGGCCGGCAGCGCCGCATCCAGGACAAGCTGAGAGAAATCGAGACCGCGACACAGAAGCGCGCCAAGCGGCGCAATCGTGTCCGGTCCTCCCTGCTTCAGGCCGGTCTGACAATCCGCCATCGCACCTACATCATCGCCGTGAGTCTGGTCGGCATCATCGCCGCCGTGACGACCTACGGGTTCGGCTTCTCCCTTCTGGTCAGCGGCCTTTCCGGCCTTGTGGCATCGGTCGGCCTGCCTCGGCTGGTGCTGGCTCTGATGGCCCGGTCGCGACGCCGGCGCTTCACGGCGGAGTTCCCGAATGCCATTGACGTCCTGGTCCGGGGTGTCCGATCCGGCCTGCCGGTCAGCGAGTGCATCACCATCGTGGGGCGTGAAATCGCCGATCCGGTGGGCACCGAGTTTCGCCTGTTGATGGAGGGCCAGCGCGTGGGGATGTCCCTGGAGGACATCATGGATCGCGCCCTGGCGCGCATGCCGACCGCCGAGTTTCGGTTTTTTGCCGTCGTCCTGCAGATCCAACAACAGACCGGTGGCAACTTGGCGGAGACTCTGGCGAAACTTTCGAGTGTGATCCGTGAGCGCAAGAAAATGCGCGACAGGGCAAAAGCCCTTTCTTCGGAGGCCAAGGCATCTGCCCTGATCATCGGATCAATGCCTGTGAACTTTTTCGTACTCGTCTACTTCTTAGCTCCCGACTACATGGGCCTGATGATTACGGAAGAAATCGGCCATTACATGATTTTCGCTGGCGTTGTCTCTATGATTGTCGGATCTGCAATCATGAAGGTGATGATTGATTTTAAGATGTAGCCGACACCCCGGAACCGCGCATCACCCCAGCCGTCGGGTCCGGGTGGATTCAAGAAGGTACGCTTCATGGAGTTGACGTTCCTCGGATTCAGTGTGGAGACCATCATCTCGGTCCTGGTGTTCGTGGGCGCCTTCGCAACGGTGATTGCCGTTGTCCTGCCGTTCCTCGGTCGTGATTCCCGGGCCACGCGGCTGCGCTCCATCTCCAAGGCGCGAGAGGAGATGAGCCGCCAACAACGGGACGTCGCCGCCGCCCAGCGGAGCGCCCGCTGGCGACCGCAGAAGAGTGTGGCGACAGCCAACCGCCTGGTGCAGCTCCTGAAGCTGGACCGCCTCATCGCCATGCCAGGGCTGAAGGCACAACTGGTTCGGGCGGGATACCGTCAACCCTATGCCGCGCAGGTGTTCATCGCCATCCGGTTCGCCCTGGCCCTCGGCTTGTTCCTGTTCGCCGGATTCTTCCTGATCTTCCTGGTGAAGATTGAACTGAGCTTTCTGCAGCGACTGTTGATCTTGGGCATCGCCCCGATCATCGGCTTCTATGTCCCCCAAATTCTCTTGAAGAACGCGGTCGACAAGCGTCAGGCGGAAATGACCCTGGCCTTCCCGGACGCTCTCGACCTATTGGTCATCTGCGCCGAGGCTGGACTGTCCATTGAAGCCGCGTTCAACAGGGTGCCCGACGAAATCGGCGAGACCTCGCCCGCCCTGGCCGAGGAAATGGGCCTGACGTCCGCCGAGATGGCCTTCCTGAACGATCGCCGGCGCGCCTACGCCAACCTCGCCGAGCGCACGGGCCTGAAAATGATCAAGGACCTGACGGTCACCCTGATCCAGTCCGAGAAGTACGGAACATCGGTGACGGACGCCTTGAAGGTTCTCTCACAGGAAAACCGTGACGAGAGAATGTCCCGGGCCGAGTCGAAGGCCGCGGCCCTGCCCGCCAAGCTGACCATTCCGATGATCATTTTCTTCTTGCCGGTCTTGTTAATGGTCATCCTCGGCCCGGCGATCATTCAGCTCATGGAGCTTCGGTAAAGCGAAAGTATCAACGCACCGAAGCCGGGCGGCACCCCACGCCGGACGGCCCCCGGAACCGACGCGGACGGCAGCCGGGGACGTGCCCAAGGTCACATGCTCCACACCGGGAAAATGGGCGGATCCCGTGCGCGGCCATTTCCGTCCCATCGGCTTTGTTTTATCGTGCGGGAGTTGGGACGGGCTGCGACCGCGACGATCCGTGATGATGACCGTGGACATGGTGTTCGTGGCCGGCCCACTCCCCTAACGGCCCACCCGGACCCGGTCGCGCCACGGCGGCGGACGACGGGTGGCCGGACAGCCGTTTGGACGGGTGTCGCCGAGCGGATGCGCCACACTGATCCGCGGCGAGCGTGATTCTGTGCGCGAGGTCGCGGCCCGTGCTCCGCTCATGCCGGCGTTGACGGGAAACGAAGGTAGGCAGCGGCGATGAGATCGAAGACAGACGACAGGATCACCGCCGCCGCCCAGGGTCCGGACCCCACGCCCCGACGGGATCAGGCCGCCTCCCGCGCCGCCGCGCCGGCGCGGGAAACACCGGCCCGCTATTCGACGCTGGGCCGGGTCATGCCCGAACTGGCCCTGATCAGCCTGTTCATGAACGTGCTGTCCCTGGCCCTGCCCCTGGTTCTGTTGCAGGTCTATGATCGCATCCTGCCCAACGCCGCGTTGAGCACCCTGGGTCTGCTGGTGCTGGGCATTGGCGTCGCGCTGATCCTGGAGAGCCTGCTCAAGCTCGGCCGCTCGACCCTGACCGGCTGGGTCGGCGCGCGGTTCGAGTACCTCACCGGCGTGGCCGCGCTTCGGCGCCTGCTGGACGCCAGCCTGAAGGACTACGAACGCACCGGCAGCGGCGTACACCTGGAACGCCTGAGCGCCCTGAACACGGTCAAGGACTTCTACGCCGGCCAGGCTCTTCTGTCCCTGCTCGACCTGCCGTTCGTCGTCCTCTACCTGAGCATCATCTGGCTCCTGGGTGGGTGGCTGGTGCTGGTCCCCCTGGGCCTGCTCACGGCGTTCGCCATCGGCGCCCTCATCCAGGGGCATCGTCTGCGCCAGGCCATCGGCGAGCGCATGGACTACGACGACCGCCGGGTGAACTTCATCATCGAGATCCTCAAGGGCACCCATACCCTGAAGTCCATGGCCATGGAGGCGCAGATGATGCGCCGCTACGAGCGCCTTCAGGAGACCTGCGGACGCGGCAACCAGGCGGTCACCCTGGCCAGTTCGACGGCGCTGGGGCTGGGCGCCTTCTTCAATCAGGCGACCATGATCGCCACCGTCGGCACCGGCAGCGCCATCGTCGTCGCCCAGGACATGACGGTGGGTGGCCTGGCCGCCTGCACCTTGCTGTCCGGGCGATCCCTGCAACCCATCCAGCGCGCGCTGGGGGTCTGGACCCGGTTCCAGACCATCCAGTTGGCCCGCCAGCGGCTGCTGGAGATCTTTCGCACCCCGCCGGAATGTGCCCCCGGCCTGCCCGAGCCGACCGACGTGCGGGGCGCGCTGGCCCTTGAGGGCGCCGCGTTCGCCTTCACCGAGGATGGCCCCGACATCCTGCGCGACCTGACGCTCCAGGTCGCGCCGGGGGAGTGCGTGGGCATCTCCGGCGGCAACGGCTCGGGCAAGACAACCTTGCTGGCGATGATGAGCGGGACCCTCAAGCCCACGCGTGGGACCGTCACGCTTGACGGCGTCTCGCTGCACGCCTTCGACCAGCGCAAGCTGAAACGCCATATCGCCTACCTGCCGCAGCAAGGCGAGCTGTTTCGCGGGACCATCCTGGACAACATCACCATGTTCGACCCGACGCGGGCCGAGGATGCCATCGCCCAGGCCGAGGCGCTGGGCCTGGGACCGATCATCGCCGCCATGCCCCTGGGCTACGACACCCCCATCGGCGATGGTGCCGGCGAGACCCTGCCACGCGGCATTCGACAGCGCATCGCCGTGGCCCGGGCGCTGCTTTCGCGTCCCCGGGTGGTCCTGTTCGACGAGGCCAACACCGCCGTGGACGGGCGCGGCGACGCGGCCCTGCGGGCGGGGCTCGAGGCCCTGAAGGGCGACCGCACCATGATCCTCGTCAGTCACCGCCCGTCCCTGTTGAACCTGGCCGACAGGGTGTTCGACCTGGACGATGGAACGCTCACGCCACGCGGCCAGCCCCGGGCCGCGACACCGACACCGGCCGCCACGCGACCACCGGCCCCCCCGCACACCGCGGGTCAGGCCGGGTCTCCCCTCCAGCCCAGGGATGACGAGGCCCCGCGGGATGCCCGGCCCCGGTCGGGGTTCGGCCGGCGGGGGACCGCGCCATGACCGTCGAGCAGCGCGCCCGCAAGCCCCCCCCCGCGACGCCCGATCAGGCCGATGACGATCCCGGCCGGATCTGGGACCGCAGCACCGAACAGATCGGGCTGTCGCGGCTTACCCAGGACTCCCTGGGCGGATTCAAGGCCACCAGCGATTTGGCCTCGTGCCTGGTGCCGCTGCTTCAGGCCCTCAACTGGCTGGGCAATCCGCGCCATGTGGCCGAGGCCCTGCCCCACTTCGCCGATGACCTGGACATCACCGGCCTGCGCAACACCATGGCCAACCTGAACTACACCAGTCGGCCGGAGCAGGTCCGCCTGCGGTCCATCGATCCCCGCCTCCTGCCCTGCCTGTTCCTGCCCGAGCGGGGAAGCGCCCTGGTGGTGCTGACCATCGAGGGCAAACAGGTCACCGCCTACGACGGCGCCACCCGGGAGACGGGGGCCTACGCGCGGCCCGACGCGCGCGGGACGGCCTACTTCTTCACGCCGCTGGACCCGGACGAAGGCCAGGCGCTGCGCCAGCGGGTCGGCTGGTTCGGACTGATGTCGCAGCGGTTCCGGACCCTGGTATGGCGGATGCTGCTGATCACCCTGGTGCTCAACCTGCTGGCCCTGGCCGCGCCGCTGTTCATCATGGGCGTCTACGACAAGGTCGTGGGGCCGCGCGCGCTGGACACGCTCGGCTGGTTCGCCCTCGGCGCCGGTCTGGCGGTGCTGTTCGACGCGCTCCTGCGCGGCGTGCGCGCGCGCATGCTGGCCTACCTCGGCGGCCGGCTGGATTCCATCGTCGGCAACACCGTGTTCCAGCGCATCCTCTATCTGTCGCCGTCATTCACCGAGCGTGCGACCATCGGCGCCCAGGTGGCCCGCATCAAGGATTTCGAGTCGGTGCGGGAGTTCTTCACCGGCCCCCTGGCGACCGTCTTCATGGAGTTCCCCTTCGTCCTGCTGTACGTCGTCGTCCTGGCGGTGCTGGGGGGATGGATCGCCGTGGTGCCCCTGATCACCCTGGCGCTGTTCATCACCCTGGCGCTGATCATGACCCCGGTGGTGCGCGAGAACGTGGCCGAGAGCGCCAAGGCCGGATCCCGTCGCCAGGAGTTCCTGGTCGAGACCACCACCAAGATGCGCGCCATCAAGCAGGGGGGGATCGAGCCGGTCTGGCTGGACCGCTTCCGTCCGGTCGCGGCGCGCGCGGCCATGGCCAGCTATCGCACGGCGCAGACCCAGAACCTGTTGCAGACCCTCAGTCACGTGCTGATCGTCGCCTCCGGGGTCGCGGCCATGACCCTGGGCGTCAATCAGGTGCTGCTCGGCGGCATGAGCGCCGGCGCCCTGATCGCCTGCATGATCCTGGTCTGGCGCGTGCTGTCACCCATGCAGACCTTGTATATGTCCCTGTCCCGGTTCGAGCAGATCCGCGCCAGCATCCGCCAGATCAACAACCTGATGAACATCCAGTTGGAGCGCGACCCGCAGATCATGGTGCAGCCGCTCAAGCGGCTGCGCGGCCGGGTCACGTTCTCGCGCGTCTCGCTGCGCTACGCGCCGGGCGCCGACCCGGCGCTGGTGGGCGTGACCTTCACGGCCGAACCCGGCGAGGTGGTCGTCGTCACCGGCCCGAACGGGTCCGGCAAGTCCACGGTCCTGAAGCTGATCACCGGGCTCTATCGGATCCAGGCCGGGTCCCTGCGCATCGACGACCGCGACATTCGCCAACTCGATCCCATCGAGTTGCGTCACGCCGTGGCCTACGTGCCGCAGCAAAGCACCTTCTTCTACGGCACCATCGCCCAGAACCTGCGCCTGGTGGAACCGACCGCCAGCGACACCGATATCCGCTGGGCATTGACCGAGGCCGGCGCCCTGGAAGACGTGACCCGGTTGCCCGACGGCCTGGCCACCCGCATCGGCGACGGCAAGTCGGAACTGCTGACCGCCTCGCTGCGTCAGAAGCTCAACCTGGCCCGCGCCTACCTGAAGCGTTCCGCCATCTACCTGTTCGACGAACCGGTCAACGGCCTCGACGTCGAGGGCGACCAGCGTTTCATGGCCAGCGTGCGCCGCATGCGCGGGCATGCCACCGTGTTCATCGTCACCCATCGGCCCAGCCATTTCGCGCTCGCCGACAGGCTGTTGGTCATGGACGCCGGCGCCGTGCGGCTGTCCGGCCCTCCCGACGAGGTCCGCCCGAAAATTCCGCCCGACCTCATCTGAGCCCGCCCCCTTCGGAGCCCGTGCCGCCATGCCCTCCGCCAGCCACAGCAGCGCCCGGTCCGCCAAGGCCAGCCGCCAGGCCCGCCACCTGGCCCAGTCCATCGTGCTGGAGGAATCCGGGCCCTCGGCCCTGGTGCGCATTGGGCTGATGCTCATCTGCGCGCAGGTCGTCGTTTTCCTGATCTGGGCCGGCCTGACCGAGGTCAAGGAGGTGGCCAGCGCGCCGGGCACCGTGGTGCCGTCCTCCAACCTGCAGATCGTACAGCATAAGGAGGGTGGCATCGTCCGCGAGGTGCTGGTCGAGAAGGGCCAGTTGGTGGAACAGGGCGCGGTGCTGATGCGGCTGGATCCCGTGGTCGCCCGCTCGGAACTGGAACGGCTGCTGACCCGGCGCGTCAGCCTCCAGCTCAAGGCCGAGCGGCTGCGCGCCTTCGGCGAACGGCGGGATCCCGACTTTTCCTTCGCCGAGGATCGCTTCGCGTCCCTGGTCGATGATCAGCGGCGTATCCTGGAACTGCAACAGGAAGAACACGCGGCGTCACGCGAGGTGCTGCTCAACCAGCTTGAAAGCAACAGCAAGGAAATGGAGCTTGTCACCAACAAGATCGAGTCCTTGCGTCGACAGTTGGTCCTGCTGGAGCAGCAGCGAGAGATGCGCCGCACCCTGATGGTCCAGGGCCTGAGTTCGCGCCTGCACTTCCTGGAGGTTCAGCGCGACATCGAACGCATGAAGGGCGAGATCACCGAACTCACCAATCAGATCACGGTCGGCGAGCGCCAGCGGGCCGAGATCGAGAGCCGCCTGGACGAGTTCGAGGCCACCAACCGCCGCGACGCGCTGGACGAGGTGGGCGATGTCAACGCCGAGATCAGCGAGGTCGATCAACTGATCGCCGGCGAGTCCGACCGTCTGAACCGCCTGGCGATCATCGCGCCGACGCGGGGCCTGGTGCAGGATCTGACGGTGCGGACCCCCGGCGCGGTGGTCCAGCCCGGCGGCGCCCTGCTGAGCCTGGTTCCCATCGATGACGCCCTGATCGTGGAATCGCGCATCCAGACCCGGGACGTGGGCCACGTGCATGCCGGCCAGCCGGTCACCGTGCGCGTGACGGCCTATGACTTCGCCCGCTACGGATCGGTGGACGGCGTGCTGACCGACGTGTCACCGACCACCTTCCTCGACGAGCAGACCGGCCTGCCCTACTACAAGGGCGTCGTGCGCCTGCACAAGAACAACGTCGGCCAGCGCGACGGCGAGAACCCCATCCTGCCCGGCATGACCGTGGATGCCAGTATCGTGACCGGCGAGAAGACCGTCCTCGCCTACCTGCTGCGTCCCATCTACATCTCGCTGACCCAGGCCTTTCAGGAACGCTGACGCTGGGCGCTCACGTCCCTGGCCCGTCATGGGCACGGAAGAGGTGAGCGCGCCGGCCGGCGCAGCAGGTCCCCCGGCGCGCGCCCCGCGCCGTGTCCCGTGTTCGTCCCGCGCACAGGGAGGCCCGCCATGCCCACCCCACGCCAGACCGGTCCGTCGCCCACACCGCCCGAGGAGTCGCGGCCCGCAGACACCCTCGACCTGGGCAGTGTTCAGGACGCCGAGGGCGACAGCCCCGACGGCTGGGCGGACGCCGTCGTGGAGCCGGCCCCGACCGCGCCGGACGACGCGGCGAGCGACGGCACCCAGGGCTGGGTCGACCTCGTGGCCCCCGAGGTGGCCGACGACGAGGACGCCGACGACTCGGGAACGATCGGGGACGACCCCGACGCCGCACACGGCGCCTACGATAGACTCATGGCAGAGGATGAGACCGACTGAGAACCACACCAAGTGTAGGGTGGCGTTTGCTTGTCGCGAGGCTCTCTATAACCAATGGCCTATGTGTTTGTGATACTGTTGTTGTGATGGCGGCAAAGGCCCACTTCACCTTTGTTTGGACTCACCATGCCGCGTAAGCTGGGTACAAATGTTCGGCGCTGACGTGGAGACCCCCTCCTCACGATCGTCGCGCCCGCGCCAACGCCGCCACGAGGACTTCCCATGGTCGATGACGTCAAGCCCACCGTGTCCGACGAGCGTCAGATCCTCGACGATCTGACCAGCCTCTCCGACAGCCGTGCCCCGGCCGCCGACGACGCGGAGACTCAGGACGCCCTGTCCAGCCCCATGGACGGCGACGACGCCCGGGCCAACGAGAACGTCCACCAGGGAACCAACCGCACGGTGGATCGCCCCGATCGGCCCGACCCGCAGCAGGGGGGAACATCGGCGGACGCGGTCGCGCTGGACACGCTGGCCCGCGCCGGCGGGACCGACGGCGGCACCGAGCCCGGGGTGGACGGGCTTGATCCCGGACTGACGGCACGCCAGGGCGGGATCGCGGATGAACGCGGCGGCGATGCCGTGGCGCGGGATCCGGCCGGTCTGGTGGATCCCGGCCCGGAGCAGGAGCTGGAGCAGGGACGCGATCCCGCCGGACCGGTGGGGGGGGGTTCTCTTCGCCCCACGGCGGCGCCGGTGGTGGATCGGGACCCAGGCCCGGCCGGGGGTTCGGGCCCGGCCGAGGGCTCCGGACTCGGGGACGGCGCGGCGGTGGCCCTTGATCGCGCCACGGACATCGGGGGCGAACCCTTTGGCGCGGGCGTCACCGACGTCGGCCCGCAATCTGGCGGCGAGACCGGTGGTGGCGACGCGGGCGGCGAGACCGGCGGCGGCGAGACCGGCGGTGGCGACACGGGCGGCGAGACCGGTGGTGGCGACACGGGCGGCGAGACCGGCGGTGGCGACACGGGCGGCGAGACCGGTGGCGGCGACGCGGGCGGCGAGACCGGTGGCGGCGACACGGGCGGCGAGACCGGTGGTGGCGACACGGGCGGCGAGACCGGCGGCGGCGACACCGGCGGCGAGACCGGCGGCGGCGACACCGGCGGCGACACGGGCGGCGAGACCGGTGGCGGCGAGACCGGCGGCGGCGACACCGGCGGCGAGACCGGTGGTGGCGACACCGGCGGCGACACGGGCGGCGAGACCGGTGGCGGCGACACGGGCGGCGAGACCGGCGGCGGCGACACCGGCGGCGAGACCGGCGGCGGCGACACCGGCGGCGAGACCGGTGGTGGCGACACCGGCGGCGGCGACACTCAGCCCCCCGATCCGGACCCGGACGTGCATTTCATCGTCGACAACAACGGCACCTGGAAGCCCACTTTCGAAGGCAACAAGACGTTCGGCATTGAGGAGAGCGGCACCTATCAGCAATGGGGCGCGACCATCACCGCCGACACCGATGCCACGGGCGACGGCCAGACCTCCATCGGCGTCGACAAGTGGAACCGGGCCAAGAGCGTCCTGGCGCGCAGCGACGAGTCCGCAGACCTGTCCGTCGACAACTTCGTGCACGCTGAAGTTCGCCTGGGCGACGGCGGCGACAGCGCGGTGACCATTGACCGCGCCAAGCGCGGCGTGGTGGTGACCGGCGACGGCGACGATGTCGTGGACATCGACGCCCAGACCAACAATGCCGGCTGGGACAACACCTTCACCGTCGCCACCGGCGACGGCGACGATACGGCGGTGATCACCGGCGACAAGGGGCATACCCAGATCGTCGCGGACATGGGAGACGGCGACGACACCGTCACCCTCGACGGCCGGATGCGCTCGTCCGAGGTGGATGGCGGCGCCGGCGACGACACGCTGACGGGCGGCGTCGGCACGGACACCCTGCGCGGTGGCGAGGGCAACGACGCCGTTGATGGCGGCGCCGGCAACGACGTGCTGGAGGGCGGATCCGGCGACGACGTCCTGGACGGCGGCGCGGGCGTGGACCGCGTGGAGGCCGGCGCCGGAAACGACGTCGGGCACTACCGGCTCGCCGATCGCGCCGAGGACGGCCTCGACACCTACGACGGCGGCGAGGGGCATGACACCCTAAAGATCGAGGTGGACGACGCCAGCCTGACCGACACCACCGTTCTCGCGGAACTCCGCGCCTTGCGCGAGGCCATACAGAACCAGGCCGAGGGCGACGGCGAGGTCACCTCCGAGACCCTGGGGTTGCGGGCCTCCAACTGGGAAGACATCTCGATCAAGGACGTCCGGGGCAACGACGTGGACCTGGACTCCGACGGGGTCTCGGTCACGGCGGAGCAGGCCAGCGGCGCCGAGGACACGGCCATCGCCCTGGACATCTCCAGCGCGTTGACCGACACCGACGGCTCCGAGACGATGGCCATCACCATCGCCAATGTCCCGGCCGGGGCCACGCTGTCGGCCGGCACGGCCAACCCGGACGGGTCCTGGACCCTGACGACCGACGACCTCGCGGGCCTCACCGTCACCCCGGCGGCCGACGCCGATACCGACTTCGAGTTGCAGGTCAGCGTCAAGGCCACCGAACTGAGCGGTCACACGACCGAGGCGACCACCTCGTTGGCGGTGTCGGTGGAGGCCGTCAACGACGGCCCGGTGATCAGCGGCCTCGCCGACGTGATCCGCGTCACCAACGTGAAGGGCCTGTCCTACCGCCATGACTTCAGCACGGACTCGGCCTTTCCCGACCTGACGGAGAACCGGCGGCTGGATCCCGAGAAGGTCAATGGCGTCGATCCGGACAGCCTGACCCTGACCCACGACCACGACGTCTCCGTCACCTTCGTCAGCGAAGGCGCGGGCTACCACAATTCCCTGGGGTGGTATGTCGTCGACGAGGACGGCACCATCAGCAATCCGCAGATCGTCTACGGCGACGCCACCGACAAGGTCATCGCCAGGGAGGGCACCGAGACCGTCACCCTGACACCGCCCGAGGACGGCTTCGAGGGCAAGACGCTCGGCTTCTTCCTCATCGGCAACGGGCACAACAAGAACAAGAAAACCGACTTCTGGGACGACGCCGCAGCCAACGAGAACGGCACGCTGGCGTTTGTCGACGAGAGCCCGCTGGGGCGCGGCTCGACCCTGGTGCGCGAGGACGACGGCAGCCTGGCCTGGGTCAAGCCCGGCAACGATGGCGCCGAGGATCGCGCGCCGGCCACCCTGGCCACCACCGGCAGCGCCACGCCCAAACTGGTCTTCATCGGCGAGGACGGCAACGTCAGCGAGGTGGGGGCCCAGGGCGGCATCTATCACTCGACGGCCGTCGGCGACACCAAGGGCCTCAACCCGGACGACAAGCAGCACGCCATCAGCGGCGTGACCGACGATGGCGAGCACCTTCTGGTCGGTTTCGAGGACCTGAGGGGGTTGGGCGATCACGACTTCAACGACCTGGTGTTCAAGGTGGACGTCGGCTCGGACAACGCCCGGCAACTGGTGCCCACCGCCGTCGCCCCGGGCATCGAGGTCACCGACGTGGACAACGCGCTGCTGACCGGCGCCGAGGCCCGCTTGACCGACGGATTCATGCCGGGTGACGAACTGCACCTGCACGGCCTCGACATCGACGACGACGGCTTCATCGCCGGGACGTCCATCAAGGTCGAGATGGTCTCGGACGATCAGGGCAGCGTGATCCGCTTCACCGGCGACGCCGACCACGACACCTACACGGACGTGCTGAGCCGCGTGAAGCTGCAGAACAGCGGCGACGACCCGGAGTTGGGCGACCGCTTCATCGACTTCACGGTCAGCGACGGCGAGGACACCGGAACCGCGCGCGCCACCGTGCGGGTCACGGACGATCCGGACGCCAAGGACATCATCCTCGACGCGGGTGAGGGCGACGACGTCCCGCTCGCGGAGGCCGGCCAGACCGAGGACGCCGCCGCCGAAGACCCCCTCGTCGCGGCGACCGACGGCGTCGACGGCGCGCTCGCCACGGCCGGCATGACCGCCGCGGACGACGAGGAAAGCGGACCCGAGGCGGCACCCCAGGCCGTGACCGGCGGCTCGGACAACGACAACGGACCAGATGACGGCCAGGACGATGACAACGGCGGTGATGACAGCCGTGGCGACCTTGCCCCCGCCAACGATGACAGCGACGCGGGAGACGACGGTCAGGAGAGCGATGGCCAGGACGGCAACGTGGACTTCTTCCTGCTGGAGGAACAGGAGACGTCCGACGATGGAAGCTGGCTCGAGGTCGCGGAAAACGGTGGCGGCGGCCCGGCGCGCGGGGCACCGTCCCTGGCCACCCTGGACGACGACGGCGGCGGAGCCGAGGACGGCGGCGGCGAGCGGCAGAGCGCGGAGGAGGATCCGCCCGCCAGTGCCGCGGACCCGGCCGGACCGGACGATGATGCGTTCGGCTCCGACACCGCGATGGTCATGTGACCACGCCCACGTCGGGACGGGACACCCGGAGACGAGCATGGCACCGGCACCGCGAGGCGGACTTCGGCCTCGGGTCCGATGACTTCGGATCACGGGCGGATGGTGTCACCGCGCGTAGGGATTGCGGCTCTTGCGCAGGTACAGGCGCACCGGCACGCCCTCGAACCCGAAGGTCTCGCGCAGGCCGTTGACCAGATAGCGGACGTAGCTGTCGGGCAGGTCCTCGGCCCGGCTGCAGAACACGGCGAACGTTGGCGGACGCGCCTTGGCCTGCGTCATGTAACGCAGACGGACCCGCCGGCCGTGCTGCCCCATGGGCGGCGGATGGGCCTCGGTCATCCCGGTCAGCCAGCGGTTCAGGCGACCGGTCGCGACCCGGCGGTTCCAGACCTCGTGGGCCTCCAGCGCGGCATCCATCAGGCGATCCAGGTTGCGCCCCCTGAGGGCGGACAGGGTCACGAACCGGATGCCCCGCGCCTGGGTCAACGAGGTCTCCAGGCGGTCGCGCATGCGCTTCAGCACCGCCGCGCGGTTCTCCGCCGCGTCCCACTTGTTCACCGCCAGCACCAGGGCACGCCCCTCCTCCACCACCATGCGGGCGATGCTCAGATCCTGCTTGTCCATGACCATGTTGGCGTCCATCACCAGCACCACGACCTCCGCCATGCGGATGGCGTTCAGGGTATCGGCGACGGACAGCTTTTCCAGGCTCTCCACCACCCGTCCCTTGCGCCGCAGGCCGGCGGTGTCCACCAGGCGGATGGGGCGGCCCCGGTGGCTCCAGTCGATGGCGATGGCGTCGCGGGTGACCCCGGCCTCGGGACCGGTCAACAGGCGGTCCTCGTCCAGCAGGCGGTTCACCAGCGTGGACTTGCCGGTGTTGGGCCGCCCGACGATGGCCAGGTTCAGGGGCCGGGGCGGCGCGGTGTCGTCGGCCTCCGCCGGGGGCGCGTCGGGATCGGCATCGTCGTCCTCGGCGTTGGCCAGGGCGCGGGCTTCCAGCGGCGAGACACCATCGTCACCGGCCTCGTCATGCATCTCGGCCGTCTCCGGGTCCGGCGCCTCGGCGCCAGCCCCGCCGGGGGCCGCGTCGGCCCGCGCCGCCAGCGCCTGTTCATGGGGGAGCAGGGCCTCGTACAGCAGCGCCAGTCCGTCGCCATGCTCGGCCGACAGGGGCACCGGGTCGCCCAGGCCGAGACCGTAGGCGTCCATCAGCCCCCCCTGCCCCGCGCGGCCCTCGCACTTGTTGGCCACCACGATCACGGGCGTCGGCGAGACCCGCAGGATCTGAGCGAAATGCTCGTCCAGGGGCGTGACCCCGGCGCGCGCGTCGATCAGCATCAGCGCCACGTCGGCCTCGGCCAGGGCGCGTTCGGTCTGCTGGCGCATGCGCCCTTCCAGGGCGTCGGCCGGCGCCTCCTCCAGGCCGGCCGTATCCACGATGCGCAAGGCCATGTCCCCCAGGCGGCCGTCGGCGAAGCGACGATCACGGGTCACGCCGGGCTGGTCGTGCACGATGGCCAGGCGGCGTCCCGCCAGCCGGTTGAACAGGGTGGACTTGCCCACATTGGGGCGGCCGATGATGGCGACGGTCAGCGTGGTCATGGGTCAGGCGCCGTGCTGGGGCCGGGCGCCGGCGCCCGGACCGGGGAACTGGGATGAGTCGCGAACGGACGCCAGCGGCGCGCGGATCGCCGGTACGCCGAACGATCGCGATGCCGGATCAGCGGAAGGCGATCAGGTCGCCGTTGTCGGCCAGGAAGACCAGCGTGTCCTGGGCCAGCACCGGCGGAATCGAGATTCCGTCCGGGGCCTCGACATAGCCCAGGATCCGGCCGGTGTAGGGGGAGACGGCCAGGATCTCTTCATTCGTGCCCCCGACCACCAGGCGATCCGACGCGAGCAGAGGGCCGGTCCAGGTGATCGGCTCGTCCTTGTCGTCGGGATCGACCCAGGTCTGCAACGGCGTGACCCACAGGATGTCACCGGATCCGGACTGCACCGCCACCAGTTCGGACGTATTGGTCAACACGTAGAGCATGTCTCCGGCCAGCCAGGGCTGCTGCACGCCGCCCAGCTCCATCTGCCAGATCCGCTGTCCGGTGGCCAGATCGATGGCCGTCATCAACCCGCTGTGACCGATCACGAAAATACGATCGTCGGCCATCACCGGACGGGCACGGATGTCCCGCAGATCGCCCGCCGCGTCGGTATGCCGTCGCACGGTCACAGAGTCCTGCCACAGGGTGGCGCCGGTCTCCACGCGCAGGGCGAACAGCTCGCCGGAGGAATAGGCGACGATCACCGTGCCCTTGTCCACCGCCGGCGCCGGTGCCCCCAACAGGCTGGTGACCTCGGGCGATCCGGCATGAGTCCAGAGCTTATGGCCGTCCTGGGCGGCCAGGGCCAGGGTCTGATTGTCCACCGTGACGACGAACACGCGCCCGCTGTTCAGGGTCGGGGCGGCGCGCATGGGCGCCCCGATGTCCTCGCGCCACAGCTCCTGGCCGGTTTCGGCATTCAGGGCGACCACCTTGCCGAACCCGGTGGTCGCGTAGACGCGCCCCTGCTGATCGAACGCGACGCCGCCGCCCAGGATGTAGCCGTCGTCCTCCTCGTCGTCGCTGTTCGGCAGATCGGCGCGCCAAAGCTCGGCCCCGGTGTCCAGGTCGAAGGCGCGCACCTCGGCCTCGGCATCGATGGTGAAGACCCGTCCATCGCCGATGACGGGTTCGGCCAGCAGGGCGGTTCGCGAGGTCGAGCCGCTGCCGGCATCGGCGCGCCAGATCATCTGCGGCGCATCCGCCATGGTCATGTGATGCATGGCATGGTTGGCGAAGCCGCCGGCCATGGGCCAGTCGTCGTTGGGCAGTGGCGGCGGCAGGCGAATGTCGTCCGGATCGCCGGACTGCCGGGGCAGGCTGGATCTCTGTTCAAGCACGCTGATGCGCTGGCCCGGCAACGGCGGTTCGTCGTTGCCGCCCAGCCAGCCGCAGCCCCCCAGGCCGACGGCCAGGGCCACGACAAGTCCGGCGGCGATCGCCCGGCCCACGCAACGCCTTCCGGGACCCGTCATGGACCCGGGCGCCATGCGCGCCACCTCCGCCCGGTCGCCCCCGGTTCGGCCGACCCCGGTTCCACAGCCCATGGCCTATCCCCCGTCCACGACCGAGGCCGCGCCATCGGACCCGGCCTCGTCCGGCTCGATCGCGCCCCCCAGCGCGGCCAGCATGTCGGCGGCTCGGCGGCGGACACCGTCGGGCACGTCCCGGTCGCTCGCCAGGCCCTGATAGGTCGCGCGCGCGACCGCCACGTCGCCGGACTCCATGGCCAGCAGGGCCAGCATTTCCTCGGCCAACGGACGCCAGGGACTGTCGTCCTGGGTCAGCGGGCGCAGCCGGCCCCGCACCGAGTCCTCACCCTCCGTGTCCAGCGCATGCAAGGCCGCCAGCATCGTCGCCAGGTCGCGGGCCGCCTGGGGTGCGCTCCCGTCGGCGGACAGGGCGTCGTAGGCGAGGATCGCCGCCGCCGCGTCCCCCTGGGCGGCCAGGACCTCGGCGCGCCGCAGGGCCGCCAGGGCGGCGTATCCCGTTCTGCCCTCGTCGGCCAGATCCCGAAGCGGGCCGACCGCCGGCCCCGCGTCGGTCCCGGCGCGCGGGGTATCGGCCGCGAAGTACCGCTGGGCCTCGCTGGATCGCACCGACGACTGCCAGGCCTTCCAGCCCTCGAAGCCCGCCACCACCAGCACGACGACCAGGGCCGCCGCGATCACGTGGCCGCCGAAGCGCTTCCACAGGCGCTGCATCTGTTCGCTGCGGAGATCCTCCTCGACCTCGCGAAACAGAGCCTCCTGGGAGACATCCATCTGATCCGGGGTCGACCGGCCCTTGGGGTCGCCGCCGGGCGTCTTGGGGCTCTTGGACAAACACGGTCTCCTGCCTGCGTCGGTGTCCCGCCGGCCCTCCCCTCGTCTCCGGGAGGCGGCGGAACCGGACGCACACCATAATCACAGGGCCTTCCGAAGGCAACGCGTGGCGCGCGCCGACAGCAGTTCTCAGGATGGGGTTGGAGTGTGTCGCAACCGGGTCTGGTGATTGAAGGGACAGGTGAGGAGGGGCGGGCTCAGCGTGGCTGGGGCGGCGGGACTCCGGTTGTGAGGGTGCGCATGAGGGCGGCCCAGGACGGGAAGACGAGATAGGCGGTGATGGTCGCCAGATGGGTG
>NZ_JACIGK010000030.1 GCF_014197915.1 Roseospira visakhapatnamensis
AAGGGCACCATGAACGCGCTGTTCCTGAAGGACCTGGGCCAGAAGACGCGGCGCGGGCTCGAGGGGCGGGTGCGCGCGGGCCGTTCGGCCGGCGGCCTGTCCTTCGGCTACGAGATGGTCCGGCGGGTCAACGCGCGCGGCGAGGTCGACGCCGGGCACCGGCGCGTCAACGAAGCGGAAGCCGCCGTGGTGCGGCGCATCTTCGAGATGTTCACGGGCGGCACCGGCCCGCGCACCATCGCCCGTATTCTGAACGAGGACGGCGTGCCGGGCCCGCGCGGACGTCCCTGGCGCGACACCACCATTCGCGGCCACAAGGCGCGCGGCACCGGCATCCTGCGGAACCAGGAGTACATCGGCCGCCTGGTCTGGAACCGGCAGCGTTTCATCAAGGACCCGGCCACGGGCAAGCGCGTCTCGCGCCCCAATCCGCCGGAGACCTGGATCATCACCGCGGTGCCGGACCTGCGGATCCTGGACGACGATCTCTGGACCCGCGTCCAGCGGCGCCTCGACGCCATCAGGGAGTCCGACGGGGTCAAGAAGGCCCGCGCCACCGAGTTCTGGAAGCATCGCCGCCCGGAGACCCTCTTGAGCGGCAAGGTCACGTGCGCGGTGTGCGGCGGGGCCATGATCTCGGCGGGCAAGGATTATCTGGCCTGCGGACGCGCCCGCGCCGGGACCGACTGCTCGAACCGCAAGGGCCTGCGGCGTGGGCCGCTCGAGGACCTGATCCTGGCCGCGCTGAAAGACCAGTTGATGGCCCCGGACCTGGTCGAGGACTTCTGCGTCGCGTTCCAGGAGCACATGGAGGCCCAGCACGTTCAGGCGCAGGCGAACCGCAAGACGGTCGAAGCCGACCTTGAACAGGTCGAACGGAAGATCACGTCCCTAATCGACGCGATTGCGGAGGGGTTCCGATCCCCGGACCTTCAGGCCCGGCTGGATACGCTGTCGGCGCACCGGGACGACCTGCGCGCCAAGCTCTCGGCAGCCGCACCCGTCCTGCCACCGTTCACCGTCGACCTGGCGACACTGTACCGCCGGCAGGTCGGCCGGCTGCACGCCACGCTCCAGGATCCGAAGACCCGTCAGGAAGCGGTCGAACACCTGCGCACCCTGATCGAAGAGGTGCGCGTCGGCCCGCCCCTCGATCGTGGCGCCCGGGAGGTGGAGCTGATCGGCGAGATCGCGTCCATGATCGAACTGTCGCTGGGGGCGGACGCAAAAAAGGCCGCCTCTGGAGAGGCGGCCCTGGATGCCGATATGCGGCGTTCGGTCAAGGTGGTTGCGGGGAGAGGATTTGAACCTCTGACCTTCAGGTTATGAGTCGTGCGGAACAGACCATGAACAATCACGTTTTACTACGCTATAGTGCGCAGTTTCCGACGGTTACAGAGCGGCCGGCGGAACGATGACTTCGCTTCGACCCCAGGAATTGCGCAGAGTTTCCTTCCCTCTTGCTTCCACAGTGCTTCCACTGGCGGCCAACTTGATGACGTGGAAGCGGCGATAAGCCGGCCTGGACGATTCGCCCCCGGCCCTCCTGACGGCTCCCGATGCTCCCCACCCCTGCCCTACGCAGAACCACGCACCACTTCCTTTTTCCTTCGCTATTTCAATGCGTTCGTTGACTTCGGGCGGACCCCAGCGCATCGTCCATGGGCGCGATCCTGAACAGGATCGGCGACGACATTTCGCCCAGGAACCGCCCCCATGCCCAAGCTCACCAAGCGCCGTGTCGACGCCGCCGAACCCCAGGACAAAGAAGCCTTCATCTGGGACGAGGACGTCCCCGGCTTCGGTCTCCGGATCCTGCCCTCCGGCTACAAGGGCTACGTCGTCCAGTACCGCGCCGGCCGCCGGCCACGCCGCATCAGCCTGGGCCCGGCCACCGTGCTGACCTGCGAGCAGGCCCGAACCCGCGCCATCGCGATCGTCGCCGATGCCCGCGCCGGCAAGGACCCGGCCGAGGAACGCGACGCACAGCGCAACGGGCTGACTGTCAAGGACCTCGCCGACCGCTTCGACCGCGAGCACATCACCATCCGGCTCAAGCCCGGCACCGCCAAGGAATACCGCCGCAACCTCGAGCGCTTCATCCTGCCGGCGCTGGGCCGCAAGCGCATCACCGAAGTGACACGGGCCGACATCGCCCACTTCCACCACGACCTCCGCCACGTCCCCTATCAGGCCAACCGCTGCCTGGAAGTCATCTCCAAGATGTTCAATCTGGCCGAGATGTGGGGCCTGCGCCCGGACGGCACCAACCCGCGCAAGCACATCCGCAAATACCCCGAGGAGAAGCGGGAGCGGTTCCTGAGTGCGGCCGAGCTGCGCCGGGTCGGCGACGTGCTGAAGGAGATGGAGGCGGAGGGCATCGAATTGTCCTCGGCGATCCTGGCGGTGCGGCTGCTGATCCTGACCGGGTGCCGGCTGAACGAGATCATGAAGCTGAAGTGGGAGCATGTCGACCTGCCCGGCCGAGCGCTGCGCCTGCCCGACTCCAAGTCGGGCGCCAAGGTCGTCCACCTGGGCCAGCCGCCCGTCGATCTGCTGGCCACCGCGCCACGCATCGCCGGCAACGGCTGGGTCATCACCGGCACGCTGGAGGGCAAGCCGCTGTCCGACCTGCAACCGTTCTGGCAGCGCGTCCGCGCCCGCGCCGGGCTGAAGGACGTCCGCATCCACGACCTGCGCCACACCTTCGCCTCCACCGCCGTCGCCGCCGGGCAGGGACTGCCCATGATCGGCAAGCTGCTGGGCCATACGCAGGTCCAGACCACCGCGCGATATGCCCACCTCGCCGCAGATCCGGTCCGGAACGCGGCGGATTCTGTGGCAGGGTCGCTGAGCGGGGCGTTGGGGTGATCGATCATCTCCACCTACGATTACGCTTGCGCCCTAACAAACTTGCGCCTACGCTCCCGAGAGAGACCAGAAACTGGTCCCATATAGTCGCTGACCGCACTGGGCATCGGAGGGCGTTGTGGGTCACACGACCACAGATCTCAGATGGGGCGTGGAGCGACGGCTCGAATTCATCGAGTTCCGCCTGTTTTGGGACGGGCATGTGAACCGGGCCGACCTGATGGATGCGTTCGGTGTTTCGGTGAACCAAGCGTCCACCGACCTGAACCGCTACATCGGGATGGCTCCGGACAACATGATCTACGATAAAAGCGCTCGGACCTACATTCGAGGCAGCAAGTTCGATCCCCTGTTTTTGAAGCCGGACGCCAGCCATTACCTCTCTCAGCTTCGTTCCGTCGCCGACGGCATCCTCGACCGCACAGACGCCTGGATTGGCCAGTTCCCTTCCTACGCCGCAGCGCCCACCCCTGCGCGGGGGGTGGATGCAAAGACCCTGCGTTCGGTGGTCGCCGCAATCCGGCGATCCGAAGCGATTGAGATCAAGTACCAGTCACTGTCTCGGCCGGAGCCTCGTTGGCGCTGGATCGCACCGCACGCGATCGGATTCGACGGGTTCCGCTGGCACACTCGGGCATTTTGCCTCACCGACCACACCTTCAAGGACTTCGTTCTCTCGCGGATCATTGAGACGCGCAGCACTAAGCCGAGCGAAGTCGGTGCCGACAGCGACGCCGACTGGAACGAGCAGGTGACTTTGGAGATCGGACCGCACCCTGAGCTGTCCGAGACGCAGCAGAAAGTCATTGCCCTTGATTACGGGATGCGTGGCGGCCGGGCGAAGATCCCCGTCCGCAAGGCGCTTCTCTACTACGCACTCAAGCGGCTGGGGCTGGACACCGACCCGGGCGCACGTACACCTCAAGACCAACAGATCGTGTTGCTGAACGCCGCAGAGCTCGACGCGCGGACGCCGGCCTCTGCCGGCGCTTCGGGGATGGAGGGCTGACGCATGATCGAGAAGCTTGAGAAGCTGGTCGACGACATCACCAGTCTGAACAGCAAGCTGGTGCTTCTGATTGGTCCGCCTCTGTCCGGAAAAACCGCTCTCCTTGCCCAGCTGTCCGAACGCCGGGATGCCCCTGTCTTGAATGTGGGAGCTGCACTCGGGCGCCAGCTGCTCGCGGTACCCAGCACGCGCCGTCACCTTCAGGCCGCGAACCTGATGAGGGACCTGACCGACGAGTCAGCGCGCCAGGGACTGCTTCTCCTGGACAACATCGAGCTGCTTTTCGACCGCACTCTGCAGCTCAATCCGCTCGATTTACTGAAGCGGCACGCCCATGCGCGTCGCGTCATTGCCGCGTGGCCAGGGGAGCTTCGGGAACGCCGGCTTTCTTACGCCACGACAGGACATCCAGAACATCAGGACTACGGCATCGATGGCCTGGTCCCGTTCGAAATTCATTGATGGGGAAGGCGCGATGTCGATGCGCTACACGGATCTCATTCAGTTCGAGCCAATTGAGTCGGTCATTCAGCTTCTGGACGCCAACCGCCCGGATGAAGCGAAGAAGCTGGTTTCAACCTACGTCATTTCGGACGACATGGCCGCGCGGATCGCGAAGCTCATGATCCCTCAGCTCTCGTTCGATGCGTCGGTGGACCACATGGGCGTCCTCGTCGTCGGCAACTACGGGACCGGTAAGTCGCACCTGATGTCGGTGCTTTCGCTGGTCGCCGAGGACGCCGCCCATCTGCCGCTGATTCAGCACCCCCAAGTGGCCGAAGCGGCAGAGTCAATTGCCGGAAAATTCAAGGTCCATCGGATCGAGATCTCCAGCCGGATGTCCCTTCGGGACATCATCACGCAGCAGCTTCAACTCTTCCTCGAAAAACACGGCGTCATCTACACTTTCCCGCCTGCCGACAAGGTGACCAACAACAAGGCAGCCTTTGAGGAAATGATGGCGGCGTTCGCCGATGTTCATCCGAACCAAGGTATTCTGCTCGTCGTCGACGAATTCCTCGACTATCTCCGCTCCCGGCGGGATCACGACCTCGTGCTCGACCTGTCCTTCCTACGTGAGATTGGCGAGGTCACCAAGCACCTTCGGTTCCGCTTCGTGGCCGGCGTCCAGGAGGCGATCTTCGACAGCAGCCGCTTCCAGCATGTCGCGGACAGTCTGCGCCGCGTGAAGGACCGGTTCACGCAGGTCCTGCTCGCGCGCCAGGACGTGAGCTTCGTGGTGGCGGAGCGCCTGCTGAAGAAGTCGTCCGATCAGCAGAACAAGATCCGGTCGTACCTCACGCCCTTCGCCAAGTTCTACGGCTCCATGAACGAGCGCATGGACGAGTATGTCCGGCTGTTTCCCGTCCATCCCGACTACATCGGCACGTTCGAGCGGCTGGTTTTCACGGAAAAGCGCGGCGCCCTCGTCACGCTCCGCGACCAGATCCAGGCGATCCTGGACGACGAGGTGCCGGAGGATCGGCCGGGCCTGATCGGCTACGACAAGTTCTGGGACACGGTGAAGTCCAATCAGGTGCTGCGCGCCGACCCGAATATCGGCCCGGTGCTCAAGGTTTCGGAGGTGCTGACGGAGCGCGTCACCAAGGCGTTCACCCGTCCGGCCTACAGGCCGATGGCGTTGCGCATCATCGACGGTCTGTCAGTGCATCGCCTGACGACCGGCGGCGACATCTATGTGCCCGTCGGACCGACCGCGGAGGAGCTCCGCGACACGCTATGCCTCTACCAGCCGGGCATCGAGGACATGGGCGGCGATCCCGAAGCCGATCTGCTCTCCCAGGTCCAGACCGTCCTGCGCGAGACGATGAAGACCGTCAACGGCCAGTTCATTTCCAAGGCGCCGGACACCGAGCAGTACTACCTCGATCTCAAGAAGGACGTCGACTACGACGCCCAGATCGAGAAGCGCGCCGAAACCCTGTCCGACGATGCGCTGGATCGCGCCTACTACAGCGCGATCCGCCAACTCATGGAGCGCACCGACGAGGCCAGCTACGTCACCGGCCACCAGATCTGGCAGTACCAGGTCGAATGGCAGGACCGCCGGGTCGAACGCGACGGCTACCTTTTCTTCGGCGCCCCGAACGACCGCCCGACCGCCCAGCCCGAGCGGGACTTCTACATCTACTTCATCCAGCCCTTCGAGCCGCCGCGCTTCCGCGACGACCACAAGCCGGACGAGGTGTTCTTCCGGCTGAAAGGGCTCGACGACGCGATCCGCCGTCACCTTTCCTTCTATGCCGCCGCGCAGGACCTGGCGTCGACCGCCAGCGGCGGCGCAAAGTCCATCTACCTCGACAAGGCCAAAGACGCCCTGCGCGACATGAGCAGGTGGCTGCAGGAAAAGCAGATGACGGCCTACGAGGTCACCTACCAGGGCAAGGCGAAGACCCTGCAGGAGTGGACCAAGGGCATCTCGCTTCGCGACAAGGCCCGTCTCGGTCCCGAAGAACGCATCAACTTCCGGGACGTGGTGAACGTCATCTCCGGCCTCGCGCTGAACAACCAGTTCGCCGACGTGGCGCCCGAGTATCCCACCTTCTCGGCGCTGGTGACGGAATCCAACCGGAGGCAACTCGTCGGGAACGCGCTGCGCGCGCTGGCCGGCGGAAACCGGACCAAGGACGCCGTGGTCATCCTCGACGGCCTGGAGATGCTCGACGGCGATCGCATCGACCCGACCCGCTCGCGCTATGCGCAGGAGGTGCTGTCCCGGTTGAAGGCCAAGGGTCACGGTCAGGTGCTGAACCGCGCCGAGCTCGTCAGCGGTGACACCGACGTCGAGCACTTCGCGCCAGTCAAATTCCGCCTTGAGCCTGATCTGTTGGTGACCGTGCTTGGCGGGCTTGTCTACGCGGGCGATATCGTCCTCGCCATCACCGGCGACAAGATCGACTCCGGCAAGCTCACCCTGCTCGCGGAACGATCGCTGGACGAGCTGAGGCAGTTCAAGCATGTCGAGGCACCGAAGGAAATCAACGTCGCGGTCCTTCGCTCGCTGTTCGAGATGTTGGGCTTACCGCCCGGGCTCGCTCAGCAGGCGACCCAAGGTTCCGACGAGCCGGTCAAGCGGCTCCAGGAGGAAGTCAGTAAGCTCACGCGGCGGGTGCTGAGCGCCACGACGGATATGCAGGGCCGACTGAGCTTCTGGGGCCAGCCGCTTCTGCGCGAGGAGGAGATCGCCGACTGGCGCACCAAGCTCGACGCGCTGAAGAGCTTTTCCGAGAGCCTCGCGCCCTACAACACCGTCGGCAAGCTGAAGAACCTGCGCATCGGATCCGACGACATCGCGGCGCAGAAGAAGAATCTGGAGGTTCTGGGCGCCGTCGAGCGGATGTTGGAGCTGGTGGGCGAACTCGGCAGCACGGCGAGCTACCTGTCCCAGGCCGAAATGGTGCTGTCGCCCGACCACGATTGGGTGAAGAAGGCGCAGGAGACGCGAAAGCAGGTGCTCGACAAGCTGGCCGCTGACCGGACGGCACAGCACGCCGCCGAGTACCGGCAGACGCTCGGCCAGCTGAAGAAGGACTACATCGCCGCCTATACGGCGCAGCACAGCAAGGCCCGGCTGGGCGTGGCGGAAGACAAGACCAAGGCCGCCCTGCAGAAGGATCCCCGGCTCGTCTCGATGCGCGCGCTGGCCGGCATCTCCCTCTTGCCGACCAGCCAGCTCACGAGCTTCGAAGAGAAGCTGGACAAGCTGAAGAGCTGCGCGTCGCTCGTCGATTCCGAGCTGGCGGCGAGCCCGGTCTGCCCGCACTGCAACTTCCGGCCGGCCAACGAGCAGGGCGACATGCTTCCGGCCGCCAACGTGCTGAAGCAACTCGACGACGAACTCGACCGGCTGCTCGAAAACTGGGTTCAGACGCTGGTCGAGAACCTCGAAGACCCGATCATCCAGTCCAACTTCGAACTGCTGAAGGACTCGTCCCGCAAGATCGTCAGCGGCTTCGCCGAAACCGGCACGCTGCCCGACATGGTCACGCCCGAGTTCATCGCCGCCGTTCAGGAGGCACTCTCGGGGCTGGAGAAGATCACCGTAACCGGCGAGGACATCAAGCAGGCGCTGCTCCAGGGCGGGTCGCCAGCGACGCCGGAGGATCTGCGCAAGCGCTTCGAGGGTTTCCTGAACGACCGCTGCAAGGGCAAGGACACCACCAAGCTGCGCTTCGTAGTGGAGTGAACATGAGCGTCAGCGTTGGACATTCTGACATCGATAGCCTGGTTCTTGCGGTAAGGGACCGGGAGTCGCGTCGCCTCATTGGTGAAGCTATCACGGCCTACCGTGGCGGCGCGTTGCGCTCAGCGCTCATGTCGACATGGATTGCGGTTGCTTACGACATCATCGCTAAGGCGCGTGAACTGGCTGGCCAGGGTGAGGCCGCGCCACGAGCCTTTGTAGAAGAGTTGGATGCAGCGATCGCGGCGAAGGACAAACGAAAGCTTCAGGCTATCGAAGGAGCGCTTCTCGAAAAGGCCAACAGCGACCTGCAGCTTCTTGCGCCACATGAGTACGCGGCACTCGACCGGCTGCAGGAGGACCGACACCTCTGCGCCCATCCGGCATTCGTGGTCGAAGACGAGCTTTTCCAGCCATCACCGGAGTTGGTCCGGGCACACATCGTTCATGCCCTACAGCATCTGCTCATTCACGCCCCTCTGCAGGGCAAGAGCGCCATAGCTCGGTTCGACGCGGACCTGCTCGGTCCGGCATTCCCTGCGACGCCCGAAGATATCGGCGCGTTCCTGCGCGCCCGTTATCTCGACCGAGCCAAAGATGTATTGGTGGTCAATCTCATCAAGGCGATCTTCGCCGCGCCTTTCGGTGCTGAACGGCAGAAGTATGCCGCCAAGGTCAGAACGCTTGCCGTCGTTCTTCGCGAGATCGCCAAATCGAAGACCGCAATCTACGACGCCATGATGCCGGCGTTTGTCGCCATCAGGGTCGGACAGATCCAAGATGAAGTCCTCCTAAGCATAAGCCCGTTCCTGGAGAGTGACCCGCGGATCTGGGACTGGATGGCTGAGCCAGACCGCACGCGGACCCGGCGACTTCTCGAAACCGCAGATGTAGACACATTGAAGGCGCATGCGGCATTCGACGCATTCGCCATCGCGCCGCTGTCGGCAGTTCTTGTCGACCGCTTCAATGGCTTCGATGCGACTACCAAGATCAGCATCATCTCAGAGCATCCCCGCAAAGAACTCGTTCCTGCCGGGATTACCTTGTATGAAGGGGCCGGGAGTTTCCGCTACGCCGAGCAACTTGGCCAGTCGGTCATCCTGCCGCTTGCTTCCGTCTTTGCAGCCGATGACTTGCAAGCTGTGCTGGCCGCAGCCGCCGACAATGGTCAGATCTGGGACGCTGCCGGCACTCCCGAAATCCTAGAACAGCTCTTCGAAAGCACCCGACCTTTGCTTCCGGCCAGCCGGCCTCACTGGGAGGCATTCCTCGGCGAGCTGAGCGGAAGGCAAGAACAACGTTACTCCGGGCTCCGAGAGCGCCTGGACGCGAACCCTTAAGGACCATGCCATGAACGACTTGATCAAAAGCGCAAAGGAGGCCACTCCCGTGGAGTGCCTTGGCATGACCTTCCAAAGCGAGGATGCGCGACGGGAGCATTTCCTGAAGTTGCTGGCCGAGAAGCTGAAGGATCCCGACTTCCGGAACCAGGAAGGGTTTCCGCAGGGTATCGACGAGGCAATCCTCGCGATGTCGGATCCGCCCTACTACACGGCCTGCCCGAACCCATGGCTCGAAGACTTCGTGAAGCACTATGGAAAGCCTTACGATCCGGCCGAAGAGTACTCGCGGGAGCCGATGGCGATCGATGTGTCCGTCGGGAAGACCGACGCGCTTTATAAAGCCCACGGCTACCACACCAAGGTGCCGCACCTGGCCATCGTTCCGTCCATCCTGCACTTCACAGACCCGGGCGACATCGTGCTCGACGGGTTTGCTGGATCGGGGATGACAGGTGTGGCCGCGCAGTGGTGCGGGACAGCTCCAGCGTCATATCGCCACCAAGTGGAAATGGAGAGAAAAAAGGCGGATATCCCCGCGCCCAAATGGGGGGCTCGGCGGACCGTGCTGAGCGACCTCTCCCCAGCCGCGACTTTCATCGCGGCCAACTACAACCTGCCGCTCGAAGTCGATGCCTTCGCAAAGGCTGGAAAGCAGTTGCTTGCTGAAGTCGAGCGTGAAATTGGCTGGATGTATGAGACCCTGCATACAGACGGCAAGACGAAGGGGCGGATCGAATTTACCGTCTGGAGCCAACTGTACAGTTGTCCTGAGTGTGCCGGAGAGATCAACTTCACTGAGGATGCTCTGGAAGCGGAGTCCAAGCGTGTAAAGGACAGCTTCCCTTGCCCTCATTGCGGAGCGGAGCTCAAAAAGCCGCGGCTGGAACGACTGCTCACCACGAAGACAGACGCCGCGACGGGAAAGACGATTGAGGTTCCTAAGCGTGAACCGGCTTTGATTTGCTACAGCGTTGGGAAGGCTCGCTACGAAAAGAAGCCTTCTCCAGACGACCTCGCGCTGCTGGAACGCATTGAGGCTATGCCACTTCCGCCGAGCATGCCGACGATTGAGATCCCGCCGATGCACATGACGCACGAACGGGCACGCATGGACTACTCTGGCGTTACACACATTCACCATTTTTTCTTGCCGCGTGCAGGGCAAGCAATTGGATTGCTGTGGGAAAAGGCAAAATCAAATAAAAACCCCAGACTACGATCATTTTTGCTTTTTATGGTAGAGCAATCAGTATGGGGATTCTCGATTCTTAACCGATACAGCCCGTCTCATTTCTCGCAGGTCAATCGCGCGCTAAATGGTGTTTATTATGTTGCCTCCCAAACTTCGGAATGCAGTCCCCGCTACAATCTTGAAGGGAAGTTAAATCGACTCGCGAAAGCCTTCCAGGGCTTTAGGGCAAAATCTGCTTATTCAATCGTAACAACTGGAACAGCGGCTAATAATTTCTTGCCAGACGAAAGTATTGACTATGTCTTTACGGACCCACCGTTCGGAGAAAATATTTACTATGCGGATCTGAATTTCCTTGTTGAGTCGTGGCACGGCGTCACCACTGACGCACAGCCCGAAGCGATCATCGACAAGTTTAAGAGCAAAGCGCTACCAGACTATCAGCACCTGATGCAGCGCTGCTTCGCTGAGTATCACCGCGTCCTGAAGCCCGGCCGGTGGATGACCGTCGTATTCTCCAACAGCAAGGCATCGGTGTGGAACGCGATCCAGGTCGCGCTCCAGCAAGCCGGCTTCGTCGTCGCCGAGGTAAGCGCGCTCGATAAGAAGCAGGGTAGCTACCGCCAGGTCACCTCAACGACCGCCGTCAAGCAGGACCTTGTCATCTCGGCCTACAAGCCGAATGGCGGCCTCGAGCAGCGATTAGCGGAGCGCGGCGCTGCACCTGAATCCGCATGGGACTTCGTACAGACGCATCTCCGCCAGCTGCCGGTCTCGAAGTCGAAGAACGGCATCCTCGAAATCGTGGTCGAGCGTGATCCGCGCCGCATCTACGACCGGATGGTCGCCTGGTTTGTGCGCCACGACTTTCCGGTACCTCTTTCCACCGAGGAGTTTCTCGATGGGCTCCGGAGCCGTTTCCCCGAGCGGGACGGCATGGTGTTCCTGCCCGAACAGGTGGCCGAGTACGACCGCAAGCGCGCGCAGGCCGCGCAGGCGCCGCAGATGGAGCTGTTCGTCTCCGACGAGCGCTCGGCCATCGACTGGCTGACCGATTTCCTGCGCAAACGCCCTTCGACCTATCAGGACATCCACCCGGAGTTCACCACGCAGCTCGGCGCCGGTTGGAAGAAGCATGAGGAGAAACCCGAACTCGCCGCGCTGCTGGAGGACAACTTCCTGCGGTTCGACGGCAACGGCGACGTGCCCAACCAGATCCACAGCTACCTCTCGACCAACTTCAAGGACCTGCGCGGACTGGAGAAGGATGATCCGCGGCTGAAGGCGAAGGCCAAGGACCGTTGGTATGTGCCCGATCCAAGCAAGGCCAAGGATCTGGAGCAGAAGCGCGAGCGGTCGATGCTGAAGGAGTTCGAGGCCTACAAGACCGCTCCCGGGCGCCGGCTCAAGGAGTTCCGGCTGGAGGCGCTGCGCGCCGGCTTCAAGGCCGCCTGGGCAGCCAGGGACTACAAGACCATCATCAACATCGCCCAGAAGATCCCGGAAGAGGCGCTGCAGGAAGATGAGAAGCTGCTGCTCTGGTACGACCAAGCGCTCACCCGCATGGAGGCCGATGCGTGACGCATGCGGGCAGCGCACATGACATCGGCGCGTGGTGCTGGCATGAGCGACATGCCGCGCCTTGCCGTGTCGTTGACGTGCAAGAGATCTGGGGCGAGACCGCCTATCGGGTCTGGCTACCCGATAAGGACGCCGTCGTTCGCGCCCGCGCCGCTGATCTAGCCTCGCTCGATTCCGTCCAGCCCACGGTCGAGCACATCCTGCATACCGCGGCGGCGGCGAAGCTGCTGGACGCGCTGGAGGAAAACCTCCTGCTGGCGCCCATCCAGTCGAGCGTCGTGCCGCTGCCGCACCAGCTCTATGCCCTCAACCGGGCCATGAGCCGGGACCGCATCCGATACCTGCTCGCGGACGAGGTGGGGCTCGGCAAGACGATCGAAGCCGGGCTCATCCTGCGCGAGCTCAAGCTGCGCGGCATGGCGAAGCGGATCCTGGTGGTCGCGCCCAAAGGGCTGGTCCGCCAGTGGCAAGCCGAGATGCAGCTGCATTTCGGGGAACACTTCCAGTTCATCGAACCGGCCGAGCTTTCCGCCTTCAGGCAATGGCGCAACGACGAAGAGAACCTGTGGCGTCTGCACGATCAGATCATCTGCTCGCTGGATTCCGTGAAGCCGCTCGAAGGGCGGCGCGGCTGGAGCCTGGAGCAGCTCAGCACCTACAACCGGGAGCGTTTCGAGGATCTGATTTCGGCGTCGTGGGATCTGGTGATCATCGACGAAGCGCACCGCATGGGCGGGAGCACAGACCAGGTCGCGCGCTACAAGCTGGGCGCGGCACTGGCGGAAGCCGCGCCCTACATCCTCCTCCTGTCGGCGACGCCGCATCAGGGCAAGACCGACCAGTTCCATCGGTTGATGCAGCTGATCGACCGGGATTCTTTCCCGGACGAGAGCAGCGTGACGAGCGAGCGTGTGGCCCCCTTCGTGGTGCGCACGGAGAAGCGCATCGCGATCGATGCGGAGGGCAATCCGCTCTTCAAGCCGCGCATGACCCGGCTTCAGCCCGTCGCGTGGCAGGACCGGCACGCGGCGCAGCAGAAACTCTACGAGGCGGTCACCGATTATGTGCGCCACGGCTACAACCAGGCCATGGCGGCGAAGCAGCGGCACATTGGGTTCCTGATGATCCTGATGCAGCGGCTGGTGACCTCCAGCACGGCGGCGATCCGCGCGACGCTCGAAAAGCGCCAGGCGCTGCTCGATCAACCGCAGCTCCAGCCCTCCCTGTTCGAGACGGCCGACGTGGACGAATGGGCCGAGCTCGACGGCCAGACGCAGGTGGATCTGGCCGTCCAGACTCGCGGTTGGGAGATGGAGAAGGCGGAGGTCGACACCCTGCTCGAACTCGCCCGCTCCACCGAAGCCCAGGGTACGGATGCCAAGGCCGAAGCGCTGTTGGAGCTGATCTACAAGCTGCAGCAGGAGGAGAACGATCCGGAGCTGAAGGTTCTGATCTTCACTGAGTTCGTGCCGACGCAGACGATGCTCGCGGCGTTCCTGGAAAGCCGCGGCTTCTCGGTCGCCACGCTCAACGGCAGCATGGATCTCGATGCGCGCACTCGGGCCCAGCAGGCGTTCTCGCGCGATGTGCGCGTTCTTGTCTCCACCGACGCCGGCGGCGAAGGCCTGAACCTGCAGTTCTGTCAGGTCGTCATCAACTTCGACATGCCGTGGAACCCGATGCGGGTCGAACAGCGCATAGGTCGCGTCGACCGCATCGGTCAGCCGCATGTGGTGCGCGCGATCAACTTCGTGCTGGAGGATACGGTCGAGCATCGCGTGCGTGAGGTCCTGGAAACCAAGCTCGCGGTCATCGTCGAGGAATTTGGCGTCGACAAGGCCGCCGACATTATGGACTCGGTCGAAGCCGAGCCGCTGTTCGATGAGCTCTTCGTCCAGAGCCTGCAAAATTCTGATGCCATCGAGACCGAGTGCGACGCCGTCGTATCGGAGCTTCGCTCGACGATCGCGGACAGCCGGAAGAACGAGGAGCTCCTTCCCGGTGCTCATGAGCTCGATGCCGAAGATGCGCGCAAATGGCGGGATCACCCGGCGCAGTTCTGGCTGGAACGGGCGATCACGACCGGGCTACCCGCACGGGGCGGCGAGGCGAGCAAGGACGGAGAGGCATGGCGCGTGCGCTGGGCCGACGGTAGCGAGTCCGCCAAAGTCTGCTTCGACGCCCGCACTGCCGAGGAGCACCCGGACGTCGAATGGGTCACCTTGGAGGATCCGCGAGCCCGGGCCGTAATCGGCGAGCTGCCGCGCTGCGTGCCCGATTTGCCGCTTCCTATCGTCCGGATCTCCGGACTACCTGACACCGTTTGCGGGGTCTGGTCGCTTTGGGAAATCAGCCTGTCGGCTGACGACTACAGCCGGCGCCGTTTCCTGACCGTGTTTGTAAACGACGCGGGGCGCACCTTCCTGCCGACGGCGAAGCGGATCTGGGACCTCCTTCTCACGGAGCAGATTGAGCTGACTGGGACGTCGGCCACGGCGGATGCCGATGGCTGGTTCGACCGGTCCAAGACCGCCGCTCTGGCTCAGGGCGAGCGTGTTTTCGCCGAGCTGGTGGACGAACACAGAACCCGCATTCAGGAGGAGCGCGAGCGCGCCCAATACGCCTACAACGCCCGACACCAGGCCATCGGCCGGATCGGTCTGCAGAATGTGCGGGACTATCGTCGCAAGCGCCTGAAGGCGGACCATGACGCCCGCATGGCGCGGCTCGACTCTGCCGAGGCCTATGCTCCCGATCTCAATGCCGTTCTGATGCTGCGCGTGGGCGAGCAGAAGGCAGCCGCGTCATGAGTGCCTGGATCGATCGAATCATGCGGGAGTTCCCCGCCGACCTGGCCCGCTTCTGGATTGCCTGCGATCCGGATGATCTCCTGTTGGACGAGCGCATCCTTTACGGCCTTCGGGAACGCGGCTTCGAGGTATTGCCCTTTGAGGACTCCATCGCTTTCCGAACGGAATACGAGGAACGCTACCGAGCCGCCTGGGACCGCGGCGAGGACGGATCCGCGAAAGCGCTGATCCTGCAGCTGCGCGGAACCGACCTGAACGCGCTGCCATGGGACTATGTCCGTGAGGGCCGCAAGGTCAGCCTGGGCTTGGCGGACCTCTTTCCGAAACTGAGCTACGGCGTGATCCGGCACATCGACTCGGATCACCACAAGGCTCTGTTCGAGGCGCACAACAGGCATGCGACTCAGCCGTTGGGCGAAGGCGCGACCAAGGACTTCATCCTCACGCACATCTTCCGTATCAGCCCCTATCTGCTCAACCGGGCAGAGGACTTCTGGCGCGAGCTTCTGCGCCTGCATTATCGCGGATCCGGCTTGCCCCCGCTGCTTGCCGATCATGTCGGCGGCATTGTGGCCGACAACCCGGATCTCGAAGACCTGCCGGTGGCCGAGTTGCTCTCGTCGAAGAGCGTTACCCTGCGGGTCCTGCAAGACTCCTGGGATGAGTTCCTCGCCCAGCACGGCGTCCGCAGCCGGCGGTCGGCCGACACGGATCGAGACGACACCCGCGCGTTCTCCATCCCGTTCGACCACCCCGACGTCCGCGTCATCGTCGACAACATGTTCTTCGAGGGCACGCTGCAGCCGGTCGACATCAAGGGGTCCCCCTCGAACCTTCCCGCCTGGGCGAAAGTCGGGCTGAAAAGCGATGCAAACGCCCTGGGAGAGCTGGTCGCCGAGGGTGCGAAGAGGGTTGGCGCAGAACTGCCCGGAACGGACTCATCGCACCGGGATTGGAGCGATTTCGCACGTCGTATGGGCGAAATCATCTACCGCTTCCATAGCCTGAGCGCACAACAGGCGAACGGCGTCCAGCAGCAAGTCCGTGACCTGCAGCGTGATGCCGACACTCGCTTGACGGATTGGGTTTTCGAGCACTTCGCCGATCTCCCGTCCCTGCCGGCTGCCAAGGGCCCGGTCATGGTCCACCACGTGCCGCGATACCTCGCGATGCGCCGCGGTGCGGGCGAGGAACGCATCGCTCTGCTCGTTTTCGACGGTCTCGCGATGGATCAATGGTTTCAGATTCGCGAGCATCTCGCGGCCCGCGCCCCCAATCTGATCGTGGAGGAGAACGCGTGCTTCGCATGGCTCCCCACCCTCACCTCGGTTTCGCGCCAGGCCCTGTTCTCCGGCCTCAAGCCGCGCGAGTTCCCCGATTCCATCGAAACGACCAGCAAGGAGCCGTCCTTGTGGGCGCGGTTCTGGCAGGAGAACGGCCTGCGCAAACCGGAGATTTTCTATCGGAAGAGCATCAAGCGGACCGGACAGCTGGATGAGCTGGCGGACGCTCTCTCGCAACCGTCCATAAAGGTCGCCGGTATCGTCGTCGACATGATCGACGAAATCGTCCACGGGGCGACATTGGGCAAGCGCGGCATCACCGGTCAGATCGCCGAGTGGTGCGACACCGGCTTCGTGGAGCGACTGCTCTTCCTGCTCGCCGAGCACGGATATCGCATCTACCTCACCGCAGATCACGGGAATGTCGAAGCAGAGGGGATTGGCCGGCTTAGCCAGGGCGTTGTTTCCGAACTCAGGGGCGAGCGGGTCCGCGCCTACCGCAGCGACGTGCTTGCCGCTTCGGTACCGGATGCCGTCGACGCTTTCCGCTTCGATCTCGCTGGACTTCCACCCGGATTTTTGCCGCTATACGCCAACGCGCGGAAAGCTTTCGTGCCACATGGAGAGCAAGTCGTCGCTCACGGTGGGATATCAGTCGAAGAGCTGATTGTTCCGTTCGTACATATTCCGGGTGAGAAAAAGGCGGATGCAATCAAAACAACCTCAAATAGGCTTTGATCGTTTTATTCCTTTGGAATGGGCTTGCGCAGCAATACGTGTGAGGGCGGGTGCATCCAGTCTTGATGACCTCAATCAACTCATAAATGCCAGACATTCAGGCCCAGCCGCAAAAAAGAAAACCCGAACGGTTCTGAACCGACTGTGGTTGGAGCCGCGTTCGGATCTGGTTGATTTTGCGGAACGCGGAGTAAAGATATATCGCGAAGCATCGGACACGCCGACCTCTGCGCTGACATGGGGAATGGCTCTGGCGACCTACCCGTTCTTCGGCAAGGTGGCCGAAATTGTCGGGCGGCTCACTGCGTTGCAGGGCGACTGCACATCTGCGGAGCTTCATCGGCGCATGGCCGAGATATTCGGGGAACGCGAGGGTACTCGCCGGATGACGAACATGGTCCTGCAATCTCAGGCGAGTTGGGGCGCCATCGAGAGAGTTGACAAGGGCAAGCGCATCATCCGGACCCCCCCAATCCAGCTAGACGCCTCCCCCGCGGCAGCATGGCTGGCAGAGGCATGCGTGCGATATGCGGGCCGCTCCCTTTTGGTGGCCGGCATCGGTTCCAACCCGGTCATCTACCCATTCTCGCTCGGCGGCTCGAGTTCGTATCTTTTATCGAAGTGCCGCTCCCTCGAAATTCGGGTCGACAGCGCCGGCAATCAGTTGGTCGGGCTCGCAACATGATCAAACGTGTCCCCGGCCAGTTCATCGCATCATCACCGCCCCGCACACGCCCTTGCCTGCTCCCGCATGACGGCGTAATCGCTGAGCATCTCGACCACTGCCGACCCCTCGGGCAGCAGATCGAGCTCGTCGGCGGCGCGCGCCTGGACCTCGCGGCTGTACTCCACGACCGGCGGGCAGACCGGCCCGCCGCCGTCAGAACCGGCCGTCGCGCAGGCGCTGAGCCAGATCGTCGCGAGAACGAGGACGGCGAGCCGCCGCCTCCAGCATCCGGCGCTGGGCATCATGGGCCTTCTCCATCATCTCGAGGCGTTCCGCGAGACGGCCGGCGCGGCGGGCGCCGAGCAGCACCGCCAGAACGGCAGCCACCACGGCCAGGGCGCGCCCGAGCGCCAGCCCGGACCCGCCCAGCCATCGGCTCAGCATCGCGACCATCACCGCAGCCCCCGACGCCGGTCGTCGATGCGCGCCCAGACCATCACGCCAATGCCGATAAGGGTGACGGCCAGCAGCGCCCACTTGGCCGCATCCAGGGTCAGGGCCAGATCCCCCAGAACCTCCTGCGCGGGCCCGAGCCCGTCCTGGAGGGCCCCCACCACGGCCGTGCCGACGGTGGCGGCGGCCGCCGCCTGCCCGCCCCGCACCGTGCGGCTGCGGGTCAGCGGCTTCTCCGGCGGCAACACACCGGCGCGCACCAGGGCGGCGTCAATCTGGGCCTCGGTGTAGGGCTGGCACCCGTTCTCCATGGCGACCATGGCCGTCAGCACGGGCCGTAGATGATCGGCGCGGTGGAAGTCGAGCGCCTGATCCGGGCCGAAGCCGCTCTGGCGGGCGACGAAGGCGACGTAGCCGTCGGTGTCGTTCTCGGAGGGCGGCGCCCACAGGGCGATCAGCCGGCGGATCGTGGTCGCATCGCGCCGGTCGTGGTGGTTGATGATCAGCACCGCCCCGGCCCGCAGGCCCCAGATCGGATCCCGGAACTGCTCGAAGGCGCCGTCGGTGTTGTCGGCCGGGTCGATCCGGCCCTGCCAGCGGTTGGCGGGGTTCAGGCGGATGTTGAGCGGATTGTGGTTGCGGATGCCGCGCGGCATCCGGGTGGGGTCAGCGGTCATGGCGGGCGTCCTCCCCGTCGTGGCCGTACCGGCCCTCGATGACCCGGTCGAGCTTGGTTTCGATCTTGAGCAGATGCGCGGTCAGGCGCGCCTCCACCTCCTTGAGATGCCCCAGAGAGGCGTAGGTGGTGGCGACGTGCAGCTTGAAGGCGGACAGTTCGGCGTGCAGGGCCTCGACCTGCCGCTCTTGGGTCGCCCGCCCGGTGATGAGCATCCAGAACAGCCCGGCCAGGACCGGCACCTCGATGACGGTGATCCACCATTGCAGCTCCATGGGCTCACCCTCCCGATGTGGGCGCCGCCCGCCCGCGCCGCCGCTGGGGCGGGGCAGTGGCGGTCTCGGCCGGCGGAGCGATGGCACACTCCGGTCCTGGCAGTGGCTTGGGGTCCGGGGCCAACGGCACCGCCGCCCCGGTCTCGACCAGGGCCGCGCCCAGGGTGGGCGTGACCGTGACAACCTCGCCGGCCCCGGCGGAGACCTCGGGGCCGGCGATGGTGGTGATCATGCGCAGTCTCATGGTCGGCCTCACGCGCTGGCCACGATGCCGACGGCGCGCAGCGCCGCCAGCACGGCATTGAGGGCGGCGCGGGCCTCGGCATCGGTGGTGGTGCCGCCGGTTGCGTCGGCGATGGCGGTGGCCGGGGCGCCGGTCGGGCCAACGATGTGGCCGCCCGCATTGACCTGGATGACGCCGCCGGCCTCGATGACCAGGCGGTCGCCATCCCGGTCGCGGTAGACCTGGGTGACATGGCTCATATCGCGTCCTCCTACGCCGTGCCCTCGGCCGGCGAGACGTGGGTTTCAAGGGCAGCGACGGTGTCGCCCTGGGTGGTGGGCAGCACGCGGGTGCCGTATTGGATGGCGATCACGCCATCGATGACGGCATCGGCCGTGCCTCGGGTGACGACCGCGCGGACGTAGCGCTTGGCCGGGCGGACCAGATCCACCACCAGCAACCCGTTGTCGTCGGTTTGGGCGATGGCCTGGGCGGTGCCGGCCAGATCGGCCGCGTCGGTGAGCGTGGGGTCGTCCCCCTGCTGGACCTTCAGGCCGGTCACGGCATCGTCGCCGAGGGTGCCGAAGGCGGCGATGAACACGACGCCCTCGGCATTGGCCATGTCGACCACCGTTCCCTCCTGGTCGGTCTGACCGGCGGCGACGGCGTCCATGACGCGGGTGATGGTCACGGTGCGGGCAAGGTTGGGCATGGTCTCGTCTCCTCAGGCCAGCGTGACGCGGACGAAGGCTTCCTCCAGGACCGGCGCGCCGTCGGTCTCCAGGCGGCCGATGAAGCCGACCTGGTTGGTCTCGGCGTACAGTTCGTTGAGGCGCTGCACCTGCATGGAGAGCGCATCCACGATCCAGTAGTGCTGGAAGTCGCCGAGCAGGCCGACGTAGAGGCCGGTGGTGAAGGTGTTGGGCGCCCATTCGGACAGGGTCATGGGCAGGCCAAGCAGGGTGTCGGGCTCGCCCTCGCGCACGGACTGGCGCCAGATGTACTGGCCCTCGCCGTCCTTCAGCTTGGTGATCTGCTTGACGGCGTCGCGGTGGAAGATCCAGCGCGCACGCGGCCAATACTGACCCTTGAGCGCGAACTTGGCCTCGATCAGACCGTCGAAGCGGATCTCGGTGGCGGTGTTGCCGGTGGCCACGTCCCGGCTGGTGGAGATGCCGTTGTCCGACGCGGTGAACACGCCCAGCGGCCGGCCGGCGCCGGAGCCGGTCAGGAACGCCTTTTCCTGGGTGACGGCGAACTTGTAGGCCAGCCGTCCCATGACCAGGGCCTCGGGGCCGATCAGGGCCTGACGCAGCAGCTGCTGGCTGACCTTGATGCGCTTGGCCAGGGGATGGGGGCGCAGTTCGCGCTTGCCCACCTTCATGGCCGTATCCTCGCCGCCGGTGGCCAGCTCGGTGGTCCAGTCGGCATCGGCGGGATCGGCGTCCAGGGACGGCGCCCCCAGGGAGGCGGCCTGGGGCACCTGGAAGGTCCGGGCCAGACCGCGCATGACCACCTGATCGTCGACCGCCTTGATCAACTCGGTGACGAACTGCTGGGGCGGGACCAGATAGCCGCCGTCGACATCGGCGCCGGCCTGCAGGGCGCGCAGTTCCTCGCCGGCCAGAGCGCCAGTGCCCCCGCGCAGGAAGCGGGCGAAGGCGGCACGGTAGGCACCATCGGGCGTGGGGTTGGCGCGATCCTCGCGGCTCTCCGGCGCGGGATGGACGGGAGCCTGCTCGCTGCGGACGGCCTCCTCGGCCATGCGCCGGTCGAGGGCCTGCTGGCGCTCCTCGCGGCTGATCTGCTCGCCCAGGCGCTCCTGGTCGGCGAACAGGGCGTCATAGCGTTCCTGCTCCTCGGCCGTCAGGTCGCGGCTCTCGCCGCCGGCGGCATCGAGCAGGCCACGCATGTCGGTGACGATGCGACCGCGCTTCTCGCGCAGATCCTTGAGACGCGTGCTCATGGCGTTCCTTTCGTTGGGCTGGAGGCCGGCCAGCAAAAAGCCCACCCCCGCGCCGGCCGGGCGGAGGTGGGCAGAGAGAACGGGCGGAAGGGGTGGGACAGAGAGGCGTTAAGGCCCCATGGCCAGCGCCAGGTCCAGGCGCCGCCGCAACAGGGCCACCGGCGGCCGGGGCGTGGTGGCGGCCCGCCAGGCGGTCATGGCCCGCACCGCCACGGCGGTGTCAGGATAGGCGGGGAAGACCACCGGCGAGACATCGAGCAGGCGCACGGCTGTCAGGGTGCGCAGGACGCGCCCCTCGGCATCCTTCTCCCAGCTCTGGCCGCCGGGGCGGACGATGAAGCCGAAGCTCATCTGGCTGACATCGCCGCGTGCGATGGAAACCATGAGGTCGCGCGCCGCCTGGGTGTCGGGCGGGTCGATCTCGATGGCCAGCCCCTCGGCATCCTCGCCCAGGCGCAGGGTGCCGGCGCGGTTGCGCCCCAGGATCACGTTGGGATCATGGTTGAACAGGGCGCGGACGTCCTCCCGCTCCAGGCTGTCGGCGAAGGCGCCGGGCCGGATGCGCTCGCGGAAGCCGCCCAGATCCTCGGAGAGACGGTCGAACAGGGCCGCGTGTCCGACGATGCGGGGCGCGTCCCCGGCTTCAAGGCGCAGGTCGGTCGCCCCCGCGATGCGTCGCTCAAGATCCACCATCGCCTCCTCCCGATTGCCGGGCGATCTCGCCCACGGCATTGGCCAGCTGTTCGGCCGGCGTCATGTTGACCGGCGCCAGATACAGGTCGCCGCCGTCGATGCGGTTCATGTCCTCGCGTTCGCGCACGTCGTTGGCCGACAGCCAGCCCCACTGGCGGCCGGTGGCATAGGCGCGGTAGCGGCTTTCGATGTCGCCGCGCAGCAGGCCGTCCAGATTGAACGCCACCATGTGGGTGCGGCGCATGTCCTCGGTGAACAGGTCGCGGGTCAGCGCCTGCTCCCAGACCACCGCCCAGGGACGAATGGTGTCGGTGACCACCTCGATCGCCTGATGCTCGATGTTGGAGAACGTGGCCCGCTCCAGATCGCCAATCTTGTGGGGTGGGACCCCGAAGATGGCGGCGATCTCGCTGCGCTGGAACTTGCGGGTCTCCAGGAACTGCGCCTGTTCGGCGGTCATGCCGATGGGCACGATGTCCATGCCCTCTTCCAGGACGGCGGTCTTGTGGGCGTTGGCAGCTCCGGCGTACTGGCTGTTCCAGGCCTCCTTCAGGCGCCGGCCGGCCTCCGGGGAGAGACGGCCGGGATGCTTGATCACCATGCCAGGGCGGGCGTTGTTGCGGTAGAACCGCGCCCCGTAGGCCTCGGCGGCCAGGGCGAGGCCGACCGCCTCGCGCATGGCGTCGATGGGCGAGAGCCCCAGCACGCCGTCGGCCGACAGGCTGAGCCCGCGCAGGTGCAGGACCTCCTCCTGCAGCAGCATCTCGCGCCCGCGTCCCGCCTCGCAGGGCCAGTGCTCATAGGCCAGCCGGCCGTTGACGCGCCGCTCCAGCGGGCGCACGCGGTCGGGATGCAGCGGCACCAGGGCGGTGACGGCGCCGCCGTTGGTGGCCAGGATCCGAGCATAGGCATTGCCGCGCAGGCAGAGGTGGGCCTGGAGCATGGCCCGGAACTCGAAGGCGGTCTGCCAGCCGTTGGGCTGGTCGTGCAGCAGGCGGCTGAGCGGATGGTCGGGATCGCGCGCCTTGCCGCCATCGGACAGGCGCCGATGCAGGATCAGCGGCATGGCGGCCAGGGTGCGTGCCAGATACTGCACGCAGGCATAGACGGCGGTGGCGCGCATGGCGCTGTCGGGGGTGACCGTCATGCCGCTGGCGGCCTCGGTGGCCCCGAACAACCCGGCCAGCGCCGGATCGCGCGGGTGATACGACCGCGCTTCGCCGCGCCCCATCAGGCGTCGCAACAAGCCCATCATGGCAAGGTCCTTTTCGGCCCGGTCACAGCCGGGCTCACCGGCGGATCTGAACGTCCCAGGCGACCACCTCGGCCCCAACGTAAAGCGCGGTGACGGTCGTAACGCTCCAGTCCGTGCCGTCCAGGGTCACAATGTCGGCGGTGGTGGGGGCGGTCTCCATGTCGCCGCCGCGCACGATCAGGCGCCGGTCCCCGGCGGTCACGCCGCCCATGATCTCGCTGGCGGCGTAGTCGGCGATGGCCGCGCGCACGGTGCGGGTGGCGCTGGATCCGGCGGGGACGAACACCACGGTCTCGCCGCCGCTCAGGGCACCGCTCAAAGCCGGCGTGATCGGGACGTTCAGGAACACCCACGCCATTCCATCGAGCGACTGGGCGACATCGGCCGTTGCGGTATAGGTGGCTCCGGCCACGGTGATCCCGTCGTCCGCACGCACCTGGCCCGAGGACCATCCCGAGCAGACGATGGTCAGCGTGGTGGCGCCCGCCCCAGCGGCGCGCGCGGTATAGGTCAGGCCCTCATCGGGCGGATCGTAGGGCGACCCGCCGTCGCCGCTGCCGGGCGTGGTCCAGGTCACGTCCACACCCCAGTCCGTGGTGATGGCCCACAGCAGCCCCAGGGGATCGCCGGCCACCGGCTCGCCGGCGCGGATGGTGTGGCCGACACCGCCCAGGGTCAGCGTGCCGGCGGTGGGCGTGCCCACCTCGGCCCGGCGGACATGCCAGACGGAGCGGGCCACGGTGAGGGTGAGCGTGCCCAGGGTCAGCATCTCGGTGCCATCCACCGGCACCACCCGGCAGGCCACGGCCGGACCGCCGCCCTCGGGCAGCAGGGTGGCAGGCAGCCCCAGGCGCCGGAGCGGCCCCGCGAGGGATGGAGTCATGATCGATCTCCGGTCATTGCCAAGGAGCGGTGGTCACACAACGGCGCCGCCGCGCCAGGGGGCCAGGGCAGCAAGGAGACCGGCATCCAGGGTGTCGGGCGCCCAGTAGCTCTCCTGGATCTCGCCGTAGCGCCAGCTGCGCAGGGCGTCGTCGCGGCCCCGGTCGTCGGCGGCCCGCCGCGCCAGCGCCAGACAGGCCTCGGCCAGCGCCGGGGGCAGGTCGTCCGGATCCCACCCCACCAAGAGGTCGAGGGTCAGGTGGTCGCCGTCCCAGCCGCAGGGACGCCCGGTCTCGGACAGCCGCCACAACAGCGCGGCCATGGGCTCCACCCGCCAATCGGTCTCGGCCAGGGCCGTCCCGTCCAGGGTGATGGCGGTGATCGTTCCGACCGGGATACGCCAGGGCAGCAGCAGCGGCCCCTGCCCGCGTGCGATCCCCTCGATCTCGATCCGGACCGTCTCGCGCAGAAAGGTGCGCCGCCCGGCCTGATCCGGGGCCACGTCGCACCACAGACAGACCGTCTCCGAAGCGGCCAGGAGCAAGGCCTCCGCCACGGTCGGGTCCAGATCGGGCCGCTCGGCCAGCAGGCGCGCGGTGGGCACCAGCAGCCGGGATGCGGCCGGGGTCTCGACGATCAGGCGGGTGATCATAGGAAGACAAGCTCCTGGGTCTCGTAGATGGAGCGCCCCGGCACCCCGCCCTGCACCAGGGCGCGCCCGAGGGCGTTGACCAGGGCGGCGATGCCGTCGATCCGCTCGGAGGAGCGCTCCTTGTCGGGCTTGATGTTGCCGGCCGGGTCCTGGCGCACGGCGACGTTGGACGCGTTCCAGCGCAGGACCGGGTGACCGCCGTGCCAGAAGGACCGCGAGACCACCAGCCGTTCCAGTTCGGCCGTGGGTGCGGCCAGGGAAAGGAACCCCTGGCCGAACTCGATCAGGCTCAGCCCCTCCTGCTGCAGGGTCTGCACGATCTCCCCGGCGAAGGTGCGGTCATAGGCCAGCTCCCGCAGGTCGAAGCGCCCGGCCAGGGCCAGGATCTCGTGTTCGATGAAGGCGAAGTCGGTGGCGTTGCCGGGCGTGGCCGTCAGGAAACCCTGGTCGCGCCAGACATCATAGGGCACCCGGTCGCGCCTGGCCCGGCGCAGGATGTCGTCCTCGGGCACCCAGAACCGGCACACGGCGATCCATCTGGCGGCCAGCGGCCCCAGGTCGGGATCGCCCGTAGGCGGGAACAACAGCACGAAGGCCGACAGGTCGTTGACGCGGGCCAGGTCCAGGCCGCCGTAACAGGGGCGACCGGCCAGGGCCGCTTCCAGGTCGTCCAGATCCGCCTTGACGTCGGCGGCGTCGGTGGCAACCGGCGGGCCGCCGTCTTCCCAGACCGCCATGTCCAGCCAGCGGGTGACCTGCTCGGTCCATTCGTTCAGGCGCAGGCGCCGGATCGCGTTCTGCTGCGCCGGCATCTCGCGCGCCTCCTCGATCTGGCGGCGCAGGTCGTCTTCCTTGACGGTCACCCCGAGGCTGGGGTTGGCCTTGATCCAGACGGCGGGATCGGTCCAGTCGTCGCCGTCGTCCAGAGTGGCGATGAAGGCGAACCAGCTGTCGGCGGCCTCCGGCGGGACGGAGCCTTCCAGCGCCTTGACCGAGAACTCGTGGTGCTGGCGGCAGACCGAATGCCGGTCGTGACCGGCGGTGGTGATCTCGAAGATCAGCGGCTGGCGGCGCGCACCGGTGGCGGTGTTGAGCTTCTGGATGATCTCCGCGTTGGGGTGTTCGTGGACCTCGTCGACGGCGGCGAAGTGGACGTTGAGGCCGTCCATCTTGGAGGCGTCGGCGGACAGCGGCCGGAACCAGGAGGCGGTCGCCGTGACGGCGAGGTTGTTGACGGTGCGCGTCACGCGGGAGCGCAGGGCCGGGCTGGCGTCGACCATGCGCTCGGCCTCACCGAAGACGATGCGGGCCTGATCGCGGGTGGTGGCGGCGGCATAGACCTGGCTGCCGGGCTCGTGGTCGGCGACCAGGGCATAGAGGGCGGTGCCGGCGAGCAGCACCGACTTGCCGTTCTTGCGGGCCACCTCGACATAAGCGGTGCGGAAACGGCGCAGGCCGTCGCCGCGCTGCCAGCCGTAGAGCGCGCCGACCACGAAGGCCTGCCAGGGCTGCAGGGTGAACGGCTGGCCGGCCCATTCGCCGGTGGAATGGCGCAGGTGGCCGAAGAACTCCAGGGCGTGCCGGGCCGCCTCCGGGCTCCAGACGAGGCCCCGCGCGGATCCGCCCTGCAGATCGTCGAGGTGGCGCCGACAGGCCAGACGGACCAGCCGGCCGGCGACCACCCGGCCGTCGAGCACATCGCGGGCGTAGGTCTCCACCGGACAGGCCGATCCCTTGCGCTTACGCGTTCTTGCCACGGGTCAGGTACTCCTCGAACGGATCGGCCTGCTCGGCGGGGGCCGCCGTGCGGATGCGGGAGCGGGAGGACGGGGTGAGCCCGAACTCGCTCTCGATCTGGGCCATCTGCAGCAGGCACTTGTTGGCGATGGCCAGGAACGGGTTCTGGATGATGTTCCCGGCCTCGGTCTTGACCACCGGCCCGCGTCGCTTGACTTCGGCCTCGGCGTCGATCCAGCGGCACCAGACGACGGCGTAGCGAGCCAGGGCGCCGGCATCGAGCTCGGTCATCACGCCGTGGCGGGCGAGCATCTCGGCCATGGCCACGAACTGGTCCCGGGCCCGGTCCTCCAGATGGTCCGGGGCCTCGGGGACGGCGACGGTGGGCCGGGGCTCGTCCTTGTTCAGGCGATGCGGCCGGGCCGTCCCCTTGACCAGCTTGAGTTGGGTGGGCAGCGGCTTGCGGCCAGCCATGATCCGTCTCCTTGGGCAGCATCCCGGGCTCCCGGGCCGGGATGAACAGGGGTGGTGATGACACCGGACAAGGCCCGCGCCATCCCGAAAATAGCAATCAAATGATCGACTTATCCGCTTGAGGCTGGGGCCCGTGATGGCATGGTGAACGTGTTGAAAGACACCAATCACCCGCAAACGGAGCGCACCATGTCCGGCATCACCTGCCCCTCAGCCTACCGCGCCGCGAAGAAGGCCCAGGCCGACCGCCGCATCCAGGACGCCACCCGCGCCGCCCCCCGGATCCACCGCCTCAGGAAGGACGGCACGCCGAGCAAGGCGCCCCTGGAACAGCGCTACCACCACTGGACCACGGTCGCCGAAGCCGAGCAGGTCTGCCGCCGCATGGAAGAGATGAACCCGGGCACGACCTGGGTCGTCATCACCGACTGAGGAACCGCCGCCATGACCAGGGAAACCGCCCTCGACGCCTTCATCGCCCGCAAGACCGAGATCGACGAGCGTCTGGCCCGCCTGCAGGCCCTCAGCGACGAACACTTCAACGCGCACCCCGACGACATCGACTGGTCGCACGTCGGCAGCCTCGCCGAATACGCCAGCCTGCTGAAGCGCATCACAGACATGGCGTTCCAGGAGGGCGAATACGCGGCGTGATCCGGCGACCCCTTCAACGCCCCGCGCCGCATCGGCAGCCGGGGCTCGGGGTGATAGCAGGGACGCGGTGGTCGCGGCCCCAGCCATCCCGGAGACAACCGATGACCCAGATCGACCTGTCCGAGACCCAGCGCACCATCCTGGGCACCGCCTGCGCCCGAGAGGACCGCATGATCTTCCCCGTCACCGCGCCGATCACCGGCGGCGCCGTTGGCAACGTCCTCAAGAGCCTGCTCAAGCGCGGGCTGATCGAGGAGGTCGTCGCAGAGGACGAAACCACGGTCTGGCGCCATGACGAGGATCGCGGCCCGATCACGCTGCGTGCCACCGAACTGGGCGTGGACGCCCTGGCCGACAACGCGCCCGTGGCGCCCCTGGGGCGCGACGGCGACCACGCCGGACCGGACATGCCAGCCGACGAGACCGACGCACACACGGCGCCCGCTGGCGCCCGGCACCGGGTCCGGGGCAACACCAAGCAGGCCATCGTGGTCGACATGCTGCGCCGGCCCGAGGGCGCCACCATTGCCGAACTGGTGGAAGCCACTGGATGGCAATCGCACACGGTCCGGGGTTGCTTCGCCGGGGCGCTGAAGAAGAAGCTCGGCCTGACCATCACCTCCGAGAAGGAGGGCGAACGCGGGCGGGTGTACAAACTGAACAACTAACCGCTTGCATTTCCTGCATACTTTGACTACGCCGCTTTGCGGAGGACCACATGGATCTCGTGAACCCGCAAAGCAGCACGGTCTTTTTCGGTTTCGACTCGGCGTGGACGGATGCGCCTAAGGCTCCAGGCGCAATCTGCGCTGTCGCGTTTGATGAAAGAAGCCAAGTCCAGTTCCACGAACCTCGGCTCGTCTCGTTCACGGAGGCTCGTAGGTTCATTGATGGGCTTCGCAACGATTTCGTCGTCAGCCTTGTTGCGCTCGATCAGCCCACAGTCGTACCCAATGCTGTGGGGAGCCGCCCGGTGGATAAAGTCGCGGCTTCTCTCGTTTCTTTCGTCGGCGGAGGTGTTCAGCCGGCCAACCGCAGCAAGATCGGCATGTTCTGCGACGACGCGCCGATTTGGTCTTTCGTTTCCGATCTCGATGCGACGGAGGATCCTATTCAGGCACGCAAAGCGTCCGCTGGCCACTTCCTCATCGAAGTATTTCCTGCGCTGGCGCTACCCGCACTCGAAGACGGCTTTGCTCAGCGGCTCCGCGCTCCGAAGTACAATCCACAGAACCGAAAGAAATTCCGCCTGGAAGACTGGCAGGCGGTGGCGCGCGTGGTGGAGCGTTCGGCCGAGCGGTTCAATGTGCCAGGCCTAGCCAAATGGGCCCATCAGATGCGGTATACCGCTCAACCTCGGAAGTCCGACCAAGACAAGCTTGATGCTGCCCTCTGCGCGCTGATTGGTCTCTACTGGCGAGCGGGCCCCAGCGCCCGTTCGGCTATGCTGGGCGACGTTGATCACGGCTACATGGTCACGCCGATCTCAGACGCGACGTGGCCCCGACTCCAGCGGGCAGCAGTTCGGCGCGGTGTGCCGACATCGCAGGTTCTTGATCCCTAGTTTCTCACCCGAACCGCCTCGAACAGCCGACGCAGCAGGTACGACCGAACTATGCTAACGGCCGTGAAGATCAATCCGATGGCCAACGCATCGTCGAGGTGCGCCGGCAACCCGAAGCACGGGAACACGACCAACTGCGTCGCGACCGCGACGCCATAGCCGACGGCCACGTTGGTCACCGCCTCGACCAGCGACATGGTGCGTGACTGCTTCATGCCGCGTCCGCCGCGTTGTCGGACGCGCCCAGCCGTTCCTCGCGCACGGCCGCGAAGGTCCGGCCATCGCCCTCCAGCGTGGCCTCCCGCCCCGTCGCTTCCTGCCAGCGCTCGATGGCGACATCCACATAGGCCGGGCTGATCTCCATGGCGAAAACCCGCCGGCCGTTGGCCTCGCCGGCCATGATCTGCGAGCCGGAACCCGAGAACGGCTCGTAGCACAGCCCGCCGCGCTCGACGTGCTGGCGCATCGGAATGCCGAAGGCGTCCAGCGGCTTCGGCGTCGGATGGTCGGGCCGATCGGCCTTGGCAAAGCCCGGCATCTCCCAGGTCGAGGCCAGCGTCTCGTCCGCCACCTTGGGCGGCCGGTGCGGACGCCGCCAGCCCATGAAGCACGGCTCGTGCTTCCATAGGTAGTGCGAGCGGGTCAGAACACCCCGGTCCTTGACCCAGATGATCTGCTGGTGGACGAAGGCGCCGGCCTTCTCCCAGCAGGACTCCAACATCGCCTGACGGCGGGACGCATGCCAGCAGTACCACGCCGCGTTCTCCGCGATGGCCTCGGCCACGGCGGCGGCGATGAAGCCGTCGTAAAGCTCCGCGCCCTGGCTGCTGTCGTCCCAGGTGGTGCCGTAGGACTGGCTCCAGTCCTTGTTCCGCGTCGGATGGTTGGACCCGTCGTAGTCGACCAGATACGGCGGGTCGGTGGCGAACAGCACGGCCCGCTCGCCGTTCATCAGCTGGCGGACATCCTCGGCTCGGGTGCTGTCGCCGCACAGCAGGCGATGCTCCCCCAGCAGCCAGAGATCGCCCGGCCGCGCCGCAGGATTGCGCGGCGGTTCCGGCACCGTGTGGGTGTCGTACCCGTGCCCCCTCCCCATCGGCGCCATCGTCCACCGGACGCAGCAGGTCGTCGATCTCCGCCGTCGTGAACCCGGTCAGACCCAGGTCCCAGCCGGCGTCCTTCAGGTCCCCGACCTCCAGCGCCAGCAGATCCCGATCCCAGCCGGCATTGAGCGCGATCCGGTTGTCAGCCAGCACCAGCACCTGACGCTGGGTCTTGGTCAGACCGGTCAACTCGATGGTCGGCACCTCGGCCATGCCCAGCCGGCGCGCGGCCAGCACCCGCCCATGGCCGGCGATGATGGTGCCGTCCTCCGCCACCAGCACCGGGTTGGTGAACCCGAACTCCCGGATGGACCCGGCGATCTCCGCCACCTGATCCTCGGTATGGGTCCGGGCATTGCGGGCATAGACCACCAGACTGTCCAGCGGTCGATAGACCACGGCCAGGTCACGCCGATCGAGACCGTCCGGCATGTCACCCCCCCTGTTTCATTTTGGCCACGCACACGCAGCACCCCCGCGCGATCTCCACCCCATTTTCAGGCAGAGATTGCACCCCCCATCCCCCTACGGGGGCGGTCGGAGCGGGTTGCCGAAGCCGCCGTCGCGGGCGGCGGTCTTGCGCCCATGGCACGACGCGCACAGCGCCTGCCAGCGGCTGCGATCCCAGAACACCGTGAGATCGCCTCGGTGCGGAACGATGTGATCGACCACGGTTGCGGGCGCCCCACACACGGCGCAGACCGGATGCTCCGCCAGGAACGCGCGGCGCGCCCGCTTCCACGCTGCCGTGCGGGTGGGGCGAACCCGGCTCTGGTCGCGGTAGGTCAGATAATCCCGATCCCGCGCCGCCTTGTCCCGCCAGCCCTTGGGCCGATGCACCGGCGGCCTGATCGGCATGGTTCGTCCCCCGCAAACGACAACGCCCGCGAGGGTTTCCCCCGGCGGGCGCTCGCGTCCAAGCTTATGGCGCTACCCTACCAAATTCGGGCCCATGTGTTGCACGTCTTGATGTCGCGACAGTGTTGCATCACTTTGCGCAGAAAGACGCGCGGCCAATGCGACCAGAGCATGGGTCCACCGACGCCACGCCGTCGAGCGGTTGATCCCATGCTCCCAGGCAATTTGCTTCCACGGGTGACCGTTGGCTCGCGCCCAGACGATCCGCTGTTCCTCGGGCTCCAGCCAGCGCAGCCACAGCAGGGTCCGGTCCATGCGATCGATGGCCTGCGGGCTGGGCGGCCCCGCCTGAGTCGGCCCGTCCTCGCAGCCCAGCGCATCCCATTTTTCGCACACCGCCTCGGGCCATGCGGAGACGAACCCACGCACCCGCTGCTCAGGGAGACGGCGCAAGGTGTCAGCGGCCTCGGCCAAGTACACTTCCACCAAGCGAGGGGTCCAGGCATCAATGCTCATCGGCTCTTCTCCGGGTTATTGGGGACGAGACGATCGACGATAGCGCCGATCAGCGACGCTGGTCGGGCATCCCCCTGGCGCCCCATGCTGCCGGCCAGGTCATCGGGAGCCACACCGTGCTGCAGCAGCCGCGAGACCAGCACGCCGGCGTCGGCCACCAGGGCATCGAGGTTGGAGCCGGTCTTGAGGCCGGAGACGAACACCTCGCCCACCCGGCCATCGGGGTAGAACCCGACCGTCAGCTGGCAGGCGAAACCCTCATGCTCCAGCGGCAGGGTGACCGAGGGCCGGCGATCGGGCAGGCGGTGGCGGGTCATGCCAGACCTCCCGCCCGGTGCGCCAGGCTCCAGCGCAGCAGGGCCAGGGCATCGGCCTCGTTGTCGTCCTTGGGAGCGAAGCCGGCGCGGCGCATGGCCTCGATCACGGCGGCCTTGCTGGCATTGCCCTTGCCGGTGGCAAACCGCTTGATGGTGCCCACCGGCACGCCCTCGTAGGGCACGCTGACCCCTTCGGCCCAGGCGGTCAGGGTGGCCAGGAAGCCGCCATAGGCGTGGGCGGCGGCGGTGCCTGCGTGGGCGCGGACCTCCTCGAAGGTCACCAGCCCCAGGCCGCCGCTGGTCTCGGCGACCTCCCCCAGCCAGTGGCGGAAGCGCAGATAGGGCATGCCGCCCCCGGACCAGCGGTCCTGGCGGAACTGTTCGGTGCCGGAGACGATGCTCCCATCGCCCCGGGCCAGCGCCCAGCCGGTGTGGGTCCCAAGGTCGAGGGCCAGGATCGCGCCGGGACCAGAGGCCGCCTCCGTCCGATGCGCGCTTGCATCCATGGCCGCTGGGGGCAGAGTCGACAGGGTCATGATGATCTCCATCGGGTTGGGGATGGTCGTGATGTGGGCGACGGCGGTGTCAGGTCTTGGCGGAGCTGGCCGCCGTCGTCCGGCCGGATGTGGAAGGGGGGTGGTCAACCCATCACGCGGCCCTAAAGGAATGGGGAGGTGCCCCACCCTGGTGGGGGACACCTCCCCCTTTAGGGGGAAATCTCCGAAATCTGAAATCTGCTCAGAACCCATTGATATGATTTGGAAATTCCAGATTTCGGAGCAGATTTCGGAGAGGCCCGTCCGAAATCTGGTTAGCGCCCCGCAAGCCATTGAACTGACTGGCGAAAACCCAGATTCCAGATTTTGCGGCCGAGGCAGATTTTGCGAAATCTGGTCCAGATTTCGGAAATCAGGGGGCAGATTTCGGAGCGTGAGAGGCGTGTGGTACATCAGTCACTCTCCTCCTGGTAGACCCAAACGAACGGGTTTTCGACCGGGAGGACGGCGCCGGTTTGCGGGCATTTGTAGTGGCTCGGCAACACCTGGATGGTCTCTGGCTGGACCTCCCCCGTGTCAGAATCGACCGTCTCGTTGCCGGTGGTGAGCACCATGTCTTCGACACAGAGGTAGCCGTACTTGCTGCGCTCTGCGGCAAGCCCGATCCGGGTGGCAGCCTCCCCGCGCACGAACTTCACATGTCCTTTGGTGGTGAGGACGCCGATCCGGTCCCGGATCACCGACTGCCCACCGAGCCCTGCCGTGTTCTCGAACGCCTCCGCGAACTGCGTCACGGTGTATATTCGGCCCTTGCGCGCTTCGTCATGAAGCAACCCCAAGACAACGTCGTTCTTGCGCATGCGCTCGGCATCATGCCTGGCTCCCTCGTCTCTGCGGGACAACCTTTCGTTCATGGGGTTGACCTCAACCCAGCGGCCCTTGACCTTGTCGATCATCATGGGCGCCATGGCCGGACCGTTGCGCAGTTCGATCTCCAGGCGGCGCTCGGGGCGGTCCTCGTCGGGCCGGTGCATGATGATCCCGGAGGTGTAGAAGCTGCGCAGCGTGCTGGCGCCGGCCAGGGCCTGGAACGGATCCTCGGCCAATTGCTTCTTGGTCATCTTCCGGGTGTGGTGGCAGAGCACCACCCCGGCCTCGGGAGCGACCGCGTCGCGCAGGGCCTCCACCCGGTTCTGCAGGAAGAACAGCATGGCGGCGTTGGCGTTCTCGCCGCCCTCCTCGGGGCCGCCGTCGAACAGGTTGCGGATCGGATCCAGGCAGAGGATGTCGGGCGGGGCGTCCGGGAAGGCCACGTGCACCGCCTCGATGGTCTGGGCCAGACCGGCCTCGTTCAGCAGCAGCCGCAGTTTCGGTGTGACCACCAGCCGATGCCGGGCGGCGGACAGCACCTCCGGACCGACCCGCAGGCCCTGCAATCGCTCGCGCAGGTAGTGGTACTGGATCTCGGCCTGGAGATAGAACACCCGCAACGGCCGGGGCGGGGTGAAGCTCAGGAACGCCGCCCCGGCGGCCATGTGAACCAGCAGGCTGATCAGGAAGTCGCTCTTGCCCACCTTGGGGGCTCCGCCCAACACCAGCATGCCGCCCGGGGTCAGCACGCGGGGCGCGATGATGTCCTCGGGCATGGGGCTGGTGTCATCCAGCAGGTCGGCCAGCGGGAAGGCCGGCACGGCGGTGAGTGGGGCCGTCTCGATCATCAGCAGTGGCGGCCCGTTGCGGGCCACGTGCAGCGCCCACAGACGGTCGGCCTCCTGACGCAGACGATCCAACGGCCAGGGCGGACGCAGCATCGCAGCGTTGTACTGGCAGATGCCCTCCCAGCCGGCGTTCGGGGTCATCTGCCCGCCGTGGACCATGCGGATGAAGTGGCCGATGGCGGCGCTGGCGCCCTGGAACCGGGTCCAGGCGTCCTCGCCGCTGGCGTGCGCCGGGGTGGTCAGGACATCGGCCAGCCACGGCTTGTCCGCCGATCCCTCCGGGGGCGGGCGGATACCCGCCATCGCCGGCATGGCCTCGGCGGCCTCGATAATCTCCTCCAGGTCCACTTCGCGGCCGGCGTCGTGACGGCGAATGCTGACCAGACGACGAACACCGCCCTTGTGGTAGACGGTGCCGGCAACACGGATGGGCTGGTGGGCCGAGCGGAAGTGGGTGTCGCCGCCGACCTTGACGGCGATCTCCCCACGCAGCCGGCACAGGCGGGCCAGATCGGCGCCCTCGGCCGGCTCGGTCAGACGCCACCACAGGTGGAGCTTAGCCTGTCCCTCGGCGGTTCGCCCGCCGCTTTCGACCACCAGGGTGGGTGCCCCCAGATGCGCCGTCAGGTGAGCCGCCTTGGCCTGGATGTCCCCGGTATCCAGATCCACCACCAGGGTCTGCATCTGCCGGACGTCTTCGGCCCGGGCCCGGCCGGTTTCGGCCACGGTGCCGGGGATGACATAGACGGCCGTGCCCTCGCGCGCGGCCCAGGCGGCGAAGGTCTTCATGCGCGCAGGCGTGTCGCCATCGGCTTCAAGCCAGATGGTGTGAGGGCGCCCGTCCTGGCCCTGGCCCTTGTCGATAAACCCGCGCACGGGGATGAACCCGTCGCAGTAACCGAAGACCACGTCCATGAATATGGCGATCTGATCGGCATCGGGATGCAGATCGGGCTCGTCGTCCTGGATGGGCGCGTCGTTGAAGTCCCGCCAGGGATTGAAGTGGATGATGGTGTCGTCGCTCATGCCGGCAACTCCCAACAGCGCCCTGCCCAGGCGCAGAAGCGGCATTCATGAAAGTCCCGGCTGGTGGCGACGCGTGGCAGCAGGTCGCCGGCATCGGTGGCGCGCAGGATGCGCACCGCCCGGTCGCTGGCGGTCTGGGCGCGGGCGGCGTCGAACGGCACCAACTCGTGATGCAGTTCGGCGGTGTCCTTGTTGATGGCCGTGAACAGGGCCGGGCTGTCGGCGATGCCGGGCACGTCGGCAGCCATGTAGGCTTGGTAGAGGGCGATCTGGACGGCGTAGACCGACTTGGCGACGACCACGCCCTTGGCCACCGTCTCGCGCCAGGTCTTCGCGTTCATGGTCTTGCATTCCCAGAGGGCCGGGAACGCCATGCCGGTCACCGCAGGACCGCTGGCCAGGATGCCGTCGACATGGCCCCGGATGCGGCCCCCGGCGACGGAGAAGCCGAACTGGTCGCCGTCGGGACGGTTGCCCTTGCGGGTGTAGAGGTCGAACCCGGCTGCACGCAGCCAGCGGATGGCGAGGTCTTCCAGGGTGTGGCCGATCTCGAAGATCCGCAGGGTCTGGCCATCGACGTCGGCGCCGTCATCCTTGGGCGCGCCGACGAACTCGAACTGCAGCGCCCGGTCACAGGCCACGCCGAGGCGCGAGCCGCCGAGGTAATCACGGGGCGGCATAGCGGCGCGCTCGGCCACCAGAGCCTCATCGATGAGCGCCGTGATCTGGTCGCCGGCCTGGCCCTTTGAATTGAAATCAAGCATCAGAAGGGCACCTCCTGGCTGTGGACGCTCTCGGCGGCGATGGTGTGCATGGCATCCTGGAAGCCGCCCACGGCGGCCTCGATCAGGGTCAGCACCTGAGCCTCGGTGAGACCGGCCAGGGGTGTGTCCCAGCCGACCTCCTCCATGATCTCGCCCACGGGCTTCATCGCCGCCCGCAAGGCGCCTTGCTCCTGTTCGGTCAGATCAACCACCGCCAAGCCCTCCCGCGCCCGCGCGGTCCAGAAGGCCTGGCAGGTGATGGAGCAGAACCACACCGAGGGGCGGGGCCGTTTCGAGCAAACCGGATCGCGCCAGCCAAAGCCCCGGGTCGGTTGCCGGCAGACGGCGCAGAGCCGTCCACGCGGATGCCAGCACCGCCAGCGGGCGGCGGCGGTCGTCGAGGGCGTGGTCATGGATCATGCCGCCCTCCCGGTCTCGGCGTCGGCGTCCGCCCCGAAGACCAGGGATCTGATCGCCCGCTTGTTGAACTGGAAGGTCAGCAGGGCTGATGCCTGATAGCGGGTCAGGCCGAAGTCCTGGCGGAAGGCTGGCGGCAGGTAGGCCAGTTGCCGATCGGTCGGCGGCTGGTTCAGCCAGGACCGCGTCTTGTGGGCGCTTTCATCGGTCTCGTGGGTGTTCAGCCAGTCGTCGGCCGCCGCGAGGCAGACAGTGCGCTCGCCGAGAGCCAGGAGACGCGGGGTTTGCTTCGGCTGGCCACCGACCCCGTACCAGCGCCCCTTCAGGAAAAACACCCCGCCCCAGGCGTTGAAGCCATTGGCCACCAGGGCGGCATCGTCGCCGAACAGGTCACACCAGCGGAAGCTGGAGCGCTGCAGCAGGTCGACCTCCGACATGATGAAGCTGTGCAGCGGCGCGCCTTCCTCCGGCGACTCCCGCTCCCAGACGTAGCCGCACAGCGGGCACTCGTTGACCGCCAACGGCACCTTGGCCCCGCACTCGGAGCAGTCCTTGGTCGGGGCTTCGCCGTCGCCCTCATGGCCGTCGAGGTCGACGTCCTGCTCCAGGGAGCCGTGCAGCAGGGTCGAGGTCCCGAAGTCGAGGACGACGCAGTCCGTCTTGACCACGCCGGGGAACTCGGCCGGATCGACCGTGCTCAGGCCGCGCCCGACCATCTGGATCATGGTGGACTTGTAGGAACTGGGCCGCAGCAGGACGACGCAGGAGGTGGGTGGATGGTCCCAGCCCTCGGTCATCACGGCGACGTTGACCACCACCCGCGCCTCGCCAGCCGCATAGGCCGCCAGGGCAGCCTTGCGTTCGGTCTCGGGCATATCGCCGGTGACCAGAACCGCATCCACACCGTCGGCGTTGAAGGCTGCGGTCACCGCCTGGGCGTGGGCGACCGTGGAGCAGAAGACCACGGTTTGCCGCTGGCCGGCCTTCTCCCGCCAGTGCTTGATGACGGCCTCGGTGACCGGGGCGCGGTTCATGATGGCGTCCACCGCCGTCATGTCGAAGTCGTCGACGGTCCGGCGCACCTTGCCCAGTGCCTCCTGGACGCCGACGTCGATGACGAAGGTGCGCGGCGGAACCAGATGACCGCTGCGGACCAGTTCGCCGATCCGGATCTGATCGGCGACATTGGAAAACACCGGCCGCAACCCGCGCTTGTCGCCCCGGTTCGGGGTAGCGGTCACGCCGAAGATGCGGCAGGACGGGTTGCGTTGCAACGCCCGGTCGATGATCCGCCGGTAGCTGTCGGCGGCGGCGTGGTGGGCCTCGTCGATCACCAGCAGATCCAGGCCGGGCAGCTGGTCGAGGTTGGCTGGGCGCGCCAGGGTGGGCACCATGGCGAAGGTAACCTGGCCGTCCCAGGACTTGGCCCGCGCATCGACCACCGAGGTGGACAGGTCCGGGTTGACGCGCCCGAACTTGTCGCGGTTCTGGGTGGTCAACTCGTCCCGGTGGGCCAGCACGCAGGCCTTGGCCTCGCTGCCGCCGACCATCTGGCCGGCGACGGCGGAGAGCATTACGGTTTTACCGCTACCTGTCGGCGCCACACCCAGGCTGTTCCCGTGTTCGCCGAGCGCGCGGACGCTGCGCTCGACGAACTGCTTCTGGCGGGGGCGGAGCATCATGGCCGTTGCCCCCTCTACTGTGCCCAGGTCGGACGCTGCGGCGCCGACGCAGGGGAACTGGGGACCGGTGCTGCCGGCTGGGGCTGGGGTGCCGCAGCCGCCGGGGCGGTGTGGACGGGACCGGTGGCGGGCACCGGCGTCGCCCCCATGGCGGCGGCGTAGTCCCGGTGATCCGGCGTGACGGCGGCGCGGATCTCGTTGGTGTCGTCGCCGTTGGTGTCGGTCCCGATATCGATCCGGGCGACGAACTCGACCCCATCAAGGTCCCCCAGTCCGCCGATGCGCCGAGCGGCCTGGGCCTGTGGGGATTGGTCCTTGTTGGAGATGCCGCGCGCGGAGTTGAGGATGCTGCGCACGAGGGTGCGCCCCATGTTGGCCCAGGTCGGCCCGTTCGGGCTGTAGAGGCCGATCTTGCTGAACACCTTGCGTTTGGCGTAGGGGCCTTCGAGCACGGTGTATTCGCAGTTGAGGTACACCGATCCCGTGGTGCCGCGCGTGGCATAGCCGCCGGTCCAGCCCTGGGCCGGATCGTCGAACCCGCCGGGGCGGATCGAGAGCCGCACCTTGGCAACGGTGCCCTTGGGGATGAGGTTGGCGTTCGACTGTGCGTCGTTGAAATCAGTCCAGGAACCCGTCATCGTCGGGGTCTCCTTCTCAGTCTTGCGTGGATTGGGTGGAGGCGTCGGCATCCGGAGAGGCGGGGCGGCCAAACTCCATCCTCTCGGGTGCCAGCGTGACGGGACTGCGGATCTTGGCAAACAGGCGGCCCAGGTGCGGTTCCTCGACCATGTCGAGGCGGCCTGAACGGTCCTTTGCCGGATAGCCCCAGGGGTTCAGGGTGTGGCAGACGAAGGCGCGGAACAGCGCCCCGGACTCGTCCTTCAGGTCGGTCAGGGTGATGACCTGATCGACGATGCCGGGCAGTTCGAGGCCGGTCTTGGCGCCCTCCATCTGCGGGACGAAGACCGTGCGGTTGAAGTCATCCTGCTTCTCGTCGAGCAGCCCGACGAAGATCACGTTCTTGGCGCGGGTGTGTTGCAGGTGGGTCAACCAGCCGATCATCTCGCGGCCGTGCAGGCCGTAGGCGCCGCGCACGTCGGGCTTGCCGGTGCGGTCACTGAAGGCCTCGGGCTGACCCTTGGCCCACAGGAAGCACAACCGGCCGGCGACGGTGATGCTGTCGACAAAGAGGGTCTCGGTGCGATCGAGGACGGCGGGGTCGCCGTACCGCTCCCGGACCTCATCGAAATGGGCCTGACTGTATGGCTGGTCGTCGCGCAGGGCGGGGTTGGCACCGCCGATGAAGACGGCCAGGTCCCGGCATTCGGTCCAGGTGCGGGGCCGGATGGTATCGCCCGGCCACCCCTGGACAGCGAGATCGCCGGCCTCCAGATCCAGGAACAGGGTGGTCGCCGGATCCAGCGTCCAGAGCTGGCTGGTCTTGCCGATGCCGGCCTTGCCGAAGATGCAGGCCTTGATGCCCCGCGTCTCCGCCAGCCGCTGATCGGCCGAGATGATGGGGAGCGACATCACCACTTTCCCTCCGTCTCGACCGGGATGGCATCCAGCGCGATGTCCGCTCCCAGGGCACCGTTCTTGCGGGCCAGGTCGTAGACCATGCGCAGGGCCTCGGCCTCGCGGTAGATGGCCGACGATTTCTCCTGCAGTGCCAGCAGCGCGAAGGCGATGTCGTCCAGGGTGACCGTTTCGACCGGCTTGACCGCCTCGTCGCGGCGTCCCGGCAGCCCCGGAACCAGGACCGTGTCGGGAAGCCCGACCAGGGAGTAGGAGCGGTCGCGCAGGGCGGTGATCGTGTTCTTGGTGGTCATGATCAGACCTCGTCGTTGGGGGAGAGATTGAAGGTCGGCTTGCCGGCCCGGACGGTGCGGGCGGCTTCGAAGGCCGAGCGGGTGGACGAGGGCCAGGCGCCGTACTTGCGCTCCGGCACCTTGAAGGTGATGTCGACGTAGTCGCCGGGGTCCTCGCCCTCAGCACGGATCCGATCCACCAGGGCGGCCAGTTGGGCCTGATCCCAGTCCACCCGCTTCGGCAGATCGGCAATCACGTTGACCGTGCCGTCAGCGAATCGGACGGTGCCGGTGTCCTTGCCGGCCGCCTGGCGCGCGGCAGCGGCGGTATCGCCGTACTTGATCGCCAGGGCGCCATCGAGCCAGTCGCGGGACGTCTTGGCCACGCGCAGTGCATCATCAATGTCGGCCTGGAGCAGCGCCAACTGTTCGGCGGGCAGCGCGGCGATCTCGCCGATCTGCATCCGCATGAAGGCATCAAGTGTGATGTGGTTGGGAATGGTCATGACCGCCCCCTCACGCCGCAGGCTTGGTGGGGGTTTCGGCGGTGCTGGCGCGAAGCTGGTTCGCTTCGAACGCCTCGATATCTTCGAGCCGGTAGACCACCCGGCCGCCGATTTTGATGAACTGGGGGCCTTCGCCCGTCCAGCGCCACCGCTCAAGCGTGCGGTGGCTGATGTTCCAGCGAGCCGCCAGCTCGATCTGGTTCAAGTGCCTGATTGCCATTTGGCTCTCCTTCGGTTCGTGTCGAATACCTGCGGAGAGGATGGCAGCCCCCCTTGGAGGAGTTCGGGAGTAGCCAGGGAGGGGAGACGGGAGGAATCACGATTCTTGGGCCAGAAATGAAAAAAGCCGCCCCGAAGGGCGGCATTTATCAGGCGGGATGACAAGCGATCAGATTTCGAGCCAGCAGTTGGAGCCGCTCTCGTGGATCACGTCGTGCCAGGTGGCATGACCGCCGAAGAGGTCCTTCAATCGCTTCACGGAACGCCCGCACTCGGCTTCCTCAATGATCCGAGCGACGGGCAGGACAGGGTCACCATTGAGCCAAGCCTCGGCCAGCATGGTGACAGCGATCTTCTGCTTGGTCCCGGTGAATTCATGCTGGCGGCCATGAACGATCAGCACGCCGCCATCGCCAGACACCCAGACCGGACCCTTGTGGTCTGGCCCCTTCAGCAGCCGCGCCGAGAGAATCTCAGGGTCCACGGCAAGCCCGTCCTCATGATCCACCACGTCGCCCAGCGCAACAAAGTCGTGGCCGCGCAGGAAAGCTGGAGCGCTATGGTCATTGGGATCCAGCGCAATGACCAGCCGCAGGCCTGGCGATGGGCGTCGACCGGCAAGGTCCCTGAACGCCCCATCGCGACGGGTATCGCTCAATCCCCGTGCCAGCCAGATCCCGACTTGGCTTCTGCGCCTTGGCAGCCTCGCCATCCCGAAATCCAACACCGTGCCATCAAGGTAGGGTACCGGATCGCCGGCAAGCGAGCAGTCGAGTCCAGCCACAACCCTTCGGCCCAGAAGCTGCATGTCCAGTGCATAGATCTGACGCAGGGACGCCTCCTCGTCATCCTGCCAGGCGGTGTTACCGAGATGGCCCGGGCGCCCGGTGATCGGATGGGACCCGATGGTGACCAAGCTGTCATCCAGACCATCGTCGGCGATGCCGACGATGGTGCTGCCATGTCGCCGCAGCAGTCCGGCTTGGATCAGACGCGCCCCGGTACCGCCGTAATGCTCAAGCGCCATCGCCAAGACCTGTGCCTCCCTGGTTGCGGCGATGGCAGTCAACAGCCGGCGCGCCGCCTGATCAATTCTGCAGGCGCTGCGAGTCATCAGTCAGAATCCCCCACCGGCGGAGGTATTTCTCACCGATCATCTGTTCGGTGGCTGTGCGATCCTTCAGGTCACATCCGTGCGGCCAGGTGATCGTCAGAGTCAGGGTGCGTCGCCTGTCGCCTCCCGGACGCCGGGCGAGCTTCACGGCGATCTTGGCCCGTGTAACCACGTACCCCTCGCTCAGGGGCGTGCGATCCCCGAACCTCTGCTGGGCCTTCGTCCAGATCGTCTCGTCGGCGCGCGCAGGCTTCTCCAGCGTCACCCTGAAATCACCGTCGTTGATCGGCATCAGCCGCAGTTCGCGCACCTCAACGCCCTCGATCCCATCCTCTGGGTCGACCGGAAAGTCATAGGGTTTCAGCAGCATCAAGAGATCGTAGCGCCGAAGTGGAAGCTGGTTCTCCTTGAACTTGATGCCCAGCAGATGGGTGACCGCCGCCCTGACGATTTCCTGGCGCGTGGCCTTGTCGTGGGCGATGACTTCAATGCCGCCGGTCGCGGGCTCATAGGTGACGGCGGCCTCAAAAACCGGTCTGTATGACTGCCGGACGAGCGCCCCTTTATCGTCGAAGCGCAGCAGATCGTCGGGACGTCCCTCGCGGTAGATGGTCACCTGCACGAGGTCGCAATCGTCTCCTTCGAGCGTCGTCCTGACCCGATCGAAGATATCGACATGCGCATGGGCAGCGCCGGAGAAGACCTTGATGACCGCAACGAAGGCGTCGCAGGCGGTCGCATCGCGCTGCACGACGCAATCGGCGTCGGTCATGTAGCCCGCCCACATCCGCCCGCGTCGACGATCATCCGTGAAACGGACTTCTTCAGCATGGCGGAAGCGGTCGGGCGCGTTCAGGAACATCCAGAGCGTCCGCGCGTGCGGGTTCGCAAGCCCATCAAGGAACGCGGGATCATCGGCCACGCTGTAGATGGCAGCCTGTCCGGGCTCGTCAGAGAGGGCATGGACACGTTCGGCGTCGTTCAGGATTCGGTCGCGCTGGGCTCTGGACAGATCCTCGATGGCCCCCAGCAGGGGCCTGGACAGATCCTCATCCGGAACGGTCCAGTCGAATTCGGTGGGGAGGCCGATCTCCGGGCGGTCGAAATACTGGCGCAGAGCCTCACCGGGCGTCTTGCGAATGAAGGCGGACAAAGCGGTCACGCTGATCTCCTTGCAGAGGGGCCATGGCTCGGCTTATCTGCTAATCAGCGTATTTCGAGACTCGCTCGCGGTCAACAGCAAATCTACGCACTTCCGCGAATATGCGTGCGCTCAGGAGAACAAGGACGGTTGACGGTCCGAGGTGGCCAGAAGACCCAGCTTCAGAAGGCGCACCCGCGCCGCCTCCTTCGACACCTGGAACTGCTCCATCACCGTCTCTATGACCTGACGCCCCGTCTCGCTTGCCACCGTCACGGCCGCGTGTTCCCCAAGCGGGGCGCAGAGATCCGCGACCAGACGTCGGGTCGCGCCAGCCGGCATCAGGATGGCGCCACTGATGTAGCCGGCCTGCCATTCCATCCAGTCGATCGATGTCGCTCCGATGATGGTGTCCCGCTTGCAGATCGCCTTGTTCTCGCGGCTGCTCCGGTCAAAGAAACTGCGCGAGGCCAGCTTGTCTACCCAAAGGTACCGATGGAAACGCAGGTGGCCGAACTCGTGGGCCAGCGTTGTTCGCAGCCGGTTCTCCCGGCGATCATCGTTGGCCAGTTGGTCGGAGATCCAAACCTCGGATACGCCGGAAGGATGGAAGATCGTCGCCCCTTCAACATCGGCCCCGAACTGGGATAGATCGGCGTACTGATCGAGGTCGGCCCCATCCTGTTCGATCAGGATGGTCAGTTCGTCGGTGGTGATCGGGTATAGCGGCCCGGCCCGGCGCCCCCTCAGGAAGCCGGAGACGATCCGTTCGCATTCCCGATCCAGTTCCTTGGGCTCGTAATGCGGCCGCTCCGCGAACCGGGCGGTTTTGTCCGGAACCATCTTCACCATCACGCCCTCGTTCAGATCAATCCGACACCGAGCGCCGGAAGGCCATGAAAGCTTCTGCTGCCTTGGCAGGATCCCGAATGGTGCGCCTTAGATCGTCGGGTATCTTTCCCGCGAGAACAAACAGGAGATTCTCGTCGATGTCCAGCACGGTCGAAAACTGATGGATGAGATGATCGGATGAGGGGTTGCGGCGGTCGTGCTCGATGTCATTCAGGTATTGCGGCGAGATGGCCCCGGCCCCATCCTCCTTGAGGATCCGGCTGGCAAGCTCCTTCTGGCTCATCGCCTTTTGTTTCCGGGCGCTGGCGATTGCCTTCCCGAAGGTCTGATTGGGCGCAGTCATGGCGTTCTCATCGACTGACATCCTTGTCCGGAGAAACGCAGGTTCGCGGATTGGCGTACAATCTGACCACCAGACGGTCAAGACGTGTTTCCGGCATGGGACTACGCAAGATTTTGTTCCCTCTTGCTTCCACAGTGCTTCCACGGGTTTGGAATCAAAAACGCCGCCCCACAAGGGCGGCGTTTAAGTCATTGACATATTTAGCGAATTTGGTTGCGGGGACCTGCCCGGCGGTTATGTAACGCGTTACGCAGTCGCCCTACAGCCGCGCAACAACAAGAAAAAATCATAGCCTCGAAGCTCGTGTCAAGTCGCCACCGTAGAGGGCGTGACAATGACACGATGGGGATTTGCGCGGGTCGAGTTTTTGACGCTGTGGCCGGATGTCCGGCGGCGTCTGGAGACGGGCGCGGCGGTGATGCTCGTCTACCGGGAGCTTGTAGAGGCCGGGCGGACCACCATGTCCGCCCGATCGTTCTACGAGTACTGCCGGCGCCACGGCGACCCGGCCATGCCGGCCATCCCGGCCCCGTCTTCCCCATCCACTTCCCTGCGTCCCGTGACGCCTTCCGTTCCGGCTCCCGCCGCACCGTCTGTGACGGGCGGGTCCGCCGTGCCGGTCGCGGCCGGCCCGGCGGACCCGCCGTCCCTGACCGCGACCTGGGCGGAGACTCCGGCGATCGACACTCTGTGGGGGAACGACAACGACAACGGCGGCGCGGACACCGGCGACGAGTCCACCGCCATGGCGTCGGACGCCCCTGACTGATCCCGAGTCACGAAGAAAGAAGGACTTTCACTGATGGTGGCCACCCCCCTGCTCATGGATGCCCTGCAGCGTATCGCCGACCTGGAGGCCGCGCTACGTCCCGGCAGTGCCGGCAACGAGCGCGACCTGATCAAGGCCGATGCAACGGCGCGCCGGGCCATCGCCATCGCCCAGGCGGCACTGGACGAGGGGACCCAGGGAGACGCACCGGTCGCGAACAGCCCCGACGAATTTTTGCTTCGCGTGTATTACCAGTGCGGCTGCGGCCATGAGTGGTCCGAAGTCCACTGGACCGAGGACGACGGCCGATGCCCGCGCTGCGACGGCCCGTGCATCCCCGCGCATGTCGAACTCCTGGACGCGGAGGGCTGAGCGATGCCCGCGATCCATGCGCCAGACAGCTCTGGAATGCGCTCCCGGTCCACCCCCACGGCGTCGGACACCCCCGAGTAATCCCGAATCACAAAGAAAGAAGGACGTTCACTGATGGCGGCCATTCACATGACGTTGCAGGGCAAGGGCGGTGTCGGCAAGAGCTTCATCGCCAGCCTGCTCGCGCAACACTTCCTCGCGCGCGGCCAGGCGCCGATCTGTCTGGACACCGATCCGGTGAACCAGACCTTCGCCGGCTACAAGGCGTTTTCGCCGGAGATCATCCGCCTGGGCGAACGCCCGGACGAGATCAATCCCCGGTACTTCGATGCGCTGATCGAACGCATCATGGCGGCGCCCGAGGACGCCGTGATCATCATCGACAATGGCGCCAGCACCTTCATGCCGCTGATCGGCTACATGGTCGAGGCGCAGGCGCTGGCGATGCTGCACGACGGCGGTCACCAGGTGCGCCTGCACTCGGTGCTCACCGGCGGCCAGGCCCTGGAGGACACCACGGTCGGCCTCGCCAAGCTGGCGGCGATGATCCCCGACCTTCCCCTGGTCGTCTGGCTGAACGAGTACTTCGGCGCTGTCGCCCGGCAGACGGCGAAGGGAGTGCAGTCCTTCGAGGACAGCCGCATCTACCGCGACCTGGCGCCGCGCATCGTCGCCATGATTCGCCTGCCCGAGGTCCGCAAGGAGACCTTCGGCAAGGACATCGCGGCCATGATGGAGGCGCGGCTGACCTTCGAGGAGGCCGTCGCCGGCGAGACCTTCCCGATCATGGCCCGCCAGCGGCTGCGCATGACCTGGGCGACGCTGCACCAGGCCATGGACGCGGCGCGGCTATGACCCCCACCACGCCCGACATCGCCCCAGACACCATGCCCGACACCATGCCCAATCCGACCTCCGCCCTTGGGCCGGACCCCGGCCGCCTGCCGCCACCCCGGAGCTTCGACGAGCTGCGCGCGCAACTGCTGCAGGCGCATGGCGTCGGGGTGGGGGCGGATGACCCGATCCTGCTTGCCTACACGCTGCACCGGGTGGCCCTGGAGGAAGTGGCGGAGACCCTGGCCACGGCCCGGGGCGACCTGTCCGCCGCCGTGCGCGACGCCTCGACGGAATACGCCGTCAGCCTGCGCGCCGCCCTCGACGCCCTGCTGTCGGACAGCACCCGGCAACGGCTGCTCGCCATGCAGGAGGCGGCCGTGCAGGCCGACCGCGCGGTGCTCGCCCTGCGCCGCACCCAGCGCTGGCTGGCGTTCCTGTCCGCGCTCACCGTCATCGCGGCCCTGGTGTCGCTGGCGGTGCTGACCGCGACCCTGGTTTGACCCTCTCCCTCTCTGGAGTCTTCTCGATGACCGATCCCAACACCCCCGCCGTTCCCGCCGCTCCGGTCTCTTCGTCCTCTGTCGTCCCCCCCTCCGTCGTGCCCGGCGCCCTGGGTTGCGTGCTCGCCGGGGCGCTGATCCTGGACCCCGGCCTGGCCCACGCGGCCACCGGCAGCGACTGGACGGCGCCGATCCTGGAGTTCCTGGAGAACCTGACCTCGGGCGCGGCCAAGCTGGGCGCGGCCATCCTGGGCATCGGCATCATCGCCATCGGCCTGTGGGCCGCCTGGACCGGGCGCATGGACTGGCATCGCTTCGGCTTCGCGCTGGTGGGCGGGCTGCTGGTCATGGTCGGCCCGAAGATGGTGGAGATGCTGTTCAGCGCGTCCGGCGGGTGAGCCCCATGAAAGCCGCTTCCGCCGTCCTCATCCAGACCCAGCGGCCGATGATGGTGCTGGGGCTGCCGCCGATGCTGTTCATCCTGGCCGTCGGCGCCGGCGCCGTCGCCGTGGCCCTGTGCGTCCTCCTGGACGTGCTGGCGCTGAGCATCCCGCTGGGGATGACCCTCATCCTGGCGCTCTGGGTCCTGTTCTGGCGGCGCTGCCGGCGGGACCACCACTATGACCGCGCGCTGATGTTCACGCCGCGCTTCTGGCGCGGCGCGGACACCCGGACGCTGGTCAGCGGCCGGAGGGCGCGCTGATGCCCTGGGACAGCATCCTGGCCACCGGGGTGGTCGCCGGCCTGGCCGGCGCCGCCGTGGTGCCGGCGCTGCGCCGGGCGACCTTCGGGACCGTGCGCCACGACTGGCTGCAGAACGAGCTGAGCCTGGACCGCGTGGAGCCGGACGGCCGCACGATCCGCGACCAGGCCGGCGGCCTGACCCGGGCCTGGCGGCTGCGGGGCGTCAGCTACGACGCCAAGGTGGAGCAGGAGCAGCACACCCTGCTGCTGGGCCGCACGGACCTGATCGGCACCCTGGGCGACAAGCTGGGCCTGGCCCTGCGGCTGCTGGCGGTCAAGCGCCGCCGGCCGCTGCAGGTCGCCGCGTCGTGGCCCAGCGAGACCCTGGCGGAGATCGGCCGGGGCGAGGAAGGCCGCTACACCTCCAGCCACGAGGTGGCCTGGATCCTGATCGCCTCGGGACACACCATGCAGGCGCTGCTGGACGCCGACCAGCACATCCACGCCCGCCTGGCGCCGTACCGGCCCGAGGCGGTGACCCGGCCCGAGGACCCGGCGGCGCCGTGCCCGCTCACCGGGCTGCTCAACGGCCTGGTCTGCGGCGAGTATCGCGACGACCTGCCGGCCGTCTCGGCGACCCTGTCGGGGTCGCTGGCCGGCGCCGACCTGCAGGTCGACCGGACCGGCCTGCTGCGCACCGACGGCGCGGACGGCGCCACCTGGCACCGGGTGATCGGCATCCGCGAATGGCCGGCCACGGTCTCCGGCCGGCTGATCGGCGAGTTGCTGGCGCTGCCCGGGGACCTGGAGATCACCCAGGTCTGCGAGCCCTTCGGCCGCGACAAGGCGCTGATGCTCTACAAGCGCCAGCAGCGCGCGCAGAAGAGCAACATCTTCTTCCCCAACCTGGCGCTCATCGGCGAGACCGACACGGTGCTGGACCTGCTGTCCGAGGGCACGCTCACCCTGTTCGCCACCCAGGTCCAGGTGATCGCCCGGGCGGCCAGCGAGGCGGCCCTGGAAACCCTGGTCACGGCCATCCGCGAGATCCTGGGCGACCGGCGCATCGCCTACACCGTGGAGACGGTGGGCGCGCCCATCTGCTGGTTCAACCGGCTGCCGGCGGCGCCGTCGCGCAAGGCCCTGCAGCCGGGGACCCGGCTGTTCCGGCCGCTGATCCTGCGCGAGGAGAACATCGCCGCCCTGTGGCCATGGCACCACGCGGCCACCGGCCTGCCCACCAGCCCCTTCGGCGCCAAGCCGGTGCGCCTGTTCCGGACGCTGTCGGGACAAGCCTACAGCTTCCAGTTCCACATCCAGGACAAGCCGCAGAGCCGGGGCAACTACCTCGTGTTCGCGCCCACCGGCGGCGGCAAGTCGACGCTGATGCTGCACCTGCTGGGCGGGCTGGCCAAGTTCGAGGGCGTGCGCAGCTATATCTTCGACAGCAAGGAGGGGGCGCGCTTCATGGTCGAGGCCCTGGGCGGTGTGTACCAGGGCTACGATACGCTGCACCTGAACCCCCTGGACGTGGGGCCGGACACCCCCGGCGCCCGCAACCGCGTGGCCATGATCCTGCGGGCACTCTGCGGCGACCTGGTGCTGTCGCCCGAGGACAAGGAGGCGCTCGGCCATGCCGTCGACCTGGCGTTCCAGCTGGAGCCGCCGCACCGCACCCTGACCGAGATCTTCAGCCACGCCTTCCCCCGCCGCTCGGACCTGCGGCGCCACATGGCGCAGTGGGTCGTGGACGACAAGGGGAACCGGGGCCAGCACGCCCACGTGTTCAACGCGCCCCATGACAGCCTGGGCGGGATCCTCGACCACTACATGGTGGGCATCAACATGAGCGAGGCCCTGGGCGACCCGGACCTGGGTCCGCCCGTGGTCGGGCACATCGCCGAGGCCATCGGCCGGTCGGCGTCCCGCTCCACCCGGGGCTTCACGATCTTCATCGACGAGGCCGCCAAGCTGCTGCAGAACGCCGGCTTCATGGCCCTGGCGGCCGAGATGTTCCGCGAGTACCGCAAGCTGAACGGGGCGGTCGGCCTGGCCTTCCAGGACCCGGCGGCGCTGCTGCGCTGCCCGGAGAGCGCGGCGTTCCTGGAGAACGCCTCGACCTTCATCTTCCTGCCCAATGCCCAGGCCAAGGCCGACAGCTTCACGGACTTCGGCCTGAACGACGAGCACCTGGCCTTCGTCATGGGCCAGACCGTCACGCGCGGCCGCCGTCAGGCCCTGGTCATCAAGCGGGACGCGGCCTCGGGCTTCGACGAAAGCGCCATCCTCGACATCGACCTCGGCTACCTGGGCGATGCCTTGCGCTTCTACCGCGCCGGCACCGACGCCAACCGGCACCTGGAGACACTCAAGCAGACCTGGGGGGACCAATGGCGCGCGCATCTGTGAAAGCCCGCCTCGCGCGCGGGGTGGCGCGGGTGGCGATCGCGGCCGTGCTGGTGGCCGGCGTGCCCACGCCGGCCCTCCCGGCCATGGCGGTGATCGACGCCAGCGCGCTGGCCAAGCTGAGCGAACAGCTGAACTCCATGAAGCAGCAGATCGAGGCGGCCTTCGAGCAGATCGAATGGCTGACCCGGCTCAGCGAGCAGCTGCAGGCGGCCTCGGACCTGATCCAGGACCAGATCGACGCCATCGGCGCGGTCGGCCAGATCACGCTGCCGTCCCTCAACCTGGAGAAGCTGACCGGACAGATCAGCCAGGACATCCAGTGCCTCGCCGTGGACCTGGAAGCGCTGATGCCCAGCCTGGACTTCGGCGACCTGGACTTCGGCAGCATCTGCGCCGGCCGCACAGCCTACCAGCGGGCGCTGTGGGTGGACCCCGAGGCCATCGGCGGCCACGGCGGCCCGGTGACCTGGGAGGCCCGCAAGCGGGAAAGCGAGGCGGTGCAGGCGCGGCGCGAGGCGCTGGCCAAGGAGACGGCGACCGCCGCCCTGGCCCAGGCCGACCTGGCGGCGACCGAGGTGGCCGAGATCAACCAGCGGGCCACCGAGGACCTGGAGGCCACCGTCAAGGCGGCCAAGAGCATGAACGAGCGGCTGGCGGCCATCGCCCAGGGCTCGGTGCTGACCAACCGCCAGCTGGTGCACCAGAACCAGCTGCTGGCGCAGATGCTCAAGGTCCAGGCGGTCCAGCTGATGATGGACACCCTGCCGCTCAGCGACCACCCGGACTTGCCGGACCCGGACGCCCCTCCGCCTCAGGACGACGGAGGGATGCCATGAGCCCGCGCGCCTTACTTCTTCTGCCGCCAATCCGGAACGTCATCACAGGACTTGGTGAAGATGTTCGAAAGGTGATCTCGCTCCGTCCAATGCGATGGATCACCGTAGCATTTGCGCCAAGCATTATCAAAAACCCAATACGTCTGCTGAAGGTCGTAGCAGGCCCGGATTTCCTCGGCATCCGGACTATCGGCAAACTCCGGTTCGACTTCTTCCTTGTCGCGCCACCGGAACTCATCCTGCAACGCCTTGTACGCTCCTGCATCACACGGTTCCCAGGCGGCGTCCAGTTGATCGCGCGTGCGAAGCTCGGCCCAATAGCGTTCCGCCCGAGTGTAGTCGAAGAAGCTCTCGGGGGTGATGCGCCACTTGTCGAAACCACCGGCCCCCGCCTCCGGCGCGAGCACAAAGGAGGCCAACAGAATGGATAGCAATCCAGAGTGTTTCAGTTGCGCGATCGTGAACCAGTACGTCGATTTGGCGGGACGGTTCACGGAGGACCTGTCGCGGGATCTGGTGGGACCGATGTGGGCCATGTTCGGGGCTCTCGCGGCGCTGTGGGTGGTGGTGCAGGGGATCAGGATCATTCTCGCCACCCTGGACCTGCGCCAGTTCGGGCAAGAGCTGATCTACATGGTTATAGCGGCGGGGTTGATGGCCGGACAAGGTCCCTCGCTCGTCAATGCCGTTTACACGGCCAGCCTGACCACCATGAGCGGCGGCGCCGCCTCGGTGCTGACCACCGGCGCGGTGGGCCGGCACACCGTCTCCCTGGAGCACGCGCCCGAGACCACCGCATCCTCCATCGCCAACCTGGAGGGCATGACCGCGCTCGTCTGGACGGCCGAGAACGGGATCTACGAGGTCTTTAAAATGGCCGCCCTCATCGCCGCCGAGGGCGGTGTGATGTCGGCCAAGGGCATCGGCGCGTTCGTCTACGCCCTGCTGCTGTTCATCCCCTACCTGCTGCTGATGATCGTCTATGCGGCTCAGGTGGTGGTGTCGATCTTCCGCATCATGATGCTGGCGGCGTTGTCGCCCATCCTCATGCTGATGTTCGGCTTCAACTTCGGGCGCGCGATGGTCTGGACGGCCCTGCGCACCCTGTTCGCCGCCTTCATGGTGCTCTACGGCGTCACCGTGGCCCTGGCGGTCTGCCTGTACGGCGTGCAGGCCCTGGGGGTCGCCGACGCGGCCGCCGACGAGAACATCCGCTCGCTGCTGTCGCTCGACAACCCGACGCTCTGGGTCGCCATGATCCTGGGCTGGATGGGCACGGCCTTCATGGCCGAGGCCACGGCGATCGCCAACAGCGTGGCCGGCTCGCACCTCACCAACACGGCGGCCGGCATCATCACCGCCGGCGTCTCGGCCACCGGCCTCGGGGCGCTCAAGGCGGCGCGCGACCGCGCGCCGTCCCTCGGACAGGCCCTGGGCGCCGGCGGCAAGGCCACGGCGGTCGCCGCCTCGGCCTCCCATCAGGCGATCCGCGCGGCGGCCCAGGCCGTCCGGACGCGCCTCTCCACCCCCACCTTCGACCGATAGAGGTTGCATCATGACCCTGACACACGCCCGAACCGTCTCCGCCATCGTCCTGCTGGCCCTCGCCCTGGGGGGCTGCGCCACTGGCGGCGCCCGCGAGATGCCCCAGGAGGGCAGCGGCAGCGACGCCATGAAGAAGAGCCCCTGCGCCTGCCTGCCGCTCGACTTCAACGCCGGGGGCTACCTGTGGCGGGGGTGACGGCATCGCTGGCCCGCCTGGGCGAGGTCGCCCGGCGCCTGGGTGGGACCCGGCCCGGACGCCCGCCCGGCGCCCGGCGGGACCCGGGCTTCGGCGCGGCCATCCCGGCGCCGGCCGCGCCGGCCGGCCATCCGTCGGTGGTGGCCGCCGATCCCTATTCGTTCGCCGTCGCCCACCGGCGCCTGGCCTGGCTGCTGCGGCTGTCCACCATGACCAACGCCGGCCTGCT
>NZ_JACIGK010000031.1 GCF_014197915.1 Roseospira visakhapatnamensis
TGAAACGCTCGTGATCCATCCAAGACCCCCTGCAAAAGGAATCTTGAATCACGTTTCCGCCCGGCTCGGAATCCCCTAATTGTCAACAGGCCCTAGTGCAGCGACGCATTCAAGGGATTCCCCCTTGAATGCAAGCGTCGCTGCACAAAATATTGTTATTAGTGCACTGATCCAGACAATAGACTGCGAACTGCATCTTTTGTCTGGATCAGTGCACTAGGTTCAGGAGGTCAGCAGACTGTAGGCGAAGACGTGGTTGAACACGCTGATGGTCAGTTGCAGGACGGTGACCCCGACCACGGACCACCAGGGCACCCGCAGGCCATGGCGCGCCAGGACGGCGGTATAGATCAGCGTCATGGCGATGATCATCAGGACCAGGCCGGTGGGCACGATGCCCAGGCGCGCGCCCAGGTCCAGCGTCATGATGGCCAGCCCGGCCACAATCTGGAACCAGTTGAACGGCACCAGGAAATGGAACGCGCGGCCGCCGAAGCCGAGGAAATCGCCCAGCGTCAGGATGACCAGCGGAAAGGCCACCCAGTCGATCACGTAGGCGATCAGCTGGATGGCGACGAACCGAACCGGGTGCGGCGCCGGGTCCAGGATGGCACCGGCCATCAGGCTGACCGCCACGGTCACCAGGAACAGGGGCAGCAAGACGACCGGACCCCAGAACGACTTGAGGAGTCCCGACGCGGAGGTCTCGAAGTAGTCCAGGCCCGTCCAGTCAAACCGCAGCACGCGAGCCACCCCGTGCAGCGCGCCGGCAATGTCCGCGGGACTGAGGAGCGGCATGGTCGTATCCGTGCTCTGAGGCGAGGTCCGAAACGCGGACGCGCGTTCCGGGCCACTCCGGGTGGGTGACTTACCCGTCCACTCCGTTTGTGTAACGTATCAGGAAATGGCGGTAAATCTCTGTCAATCCTTCCAAATCCGCACAAGCCGTGCACTCGTCGGCTTGGTGAATCGTGCGGTTCACCAGGCCGAACTCGATCACCGGGGCGATCGCCTTGATGAACCGGGCATCCGACGTGCCGCCCGATGTGGACAGGGCCGGCCGACGTCCGGTGACCGCCTCCACGGCCTCCACCAGCAGATCGGAGAGCATCCCGGGCGGCGTCAGGAAGCTCTCGCCCGACACCTGGACGTCCAGATCGAAGCGGCCCGGCTGGCCGGCCTGCACCCCCTCGCACACCGAGCGGAGATGGGCGGCCAGGCCGGCGCCGTCGTGCCGGTCGTTGAAGCGGATGTTGAAGCGCGCCACCGCCCGCCCGGGAATCACATTGGTGGCCGGATTGCCCACATCCACGCTGGTCAGGGTCAGGGTGGAGGGATCGAAGTGGTCACTGCCGTCGTCCAGGGGCGCGGCGCACAGCGCATCCAGCATGGCCATCAGACGGGGAATGGGGTTGTCCGCCAGATGGGGATAGGCCGCATGACCCTGGCGCCCGATGACCGTCAGGGTGGCGTTGAGGCTGCCGCGCCGCCCCACCTTGATCATATCGCCCAACGCCTGCGGGTTGGAAGGCTCGCCAACGATGCAGTGGTCCAGGCGCTCCCCCTCGGCGGCCAGGGTGTCCACCATCCGCGTCGTGCCATTGACGGCCGGCCCCTCCTCGTCGCCCGTGATAAGCAGCGCGATGCCGCCCTGGAGCGCCCGATCCCGGGTCTCCCGCCGCACCCGGGCGATGGCGGCGACGAAGGCGGCGATCGCCCCCTTCATGTCGACGGCCCCGCGACCATAGAGCACGCCGTCGATCACCTCGGCGGCGAACGGATCACGGGTCCAGCCGGTGCCCACCGGCACCACGTCGGTATGGCCGGCGAAACACAGCACCGGACCGGCGCCGGCCGCATCCAGGTCCAGGCGCGCATAAAGATTGTCCACCGGATCGGTACCCGGCGCCGAGAACGGCATCCGGCGACAGCGAAACCCCAGGGCCTCCAGGGCGGCTTGCAGCACGTCCAGGGCGCCGTTGTCGGTGGGCGTGACGCTGGCGCGCTGAATCAGGGCCCGTGCCAGCGGCAGCGGGTCGGTGAGCGCCGTGGGCGTCCACTCCAGACGCGGCGGCGGCGTGTCGTGGTGGCCGGAGTCAGTCACGCAGCAGGTCGTTGATCGAGACCTTGGCGCGCGTGCGTTCGTCCACGCGCTTGACGATCACGGCGCAGGACAGGCCCGGACCGGGCGAACCATCGGGCAACGGCTTGCCGGGCAGCGTGCCCGGCACCACCACGGCGTAAGCCGGCACGCGGCCCATGAAGATCTCGCCGGTGGCCCGGTCGATGATCTTGGTGGAGGCGCCGATGTACACCCCCATGGACAGCACCGCGCCTTCCTCGACGATCACGCCCTCGGCCACCTCGGCGCGGGCGCCGATGAAGCAGTTGTCCTCGATGATGACCGGCCCCGCCTGCAACGGCTCCAGCACGCCACCCAGGCCGACCCCGCCGGAGATATGCACGTTCTTGCCCACCTGGGCGCAGGAGCCCACGGTGGACCACGTGTCGATCATCGTGCCGCTGTCCACATAGGCGCCCAGGTTGACGAACGAAGGCATCAGCACGACGCCCGGGGCGATGTAGGCGGAATGACGCACGGCACAGGGGGGCACGGCGCGGAACCCGGCGGCGCGAAAGCGGGTCTCGTCCCAGCCGGCGAACTTGGACGGCACCTTGTCCCACCACGGGGCGTGGCCGACACCGCCGCCGATGGTCGCCATGTCGTTGAGGCGGAAGCTCAGCAACACCGCCTTCTTCAGCCATTGATTGACCCGCCAGGCGCCGCCGACCTTCTCGGCCACCCGGTAGACACCGCTGTCCAGGGCATCCAGAACCGTGGTCACGGCGTCGCGGACCGGGCCGGTGGTGGTCGCGCCGAGGGTGTCGCGGGCATCCCAGGCGTCTTCGATGATCGGTTCAAGGGCCTCAGGGGTCATGCGGCGTGGTTCCTGTCCTGTCACGAGCCGGCGGCATCCGGAAGCATCCGTCCCGCGATGCCGGCGCGCCCGACCATAGCCGGCGGATGGGGCAAGTCAACCGGCGCTCCTGGAGACCGGCCGGGCGGCGGTTCGCGCCGCCACCAGGTCGCCCAGCCATTGCACCAGGTCCTCGGTGATATGGTGGCAATGGCTGGTGTCGGCATCGGCGTCGAACGCCCAGTGCCACCGGTCACGCACCAGGACCGTGGTCATGCCCATGGCGGCGGCCGGGACAAGGTTCTTCAGGCTGTCCTCGAACATGGCCGAATCCTGGGGCCGCAGGCCGAACCGGTCCAGCATCGCCCGATAGGTCTCCGGCGAGGGCTTGGGGATGAACGCGCCGGCCTCGATGTCGAAGATGGCCTCGAAGTGGTGGGCGATGCCGACCCGCTCCAGCACCATCTCGGCATGGCGCAGCGAGCCATTGGTGAACACCACCTTGCGACCGTCCAGCCCCGCCAGGGCCCGGTCGAGGTCGGGCAGCGATGGGATGACGGAGTGGTCGATGTCGTGCACGGCATCCATGAAGTCATGCGGATCCATGCCATGCTCGATCATCAGGCCGCGCATGGAGGTACCGTAGAGGTGGTAGTAGTGTTTCTGGACGACGAAGGCTTCTTCCTCGGACACGTCGAGAAACCGGGCAATGAAGCGTTTCATGCGCTTGTCGATCTGTCGGAACACATCGGTCGACGCGGGATAGAGAGTGTTGTCCAGGTCGAAGACCCAGCTGACCAGATGCGGCAAGCCACAGGAAGGCGGAGGAGTCAGAGTCATGATGGGGGACCACATGGCGCGGCGGGAATGAAGCGGGCGCGACCAGCGTCGCACAGCCCGGGGTCGGGAACCAGGATCATTCCGCCAATCCAGGTCCCGCCCGCCTCTTGTGGCCGCACAGCGCCTCGGCCAGGACGAAGTCGTCCTCGTCGTCGATGTCCAGTGAGTCCAGTGTCGGCGTGGCCCACAGGAGCGGCCGGGCGCCGATGCGGTTCGCGCGGGTCCGCAGGGTCTCGGCGGTGAACAGATAGAGGCAGGAGTTCTCCTCGAACACCGGCGCCAGATCCTGAGTCGGCAGAAGGCGATCGGGATCGTGGTTCAGCGGCCGCCCGCGATCATCCCACAGCCGGATCTGGCGGCGCGTGACGGCCATCAGGCTGTCGTAACCCGGCCAGGCGGCCCGCAGGGCGGCGATCCCCGCCGTGATGGTCCCGGCCGACAGGAACGGACTGGTGGCGTGGGTCTGCAGGATCAGGCCATCGGCGTCCGGTAGCCGGGCCACCGCATCCATCAGCACGGCGTTCATGGGGGTGTCCGGCGCCGACAGGGCCACGGGGCGGTTCTGGGGAACGATCCCGGGAAAGGCCGCCTGGACGTCGTCGAGCAGACCCGGGTCGTCGCTGTTGACCACCACGGTGCCGATGTCCGGCACGGCGGTCAGGGTCCCGAGAATATGGTGGAAGAGCGGACGCCCCCCAAGCGGGCGCCGGTTCTTGCCGGGCACGCGCTGACTTTGGCCGCGCATGGGCAGGATAGCCCGGACCGGGTGCAGACACGCGGATCCGCCGGTCGCTCGGCCGGAGACGGTCATGGAGCCGGGCAGGTCGGGAAACGGAACGACGAGCGAGACGCGTCACACCCCTTGCGGCGACGCTGGCGGGCCAGTCGCCTTAAGAGAGTAGCCCAAACGCCATGCCGCCCCCTGTCCGGTTCCAGGCGGCCAGGAGACGACATGACAAAGGGGATGCGCGTGGTTCGGCTCAGATCAGTTCGACCTTGCCGGCCATCGGACCCTTCTTGCCCATGCGACAGAGCATGCGCACCCGCTGCCCGGGATCGAGCACGGACAGGCCCGAGCTTTCCAGCGCGCGGCTGCCCACATACACGTCCTTGCCGCCGCCGTCCGGGGTCACGAACCCGAACCCCTTGTCGACGCTGAAGAACTTCACCACGCCGTCAATGGTTTCACCATCCGGGTCGCCACTGTCATACCCGCCGCCGTCGTGGCTGACCTCCACGGCGGACGCGTCGATCTCATGGATGAAGGACACCTGCGGTCCCTTCTGACCCATCGACAGATCGCAGATGAGGGTCGCGCCCTCGGGAACGTCCCTGTATCCCGCGCGCTGCAGCACGGAAATGTGGAGGAACGCGTCTGGAGTACCATCCGAAAGGGCAACGAATCCGAAACCCTTGGTAGCATTGAACCACTTGACGGTGGCTGTGGACCGAGACTGCATAGCGTAGGGAGAGCCTTGCAAAATTGGAACCTAACGCGGAAGGCATACCCGAAAATCGCAGAGTCGCCAATTGTTCTTCGCATGACGGTTCGAAATTTTCCGCCCACACCCCAGGCAATCCGCCGCCGTCGGTGGCGACAAAGGCGGTCGGCGCGCCGCATCCCGGCGCCCAACACGTTGATTGAAAACACGGATCAATGACCGGCATGAGGCATTGTCCCCGCTGAAGGTGGAGGGGGGCGCCGCGCCGAGTGTCCGAGCCCCCATGTTGGCAACCCGGAGTCTTTCCGGGTCGGGAAGGACCCGTCGACCGAATCCATCCGCATCCCCGATTCCGGCCCGGCGGATCGATGGTCCTGGTCCATCAGCGCAGGTTCTCTTCCATCGGTAGGGCTTCCGGAATATCGCCCCCCGCGTCACCGGATCCGGCCGGGTCGACGCCGGGGCGGCGACCGGCCCAGGTGGGGTCCGCCGTCGGGCGGGTGGACGACTGCCGGTCGATCAGGTTCTCGACCCGACTGAGGTTGCGCGTGACCACGTCGGCTTGCCGCTTGGCGCCATTGAGTTCATAGGTGCTTGCCGCCTGGTGGAAGGCTTCCCGCGCCTGGTGCAGGGCGCCCACGTCGCGGTCGACACGGAACAGCAGGAACAGGGCCGATCCCAGGTTGTTCTGGGTCGCCGCCCACAGAAGCGGAACCTGATCGCGCGGCCGCACGTCCAGCGCCGCCGTGGCGGCCTCGGCCGCCCGCCGCAGCACCTCGGCGTTGCGTTCCTGACCCCCGTAAACCTGAAGGACCTGGGCCAGGTCGTTCATGATCTCGCCCCACCGGTCCGGCGCCTCGGCCCGCCCGAACACCTGGAGCGCGGCCTGGAAGGCGGCGATGGACTCCCGCACGGCGGCCGGATCACCCTCGGCCATGTGGACCTTGTAGGCCAGCACGCCGATGCGGTTCTTCAGGCTGGCCCACTCATGCGGGTAGAGGTCGCGGTGGAACGACTCCAGCGCCGCCTTGAAGGAGTCCATGGCCTGACGCGGCCCGACGGCGGTGCTGGCCCGATCCGCCATGGCCTGTTGCACCAGGCCCAGCGATCGGTGGAACACGCCCCACTCGGCCTCCGCATCACGCGGCAGGTGGCGGATGGCCTCCTCGTGGGCGGCGGCGGCATGTTCCAGCCAGGCGAGTTCATTGGCCCAGGCGCCCACCACCGCCAGGACATTGCCATAGCAGGCCACGATCTGCGCGGTCTCCAGGCCGCTCAGGCCGTAGGGCAGGTCCGACAGCAGGCCGCCCGCCTCCTCGGCCAGGCCGGGCAGGACCTCCAGCATGGCGTGGCCCTGCTGCTCGGTGCGCGGTTCCAGCGCCGCCTGGGCCACCGCCCGCAGCAGAACCGACCACTTCTCCTCGAAGTCCAGGGGCAGGAACAGTGCGTTCTGGGGCGACATCATGCCCACGCGCTCCGGTTCCTTGCTACTCCAGGGATTCAGGAAACGCAGCTCCAGCAACCGGCCGCTGGGGTCGGGTCCCCCCCAGATCATCAGATCGCCGCGTGCCTCCAGCAGCATCTGGCGCCCGGCGACCACCGCGCCTGCCACGGCGGTGTAGGAATCCAGGTCGCCGGAGTAAGGCACGGAGCGGTCCAGCTTGATCAACCGCACGCCCGGCAGCGCTTCCAGGCCCGCGACCACGCGGCTCCGTTGCTCGTCGGCGCCGGCCCCGGAGAACCCGGCCACCACCAGGACCTGTTGACGCCCACGCGCCACGGCGGCAAGCGCGTCGTCCGCCGCCCGGGGCGGGTCGCTGGCGCCGCGCAGGACGTTGAACACGCGGCGGAACAGGCTCCGCGAGGCGCCGCCGCTCCGTCCCGACGGGGACGACGTCGCGTATCGCGCCATGGCCTCGCCGCCGGCGGGCACCAGGGCGGTTCCGGCCCCCTCCCCGCCCCCCGCCTCCGCCTGGAGGTCGGCGGCCGGAACGTCGGCGTGCGGCTCCAGGCTGACGATGCGGTCATGGGCGCTGGCCAGCCGGCGGGACAGACGAACCAGCAGACGCAAGGTTAGATCGGGATCCTCGCCCAGGCGCCGCAGGCCGGCCTTGCGCGGGAAGACATGCAAGGTCACCTCACCCCGGGCCACGGCCATGACCCCGCGCGGGTCCTGGTCCACGGCGGGAAGGTCGCCGACCAGGTCTCCCCGGCCGATGGTGGCCAGGTGCACGAGTCCGGCGTTCCCCTCCTTGAACAAGGCGACCTCGCCCGACGCCACGAGATAGAGCGTGTCGCTGGACTCGCCCTCACGGAAGATGATGTCTCCGTTCTCGTAGCGTTCAACCGTGGGCTTGGGTGCGGCCATGGGGTATCCCGTTCGCGTGTCAGCGGCCCCGTTCGGACGGCGGGAGCCACTCAGAAGGGTCGAGGGGCATCAGTCACGGGTTCGACGGGACCGATCCGGGGACCGATCCTTCGGGCGGTTCGCCCAGGTGCAGGATGCGGTCCTTGTAGACGCGGGCCGCCCGCCGGGCCTCGCCCGTGCCATGGGCGGCCAGGACAAACGGGGCGCCCCGATCGTCGCGCCCCGTCTCCAGGGTAATCGCGCCGTCCTCCAGAAGACGGGCGAGGGTGTCCTCCGGGACATCCAGCGCCTTCGCGAGGGTCCCAAACAATACATTGATTTCATTATACATGTCCGGCGTCTGTGACACCATGCACCTCATGGGAAGCGGAACCGGGGTTGGAGGCCGACGGGCCCCCCCGCCGCATCTTTACCAGGACTGCAGGAAACTCTAAAGATGAGGTGGCATGCGTCGCGCCGCGCTCGGACGTGGGGCTCCGGATGGCCATACGGTGAGGGTACACGTGGAGGATCGCCATGAGTTACGAGCAGGTCGAGGAAGCCTGGGGCCTCATCGACGAGGCGGTGAAGCTGAAGGAAGAGGCCGGAAAGGACCTGCAACCGGACGAGTACTGGGATCCGTTGTTCGCCCAATCCGACTTGGTTGACTTGGACCGCACCAAAAGCGAGGGAGGCTCACCCCTAGCCAAGGTCTTCCTGAAATCTCCGTATGGGCTTCAGTTCCGAACCGAATACATGGACTGGATTCCCTTTCGTCATGGCGAGGTCAAGCTGGACTGAACACGGCACGCCCGACACGGTTCCGAACGGATCCACGAGGGATCCGGACCGAGGGGGCACCCGGCGTCCGTCCATCCCGGGGGTCAAGCCGGCCATGCGGGCGCGGCGCGGCCCGGCAGCGCGACACGAGTCGCGGGAACTCGTCGAGGACGCCGCCGGTCTGGTTGGCGACCGCCCCCCCCGGACACCGACCCGCAGGGGGAGCGGGCCGGGGTCGCCCTGGCACCGCTTTGCGGTGCCAAGATCTGAAACATCCGGGCGCCTGCAAGGCGCCCGGGGGCGGATGAGTCACACTCATCAGCTACGGCGACCACACGTGTCCGCTACCGCCCTGACTACAGGGCCTTGGCGAACTCGTCCGGCGCCGTCCGATAGGCCTGGAAAACAAAGGTCAGCTTGCGGTCGAAGTCTTCCGGATCGTCGCGATCCACGCGCAGTTGCGCGGCCTTCTGGGCGAACGCGCGCGCCAGCTTCGGGTTTCCCGGAACGCCAAACACGGTATCGAACACCTCGCGACCCAGCACCGCGTCGGCGACACGCAGGAACGGTGCGATCTGGGGCCGCTGCAAGAACTTGACCAGGGAGTCCACGCTGTTGGATCCGATCCGATCCAGGTGGGTGGCCATCTCGACGATGTCGGCGGTGCTCTTGGTGCGAAGACTGTCCAGCACATCGAGCTCGGCGAACACCGTCCAGAACCGCGGCCCCATGTGCGCGTGCAGGCCGCTCCGCAGGCGTTCGTACTCCTTGCCGCCGGCGCGGGTCACGCCCTGGGCCGCGCGGGGATTGGTGTCCAGCATCTCGCGCGACAGATCGCCGCAGATGGCCTGGGCCTCGTTGAAGTCGGCGCGCCCGATGCGCAGCAGGGATTCCAGGTCATCGGGTCGACGGAGGCTCAACAGCCCCTCGCCCATCTCGGCGACCAGCGTACGCGGCAAGGCCACATAGTAGGGTATCAGCGGGACCTGCCACGGATGGCGCAGGTAGGGCGCCATGGCCTCGTACAGCCGGTCCGCGCCACCCTTGTCGGTGGGCTTCCGCGCCGGATCCGAGGCCGGCTTGCGTCCGTCCCGGCTCGGCCACAAGCGGGCCACCAGGTCGAACAGACGCGCCACGAGCGAGGCACTCACCGTACCGCCCGCGCGGGCCTTGGTCTCATCGGCGTTGTGGATGCGGTCCCCGTGAGCCCGGAAGTACTTCTTCGCCGCCGTGCGGACCACCAGGGTCCGGATATCGGTGACCGACCGGCCGCAGCGCAGCGGCGTATCGTCATCGGTCACCGGCGCGCCGGTCTCCGTGACCAGCAGGGCGGCGAACAGGTCGCGCCGTTTCTCGAACAGCCTCAGACAGCCGTCCACCAGCGTCGGGGTGGCCAGGATCCCCTCGTAGTCCATGGTGCGCAGCGGCGGCAACAGCGACCGGTAGATCTCCAGCACCGGCCCCCGCAGGGTTTCATTGATGGTCTGAATGACGTGGGCCTGTCCGGCCCTCTCCTGTCCGCCCTTGTGGCTCGCCCGCTTGTCCTGTCCGGCCTTGTCCCGCGCACCCCCCTTCTTGGCCGCTTCGCCGGATCGGTTGCGGTTGGCGGCCGGTGGCGGTGGTCGGGGTGGCGATGCCGGTGTGCGTGCCATGGCGCGCGCTGGCCTCCTCGTCGAGAGCCCGGGCTCTCCGAGCGACGCGGGGTCGATCCGGGGCCGGGCGGGTTCACGATACTGCATCCCTGCCCCGACCGATAGTCACGGTCGGCGATTCTCACGCGGTTTGGATGTCGGCGGAAACGGCGATGGTCCGGGCCGTCGGGCGCTCCATCGCCGCCATCATGTCGCTGACGACGAGTTGCGGTTGCACCCGGCCCTGCCAGCGGTCGAGCCGCAGCGTGCCCGCCATGTGGACCACGGTGCCACGGCCGCACAGCAACGCCTGACCAAGGTCCTCGTCGGCGGCCTTGAAGGCAATCGCCTTGAGTCGGCCACCGGCCCGGCCCTCCAGGGCGCAGCGCACATGCCCCATGCCCACCACGTCGGCATGGACGATGCGCGCGTCGGTGATGGCGAACACCGGTTCGGGGTTGCCCGGACCGAAGGGGGCCACCTGATCCAGGCGCGCCAGCAGGTCGGCGTTGGCGCCCTCCACCGTCAGCACGCCGTCCAGGTCCATCGGCGCGTCCAGCAGCGCGCCGTCCGGCCCCATCTGATCGGCCAGGTGAGTCGCCAGGGCGGCGTGGAGGGCATCGAGTCGATCCGGGTCCAGGCTGAATCCGGCGGCCATGGGGTGCCCGCCTCCCAGGGTCAGCACCCCGGCTTCGCGCGCGGCGATGACGGCGCGTCCCAGGTCCAGCCCCGGAACCGAGCGGCCGGAGCCCTTGGCATGGTTGCCCTCGATGGCCACCACGCAGGCGGGCAGCCCGAACCGCTCCCTGAGGCGGCTGGCGACGATGCCGATCACGCCGGGGTGCCACCCCTCCCCCGCCGCCATCACCAGCGGGCCGTCGTGGGCGGCCGGGCGACCCTCCACCTGCTCGATGGCCTCCAGCAGCACCTGGGCCTCGATCTCCTTGCGATCGCGATTGAATCCGTCCAGGGCCTCGGCCAGCCGCCGAGCCTCCGTCGGATCGGCCGTGGACAGCAACCGCATGCCCATGGGCGCCTCGCCCACCCGGCCGCCGGCGTTGACGCGCGGTCCCAGGACGTAGCCGAGGTGGTAGGCCGTGGGCGCCTCCGTCACGCCGGCCACGTCGGCCAGGGCGGCCAGGCCGGCGTTGCCGCGCCGGGCCATCACCCGCAGCCCCTGGACCACATAGGCGCGGTTCAGCCCCACCAGTGGCACCACGTCGCACACCGTGCCCAGGGCCACCAGATCCAGCAAGGCCATCAGGTCCGGCGCGGTCCGCCCGGCGTCCCCGGCATACCAGCCGGCCTCGCGCAGATGCCGGTTGAGCCCGACCACCAGCAGGAAGGCCACACCCACGGCGGCCAGATCCGTATGAGGCGTGGTCTCGTCGTGCCGCTTGGGATTGACCACCGCGATCGCCTCGGGCAGGCGGTCCCCCGGGCTATGATGATCAATCACGATCACGTCCAGGCCGGCGGCGCGTGCCTCGGTCAGGGCGGTGAAGGCGGTGATGCCGCAGTCCACGGTCACCGCCACGCCCGCGCCCTTGTCGCGCAGGGACCTCAGGGCCGGCCCGTTGGGACCATAGCCCTCCGTCAGTCGGTCGGGAATATGAACCAGGACCCGGGCGCCAACGGCCTCCAGGAACCGCCGCAACACCGCGCTGGACGTCGCGCCGTCCACATCGTAGTCGCCGAACACGGCAATCGTCTCGCCGTCCCGCACCGCGCGGCCCAGGCGGGCCACCGCCGCGTCCATGTCGCGAAAGGACGACGGGTCGGGCAGTTGCGCGCGCATGCTGGGGTCGAGGAACGTCGGGGCATCATCCAGGTCGACTCCCCGGCCGGCCAGCAGACGTCCCACCACCTCGGGCAGGCCAAGCCGCTGCGACAGGGCCTCCGCGAGCCGCTCGTCGACCGGACGGGCGCGCCAGCGCCGCCCCAGCACGGAGCGGCGTCGCCACGGCTCCGGCGCCCCGGACTCGGTCTCCCGGGTGGCCGCGACGGTCGCGGGCGGCGCGCCGCCGGTCACGACGACCGGATCTCCGGCCCCTTGCGGCCCAGGTCGTGATGGGCCTCGATCCGGCGCACGGTGCCCGAGGTGGTGCGTGCCACCAGAGAGTGGGTGATGCCGGTTCCACTGTGGAAGCGAACCCCCCGCAACACGCCGCCATCGGTCACGCCGGTGGCGGCGAACATGACCTCGCCGTGCACCATGTCGGCCAGGTCCATGGTGCGGTCCACGTCGGTCAGGCCGGCGGCCCGCAACGCCTTGCGGTCGGCGGCGTCGCGCACCAGCGGTCGGCCCTGCATCCATCCCCCCAGGGACAGCATGGCGGCGGCCGACAGGATGCCCTCGCGCGCGCCACCACTGCCCATCAGCATGTCCACCCCACTGAAGGGATCGGCGGTGGCCAGGCTGCCCGAGACGTCGCCGTCCTGGATCAGTTGCACGCGGGCGCCCGCCTTGCGGACGGCGGCGACCACGGCCTCGTTGCGGGGACGATCGAGGACGCACACCACCAGGTCGGCCGGCTCCAGGCCCTTGACCCTGGCGAGCGCGCGCACGTTGTCGCCGGGCGGCTGGTCGAGGCTGAGCACGCCATCGGGCACGCCCGGACCGACCACGATCTTTTCCATGTAGGTGCCGGGGGGCGCCGGGGTGATGCCCCCCGGCTCGGCGATGACCAGCAACGCCAGCGAGTTGGGGGCGCCCGTGGCGCAGATGGTCGCGCCTTCCAGGGGTTGCGCCGCGACCTCCACCGCCGGGCCTCCGCTGGTGCCCACCGTGGTTCCCTCGCTGACGCCGGCCGTGGACTCGTTCTCGCCGGATTCCACGGGGTGATCATCCCCGATGATCACCCGGCCGGTGATGTCCACCCCATTCAGCGTCACCCACATGGCGTGACTGGCGGCGCGGAAGGCGGCGCGATCATCGCCGCGTCCCAGGTGGCGGGCGGCGGCCAGGGCGGCCGCCTCGGTCACCCGGGCCATTTCCAAAACTAGATTGCGGTTGAGAACATGAAGCGAGGCATCGGCGATCATTGGACTCTCGGCGGGTCGAGGAAAGGCACGCAAGACTGTCCCTTATACCAACGGTCATTGAGAATGACCGTTGCAGTCCGTGGCCGGCCCGCTCCCCCACCCGGCCACCCACGGCAGTATACTTGGGGTGGCCGGGTGGGGGAGCGGGCCGGTGCCGCCCTGGCACCGCCTTGCGGTGCCAGGATCTTGACCATTCGGGCGCCTGCAAGGCGCCCAGCGGAGGATGAGTCACACTCATCCTCCGCTGGTACTATAAATCCCGCCTGGACTCACACCACGGGACGAACGGTTTCGAGAGTGTAACACAACGCGGCGGACCGATGCATGCACAGCGCGCAGAGGTTATACGTCCTCAATGCGGATCAGGCAGGGCGGCTCGACGACCGCCTCAATGCGGCTGATATGGGTCAGCGCGCGGATGGCGGCGGCTTCCACCGTCTTGTGCAGCGTCATGACGACCGGCACCGTCTCGCCCGGATCGTGGCCCCGCTGCAGGATGGACTCCATGGAGACCTGCGCGTCACGCAACGCCGTGGCGATGTCGGCGAAGACCCCCGGCCGATCCACCACCATCAACCGGACATAGTAGGCGCCCACATGCGTCTCGATCGGCGCCGACGGACCTTGCCTCAGGTCGTCCACCGACACACCGAAGGCCGGCGCCGTCCGGCCGCACGTCAGGTCCATGATGTCGGCCACCACCGCCGAGGCGGTCGGCCCCGCCCCGGCGCCGCGCCCCTCCAGCATGGAGCGGCCGGCATGGTCCCCTTCCATCACCACGGCGTTGTAGACACCGTCGACGGAGGCGATCGAGCCTCCCTTCGGCACCAGGCAGGGGTGCACCCGCTGCAACACCCCGTGCTCGGTGTCCTCGGCCACGCCGAGCAGCTTGATGCGGTAGCCCAGGGCATCGGCGAAGGCGATGTCCATGGCATCGACGCGGCGGATGCCCTCGATGGACACGGCCGGGAAATCCACCGGTCGGCCGAAGGCGAGGCTGGTCAGGATGGCCAGCTTGTGCGCGGCGTCCACGCCATCCACGTCGAAGCTGGGGTCGGCCTCGGCGTACCCGAGGCGTTGCGCCTCGCCCAGCACGTCGTCGAAGCCGCGTCCCGTCTCCTGCATGGTGGTCAGGATGTAGTTGCAGGTGCCGTTGAGGATGCCGTAGATGCGCCGCACGCGGTTGCCCGCCAGCCCCTCGCGCAGGGCCTTGATGATCGGGATGCCGCCGGCCACGGCCGCCTCGTAGGCCAGATGGGCGCCGGCCTGCTCGGCCGCGCGCGCGAGATCCAGCCCGTGCACCGCCAGCAGCGCCTTGTTAGCCGTGACCACCGAGCACCCGCTGGCCAGCGCCGCCTCGACCGTGTCCCGGGCGGCGCCACTGGTGCCGCCGATCACTTCCACCACCACGTCGGCCCCGCCCTCGCGGGCCATGGCCACGGGATCATCGAACCAGGCGATGCCCGACAGGTCGCAGCCGCGATCCCGGGTCCGGTCGCGCGCGCACACGGCCGTGATCTCGACAGGCCGGCCGCAGCGCGCGGTGATCAGGTCGGCGTGGTCCTGTAACAGCCGGACGGTGCCCGCGCCGACCGTTCCCAGGCCGGCGATGGCCACCCGAAGGGGGGCGTTGCTATGGGGAACGATCCTGGGGGGCATCGCCATGGGGGATCTCAAGCCTCCGCGCGTTTGCGTTCCGAGTCCTCAAGGACTTTGTCATAGTTCGAAAGGAACAGTTTGATATTCCTGGCCGCTTGCCGGATGCGCTGACGGTTTTCGACGAGCGCGATACGGATGTGCTGGTCGCCGTGCTCGCCGAACCCGATGCCCGGCGAGACGGCCACCTTGGCTTCCTGAAGCAGAAGCTTGGAAAACTCCAGCGACCCCATGTGAGCGAAGGCCGGCGGCAGCGGCGCCCAGGCGAACATGGTCGCCGGCGGCGACGGGATCTCCCAGCCGGCCTGGGCCAGTGACTCCACCATGGTGTCGCGGCGGTCCTTGTACAGGGCGCGGATCTCGCTCACGCACTCCTGGGGGCCGTTCAGCGCCGCCGTGGCCGCCACCTGGATCGGCGTGAAGGCGCCATAGTCCAGGTAGGACTTGATGCGCGTCAGCGCCCCGATCAGGGCACGGTTGCCGGCCGCGAAGCCGATCCGCCAGCCCGGCATGCTGTAGCTCTTGGAGAGCGAGGTGAACTCCACGGCCACCTCGCGGGCGCCGGGCACCTGCAGGATCGACGGCGGCGGCTGATCGTTGAAGTAGATCTCCGAATAGGCCAGATCGGACAGGATCCAGATGCCGTGATGGCGGCAGAAGTCCACCACCTGCCCATAGAAGTCCAGGTTGGCCACCAGCGCCGTCGGATTGGACGGATAGTTCAGCAGCACGGCGATCGGCTTGGGCACCGAATGCTGGACACCGCGTTCCAGCGCCTCCAGGAAGGTGGCGTCGGGCTCGCAGGGGATATGCCGCACCGAGCCGCCGGCGATGATGAAGCCGAAGGCGTGGATCGGATAACTCGGATTGGGGGCCAGCACGATGTCGCCCGGGCTGGTGATGGCCTGGGCCAGGTTGGCCAGCCCCTCCTTGGACCCCAGGGTGACGATCACTTCCGTGTCCGGATCCACGGCCACGTTGAAGCGCCGGTCATAGTAGGCCGCCAGGGCCCGCCGCAACCCGGGAATGCCGCGCGAGGCCGAGTAGCGATGGGCGCGCGGGTTGGCGGCGGCCTCGGTCAGCTTCTCGACGATGTGCGCGGGGGTGGGCTGGTCGGGATTGCCCATGCCCAGGTCGATGATGTCCTCGCCCTCGGCGCGGGCGCGCGCCTTCATGGCGTTGACCTCGGCGAAGACATAGGGTGGCAGCCGCTTGACGCGGTAGAAGTCGCTTTGCATGGCGGGCGGAGCCCCTCGGGGTGGCACTAAGGATTACTCCGGAACGCGCCCTCGGCCGGACCGCCAGACGGCGGCGCGGCGTGACTTGGCGCGCCCCGGGAGCCCGGGACAGTGGCGCAGCCGCCGGTCGCGGTCAAGGTCCACATCGCCGGCGGCCCGCCCCGCCCATCAACGGACCCTAAAGCCGGAACGGCAGGTACAGGGCCAGGTCCGGCACCAGGTACAACACCGCCGCGATACCCAGCATGAACAGCACGAAGGGCCAGACCCCCGCCGCCACGTCGGTGATGCGGGCGCGGGCCACCGCCTGGATGACGAACAGGTTCAAGCCGACGGGCGGCGTGATCAGGGCGCATTCGATCAGCACCACGAAGAAGATGCCGAACCACACCGGATCCAGTCCCATGGGCATCAGCGCCGGATAGAGCACCGGCACCATGACCAGCAGCATGGACAGGCTTTCCAGGAACAGCCCCATCACCAGCAGCACGCCGGCCACCACGGCCACGAAGAGCGCCGGCTCGGAGATGTTGGTGGTCAGGAAGGTGGAGATGTCCTGAGGGATGCGGTACAGCGTGATCGCCTTGCCGAACAGCTTGGCCCCGGCCAGGATCAGCAGGATGCTCACCGTGGTGTTCATGGACTCGGTGACCGCCTGGCGCAGGCGTGCCCAGGTCAGCCGCCCCATGGCGGCGACGATCACCAGCGACAGCGCGAAGCCCGCCCCGGCCGCCTCGGTGGGCGTGAAGATGCCCAGATAAATCCCCAGCAAAATGAAGGCCGCGAGGGCGACGCTCGGCAGCGCCCGCAGGGTGGCGACGCCGCGCTCGGTGGCGGAGGCCCGGGGGACGCGCGTGAAGCCGCGCCCGAACCGGGCCAGCAGCATGGAATAGACGATGAAGATGCCGGCCAGCGCCAGCCCCGGCCCGACACCGGCCAGGAACAGGTCGCCGATGCTCTCTTCGGTGATGACGCCGTAGATGATCAGCGGAATCGACGGCGGGATCAGGATCCCCAGGGTGCCGCCGGCGGCCAGCAGGCCGTAGACGAAGCGGCGGTTGTAGCCGCGCTCGATCATCTCCGGGATGGCCACGGTGCCGATGGTCGCGGCCGTGGCCACCGACGAGCCCGAAATGGCCGAGAAGATGGCGCAGGACAGAATGGTCGCCACCCCCAGCCCGCCGGGCCAGTGACCGACCCAGCTTTGCACGGCGGCGAACAGGTCGCGCCCCACGCCGCACTTCAGCAGCACGTTGGACATCAGCAGGAACAGCGGCACGGCCACCAGGATGAAGCTGTCCATGGAGCTGTAGAGCGCCTGGGGCACCATGACGAGGTTGAAGTCCGCCAGGTACAGCAGCGACAGCCCCAGCATGCCCAGCGTGAAGGCGATGGGCACGCCCAGCGCCAGCAGGGCCAGCAGCGCGGCCAGGATCGCCACGGCGGTCATGAGCGCCCCTCCCCCCGGCCGTGGCCGTCACCGGCACCGTCGCGATCCCGCGCGGTCCCCGTCCAGAGGCGGCCAAGCTCCACCAGGGCCTGCGCCAGCAGCAGGCCGAAGCCCACCGGGATGGCGACCTCCGTCATCCACTTCGGCACCTGCAACATGGTGGAGGTCCGCCGTCCCTGCGCGATCGAATCACCGACGATGTCGATGCCATGCGCCACCACCACGCCGCTGAAGACCGCGATGATCACCAGCGCCAGGCTATCGCAGAGCCGCCGTCCGGTGGCGCCCAGCTTGTCGTACAGCAGCGTGATGCGGATGTTCTGGCGCTGCCGCAACACCGAGGCGGCGGCCAGATACGTGGCCCACAGCAACAGGAACTCGGAGATCTCCAGCGCCCATTTGGTGGGGGCGTTGAACACGTAGCGCAGGAACACATCGTAGGAGACCATCAGGCCAATGGCCACGAACAGCCAGGCGGCCAGTTGGCCCAGGACGTGACTGGTTTGGTCGAGGGCGCGCATCGGCGGAGAGCACCTGCAAGCAAGGGAGCGGGGCGCCATGACGGCGAACCCGGACACACCGACCTCACCGAGAGGGCGGGGCCGTGGGGCCTCGACGCGGGGCGGGACCCGCGTTCGGATGGATCATCGCTCAGAACCCGCCACGGTCCCCGCCCGCCCTCGGGGACCGCGTTCGGACGCGGCCCGACGGCGGCGCACAACACATTGTTTCCAGTGCACTTTCGATCCAGACAAAAGAACGCGGACGGCATCTTTTGTCTGGATCAGTGCCCTAGGGGCGCAGGTCGCGGGCGGCGTCCAGAAGCTGCCGGCCGAGGTCGCCGGTGGCCGCGAGGTAACTGTCGCGTACCGGTTCCACGGCCCCGTCCCAGGCGGCCAGATCCGCGTCGGTCAGTTCCACGACGTTGGCGTGCTCGCGGGTTTCCTTGATGGCCTCGGCCTCGATCACCTGGATCCGCTCGTTGATCCAGGTCTCGGCGGCGGCGGCGGACTCGGTGATGATGGCCCTGTGCTCATCGCTCAGGCCCTGCCACACATCCTCGTTGATCAGCACCACGAACTCGATGGCCGCCACGTTGGCCACGGTCACGGTGTCCATCACCTCCCACAGCTTGCGGCCGGTCACGGCGGTGATGCCGGTCAAGCCGGCGTCGACGGTGCCGCGCTGGTAGGCCATGTACTGCTCGGACCCGGAGATCAGGGTCGGCACGCCGCCCACGGCCTCGACGAAATCGCCGAGGGTCTTGCCGAACACCCGGACCTTGAGGTCCTGCATGTCGGCCGGTGTGCGCAGCGGCGTGTCCTTGGACAGCATCACGGCGCTGCCATAGGCCTGCCACCACAGCACGCGGGCGCCGGTCTCCAGGATGGCGGCGTCGATGGGTCCCCGCACCGGGCCGTCCTTGGCGGTGGCCTTGAACAGGCTGTCATAGGTGGGGAAGGTGAAGGGCACGTAGAAGAGATCCACGGCCGGGATGGTGCCGGCGAACCGGGTCAAGGAGGCCACGCCCATCTCGATGGCGCCGGAGGAGACGGCCTGCGGTACCTCCTTGTCCTTGTAGAGCTGCGCCGAATCATAGATCTCGACGGTCAGGTCGCCACCGCTCTTCTCCTCGACCAGGTCCTTGAACACCCGCATGTTCTGGCCGAGATGATGCTTCATCGGCAGTTGCAAGGTGATGCGCAAGGTCTCGGCCCGCGCCTGATCAGCCAGGCTGGTCAGGCCCAGTGACAGGCCGCAGGCCAGCGCGGCGGCGGCAACGGTGCGGCCGAGGCCGCGGCGGTGGAACGACATGGATGGCTTCTCCCTTGACGGCGCGAGTCGGTGTTTCACGTTCAAGTCCGGGGGTGTCTCGTCGGGGGCCGGGTCATCGGGCGACGGTTCATGACGGGACCTGTCGTCGCATGATTCGGGCGGCGCGCGCATCAGCGTTCGCGGGCACAGGCGCGGAGTCAACACAGGAGACGGCCGGAGGCGACCGGCGTCCACCCCCCGACCATGCCGGACACCACGAAAAGGGGGGCGTGCCCGGGCACGCCCCCCTCGGTCGTCCAGGTGGCCGGCAGGGCACCGGCCCCAGGGTCAGCGCTTGGAGAACTGGAAGCTGCGGCGGGCCTTGCGGCGACCGTACTTCTTGCGCTCCACCACACGCGAGTCCCGGGTCAGGAAGCCCTGGGCCTTCAGGGACGGCCGCAGGGTCGGATCCCAGCGGCTCATGGCATGGCTCAGGCCATGGCGCAGGGCGCCCGCCTGACCCGACAGGCCGCCGCCCTTGACGGTGCAGACGACGTCGAACTGCCCCATGGTGGCGGTCACCACGAAGGGCTGGTTGATCACCATGCGCAGCACCGGGCGCGGAAAGTAGGTCTCCAGCTGGCGACCGTTGACGGTGATGCGGCCACTCCCGGCCTTCACCCACACCCGCGCCACCGCGTTCTTGCGGCGACCGGTGGCATAGGCGCGACCCATCGCGTCGCGCTGCGGCTCGCGCTGGGGCGCGCCCTCCGGAGACACGACGCCCGGCGTCGCGGCCACGGCGGCCGCCGCGGCGGCACCGTCCCGCAGGGCGTCCTTGAGGCCGTCCAGGCCCACGCGTTCATCGGCCATGGATCAGTGACTCCTCTTGTTCTTCGGGTTGCGGGCGGCCAGGTCCAGCGGTTCGGGCTGCTGGGCCGTATGGGGGTGCTCGCCGCCGGTGTAGACCCGCAGCTTGCGGAGCTGGGCACGACCCAGGGGACCACGCGGCACCATGCGCTCGATGGCCTTTTCGACCACCCGCTGCGGGTGCTTGCCGTCCAGGATCTGCTCCATGGTCTTGCTCTTGATGCCGCCGGGATAGCCGGTGTGCCAATAGAACCGCTTCTGGGTCAGCTTGCGGCCGGTCAGGCGCACCTTGTCGGCATTGATGACCACCACGTGGTCCCCGGTATCGATGTGCGGGGTGTACATGGGCTTGTGCTTGCCCCGCAGGAGGGTGGCGACGGTGGCGGCCAGGCGGCCCAAAACGACGCCCTCGGCGTCGATCAGGTACCACTTGCGCTCCACCTCGCTCGGCTTGGCGGAATAGGTCTTCATTCGGCTCTCCGTCCGCGCCGCTGGCGACTGTTGCTGGGACTGGGAAGGAAACGGGTCGCGGGGCGCCCGATGGACGGGGGTCGCCGCGTGGAGAGGCTGTCTAAGTCATCGACATCCCCGCTGTCAACCGCGAAAAGCAGGCGAACTCAGATGATTGGCGCGTAAGGTATCTGGATACCCTATTCCCAGGACCCGGCCTCGATGGCCCGGGACACCGCCGCCGCGTCGGGATTGGGCGGCGCCGAATAGGTGCCGGTCACATGCGCCACCAGCGCGCGGTCCGCATCACCGGGCGCGGTCCCCGAGTAGAGTTCCACCTCCACCACGGTCAGCCGTTTTCCCCCTTTCAGCGCGCGCGCCTCGGCCAGGATGTCGCCCGGGGCCGGCTTGCGCAGGAAGTTAATGTGCAGGTTGGTGGTCACCGCCAGTTCCACCGGACCCAAAAGGCTGAGCACCACCGCGTACATGGCCACGTCCGCAAGCGCCATCATCGCCGGTCCGGCCACGGTGCCGCCGGGACGCACCAAATCCGGGTTGTAGATCATGCGCAACCGCCCCTGTCCGTGCGTGATGGCCTCGGTATGGATGCCCAGAAGCCGCGTGATCGGCAGTTCCCGGTCCAGGATGGCGGTGAACTCTGGCAATGAAATTCGGGACATGGGCGTCTATAGTCTCGATGAGAGGGCGCGTGGACAGTCAGCATAGATCTAGACGGCACCGTATGGAACACGGAATGACGCTGTGCGTGCACACCGCCGAACCGGTCCCGCGCCACCGCGATCACGGATCGACCCCTGAACAAGGGGCGCGGTCCATCAGAGGGGGACAGCACGGCATGGAAGCAGCAGACAAGACCCGCGCCGCCAGCCGTTGGCTGGGCATCACGGCGCCTCGGGGCATGGCCCGGGGGATGGGGCTGGGACTGGCGTTGAGCGCCGCCACGGTGGCGGTCGGATCGGAGGTCGCGGCCGGCCCGGCGGCGGTGGCCCCAGGGGACGCGCGCGCGGCCGTGGCCCGCGCCGCCGAACGGATCACGGCCGGTCAGCCGGCCGAGGCCGTGGACGCCCTGCGCGAGGCCACGCTGGCGGTGTGGAGCGCCGCGCCCCTGGACCTGGTGATGGTGTCGCAGGCCACCGGACAGGCCGAGGGCTATCGCGACTACGAGCCCCGCGAGCAAGGCCCCTACCCCGCCGGGGAACCCCTGCACCTGTACATCGAGCCCATCGGCCTTCAGTACGAGTTCGCCGAGGGCGTGTACTCCATGGGTCTGGCCGCCGACTTCCTGGTGCTGAACGGCGAGGGGACGATACTGGGGGGCCAACGCAACTTCGCCGACTTCCCGTTCACCTTCCACGTCCCGTCGACGGCGGTCTACATGACCGCGTCGTTCCAGACCGAGGGCCTGCCACCGGCCGACTATCTGCTGCAACTGACGGTGCGGGACACCATCGGCGGGGGATCCGTGACGCGGGACGTTCCGTTCTCCATCACCGAACCCTGACCCCGGCGCCCCGCCGGCGCCAGACCACAGGGCCGCCAGACCACAGGGAGGACCGTGATGACCGCCCCCGCCGCCCCGTCGACCGCCCCATCGACCGCCCCATCGACCTCCGCGTCCGATCAGCCCGACGAGCCCCTTCTCCTGCGCGACGATCGGGACGGCGTGGCGACGCTGACCCTCAACCGGCCGGCGGCGCGCAATGCCCTCTCGGTGGGCCTGATGGCCGCCCTTCGGAAGGCCGTCGCCGACATCGCCGCCGATGACTCCGTGAAAGTGGTGATCCTGGCGGCCAATGGCCCGGCCTTCTGCGCCGGCCACGACCTGAAAGAGGTGCGCGCCAACCCGGGCCGCGAGACCTACGAAGCGCTGTTCCGCCAGTGCTCCGACCTGATGCTGGCCATCGTGCGCCTGCCCAAGCCGGTGATCGCCCGGGTGCACGCCATGGCCACGGCCGCCGGCTGCCAGCTCGTGGCCACCTGCGACCTGGCGGTGGCCGCCGAGGGCGCCCGCTTCGCCACACCCGGCGTCAACATCGGCCTGTTCTGCTCCACCCCCATGGTCGCCCTGTCTCGCAACGTGGGCCGCAAGCAGGCCATGGAGATGCTGTTGACCGGCCGTCCCATCGATGCCGACGAGGCGCAAGCCTTCGGGCTGGTCAACCGGGTGGTGCCCGCCGCCGACCTGGACGCCACGGTGCGCGAGATGGCCGAGGGGCTGGTGGGCAAGTCGCCGCTGACCCTGGCCATCGGCAAGGACGCCTTTTATCGCCAACGCGACATGCCCCTGGCCGAGGCCTACGCCTATGCCAGCGAGGTGATGACCACCAACATGATGGCCCGCGACGCCGAGGAGGGCATCGACGCCTTCCTGGGCAAGCGTCCGCCGACGTGGACGGGGCGGTAGTCGCGTCCGTCGCGACCCACGCCGCCGTGACAGAGCCAAAAAACCGTTGACTTTCAAAAGATTACAGGGGTATCCTCGTTCACAATGTGAATGAGGTGCCCTATGGCCTTGTTCTCCCGTGCAAAGAGACGCCTTGGCAACGTCGCGATGCCCCCCCTGCCCCGCCGGGCCGTGCGGGCGGGAGCGATCGTGTGCCTGGGGATGGCGTTGAGCGCCTGCGCCGGTGGCCCGGACGTGGGGCATGAGGCCGGGCTCTACCCCGTGCCCACCTATACCGGCGGCGAGCGCTTCGTCTGGTGCGTGCCCTATGCGCGGCAGATCTCGGGCATCTCCATCCGGGGCGATGCCGACACCTGGTGGGGGCAGGCGTCCGGCCGCTACGCGCGTGGCAACCGCCCGGCCCCTTATGCCGTGCTGGCCCTGAAACCCACCCGGCGTTTGTCGGACGGCCATATCGGTGTGGTCACGGGTCTGGTCGGACCGCGTGAAATCCGCGTCAGTCATGCCAATTGGGGCTGGACCGGCGCAACCCGGGGACGCGTGTACACGCACATGCCCGTGATCGACGTCTCATCGGGCAACGACTGGACGGCCGTGCGCTTCAAGCACCCCGCCGTGGGGGCCTATGGCCGCGTCTATCCGGCGCTGGGCTTCATCTATTCGCCCAAGGATCCGAACGTGCGGATCGCCCGGGCGAGCCCCCCGCGACCCCGGCCGGCGGCACCGGCGCGCGTCGTCGCCCGGCCGGTCCGCGCCGCGTCGCCGCCCGCCGCCCCCGCGCCCGTCGCGGTTCCCCACACGAACGCCACCCTGCGGCTGTTCTGAGTCCGGCGCCGACCAGGGCGCCGGACTCATCGCGCGGCGGGCGCCATCATCCGACGGTTTCGCCCTCTTCCAGGCGGGCGGAAACCTTCCAGATGTCCTGGGCGTAGTCCATGACCGTGACATCGCTGGAAAACCGCCCCATGCGGGCGACGTTGAGGATGGCCTTGCGGGTCCAGGTGTCCTGGTCACGCCATGCCGTCCCCACACGCTCCTGGGTGGCAATGTAGTCCGCGTAATCGGCCATCAGCAGATAGTGATCCCCATGCCGGGTCAGGCTGTCGACGATGGGCCGGTAGCGGTCGGGGTCATCGTGGCAGAACGCCCCCCGGCCGATCATGTCCAGCACCCGGTGCAACTCCGGATCACCGGTGTAGTAGCGCCACGGGTCGTGCCCGCCGTTGTGGCGCAGCGCCTCCGCCTGCGCGGCCTCCAGCCCGAAGAAGAAGATGTTGTCCTCGCCCACTTCGTCGCCGATCTCGATATTGGCGCCGTCGCGGGTACCGATGGTCAGGGCGCCGTTCAGCGCCAGCTTCATGTTGCCGGTCCCGGACGCCTCGGTGCCGGCGGTGGAGATCTGCTCGGACAGGTCGGCCGCCGGAATGATGCGCTCGGCCACCGACACGTTGTAGTTGGGCACGAACACCAGGCGCAGCCGGCCGGCCACCACCGGGTCGGCGTTGATCACCCGGGCGACGTCGTGGATCAGGCGAACGATCAGCTTGGCCATGTAGTAGGCCGGCGCCGCCTTGCCCGCGAGGATGACGGTGCGCGGCGGCTGATCGTCGGCGCCGGCGTCCCCGTCCCGAATGCGGTTGTACAGGGTGACCACGTGCAGCACGTTCAGAAGCTGGCGCTTGTACTCGTGGATGCGCTTGACCTGCACATCGAACAGGCTGTCGGGATCCACCTCGACGCCCACGGACTGCTTGATGTAGGCGCTGAGCGCCTCCTTGTTGAGCCGCTTGACGGCGCGGAAATCGGTCTGGAAGCCGGCGTCCTCGGCCAGGGGCAGCAGGCCGCGCAGGTCCTCCAGGTTGGCCACCCAGCCGTCGCCCACATGGCGGCCGATCAGCCCCGCCAGCGGCCGGTTGGCCTCATGCAGCCAGCGGCGCGGCGTGATGCCGTTGGTCTTGTTGACGATGCGCTCGGGAAACTCGTGGTGCAGATCGGCGAAGATGCCGGCGCGCATCAACTGGGTGTGCAAGGCGGCCACGCCATTGACCCGATGGCTGCCGACGAAGGCCAGATGCGCCATGCGCACGCGGCGCTCGCCGCCTTCCTGGATCATCGACAGGCGGGCGACACGGGCGTCGTCGGGAACGGTGGAGCGACGGCGCACCCGTTCCAGGAACCGATGGTTGATCTCGTAAATGATCTCCAGGTGACGCGGCAGCATGTCCCCCAGCAGGCCGACGGGCCATGTCTCCAGCGCCTCGGGCAGGAGCGTATGGTTGGTGTAGGCGAAGGTGCCGGTGCACAGCGCCCAGGCGTCCTGCCAGTCCAGCCCGTGCTCGTCCACGAACAGGCGCATCAGTTCGGGCACGGCCAGGGCCGGATGGGTATCGTTGAGCTGGATGGCCACCTTTTCGGGGAACTTGGTGAAGTCGGTGTGGTTGCGGCGGAAGCGCCGCACGATGTCGTGCAGCGAGGCGGCGACGAAAAAGTACTCCTGCTTCAGGCGGAGCGCCTTGCCCACGCTGGTCGAATCATCGGGATAGAGCACGTTGGACAGGCTCTCGGAAAAGCTCTGCTCGGCCACGGCGTTGATGTAGTCGCCCTGGTTGAAGCGCCTCAGGTCGAACTCCCGCGACGCCCGCGCCGACCACAAGCGGATGGCGTTCACGGTCCAGCAGCCATGCCCGGCCACCAGCAGGTCGTTGGCCTGGGCCAGCACCTCGTCATTGCCGATCCACTGATGGGATTCGTGGCCGTGCGCGTCGACGCCCGCGCGCGTGTACCCGAAGAAGCGCACCGGCACCGTGCGGTCCTGGCGTTCGAAGGCCCAGACGTTGCCATTGCGCAGCCAGCGTTCCGGCAGTTCCACCTGCTGGCCGTCCTCAATGTACTGCGAGAACATGCCGTAATCATAGTAGATGCCGTACCCCCGGGCCGGAATGCCCAGGGTGGCCATGCTCTCCATCAGGCAGGCGGCGAGACGGCCCAGGCCGCCGTTGCCCAGGGCGGCCTCCGGCTCGCAATCGCAGATGGCCTGGAAGTCGAGCCCCATGTCCGTCAGCGTCTGGCGGGCGAGTTCCAGCGATCCGCTGGCCAGCAGGTTGGCCACCAGCGACCGGCCGATGAGGAACTCCATGGACAGGTAGTAGACCCGCTTGGCGTCGCTGCGATAGGCGCGGTGCGAACTGTCCATCCAGGACTCGACCATCAGGTCGCGGGTACACAGAGCGAGCGCGAGGTACCAGTCCATGGCGCCGCTGCCCACCGGCCCGCGCCCCAGGGAGTGCCGCAGGTGATTGTGCAGGCGCCGCTTCATGCCGTCGATATCGGCCCGCGGCAAGGGGGCCGCGCGGCCGTCCATGTGCACGCCGCCGCCACCGCCGCCCGTCCCGTCCGCGCTGTTCATGATGTCCTCTGTCTTGATCTGACCGATGGTCCGCCCCGGTCGTGACCGTGATCCCTCCGGGCCTGGATGGCCGGACGACGACCGTGACGATCAGCCTACTCCGCCGCGCCATCGCGTTCAGCCCAAACTTGGCGTTTTCGGTAAATCGTCGAGGCGCTGACCTCAAGATGCGCGGCGGCACGCGGAATGTTCCCGTCACAGGCGGCAATGGCCCGTTCGATGGCCTCCCGTTCCACCTGCCACAGGGGACGAATGGCGGCGGTGCTGCCGGTGCCGGGCGCGATGCCGGCCGACGATCCTGAAGCGTGCTGTTGGCCGGCGCCGTCAAGCGTCGGGCCGGGCGGGTCGACAGGGGCCCCCTGCCCCTCGCCCATGGCCGCGACCAGCATGCCTTCCTCGACCAGTTCGCCGTCGTTGAGCACCACCACGGTTCGGATCACGTTTTCCAACTGGCGTACGTTGCCCGGCCACAGGCAGGCCAGCAGGCGGGCTTCGGCCGCCGCCGTGAATCCCGAGAACCGCTTGCCCTCCTCCGCCGCGAAATGAACCAGCAGGGCGCGGGCGATCTCCAGGGCGTCGTCGCCCCGCTCGCGCAGCGGCGGCAGGTGGATGGGAATCACATGCAGGCGGTAATAGAGATCCTCGCGAAACCGGCCGGCCCGGACCTCGGCCCACGGGTCGCGATTGGTGGCGCAGACGATGCGGCAGGAGACCGCCTGGTCCACGTCCGCGCCGACCGGCCTTACCCGTCCCGTCTGAAGGAACCGCAGCAGCTTGGTCTGAAGGTCCGGCGGCAGTTCCCCCACCTCGTCCAGGAACAGGGTTCCACCATCGGCCCGGCTGGCGGCACCGGCGCGCGCCTGAACCGCCCCCGTGAACGCGCCCTTCACATGCCCGAAGATCTCGCTTTCCATCAGGTCGCGGGGAATGGCGCCACAGTTGATGGCCACGAAGGCGTGCTTGGCGCGGTTGCCTTGGCGATGCAGGGCCTCGGCGCAGAGTTCCTTGCCGGTGCCGCTTTCACCGGTGATGAACACCGTGGCCCCGCTGTCGGCGGCGGCCTCGATCAGCCGATAGACGCCTTGCATCGCCAGCGACGCGCCGATGAAGCGGTGGAAGGCGGGGCGCCCGGTCTCGGTCCGCAGGCGCCGCACCTCGCCTCGCAGCGACAGCCGCTCCAGCGCGTGCCGCAAGGTGAACAGCAACCGGTCCCGATCAAACGGCTTCACCAGGAAATCGTCGGCGCCGGCCCGCATCGCGGACACCGCCGTGTTCACCGAGCCATGCGCCGTGGCCACCACCACCGCCATGGGCAGGGCACGATGCCGAACCTCGGTCAGAACCTCCAGCCCGTCGATGTCCGGCAGGCGGATATCCAGCAACATCCCGCGTGGTGGTGAGGCGGCGTCCATCTGTCGCAGGGCCTCGCGCCCGGTTTCGGCGATCGTCACCGGGTAGCCCACCTCCTCCAGGATGGTGGCATAATGTCGGGCCAGCGCGCGGTCGTCCTCGACCACCAGGATCATCGTCTCTCCCCCGCATGACGGTCGTTCCGACCCTCCATGGGCACCCGGTCCGTCAGCATGACGCCGAAAGGGTTTCACAACCCAACCGGATCTTCTTGCATGTATGCCCCAAGAGCGTCGCGCACATCCATGGGCATGGGCAAGGACTTTCCCTTGGTCGTGTCGAACCACACGCACACGTTTTGCGCCTCGCCAAAACAGCGCGAGCCGATAAACAACCCCTGACCAATGACGCAAGAGGATCGCCCGAGTCGCAGAATGCGCGAGCCAATATCCACCTCGGCCGGGTAGTGCGCCTCGCCAACGAAGTCCAGTTCCAGGCGCGCGATCACCCAGCCGATCCCTCGCCCCACCGTCGAGCCGGGCTTGAGGGTTTCCAGGAGGTCCACGCGTCCCGACTCCAGATAGATGGCGAAGGAAACGTTGTTGACGTGCCCCAGGCGGTCCAAATCCTGGAAGCGCACCAGATCCCGGGTCCAGAACCGATAGCTGGCGCGCAGGCGGCCACCGGAGTCGCGAGACTCCGGCTGGGGGCGTGGACTCGGCCCACAACCGGGAGGGTCGTCCGCGCGAGACAGGCGCGCACGGGCGAAACGGAACTCGATACTGCTCATGAACGCTCCTTCTGCGGGCAACGATCTTCCGGGGGCACCGAGGGGTCCGCGCGGGACCATCCGTCGGGCGGCGGCACGCCGGACAGGGCCTGGTGTGAACCGGCCGATCAGCCCTTGCCCGCGTCGAACCATTCGATCTAGACGGGGGGCGATCCATATCACCCTTCCGGAAGGTCTCGCACCGTGCTCCTCCACCTGTCCACCTGGCCCGAGGTCGAACGCTACCTGACGCACCGTCGTGCCATTATCCTGCCCATCGGATCGACCGAACAGCATGGCCCCACCGGCCTCATCGGCACCGACATCATCACCGCCCAGGCCATCGCCGAGGAGGTCGGACAACGCACCGACACCCTGGTGGGACCCGGCATTCCGGTGGGCATGGCGCATCACCACATGGCCTTCCCGGGCAGCATGACGTTGCGCCCAAGCACCCTGGTCCAGCTGCTACGCGACTACGTGATGTCGCTGTCGGCCCATGGCTTCCGGGAGGTCCTGGTGATCAACGGTCACGGCGGCAACATCGCCTCTGTGACGGCGGCGTTCTACGAGATCTACGAGGAGATGCGGCTCGCCGGGCGGGACACCACCCCGCCCCTGCGCTGCGAGCTGTGCAACTGGTTCCTGATGCCGGCGGTGGCCGCGTTGCAGCAGGAGCTGTATGGCGAGCGCGAGGGCCTGCACGCCACGCCCAGCGAAGTGGCCGTCACCCAGTACATCCATCCCACCCGCATCAAGATCGCGCCCCTCGACCCGCATCCCGGCACGTCGTCGTCCTTCAGCGACTGGCGCGATTTCCGAACCCGGTTTCCCGACGGGCGCATGGGCTCCGATCCCTCGCTGGCCACGCCCCGGGATGGCGAGCGGTTCGTGCAAACGGCGGTGGCGGAGATCGTCGCCCGTCACGGGGACTTCCTGAACGGCGTTTGACATCCGGGCCGGAGCATGGAGGACCCCCGGGGAGGTCCCCCGGGGGTCCCTTTCCGAGGGACCCCCGCGCGCCCATATGCGCCCCATGACGACGACCACGCCCGCGCGCGACACGCCGCCCGGCGTCGCGGCCGATCCCGGCTCCGGCGCCGACCTCACCGTTTTCTACAACGGCGCCTGCCCGGTCTGCCGTACCGAGATCAACCACTACCGGCGCATCGACGCGCGCGCCGGCCTCGGGCTCGGCTGGCATGATGTCAGCGCGGGACGGGGCGCCCTGTCGGCGCACGGGATCAATGCCCGGGCCGCCACCCGCCGGCTGTACGCCATCGACGAGACCGGCCACCTGCACGCCGGGGTGGACGCCTTCGTCCAGGTGTGGCGCCGCCTGCCCCGGTATCGGTGGCTGGCCTGGCTGGTCACGCGGCCCGGGATCCGGCCGGCGGCCGGGCTGGTCTATGAAAGCGTCCTGGCGCCGGCCCTTGACCGTTGGAACCGATGGCGTCACCGTCACCAAACTCCGAGTTGATGGCGGCGGGGTATTTTCACGAATTGAATCTGCATAATTTGACATTTTACCAAAATGAAGGCGTATTTGACCTGCGTTCGAGTCATCGACTCCACGATGGTTTGATCCTGCCCGTTCCGTGACTCACGATCCCTATCCGACGGAGGCGTCCTTTGGTCCTGTCCTCGCACCATCCCGAAACCCTGGCGGTGCACGCCGGATTCCGCACCGACCCGGGCAGCCACGGCGTGACCGTGCCCATCCACCAGACCACGTCCTATCAGTTCGACAGCACCGAACACGCGGCCAACCTGTTCGCGTTGAAGGACCTGGGAAACATCTACACACGCATGATGAATCCCACCTGGGACGTGTTCGAGCGGCGGGTGGCGGCGCTGGACGGGGGCGCGGCGGCCCTGGCGCTCGCCTCCGGGCAGGCGGCCAGCACCTACTGTGTTCTCAACCTGTGCAAGGCGGGCGACAACATCGTCACCTCGACCGACCTGTACGGCGGCACCTGGAATCTGTTCGCCAACACCCTGCGGCAGATGGGAATCGAGGCCCGCTTCGTCGATCCGACCGATCCGGAGGCGTTCCGCCGCGCCGTGGACGATCGCACGCGCCTGTTCTACGCCGAGACCCTGCCCAACCCGAAGCTGAACGTGTTTCCCATCGCCGAGGTGGCGGCCATCGGCCGCGAGCTGGGCATTCCGCTGATCATGGACAACACCGCCGCGCCGGTGCTCTGCCGACCGCTGGATCATGGCGCGGCGGTGGTCATGTACTCGGCCACCAAGTACCTGGGAGGCCACGGCACCAGCATCGGCGGCGTGGTCGTCGACGGCGGCACCTTCGACTGGGAGGCCTGGGGCGAACGCTTCCCCACCTTGAACCAGCCCGATGACAGCTACCACGGCGCGGTCTGGAGCCAGGCGGCCAAGCCGCTGGGGCCCGTCGCCTTCCTGCTGCGCATGCGCGTCGTCCTGCTGCGCGACATCGGCGCGGCGCTCAGCCCGTTCAATGCCTTCCAGATCATCCAGGGCCTGGAGACCCTGCCCCTGCGCATGCGCCAGCACTGCGAGAACGCCACCATCGTCAGTCGCTTCCTGCGCGACCATCCGAAGGCCGCCCGCGTGATCCATCCCAGCCTCCAGGACGGCGAGGCACGGCGCCGCGCCGACTCGGTGCTCAAGGGGGGCTACGGCGCGCTGGTGGGATTCGAGATCGACGGCGGGGCCGACGCCGGGCGTCGCTTCATAGAAGCATTGAAGATGATTTATCACGTCGCCAACATTGGCGACGCCCGCACCTTGGCGATACATCCGGCGACCACGACACACTCGCAATTGTCGCCAGAAGACCAGCTTGCATCTGGCGTCTCACCGGGCTATGTCCGTTTGTCGATTGGAATCGAGCATCCCGACGACATTATCGCCGACCTTAGCCAGGCATTGGAGACGTCGTGAGTGGACTAGCGGTCGTGAATGGAACCGGACGGTTCCCCAGAACCCGGATGCGGCGCCTGCGGGGCGCCGCCTGGTCGCGTAACCTGGTCGCCGAAAACACCCTGAGTGTCACCGACCTGATCTGGCCGGTGTTCGTGGTGGACGGCAAGGGATGCTGTCAGGACGTGCCCTCGATGCCAGGGGTCGAGCGGCTGAGCATCGACCGTCTGGTGGACGCGGCGGGGGAAGCGTCGGCGCTCGGCGTCAAGGCCCTGGCCGTGTTCCCGTGCGTCGACCCGGCGCTGAAGACCCCGGACGGGCGCGAGGCCGCCAATCCGGACAACCTGATGTGCCGGACCATCCGGGCGCTGAAGACCGCGCATCCGGACGTCGGCCTGTTCTGCGACGTGGCCCTGGATCCCTACAATTCCGACGGTCATGACGGCATCGTCCGCGATGGCGTCATCGTCAACGACGAGACCGTGGACATGCTGGTCCGCCAGAGCCTGGTGCAGGCCGAGGCGGGCGCCGACGTGATCGCGCCGTCGGACATGATGGACGGACGCATCGGCATCATCCGCGACGCGCTGGAAGCCGCGGGTCATGACATCGTCCAGATCATGAGTTACGGCCCCAAATATGCCTCCGCCTTCTACGGCCCGTTCCGGGATGCCCTGGGATCCGACGGCGCGCTGAAGGGAGACAAGAAGACCTACCAGATGGATCCGGCCAACAGCGACGAAGCCCTGCGCGAGGTCGCCATGGATCTGGAGGAAGGCGCCGACTCCATCATGGTCAAGCCCGGCCTGCCCTACCTGGACATCGTGCAGCGGGTGCAGGAGACCTTTGCCGTGCCGACACTCGTCTACCAGGTCAGCGGCGAGTATGCGATGATCAAGGCGGCGGCGGCCAACGGCTGGCTGGACAATGACAAAGCGCTCCTGGAAAGCCTGTTGGCGTTCAAGCGGGCGGGCGCCTGCGCCATCTTCACGTACGCGGCGGTGGAGGTGGCCCGCCTCCTGAACGGTCCCGGGCAGCGCTAGTGCACTGATCCAGACAATAGATGCAGTCCGCATTCTTTTGTCTGGATCGGAAGTGCCCTAGAAACAACGTTTTGTGCAGCGACGTTTGCATTCAAGGGGGACTCCCTTGAATGCGTCTCTGCACGAGGACCACCGCGAGTCGACCGGAGCGGGGCATGTTGCTCCGGACCCACGTCGGCCGCGCGACAGTATTTGTGCTCCCGGACACGCTTGGTTTGCGTCAGGATGGACGCGCGGGTGTTTCATTTTGATCGCCCGTAATGATCGTGTCAGCGGATGGACACCATGCGCATAGACATCGTCTTCGACACCGTGTGCCCCTGGTGCTTCGTCGGTCAGCGTCGGCTTGACCAGGCGCTCGCCCAGCGCCCGGGTCTGGCGGTCGAGGTGCGCCACCATCCCTTCCTGCTCAATCCCGACATGCCGGCGGGGGGCATCGACCGGCGCCTGTACCTGGACCGCAAGTTCGGCGGCGCCCATCGGGCGCGGCGGGTGCTGGACGCGGTGACCCTGGCCGGACGCTCGGCCGGAATCGCCTTCAATTTCGAGGCCATCCGCCGCATGCCCAACTCGGTGGACAGCCATCGGCTGCTGCTGGCCGCCGGACAGGGACCGTTGGCGGGACGCCTGCTGGATACGGTGTTCCGGGCCTACTTCCAGCATGGCGAGGACATCGGCGATCGCCGGATCCTGCGGCGCCTGGCTTCCGAGGCCGGTTTGTGCGCCGAGCGGCTGGAGGCCGAACTGGGAACATCCAGCGGTGTCGTCGAGGTGATGGCGGCCAACAGCCGCGCCCATGCCATGGGTGTGGCCGGGGTGCCGACCTTCATCTTCGACCACGCCTATGCCGTGGCTGGCGCCCAGGAGCCGGACGTGCTGTTGCGGCTGATCGACCTCGCCCTGGAAACCGGGGTCAAGGTGCCGGTGACGGTGGGATAGGCGGTGGCGCAACGGCCCCCCCCGTATCGTCCGGGTCCCGCATGATGCCGTCGAGCGGGCCCAGGGCGGCGATCAACGCGGTCACCGACTGGCCCAGGATGGGGTGGCGCCACGCGGGCGCCACGTCCGCCAGCGGCAGCAGCACGAACGCACGCTGGTGCAGGCGGGGATGGGGCAACACCGGACCGGCGGCGCGCGTCATGCCGTCGACGTCCAGCAGGTCCAGGTCCAGGGCGCGGGCGGCATTCAGGGTACCGTCGCGGCGCCGTCCGAAGTCGGCCTCAACCATGTGCAGGCGGTCCATGAGGGCCTCCGGCGGTCCGTCGAAACGCACCTCGGCCACGCCGTTCACGAACCAGGGCTGGTCCGAGGGGGGCACCGGAGCGCTTCGGTACCAGGGCGAGCGGCGCGCCACCGTCACGCCCATGGCCGGCAGGCGCGCCAGGGCGGCGGCCAGCGTGTCGCGGGGCGGGCCGGCCGGGCCGGGCAGGTTGGCGCCAAGGGCGACGAGGATCATGGCGCACTCCCGGATGGAACGGACGGAACGGGCGGACACGCGGGCCTGCGCCACGCGAGGGACGCGTCACCGTCATCCGCTCCCTGTGTAACCGCGCGGCTTTCGCGCTTGCGCAACGGCTGGGAAAGCCCTAGCTTCAAATATGTCGGGCTGGTCATTCAGCGAGCAACCGGCACTTTTCTCACGAGTATTTCTCGATCATTGTCCGTGTATGCATTGACTGTACCAAGATGGTCCACATCAGCATTACCGGCGGATCGCGATATAGGGACATCATCGCATGATTTTCTATCCTCAGGAGCGGATCGGTCTCTTCATCGACGGGGCCAATCTGTATGCAGCCGCACGCGCGTTGGGTTTCGACATCGATTATAAACGTCTGCTCGACCTGTTCGCGGCGAAAGGCCGACTGATCCGCGCCTTTTACTACACGGCCCTGGTCGAGGACCAGGAGTATTCTCCGATTCGCCCCCTGGTCGACTGGCTGGATTACAATGGCTACACCATGGTCACCAAGCCGACCAAGGAGTTCACCGATGCCATGGGTCGCCGCAAGATCAAGGGCAACATGGACATCGAACTGGCCATCGATGTCATGGAGATGGCCCAGCACCTGGACCACATCGTTCTGTTCTCGGGCGATGGCGACTTCCGCCGCCTGGTGGAGGCGGTACAGCGCAAGGGTGTCCGCGTGACCGTCGTCAGTACGGTTCGGTCCCAGCCCCCCATGGTGGCCGACGAACTGCGCCGCCAGGCCGACAACTTCCAGGAATTGCAGGACCTGGAGCCCAGCATCTGCCGGGTCCAGCGGGAGCCCCGGGAACCCAGGGAGCCGCGTGGCGAGCGCCGCGAGCCGCGGGACACCGGCTCGCAACAGGTTCTGAGCAGCCAGGACGTGGACACCACCCCGCGATGACGCTGACGGCGGGCGGGGCCGCGTGACCATGCCCATCCACCAAGGTTCGCCCGACGCCCCGATGCCGGCGTCCGACTGCGCGCTGTGCCCCCGGCTGGCCGCGTTCCGGCGCGCCGCCGCCGCCGACCATCCCGACTGGTTCAACGCCCCGGTGCCATCCTTCGGGCCGGGGTCGGCGCGGTTGCTGGTGGTGGGTCTGGCCCCGGGCCTGCGGGGCGCCAATCGCACGGGACGTCCCTTCACGGGGGACTTCGCCGGGGACCTGCTGTACCGGACCCTGCTCGACCACGGTCTCGCCTCGGGCACCTACGAGGCCCGGCCGGACGACGGCCTGACCATGGTGGACACGCGCATCACCAACGCGGTCCGCTGCGTGCCGCCGGAGAACAAACCGACTCCAAAGGAGCAGGCCACCTGCCGCCCGTTCCTGGTGGCGGAACTGGCGGCCATGCCCCGGCTGGTGGTTCTGCTGGCGCTGGGGCGGCTGGCCCACGATGCCGTGCTGCGCACCCTGGGCCTGCGTCTGGCCGCCCACCCCTTTGCCCATGGCACCCGTCACGCACTGCCCGACGGGCGGGTCCTGATCGACAGCTACCATTGCTCTCGCTACAACCAGAACACGGGACGGCTCACGCCGGCCATGTTCCGGGCCGTGCTGGACACCTGCGTCGAGGCCATGGCCGGCACGGCATGATCTGGCGTCGCCTCAGTCGGTCGCCGGCCGCGGAAGCGCCTCCTCGATGGCCTTGGTCAGCTTGCCGGACTCCGGCCCCGTCGTGGACGAGAACCAGTCCAGCAGGCGACCGTCCGGGCCGACCAGATACTTGTGGAAGTTCCACTTCGGCGACCCCACGACGCCCACCTGCTCCCGCGCCCAGGCATAGAAGGGATGGGCGGCGGCCCCGATGACCCGCACCTTGGACGTCATGGGAAACGAGACGTTGAACTTGGTCGAGCAGAACGTCTTGATGCGGTCCTCGGTGTTCGGTTCCTGGCTGCCGAAGTCGTTCGACGGCACCCCCAGCACCACCAGGCCGCGCGCCTCATAACGCTCCCAAATCGCCTGCAAGCCGTCGTATTGCCGCGTCAGGCCACAGAACGACGCGGTGTTGACGACCAGCACCGCCTTGCCGGCAAACTGGCGGAAGGGCAGATCCTCGCCGTCGATGCTGGTGAAGCTGAAGTCGTGGGCGGTCTGCCCGGCGGCGCTCGCCGTATCCGGCTGGGCGGCGCCGAGGCCGACGGCGGTCAGGGCGGCGGACGCCAGCCCCCCGAGGCGACGGCCGAGGGACGGATGGGACATGAGTCGGTTCCTCCGTGGCGGCGACCGGCCGCCCCCTCTCGGGACACGCCGGTCAGTCTTGGTTGACCGGTCTTACGGACAACCGCCCCGTCCGGATCAGCCTGGACGTCCGCCCCGGCGCCCTCCCACCTACCCCTTGTCCCTGAGAATCCGCGCCTTCTGGCGGTTCCAGTCGCGTTGCTTGACGCTTTCGCGCTTGTCGACCGTCTTCTTGCCCTTGGCCAGGCCGAGTTGCAACTTGGCGATGCCCCGGCTGTTGAAGTACAGCGACAGCGGCACCAGCGTCATCCCCTCGCGGCTGACCGCGCCCAGCAGCCGGCGCACCTCGCGCTTGTGCATCAACAGCTTGCGGGGCCGTCGGGGTTCGTGAGTGAAGTGCCGGGCGTTGCCGTACTCGGGGATATGGCAATTGAACAGAAACAACTCGTCCTGCTTGCCGCCGGCATAGGACTCGCTGATGTTGGCGCGGCCCAGGCGCAACGACTTGACCTCGGTGCCGTGCAAGATCATGCCGGCCTCGAAGGTCTCATGGACGGCATACTCGTGCCGTGCCCGTCGGTTCTCGGCGACCCGTCCGGTGGCGATCATGCCGGAGCCGCGTGGTGTCTTGTCCTTGCTCATGGTCGCGCTGGTATAGGCCGCGAGGCCACGCGGGCGCAAGCCGCCAGCGCGGCCCGCCCCCATCGTCCCGCCCGCGGGCCCCGACCGGTCACTGGCGTCAGCCCAGCACCCCCACCCGGCGGAGCACCGCTTCCACGGAGTCCCGGGTGGCGTCCGAGATCGGCACCAGCGGCAGGCGCGTGGTGGGCGCGCACTTGCCCAGCAGCGCGGCGGCCGCCTTCACCGGCCCCGGGCTGGTATCGGTGAACAGGACCTGATGCAGGGGCATCAGGCGATCCCGCACGGTGGCGAAGGTCGCCAGGTCCCCGGCCCGCCAGGCCGCGTGCATCTGCGCGCACAGGGCCGGCGCCACGTTCGAGGTCACCGAGATACAGCCGTGCCCGCCCTGGGCCAGGAAAGCGGCCGCCGTGGCGTCCTCGCCCGACAGCAGGCAGAAGTCCGGGCCGATCTCCAGGCGTGTCGCCAGCGGACGCGCCAGATCGTTGGTGGAGTCCTTGACGCCGACGATATTGGGCAGCTTGGCCAGACGCGCCATGGTCGCGACCGACATGTCCACCACGGACCGGCCGGGGATGTTGTAGATGATGATGGGAATGTCGGCGGCGTCGTGGATGGCCTTGTAGTGCTGGTACAGGCCCTCCTGACTGGGCTTGTTGTAGTAGGGCGTGACCACCAGGGCGGCGTCCGCCCCGGCGCTCTTGGCATGGCGGGCGAAGTCCATGGCCTCATGGGTGGCGTTGGACCCCGCCCCGGCGATCACCGGCACGCGGCCGCCCACCGCCTCCACGCACAACTCCACGACCCGCTTGTGCTCCTCGTGGGTCAGGGTCGGGGACTCGCCCGTCGTGCCCACGGGGATCACGCCGTTCGAGCCCTCTTTGATCTGCCAGTCCACGAACGCCTGGAACGCGTCGGCGTCCACCGACCCATCGGCGGCGAACGGCGTGATGAGGGCGGTCAACGAGCCCTGGAACATGGCGGATCCTCTCCTTGGAACGAACGACAGCATACGATGCGGAACCGACCCGGATCGACGGAGACGCAAGCCGGGCGTCCCGCCACGGGGCGAGGCGGCGCGGCACATGGCGTTGGGCTCTTGTTCGCGCCCCCGCGACGGGACGCCGCCTTTGTAACACAGCGAGTCGCCGGGGCAAGGGCGGGGCGCGGGGCAACGGGCGCCGGTTGACCGGGGGCGAGGGACCCGGAGATGGAGATCCGTCGGGGGCCTCGCGCCGTCAGGATCACGCAAGGTCACAATCGGCACCCCTCATCCTGAGTCCCTGAGGGGGGCGACGACTCTCCCCCGAAACACCGCCCCGTGGCCGGGGTTGGCCGGAGCCCGTCACGGTCGCACCGCCGAAGCTCCGCTTGCCACGCGCCGCCTCGCCCCGGATGATGGCCCCTGGTGTTTTGATCTGTCCCCCGTGCCCCGTGACGTCCCGGGTCACGGCGTGTCGTCGCTTTCGCGGCGCCGGCGCCTGCGCGCCGGCCGATCCTTCTGGCTGAGAGACGCCCGACCGTGACCCCTCCCACGACCGCCGCCGTCCGCGACTGGTGGAGCAGCCTCGCCGTCTACCGCGACATCCGCGTCATTCGGGTGCTGTTCCTGGGCTTCTCCAGTGGCCTCCCCCTGCTGCTGGTGTTCTCCACCCTCTCCTACTGGCTGGCGGAGGCCGAGGTCTCCAAGACCGCCATCGGTCTGTTCGCCTTCGCCAGCACCGCCTACGGCTTCAAGTTCCTGTGGTCGCCGCTGGTGGACCGGCTGGCGCTGCCGCCGCTGACGACCTGGCTGGGGCAGCGGCGGGGCTGGCTGATCGCCGCGCAGGCGCTGGTCATCGGCTGCATGCTGGGGCTGGGGGCCACCGACCCGACCACCGACCTGTGGTGGACCGCGGTGTGGGCGGTGCTGCTGGCCTTCGCCTCGGCCACGCAGGACATCGTCATTGACGCTTACCGCGTGGAAAGCCTGGAGGAACACCAACTGGGCGCCGGCGCCGGGACCATCGTGCTGGGCTATCGCATCGGCATGGTGGCGGCCAGCGGCGGGGCGCTGATCATCGCCGACATGGCCGGCTGGTTCTGGGCCTATGCGGCCATGGGTGGGCTCATGGCCGTGGGCATGACCACCGTCCTTCTGAGCCCCGAGCCCGACCGCGCCGCCGCCACCGCCTCCGCGCGGCGGGAAGAGACGCGGGTCGATGCCTTCCTGGCGCGGCGCGCTCACATGCCCGCGTGGGCCCGCGACACCCTGGGATTCCTGTACGGCGCGGTGGTCTGCCCGTTCGTGGACTTCATGACGCGACGCCACTGGATCCTGATCCTCGTGTTCATCGCGCTCTACAAGTACGGCGACGCGCTGTTGGGTATCATGGCCATGCCGTTCTACGAGGACATCGGCTTCACCAAGACCGAGGTGGGCGTGATCTCCAAGGGCTACGGCGTGGTCATGACCATCATCGGCGGTCTGGCCGGGGGGGTACTGGTGGCCCGTGCCGGGCTCCTCAAGGCGCTGCTGATCTGCGGCATCGCGCAGGCGGCCTCCAACCTGGTGTTCGCATGGCAGGCCTATGTGGGCGCGGACGTGGGCTGGCTGGTGGTCACCATCAGCGTCGAGAACCTGACCGGCGGCATGGGCACGGCGGCCTTCGTCGCCTATCTGTCGTCGCTGTGCAACATCGCCTACACGGCCACGCAATACGCCCTGGTCTCCAGCCTGATGAGCTTCGCGCGCACCTTCTTCTCGGCGGGCGGCGGCTGGCTGGCGGATCACGTGGACTGGGTCAGCTACTTCCTGATCACCACGCTCGCAGCCGTGCCCGGGCTGGTGCTGCTGCTGTGGATGATGAAGCTGTTCCCCAGCGATGTCCGCCGGGCCGATCCCAGGGACGCGCTGGCGGACAGCGACTAAGGCACTGATCCAGACGAAAGATGCAGTCCGCATTCTCTTGTTTGGATCGAAAGTGCACTAAAAACAACGTCTTGCGCAGCGACGCCTTCAAGGGGGACTCCCTTGAAGGCGTCGCTGCGCAAGGGCCTGAAACGTGCAACACCCGTCACCCGCGCGGCGGGTGTTGGGTTTCCGCGCGCTTGCGTCATGGGTTCGACCGATTTCGGGCGCGGAAGGACCGGCTTCAGTTGTCAGGGGGTCCACCGCGATCCAAGATGGATCGAACGGTCACGTCGCATGCCCAACGTCCGGGTCATGCGACTTTGACGCGGGCAGGGACTCGCGCGCCAACCATGGGGCGCAGAGGCAGGGGGAATGCCGACACCCTTTTCGACCAAGAGAGGTGCCATCCAATGATCGAGTCTCTTTTTGCAGAGAATGTCTTCATTGAACTGGCGGTCATCCTCTTGTTTTCAACGGTCATTGCCGCCGTCGGCCTGTTTCTTCACCAGCCCCTGATCGTCTCGTTCCTGGCCGCCGGTATCCTCGCCGGGCATTCGGTGTTCGGGCTGGTGCATTCCGAGGAACAAATCGCCGTCCTGGCCGAATTCGGCATCGCCCTTCTTCTCTTCGTCGTCGGCCTGAAGCTGGATCTCGGCCTCATCCGAACCGTAGGGCGGGTCGCCCTGGTCACCGGGCTCGGCCAGGTGCTGTTCACCTCCGTGATCGGCTTCGTGATGTGCCTGGGCCTGGGATTCGAGCCCCTGCCCAGCGCCTACATCGCCGTGGCCCTGACGTTCTCGTCCACCATCATCGTCGTCAAGCTGTTATCCGACAAGGGCGAGATCGATGCCCTGCACGGCCGGGTCGCGCTCGGCTTCCTGATCGTGCAGGACATCGTCGTGGTGCTGGTCATGATCGGCCTGTCGTCGATGGGCGTTGGCGACGGCGACGGGGACCGCTCCGTGATCCTGGCCTGGGTCCTGGTGGTGCTGAAAGGGGGGCTGTTCCTGGCCGGCATCGCCGTGTTCATGCGTCTCCTGGCCGACCGGGTGCTGCGCCGGCTGGCCCACTCCCCGGAGTTGCTCGTGCTGTTCGCGGTGACCTGGGCCGTCACCCTGGCGTCATTGAGCGAGACGATGGGCTTCAGCAAGGAAATGGGCGCCTTCCTGGCCGGGGTCAGCCTGGCCTCCACGCATTATCGCGAGGCGATTGGCGCGCGTCTGGTCAGCCTGCGGGACTTCCTGTTGCTGTTCTTCTTCATTCACCTGGGAAGCGGCCTGGAGATGGGCCTGATCGGAGCCCAGATGTGGCCGGCCGTGTGGCTGTCCCTGTTCGTCCTGATCGGCAATCCTGTGATCGTGCTGATCCTGATGGGGGTGATGGGCTATCGCAAGCGGACCGGGTTCCTGGCCGGGCTGACCGTGGCGCAGATCAGCGAGTTTTCCCTGATCTTCGCCGCCCTGGGCCTGTCGCTGGGACACATCGGGCTGGAGCACGTGGGGCTCATCACCCTGGTCGGCCTGATCACCATCGGCCTGTCCACCTACATGATCATCTATTCCCAGGCCCTGTACGCGCGCCTCGACCCCCTGCTGGGGCTGTTCGAGCGACACAATCCGGTGCAGGAACAGGCCCTTGAGGACCGGCTGTCCGAAAACCAGACCTTCGACGCCATCGTCATCGGGCTTGGCCGGTTCGGCAGCAACATCGCGCGGGGGCTGCGTCAGGAGGGGTGGACCGTGTTGAGCATCGACTTCGATCCCCAGATGGTCCGGCAGGCCCGCAAGCAGGGACACCCGGTCCTGTTCGGAGACGTCACCGATCCGGAGTTCATCCGGGACCTGCCCCTGCGTCCGAAGCAATGGATCATCAGCGCCTTCCGGGTCCGCCAGGAGGGCGCGGCCGGCACCAACACCGTGCTGACCCTGTTGAAGACCCTGAAGGATCAGGGATACCCCGGACAGATCGCGGTCACCGCTCAACAACCCTCGGAAGTCATCACATACAGGGGTCACGGCGCTGATCTGGTGCTGTTGCCGTTCGCCGACGCCGCGCGTCACGCGGTGGCCAAGCTGACACGGGACACCAGGGACGATGCATTCCGTTTCCTGGACATGGGGGGTGTCCCGGAGGCCGAGCGATGACCACACCCGACCCGCTGTACGACGATCCCGAACCCTATCTGCGCTGCCTCGTGGCCACGGACCTGTCCGCGCGTGGCGACCGGGCCCTGGTGCGCGCGTTCCGCCTGGTCTCCAGAGGGCAAGGGCTGGTGACGATTCTTCACGTCGTGGAGGACACGTATCCAAAAGATATCCTCAAGAGGATAAAGGAAGACGTCCATATCCACCTGCGACAACAGATCATGTACATGCCAGAGTCACAGGGCATCTACTACCGGATAGAAGTGATGTCCGGGCATGACTGTGATATCATCAACGAGAGATCCGTTAATCATGACATGATCGTTCTGGGGGGACGCCGGGAGCCCAAGCTTCAGGACTATGTGCTCTCGTCAACAGTCCAGCGCGTCGTTCGTGGCGCCTCCGTCCCGGTCCTGGTCGTCAAGACACCCTACAGGGGGCCCTATGGCCTCGCCCTGGCCGGCCTTGATGAGCACCCCGAGGCCATGCGGGCCCTGGCCTTCGCCCTGACGACCTGTCCGGAAGCGAGGGTCGTGGCGTTTCACGCGATCGACTTGCCCACGTCCGGCGCGCGGTCCGAGGACACCACCGTCGACGACGACAGCGGTGTGCACGACCACATGACGGACTGGTTCGCACCCTTCCTGCGTCGCCTGGAGGCCCTGCCCGGCTTCCGGGACCGCGGCCGGGTGCAGGGCGTGATCGGCTCCGGTCCCGAGGCGCTGGACCGCCTCTGCCGGGACAAGGCGCCGGACCTGCTGCTGTTCGGCCGACCCCATCGCAACCGGTCCTTCTTCTTCGGCGAGGATCTGCCCGGCTACGCCCTCATGACCAAGACGCACGATATTCTGATCGTGCCGTGATCCGGATCGTATGCCCCCCGCCGCGCTCCCGTGAGGAACCGGCCGCCGGTAGGCCGCCCCGGGCCTCGCCTCGTCCGCTCCCCCTTGGCATGGCCCCGATCCGGGGAGTAGAACGGCGCGGCCGGTCCCTGCGCCCGTCACAGGCCACGCCACCGGCCATGAACCGCACCCGGTGCGGCGACGCCGCCAAGGGCTCATCCCTGATGGCCTGGGTCGTTGCACATGATCTTGAATTGAGGGCCCTGATCCAGACAAACGCGTGCAGACGGCATTGTTTGTCTGGATCAGAGCACCAGGGGGAGCCGCCAAGATGAGTGAGAGCACCAAGTACCTGCTTGATGAAGAGCACCTGCCCAAGGCCTGGTACAATCTGGCCGCCGACCTGGAGGCACCCGCCCCACCGGTCAACCCCGGCACGGGCCAGCCGATGGGGCCGGACGACCTGACGCGGTTGTTCGCGACGGGCGTCGTCGAGCAGGAAATGAGCACCGAGCGCTGGATCGACATCCCCCAACCGGTCCGCGAGGTCTACCGCCTGTGGCGACCGTCGCCGTTGATCCGCGCCCGACGGCTGGAAAAGGCCCTGGATACCCCCGCGCGCATCTTCTTCAAGTACGAGGGCGTCAGCCCCGCCGGCAGCCACAAGCCCAACTCGGCCATCGCCCAGGCGTTCTACAACCAGCAGGACGGTGTGAAACGGCTGGTGACCGAGACCGGCGCGGGGCAGTGGGGCAGTTCGCTCGCCTTCGCCGGTGACCTGTTCGATCTCGACGTGCGGGTCTACATGGTGAAGATCTCCTTCAATCAGAAGCCCTACCGCCGGGCGCTGATGGAGACCTATGGCGCCACCTGCATCGCCAGCCCGTCCTCCGAGACCGCCGCCGGCCGCGCCATCCTGGAGGCCAACCCCGACTCCAACGGCTCCCTGGGTATCGCCATCTCCGAGGCCGTGGAAATCGCCGCCAGCCGCGACGACACCAAGTACGCCTTGGGCAGCGTGATGAACCACGTCTGCCTGCACCAGACCATCATCGGCGAAGAGGCCATGATGCAGATGGAGATGGCCGACGCCGACCCGGACATCGTCATCGGGTGTGTGGGTGGTGGCTCCAACTTCGCCGGCCTGGCCTTCCCCTACATGCGCGAGAAACTGAAAGGCAAGGCGGTCCGCTGCATCGGTGTCGAGCCCACGTCTTGCCCGACGCTCACCAAGGGCGCGGTGGCCTATGACTTCGGCGACACCGGCAAGCTGACCCCGCTGGTGCGGATGCATACCCTCGGCTCCGGCTTCATGCCGCCGGGCACGCACGCGGGCGGCCTGCGCTATCACGGCATGGCGCCCATGGTCAGCCTGGCCATGGAAAAGGGGCTGATGGAGGCCCGCTCCTACCAGCAGACCGAGTGCTTCGCCGCCGCCGTGACGTTCGCCCGCAACGAGGGCATCGTGCCCGCGCCGGAATCCTCGCACGCCATCAAGGCGGTCATGGACGAGGCCCTGCGCTGCAAGGCCGAGGGCAAGGCCGATACCATCCTGTTCAATCTGTCCGGCCACGGGCATTTCGACATGCAGGCGTACACCGACTACTTCGGCGGCAAGATGACCGACACGCCGTTCGATCAGGCGGCGCTCGACGCGTCGCTGGCCACGCTTCCCAAGGTGGCCGTCTAGACCGGTGGCGCCGGCGGACGGGGCGACGGGGCCCCGTCCGTGCCCGCGCGGACACCACGGAAGGTTCTCCACGACATCGTCATGCGATCCGGCGAAACGGCCCGATCGCATGACGATCGGACTCGACAGGATCATCAAGACGAAGGATATCTGTGGTCTTTGTCGCGAGGCGCGTGTACGCGACCTCGATCCGAGCGAAGGGTTACCCCCCTGTTTCGGGCTGGCGCGTCCTGGGGCGCGTGCCTTGTCCAAGGAACACCACCATCATACGGCCGCCGGAACCAGGGGGACCAAACCGGTCCGAGCGCTTGTCTGGAAAGCGCTGGTCACACCCCATGCGGCATGCTTGATCGGAAGCGAAACACGACATGGTGCTGCGCTCGTCGCGATGGTCCGGACAGCCTTCTCCGCACGCGAACCCCTCGGACACGACGCGTCGGGATCTCGCGCTGGACGCCATCAGGGGCATCTTCATTGTCATTCTGACGGTCGACCACATGCATGGGCTTATCGTGAAGCTCACGTGGCAGACGTTCGGCTTCGTGACCGTGCTCCCGGGGTTTCTTTTCATTTCCGGGTACATTGTCGCGAGGGCATACGGCGGCGCGATCCTGAAGCATGGGATACTGGTCGGGATTCGACGAATATTCTATCGAGTCATACAAATATACATCTGGCACATCGCTTCGGTCACGGTCGTAATTGGCGGCACTATATTTTTATTGCCGTATGTCGAACATCTTCACGAAGGCATAGCCAACCTGGAAACATTTCTGTCGGCTGCACTTCTGACTGAATTAAGCGTATATTTCAATATCATCCCATTATACATATTATTTCTGGTGATGGCCGGTTTCCTTTTGATCTTTTGTTTGAAGTCACCGGGTCTGGTGGCGCTGATCGGCCTGTCCGTCTGGCTGGCGTCCGACATCATTCCGCAAGAGCTTCACCCCTGGGGCGAAAGCGCGCTGTTGAAGCCCCTCTACTGGCAGGCCGTGTTCACCCTGGGTCTGTCGCTCGGCCTGTTTCACATGCAGGGGCGCGTGGTGTCCCTGCCGGCGTGGGTGTACGGCCTGGCGGCCGTGCTGGCCGTTCTGTTCTTCTGTATCCGCTGGAACGTGATCGATGTCGGCAGCGTCTCCCTCCGCCACGCGCTGTTCCATCGGGACCGGCTGGAGATCGGCCGCCTGCTGAACATCCTCTGTGTCTTTCTGCTGTTTTCGCTGATCCTGCCGACACTGCGGCCGTGGTTGCGGTGCAGGAAGGTCCTTGTGATGATCGGGCAGAACAGCCTGATCGCTTTCAGCCTACAGATCGTGATCGTGTACTATCTGAAGGTCGTGCGCGGGGGGCTTGCGTTTCATGAACACCCTTGGGTCCAGGCGCTGGCGGACCTGGACGTCAATTGGGTCTTCCTTCTGTATCTCCTTGTCTTCGACATCCTGAGTATCGCCCTTGTGATCCTGGCCACGGCCCTGGCCGTGCGGACCATGAAAGCCGGCCGCGCGTTGTCCTGGCGCGTTCGTCGCGTCGGCCGCGCGGCCCAGCCCGGTCCGGCCGGATCGGGCGACGATTGACGCACCGCGCCGCCACCCCTCAGACCTTGAATACCACGCCCTGCGCGGCCTCGCCGGCGTAGAGGATCCGCACGGTTTCGGGCCGGTCGGCGAAGAACGGGTCGGCCGCCCGGCGCACGCCCGGATTCACGTCCACGCACGGCCAGATCTCCGGCGCCGCGTAGTCCATCAGCAGCAGCGCCGCGCCGGACGCCAGGCGGGGATAGACATGCTCCAGGCATCGGCGGACGACACGGGCATGATCGTCCGGATCGCCACCGAAGCCGCAATCGATGTGGGCGAAGGCGATGGTGTCCGGCAGGGCGTCGGGCAGCGTCTCGTCGAAGGCCCCCGCGTGCACCTCTGGCACGGGCAGGTGGCGCGCCCGGAAGTTCTCCTCCAGGACCGCGCGCACCGGCCGGTCCAGATAGAACGGCACCGCGAAGCTGTCATACAGATGCATCGGCCGGGGGGGCTGCCCCTCGTCCTGATTGATCGTCTGGATCATGGCCGCCGTCTCGCCCACGAAGCAGCCCAGTTCCACGAACGCCCCCGGCACGCCGGCGCGCAACACCTGGCTGACCAGATGATAGATGTTGATGCGCTGGTCCTGGTTGGTCATGTCGTGCCAGGAGTCCAGCGGCTCCACGAGGCGCGCCCGCACCCCCAGCGTCTCCAGCAGGCGGTTGGCCAGGGCGACCTTGCGCGACGGCTTGTTCCAAGGGAACAGGGTGGCGATGTAGGTGTTGGTCCGCACGAGGCCCTCCCGAATCCGGTAACACGATCGGCGCGCGTCCCCACTGTGCCATGGGCCAGGGGCGGCGCGCACCCCGTCGCGGATCATGGGACGGCGGCCACCAAGACGGCCGTGCGGGTGCATGGCGCGGCCAATGGGCATGCCCAGGGCGTGGTGATCGACCCGGTTCGGGCGCGGTGCCCCCCGGTGCGTCCGAACGCCGGCAGCACGCGTGACGTGTCAACCGTCTGGTCCCGCTCTGCTCGGCCGGTTAGACTCGGGGGAACGACGACGCGGGTTCGCCGGGCTCACCGGACCGGTGGCGCGGAAACGGGAGGACGACACGGGTGCTTCATGTCACGGCGATCGACATCCTGGCCTTGCTGGCCTGCGCCATCGTGTTCGTCACGATCTTCCAGCGCCTCGGCCTGGGCTCGGTTCTGGGCTACCTCACGGCGGGGTTGTTGATCGGACCCTGGGGCGTGGGCCTGATCGTCGAGGGCGAGGGCCTGTTGCACTTCGCCGAACTGGGCGTGGTCTTCCTGCTGTTCCTGATCGGGATCGAGTTGCGGCCGGCGCGCCTGTGGATGTTGCGGCGGGACGTGTTCGGCCTGGGCTCGGCCCAGGTCATGCTCTCCGGTCTGGTGCTTGGCGGCATCGCCTGGACCTGGGGGCTGGCCCCGGGAGCGGCGGTGATCGTCGGCTTCGGTCTGGCGCTGTCGTCCACCGCCATCGTGCTGCAAATCCTCGCCGACCGGAATGAGCTGGGCACCCGCCACGGCCGCAGCGTTTTTTCCATTCTGCTGTTGCAGGATCTGGCCGTCGTCCCGCTGCTGGCCCTGGTCTCCATCCTGTCGACCAGTTCCGACGCCGGCGAGGGCTGGGAGGCGGTCGCCCTCGACGTGGGTCTGGCGGTGGCCGCCATCCTAGGCGTCATCCTGGGCGGCCGGTTCCTGTTGCGCGGCCTGTTCCGCGCCGTGGCCGGGGCACGCAACCACGAGGTCTTCGCCGCGCTGAGCCTGCTGATCGTGCTCGGCGTCGCCTACCTGATGCAGGCGGTGGGGCTGTCCATGGCCATGGGCGCCTTCATGGCGGGCCTGCTGCTGGCCGAGTCCGAATTCCGCCACCAGGTGCGCGCCGATATCGAGCCGTTTCGCGGATTCCTGCTGGGCCTGTTCTTCATGGCCGTGGGCATGAGCATGGACTTCGGCACCGCCATGGCAGCGGGGCCGATGGTGATCATGCTGGTGCTCGGCCTGCTGCTGATCAAGGTGACCCTGCTCTACGGACTGACACGCCGCTTCGGCCTGGGCCGGGACGACGCCATCCGGGCCTCGGTGCTGCTGTGCCAGGGCGGCGAGTTCGGATTCGTGCTGTTCACCCTGGCGGCGTCGACCGGCCTGCTGGACCGCGCCACCGCGCAGATTCTGATCCTGACCGTGTCGATCACCATGGCGTTGACCCCGCTCATGGTGAAGGCCCTGCCGCTGCTGATCCCGCGCCGGCCGGACCGGGCCATGCGCGCGCTGGCGCCGCAAGGGGGCGCGTCCGGTGAGGCGTCCGGGCCGGGGGGACCGGTCATCATCGCCGGGTACGGCCGCGTCGGGCAGACCGTGGCCCGCCTGATGGAGGCCGCCGACATCCCCTACCACGCCCTCGACCTCCAGGCCGACCGTGTCTCGCGCGCGCGCCGGGACGGTCAGCGCGTCTACTACGGCGACGCCAGCCGGGGCGATGTGCTGCGGGGCGCCGGCCTGGACGATGCCCGCGCCGTGGTCATCACCCTGGACCAGCCGGATCATGCCGAACGCGCCGCCGCAGCGGTGCGTCGTATTCGCCCCAACGTGCCGGTGTTCGCCCGCGCCCGCGATCCCGTCCACGCCGCCGAACTGGCCCGCCACGGGGTCACGGCCAGTGTCTCCGAGGCCCTGGAATCGAGCCTGCAACTGGGGGCGCTGCTGCTGCGTGACGCCAAGCAGACGCCGCAGGATGTCGATCGCCTGCTCGGCGATCTGCGCGCCGAGTGCCTTGCCAGCGGAACGGCGGTCCCGCCGCCCGTGCGGGCGGTGGTGGCCGGTGGCGCCGATCCGGCACAGGGCGCGCTCACGCCCGAGGCCCGCCCGCTTACCGGTGCTTGACCGATCTCCCCAATCTGGCAACTATACGGCAATGGATACAACTCAGCCTAGCCGGCGGGGCTCGCCTCCGGTGCCGCCCGCCCTACCCTGGATCATGTGGGGCCTCGGCGCCCTGTTCTATTGCTACGGGTTCTTTCAGCGCACGTCCCCAAGCGTCATGGTGGACGAGCTGATGCGCGAGTTCGCCGTGGGCGCGACCCTGGCCGGCACCCTGTCGGGCCTGTACTTCTATACCTACGCGGGGCTCCAGATCCCGGTGGGCCTGATCCTGGATCGATTCGGCCCGCGCCGGGTGCTGGCGGTCAGTTGCGCCCTGGCCGGCGCCGGGAGCGCGCTGTTCGCCCTGGCCGACAGCCTGATGATGGCCTATGCCGGACGCCTGATGATCGGTGGCGCGGTGGCCTTCACCTGGGTGGGGGCGCTTCTGATCATCTCGCGCTGGTTCCCGTCGGGGCGCTTCGCCATGATCTCCGGCCTGACCCTGGCCCTGGGCATGGCCGGTGGCGTCGGCGGCCAGGCCCCCCTGGCGTTGCTGATCGCCGAGGTCGGCTGGCGCGGCGCCCTGGGGATCGCCGCCGCGCTGGCCCTGGTGCTGGCGGCGCTGATCGCGCTGGTCGTGCGCGACCACGGGCCTTTCCTGGCGCGCCCGGACCCGGCCACGCCCGAAGCCCCCAGAAAGGGGCTGGTGGCCGGACTGGCCCGGGTGTTGCGCAATCCGCAAACCTATACCGTCGGCCTCTATGGGGCGGCCCTTACCTCTCCCATGCTGGCCTTCGCCGGCCTGTGGGGCGTGCCCTACCTGGAACGGCTCCATGGCGTCGAGCGCGAGGTCGCCGCGCTGGCCACCTCGGCCATGATGATCGGCTGGGCCATCGGCGCGCCGCTGATGGGCTGGCTGTCCGACCGCCTGCGCCGGCGGCGGCGCGTCATGCTGCTGGCCTCCAGCGGATCCCTTCTGACCCTGGCCGCCGCCCTGTACGCGCCGGGCCTGCCGTTCGAGGCGGTGGCGGTGCTGCTGGTCGCCAATGGCGTGTTCGGCGGCGGCATGGTGTTGTGTTTCGCCGCCGGGCGCGAGCACAATCCCGCCTGGGCGGCCGGTGCCGCGCTGGGCGTGGTCAACATGCTCGCCATGTCGAGCGGCGCCATCTTCCAGCCGCTGCTGGGGTGGCTGCTGGACCAGGGCTGGGATGGGGTGATGGAAGCCGGGCGGCGGGTCTATTCGGCCGCGGCCTTCCAGGACGCGGTCTGGGTGCTGGTGCTCATGCAGGGCGTCGCCGTGACCGCCGCCCTGCTGACCCGCGAGACCCATGGCCGGCCCCGCGCCGAAGACACCTGAGCACGGCCGGCGCCAGGCTCTCAGGCGGGCACGTCGCCCTTGCCGCCGTCCCTGGCGAACACCGGGGCGCCGGTCATGACCGGACCCTCCCTCTCGCTGCTGGATGGCGGCGACTGTACATCGGTCGCATCCGTAACGGAATTGCCGCCCTATCGTCCTGGCGGCCCGCTACGCCCGCGCCCGGAAGCGCTCCGCCTTGGCCCGGTTGCCGCACCCGCTCATGCGGCACCAGCGCCGGCCCCGACCGCGCCCATGATCCAGGTAGAGCCCGGTGCACCGCCCGCATTCCCGCACGCGGGCCAGTTCCGGGCTCGCCAGCAGGGCCGCCAGGGTCAGCGCCAGACGGGCGCGAATCAGGTCGGCGCCGGCGCGGTCCAGCCCGATCCGCCAGCGCGCGACCCGCGACTCGATGCCGAGCGCCGCCAGGCCATGGGCCCCGGCGATGACCGCCGAGACGGCCCGCGCATCCTCGGGCGCCGGAGCGGCGTCCCCGGCCACGGCGCTGAGCAGGCGCCACACGGCCTCGCGGAAGGCCACCAGGTCGCCGAGCGCCCGGTCCGCGTCGGAGACCTCCGCCAGGGCCTCGGCCTCGGTCGTGGTGATCACCTCGGCTTCGACCGCCCAGGCCACGGCAATCGGCCAGTCCGGCAAGGCGTCGCGGTCCCGCGTCTTGCCCTCGTCATTGACCGTATTCACGAAGTCCAGGGCCACGTGCCCCCCGAAAAACCCCGTGCGTTGCCAGGCATGCATGTCGAAACGGCCCTCCCGCGTCCGCTGCAACCTTTTCTACCCAAAAAAACGGTTGTCGGCCAGATCTCCCGGTTATAACCTATAAATCGTCAATAACGGTTATGGAGAGAGCGTGCCATGCTGCCGATGACAGAGACCTTTGTTCACAAGGGGCAGGCCGTCGCCTGGGGATGCATGGGCGACGGAGACCCGCTGGTTCTGGTGCATGGGTTCCCCTGGTCGGCCCAGGCATGGCGGCGCGTGGCCCCCGCCCTGGCCACCCGGCACACCGTCTACTGGTTCGACATGATCGGCTGCGGCCGGTCGGACAAGCACGACGGCCAGGACGTCTCCCCGGCCGTGCAGAGCACCCTGCTGACGGCGCTGCTGCGGCATTGGGGATTGGAACACCCCCATGTGGTGGGTCACGACTTCGGCGGTCTGGCCGCCCTGCGCGGATACGTCATGGACGGCGCGCGCTATGGCCGCCTGACCCTGATGGACGCCGTGGCTGTGTTGCCGTCGGGATCGCCCTTTTTCGCCCACGTGCGCCACCACGAGGCCGCCTTCGCCGGCCTGCCGCCCTATGCCCACGAGGCGCTGTTCCGCGCCTACATCGGCCAGGCGGCGGCCCGGCCACTGTCCGACGAGGCGGTGGCGATCTACGGTCAGCCCTGGCGCGGCACGCTCGGCCAGGCCGCCTTCTACCGCCAGATCGCCCAGGCCAGCGAGCGCGCCATCGCCGAGGCGCAATTGCGCTACGGGCCTCTTGGATGCCCGGTGGACCTGCTGTGGGGAGAGGACGACACCTTCATCCCCGTCGCCCAGGGAGACCACCTCGCGGACATGCTCGGCGTGGACCGCCCCGCCCGCGTACCCGGCGCCGGGCACATGATCCTGGAGGATGCCCCCGAGGCCGTGGTGGCGGCGCTGCTAGAGTGCTCTGGGGTCGGGTTGAGTCGCCAGGGATTCCCATGGGATCGATTTTATGATTCAACGGACTGACCGTTAGGAGGTCGGTCCGC
>NZ_JACIGK010000032.1 GCF_014197915.1 Roseospira visakhapatnamensis
TCGATGATCACGATCGGTTGAACGCCCCCCGCGCTCGACCGCTCCAGAACCTCGCGGGCATACGGCGCCATGACCTCGGCGGGATCGATCAGGCCATTGGCCAGAACCCGCTTGATCCATTGAAACCGGCTGGCCCGGTTCTCCGTCTCCAGCGGAAGGCCGCAGCCAAGGGCCATCAGGTTGACGTGTTGCTCCTGCAGGAGTGTCGCCACCAGTGTCGAGAGCTTGCGCCTTTGCGTGACCCTTTGCCGGGGAAGCCGACGGCGCATGTCCTCTTCCACAGCCTCTTTCAGCCCATCTATGTCAACCATCAAAACCTCGGGGTTCGGTTCCCCTCGGTCGAATCACGCCACGACGCCCGCGTCAAGTCTCTCCCTCGGAAAAACTGACCCGTGGCAAGAGGCACCGAACCAAAAAACGAAAGACCTTCGTCCAGGGCCGCGCCTCGTCCTTACACCGCCTCGCGCAGCAACGTGAGCTGGCGCGAGCGGCTGCCCCCCTCCTCGTCCACCAGCGGAATCGGGTAGTCCCCGGTGAAATAGTGGTCCAGGAAGGCCGGGGCCATCGGATCGCGGCCGGGCTCGCCCATCGCCCGGTACAGCCCGTCCAGGGTCACGAAGGCCAGGCTGTCCACGTCGATGTAGCCGGCCATGCCCTCGATACTCATGTGGCTGGCCACCAGATCCGCCTTTTCCGGCGTGTCGATGCCGTAGAAACACGGGAAGCGGATGGGCGGGCTGGCCACCCGCATGTGCACCTCGGCGGCCCCGGCCTCGCGCACCATGCGCACGATCTTCACCGAGGTGGTTCCGCGCACGATGGAATCGTCGATCAGCACCACCCGCTTGCCCTTCAACACCGCCATGTTGGCGTTGTGCTTCAGGCGCACCCCCAGGTGACGGATCTCATTGGTGGGCTCGATGAACGTCCGGCCCACATAGTGATTGCGGATGATGCCCAGTTCGAAGGGCAGTCCCGCGCCCTCGGCGAAGCCCATGGCCGCCGGCACCCCGGAATCGGGCACCGGCACCACCACGTCCGCGTCCACCGGCGCCTCCCGGGCCAGTTCGGCGCCGATCGCCTTGCGCACCTGATAGACGCTCCGGCCCCCCACCACACTGTCCGGGCGGGCGAAATAGACGTACTCGAACAGGCAGGGCCGGGGCCGTTCCCGGCGGAACGGCCGCACGCTCTCCAGGCCCTCCTCGGTGATGACCACCACCTCGCCCGGCTCCACGTCGCGCACCAGTTCGGCGCCGATGATGTCAAAGGCGCAGGACTCGGACGCCAGGATGTAACTGTCGCCCAGCCGCCCCAGCACCAGCGGCCGCACGCCGAAGGGATCGCGCACCCCGATCAGCTTGCGCTGAGTCAACAGCACCAGGGAGTAGGCGCCCTCGACCTGCAACAGCGCCTCCACCAGCCGGTCCACCACGCGGCCCTTCGCGCGGGCCATCAGGTGGAGGATGACCTCGGTATCCGTGGTGGACTGGAAAATACTCCCCTGGCCGATCAACTCCCGGCGCAAGGTCATGGCATTGGTCAGGTTGCCGTTGTGGGCGACGGCGACCCCCCCCAAGTCCAGTTCCGCGAACAAGGGCTGGATGTTGCGCGGGTTGGGCGCGCCCGTGGTGGAATAGCGGTTGTGGCCGATGGCCGCGTTGCCCACCAGCCCGTCCATGACCCGCCGTTTGGCGAACACGTCGGCCACCTGGCCCAGCCCCCGGTGCACGTTGAAGCGCTCGCCGTCGTGGGCGACGAGGCCGGTGGCCTCCTGGCCGCGATGCTGGAGGGCATGAAGACCGAGCGCGGTGTGCGCGGCGGCATCGGACGTGCCGAGGATGCCGAAGACCGCGCATTCTTCTCGCAGGCGGTCCGAGCCCGGGTCGAGGGCATAAACAGGCGCGGGCACAGGCGCGGACGCCGGCGACGGGGCCCCCTGCCCGCGCCTCCCCCTGACTGGAGGCCGATGGGAGACCGCGGGGGTCGGCGCGACGGGACCCGCGACGGGATCCGGGCCTGTGTCTGGACTCATTGAGTGCTCTCGATCAGTCGGTTCATCTCCTGGCGCTCGTCGCGCTGGTAGCCCTCGACCCCCGGACGCGGTGGTGCCTGGGGGCGCGGCTGGCGCAGGTCCTCGAACGCCCGCTGGGCATCCAGGGCATTGTTGACCCCGGCGGCGGCCTCGCCTGCCTGCCGGCGCAGGCGCTCCTGCTCGGCCAGCAACGCGGGGGGCAGCATGGCGTACAAGGCCTCCTGGCCATCCCGGATCATGGGCATGCTGCGCGCCTCCCGCACCCAACGCGGCTGGGTCTCGGGCGGTACCAGCCAGGAGGCGGACACATAGATCACGATCACCACCAGGGCGCCCCGGGCCAGGCCGAACAGGAACCCAAGCGAGCGATCCAGGCTGTTGAGCGCACTGTCCTGCACCCGGCGGGCGATCAGGGTGGTGATGATCGAGAACACCACCAGCGCCACCAGGAACAGCGCCACGGCGGCCGTCAGGTCGGCCGCCCACTCTATGGGAATGTAGGGCCGCACGTAGGGCTGCACGAGGGGCAGGCCGTAGACGGCCACCAGGATGGCGCCGATCCAGGCGCCAATGCCCATGACCTCGTGCACGAACCCGCGAAAGAACGCCAGGATCGCCGAGATCAGCAGGATCAGCAGCACGCCCATGTCCACGGGGTTGATCGGCCAGCTATCCATGCTCATCCGTCGTTTCCTCTCGCGCCCCCGTGCCGGCGTCGGCATCCGCCCGCGCGTCCGGCCCCAGCAGGCCGACCAAATCCTGCAGGTGACCGATCGCCCGCACCGCCGGCCCCGGCGTGGCCCGGGCCTCCGAGGTTCGGGACGAACCGGCCGAGGGTCCCCCGTCTCCGGTGCCTTGCCCGGGCCGGGCCTTCCCTCCGGGACGGCGACCGCCCCCCCGCTCCGGCGTGGTGGGCATCAACACCGACGAGAACCCCAGCTTGGCCGCCTCGCGAACACGCCCACCGGCCTGGGTCACGGGCCGCACCTCGCCAGACAGGCCGATCTCGCCAAACACCACCATGTCGGCGGGCACCGGGGTCCCGCTGGCCGCCGAGACCAGCGCGGCGGCGACGGCGAGGTCGGCGGCCGGCTCCTGAATCCGCAAACCACCTGCCACGTTGAGATAAACGTCATTGCCGCCCAAGGCAAGGCCACACCGGGCCTCCAGCACCGCCAGCACCATCGCCAGCCGGCTCCCGTCCCAACCGACCACGGCGCGACGCGGCGAGCCCCCGCCCGAGGGCGCCACCAGGGCCTGGATCTCCACCAGCAGCGGCCGGCTCCCCTCGATGCCGGCGAACACGCAAGCGCCGGAGACGTTGCCCCGCCGCTCGGCCAGGAACAGGGCCGAGGGATTGTCCACCTCCAGCAGGCCCCGGTCGCTCATCTCGAAAACGCCGATCTCGTCGGTGGCGCCGAAGCGGTTCTTGACCGCCCGCAGGATGCGGTACGGGTGGCCGCGCTCACCCTCGAAGTAGAGCACGGTATCCACCATGTGCTCCAGCACCCGGGGGCCGGCGAGCGTGCCCTCCTTGGTGACATGACCGACCAGGAACAGCGTGAAGCCGCGCCGCTTGGCCAGACGGATCAACTCGTGGGCGCAGGTGCGCACCTGGGCCACCGTGCCCGGCGCCGAATCGAGGGTATCGGCGTGCACCGTCTGGATCGAGTCGACGACCACCGCGGCCGGGGCCTCGGTTCCGTCCAGGCTGGCGGCGATGTCGCGCAGGCTGGTGGCGCTGGCCAGCAGCACCGGCGCCGCCTCAAGCCCCAAACGGGCCGCGCGCAACCGCACCTGATCAATGGCCTCCTCGCCGGAGATGTACAACACCGGCGGCGCCTCCTGCGTCGCCAGCGCGGCGGTCGCCTGCAACAGCAGGGTGGATTTGCCGATGCCCGGGTCTCCTCCCACCAGCAGCACCGATCCCGGTACCAGGCCGCCACCGCACACCCGATCCAGTTCACCGATCCCCGTGGAGCGCCGGGGCGGCGTCGCGCCCTCGCCCTTCAGGCCGACAAAGCCGATGCGCCGGCCGCCCTTGCCGGCCGTCACCCCCTTGGGCACGGCCTCCGGAGGGGCCTCCTCGACCAGGGTGTTCCACTCGCCGCACCCATCGCAGCGTCCGGCCCACTTGCGATGGACGGCGCCGCAGGACTGACACACAAAACGACTGCTGGGGGGTTTGGCCATGGGGGAGCCATACCGCGCCCGGGCCGCCCGCCGCAACCGCCCGATCATCCCGCTTGCGGCACCGGGTTCGGAGTCACAGGTCGCGGGTTGCCTCGGGATGGAAATCCTTCAGGTGCCTCGCACCTCCAGGATGAAGAGCATATCGGTGCGCCCCAGAAGCGGTACCGGCCCATCCGGAGACCGTCTGGCCGATCACGTTACCTCTTGCGCCGACCCCAGGTTTTCAGTATTACACGCCCCTCGCCGGACGACACACCGGTCCTGATCGCTGTTTGGCGTGACACCCGGTGTCGTTATTCTGGCAGGTAATGCAAGGCGCCCGTAGCTCAACTGGATAGAGCATCTGACTACGGATCAGAAGGTTAGGAGTTCGAATCTTCTCGGGCGCGCCAGTTTTCAAGGGGTTATGGGCCGGCGAACAGGATGTTAGACAGTCCCAAAAAGGGCGTTAGACACTCGCTGGTCCGTTCCCGTTTTTTTCGTTCCGCACATTTTGTTCCGACGTCGCCGCGTCAAGGCAGTCAATAGCCAGCCGTGCCGCACGACGCTGGGCACTATATTTCATCGCCATCTGCATGGTGGCATGTCCGGTGATTGCGGCGACCCCTTCCCAGTCCCCCAGTAGCTCGTACACCCTCGTAGCGGCCGTGTAGCGCAACCCGTGTGTCGTGACGTCGCTCACTTTGGCTGCCTTGTACGAGGCCGCCATGCGGTGCCGGAAGCGATCCACGGTAATGGTCCCGAGAATCCGGGACTCCCGGTCCGGCTCGCCACCGCTCCGCGTTTGGCGCCAAGCGTCCAGGGCCGCGGCCAAGTCGCGGCTCACCGGCAAGCCGAGATGAGCTCCGGTCTTCTGCTGGTGCACTCGCACGGCGCCCCCCTCGACATGCCCCCAGGTCGTGGCCAGCACATCGCCGCCCCGCTGCGCGGTGTTCAACGCCAGTTCGAACGCGATCCGCTCCCAGGACCCGAGCGGCCAGCGCGCTCGGAAAAGAGCCACTTCACTTTCTTCCCAGGGCCGATGGCCGTCACCGCTCTTGAACCGTCTCGGGCGCGCGGCCGGATTAACGGTCACTCCGAAGGTGCTGGACCGATCGACGGCGTAGCTGAACAACAGCCTCAGGATCTGCAGGATGTAGTTCGCCTTTCGGGGGGTATTTGCATACTTGTCGCGCAAGGCTAACACGAACTCGCGCGGCATGGTCTTGATCGGCAAGTGGCCGTGGTTCTGCTTCAACAGGTCCAGGTAGCCGGTGTAGTCCTTCCGCGTCTTCGGGGCTTTTGATTTGAAATCGGCCGACTCCCGGTAGTGATCGATCAGGTGGGCCAGGGTGCCGACGGCGGCCGGCCGGCGCTCGGTTCGGCCCTGATCCTCGAAGGTCTGGTGGATGCGCTGGTAAGCCGCGACAAACGCCGCGTCGCCCGGCACCACGGGCTTGCCGTCGACATCCGTGATCCGCACTCGCCGTTTGCCGCGCCGGTAGTAGGCGTAGACCTTCCCGCGCGAAGTGTAGACCTGGAGGTATGCGAGGGGGACAGGAGTCATGCTGCGCCCGCCTTCAAAGAATTCAGCCAGGCGTTACCGGTGGCCTCGTCGTGCACCCGACCGGCGGCGCGGTCCAGCCAGGCGTCCAGATCTTCCTTCAGCCAGACGCGCCGGCCGGCGGTCAGAGCGATGGGCTGGGGTGCGGTACTGCCCTGCTTGTTGACCTCTCCCCAGAACTTGCTGGGCGACAGCCCGACGTAGGCCGCGGCCAGTTCCAGCCCCATCGATCGGGGCCAGTCCGGCAGTTCGTGCGGAGCGAGGCGGCGGGCGGTCATGACCCCATCCCCTCCAACAGCGGCTGCACGGTGCCGTCCTGGTAAACGGTGTCCATCCAGGTGTCGGCGCGCGGTTCGTCGCCCGCCCACCCATTCGGCCATGTGCCTGCGTCGATCAGCGCGCGGATGCGGGCCGTTTCCTCCGTGTTCAGGATGTCGATTTCCGGACGGCCCCGGGGCCGCGCAAGGGTGTTCACGTCGCCCTGGATGTCCAGCACCATGTCCAGCGCCGCCCGGCGGGCCTCCAGGGTCAGCGGCCCCATGCGCTGGGGGTTCTTGGCGAGGGCGCCGGACTTCAGGCGCTCGGCGCCGGGCTTGCGCAGCCGCTGCCGCGGCTCGCGCAACCAGCGCCACAGGGGCCGCAGGCCCTTCAACGGCTTGAGATAGGCCCATTGCGGCTGGGCCAGGATGGCGTCGAGGGCCGTGTCCCGCTGCGCCAGCGGGCAGCCGACACAGCCGGTGCGGGCATTGATCTCCTCGGCCTCGTCGCCGCCGTAGGCGTCGGCCAGAGCCGCCGTCTCCCACCCGCCGTATTCCGGCATGGGCGCGTAGATGCGCAGCCAGTCCCACACCAGGCACACCCGCCAGTGCAGCAGCGGCGCCAGGGTGGCCACGCGCCCCCGGATGCCCCTGGCGTGGGGCAGGACCTGCTGATACCAACCCTGCCCGCATTCGGCGCCGTCGCGGCTGCACGACATTTCGATGCGCCGGTCGCGGATGGCGGACTCGCCCTGCCGCACGCCGGTGATCATCAGCACGGACCCGTCGAGGCCGGCCAGACGTTCGGCGATGGCCGCCGCCATCGGGTCCACCTTGATCTGGCGCGTGCACCAGCGCAGCGTGTTGTTGTTCGGCGGCGGCACGCCCCGCCCGAGCATGTACACGAGAAACCGCCGGTCGAGCGGCGCCCGCACCACCTGGACATCAATGCCGCGCGCGCGCAGCCGCGCCATGATCCCCTGGGCCGCGATGGCCAGCGGCGGCAGTTCCATGCGCGTGTCGGCGTAGAACACGGTCAGCGACCGGGGACGATCCAGCGTGCCGCTCTCCAGCAGGCTGACCAGCAGGCTCAGGGCGGCCGTTGAATCCTTGCCGCCCGACCATGCGACGCACCAGTGATCGTGCGCCGGACCGTAGGCCTGGAGCGACTGGACGGTCAGGTCCATGGCCTCGCCCACCGCCATGCGTGGCGAGGTGCTGAACAGGTCGGGGTGGCGGCGAGCAGCGGTCATGACGCCCTCCGCCTCTCCATCAATGCAGGGTTGGCCCCTCTTGGCCATGTCGAGAGACATGGACAGCGCCTCTGGATCGCCCATCACGTCCATGAAGTCCTCAAGCACGTTGTCGGCCGCATCCAAAAGTTCCGCCAACACGTCGTCGGCGATGTAGGTGCGGGCCTCCGGGAGCGGCTCGGCGTGCCACAGATAGCTGTGCGGGTGAATCCACACCCGATCCGGCAGGGTCTGGTTCGGCGTCATGGTCCCGATCCTCCGTCATCAGGCGGGTACCGGCGCATCGGCCGGCAACAGGCTCCGCAGCATGGTCAGCCAGTGATCGGCGGCCTGGTACCAGGGCTCGGGCCGCAGGATGGTGGTGTCCGGTGGCGGCAGTTCCTGGACCCAGTCCACCCCGCAGGGGACCAGCAGGTCGCGGCGCTCGGTGGCCAGCGCCACCATGTCCGCCTGATGCACGGCGCGCAGGGTCTCCGCCGAGGGCATCGGCACGCCGGCTGCGATCCACAACACCGCGTCCGTCGTGTCGGCGATCCGGTTCAGCCACGCCTGCACGTCGGCCGGGGCGCTGCGCTTCATGGGCGCGGGCCAATCCACGCCCATGAGTGCCTCGTGTGCATCGTGCAACAGGCCATACAGCCGCAGGTCCGGGGGCAGCAGGGCCGCCACATGGCAACAGTGCTGCGCCACGCTATAGGGTGCGGCCTGGGTGGCGCCGCCGAACCGGGCGATCTTGCCCAGGCCGTCGGCGATATCGCGCCAACACACGTCCTCGACGCGCGGCGCCAACGGCCACCAGCGCCGCCCGCTGGCCAGTTGCAACCACTCGCCAGCGCGGCGGGACGCAGAAAAAGACGAGAGGGCGAGGCAGGTCATACGGGCGCTCCGGAGGCGGTGCCGTCGCGGCTCAGATGGCGGAACCGCGACGGCAAGAGGGGCTAAAGGGACTCGGGTTCCTCGGGCATGCCGGCGTAGACGGGCACGCCGGTGTCCCCGGCGATGCGGGTGGCGGCGTCCTGGAAGGCGTCGTCGAACACCTCCTTCACCCGCTGCAGGTCGAACCACCAGCTCAGGCCCTCGCGGCTCTTGCGGTAGCGCAGGCGGGCGACCATCCGGTAGCGCGTGCCCTGGTCGAACACCGGGATGGCGAGGCAGAACAGCGAGGGGATGGTCAGCTTCTGGCCGGCGCCGTCGGTGTGCTCCTCTTCGAAGACGATGGAGCCCTCGCCGCTGTTGGTGTTGATGACCGCGCCGACCCGACTGGTCTCGTGAACCACCAGCCCCCGGGCCAGTTCCATCATGCGTTCCGGCCCGGCGAAGGTGCCGTCCAGCAGTCGCGCCAGCTCGTGTAAGCGCTTGTCGCTCTCGGTCTCCGGGACGGCGGTCAGATCGGGCGCCGGCAGGACGTCGAGGATGCGATCCTCGACAAAGGCCGCGAAAGAGCCCTGGCCCATCTTCTCGCCACTGGCCCGGCTCCACAGCTTCCACTCGCGCGACAGCGGGAACTCGTGAGTCGCACGCCACCCGCGCCAGTTCGGCGTGGCATCCATGCCGGTCGCGGTGCCGGTGCCGCTCATGTAGTCGTAGACCGCCACGGCGCGGGCCGGATCGCGGGAGATGAACACCGCCGTCTCGGTGGTGTCGTGAGCCTTGATGTGCTCGATCAGGCTGTCGAGGGTGATGTGCTCGCTGCGCCCGCTGATCCGCTCCGGCCGGGCGCGGTATTCGTCCAGCAACGGCTTCAAGCTCTCCAGGCGCTTGCCCTGGGGAACGACGGCGATCGGCTTGTCGGTGAGGTCCTCGGCCAGGATCTCCAGGCCGACATGGTTGACCATGAAATCGGCAAGGGCGGCGGTTTCAGTCTGGGTTTCGGTGGACATGAACAGGGCTCCTTAGACGGCCTTGGTTTCGGGCGGGGCGGTTTCCACGGTCTTGAACGGCAGAGCCTGCTGGCGCGGGTCGTTACGGGTCAGGCGGTTGTCCTCGGTGGCGAAGAAGGTGGTGCGACGGCGCGGCATCTTCGGCTTCTTGGTGGCGATGTCGGCCACCACATCGATGCCGCGCCCATCCAGCTTCAGCTTGAGCTTGATGGACATTTCCCCGGCGGCCTTGCCCCCGGTCTCCATGCCAACGTTGTGCAGCGTAGCAACCAGCTCGCGCAGGTCGTCGGTAAGCTCGTTGTGGATCTGCCCGTCCTCGACGTCGGCGAGGAACGTGTTGAAGGTGCGGTGGGCGGTGGTGGTGGGATCGCTCATGGCAGCTCTCCGGAGTGGTGGGGGTAGGGATCAGGCGGCCTCGGCGACCGCGTCGGCGAGCAACGCCCGCACGTCCTGGGCGGCACGGCGTAGCCAGTCGCGGCCCTCGGCGGTGGGCACCACCAGCACCGACCGGCGATCGGTGGGATCGGGCTGGCGCATCAACAGCCCCTGGTGACCCAGCCGGTCCAGCGCTCGGCACGTGGCTGGCTTGGACATGCCGAGGTCCCGCGCCAGGCTCCGCACCGTGTGGGGATGCCCTTGAGTGGTGATGGCGACCATCACCGCCAGGTGGCGCAGGCTGGCATCGGGGACCATGGTCCGTGTGGTCATGGGGCGGGCTCCTCAGTGCTTGGTGATCGGGGCGCCCTGCGGCTCGGACGCGGCGGCCCGGAGAGCACGGCCGATGACGCCCAGGTCGGGGGCTAGTTCCTCGGCCCACTCTGCGGCACAGGCGACAAGCTGCACCGCGTGGGGTGCGCAGCAGCAACGCCCTAGGGACTCGATGTGGCTTGCGTCCGGATCATCGATCACGAGCACGTAGCACGTGATCTCGCCGCGTGCGATCCGGTCTGCGAGCGCTTGCAGGCGCTGGGCTATCTCGTCCGGCGAAGAGGTCTCGGCGCGGCTCATGATCCCGGCTCCAGCGCCGGGACGATCCCGTAGGGCACGGGCAGGCCGGCGACATCGGGACCCAGGACCGCGTGCCCGAGGATCGCCCAAAGCCCGAGCACCAGGAACAGGGCGGCAAGAGCCGTGCCCTCGGCGACGATCACGCGCGCGGTCATCGGCCGGCCCTCTCGGCGGCGATTCCCAGTTCGTCGCGGTACATCGCCAACAGCGTGTCGTGCTCGGCGCGGGCGCAAGCGGTCATGCGCCGCAGGCGCAGGACGTCCCGAAACGTGTAGAGGTTGAATCCATCCTCGACGACGGCGGCCTCGGCCGCCGCCAGATCGGCGCGCACATGGGCGATCTCGACGTTCAGCCGGGCGATCCGCTCGGCGCCGTCGGCCTCGGCGATATCTCCGGCGCGGATGTCGCTCCGCAGGGCGCGGACCGCCGCCTGCAGGCCACTGCGCTCCCGGTGCAAGTGCTCGATGCGCTCCGCGTGATACGGGAGGGACGTGACGGTCATGGGTCAACCCTCCCCCTGCGGATCGGCGGCCTGGCAAAGGCGCACCGTGGTCTGGATCAACTCGAGGAACTGGCGGCGGTGGTCTGGCCCCAGGTCCTGCCATGCGCCCAAAAGGGCCAGGGCGTCGTCACTGGTGACGACGGCGCGGTCCCAAGTCCGGCAAAGGCTGGTCATCGGCGCGCCTGCCCCCGGCTCGGCGGTGGGGACCAGGGTGCAGCCGGGGATGCAGACGGCATCCGGGGCGGGTGCTTCGTCGGGCGGTTCGTCCACCGGCTCGGCATGAAGAGGCGGTCCCAAGCCATCACAGCGGGGGCAGTGACAGGGGCACGCGTCCGGCTCGTCGTCACAGACCTCGGACCACGTGTGGCCGCAGTCGGGGCAGGCGTATTCGACGCGCCACCAGCACGGCGGCGTCTCGACGATCACGTGCGCTCGCCGCGGCAGGCCCAAGACCTCATTGGCCGCATTGAAAGCCGCGCCGATCAGGGCGGCCCGGTGGCCGGAAAAGGTCGGCCAGTAAGAGGGCGCCGTCTCGATCAAATGGTTCAGCGCCCAATCCGGCGCGCAGATTTCCATGACGATGGCGTCGATGACTGCCTTCGTGCAGCCGGTCGCCCGGCGCGCGGCGTCGTAAGCGGCGTCGTAGCCGGCCTCGGTCAGACGGACGCCCTCACCCGGGATGAGGGCGAAAAGGGCCGGGGCGGACGCGGCAGGATCAGGCAGGGCACTAGCGGCGCCGGAGGAACGGCAAGCGGACATGGCGGGGACTCCCATCGGGGGCCTGGGTGATGGAGAGATTTTGCACATATCGGTAAATTTTGGCAAGCAAAAATTTACCGATATGTGCAAATATTGCTGCCGAGGAGGGATGCCCGCTCACCTGTAGGGGTTGACCTAGCTCGATCTGGATGAATAGTATGAAGCGCCTGCTACCCGTAGTAATAGGGCAGGCCGTGGGGTTCCCGCCCCACGACCCGCGATGCACCCACATCGCACAGCGCTGGATCGTCATCCTTTGCCGCACCCCATGCCCGTACAGGCATGCATGGGGTAGCAAGTTGTGTACCGTGGGGGCACCAATGAAAGCCGAAGTGCGGCTGAATCGCGGACGTGAGACTCAAGTCATATATCCTGCGCAAGGCACACACATCGTAGGGCAGCATTGTTTGTCCTGGGCCTGAGACGTTCAACGTCCCATGTTCACCTTGTGTTCTTTTGCGGAGGAAAGAATGGCCCTGTCTTCAGACGAAGAACGTCGAGTTAGGGATATCATTTCTCGCCTTCCCAAGTCTCGTCGGGCGGAGGCAGTTGCTGCGGCGGAGGCTCTAGCAGAGCGGTTATGTGCGCCTCAAGGCCATCCAGGAACGCCGCGCGGCGTGACGGAGGCACAGACTCCAAGATCCGCATGAGTCGCCTAGCGTCATCTCTCTCACTTTGACTGTCATTAACGAGATCCACGAGGGGAAGGCCGGCCTTGTGGCTGATTTCCCTGAGTTTATCGATGCCCAGATTGCGGCTCATCGGGTCCCGGAAAAATTGGTAAAGCCCGGAGGGAGATATCCCGTATGCCTTGCACCACGCGTGCAGTGACTTGTAGGGCGACTCATCAATCGCCCGCCGTATTCTGTCGCGCAGCCTGAAGCGACGCGCTTTTTCATCTCCGTTGACCATAACCACATCATGCGCCGACTTGTGCAAATCGCACCTGTCGAGTTGCGCTAATTTTTGCTTGCCAAAATTTACCGATATGTGCAAAATCTCGGTCAAAGGAGGCGCCCACCATGAGCGACGATGATGACTTGTTGCGTGAATTCCGCTCCATCATGGATGCCCACGGCCTTTCGCGCCGTCGCGTGGCGCTGGTCTGTGGCCTCAAATATAGCGCCCTTCGGTTCATCCACGACCGGTCGTGGCGCCCACAGAACAAGACCCGTATCGCATTGGCGACTGCGTTGCCGTGCCTCCGAAGACACGTCGATCGCGCCGATTCCCATCTTACCCCTTCGGAGCCGGAGACCGCGTAGACATGGCCAATATGAACCTGACCCTTCGGGCCATGACTGCTCGCTTGGCCGACGCCGAGGCGACGGCCAACGTGGTGTTCCCGCGTCCGGATCCGAAGGTCCAGCGCGAGGCAACGGTGTGCCCCATCACGGGGTTCGCGATCCCCGTGGACCCACTGCGCTATCGCCGACGGGCCACGCCGCTGCTGGACGTGCTGGGTCGGTGGGAGTGGTGCGCCCGCGCACTGATCGGCCTTGCCGCCATGCGGGCGTTGAGACGCGCTGGTCTGGTGGTCGTGCCTCGGGCGTTGTTGGTGGCTTGCCTGCGCGAGATGGACCCGGAAACGGCTGCGTTGATGGCAGCCGATGACCGGGACACGGCCTTTTCCGATCAACCAGAGGACCAATCCGAAAGCGAGTCTGGTTCCTGCCCCTGCCAAACGGCGGAGTCGTCCCAGGGCGAGTGCGTTGTGCAGCGCGACGCCACGGCGTCGGCCGCCGCCTCGGGCGATGGATAGGTGCCCAGGTCCTCGTTGCCGACGCCAAGAACGAACACCCGTCCTCGGCGCCGGATCCAGAAGGTCCCGACCGGGGTTCGGAACGTCCACATGACACAGCCCTTTCAGTGCGGATCGCGGGATGCACCAGTTTAGGAGTCGATCCATGTCCGTCCACCCTTTGCACCATGAGGCCGCCTGACATGCCCCCGATGATCTTGCTGGTCCCCGACATCCCGGTTCTCTCCGTCCCGCACGCCCTCCGTCGCCTTGTCCACACCCTGGCGCTGCGCTGGTACGACGGGCGCGGCCAACGCTTGGAACGCCGTGCCGAGGCCCTGCAACGACGGGCGGACGCCGTCTACGCGCGAGGCGGTCGCCACTGGCAGGCCCTAAACCCTGATACCTGACACCCGCACTGTGCCCGGTCCAGGCACGCCACGACAGGGGGAGGATCGCCCATGCATGGGATGACGTTGGCACCGTCAGGCGGTTCGCCGCTCTCCGGAGGTGACGTGACCGAGGCCATCGACGCCGTCCGCGCGCGCTTCCTGAACTGGGTCCGTCGCTGTCCAGCAAAGGCCCTGGCGCGGATCCTCGGGGTCCCGGTCAAGACCGTCGACCGCTGGCGCGAAGGCGTCATGCCGTCGCCCGACAGCCTGGCGCTAATTGCCGCGCACATGGGCGAGAACTGGCTGACCTGGTTGTTTGGCCCGGTGCTCGACGAAGGCACGCTGGACGCGCAACTCGCCGTCGTGGCGCTGCGCATCGAGGAAATCCGCAGGGACATCAGGGAGAGCGATCATGTGCGGAGCGCTGGCGCTGCTGGCCAACCGGATCTGGGCGCCGCTGGGCCGGGCGCTAGCGCGGCGGATGGCCGCCCGGCACCTGCGGGCGGCAGAACGGCACGTAGACCAGGCCACCTGGTGGCGGGGTCGATGTTGATCGGCCTGGTCGTCGGCATGGGGGCGATGCAGGTCGTCGGCGATGCCGACGACGTCCTGCTGCGTGCCGGGAGCCAACCCAAGGTCATGCGGACCATGGGGGTGCGTGATGTGTGACTACCTCTTTCTGATCCGAAAAGGTCTGATCATCCCCGTTGGAGATGGACTTTTCAGTGCCACCCAAACTTACACGCTCGGAGACCAAGAAGCCTGATCACTTGAGGCCGGCGGCGCGGGCCGCCCGTTCCGCAAGGGCGGGCAGGCTCCCCCGGCGCCCGGCACCGCCCGCGCCGCCGCCCCACCCCACACTCCCAGGCCCAGGAGCCCGACGGACATGCCCGTCTCCCTCGTCACCGCCGACCAGCGCGCCTCCAGCGCCTACGACACCACATCGCTGGCCATCTTCGGCCCCGCCGGGGTGGGCAAGACCACCCTGGCCAGCACGCTGCCGGGCGAACGGTCCCTGGTGATCGACCTGGAGGCCGGCATGAAGCCGCTGCGCCACTGGTCCGGCGTCAGCCTGCCGGTGCGCGCCTACACCGACTTCCGGGACCTCGCCATCCTGATCGGCGGAGCCGATCCGGCCAAGCCGGACACCGAGGCCTATTCCGCCGGACATCACGCCCACATCGTGCAGACCTACCGCGATGCGGGCCTTAACGACGTGCTGGCCGCGCTGGCAGAACGTTCAATCATCTTCGTGGATTCCATCACCGACCTGACGCGACAGGCCATGGTCTGGGCCAAGCAGCAGCCGGAGGCCTTTTCCGCGCGCACCGGACAGCCGGACGTGCGCGGCGCCTACGGTCTGCTGGGCCGCGAGGTCATCACCGCCCTGAAGCACCTGCAGCACGCCCGGGGCCGCACGGTCATCTTCGTCGGCGTGCTGGAGAAGGTGACCGACGACTACGGCACGGTGCACTGGCAACCACAGACCGAGGGCTCGAAGGTCATGCGCGAACTGCCGGGCATCGTCGACCAGGTCATCAGCATGCACCACTTCCGGCCGGACACCGACGGCACCGGCTGGGTGCTGGACGAACAGGCGGACGGCCGCCGGCTCGTCTGCCGCGCGGGCAACCGCTACGGCCTGCCGGCCAAGGACCGTTCCGGTCAGCTGGACGAGACCGAGGCGCCAGACCTTGGCGCGCTGCTGACCCGCATCAATCAGGACGGCCCGTCGCCGTCTTCCACCACGTCCTGGAGCGCCTGACATGCTCGATCTCAACGACGCCGGCCCGCAGATGGCGCCGGCCAGTGACCTGATCCCCGATGGCACCTTCGCCAAGGTGAAGCTGACCCTGCGCCCGGGGGGTGTGGACGGCCCAACGCCCGATGACCGGGGTCTGCTGAAACCGTCGCAGAACAGCGACGTGAAGATGCTGGACTGCGAGTTCACCGTAGTCGGGGGCCGTTTCGACCGGCGCAAGTTCTGGCAGCTGCTGACCGTGGCCGGCGGCAAGGCCGATGCGAACGGCCAGTCGATCGGCTGGAACATCACCAAGTCCACCATCCGGGCCATGGTGGAGTCCGCCCTGGGGATCAACCCCAAGGACGACGGTGCCGAAGCCAAGCAGAAGCGCACCCTGCCCAGCCTGAAGGCGTTGGACGGAATCGCGTTCTACGCCTGGATCATGGTCGAGCCGGCCTCCAGCGCCCAGTACAAGGACCAGAATAAACTGGCCAACGTGGTTGTGCCCGGCGATCCCGAGTACGACCCGTTGACGCGCGGGGAAGAGGTGGAACCGCGCCCCGTGGACGCCAAGCCGCGCACGCCGAAGGGCGGGACCCAGCCGCAGGGCGGAGCGTGGGGCAACACCGCCGTCCCCAGCGCTCACAACTCCGCGCCTCCCGCTTGGCAGCAGACCGGGGGGCAAACAAGCGGTCAGCAGGCCGCCCAGGGTGGCGGCGCCAAGCCGAATTGGTTGTGACCGAGGACGAGAAACAGGCCGCCATCACCCGGGCCGGGGCATACGCCATCGCCGACTGGCTGGAGACGCGGGGTGCCCTGGGACGTCCCATCCGCTCCCTCACCATGGGCGAATTGGAGCGCATGGCCGGAGCCGCCATCTCCGCCGGCATCCTGGCCCGGGCCGAGGTGGCCTGGCGGATCGGCGACGACGCCGAGATGGCCCGCCTGCTGGTGGGATGACGCGGGCGCCCTGTGCCGTGTGCGGTCGTCAGACCCGCGGCTTCGGGCTCCGGCCGCTCCGGCCGGCGGCGCCATGGCATCACTTCTGTTCGATGCGCTGCCTGGATCGGGGTAGCGCCATGGCGACGAAAGGGCTCGGCATGATCGACAAGTCCAAAATGGAAGCCCAGGCGATCAAGGATGCCCGCCGCCCCTTCGCCGAGGTGCTGACCGAGCTCAACCTGATGGCGCCGTTCGCCGACCGCACTCCGGCGGAGATCGACCACCTGATCGAGGCCTGCGTCACCGGCTTTCAGGAGTCCATGCAGCGGCAGTCCCTCGAGGACGAAATCCCGTTCTGAGGCGCCCGGCATGATCGACCTCAACCATGGCTCCGGTGCCACCTGCGACACCGACCCGCGCCGCTTCAACATCGTGAGCGACCAGGTCAACGGTGCCGTCGACCTCATGCTGACACAGCGCCAGCGCGCCCAGGTGCCGCGCACGTACATCGGCGCGTCGAGTATCGGACGGACCTGTCTGCGCCAGATCCAGTACGACTACATGGCCGTGCCGAAGGACGAGGGCCGTGACTTCGAGCCGCGCACGCTCCGCATCTTCGAGGCCGGACACAAGGGCGAGGACATCGTCGCCGCGTGGCTGAAGGACGCGGGCTTCGACCTGCGCACCCACGGCGCCGACGGCCGGCAGTACGGCTACGTCCAGTTGGGCGGCCGCTTCAAGGGTCACATCGACGGCGTGGTCCTGCGCGCGCCCATCTCCATGGCCGTGCCCGCCCTGTGGGAAAACAAGGTACTGGGAAGCGCGTCCTGGCAGGCGACGGTGAAGAAAGGCGTGGTGCGCAGCAAGCCGATCTATGCCGCCCAGATGGCGATCTATCAGGCGTACATGGACCTGCCCAATCCGGCCCTGTTCACCGCCCTGAACCGAGACACCTGGGAGTTGTACGCCGAACTGGTGCCGGCCGACCCGCCCCTGGCGCAGCAGATGAGCGACCGCGCCGTCCACATCGTGCGCGCCTGCGATCACCAGGAGGTCCTGCCCCGAGCCGCCGGTGATCGCCGCGCCAAGGTGTGCGCCGGCGGTCACGACGACGACCACTGGCATCCGCCGTGCGCCTGGCAGGACCGCTGCTGGAGCCGCCCGTCATGAGCACCTGGCCATTCGATCCCCTGCGCCCACTGACCTACCGCTGCATCGTCGCCGATCCGCCGTGGCGTTTCGCCCTCTACAGCGAGCGCACGGGAGCGGCAAGGAGCCCGCAGGCGCACTACACCTGCATGGACCTGAACGCCATCAAGGCCCTGCCCGTGGGCCAGCTGGCGGCCGGGGACTGCCTGCTGTGCCTGTGGGCGACGGCGCCGATGCTGCCGCAGGCGCTCGAGGTCATGGCCGCCTGGGGGTTCACGTTCAAGACGATGGGGGTGTGGGCCAAGCAGTCGAAGCGGGGCGACAAGCAGGCTTTCGGCACCGGTTACATCCTGCGCAGCGCGGCCGAGCCGTACCTGATCGGCACCGTGGGGCGCGTCCGCGTCCTGTCACACAGCGTGCGCAACTGCATCCAGGCGCCGATCCGGGAACACTCCCGCAAGCCGGCGGAAATCTACCGGGACCTGGAGGCCCTGACCGATGGCACCCGCGCCGACCTGTTCAGCCGCGAAAGCCGGCCGGGCTGGGACAGCTGGGGGCAGCAGGCCGGCTTGTTCGATGCGATCGGGGGCGTGGCATGACAATCACCCCCAGCGACAGCCAAGCAGCCGCGATCCGCCAGATCAAGGCGTGGTTCGAACACCGCACCGACGAACAGCAGGTGTTCCGCCTGTTCGGCTACGCCGGCACCGGCAAGTCGACGGTGTTGAAGTTCGCGCTCGATGACCTGGGGCTTGATGCCGACGACGCCGAGGACGTCGTCACGGCCACCTTCACCGGCAAGGCCGCCATGGTGCTGCGCCGGAAGGGCACGCCGGCACAAACCATCCACAGCCTGATCTACTCCGTTCAGGAAGCGCCGGAAGAAGAGATCGCCGAGGCCGAGAAGGAGCTGGCGCAGATGGAGCGGGAGGTCCTGGCGCTGGTTGGCTGGGCGCGCACGGAGGCGCAGTCGCAGTGCGAGGCCCGCCGGCAGGCCATCAAGGAATTGCGCCGCCCGCAGTTTCGGCTGAACCCAGACTCCGCCGCCGCGCACGCCAAGCTGATCGTGCTCGACGAAGTCTCCATGGTGGGCGGGGACATGGCCAAGGACCTGCTGTCCTACGAACGGCCCATCCTGGTGCTGGGCGATCCCGGTCAGCTTCCGCCGATCAAGGGCGAAGGCGCGTTCGTCGACGCCACGCCCGACGTCATGCTGACCGAGGTGCACCGGCAGGCGGCCGAAAGCGCGGTGATCCGGCTCGCCACTTGGGCCCGCCAGGGCCGGCCGATTCCCATGGGCCTGCACGATCCCTTGGTCGCCAAGATGCGTTTCGGCGACCTGTCGCCGGAGATGTGCCTGAATGCGGACCAAGTCATCTGCGGCCGCAACGACACCCGCATCATGCTGAACAACGGCATCCGCCGGGTCGCGGGTCACACCAGCCTGCTGCCGGACCCGGGCGAGAAGATCATCTGCCTGAAGAACAGCAAGGACATGGGCGTGGTCAACGGCATGTTCCTCGAGCTGGACGAAGCGATCGACGACGCCGAGCTGATCTTCAAGGCCCGCCTGATCACCGAGGACGGCGCCGTCGTCGGCACGCCCAACAGGGACGGCGAGGCATGGGTGCCCGTCTACAAGGGCCCGTTCCTCGACCACGTCCAGATGGACAAGGACCGCAACGGCCGCGACTGGAAGCTGCTGCGCAAGGTCAAGCCGCTGGAGATGGTCTTCGGCTACGCCATCACCTGCCATAAGGCGCAGGGCTCCGGCTGGCGCAACGTCATCGTCTGGGATGACGGCCTTGGCCGGTCCGACGCCGACCGCCGGCGCTGGCTGTACACCGCCATCACGCGCGCCGAGGAAGGGCTGGTGCTGCTGTCATGACCATCGACCTGAATGACACGGCACCGCCCCCGCCTGCCCGCGTCAACCTGCGTGAGGTGAAGGACCGCTTGCAGGCGTCGGCCCACGACTGGGTGCCGATGCTGTTCCCGGCTGGCCGGTTGACCCCGGACCGGCGCGCCCTGCGGCTTGCCAACCTGGGCGGCGATGCACCGCGCGGTCACGGGTCGGCGGAAATCGGGCTGGCCGGGCGCTGGGCCGGGTACGGCCGCGATTGGGCCACAGACGATCGTGCTGACCCTATCGAGCTCATCGGCTGGGCGACGGGCCTTTGCAACGGTGACCTGTACACCGAAGCCGCGCGGGTGGCCGGGCTGACGCCGGACGCGCCCAAACCACGCAAGGCCGCGCCACCGCCGCCACCGGCCCGCGACAAGACGGCCGACGCCCGGCGCGTAGTCGAGAGCTGCCAGCCGCTCGGCGGCACCTTGGCCGAGGCCTACCTGAAGGCACGCGGGCTGACTGATCCCGGGGCGCCCGACCTGCTGTTCACGCCCGACATGACCGACATGGCCAGCCGCACCGGCTGGCCGGGCATGGTCGGCGTGATCCGCGATGGCGACGGACAGCCGACCGGCGGCATCCATCGGACCTTCCTGCGGCCCGACGGTGCCGGCAAGGCGTCGCCGGGAAAGAAGATGCTGGGCCCGGCCGGCGGCGGGCACGTCCGCCTGTTTCCGGTTCCCGAGGATGGCCACCTTGGCATCGCCGAAGGCATCGAGACCGCCCTGTCCGCGCACCGGCTGTTCGGCCTCCCCACCTGGGCGGGCCTGTCGGCGGAGGGTGTGCGGCGGTTCCAGTGGCCCGGCGGGGTGACGCGCCTCACCATCTTTGCCGACGCCGGTGAGGCAGGACAGAAGGCGGCGGCCGACCTTGCCGCGCGGCTGAACGATGCCGGGATCGGCCACACCATCGTCTCGCCGCTGCACGGCGACGACTTCAACGACGATCTGCGCCACGGTGCCACGGCGGACGACTACGCACCGAAGACGTCCGATGCGGCCGGACCGTCGGTGCAGGTGGACGACGGCACCACCCTGACCGCCGAGGCGGCGGCCCTGACCAAGGGCGATTTCCCCGGCGCCATCTCCATCGTCGACCGCATGGTGCGCGCCCGGCTGGAAGGCCTGGAAGAGGAAGGCATCCTGACCGCGCTCAAGGGCGCGACGGGCCTGTCCATGGGCGGGTTGCGCCGGCAGGTCACCACCATGCGCCGTCGGTTCAACGCCTCCGCCGGCGAGACCACGGCGCGCATCAACAGCACCTGGGCGCATCGCCTCCGCGTCGACGCCACCGGCCTGCCTGAGCGCAACGAGGCCAACGTCATGGTCGCGCTGGAGCACGATCCTGCGTTCGGCGGGGCCCTGTTCTTCGATGCCTTCGCCGAGAAGATCCTGGTCCACAGGTCGCTGCCGTGGTCCGGGCATGACGAAGAGTTCCCCCGGCAGTGGGCCGACGCCGACGACATCCACATGGCCGTCTGGCTGCAGCGGCGGGATATCAACGTGACGCCGATCGTCACCGCCCGCGCTGTCAACGCTTACGCTCGCGGCCGCGCCGTGCACCCCGTGCGCGACTACCTCGACAGCCTGGCCTGGGACGGCACGCCGCGCCTGGACAACTGGCTGTCCACCTATGTCGGAGCCCAGGATACCCGCCTGACCCGCGCGTTCGCCGCACGCTGGATGATCTCCGCCGTGGCCCGCATTCGGCGGCCCGGCTGCAAGGCCGACCACATGTTGGTGCTGGAGGGCCCGCAGGGCCTGAAGAAGTCGACCGCCTTCAAGACGCTGTGCGGCGCTGCGTGGTTCACCGACGAACTGGCCGAGGTAGGGTCGAAGGACGCCGCGATCCAGATGCAGGGCGCGTGGGTGGTCGAGATGGCCGAACTGGACGCCATGTCCAAGGCCGAGACCGGCCGCATCAAGGCGTTCCTGACCCGCACCACCGACCGCTACCGACCGCCCTACGGACGGCACACCGTCGAGGTCCCCCGCCAGGCGGTCCTGTGCGGCACCGTGAACCACGAGACGTGGTTGAAAGACGAGACCGGCGGCCGGCGCTTCTGGCCAGTCAAAGCCGGCGTGACCGGCCCGATCGACCTCGACAGCCTCGCGCAGGACCGCGACCAGCTGTGGGCCGAGGCCGCCGCCCGCTTCGCCGCCGGCGAACCCTGGTGGCTGGACGAGCAGGACCTGGTCACCGATGCCTGCGCCGCCCAGGAAGCGAAGCGCGTCACGGACGCCTGGGAAGAGAAGATCGACCGCTGGCTGACCCATAAAGTTGAACGGGTCCAGGTCGCCTACGAGCAGTGGGAGACCCAGGAAGTGCCGCGTGCCCAGCCGCTGACGGACGTGTCCGTAGGCGAAATCTTACAAGGAGCGCTGGGCATCGAGCCGGGTCGGTGGGGCAAACCCGAACAGATGCGCGTGGGGTCTTACTTCACGGCGCGGGGCTGGACTCGGTATCAGCAGCGGGTTCTTGGGGGGCCGCGCGAGTGGCGGTACCGGCACCCGGGATAACCAAACAGCCACTCAAGCCAGCCGCTCATTTCTTTCGCGGAAATATAGGATTCGACATAGCGAAATCCGTCATAATAGGTGGAAGACTGGCCCTTTGCGTTTCTATTAATTTTTCTTCCCACCTCCGACGCAATGTCATAAGATAACAATATATTCTTGGGTTTTTTTCTCTCCTTTGTTCTATAAAATTTCTAAATATCTTAACGTGTTGAATCAACGTGCTTGCCACCATATCAAAGCAAACTTCATCGCTTGCGACATCGGATTCTATTGCTAGAGCCATGCTCTCCCAATGAGCCAGCAATGTAAGAATTGAGACGTGTAGTTTTGGGTGACTTTCCATCTTCTTTTCAATCTCACCCATTGGAATAGCTTCTTTAATAGAAAACATTGAACCAAACACTTCCTCTACCTGCATTCTAGCATCACGTAGATGTTCGTTAGAGTAAAGGGAGTAGTTCAAGGCTTTATTTCTAATAGTCAAGTTATAATTCGCGCGCATTTGCTGCCTGATCATGCGAGCAGACACTAATACGCTCGTTAGAATTGCGATCGGGCCAAGAAGTCGCAAGATCAGGTCAAGAAAGTCCACAGGGGCCTCCTTTCCTCGTGTGAGAGCAGTATGCTGCCAAGGATCACCATGTTCCGCACCTTAAAGTGAGTGGGCATGATAGGCGCTTCCTTGCGCGTGCCTCAACCTGCCTGTCCTCAAAGGGCTGGTATTGTCACCACCACCGTTTTTGAAGTGATGACAGCCTAGCAGACAGCTGCATATGACGATGAGGTGGTGACAACCACAGCTGGATCACCGCGGCCGAGGCGCGTTTGTCACCACCTGTCACCACTTCGCGCACGAGGTGGTGACAGAAGTGATGACAGAATTTCTTTTGCAATATCAAGGCTGTCACCACTGTCACCACTGTCACCACTGAAATGGTGAAAACTGGTGGGCGATGAAAAAATACGGCGGATCGGTAGAGCTTTCATGGGCGTCGATTACCTGAAGTAGGCGTGTGTTTTTCCATCCACAAATGATGGGGACCAAGTGGTGACAGTGGTGACAGTGGTGACAGGCCGTTCCGGCACGACTCGCGCTTGACCCGCGACTCGGGTGACGGCACACTCGTTCCCGCCAAAGCCAGGGGCCCGTCTCACAGCAGCGAGCCCCGATATGTCCGACACCTTTCTGGCCCTCGACCTGGGCACCAAGACCGGCTGGGCTGTTTCCGCCCATGGCCGTGTCGCCGCTAGCGGCACCCAACCGTTCAACACCGGCCGCTTCGACGGTGGCGGCATGCGTTATCTGCGTTTCCGTCACTGGCTGGACGAGGTGCTCGTCCGCGTCGGTGGAGAACTGGCGGCTGTCCACTTCGAGGAAGTCCGGCGCCACGCCGCGACCGACGCCGCCCATGTCTATGGTGGCCTGCTGGCCACCCTGACCGCTTGGTGCGAGGAACGGCGCATCCCTTATCAGGGTGTGCCTGTGGGCACCTGGAAGCGCCATATCGTCGGCAAGGGCAACGCCTCCAAGGATAAAGTAAAGGCCGAGGTTGACCGGCGCGGGTTTGCCCCCTCGGACGACAACGAGGCCGATGCCATCGCCATTGCCCTCTGGGTCGCCGAGACCGACGGGGGTGCGCGATGAGCCGTGAGATCACGTCCCAGGATGTCACCGCCATGATGGCCGCCGGGGCATCGCTGGCCCGCGATCATGGGATGTCTGATCCATGCCCAGAGACAATCGCCTGGGAACTGTTGATCGAGGCGGCCGACACGCTTAAGTGTCTGCCGGATCGGGAACGGGGCTGGTTGGCGTCTTGTGACCGGTCGGCATGGCCGCCGGTGCTGATCGAACAGGCAGAGCGATGGGCTGCGGCTGTGGCGCGGGGTGGGTGGGATGCCATGACCGTGCGACCCGGCCCCCCGTCGGCGGCAGCGATCGAACGCATGGACACCCTGTTTCGCCTGACCGTCGGCTTTCCGCGTCCGCTCGATCTGCGTCGGGCTTTCTTGTTGGCATCGGGTGTGCCCGCGCATCTGATTGCCCGCCACACAAAGTGCAGCCGGCGCACCGTTTTCAACGCTCGGGATCGCTCCGTTGCTGTGTTGGCCGAGCGATTGGACAACATGTCGAAAAATTTAGCCGCTTGACACAAAATAGCTTGCACTCCTTGCACTCGATAAGGCATGGTTTCTTACTAGAATAGCAGCAGTGTGCGACCCCGCCGGCCCCCGCCGTGCGGGGTTTTTCACGTCCGGATCAGGAGAGCACTATGACCGTCCCTGCGAGGGAAGCCACCAGGCAAGCGATCGCAGCGCAAGCGTTGCTAACCGCCGAGATGGAGAGGTTCAACGCTCATGCCGCTGTCGGGGATGGTGAGGGCGCCGACAGTGCCCGGCAGGCCGCCCACGAGCATCTCGACCGCCTGCTGGATGTCCGGGCCGGGATCATCGTCCACGTGCTCGCGGGTGGGTGGTAGAGACCTAGCAAGCAGCGTGCCAGACGGGGCCCCTGAGGGGGCATACGTCGCGGGTCGGCACATCCAGTCGCGTTGTGTCCGCAGCTATAGGGTCCGAAATCCAGTTAACTGCGGCTTAACTGCGGCAAGGGCGCCACGATGGATCTGGTGACCAAGGCCGAATTTGCCCGCCGACACGGGGTGTCCAAGCCCGCCGTTCAGAAGTGGCAGGCCCAAGGCTACCTCATCATGAGCGACGGAAAAGTCGACGTCGCGGCGACTGACGCCAAACTGCGGGACGCTCGTAAGGGGCGCTTCAGGAGCGCGGCCTCCCAAGTAAATCCGGGTGTGAACAGGGCCGTTGACGCCTCGACGCCGAGTGTCGAGGACGCAGCCGCCACGATCGCGGCCTTCCTGCAGCGGCTCCTGGATGGGGAGTACGAGACCGAGGCGGAGGCTGATCGGGTCAAGGCGAACGCTCTGGCGGGCCTGCGAGCCTTGGAGTTTCAGGAAAAGGCGGGGTCGCTGGTGAACCTGGAGATGGCCGAGCGGACCCTGATCGACACATCGCGGGCCGCGCGGGACGCCTGGCTCAACTGGCCGTCGCGGGTAGGGCCCTTGGCCGCGGCTGAATTGGGGGTTGAGGCCGATAAGGCAACCGAGGTCCTGACGGCCCATGTCCACAAGCACCTCGAAGACCTGGCAAAAACAGGGGCAGACGCAGAAGGCCAAAGCTGAACGACTGCGCCAAGCGGCGTGGCGCGGCTGGGCCCCGCCGGCTCGGATCAGCGTGCCGACCTGGGCGGACGAATACCGACGACTGGCGAAGGAAGCCGGCAACCTGTCGGGCCGCTGGCACACCGACACGGTGGAGGTCGCACGCGGGCCGATGCTGGCCGTGACGGAACCTGGGGTGCATGTCATCACGACGATGTGCTGCACCCAGCTCATGAAGACGGCGCTGATCGAGAACATCTTCGGCTTCTTCGCGCACCTGGACCCGGCGCCGATGCTGCTGGTCCAGCCCAAGGAGGATGCGGCCCAAGCGTTCAGCAAGGAACGCATCGACAAGATGGTGAAGGCGACGCCGGCCCTGAGCGGGCTGGTGGGGACGGGCAAGAGCCGATCTTCGGACGACACGCTGCTGTACAAGGCATTCCCGGGCGGTTTCCTGTCCCTGGTCGGCGCGGGGAGCCCGGACAACCTCGCCCGGCGGCCGGTGCGGATCACGCTGTTCGACGAGGTGGACAAGTACCCCGTCACCAAGGAGGGGGACCCGATCGCGCTCGGGGAAGAGCGCACCGCGACATTCGGCGCCAACTGGCTGTCGGTCCGGGCCTGCTCGCCGACGGTCGAGGACGAGAGCCGTATTGCCCGGAGCTACGCCGCCAGCGACCAACGCCGGGCCTCGGTGGCTTGCCCACACTGCGGGCACAGGCAGTTCCTGGACTTCTTCAAGCACGTCGAGTGGGAGAAGGACGAGTCTGGGAACCATCAGCCGAAGACGGCGCGGATCTACTGCGAGTCCTGCGGCTGCGAGTGGTCGGAAGGCGACCGCCTGCACGCTCTGCAAACGACGCGCTGGCACCAGACGCGGCCGTTCGAGTGTTGTGGTCGACGGCACAGCCCATTGGACGATTACGCCCGGGCATGGCGCGACGGTGCTGCCGACCCGGTTGGCGCGGTCTGGGCCTGGTGGGAAGGCGACCGGTGGGCCGTCCATCGGGCGCGGTGTCCAGACTGTGGCGCTTGGACCGTAGACAACGAGCACGCCGGGTTCCAGGCCAGCAAGTTGTATTCGCCATGGTCAAAGGACCGGCCGCAGGACATTGCCAAGAAGTGGCTCGACGCCCAGGGCGACGACGACGCCAAGCAGACGTGGTGGAACACGCAGCTCGGGCTGCCCTACCGGCCCCGGGTCGGGCGCGACATCAAACCTCATGCGCTGATGGAGCGACGCGAGGTCTGGCCCGGCGAGGTGCCAGCCGGGGTGGCGCTGCTGACGTCAGGTGTGGACACGCAGCCCGACCGGCTGGAGGTGGAAACGGTCGGCTGGGGGCGCAGCGAGGAATCGTGGTCGGTCGAGTTCCACGTCATTGAGGGCGACCCGAACCAGCCGGAGGTGTGGCAGCGGCTCGACGAGTATCTGCTACGCCCACGGCTCCGGGCCGATGGCCGCCCGTTCACGATTGCGGCGTGCTGCATCGACACGGGCGGCTGGAACACCCAGGCCGTCTACAATTTCTGCCGCGGGAAGCTGCCCCGTCGAATTTGGGCGATCAAGGGCGCCTCGGAGACCAGCGGCCAGCGGGCCCCGGTGTGGCCGACGGCGCGGACGTCGAAGAAGCGCAGCAAGGATTACCGGCCCGTCATCATCGGGACGAACGCCGCCAAGGACCGGATCTCGGACTGCCTGGCGATCGAGACGCCCGGACCTGGATACATGCACTTCCCGGCCGAAAGGGACGCTGGCTACTTCACGCAGCTGACCAGCGAGCGGCTGGCACTGCGGAAGCGCAACGGCCGGACGTACCGGATCTGGGAGCCGAAAAAGGGCATGGCGCACGAGGCGCTGGATTGCCGGGTGTACGCCTATGCCGCGCTCTGGGGGTTGATTGTGACCGACCGGAAGGACCTGGACCGCGAGGCGCTGAAGGTCGGCGCGATTGACGATGTGCAGGTGGTGCGCATCGGCACGCCGGAAGCCCAACGCCTGGAGGCTGAGAAAGAACCGGTGATCGAGGCCAAGCCGGTTGAGAAGCCGAAGCGCAAGCCGCGTCGCGTGGCGCGCTCGAACTGGATGGGGTGAGCCGATGGCCACGCTGGAAGAATTGCAGGCGCAGCTTGCCGAGGCGCGGACCATCCGGAGGTCCCTGGTCTCGCAGATGAGTTACGCCGACGGATCGTCGGTGTCGTACCGAATCAGCGGGCAGGACGCGATCATCCGAGAGATTGAGGCCGAGATCGGTCGCCTCCAGTCGGTGAAACGGGTGCGCACGGTGCGCCTGTACGGAGGGTCCGGGCTTTGAGCTTCATCCGCCGCGCGAGGGCCGCAGTCCGCGCCTTCACCGCTCGCTACGACGCCGCCTCAACCGGGCGGCGTTCTCGTGTCTGGGGGGCGGTGAACGGCGGCCCGAACATCCCGGCGGCCAACTTGCCGACGCTGCGCAACCGGGCGCGCGATGCGGTCCGCAACGACGCCCTGGCCGATTCCGCCGTCGATACCGCTGTGACCAACATCATCGGAACCGGCATCAAGCCGCAGTTCGCCACGCCGGACGCCGGTCTGAACGCCGAACTGGCCACAATGTGGCTGGACTGGACGGACGAAGCCGACCCGGCCGGGCAATTGGACTTCTACGGCCTTCAGGCTTTGGCCGTGCGGTCGATGATCGAGGGGGGCGATAGCTTCGGCCGGTTCCGCCTGCGTCGGGCCGAGGACAGCCTGACGGTACCGCTACAAATCCAGGTGCTGGAAGGCGAGTTCTGTCCGGCTGAGAAATCGGAGATGAACGGCGGCAACAGCATCGTCTCAGGTGTCGAGTTTACGCCGTTCGGCCAGCGCGCGGCCTACTGGATGTACCGCGAGCATCCCTATGACGGCACGAACCCGCGCATTCAAGCCGGCCTGCCGGCGCGCGTTCCGGCGAGCGAGGTGTTCCACCTGATGGCCGTCCGCCGTCCCGGGCAGGTGCGGGGCGAGCCGTGGCTGACCCGCGCCCTGGTGAAGCTGAACGAGTTGGCGCAGTACGACGACGCCGAACTGATGCGCAAGAAGATTGCGGCGATGTTCGTCGGCTTCCGGCGCCGGCCGGTCCCCGAGGGCATGTCGGCGGACGAACTGGCGGAAGCCTGGGGCACGGCGGACGCCGAAGTTGATGATGGCGTCGGGCACGTCTCAATGGAGCCCGGCACCATGCAGGAGCTGGATCCGGGCGAAGACGTCGAGTTCACCAATCCGGTGGACGTGGGCGGCAACTACGAGGCTTTTTTGCGCGCTCAAAAACGCCTTGTCGCCTCGGCGGCGGGCGCCCTGTACGAGCAAGTGACCGGTGATTACAGCCAGGTCAACGACCGCACATTCCGGGCGGCGGTCAACGAGTTTCGCCGCCGCTGCCAGATGTGGCAGCACCACAACGCGGTCTATCAGATGTGCCGCCCGACACATCGCCGCTGGATGGCGGCGGGCGTGTTGTCCGGTGTCATCCGCCCGCCGCGCCGCATGGCCGAGCGCGACCTTTTGCGCGTCAAGTGGGTGCCGCAGGGGTGGAGCTACATCCACCCGGTGCAGGACGTGCAGTCCCAGCAAATGGCGGTGCGCAGCGGCTTCAAGAGCCGCGCGGAAGTGGTCTCCGAACAGGGGTACGACGCCGAGCAGATCGACGCCGAGCAGGCGGCCGACAACGCCCGCGCGGACGCGGCGGGCCTGTCCTACGACAGCGACGGGCGCCGCGCCCTGACCGATCCGACCAAGACGACTGAGCAGACGGAGAACGCCTGATGGCCTGCACCGTGAACGGCAACGAGATCGTGCTGACCGGGACGGTCGGCATGATCTGGTGGGACGAGGATTGCTTCACCTTCGGCGACGTCTTGGCAGCCCTGGCGCGGGTGGGGCGCGAGACGGATGTGCGCGTGCGGCTGAACAGCGGCGGCGGCCTCGCGACCGAGGGCGCCGCCATCCATTCCGCCCTCGCCACTCATCACGGCACTGTCGAGGTCATCATCGAGGGATGGGCCGCGTCGGCTGCGTCCCTGCTGGCCATGGCCGGCGACACGGTGGTGATGCGGCCCGGCGCGATCTTGATGATCCATGACCCCAGTGGGTTTACCTGGGGCACGGCGGACGAGCATCGGCAGACGGCCGAGGCCCTGGACGCTCTGGGCGATGCCTATGCCCAGATCTACGCCAACAAGACCGGCAAGACCGTGACCGAGATGCGCGCGCTGATGAAGCGCGAGGTCTGGCTCGGGCCCGATGAGGCCGTGGCGCAGGGTTTCGCCGACCGCGCCGACGGCGCCACCAACGACAACAACGAAGCATCTGAGCCGGTCGCGTTCGGCGGCTGGCATCGGTACGCCCGGGCCCCCGAGCGTATTACCGCGATGGCCTCGGCCAGCCGCTGGCCGTCGCGTGACCCCCTGGCGGCGCAGCCCGCCGCCCCTTCCAAACCCGACACGAAAGGAAAAGCCATGTCGGAGAAGGACAAGCAGCCGGCGGGCACGACCGACGCCGGCACGACCAACCCCACCAATACCGGTCCGGATCCCCTCGCCGCTGAGCGCGAGCGGTGCTCCGCCATCGCCAAGATGTGCGCCGAGTCCGGTGCGCCGTCCCTGGCCGATGGGTTCATCGCGGCCGGCCTAACCACGGACGACGTTAAGGCGAAGCTCGACGCGACCGGCGAGATCAAGACGATCTGCGCCACGGCCAAGCGCCTGAACCCGTCGCTGGATGCCCAGGCGCTGGAGCGCGAGTTCCTGGCCGCCGGCACCTCGCCCGAGGCCGCGCGCAAGGCGCTGTGGAACCGCCTCGCCGCTGATAGCGAGGCCACGGCCATCGTCAACACGCTGACGCCGGAAGCGGCTGCCGGGAAGGCTGCACAGTCCGCTGGTGGCGCCGCGCCCGGCCAGGCGCACGCCGATGCCATCGCCCGGGCCAACAAGCTCGCCGGCTTCGCCGGCACCGCCGCGTAAGGAGCCGCGACCATGACCACGCTTACCGAAGACCTGCACGACGGCGGGTTCGTCGCGTCGGAAGGCAACGGCCACATCAGCCGCGAGGCCGTCACCATTGTGTCGGGCCAGACCCTGAAGGCCGGGGCCGTGATCGGCAAGATCACCGCGTCCGGCAAGTACGCTGCGTATGACAACGCCGCGACGGACGGCACGCAGATGGCGGCCGGTGTGCTGTACGGCGCCGTCGACGCGTCCGGCGCCGATGCGACGGGTGTTGCCATTGTCCGCATGGCCGAAGTCGCGACCGACGGCCTTGTCTGGGGCGCCTCTCAGGATGCTGCGGCCAAAACGGCCGGGCTCGCCGATCTGGCGGCTCTCACCATCATCGCCCGCTGATCGCCGGGCCACTCAGGAGGACATGAGCCATGGCGACCATGGACATTTTCGCCAGCGACGCGTTCAAGATGACGTCGCTGTCCGGATCCCTGGACAAACTGGGCTACGTGCCCGGCTTCCTGCGCAATATGCCCGGGCTCTACGTGCCGGCCCCGGTTCGGACGGAAGCCATCTTCATCGAGGAGCGCGAAAACGCTCCCGCGCTGATCCAGACCAGCGAACGCGGTGAGGCCCCGTCCCGTAAGGTCGGCGAAAAGCGCAAGGCGCGCGGGTTCGAGACGGTGCGGCTGGCGCAGGCGTCCCGCATCCACGCCCGTGAGATCCAGGGCATTCGGGCCTTCGGCTCCGAAACGGAACTGGCGCAGGTTCAGGTCGAGGTTGCGCGTCGTCAGTTGCTGATCCGGCGCGACTTCGAACTTACCTTCGAGAACATGCTGCTCGGGCTGGTGCAGGGGCTCGCGGTCGATGCGGACGGGTCGACCCTGTACGATTGGGCGACGGAGTTCGACCAGACCATCCCGACGGAAGTTGATTTCGACCTGGACAACGCATCGCCTGCCAGCGGGGCCGTTCGCAAGAAGTGCAACGCCGTGGTGCGGTCGATCCTCCAGGGCCTGTGGGGCCTGGGCGGCAACGGCGTTCGGATCGCCGCCATCTGCGGTGACGCCTTCTGGGACGATCTGACCGGGCACAAGGAGGTGCGCGAGACGTACCTGAACACCCAGATGGCCGCCGATCTTCGCCAGGGGAACGCCTACGAGAGCTTTTCCTACGGCGGGATCACCTGGGTGAACTACCGGGGCACCGACGACGGCACCACCGTCGCCGTCAACACCGACAAGGCGAAGTTCTTCCCGGTCGGCTCCGGCATCTTTCAGTGGGCGCTGTCTCCGGGCGAGTCCTTCGACTTCGTGAACCAGCTCGGGCAGGAACTGTATTCCGCCGTCGTCCAGGACCGCGACCGCAACGCCTGGGTGGATGTGGAGATGTACAGCTACCCGCTGCCGGTCTGCACCATGCCGCAGGCCCTGCATCGGGCGCGACGCACCTAAGGCTGAGACAAGCGGGCGGCTTTCGGGCCGCCCGCCCGTGCGCACGCAGGAGGCCGCCATGCTGCCGTCGTTTCCAATGGCCGCCCTGATGCGCCAGATGGGCGAGCCTGCGACCCTGACGACGGCGGGTGGTGACGCCCTGGCGACAGAGGATGGCTTTATCCTCCTGACCGAGGACGGCGCCGCGCTGATCACGGAATCCGGCGGCGAACCGATCAGCCTCTACGCAAAGCGCGTCGGAGGCGGTCGGGAAGTGACCGTCGGCGATGTCCGGCTGGTGGTCGAGGACCTGTCGGTGCACATCCTGCGGGCCGACGCGACGCCGGTCGCCGGACAGACGATCACGATCGGGGCGGAGACCTGGACGATCCAGGCCGTCGAGCCGCTGCCCAATGATCCGCAGGCGACGCGCTGGTCGCTACGCCTGACGTGGGGCGTGACGCTGACCCTGCGCACGCCGGGGGCTGGGGGAGGCGGCAGCCCGTATGACCCGGTCCCTGACACGATCACGCTGACCGCGCGGGCAGCGGGCGCGGGCGCATTGGCGATCACCCTGGTTGCCAGCGGGTGGACGTCGGGCCGGATCCGGGCCGGTGACGTGCTGATCATCGGCGGCGCGAGCTACACGGCGACGGCGGACGTGGCGCTGATCCTGGCCGGGCAGTCCTGGGTGTTCGCCGCGGTGCCGATCACCCCGCCCCTGGCCGCTCCGGTGGCCGAGGGTGCGGCGGTGACCGTGACGGCGCCGGCGGTCGAGACCCGGACGGCCTACGCGGCGCCAGCCGAATGGACGGCGGAGGAAATCGCCGGGGGCATCGCGACGTCCGATCAGCGGTTTGTGATCCGCGCGACGCCGGGCGCCGTGCCACCGACCACCAGCGATCTGGTGCGGGTCGGAGCGGAAACCCGTGACCGGCAGGTGACCGGCGTGCGGACGATCTACGCGGGCGCCAGCGTGGCGGCGTGGGTGATCGGAGTGGCGAGTTGATCACTCTCGGCCCCACGACAACCGCGACCCTGGACATCGATGCGTTTTGCGTGGACCTGAAAGCGAACCCGTGTTGGCGTGTCCCGCATCCGGGGCACGGCGGGGACTTGCGGCCGGTCAAGGCGATGGAGTTCGCCGACGGGAGCCGGGTCGAGTTGACCGACACCGGGTTCGAGGTCAAGCCGGTGGCGTCGTGAGCATCGCGGCAAGCATCCGGGCGGCGGGGCAGCGTGCTGTTGGCGGCCATGCCGGTCGCGCGCGAGACTACGCCACCGGGCGGTTTGCCGCCGCCGACCAGCAGATGGGCCAGGGCGAGACTGAGGGTGAAATCCGCCAGACCGGCGACGTCATCGAGCGCGTCTATGCCAGCCATGCCGAGGCGGTGACGTTCGCGCTGGAAACCCTGCGGGAGCTGTCCCCGGTGCGATCCGGGGCCTACAGGGAGAGCCACGTGGTGCTCGTCAATGGCGCGGCTGCGTCCTGGCCGGTGGCACTGAAGCCGGCCGACGTGGTGGTGCTCACCAACACGCAGCCTTACGCGCGGTTGATCGAGGGGCCGCACGGGGCGTCCGGCCTGTCGGATCAGGCCCCGAACGGCGTCTACGAGGCTGCACAGGCCATCGTCCAGGCCCGGACCACGGCGGACGTGGAGTTCAACTATCAAGGCGTGGTGGATGGCGCGGCGGCCCCGGGACACCTGGCCACGCAATCCGACTATCGGTACCCGGCTTTGATCATTCGGCGGAGGCAAAAGCGATGAGCAGCGCGGCGGTCTCCGCCCTGGTTCTGGCCCAGCTTGATGCGGCCTGGACCCTGACGCCGGTTCGCCGGCCCAACGCCGATTTCGACCCGGGCGGGCGACCGTTCGTCGAGGTCGCGTTCCCGGGCGCCGACGTGCAGCGCGGCGCCATCGGCGACGCGAGCAACCCGCTCTGGGATGAGGCCGGGGCGTTCATGTGCCACGTCTTCGTGCCGGCGAACACTGGGGACGCAGTGGCCCGGCAACTGGCCGACGCCCTGGGGGATCTGTTCCTGCGCTGGGACGCGCCGCTTGGGCTGACGATCTGGCGGAGGCTCGCCAGCCAGGAGGGCGCGCGCACGGTTCAAGGACGCCCGTGGTACGGCGTTTCGTTTGGACTCACCTACCAGTTCCACACCATCGGCTGATCTGATCGGCCACAGACGGACCACAATAGGCTCGCCAGCGGTGGGCCTTTTTCTTTGGAAGGAGGCCAAGGGCCATGGCGACCAGCGCCTACTTTGCCGGTGCGCAGACCAACGACCTGCAGATCGGAATCCAGCGGGAAACGACGTGGGGCACCGCCCCGACCAGCGGCACCTACAACGGGATGCGGGTGCAGTCCATCGGCCTGGGGGAGCGCGCGAACCGGACCCGCCCCGGCGAGATCCGCAACGACATGCAGGTGTCGGCGAGCGTGCTGCAGGACATCGCCGCGTCGGGCGGCATTCAGTTCGGCGTCAGCTACGGCAACCAGGATCTGGTCTGGCCGACGCTGTTCACGGGCGATTGGAGCACGGCGGTTGCGGTCAGCGCCACCGACATCGCGGCCGATGACAGCGGCAGCCAGTTCACCAGCACGACCACCGACTTCACCGGCGAGAACATCAGCGTCGGGCAGTGGATCAAGGTCGCCGGCTTCACGACGACCACGAACAACGGGTTCTTCCGGGTTACCAGCGTGGCCGCCAATGCCCTGGGTGTGAGTCCGGCACCGGGCGCCGCCGAGGCTGCCGGGGACACTGTGACGATGGTCGGCTCGCGCCTGGTCAACGGCACGACAGTCAACTCCCTGGCCATCCAGGAACGGTATTCGTCCAGCCTGGGCTTCATGTACACGGGCTGCATCGCCACCGGCGGGCAGATCAACGCGCAGCGCGGACAGTTCTTCAGCGGCACCGTCGATTTCGCGGCCAAGGCGGAGGACAAAGCCGCTTCCGTGGTCGCCACCATGGGCGCCGCGCCGACTGCTCGTGTGATGAACACGGTCGGGCACATGCAGGCCATCGCCCTGGGCTCGCTGACGAGCGCCAAGGTCAACAGCGTGACGACCACGATCACACGTGAGGGTGCCGGCGCCGACTACGCCCTCGGCGGTGCGAGCGCGGTGGGCGTCCGCCCCGGGTCGTTCAGCGCGTCCGGCCAGATCGAGATCTACTTCGCCGATTTCGACGCCTACGACCTGTACAAGGCCGAAACGCAGATCATGGCCTACTACCGGGTCACCGACAGCGAGGGGAACACGTACATCGTCCATCTGCCCAAGGTGGTTCTGGGGGCTGTGACGAAGCAGCGCGGCGGCCCCAACCAGCCCGTCATGGCGACGTTCGAGTTCATGGCCGAGCCCGACCCCGATCTCGGCCACACGATGGCTATCGACCGCTTCGCGGCCTGACGGCTGCAGTGAACGCCCGCGCGCGGGCCGGGGCGGTGTGCGTGTCAGGGCGCCGCCGCCCCACTCCCTGACGATCTCTGGCACCCCCTGACGAAAGGACCTGAGCATGGATTTGAACGACTTCGCCGTCGGCGCGGCCTACGAGGACGGTTTCACCCTCATGCTGTCCGAGGACTGCGGCGTGAAGCTGCGGGCCGCAGGCAGCGACAAGGCCCAGAAGGTGCGGGAGCGGCTGTGGGAGCCGTACAGCAGCTTCCGCGAGATCCCGGACGGCATCCGGGCCAAGCTGAACGCGCGCTGGATCGCCGAAGGCTTGGTGGTTGAGTGGGTGGGACCCTGGAAGGTCGACGGCAAGCCGCTGCCGACCGACGTCGCCGAGGTGGCGAAGATCCTGGCCCGCCCGGCGCTCAAGCCGCTGGCCACGCGCCTGCTTCAGGCCAGTCTGAACGACGAAAATTTCCGCGCCGGCAAGGAAGCGGCAGCGGAAAAAAACTGAGGGCCTGGGCTACGTGGCAGTTCGGCTGGGGGAAGGACGCCGAGAGCATCGGCATGATGCACATCGAGGACGGGGAGGACCCGCCGCCGATCTGCATCCCACCCCCCGTCAGCCCTGCCCTGGCCCGGTATGTCGTGTGTTTCCGGCTGGTAACCCGGGATAGGCCCGTCGGCATGGCGCCAGGGCCGATCCCGACCAGCGCCATCATCACCTATGCCCGCGATGTCGACGGCGTGACGGATCGGGCGGAGCTGCGCCGGTACCTGCGGTTCGTCGGCACCATCGATGAGGAATACCTGAGGGCCGGGCACACCGAGCGGCGGGAAAAGGGCGCGGACTAGTCTTTCCGCGTTACACCCATGGCGTTCACAGGCGGGCGGGGCCTCCCGGGCGAGGCCGGAGTGCCTTGCCCGGCGGCGTCCTGGCTTTGGTCCAGGGGTAGCGGGTCGACGTCTCGGGCGCATCGCGGGCACACGGTAGCCTCGCGGTCAATGAGTGATTTGCAGTGCGGGCATTGTCGGCGGGTAACCGCCCACCCAACCGCAGCGGTAACCGCAACGTCAGATATTTTGTTGGCAAACCATTGCTGCACAAGCCACTGAGTGGCGCCGACGACAAGTAGCAGCAGAAACGCTCCGATCAGCACGTACTCCATTTCTGGCCTCCTTCGCGAAGGAAGCCGGAATCATGACGTATGCCGCGCGGTGAGTCCATCGCGCGCACCATGAGGCGCGCCTATGGCCGAGATCAACGTCATCATCGACAAGATCGTCATCGACGACAGCGGCGCCGTGTCCGGCGCCGCCAAGGTCGAGACAGCCTATGAGCGGTTGGCGCGCGCGGCTGGCGAAGGTGCGACGGCGGCGGACAAGACGTCGATGGCTTTGGCGCGGCTCGGCGCGGCGGCTGGGGAGTTCGCGGCGGCCGGCGGGCGGTTCGTGGCCGGCGCGACGCAGATCACGACGTCCATGGGCGTCATGGTAGCCCAAGTGACGACGGCGGAGCGCGCGTGGACGGCGCTGGAACTGACCATGGCCACGGCGGCCGGCGGTATGTGGGGCCTCAAGAAGGAGATCGCGGAGACCGTCGTCGAGGCGCATCTGTTCGGTGGCGCCGCCGACAGGGCTGCGTCCGCGTGGTCCCGGCTGGAGATGGCGGCCGGGACGATCGGCGTGGGTCTGTCCCTCAACAGTCTCATGCAGCAGGCGCAGGAGTACCATCAGGCCGTCAGCTTGATCGAGCGCGCGGCCGGCGATCAGGCGGGCGCGGTGGAACGCGACCTGTACCGGATCAGTCAGGCGGCCGGGGCCTCCTTCACGGACCTCGCGCGCCTGACCAAATCGCTGGACGACCTGCCGGGCGGGATGCGCGAGGCCCTGGACGTGACGGAGGCCGTGGCCCTGTCCATGGCCTCCATGCCGGGGTCCGCGCAATCGGCGGCGGCGGCCGTGACTCAGTTCACGCAGGCCATGCAGGGCGGGAAACTGCGTGGCGACGAGTTCAACAGCATCATGGAACAGGCACCGGCCCTCGCGGATGCCCTCGCCGAGGGGCTGGACGTCTCCGCCGGCAGCATGCGCGCCATGGCGGAAGCCGGCGAACTGTCGGCCGATCGGGTCTCCGCCGCGTTGCGCTCCGTGCTGCCCGGCCTGCGCGAGTTGCGCGAGGAGATGGACCTCACGCTGAATCAGCAGACGCAAATGGTGCAGAACGCGCTGACGCGGTTCTCGGGTCAGGTGGACGAGCGCGCCGGCGCGTCGGGTGTCATCGGCGGAACGCTGATGGACGTCACCGAGCGCCTGGAAAGCCTGGAGGCGCAGAACGCGGCCGTGGCCGTCATGGAGAAGTTCGCAGTGGCCGGCGGCATGGCCAGCGATGCCGCCATGTTGCTGGCGAACAACCTGGATCTGGTCATCGGCGCCTGGATGGTCTGGCAGGGCCTGAAGGCCGGGGCCGGCGTGGTGTTTTTCGCCGGGGCTATGAACACGGCCGAGGCAGCCATGGCGCGGCTGGGCATCGCCACGAACACCACGACCGCCGCCGTCACGAAGTTCGGCGTCGCCGCGACGCTGGGCGTGTCGCCGCTGTCGATCATTGCCACCCTGTTGTCGGCCGGCGCCGCCGGGTGGCTGCTGTGGGAAAGCCGGGTGACGGACGCACAGGTTGCCACGCAGGCGCTGATCGATGTGCAGCAGCACCTGAACAAGGTGACGGCGGATCACAACATCCTGGTTGGGGAAACGACGGAATCTATCGCAGCCATGACGGCCGCCCAGCGCGAGGCGGCGCTGTTCGATATGGCCGAGGCAGTTGAGGATCAGGCTGAGGCGGTCAGCAAGGCGGTGTCGTCCCTGCGGGATGCGTTCGACCTTAACGCCATGGACTTCACGGGCCAGGGCGAGTCCGCGCTGCGGCTTTTCAATGAATTCGATCGGCTGGTGGCAAAACTGGGAACCGGGTCGCAGGATCTGGAAGCCTGGCTAGCGAACATGCGGACCTTTGCTGACAGTCTGGGGGGCGATGTTCGCGCATCGATTCTCAAAACTATCGACGCACAACAGGCGCTAATCGCGTCTACCGCCGATGTGGGAGAGAGCAATCAGCACGTCACCATGACGGCGCGGTTGTTAAGGGATCCCACGGAGGAAGCGGCCCTGGCGTTCTTTGAGCTTGCGGACGGCCAATCTGCGGCGGCCCGTGCCGCCGCGCAGATGTCCCGGGAGATGGATCGTGCGCGGAACACAGTGGACGATCTTCAAACCCGCGTAATCCGGTTGCAAGCGGCGTACACACTGTTTCAACGACAGGGTGCGGAGGCCGCGCAAGAACTCCAGCGCCGCTTCGAGGCTAGCGACCTCGCGCGTGCGGCACAATACTCCGTGCAGCAAATCGAAGAACTGATGGTCGCCGAAGACCGGCTTACTGCGGCGCTGAATGAAGGATATCGGGCGGCGGAGAATGCTGCGCGCGAGGCCACCTCGGTCTCCCGCAACCACAACACCGCCCTGGAGGCGGCGAATCGTCTGCTGGAGCAGTACAGCCAGCGGGATATGCCCGAGGCGATGCGCGTGGAGCGCGAGTACACGGACGTCATCGAAGAGGCGATCACCAGCGGCAAGGTACAGATCGACACCATCCACGCCCTGATCGCGGCGCGGGACGAGCATGTGGCCTCGATCCAGGCCGAGGCCCAGGCCGAGCTGGGCCGCCTGACCGACGCGCCGCGCCTGCTGGACGAGGAAACCGCCGCGATCCTGGCCGGCGGCGACGCCCTGGAGCGGCTGACCCGCGAGCGCGAGATCGCCTCGGCGACGGCGGACCAGTACACGGCGGTGCTGGAACAGGCCCGCGAGGCCGGCCTGTCCGAGGCCGAGGCGCTGGAGACCGCGCGCATGTCCGCCGCCGCGCTGGGCCGGGCCATGGGCGACCTGGACGCGGCGGCGGACATGCGCGCCTACTGGGACGCGATCGAGGGGGAATCCTATGCCGTCTCGAAAGATGTCGCCGATGCCCTGGTGACCGGGATCCACGACGGGTGGGACGAGGGCCTGGACGACCTCGGCGACCTGCTGAACACCATGCTCCGGGACTGGCAGGCGCGTCTGCTGGCGGAGCCACTGACCATCGTCATGGACTACGCCGTCGCCTCGGCGCCGTCGGTGTTCGGTGTACCCCAGGCGACAGCCGGGAACGTCCCGGCCGGCTACCAGCCCGCCGTGGGTCCGGATGGCAAAACCGTGCTGGTGCCCTCGGGCCAGCAGGCACCGTCCGGCTTCGACCTGTCGTCGATCTCGCTGCCGATGACGGGCGATACCTTCGGGATGTTGCCCTCGTGGGTGAACAAACCGCTGTTCACCATCGGGGGCGATGGCGGGTTCGTGTGGGGTTCGTCGTCCTCAATGTACACGCCGGGGGTGACCGGCGCGCCGTCGCCCGGCCCGGCCAGCCTCGGCGGCGTCAGCACGTCCGGCGGGGGTGTACCGATCTCCGGCGGTCAACTTTTCGGCGCCGGCATGTACGGTATCTCTGGCGGCCTGGGCATCGCCAACGGCCAGTACTTCAGCGGTGCCGCAAACCTGGCGGCCGGGGCCATGATGCTGATTCCCGGGGCCCAGCCTTTCGCGCCGTTCGTGGCGCTGGGCGGAAGCATCCTGGAGGGTGTCTTCGGGAGCATCTTTGCCCCCACCCGCCCGCATCCGGCCGGCGGCGGGCACATCACCGTCAATCCCGACGGCACGGTCAGCACCGGCGCCTACTTCGGCAAGCACACCGACCTGGCGGCGCAGCAGGCGGCGGTGGACCCGTTCGGGGCCTTCGTCCAGCAGATCATGGACCTGACCGACGCCCGCCTGTCGGGCGCCCTGGACATGGCGATCAGCGCCGACGACGGCGAGTTCCGCCTGACCACATCGCACACGGGGGTGCCGGAGGATCTGCGGCCCTACGTGTCGAGCGTCAAGGACGGTCAGTTCATCGACTTCACGACCATGGAGGCGGCGCAGTCGGCCTACCTGCGTCACCTGGGCGGTGCCCTCGAGGACATGCCCGACGCCTCGCGGGTCCTGCAGGACGTGACGCCGGACAACATCGAAACGGTGCTGCCGGACCTGTCCTTTGTGATGGAGTTCGACCAGGCCATCGAGGCCATGACCGCCGGCGTGGTGTCCTTCAGCGAGACCGCGCGCGGCCAGATGGTGGCCGGCCTGAAGCAGTCGCAAGAGGCCATCGAAGAGTTCCTGGACTCCACCACGCGGCTGATGCCCGACCGCATGGCCGAGGCCGACGCGGCGGTCAAGGCGGCCGCCCTGTCGATGTTCGGCCTGACCGAGCAGAGCCGCATCCTGGCCCCCGAGATCCAGGCGTTCATCGGCCAGACCGAGGGGCTGCGGGACCAGTTCTCCGCCGTCATGGGGGCCGCCGGCTGGACCGACGAGACCATCGGCGCGGCCGGCTTCGCCAGCCTGGCGGAGGCGGAGACCGAAGCCGTGCGGCGGTCCCTGGAAGGCTGGCTGGAGACCGTCGCCCTGACCCACGACGGCGCCGACGCGCTGGCCGAGGCCTTCGGCGACATCCCGGACATCCTCAAGATGCTGGCCGACGAGGTGGAACAGAGCCGCGCCGACCTGGAGCGGACCTACGAGCAGCGCTACGCCCAGGCCACCGGCACGCCCTACCTGAACCTGTCCGGGGTGGCCGATCAGTACGCGGCGGCCCTGGAGGAGGCGGCCGGCGTCGGCCTGGACGCCGCCGTGGTGACGCGCACCTACACGGCCGAGATCGCCGCCCTGGTGGACGAGATGTCCGCCGCCGACATCACCGCCCTGATCGACCAGTACCAGGGCGTCGACGTCGTGGTGGATGGCCTGCATCAGGCGCTGTTGGCCGCCGAAGAGGCGGCACAGGTGACGACGGCGCACGAGACCCTGCTGGCGGCCTACGAGGCGGAACGGTCCGCGCTGGCGGACCTGTTGACGACGCAACGGGACGTCGTCTCGGGCTGGCGGGCCGTGGCCGAGGCGGCGTCCGATGCGTTGTTGGGGCTGCGCACGGGCGCGGACACCCTCCTCAGCCCCATGGATCGCTTCAACACGCTGGAGGCGGCGGTCCGGGACGCCTATGCCGGTGCCATGATGGGAGATGCCGACGCGGCGGCCACCCTGGCGGCGCTCGCGCCTGATCTGAACCAACTGGCGCGCGAGAACTGGGGCACGGGTGGTCAGACCCCCGAGACCTACCGCATGTTGGACGACATGCTGTCGGCGGTGGAGGCCCAGGGCCTGCGACAGGTCGGCGTCGAGCAACGGTCGCTAGACGCCCTGGAAAGCCAGATCGACAGCCTGACGGCGGTCGAGGCCGCCATCAAGGAGGGGGATGTCGCGACCCTGGCGTCGCTGGACGGGCTGAGCGTCAATCTCCTGGCGGCCGTCCAGGCGCTGGCGGCGGCCAACGATATCGCGCCGCCGCCCTGGAACGAGGCCGCCTATCTGGCGGCGAACCCGGATGTGGCGGCGGCGGTGGCCGGCGGCGCCTTCACATCGGGGCGCGCGCACTGGGACCGGCACGGTCAGTACGAGGCCGGGCGCCCCATGGGTTTCCGCCTGGGGGGTGCGATCCCCGGATACGCCGGCGGCGGCGTCGTCGGCAACGGCGTCTGGGACGTGGACAGCGTCATGGCCCGGTACGCGGGCGGCGGTGCGATCGCCCTGGCCGGCGGCGAGTTCGTGGTGCGGGCGCCGAGCGTGACCGACGCCACGCTGCCGGCCCTCGGCGCCATCAACCAGACGGGACGCCTGCCGGGGTTCGATGTCGGCCCGCTGGTCGCGGAAATCCGCGAGTTGCGGCAAGAGGTGGCCCAGCTGAAAGCCGAGGCCCGCCGCAACACGGACGTGGCCTATGCCGGGCACAACACCGTGGCCGAGGCGGTGCGCGACCAGGGCCGGACCATCCACACGGTGCGCCGCCATGTCGCGTAGCATCGCCCTGGTGGAGCCGACGGTGGTGGACCGGGCCACGACGACGCTGGTCGTGCTGCGGTATGCCGTCGGCCCCTTCGTCACCGCGCCCACGGACACACCCGCCAGCACGCCGTACCTGCCGCAGGTCCAGGCCCTCGGCGGCATCACCCAGGCCATCGGCACGGACGAGAGCCCGCTGGGGGCCTTGGACGTGTCCGGCCTCGTGCTGGGCAACGCGCCCGATGACATCGGCCGCCCCCGCCCCCTGGACGCCCGCCTGTGCGCCGGAGACGGCGCGGGCTGGCCGGTGACGATCCGCCGTGTTCCGGCCGGGGGATCGCTGGCGAGCGCGACCGCCATTGCCACCCTGGTGCAGGAGATGCCACGCCTGACCCGGTCCACGGTGACCCTGACGGTGCGCGACCGCATGGGTGACCTGGACACGCCAATGCTGACCACGCGCTACGCCGGCACGGGCGGCCTGGAGGGCGGCGCCGACCTGGAGGGCGTGGAGAAGGAGCGCACCTGGGGCCGCTGCCGGAACGTGCAGCCGACATACCTGGGCCTCAGCGCCGCAAACTACCCCCTGTGGTCACTCAACGGCGGCCAGCCGATCCAGGCCATCACGGCGGTGCGGGACGGCGGTGTGGACCGCGGGGCGGCCACCCCCGGCACGCTGGGCGCGGCGGACGGGTCCTGGTGGCGGGTCAATCTGGCGACGGGGACCCTCGAGACGTACTCCAAGGGTGAATTCGATCTCACCGTGGACGTCGAGGGCGACGCGCGCGGCGGCGCGTTCCGCGATACGCCCGCCAGCCTGATCCCGGACATCCTGGTCCATCACCTGGGGCTGGCCCTGGAGTCCGACCTGGACGGCACATGGGCCACCCGGGCGGCGGAGCGGCCCTGGGCGGTCGGGTTGCACGTGCCGGCCGGGGACGGCATGACGGCACGGGAGGCCGTCGAGGCCCTGTGCCGGTCGGACCGGTTCTGGATGGCCTGGACACCGGCCGGACGGCTGACCACCGGCCCTCTGGGCGCGCCCTCGGGGCCGCCGTCCTTCGTCTGGCGCCCGGACCTGCACCACGGCGGCGTCGAGCCCGGCGACGACCAGGGCCTGCCGGTGCACGAGGTTTCCATCGGTCACACACGCAACTGGACCCCGGGCCAGCGCACGGCGGCTCTGGCGCCGACGGCGTCCGTGACCTTCGCGGAGACCGAATACCGCCGCGCGGTGAGCGAAGGCGCGTGGTCGGGCGCGGTCAAGGCACGGTGCCCCCTCGCGGGCACCCTCAGCCTTGATACGCTGCTGGCCGATGCGGCCGACGCGGCGCTACTGCGGGGGGCCCTCGAAGCGGATCGGGCCGAGGCGCGCCGGGAGTACACCCTGGATCTGTTCCTGGACGCGGCCGAGGTGCCCGCGCTCGGCGCGGTGGGCACGGTCTACGACGACGTCGCGGGCTTCGAGGCCGGCCGGCGGGTCCGTGTCGTCGCCCTATCGCTGGCCGGTCTGCTGAACGGCCGGATCTCCGTGACGGTGAGGGATTGATGACATGGCGAACGGACTCTTGAGCCGCACCAACCATGCGACAGAGGCCACGATCAGTGGCCTCGGCTGGGCGGGCCTGGACACGCTGCCCACCCTGCCGCTGGGCGTGCCGGCGCGATCCGCCGATCCCGCGCCCGGCCCGATCCGGCTGCGATGGGCGGCCCCGAAGCCGACCCAGGCCCTGTTTTTGGGCAGTACCAACCTGCAGCAGGCGGCCGAACTGACGGTCACGCGGTTCTCGGATACGGCGGCGTCGATCGAGATCGATCGCCAGACCAAGCCGGTCGTGCCCCGGCTGTACACCTGGGACCAGATGTACTGGGGCCACCCCGGCCTGTTCCGGGGCAACCTGGAAACGGCGGTCTACACAGCCTATCCCCGGATCGCCTGGATGACGTTCGATCGCGCGCTCTGCGGCGGCATGGACATCCAGGTCGACGACGCGGCCAACCCGGACGGCTACCTCCAGATCGGCTTTCTGTTCACCGGCACGGCCCAGCGGTTCCGGATCAACTACGCGACCGGCCAGCGGGACATCGTGGTCCCGAACGGCTCTGTCGCGCGCACGGCCGGCGGGCATGCGTTCGTCGAGCCCGGCCAACCCACCCGGCGTGTGGAAATCCCCTGGGACTACATGGCGGACGGTGACCAGGAGGTGCTGGCGGACACCGTGTGGTCCCAGCAGCAGCATGGCCCGGTGGTCTGGCTGCCGGATACCGATCAGCCCGCGCTCTGCTTCCGCCACGGCGGCGTGTTCCAGATCCGGGGCGAGACCGCCCTGGATCGCGCCTACTGGGACCGCAGCAGCACGACGACCCTGACCCTGGAGGGGGTGACCCGATGAGCAGCAATCCGACCTTCCCGACCATTCAGGCGGCGATCGACTACGCCGAGGGCCTGAACACCAACGTCTATTCCGCCGACGCCAACCCCGGCGGGCTGGATGGCAACGACGGGATGGTGGCGAACTTCGTGCCGGCGATCCACGCCGTGGCGCGCATCGGCGAGGGGGTAGGCACCTACGACCCGGTGCTGCTCCAGACGCTGGTGCCGCATCTGGGCGACCTGGCCGCGCTGGCGGCGGCGGCGCAACTGGCGCCGGTGGCGGACGGGGAGTTCCTGCGCTACCAGACCGGCGCCGGCTACGTCGGCGCCGGTCTGGTAGCGCCCCCCACGATCGTGACACCCTCGCCCGGCGAGGTGCTCACTAAGGACAGCCCGACGCTGGCGTCATCGGCCTATGGGTCCATCTACGGCGTCTCTCACGCGGCGAGCCGATGGATCGTGTATGCAGGGGGCACGGACACCATCGTTTACGATAGCGGCTGGACCGCCGACCTGACCAGCCACGACATCCCGTCCGGACACCTGCAGCCGGGGTCGGTGGCCTATGGCCTCGCCGTCCAGCACCGCGACGCGGCCGGGGTCGAGAGCGCCGAGAGCCCCCGCGTCGGTGTGGTGACGTCGGCGGGTTTCTCGGACCTGCTGCCGGTGCCGCCCTCCGTTCCCGCCATCGGCAGCGCGCATGCCGGAGGTTTTTATTGCGGCGCCATCTGGGACGAGGTCACGACCTCCAGTGATAGCCTGACCATCGCCACCGGCCAGATCACCGTCACGGTGACTGATCAGGCGCCCTTGTTCTACGCGGGCCAGTCGGTGCGGCTGGTGTCGCGTGGTGACGCCGGCAACCGGCGCATGGAGGGGACGGTCACCAGTGGTTGGGGGACCGCGCTGGTGGTCAACGTCACAAGCATTACGGGCGCGGGCACATACACCGATTGGTCGGTGACCGCCCGGTATCGGCTTGTAGTGGCGCCCAAATCAGCCGGGGAATCATCGGCGTACGCGATGGCGGCGTCTGAGGGCGCGTGGCCGCCCGCCACGGCCACACTGACGAATGGTCAGGCGGCCACGGCAGCGCTGCTGGCGGCCGGCACCGCGAGTGTGTACCCGGCGCCACATTGGGCGGCCGGCCTGACTATCGGCGGGCGTGCGGACTGGTATGTGCCAGCCCGAGACGAGATCGAGGTGGCATGGAGGAACTTAAAACCCGACGCGGCTAACAACAATACCGGAAATCGCATTAAAACGGACACAAACTATGAGAGCGGTGGTAACGAAGACGATGTGGACTCGGATACAATGGGTGTAAACAGGCACTCAAGCCCGGAGGGGGGCGCATACACTACCACAGTACCAGGTCAGACAGCGGTCACGGCGTTTATGCTTGGGAACGAGGAGGCTTTTAAGTGGGGATCAGGTGTTTACGTGTATTACGTAACGTCTAGTGAAATTAACGAACAGCAGGTCTGGGCTCAAGGCTTCAATTCGAATGACGCCGGCGGGCAATCAATATCAATTAAAACGTCCGTCACCAGCACCCTCTTTATTCGCGCCATGCGTCGCGAGATTTATTAGGAGGGAAGTAGCATGAGATACCTGCGCTATACTTACGTCGACGCCGTGACGGGCATCTCCGCGACGGCAGGCACTCCGCGCGACGCCCCCCGACCGCCGGACGTAGCCGGGTTGATGTATCTGTGGGCACTGGAGACGGAGTATCCGACGGAGGCGCCCACGTTCTACGGCCGCGCGCCGGACGATACCGACCTGACCGTCCCTGGTGTCCTCGCCGAGGTGACGGTGGCGGAATGCCTCGCCGCCGGCCAGCGGGAGTGGCGTGCCCGCGCGACGGAGGCGTTTCGTCGCTCCCGCGACGCCGGACTGGATGTGGAGACCGGCGGCGGCCCCCTGCATGTGGAGACCGATGACCCGGCGCTGGGACAGATCCGCGCCCTGCGGGACCTGCTGGTCGACACAGGCGGGACGCAGGCGTTCGTCACCCGTGCCGGGGCGCGGGTTGTCGCCGATGCGGCGATGATGACCACCATCCACGGCGCCGTGGCGGCCCGCTGGCAAGCCCTCCTGGCGCGCGAAGCCGCTTTGTATGACGCCATCGACGCCTGTACGGCCCCGGCCGATTTGCGGGCCATCGACACGGCGGCCGGCTGGCCCTGAGCCACCGTGCCGCCGCCCACCCCATCCGCCCCGCCCTCGCGCGGGGTTTTTTGTGTCCCGAGACAGAGGAGGCCCCATGGCCGATCCGATCACCTGGGAGGCCCTCGGCGCCGGCCTGGCCCTGCTGGGGGGTGGTGGCGCCGCGACCGCCTGGATCGTGGCCGAGATCAACCGGGCGCGCCGCGAGTCGTCCGAGGGCCGGGACCGGCTGCACCGGCGGCTGGACGCCCTGACCACGGAGATCGGCCAGACCTACGTGCGGCGCGATCTGCACGCCGCCGATCTGCGCACGGTGCACCACGCCCTGGAAGAGACGAACCGCATGCTGACGTCCCTTGCCGGCCGCGTCTGCCCCTATGACGCGGGCGATGGACGCCCGCGATCGAGAGAGGAGGATCGCCCGTGACCCCCGTCCCACCCCCCGTCCTGCCGACCGAGGCCGTGCTGGCCGCCACCGCCGGCGGGCGGCTGTCCGAACGCCAGGCCGCCCTCATCGCCGCCGTGGCCGCCGAGGCGCCGGCCGCGCTGCCCCCCGCCGGCATCGACACGGCCCCGCGCGTCGCCCATCTGCTGGCGCAACTGGCCCATGAGTCCGACCGCTTCCGCACGACGGAGGAATACGCGTCCGGTGCCGCCTACGAGGGCCGCCGCGACCTGGGCAACACCCGGCCCGGCGACGGGCGGCGCTACAAGGGCCGGGGGCTGATCCAGTTGACCGGCCGCGCCAACTACCGCCGCTTCGGCCGTTTGGTGGGCGAGGACCTGGAGGCCCGCCCCGAGCGCGCCGCCGAGCCGGCGCTGTCGCTGCGCATCGCCGCCGCCTACTGGACGGACCGGGGCCTGAACCCGCTGGCCGACGCCGACGACATCCGCGCCATCACCCAGAGAATCAACGGCGGCACCAACGGCCTGCCCGACCGGGTGCGCTGCCTGGAGCGGGCGCGCACCGCCCTGGCCCAGCAGCGGCTGGCCGACCTGGGCCACGACCCCGGCCCCATCGACGGCCGGTGGGGGCCGCGCACCGGCCGCGCCCTGCGGGCCGCCACGGGCGCCGCCGACCTGGCCGCGCTGTGGGCGGAGGCTGTCGAGCCCCCGCCGAACCCTGACCCCTGAAGGAGACAGACCATGGACTGGATCGTCACCCATTGGGACGAACTGCTGCTGATCGTCACCGGACTGATCAGCGTGGCCTCGGCCATCGCCGCCTTGACGCCCACCCCCACCGACGACCGGCTGGTCGGCGCGCTGCGCCGGATCGTGGAGGCCCTGGCCCTCAACGTCGGCCATGCCCGCCCGGCGCCGCCGCCACCCCCGCCCTCGGCCCCGCCGGAGTGAGGGGACGCCGGGGGCGGCGATGATCGGCGCCGTCCTGCGCCTGGGACCCGTCCTGGCCGTCGGCGCCGTGCTGCTGGCGGCGGCCGGTGGCGGGGGGCCAGGATGCGGAAGGTACGGGGGTTGATGGCAGGAAACCGCTAGACACTCCCCATACAAGCCTTTGATTTTCAAAGAGTGAAACAAATCATGAAAACTGTCTAACCTATACTGGAATCACACATTTCTAAGCTGACTACGGATCAGAAGGTTAGGAGTTCGAATCTTCTCGGGCGCGCCATATTTTTCAGACACTTATGTCTCGCAACGGCGGCCTTCAGGCCGCCGTTTTGCGTTTGAGGTACCATCCGACAGGCGATATCTTGTGGGTGCCAGGGTCCGCGACAGCGGCGCGAGCACGCATGACGTTTGTGTAGCGCGGCGGTCGATTTGGCACAAATCGGCAGGGATTTGGCACACCGGACATTGGTCCGGGGTGGCGTGATTTGGCGGCTGGCGAAAGGCAT
>NZ_JACIGK010000033.1 GCF_014197915.1 Roseospira visakhapatnamensis
ACCAGGCCGGTGACGCGGGCCGTGGTCACGCCGACGGCGCGGGCCTCGGCGGTGGTGGTGACGAGGATGTCGAAGGTGTCGGATCGCCGGGCGAGACCCGGGCGTGCGTCGGGTTCCGCGTGCGGTCCTGCGTGGGATCGTGGGTCCATTCCGTGTACGGCCAACCCCTTGGAAACCCGCCCCAAAACCGCCTGTCCTTGCGACTTGACAAGCCGGGAGCGCGAGCACAGAATGGACCCATATCCAGGTGGGAGCATCCTATGCTTCTACGGAAACCCCGCGATTGCCGTCGCGGGGTTTCTGCTGTGTTTTCAAGGGATGTGCTTGCCGCCCTCCTGTTTGGGGGGCAGGCCGCGCCACTTTTCTCTTGTAGGGAGAGAGGAGCTCGTGTATCTCAACGAGGAGATACACGAGCTAAGAGTGTGGTTGCGGGGAGAGGATTTGAACCTCTGACCTTCAGGTTATGAGTTCTGCAAATATTTCTACGATGACTTATTCTCACATGCGGTAACATACGACAAAGCCCTGTTCCCGCCTTACATTCCGATTTTTTGCTTGCCGCTCACTTACGCCCTTTCTACCCTGAATTTGCTCTCTTCTGTTACCTATGCGTTGCCCGTCGGGACCATTAGGAGAGATACCTGAAGGTCGCACGTCGCGGGAGGTCGACCATGGCAAGGATCACGAAACGGGAGGTGGACAGCCTGACGCCGGGCCCTGGGACGTTATCCATTGGGATGATGCGCTGCGCGGCCTCGGCGCCAACGGCGAGATCCTGGGATCCCGGGCCAGTCCAAGGATCACCGCGCCGGTGCGGGCGTGATACGCCTGGATAACCACGGCCATAGCGTGCGTTTGGCGCGGTCCTCTCGTCAAGAGATGATCACCCGTCCCGGCATCGGCATCGGCATCGGCATCGGTTTGGGATGGCAGATCCGCCCGTTGCCCTGTCCAGATATCCCCAGTCAGCGCCGTGCACACTGTCGCGGCATCGGCCGTACCGAGCATAGGAATCGGTCATGTGAACAAAGATTATGCGAAATCCGATGGACATCTGGGTGCGGATCCGCGTCGCCTTGCCGCAGCATGCGGAGTACCCGACTGATTTCACTCCGTTCCCCCGGGCCCTCGGAGTTGGCATGCGGCCTGCGTGGCTCCATGGCGAAGGTATTGTGTTTTCATACCCAAGAGGGAACCGAAGCTCATGAATAAGGCACTTGCGGGGCTGGTCCTTGGCCTTGGTGTCGTCGCCACGACGCCTGCCGTGGCTCAGGACACGATCAAGGTTGGCATTCTGCATTCCCTCAGCGGAACCATGGCGATCTCCGAGACGACGCTCAAGGACGCCATGCTGATGCTGATCGAAGAGCAGAACAAAAATGGCGGCCTGCTTGGCATGCAGCTCGAGCCGGTCGTCGTCGATCCGGCCTCGGACTGGCCGCTGTTCGCGGAGAAAGCGCGCGAGTTGATCGAGGTCAATGGCGTCGCGGCCGTCTTCGGGTGCTGGACCTCGGTCAGTCGCAAGTCCGTTCTTCCTGTGTTCGAGGAACTGAACTCGCTCCTCTTCTACCCCGTCCAGTATGAGGGCGAGGAAAGCCAGCGCAACGTCTTCTACACGGGCGCCGCGCCCAACCAGCAGGCCATTCCTGCCGTCGACTATTTGATGGACCAGGGTGTTGAACGCTGGGTCCTGGCCGGAACCGACTACGTCTACCCACGCACAACCAACAAGATCCTTGAGCAATATCTTAAGGATAACGGTGTCGCTGAAGAAGACATCATGATCAACTACACGCCGTTCGGGCATTCGGACTGGCAGACGATCGTGGCCGACATTAAGGCGTTCGGCTCGGCCGGAAAGATGACCGCCGTGGTCTCCACCATCAACGGCGACGCCAACGTGCCGTTCTACAAGGAGCTGGCGAACCAGGGCATCGAGGCGACCGATATTCCCGTCGTGGCATTCTCCGTCGGGGAAGAGGAACTCGCCGGCATCGATACCGGCCCACTGGTCGGCCATCTGGCGGCCTGGAACTATTTCATGTCGGCCGACACCGACGCGAACTATGACTTCATCGATGCCTGGCACGCCTTTATCGGCGACGACACGCGCGTGACCAACGACCCGATGGAGGCGCACTACATCGGCTTCAACATGTGGGTCAAGGCGGTCGAGGCGGCCGGCACCACCGACCCGGATGCGGTCATCGATAGCATTATCGGCGTGTCCGTTCCCAACCTGACAGGCGGGTATTCGGCCATGATGCCGAACCATCATATCACCAAGCCGGTGCTGATCGGCGAGATCCAGGATGATGGACAGTTCGAGATCGTGGACTCCACCAACGGCCTGGTCGTCGGCGATGCCTGGTCCGACTACCTGCCGGAATCGGCACCGCTGATCTCCGATTGGCGCAAGCCGCTGTCCTGCGGGAACTTCAACACCGAAACCGGCCAGTGCGGGGGCACCGGCGGCTGATCGCAGCCGCGCTCCGACCGGCGTGCTGACGGGAGGGCCGGCCGCGGCCGGCCCTCCCCATGGCCGCGCCACCCGTGTCGACCCCGCGATGGATAGCCTCCGCTCATGACCCGTCTGCACCGTCTCATCATCCTCGCAGTTTTATGCCTCGGGATCACCTCGACCGCATCGACCGCCGCGGTCGCCGACGAGATCAGCCTTCGGGAGATCGCCGCCGGCTTCGTGGACGCCAACTTCTCCGGCGTGTCGGAGACGGCCCAGGCCCTGGCCGAGACCGGCGACCCGGCCGCGGCGGTCATTCTTCAGGCGCTGCGTGAGGGCCGGCTCCACTGGATGAAGAGCGACGAGGCCCTGCTGATCGCCGACCGCGACGGCAGGGAAATGCGCCTGTTCGATCTGTTCAGCGAAGAGCCAGCCGGCACGGCCCGTCGCCGCGACCTGTCCAAGGTCACGGTGAACAACGCCATCCGCAATCAGGTCGACGGGCTGATCGGCGGGCTGACCCTGCTGTCGCCCGATCCCGAAGCACGCCGGTCCGCCGTCACGGCGGTGTTCGAGCGGCGAGATCCCGCCTTTCTGGAAACCCTGGACCAAGCCATTGAGCAGGAAGAAGACGCGCGTTTGCGGGCGCTGATGGAGGAGGCCCGGGCGGCGATCCTGCTGGCCGACGATGGCGCCCCACTGGAGGCGCGCCTCGCCGCCGTGGCGACCATCGAGGCGCGGGGTGGGCAGGACGCGCTCTCCACCCTCGCGGCGGCCCTGTCCGAGGACGCGCCGCCGGCCCTGGTGGACGCCGCAGCCGAGGCACGGGCGGCCGTCGAGGCGCGGCTGAAGATGTGGGGGTACGCGCAGAACGTTTGGCAGGGGTTGTCGCTCGGCTCCGTGCTGCTGCTGGCGGCCATCGGGCTCGCCATCACCTTCGGGGTCATGGGCGTCATCAACATGGCGCATGGCGAACTCGTCATGCTGGGCGCCTACACGACGTTCTTCGTGCAGGAGATCATTCGCACCAGCGCGCCCGGCCTGTTCGAATGGTCGCTTCTGATCGCCCTGCCGCTGGCGTTCCTGGTCTCCGGGGGCGTGGGCGTGCTGATCGAACGCGGGGTGGTGCGCTGGCTGTACGGACGCCCGCTGGAAACCCTGCTCGCGACCTGGGGCATCAGCCTGATCCTGCAACAGACCGTGCGCACGATCTTCGGGCCGAACAATCGCGAAGTCGGCAATCCGGACTGGATGTCGGGGGCCATGCACCTGGGTGAGTTGACCATCACGTACAACCGCCTCTGGATCATTGTCTTCGCCCTGGCGGTATTCGCGCTCCTGCTGTTGGTCCTGCGCCACACGCCGATCGGCCTTCAGATGCGCGCCGTCACCCAGAACCGGGCCATGGCCGCTGACATGGGCGTGCGCACGGGCTGGGTCGACGCGATGACCTTCGGCCTGGGCGCCGGGGTCGCGGGGCTGGCGGGCGTGGCCCTCAGCCAGATCGACAATGTCTCGCCCAACCTGGGTCAAAGCTACATCGTGGACAGCTTCATGGTCGTGGTGTTCGGCGGCGCCGGGAACCTGTGGGGCGCGCTGGCCGGCGCCTTCACCCTGGGGATCGCCAACAAGTTCCTGGAACCGGTTGCCGGTGCGGTGCTCGCCAAGATTCTGGTCCTGGTCTTCATCATTCTGTTCATCCAGAAGCGTCCGCGTGGCCTGTTCGCCGTGCGCGGCCGGGCGGTGGAGGCCTGAGATGAGTCTGCGCGCGCTCGACCGCCGGTCCTGGGTCTTCCTGGGCCTGCTGTTTATTATCGTGGTGGCGGTGCCCCTGGCCAACCTGGCCACCGCGCCCGGCTCCTGGGCGCACCTGCCCAGTTTCGCGGTGTCGCTGTTCGGCAAGTACCTGTGTTATGCGCTGCTGGCGGTCGCGCTGGATTTGGTCTGGGGGTACTGCGGGATTCTGAGCCTGGGGCATGGCGCCTTCTTCGCGCTGGGCGGGTACGCCATGGGTATGCATCTCATGCGTGAGATCGGGCCGCGCGGCGTTTACGGAGACCCAGTGCTGCCCGACTTCATGGTGTTCCTGAACTGGGATCACCTGCCCTGGTTCTGGCACGGCTTCGACATGTTCTGGTTCGCGCTGGCCATGACCATGATCGTCCCGGGCGTGCTTGCCTTCGTCTTCGGCTGGCTGGCGTTTCGCTCCCGCGTGACCGGGGTTTATCTGTCCATCATCACGCAGGCCCTGACCTATGCCCTGATGCTGGCGTTCTTCCGCAACGAAATGGGCTTCGGCGGAAACAATGGCCTGACCGACTTCAAGGATGTGCTGGGCTTCGACCTACAGTCCGACGCCACGCGGGCCGGGCTGTTCGTGCTGTCGGGCCTGGCCCTGGCCCTTGGGTTCATTCTGTGCCGGGTCATCGTGACGTCCAAGGCGGGTAAGGTGCTGGTCGCCGTGCGCGACGCCGAGAGCCGAACCCGCTTCCTGGGCTACCGGGTGGAGAGCTACAAGCTGTTCGTGTTCACCGTTTCGGCCATGCTGGCCGGGCTGGCGGGCGCTCTCTACACGCCGCAGGTGGGCATCATCAATCCCAGCGAATTCTCGCCGGCCAATTCCATCGAGATCGTCATCATGGTGGCGTTGGGCGGGCGCGGCACGCTGGTCGGCGCGGCCCTTGGCGCCATCGTCGTGGGCGCGGCGAACACCCTGCTGACCGGCTGGTTCCCGGACTTCTGGCTGTTCGTCCTGGGCGGGCTGTTCGTGGCGGTGACCCTGTTCATGCCGCGCGGGATCCTTGGCGTTTTCGATCGCGGGGGACCGGTGCGGCCGGGCGCGCCGGCCGGTCTCGCGCTGCGACGGAAGGAGGCCTAGGTCATGTCACCCGGTCCGGCACCCCGCGCGACCTCCGCGCTGCTGTACCTCGACGGTGTTTCGAAGAGCTTCGACGGGTTCCGCGCCATCAACGGGCTGTCGTTTATTGTCGAGCCTGGCGAACTCCACGCGGTCATCGGCCCGAACGGCGCCGGCAAGACCACGATGATGGACATCGTCACCGGGAAGACCAAACCCGACGAGGGCACCGTGTTGTGGGACGGGCGGGTCGACCTGGCGCAGATCGACGAGGCCGGGAGCGCGCGCCTGGGAATCGGCCGGAAGTTCCAGAAGCCCACCGTGTTCGAGACCCACTCGGTCGAGGACAACCTGCTGCTGGCGCTGAACGCGGATCGCGGAGTCTTCGCGACACTGTTCGCCACCCTGTCGGCCGCGCAAGCCACCCGGATCGACGACCTGCTCGCCCTCGTCCGGCTGGAGGACCGTCGCCACACACTGGCCGGCGGGCTGTCGCACGGTCAGAAGCAGTGGCTCGAAATCGGCATGCTGCTGGCCCAGGACCCCAAGCTGCTGCTTGTCGATGAGCCGGCGGCCGGCATGACGGACGACGAGACGATGCGCACGGCCCAGTTGCTGCGGGACATCGCGGGGGACCACGCGGTGGTCGTTGTCGAGCACGATATGGCGTTCGTGCAGGCGCTGGATTGCTGCGTCACCGTGCTGCACCAGGGCACGGTGCTGGCAGACGGGTCGCTGGCCCATGTCAGTGCCGTGCCTGCGGTCATCGATGTGTATCTGGGGCGATAGCGGCCATGCTCTCTGTCCAAGACATTGACCTTTACTACGGCGCCGCGATCGCGCTCAAGACCGTCTCCATCGAGGCCCGGCCGGGCGCGGTGACCTGCATCCTGGGGCGCAACGGAGTCGGCAAGACCTCGCTGATGCGCGCCATCTGCGGGCGGCATCCAATCGCGGCGGGCGAGATCCGGCTGAACGGCGCGCCGATCCACGCCCTGCATCCGGAAAGCCGCGCCCGCAAGGGACTGGCCTCGGTGCCGCAGGGGCGCGAGATCTTTCCGCTCCTGACGGTCCGCGAGAACCTGGAGATCGGCTACGCGCCCTTGCCGCGCAAGGACCGGACCATCCCCGAGGAGATCTTCGAGATGTTCCCCGTCCTGCGCCAGATGCTGGGGCGGCGCGGCGGCGATCTGTCCGGCGGTCAGCAGCAGCAGTTGGCGATTGGGCGAGCCCTGGTGACCCGGCCGCGCCTGCTGCTGCTGGACGAACCGACCGAGGGGATCCAGCCGTCCATCATCAAGGACATTGGGCGCGCCATCGACCGCCTGCGCAGCAAGGGACCGGCCTCGGGCCCGACTTCCGAAGAGGCCGCGGAAATCAGGCACGCGGTTGCGACGGTGCGCGAACGCGGCGACATCGCCATCGTCCTTGTGGAGCAGTACTTCGATTTCGCCCGCGACCTGGCCGACACGTACTACGTCATGGATCGGGGTGAGATCGTGGCCCAGGGCACGGGCGCGGACCTGAAGGACCCCGCGCGCGAGGCCGAGGTGCGGCGCCACCTGACAGTCTGATGCCGGCCCGCCGCCGCCCGGTGGCCCGGCGGCGTACCCCCGCCCTCGGACAGCCGTCAGTCGGGGGGAACAGCACCGCGCTGGGCCGTGATCGGGCCGTATTCCGCGATCTGGCGATGCAGGTCGAACTTGAAGATGTGGTCCTTGATCTCGCGCGTCCGCTCCAGGTCGCAGGTGGCGGTGATGACCTCGTCCGCGACGGTCGAGGCCATGGCGACGATCTCCCCCGTGGGCGCAATGATGCAACTCTGCCCCAGCAGGTCGCAGCCTTCCTCGCGGCCGGCCTTGGCGGTGGCGACCACCCACATGCCGTTCTGATAGGCGCCCGCCTGCATGCACAAATGATTGTGGAAGCCTTGCAGGTGATCGTGTTCCGGAACGGGCGGATAGTGGATCGGCGTGTTGTAGCCGAGTAAGGCCATCTCCACCCCCTTCAGCCCCAGCACGCGGAACGTTTCCGGCCAGCGCCGGTCGTTGCACAGGGCCATGCCCATCACACCGCCGAAGGCCCGCCAGGCGCCGAAGCCCAGGTTGCCGGGTTCGAAGTAGCGCTTCTCCAGGTGCTGGAATGCCCGCCAGGGCTCATGCTCGACATGTCCCGGCAGGTGAATCTTGCGGTAGGTGCCGACCAACCGGCCCGACGGATCCACCAGGATCGCGGTGTTGAAGCGGTGCCGTGCGCCGTCCGGAGCGGTCACCAGTTCCGCATAGCCCAGGTAGAAGCCAACACCCAGGTCCGACGCCGCGTCGAACAGGGGGCGAGTCTCGGGGCCGGGCATCTCGGCCTCGAAAAAGGCATCAAGGTCGGCGGGGTCCTCGATGTACCAGCGCGGGAAGAACGTGGTCAGTGCCAGTTCCGGAAAGACCACCAGGGTCGCGCCGCGTCCAGCGGCCTCGCGCAGCAGGGCGACCAGCCGGGCGACCGTGGCCGCGCGGCTGTCGGTTCGGGCGATGGGTCCCAACTGTGCCGCAGCCACGGTCAGCGGGCGGCGCACGCCCGGGGTAGGAGCGGAAGCGATCATGGGCGGTCCTGTGCGACGGGCATGGCGAGGTCGACCAGCAGGTCGAGCAGAACCGCCGCCCCGGCCTGAAGGTGGACGTCGTCCGTGTGTTCGGTGACGTTGTGGCTGATGCCCCCGGCGGAGGGCACGAAGATCATCCCGGTCGGGCAGACCCGGGCCATCATCTGGGCGTCGTGGCCAGCACCCGACGGCATCCGGCGTACGGACAGGCCGCGGGCCCGTGCCGCCGCCTCCACACGATCCACCATGGCGGGATCGAAGGCCACCGGCTCGAACCGCGCCAGGGAGCGGCGGGTGACCGAGCAACTCTCGGCGGCAGCCAGCCGGTCGATTTCGGCGAAGGCAGCCCGCTCGGTCTCCTGAAGCAGGCCCTCATCGGTGTTGCGCAGATCAAGGGTGAACCGTGCCCTGCCGGGGACCACGTTGATGAGGTTGGGAGTCAGGGCCAGCGATCCGACCGTGGCGACCTGATCGCCGCCCATGCGGCGGGCGAGATCGCGCATAAAGGCCGCCGTCGCCGTAGCGACGTAGCCGGCGTCGCGGCGCAGGCGCATGGGTGTGGTGCCGGCGTGGTTGGAGGTGCCTTCGACCGTCACCTCGGTCCACGAGATCCCCTGCACGCCCTCGACCGCGCCGATGGCAATGGCCTGTTCTTCCAGCACCGGCCCCTGTTCGATATGCAACTCCACAAAGGCATGGACGGCGGGGGCCGCCACTGGCGCCGGCCCAGCATAGCCGGTGGCGGCAAGGGCGTCGCCGACGGTCTGACCGTCCATTCCCTCGGTCGCCAGCGCCTCGGCCAGCGCCAGCCCCCCCACGTAGACGAGGCTGCCCATCATGTCCGGCGCAAAGCGGGCGCCCTCCTCGTTGGTGAACACGCCCACGGCCAGCGGCCGCCGGGTGGTCACGCCGGCGTCATTGAGCGCGGCGACCACCTCCAGCCCGGCGAGGACGCCCAAGGTGCCGTCGTAAAGGCCGCCGGTGCGCACGGTGTCGATATGCGAGCCGGTCATCACGGGCGGACCGTCCTCCAGTCCCGACCGCACGCCGATGATGTTGCCGATGGCGTCGATGGAAACATGCAGGCCAAGCTCGCGCATCCAGCCCGCCACCAGGTCGCGCCCCGCCTTGTCCTCGGGCGTCAAGGCGAGGCGGCACACGCCGCCGCCCTCCAAGGCACCCACCCGCCCCAGGGCGTCCAGGCGGGCGCGCAGGCGGGACCAGTTCAAACGGACCCCGGCCGTCATGACGCTGTCCCCTCGATGGTTTTCGCAGGACGGCCAACCAACTCGGCATAGAGCGCAGGGTCGGTCGCGCCCTCGGTGGAGAACACCAGCACGCGGCTGTCCGCGTCCAGGCCAAGGGCGGCCTTCAGGGCCGGGTCGGCCATCGCCAGCAGACAGCCGGCCAGTCCGGCGGTCGCGCTCTCGCCCGCCACCAGCGGTGGGTCGTGCCGGCCGGAGGCGAGCAGCCGCATGACCTCGACCGCGGCCGCGTCCGGCACGGTCAGACCATCGTGAAGGCCGGCGTCCAGCATCTCCCAGGCCAGGAGCGAGACCTCGCCGCAGGCCAGCCCGGCCATCAGGGTGTCGAGATCGCCATGCACCGCCACCGGATGGCCGGCGCGCAGACTCTCGACGATGCAGGCGGCCCGGTCCGGCTCCACCGCGACCACGCGCGGGCGGTCGACGCCCCAGGCTTCCCACGTCTGGGCCACCACCGCGGCGGCCAGTCCGCCGACGCCACCCTGGATGAACACGTGCGTCGGCGGGGCGTCGATCTGATGAACCGCCTCGTCCACCATGACCGTGTAACCCTGCATGACGTCGCGGGGGATCTCCATGTAGCCGGGGTACGAGGTGTCGGAGACCACCACCCAGCCATTGGCGGCGGCGTCCTCGGCTGCCTTGCGCACCGAGTCGTCGTAGGTGCCAGGGACGCGCCGGACCTCGGCCCCATAGTGGGCGATGGCGTCGCACCGGGCCTGGCTGACGGTTGCGTGAACGTAGATCACACAGCGGCAGCCGTAGCGGCCCGCGCCCCAGGCGACTGAGCGTCCATGGTTGCCATCGGTGGCGCAGCAGACGGTCAGGCCGGCCACCTGCGCCCGCCAGCGGCCGGCGATCAGGTCAGCGGCCGTCACGGGTGCGGTGACACCTTTCTCGGCCAGATGCCGGCGCATCATCTGCAGCACGGCATAGGCGCCGCCCAGGGCCTTGAAGCTGCCCAGGCCGAAGCGGGATGCTTCGTCCTTGACGAACACCGCCCCCAGGCCGGCGGCGCCGGCCAACCCGTCCAGGCGGCGCAGCGGGGTCTCCGCGTATCCAGGCCAAGACTCGATTTCCGCGCGGGCGGCGGCCAACCCCTCCGGGCTCAGCACGGTGTATTCGCGGGGGCCCATGGGACGTCCCCGGGCAACGCGGGGGTTGGCGACATGCTCGACGGCATGCGTGGCCAGAAGGGGAGGCAAGTCTACGGACACGAGGGGAGCTTTCACTTGGAAATACCGAACAGTCGTACAACACGAACCGGAACGGCCACCATCACAGGCGGCCGCCCCGGCGCGTCGGGACATCAGTCCGCCAGGCCGAGTTCGGTCCTCGCGGTTTCGATTTCGGCCAGCATGGCCTCCAGCATGGCAACGCCGGCCTCGCCGTACTGCTCCTCGATCAGGGCACGCACGGCTGGTTGGGCGGCGGCGGCGAACTTGGCCTGCTCCTCGGGCGAAACGGCGTTGACCTCCATGTTCGAGGCCAGCTTGGGCAGGCCACGCTCCGACGCCTCGATCACGCGCGACACGCCACGTCCGGCTTCGACCGAAACCTCCGCGGCCCAGTCGACGATGTCCTGGTGACGCTCGCTCAGGTCCGCGTAGAACGCGCCGTTCATCAGCCAGAGATAGGGCGTGATGACGTGATTGGTGATCGACAGGTACTGCTGTACCTCGTCGAAGTTGGCGAAGGCGATGACCGGGATCGGGTTCATCTGACCGTCGGCGACCCCGGTCTGGAGAGCGGTGTAGACCTCGGCCCACGGCAGCGGAGTGGGCTGGGCGCCCAGCGAATCCACCATGGCCTGGTGGGTCGGCAGGGTCATGGTGCGGATGCGCAGCCCGTCCATGTCGGCGACGGTCTCGATCGGCCGCTTGGAGTTGGTGAAGGCGAAGAAGCCGCCGCTGTCCAGCAGGCCGAGCACCTTGGTGCCGGTGGCCTCCTCCAGGTCGGCGGCGAAGGTCTGGCCGAACTCGCTGGACAGGTCCATGACGCGGTTCGACACGGCGATGTTCGGGAAGGCGAAGGGAATGTCGAAGACACCGACCAGCGGGTAGTGCTGCGCGACACCGCCGGCGGAGGAGATGGTGGCCTGGACGATCCCGTCACGCACCTGCTGAATGACCTCGTTGTCCTTGCCAAGCTGGCCGTTGGGATAGACCTCGACGGCGATCTCGCCGCCCGAGGCGGTCTCGACCAGCGACTTGAAGGTGGCCGCCATGGCGCCGGAGTGGCTCTCGAACGGATCGGCGGGGTTCAGGTGAGCCAGCCGGATGGTGACGTCGGCGGCCCAGGCCGGGCCGACGGCGGCGACGGCGGCCAGCAGGCTGGCGGCGGTCAGGGTCTTGAGGGAGACGGAGCGTGTCATGGTCATCGGAACTCCTTGGTCCAGGCAGAGGGGATGAGTCCGGGTGCGCGGCGGGACGGGGCACGCGTGGGACACGGGGCACCCACGCTCGCGGGGCTCCTACAGTCCGAACAGGTGTGGCACGAACAGGGTCAGGTCGGGCCAGAAGGCCACCAGAAGCAGGACAGCGACCTCGGCCAGCAGGAATGGCCAGAGGGATCGGGTGATGTTCTCGATCGATTCGCGCGTGACCGATGCCAGCACGAACAGGCAGGCGCCCACGGGCGGGGTCATCAGCGAGATGTTGAGGGCAAGGATGATCATGATGCCCGCATGGACGGGGTCCATGCCGATCTGAAGCGTCAGCGGCGCCAGAACGGGGGCCAGGATGATGAGCGTCGCGTTGATGTCCATGAACATGCCGATCACCAGCAGCAGCACCAGGATCATGGCGATGATGGCCTGCGGGTTGTCGGAGACGGACAGGAACGCCTCGGCGATGGTCTGCGGGATCTGGTTGAAGGTCATCCACCAGCCCAGGATCGACGCGGCGGCGATGATGAGGAAGATCACTCCGGTGATCCGCACCGTGCGCAGCATCATCTCGTAGAGGTCGGTCCAGTTCAGGGCGCGATAAATGACGCCCCCCACGAACAGCGCGTAGGCCACGGCGATGGAGGCGGCCTCGGTCGGCGTGGCGATGCCGCCCAGGATCGATCCGAGAATGAAAACCGGCAGGACCAGCGCCAGCAGGCTGCCCCGGAAGGCCTTGAGGATCAGCCACAGGGATGGCCGCGTGTCGCCCTTCGGCAGGTTCAGGCGCCGGCCCAGGGCGGCGATCACCGACATGCAGATCAGGCAGATCAGCAACCCCGGCAGGATCCCGGCGGCGAACAGGCCGGCGATCGACACCCCCATGAGCGATCCGTAGATGACGGCCAGGGTCGAGGGTGGGATGGTCGGGCCGATGATCGACCCGGCGGCCGTGACCGCGCAGGCGAAGGGGCGAGAGTAGCCCTGCTTGACCATCGCCGGCACCAGGGTGTTGCCGAAGGCCGCCGCGTCGGCGGTCGCGGCCCCGGTGATGCCCGCGAACATGACCGAGGCGACCATGTTGGAATGCGCCATGCCGCCGCGCATCCATCCGACCAGCACGTCGGCGAAGCGCACCAGACTGAGCGTGATGCCGCTGCGGTTCATGATCTCGCCGGCGAAGATGAAGAACGGCATCGCCAGGAAGGGGAACAGGTCCAGGCCGGCGAACATGCGGTCCGGCACCATCTGCAGGAAGTGGCCGCCGCCCATGTCGACGATCCCGACCAGACCCGCCACGCCCAGCACGAACCCGACCGGCATGCCCAGGATCAGCAACCCGAAGAAGACAATCGCGACGACCAGCATGGCCGGGCTCCCTAAAGATTGGCTCGGCCGGCGGCGGCCACGCCGTCATCCGCGAACCAGTCGTGAACCGCCACCAGGATAAGCTGGACGCAGGCCAGAAACGCCGCGAGCGGCACGCCCATGAACGGCCATGCCTTCGGGATTTCGTTGATCATCGTGTAGCGGGAGAAGCCGCGCTCCACCATGCCGATGCCATAGACCAGGATCACCGCGAAAAAGGCGAAGGCGATCAGGTCGAACGAAACCGCCAGCACCTTGCGCATCCCCTTGGGGAACCGGGAGAACACCACCATGACGCCGATGTGTTCGCGATGCGAGATGCCGCACGAGACCGCCAGAAGCGCCATCCAGATCATCAGATAGCGCGCCAGTTCCTCGGTGAAGGTCAGGTTCCAGGGCAGCACGTAGCGCACCAGCACGCCCAGCCAGACATCCAGGATCAGCAGGGCGAACAGCGCAACGCAGACCCGCTCCACCCAGCGGTTCAGTCGGCGGCTTGCCTTGAGCGCCAACTCCCCCAGCGGGTGCCGTGGCGGTGGTGTGCCCAGTTCGGGCGCATCCGAGGCGTCGATGGCCGGCGGCATGGGCGCGTGCATCCTGTGCTCGAGAACGGGCTGACACGAAAAACAGCGCGGGTCGGCAACCGGGCCCTGGTCGTGCGTGGCTCGTCCCGGCAGACAGGTGGATGTTGAAACTATCGAAACAAGATGTCAATATGTTTGAAACTGTAGTTTCGGAACGCGAGCGGAACAGCTGGCGCCAGAACCAACCAGCGAGGGTCCAGCCATGACCAAGACGAGCCATCCAGCCGAGGGACCGACGCCAAAGCCCGACGCACGAGGACCGTCGATCGAGAGCCGGATCCACGATCACTACGACTCGTTGCCCGACTCGGAACGCAAGCTGGCTGACGTCATCCTGGAGCGCGCCGCGGACCTGAGCGCCTTCAAGGCCAGCGAACTGTCGGCCTTGGCGGGGGTGTCGAAGGCGGCGGCGACCCGCCTGTTCCAGCGCCTCGGCTTCGACGGGTTCGACGAAGCGCGTCTGGCCGCGCGGGCGCGCCGCGACTGGGGCTCGCCGCTGTACATGGGGGCGTCGGGGAGCGGCGCCGCGCTGAGCGGACCGGCAACCCTGCTGGAGGACGAGATCGACCTGCTGAGGCGGTCCGTACGGCGGCTCTCGCCGGCCATGATCGACGACGTGGCCGCCGCAATGGTAGGCGCGCGGCGCATCTGGCTGATGGGGTATCGGAACAGCCGCTTCCTGGCCGACTACCTGCGCTGGCAACTGATCCAGTTTCGCGGCGACGTTACCGTTCTGCCGGGCACTGGCGAGACCGCCGGCGAATACCTCGCGGACCTGACGGAGCGGGACATCCTGGTGGTGGTCGCCTTACGCCGGCGAGTGCACGGCCTGCTGGAGGTGATGGAGGCGGCACGCGCGGTCGGCACGCCGATCATCCTGGTCACCGACCCGACGGCACGGCGCTTGCCGGCGCTGGCCGACTGGACCCTGACCGTGGAGACGCAAGGCCACTTCGCCTTCGATTCCTGCGGCCCCGCGCTGGCGCTCTGCCGGTTCCTGGCGGTGACCGCGCTCGGCAAGGCCGGGCGGCGGGGACGCGCCCACATGGAACGGGTCGAACGGCGGCATGAAACCCTGGATGTCTTCAATTGAGCGTACCTGGGCCGCTTCACCACCCAAGACCCATGGCGCGGGGCTCGAACCATGCGTATCGTGGCGGGCGACCAAAGCGTGAGACCCGGCCCGGGAAGGAGGCGAGGCAGCATGATTCGAACCCCGGAGCGACGGCCATGAGCCCCGACGGATCCCGCGCGGCACCGGCCGGGCGCCGTCAGACCGCGGTGGGCCGGCTGGGGCTGACACTGCGGGGCGATGGCCCGGTGACGCGGCTGGTCGATCTGGATCAGGCGGCGCCTCTGCGCGCCCTTTTCCCCCATCCCGTCCCGGGGGAGCCCCTGACGGCCTGTGTCACCAACACCGCCGGCGGTCTGGTGGCGGGGGACGTCCTGGGTCTCTCGGTCACACTTGGGGGCGGGGCACGGGCGATGGTCATGGCTCAGGCTGCCGAGAAGGTCTATCGCTCCGGTACCGGGGCCGAGGCCAAGGTCACGGTGCGGCTCGCCGCCGGGCCCGAGAGCTGGCTGGAGTGGCTGCCACGCGAGACCATCGTGTTTGACCGCGCCCGGCTGCGGCGTGAGACGGCGCTGGATCTGGACCCGACGGCACGGATGCTGACGGGCGAGATCTTGGTGCTGGGACGGCGTGCCCACGGCGAAGTGCTGTCGCGCGGGTTGATCCGCGACGCCTGGCGGGTCTCCATCGGCGCACATCTGGTATGGGCGGACGCCCTGCATTTGGAGGGCGATCTGGCACGGGCGCGACTGGCGCCGGCCGGTTTCGCCGGCGCCGAGGCGTTGGCCACACTGATCGCCCGCCTGCCGGGTGTGGCCGGCGGCGAGGCGGCGTTGACCGACGACATCCGGACCCGCCTGGAGACGCACGACACGGTCCGGGCCGGATCCACGACGATCAACGGTATCGTGATTTCCCGTATCCTCTCGCACACCGCCGAGGCGGCGCGCGACGCGTTCGCCGACGTCTGGGGCCTGCTTCGACAGGCCGGCGGCGGCTATGCGGCAACCCTGCCGCGGCTCTGGTCCATCTGAACAAGAAAGGGGAGGCTTCCGACCCATGAACCTCACGCCCCGGGAAAAAGACAAGCTGCTTGTCGCCATGGCCGCGCAGGTCGCCCGCCGGCGCCTGGATCGCGGCGTGCGCCTCAACCATCCGGAGGCCGTCGCCCTCATCACCGATGCCGTCGTCGAGGGGGCGCGCGATGGCCGCTCGGTCGCCGACTTGATGCGCGCGGGCGGGCAGGTGCTGACCCGCGACCAGGTCATGGAGGGGATCCCCGAGATGATCCCCGAGATCCAGGTCGAGGCAACCTTCCCCGACGGCACCAAGCTGGTGACCGTGCATCAGCCCATCCGTTAGTGCACTGATCCAGACAGACGATGCAGTCCGCACTCTTTTGTCTGGATCGAAAGTGCACTAAAAACAATGTTTTGTGCAGCGGTATGTGCATTCAAGGGTGAGACTCCCTTGAATGCACATACCGCTGCACTAGGGAGACCGAGGCCATGATCCCCGGAGAGCGTTTTCCCGCCGCCGGTGTGCTGACCCTGAACGACGGGCGCGAGACCCGTTCGCTCAGGGTCGCCAACACCGGCGACCGCCCGATCCAGGTGGGCAGCCACTATCACTTCGCCGAGACAAACGCCGCGCTGTCCTTCGACCGGGCGGCGGCGCGGGGCTTCCGGCTGGACATTCCAGCCGGCTCGGCCGTCCGCTTCGAGCCTGGCCAGACCCGCGAGGTCACTCTGGTCGCCTTCGCCGGGCGGCGCGTCGTCCATGGGTTCACAGGCGCGGTCCAGGGGCCGCTGGAGGGTTGACGCCATGGCCATACAGATCGAGCGCGGCGCCTACGCCGCCATGTTCGGCCCCACCACCGGGGACCGCCTGCGGCTCGCCGACACGGATCTGGTGATCGAGGTCGAGCGCGACCTGACCACCTACGGCGAGGAGGTCAAGTTCGGCGGCGGCAAGGTCATCCGCGACGGCATGGGGCAGTCCCAGACCGCGCGTGCCGCCGGGGCCGTCGACACCGTCATCACCAATGCCCTGATCGTCGACCATGCCGGTATTCTCAAGGCGGACGTCGGGCTGAAGGATGGTCGGATCGCCGCCATCGGCAAGGCCGGCAACCCCGACGTTCAGCCGGGCGTCGACATCATCATTGGCCCGGGCACGGAGGCCATCGCCGGCGAGGGGCGGATTCTCACCGCCGGCGGCATTGATGCCCACATCCACTGGATCTGTCCGCAGCAGATCAACGAGGCCCTGGCGTCTGGCATCACCACCATGCTGGGCGGCGGCACCGGGCCGGCCGAGGGAACCAACGCGACGACCTGCACGCCCGGCCCCTGGCATCTCGCCCGGATGCTCCAGGCGGCGGAGGGGCTGCCCATGAACCTGGGCTTCTTCGGCAAGGGCAACGCCAGCCTGCCGGCGGCCCTGGAGGAACAGATCCGGGCCGGGGCCATCGGCCTGAAGCTGCATGAGGACTGGGGCACCACGCCCAGCACCATCGACTGCTGCCTGACGGTCGCCGAGGCGCACGACATACAGGTCGCCATCCACACGGACACCCTGAACGAAAGCGGGTTCGTCGAAGCCACCCGGGCCGCCTTCAAGGGGCGCACGATCCACGCCTTTCATACCGAGGGCGCGGGCGGCGGCCACGCCCCGGACATCATCCGCCTGGCCGGCGACGCCAACGTGTTGCCCAGTTCCACCAATCCCACCCGGCCCTTCACGGTCAACACCATCGACGAGCATCTGGACATGCTGATGGTGTGCCATCACCTGGACCCGGCGATCCCCGAGGATGTGGCCTTCGCCGAGAGCCGCATCCGCAAGGAGACCATCGCGGCCGAAGACATCCTGCATGACATGGGCGCCTTCTCCATGATTGCCTCTGACAGCCAGGCCATGGGCCGCGTGGGCGAAGTCGTCTGCCGCACCTGGCAGACCGCGCACAAGATGAAAGTGCAGCGCGGCCGGCTTCCAGAGGAGACCGGCGACAACGACAACCTGCGCGTCCGCCGCTACATCGCCAAGTACACCATCAACCCGGCCATTGCCCACGGCATGGCCGACCATGTGGGGTCGGTTGCGGTCGGCCAGTTGGCCGACCTGGTGCTGTGGAAGCCGGCCTTCTTCGGCGTCAAACCGGATCTGGTGCTGAAGAGCGGAACCATCGCCCTCGCCGCGATGGGCGATCCCAACGCCTCGATCCCGACACCGCAGCCTGTCCACTACCGGCCCATGTTCGGCAGCTTCGGGCGGTCGCTGACCAACAGCATGGTGACCTTCGTCTCGGGCGCCGCGCTGGAGGCCGGGATCGGCGACGCCCTGGACCTGCGCCGGCCTCTGCTGGCGGTGCGCGGGTGCCGTTCCGTGACCAAGGCGGACATGGTGCTGAACGACGCCACGCCCCACATCGAGGTTGATCCGGAAACCTACGACGTGCGGGCGGACGGAACCTTGCTCACTTGCGATCCGGCCGAGGTGTTGCCCATGGCCCAGCGCTATTTCCTGTTCTGACGCCCGGACCCGATGCCATGACCGTGACCGAGGGCGCGCCACGCCGCGCCATCCGCCACCATCCCGCCGGCACCTGGCCCGAGGAGCGGACCGGCGGGCGCGTGACCCTGACCCGCGCGGAGCGGCACCGGCGCCGCGTGCGCCTGCGGGACGATGCCGGGGCCGCCTTCCTGCTCGACCTGCCGACGGCGGTGGCCATGCACGACGGCGACGGCCTGGAACTGACGGACGGCCCGTTCATTCGGGTGGTGGCGCGAGCCGAGCCGGTGCTCGACATCACCTGCGCGGATGCGCGCCACGCCGCCCGCATGGCCTGGCACCTGGGCAACCGGCACCTGCCGGTCGAGGTGCTGGCGGACGGCCTGACCCTGCGAATCGCCGACGACCATGTCATCGCCGACATGGCGCGCGGCCTGGGCGGGACCGTGTCCCGGCACGACGCGCCCTTCGCGCCGGAGGGCGGGGCCTATCCATCGGGGCACGGTCATGACCACGCCTGAGCCCGTGGACGGGCCCATCGCGGACCCGGCCTTGCATCGGCTGCTGGCCTGGCTGTCGCCCGCCTTTCCGGTCGGCGCCTTCACCTGGAGCCACGGCCTGGAGGCGGCCGTCGAGGCCGGGCTGGTGCGCGACCGCGATAGCCTGACCGACTGGGTGGGCTGGATCGTCGAACAGGGCGCCGGGCGGCTGGACGCCGACTGCCTGCGCGAGGCCTATCTCGCGGTCCAGGCCGGGGACCGCGCCCGCCTGCTGGCGGTCGCCGACGAGGCCGCCGCGTTGCGCGGCACGGCGGAGATGGCCCAGGAAGCCGCCGCCCAGGGGGCCGCCTTCCTGCGCGCCATCGGCGACGGCTGGCCGGTCGCCGGCCTCGCCGAGGTCCGGGCCGCGCTAACCGGCGCCGGTCTCGACACCGCCTATCCGGTCGCGGTCGGGGTGGCCGCGGCCTGCCATGGCCTGCCCCTGCGCCCGGTGCTGGCCGGGGTCCTGCACGCTCTGGGCGCCAACCTGGTCTCCGCCGGGGTGCGCCTGGTGCCCCTGGGGCAGACCACCGGACAGCAGGCCCTAGCCGCGCTGGTGCCGGTGTTTGTCACGGCCACCGAGGATGCGCTTGCCCGCCCCTGGTCAGACCGGGGCAGCGCCGCGCCCATGGTGGACTGGACCAGCATGCGCCATGAAACCCAATACACGAGGCTGTTCCGATCATGATCGAATCCGTGTCCTCCTCCAACCCGTTGCGGGTCGGCGTCGGCGGCCCGGTGGGCTCCGGCAAGACCGCGCTACTCGAACACCTGTGCCGGGTGATGACGCACCGCTACGGCATCGCGGCCATCACCAACGATATCTACACCCGCGAGGACCAGCGCATCCTGACCGAGGCCGGCGTGCTGCCGGCGGAGCGGATCATGGGTATCGAGACGGGCGGCTGCCCGCACACGGCGATCCGTGAGGATGCCTCGATGAATCTGGCCGCCATCGATGTCCTGTGCGGCCGGTTTCCGGACCTGGATCTCGTTCTGGTCGAGAGCGGCGGGGACAACCTGGCCGCCACCTTCAGCCCGGAGCTGGCCGACCTGACGATCTACGTGATCGACGTCGCGGCCGGCGAGAAGATCCCGCGCAAGGGCGGGCCGGGCATCACGCGCTCCGACCTGCTGGTCATCAACAAGACCGATCTGGCGCCGCTGGTGGGCGCGCGTCTGGACGTCATGGACGCGGACGCGCGGCGGATGCGCGGCGACCGCCCGTTCGTCATGACCAACCTGAAGACCGGCGAGGGCCTGGAGGTCATCGTCTCGTTCATCATCACCACCGGCGGCCTGCCCGCACGGACAGGCGTGCCCGTCGCCGCAACGGATGCCCCAACGGACGTCGACGCCTCATGACCAACGAGACCCGTCGGGCCGGCCCCTATCACGCTCCGCGTGGCGGCCTGCCACACCAGACCCAGTTGATGACCGACCGGGCCGTCTTCACCGAGGCCTACGCGGTGATCCCGCGGGGGACCCTGCGGGACATCGTGACCAGCGCCTTCCCGTTCTGGGACGACACCCGCGCCTGGGTGCTGGCGCGACCCATGACGGGCTTCGCCGAGACCTTCGCCCAGGCCATTGTGGAGATCGGACCGGGGGGAGGCTCCGAGACTCCCGAGCCGGAGGCGGCGGTGGAGGGCATTCTCTTCGTTCTGGATGGCACCGTCTCGGTGACGCTGGGCCCGAACGGCCAAGCCCCCCATGACCTGGGTCCGGGCGGGTACGCCTACCTGCCGCCGGGGTGCGGCTGGACGATCCGCAACAGGGCCGGCGGAACCGCCCGCCTGCACTGGATCCGCAAGCGCTACCAGCCGGTGGCGGGGCTCGATCATCCCGATCCGCTGGTCACCAACGAGACCCTGATCCCGCCATCGCCCATGCCCGGGACCGGCGGGGGCTGGGCCACCACGCACTTCGTTGACCCCGCCGACATGCGCCACGACATGCACGTGACCATCGTCACCATGGACCCGGGCGCCTGCATCCCCTTCGCCGAGACCCACGTGATGGAGCATGGGCTGTATGTGCTGGAGGGTAAGGCCGTCTACCACCTCAACCGGGACTGGATCGAGGTGGAGGCCGGCGACTTCATGTGGTTGCGCGCCTTCTGCCCTCAGGCCTGCTACGCGGGCGGACCGGGGCGGTTCCGCTACCTGCTGTACAAGGACGTGAACCGCCACGCGACGTTTCCGGCATGGGTCCGATGACCCCCGACACGGGCGGCGACGATGCCGCGACCGTGACCGCGCGGCCGATCACGGCGGACGCCTTCGCGCCCTTCGGTGAGCTGATCACGGCGGACCGGACACCGCCCCGAACCATCAACCAGGGCCTGTGCCAGCGGTTCACGGACCTGGCGCGGCTCGACGCCGGCGACGGCCGCATCGGCGTCAGCCTGTTCCGCGCCCAGGTCCGGACCCTGCCGCACCGCCTGGACCTGATGGAGCGGCATCCCGGGGGCTCCCAGTGCTTCGTGCCCCTGGACGGCTCGCACGTCCTGGTCACGGTCGCGCCGGACATCGGCGGGGCGCCGGGAACGCCGCGGGCGTTCCTGGCCGGCCCCGACCAGCCCGTCAACATCGGCCGCAATGTCTGGCACGGCGTGCTGACACCCATTGCGGGGTCGGGCCTGTTCCTGGTGTTGGACCGGCTCGGGCCAGGCCGGAACCTGGAGGAGCACCGGCTCCGGCGCCCGGTCCTGATCCGTCTCCCGCCCGCGGGAAGCGCGGACGCCACCGCTTGACGGTGGCGCTGAGAGTCCGATTCGAAACTTCGTGAGGCATATCAGGTTTGAGGCTTATCCCCCTGGTTCAGGTCGGTCCATGATGGAGAGCAGTTCGTGCCCATGCGACCCCAACATCATGGGGTTGCCGGACGCAGGGGGATAAGCCGGTCAGGTTTTTGCGAGGAGGCGGGTGACGCGCCGGATGTGGGCGATGAGCAGCCAGGCTTCGGCGCTCTGGATGGTTTTTTCCCAGTCCTTTGCCAAGCGTCGGCAGCGTCCGAGCCAGGCGAAGGTGCGTTCGACGACCCAGCGCCGGGGCACCACCTCGAACCCCTTCGCGGCATCGGAGCGTTTGACGATCTCTATCGTCCAGCGTCCGATCTTCTCCAACGCTCCTTTGAGTTTTGGTCCGGCATAGCCACCATCAGCGAAGATATGGCGAAGCCAGGGGTAGGACGACCGGATGGACTTCAGCACGCCGGGTGCCCCGTCCCGGTCCTGGATGTCGGCACCGTGGACGGCCAGGCCGACCAGCAGCCCCAGGGTGTCGGTGACGATATGACGCTTGCGCCGCTTGATCTTCTTGCCGGCGTCGTAGCCTGAAATCCCCCCGCTTTCCGTGGTTTTGACGCTCTGGCTGTCGATCACGCCGGCCGTCGGGCTCGCTTCGCGCCCGGCCGCCTCCCGCGCCGCCATCACGAGGTGATGGTTGATCGTGCGAAGCACGCCGTTGTTGCGCCAGTCATAGAAGTAGCCTCGCACCGTGGAGACCGGCGGAAAGTCGTTCGGCACCATCCGCCACTGGCACCCGGTCGCGGCCATGTACAGGATGGCGTCGAGCACATCGCGCAGGTCCGTCGTCCTCGGCCGTCCCACGCGCTTCGGCGCCGGCAGCAGCGGCGCAATCAACGCCCACTCCGCATCGGTCGCGTCGCTTGCGTAGCGCCGGCCCGTCCGCTCATACTTTGGCCGAGTGATTTCAGTCCACATGGTGTGCTCCCTGGCTGCATAGACACCAACCATGGAATCACAACAGACTGAAATCACTCAACTCTTTTCAGATCGGGCTCTCAGGCCTCGACGCTGTCGTGATCGGTCAGGACCGTGTCCGGCGTAACGCTGACGAAGAGCGGCTGGATGGTCAAGATGGCGGAGGCCGGTTCGCCGTTCACGAAGCAGGCGAACCGCAAGACAGTCGAAGCCGACCTTGAGAAGGCCGAGCGCAAGATCGCCTCACCTATCGCTGGGGGCAAACGCAAAAAAAAGGCCGCCGCCGGAAAGGTGTCGGATATCATCGGGGCGGCACTTATCGCAAAATTAGAATATATCTGTCCTGGGTTTCTCGCGAAGACATCGGCGGGGAACCCATTTACGCTGCAAATCCGCTTAAGTTCCAGAATTTGAAAATCTGCAAAATACGTTAAAAATAGAACGAACGCCCAATGAACATATCATATAAGGTTATGATGCGATTCTATACTTTATTTATTGGCATACACGCCTCCGGAATTCGCGAATTTTCTCGAACCCAACTAGAAATCTTATTCTTCCGTGAGGTATATTGCCTTGAGTGCTCATTGCGTACCTTACAGGCGAAAAACTCACGATGAATTTGAGTTCCGTCGACGACGATTTTCTGGCGGCCGGTCGCGCTCGGGGATTGTCTGATCATACGCTGCGCGCCTACCGACAAGACCTAACAGCGTTCTCCCGATGGGTGCGGCAGGCTGGCCCAGACCCAGTTTTTGGCAAGGATGCCGTTGTTGAGTGGATCACGGCCATGCGCGCCGAAGGCTACGCGGCGGCCACCATCAAGCGCCGGCTCGCCTGCGGGAGGAGGCCGAAACACGAAGGTCAAGCTGGTCAAGCGCCAGATGTACGGACGAGGCAAGATCGATCTGGTCTTCGCCCGCGCCGCTCAGGCCATTTGAACCGAAAACGGAGCCGCCGCGCACTCAGATTGAGTCAGATCCATTTTTGCACGCTAATGGACAGATTATGAAGCAGCGTGACCTCCATCGCTGCAATCGGAGAAGGCTCTCAGGGCATGAGGAAGGGAGGCAAACAGGGCGGCACGATGGCCCATACCCTCCAGAACACGGGCCGTAACGCACAGGTCTTGGCGCACTCTCAGCCGGTCAATCATCGCGAGAGTCGCCGGTGCCGGCCCGGGCGTTTCCGGGGGGGGCTGACCGGATCGCACCTCTCGGTCGCCCATCATGATGAGGACATGCGCGGGAGGTGTCGGGGGCGCGGCCGCCATGGCTTCCAGGCGCTCCATAATGTCCCCGCCCCACCACAGGGAGGGACTGACCGGACAGAAGCCACGAAACGCCTCCGGTGCCATGAACAGCGTATACAAGACGAACAGGCCACCGAAAGAATGTCCCCACAGGTCACGGCGGGACGAGTCCACGGCCACGCCCTGTTCCGCCGCCTCCCGCACGGGTCCGATCAACCTGGACAGGAACCGATCCGCCCCGCCGGCCATGCGCTCAGGGCGCTGCGGATCCGGAACGGGGCCGTCGGCCCCCAAAGGCGGTGTGTAGTCGAGCCAGCGGTCGGCGACCGCGAAGCCCTGGTCGGTATCGTAACCCACACCGACCACCAGAAGCTCGGGCACCTTCCGCAACAACGCCGGCGTCAACCCCTCGAACGCTGCGTTGCCATCCAGCAGATAGAGGACCGGATACCCGGATGACAGCGCCTCGCGGCGGGGTAGCGCACGGAACAGACGGTACGTCCGTCCATCTAGCGTGACCAGAAGCCGCTGTTGCGTCGTGTGGGTCTGGTGTGAGTCGTCGGTGGGCGCGGCTGGAAAGGCGTAGGGTGTCCATCTCATGAGACCTGCGGCTCCCGTCTCCCGTGCCGTGGGCTCCGGCCAAAGTGACGCCGAAACGCCGTCGAGAAGTTGGCCGGGTTGGAATAGCCGGCGAGATAGGCGGCTTCCTTGACCGATAGCCCCTGGTGATCCAAGGCGAAGCGCGCGCGTTCCAGGTTGCGGCGGCGGACGAACTCGAAGGCCCCCATGCCATGCACACCTTGAAACATTCGCTGCAAAGTACTGATGCTGACGCCGGCCATTCGGGCCATGTCCTCCAGGGTCACGGTATCAGGGTTACAAGCGTCAAGGTATTCCTCGACCAGGCGCATGCGCCGAAGGTCCCGCATGCAAAGGGACCGGCCGGGTTGTGGAGCCGGGTCGTATGCCAGCGAGGAAAAGGCGGTAGCGATGAGATCAAGGACCCGGCTCTCCAGATGGAGTGTGCGAAAAGACCCCGTATAGTGCGCCTCGGACAGAATGCTTTCCGACAGGGCGACGATGCGTGAGTTTGGGCGCCAGTAGCGCTGCGCCAGGTGACTCTGGGAAAAACGCCAGATGTCGAAAGCACCGTCTCCCGCGCCAAGATCGGACTCGGCCAGCCAGTCATGAGACAAGGTCACGCTGACCTTTCGGACACGGGTGCCTTTTTGTCCGCGTCGCTCGAACAATTCGGGACGGGCGCGTGCGATCATCAAGGCGCGTGGCCCGGTGTCGGCGAGCGCATGTCCGTCTCCCTCGGGAAAAAGCGAACGACCGCCGACGGTGGCGTCAACGGGTCCCTGTAGAAAAACCTGGATGGTCAAACCTGGGCGCTGTTCCAGGCGGGTGACCATGTCATGAAGATCGACAGAGTCCGAAAAATGCAGATGCATGCCGCTTCGCAAAGAAAGCAAGCCATAGTGCCCCCTTAGGGCCGCGCTTGTTGCGTCTCGTGGCGTGACGACATGGAAATTTGATCCGACCTTCTTAAGAGATTCCTCAATGGTACTCGTATCCACAATGGATGAGAGAGGGCGTGACTGGGGGCACGCGATACTTCTTCTACACGTCATCGGTTCTTGCGCCAGTGTTGATTCTGGTGATCACAGAGGACGAGTCGTTCCCTCTCGATCACTTCCCATGCATTCGTATCTTGACTTCGGGCATGGACTTCGTTGGCACGACCCGCCCGATCAACTCCAAAGCCGCGCCCGCCACCGTGACCATTTGGCAAAGACCTTTGAGCGTCCCACAAACGGACCCGGCATAGCCCCCAAAAGCCTCTTTCCGATAAGACAGTACGCAAATTAAGAGTGAGAGTCATCCGCGTCGGAGTGCCGTCTCCGGATCCGGAAGACGGAATGGATGGGGCTTGCTCCCTGTCTCATCGCCGCAGAATGACGCCAGCCAGGAGACTTGAGGGCATGCTCGTCGGTCACGTTTCGTCGACTCCCCATGTGGGGCTTCCATTCATGGCCGTTTTGGTGGTGGCTGGAAGCCTGGCCTATCCAGCCGATGCGGCGGACACCGCTGAGTCACCGGAACCGATCGGGGTCGGGACGGCAGCCAGCGAGTCCGATGATCCCGTCGTTCTGCCGGCGCTCGTCGTGTCCGGGTCGCGATACCGCACCGAGACGACGGCTGGGTACACAAGCGATCTGATCAGCGTGGGTGAGAAAGAAGCCCTGCCGCCCCGGGAAGTGCCCCAGTCCACCACGGTGTTGACCCGGGACTACTTGGAGGATCGAGGGGCGCGCTCCATGGACACTGCCTTGCGTGAAGCGCCGGGCATCCTCGTTCTCAACAACGAGAACGGCCGATCCAGCATCCTGGCCCGCGGGTTCGAGTTCGACTCTCTTTACCTGAACGGGCTGCCCGCGCCGGAGTTGAGCATCTACGGCACCCAGCCGGACATGGCCATCGTCGACCACATTGAAATCCTCAAGGGACCTGCCGGCCTGTTCGGTGGAGCCGGAGAGCCGGCCGGCGCCATCAACATGAGCCTCAAGCAGCCGGTCAGAACCTTTCAAGGCTATGCTGCGCTGACCGGTGACACCTGGGCCGGGTTCCGCGCTGAGGGCGATGTGTCCACCCCCTTCAATGAGTCCGGAACACTCCGGGGCCGGCTGGTCCTGGCCCAGGATGACCAGGAAAGCTGGATCGAGGACAGCGAGAACACCACGCGCCTCGCCTATGGAACCGTGCAGGCCGATCTGACGGAGCAGACCACGGCGAGCATCACCGTGAGCCATGCGGAGAGGGACATCTTACCCAACAACGGGCTTCCCACCTTCGCCAACGGCGACCTCGTGGATGTGGATCGTTCAACCACCACGGCCGCCGACTGGAACAGATTCGACAACTTCATTACCGACTACATCGGAGAGCTGGAGCACCGCTTCGATGACGGTGGTCACGCCAAGATATCGGCCCGATACGCCGACCGATGGGTGGACTTCCTGTACGCCTTCGCCGGCGGTCCCGCGGACGAAACCGGCCAGGTGAGTTCGATGCGGTGGCTCGCGCGCAAGCTGGACCAGACGTCCCTAGCTCTGGACGCACACGTCACCAAGCCCTTTACCCTTCTGGGGCAGGACCACAACGTGCTGGTCGGCGCGGACTACCAGCGCATGGTGGACACGTTGTCTTCCGAGGTCGGGCGGATCGCGACCGCCAACAACATTTACAACTGGAACACGGACATCCCGGAGCCGACCGTCACATACACTTCGCGAACAGAAACAACGGTCAATCAGTATGGCGTGTATGGTCAGGTCCGCATCAGGCCCGTCAGCGCTTTGACCCTGATCGGTGGTGGGCGGATGACGTGGTATGACTCCGAGGTCATCGATCTGAACACATCCGACACCGTGGCCACCATCGATCTGAACGGGGAGTTCACGCCCTATGCGGGGGTCGTGCTGGACGTGACGCCGGAGCTGTCCGCCTATGCCAGCTACACGGCGATCTTCCAACCGCAGTCTCAGGTGGATGTCAACGACCAGCCGCTCGATCCACGGCAGGGCGAACAGTATGAGATCGGCCTGAAGGGCGGATTTTTCGACGAGTCCCTGAATGTCTCCGGCGCGCTGTTCTTGATTCGCGACAAGAACCGCGCCCTTCAGAACGAAGACGGAAACTACGAAGCGCGCGAGGAAGTGGAGTCCCGGGGCATCGAGCTTGAAGCCAGTGGCGAGGTTTTGCCGGGGTGGGATGTCCTTGCCGGCTACACTTACACGGAAACGAAGTACACCAACGGGATGAACGAGGGCAGTACCTTCAGCGCCGTGACACCCAAGCACATGGCCCATGTCTGGACGACGTACCGGTTCTCCGGCAATAGCATGCTGGATGGCCTGACGGTTGGCGGAGGCGTAAAGGCGTTCAGCGACTTTTCTTCCGTCAACCGTGGCGTGGAGATCAACGCGGATGGCTACACCGTTGTTGACCTGATGGCACGCTACGATCTCACGGAGAATCTTTCGACAACGTTGTCCGTCAACAACGTGTTCGATACAAAATACTACGAACGCGTCGGCGGCACGTCGGTCTTTAACTTCTACGGACAACCTCTCTCTGCGATGCTGAGCGTGAAAGCGAGCTTCTGATCGCTGTTCGGCGGCGGCGTGGAACCGGGGAGGAAGGGGTTTGTTGATGCGGCTGCGGGTCAGGTGGGCGCAATGCCCTGATGTCTTTCGGCGACGGGTTGCCACCGTGATGATGGGCATCCTGATGGCGGCCATCCTGATAAGCGGCGTCGGTGCGTCCACCGGCGCTCGGGCGGAGGTAACCCTCACCGACGTGACCGGGCGCCAGATCACCCTGGACCAGCCGGCGCGCCGGCTTCTGATCACCGATGGCCGTTTTCTCGTGGCCCTGTCGCTGATCCACCCCGATCCGGTCAGCCTGCTCGCCGCCTGGCCCCACGACATCGACCACATTGGCCCGGATACGTACACCCAACTTCGCGCGACTTCGCCGGCCATCGCCTCGCTCCCAAAAGTCGCCGGCAGCGCACGGGTTCAATCGGTGGAACAGATCCTGGCCGTGCGGCCTGACCTCGCGGTTTTCCCCCTGGGCAGCAGCCTATCCGATGAGCAACGCGCCAGCATCGAGGCCGCTGGCATCCCGGTGCTTGTGCTCGATTTCTTCACGTATCCCCTGAAGAACGTCGATCGAAGCCTGCGTCTGCTGGGCCATGCCACGGGCAGTACGGCGCGCGCGGAGCGTTTTATCGCCTTCCGGCGAGAAAGGATGCGGGTCATTGCCGAGAGGGTCGCGCATCTGCCCGAGGAGGCGCGTCCAGCGGTGTTTCTGGAGCCGCACGCCGGACTGTCAGAGGACTGCTGCGCGTCACCCGGCAACGGCCGCATCGGCGAGTACATCGACTTCGTCGGCGGGGACAACATTGGTCGTGACGCGATCCCTTCCCCGGCCGGCTGGCTTAGCCTGGAGTATGTGATCACGCGCGCGCCCGAGGTCTATATCGCCACCGGCGGCCCGCACATGGAACGGCGCGGAGGGCTGGTCCTCGGGTCCGGATTCAGCGACAGCCAAGCCCGCGCGTCTCTGGCCCATCTGGTGTCGCGGCCGGGGTTCGCGGACCTGCCCGCCGTTCTGAATGGCCGCGCGCATGGCCTGTCGCATCAGTTGCTGAACTCGCCCTTGGACATCATGGCCCTGGAATACCTGGCGAAGTCCATCCACCCCACAGTGTTTCGCGATATCAACCCAGACGAGACCAGGGCGTTCATATCCGAACTCTCCGCCGTCACGTCGATGGATGGCGTCTTCTGGACACGGCTTGTCGAGCCGGGATCACGATGAGCGCGGTGGCATGACGTCGCCGGAACATGACGGTGGCCCATCGGCGAGAATGCCGTCCACCATCACCTGAACCGCACCCCGCGAACAGGCCTCGACCCTGGCATGCACGCTGTAAACCCGCGCGAGGGTATCGGGGGTGATGGCCTCGGCCGGGGGGCCGTCCGCCACCACTTGGCCATCGGATAGGATCACGATGCGTTGGCACCAGCGGCAGGCCAGGGCGACGTCGTGCAGCACCACCACGGCAATGATCCCGCGCGCGCGGACGATCGACTGGACGAGGTGCATGACCCGAAACTGATAGTTCAGATCCAGCGCGCTGGTGGGTTCGTCTAGCAGCAACACCGACGGCCGGCGCACCACCGACTGGGCCAGGCTGGCGAGTTGCCGCTGGCCGCCGGACAACTGGTCGAGGGATCGAAACGCCAGGGCGCCGATTCCCAGGGCGTCGAGGGTCTCGCCGACCAGGGCTTGCGCGGCCCGGGCATCGGGACGGGCCGAGGGCGAGGCCCGGAGCGCGCTGAGCGTGGCCTCGAAGACGGTCAGGGCCACCCGTTGCGGCAGGGCCTGCGGCATGTAACTGACGCGCGCGGCGTGGGCGGCGCCGTCCAGGCGCAACAGGTCCGCGTCCCCCAGGCGGAGGGCGCCTCGGGCGGGATGTAACCCGGCGAGGGCGCGCAACAAGGTGGTCTTGCCGGCCGCGTTCGGCCCGATCAGGGCGGTGATCTCGCCCCCCCGGAAGGGCGGCAGCGACAGGCTGTCGATGACCGTGCGCGCCCCATATCCAACTGACAGAGCATCCAGATGAAGCGTGGTTTCCGGGGGGATCGTCATGCGCGCGGCCGCTTCAGGAAGATCAGGGTCATGAAGAACGGAATGCCCACCAGGGCGGTGACCACCCCCACCGGCAGCAGCACGTCGGGGACCAGGGTCTTGCTGGCCACCGAGGCGAGCGACAGGATCAGGGCGCCGCAGACCATGCTGGCCGGCAGCAGGAAGCGATGATCCTCACCCACCAGCAGGCGGGCGATATGCGGGCCGACCAGGCCGATGAAACTGATGGTGCCGACGAAGGCCACGGCCGTCGCCGCCAGCAGGCTCGCCCGCAGCAGCGACAGGAACCGCAGGCGCTGGAGCCTTACGCCGAAACTGCGGGCCCGGTCCTCGCCCAGCCGCAAGGCCGTCATCTGCCACGCGCTGGCCAGCGAGAACGGGACCGTCACGGCCAGGATCAGGGCGAGGACCTGCACCTTGCTCCAGTTGGTGCGCGCCAGGCTGCCCATGCTCCAGAACACAAGCTGCTGCAACGCCTCTTGGCTGGCGACGAACTGCAGCAAGGCGACCAGGGCATTGAAGGTGAACACCAGGGCAATGCCGAACAGGGTCAGCGTTTCCACCCCCGCACCGCGCGATCGGGCCAGGACCTGCAACAGCAGCACGGATCCAAAGGCGAACACGAAGGCGTTTGCGGACACCGCCCAGGGGCCGGTCACGCCCGGCACCGCCAACCCAAGCACGATGGCCAGGGCGGCGCCGAACGCGGCGGCGGAGGACACCCCGAGCGTGAATGGGCTGGCCAGCGCATTGTTCAGGATGGTCTGCATCTCGGTGCCGGCGAGCGCCAGGGCCGCGCCGACCAGCACGGCCATGACGGCATAGGGCAGCCGCACGTCCCAGAGGATGACCCGCACGGCCGGGGAGACACTGTCGGGCGTGAACAGTCCCCGCATCATCTCGTCAAGACCCAGGCGGGATGGCCCGGTGGCGAGATCCAGGAGGAACGCCGCCCCGGCCGCCACCGCCAGCGCCAGCACGATCAGGATCCGGCGTCGGAACAGGGCTTGGTATCGTGACACATCGACCGTGTCGGTGGACTTGGACACCCTCTCTGGTCTCCCGTATGCCTGTGGTGAGCGGGTCAGGGTGTTTCATGCCCGATGAGCCGTCGTCGCAGGGGGAGCAGCCCTAGCAGGCTCAAGGCCGCGAAGGCGGCACCGGCCAGGAAGGTCCCATGCGGTCCGACGCCGTCCCACAGCGCGCCGGCGATCACGCTGGCCGCCAGCAGGGCGACCCCGGTCACCAGGTTGAACATCCCGTAGGCCGTACCCCGGAGTTCGGGGGGCGCGACGTCGGCCACCAGGCGCGCCAGCACGCCCTGGGTGAAGCCCATGTGCAGGCCCCAGAACACCACCCCGACGCCGATGCCCACAAGTCCCGGCGCCAACGCCAAGGTCAGGTCGGCGGCGATCAGCAGCAACAGGCCAACGACCAGAACCGAGACCCGGTCCATGCGGTCCGACAGCGCGCCGGCCGGGTAGGCCGACAGCGAATAGGCGATGTTCATGACCACCAGAACGGCGGGCACCAGCATCAGCGGCAGACCCTCCGACTGGCTGCGCAGGACCAGGAACGCCTCGCTGAAGCGCGCCAGGGTGAACAGCGCGGCGACGGCCACCACCCACCAGTATGTACCCTCAAGACGGGCCAGTTCCGCGCGGCTCAGCGGCCGGCGGACGGGGCGTTGGCCCTCCGGGCGTTTGGGCTCCTGGACGGCGACCACGAGCACCCCAACGGCCAGGACGGCGGGAATCACGGCGACCCAGAACACCGACACGAAGTCGTCGGCGAACACCCCCATGAGCCCGATGGCCAGGAGCGGGCCGGTAAACGCGCCGATGGTGTCGAGCGACTGGCGCAGCCCGAAGCTGGCACCCCGCAGGTGGGGCGGGCTGAGGTCGGCCACCAGCGAGTCCCGGGGCGCGCCGCGAATCCCCTTGCCGACACGGTCGATGAAGCGCGCGCCGACCACCCAGCCGACGGATGTGGCCAGCGGAAACACGGGCTTGGTGAGGGCCGCGAGGCCGTAGCCGACCACGGCCAGCACCTTGCGCCTGCCCAACCTGTCGCTCAAAGCACCGGAGAACACCTTGACGATGGACGCCGTGGCTTCGGCCACGCCCTCGATGATCCCGACCGTCAGCGCCGACGCGCCCAGGCCGACGACCAGATAGACCGGCAGCAAGGCGTGGATCATCTCCGACGAGATGTCCATCAGCAGCGAGATCATCCCCAGGGCCCAGATGCCGCCGGGGATGTGTCGCCACGTCGCGGCCCGCGCGGATGGTCCGCCAGGGCGCGCCTCTCCCGAATGGGGGCCGTGCGTCGGAGGGTCGCGGTGAGGGCGGTCACTCATCCTGAGGCTCTGGTACTGTCCTGGTGGGTCGGAAAGGCCGGCACCATGCCTTGGAGACGGGTCCCCGCCGTGCATCAGGACGGGACCGCAGGCCGGGTGGTGTGTCCGAGAACCGAGAACGATCAAGGTCGCATGACCGGCCATGCGTTGCGATTACGAGGCAGTTTCAGGTCGGCCCAACCATACGCCCGACTGCTGATGGGGTAAACCCGCATTTCTCTTGGGGAGCCCAGGAAGCGGGACTCCATCCGCGTGTCATACCCCCCGACACAAGCAGTGAGTTCTTATGTCGGGTGCCCGGTTCAGTTCCAAGCGGCAATCGATCGCGGGCGCACCCGCCCAAATTCCACCCCTCGTGTTCGCTGATTGAACTGTCGTTGAAAGCCTCGGAGAATGTGGATGCTGCGATCGCCCGCCTGACGGTCAAGGATCATTCGTTTCGCGTCCGCTTCGGTCCGCGCCGGTGCCTCGTACGGGAAGCGGTTGATCGTCGAGAGCCGGCGCCAAGGCGCGGCCGACCGTGCGAAAGGCTTTTCACATCTCGCCCATGCCGGTGCCCTGCCGGGGCATAACGACATCTGCTCCAAGGGATCAACCGAGCAATGGTGTGACCTTGCCCCGAAAAAGTGGACACGGGGTTACGCGGCGCGAAGCTCGGCCTGCTCTGGGGTGATGTAGCCGAGCGCCGAGTGCAGGCGCTGGCGATTGTACAACCCACCACCACAAGACCCATGTGACCCAGGATATCGGCCGTGCCCCGGGAGACAAGGCCGTGGTTGCGTACCGCAGGGCTCCGAATCCAGATTACGGGATATTCATGTTGAGGATTGAGGCGAGGTAGCTGGGATCCCAGGCGGCCCGTTTGCGTCGGGTCTTGAGGGTTCGCTTGTCGGAGATGGCGCGCACGAG
>NZ_JACIGK010000034.1 GCF_014197915.1 Roseospira visakhapatnamensis
GCCGCACGCCGGCGCTCGAAGTCGGCGACCACGCGCTGCGGGTCGCGCAGCACGTAGGGGCCGCGACCGTCCTTGCCGACCATGCGGCCGGCGGGGACGATCTCGATCCACTCGGGCGCGCCACCGCCCGCCGCCGCCTGGGGGGCGACGGCGAACGGGGCCAGCGGGGCCGGGGTCTGGGAGACTGTGGTGTCCATGACAGGCTGTGTGCCAGATCATGGACAGCGCGATCCCCCTGAAGACGTTCAGGTCGCGCTCGACCCGACGGCCTCGCGGGGCGCCCGGCCGGTCGACCCGGCCGACCGCCTGCGGCGGCCGGATGGTGCCAGGGAAGGACCACGGACCATCCGGCAGGACCGCGCGGGGCGGTCCCGTTTTAAGAGGCCGATAAGAGCGTTTAAGAGGGGGCTACATGCGCGCGACGCGCCAGGGGCGGCCCAAGGGGCCGTCGTGATGCCCTCGCGCATCCTGAGGCATCTGACGGAGTCGCATCGCTCCAGGCGTGCGCCGGCGGGCCGGGTGTGCTAAAAAGAAGATGAGGGCGCGCGCGACACGGTGATCCTGCCTGCCGTAACCCGTCGCGATCGCGGCGGCGTGCCATGTGGGTGATCGGGCAGTCCCCACCGCGTGCCCTCAGTCCTCAGGCCAAGCACCCCAGACCACCGCATGCTGCCGCATGCGGCCAAGAAACGTCGCGTCGGCGCGGTACATGCTGACGACGTAGGGCACGCCGTGACGGTCCACCTTCAAGGCCACCACCACCTTGCCGCCGTCCTCCGTGGGCCGCAAAGCAAGAAAACTGTTCGGGCGGTTGCGCACGATCACCTGGGCGCCATGGATGCGCTCCGGCAGTACCCGATAATCGACCTGCCCCAGTTCCGGGTGGTTCCGGTGCTGCTTCTGGAGCGTTTCCCCGGACAGGGTCACCACGGGCGACCGCGCCCCGATGGCCTGGGCGATGTCGTCGGCCAGACGGGCGATGGGATGAGCGCGGCCGTGCGTCGGGCGCTCCACGAGGCGCTGGAGCGACGGCCCGCGCGCCAGGTCATGGCACGCCGCCTGGCCGATGCGCGCCGGCAGGGCCGCGAGCCGGCCGTGCAGGGCATCGTCCAGCGCCCGCGCCCGCAGCGGCCCGCCGGAGCGCGACCAGGCGGGATCGACGGCCTCGGGGAGGGTCATGCGCTGGCCGGTCACCCTGTGCCGCACCGTCCGGGACGGCAGGGACACGCTGCTCCGCACGGTCAGGCCGCGCCGCGCGGCCTCGGCGGCCGTGATCTGGCGGACGCGGCATTTACAGCCCCACCCGTTCGGCGGCATGATCGTTTCCCACCCCGGATGATCCACCGCCATGGTCAGGCCCTTGAGCGTGACGTGCTCGGGCCGACGCTCACGGCTTGGTCCCAGCTCGTAGGTGAAGTACGGCAGCCCGGCCTTGGTGCGCTGGGCACGCTGGTACTGGCCGGCGGCGCGGGCCGAGCGCATGTTGCTGTCGTAGATCACCCGCAGGCGCCAGGGCTGGCGCAGGTCTACGGTGCCCACCTGACCGGTGCGCGGGTCGATGACCTCCCGCCGCGCCCACCACCCCTTGGCCCTCAGCGTCGGTTCCAGGTCACGCGCCCAGCGGTCAAAGGGCGTGCCGGCCTCCAGGGCGGCCACGAGACTCTCGTGAAGGTCCCGCAGGATATCCAGCTCCATGATCTTGGCGGCCATGAAGCCGAAGGCGTGTTCTTCCGGCAGGACCTCATCGTAGTCCCAACGCGGCATCAGCCCCTTGGCGCGCAGGAACTCGGCCACGTTCGGATCAACCAGGTGCCCGAAGCGATGGCCCGGCCGGTCGGGGAGCGGGTCCTGGCGGGCGCGCGGGGCCATCACCCGTCCCCGTCTGCATCTGGGGCGGGATCGGGATCCGGGGCGTCGCCCAGCGCGCGGGCCAACAGGGTGGAGCGCGCCAGCCGGTCGGCCAGGGCCTGGCTATCGAGCCGGCCGTCCTCGACCAGGTGCGCCAGGCGTTCGACCAGGTCGTCGGGATCCTCGGCCTCGGCGGCCGTGTCCAGCACGGCGTTGACCGACGGCGCCATCACCTCCCAGTCGTCGTGATCCAGCGCCTCGGCGATCGCGGCATAGCCCGCCTCGACCGGATCACTATCGTCGTCCCCCTTGGCCGCCTGGCCGGCGCCGGTGGCCCGCTGCGGCGCCGGCGCCGGATCAGCGTCCGGCGGGGTGTCGGTGTCCGTGGGCATCGCCGCGCCCCCCAGCACCTCGTCATCGTCCTCGGGCGCGGCCCAGCCCAGACGCTCGCGCACGTCGTCGGCGCGGACCCGCAGACCCAGCGGCACCAGGCCGGTGAGCTGCTGGGTCACCGCCTGGGTGTCCTCGGGTTCGGTGATCGGCCAGGACAGCCAGGGGTAGACCTCCTGTGGTCCATAGTTCAGATCCACCTCGACCCGCACCAGATCCCGGTTGACCGGCCGCGCCACGTCGCCCGCGTCGGCCTGGGCCACGTCGATCTGCACGCCGCGATGGACCTGCGCCTGCGACAGCGACGCGCCGTCGTCCGTGGTCATGGTCTGGCCCAAGACCGCCTTGCTGATCTGGCCGTCCAGGTATTCGGCCAGACGCTGGAACAACTCGGCGCCACCCCGGCCCTCCGAGATGCCCTGGAACTCGATCCGCATGGCCTCCGGCAGCACCGCCGCCGCGTCGGTGCCGATCCCGCTGACGGCCGCCACCAGCGTATCGATGTCCTGTTGCGTGGCGGACTGGCCGTACCGGCCCAGCCGCAGGGGCAGGCCGTAGACCTCGATGAACGCGACCCAGTCCTTCAGGGCAAACGCCTTGAACAGGTACGACCACGCCACCAGGCGGGCGAGCCCGCCGCGCACGGACAGGCCGCTCTTGATGCGTGGCGCGTGGACGATGAACTTGCCGGGAGGAAGCTCGACACCCTTGGGTTCACCGTCGGCCGCCAGGCGCAGGGTGGTGCGCGTATCGTCGAGCACGAAATACCTGGGATCCCGCCACGGACAGGCCGATGGCGTCCACTGCTTGCCCGTCTCCCACAGAATTTCGCAAACGGCGTAGCCCTTGCCGAGGGCATCCAGCAGATCCATGACCATGCCGTTGAACCACGGCTGATCGACGATGGACCGCCTGACGAAGTCGGCGATCTCGCCGGCGCGGGGACTGTCGTCGCCTGGGGTCACGATGGGCTCGACCCCGGCCACCGCCCGCTTGCGGGTCCCCAGCACGGCCGCATAGTGCGGGTCGCGCTCCTCCATCTCCTCGGCCAGCGTCAGGTAGTCGGCGACACTGCCCTCGGTGGCCCGCTTGAGGATCCCCGCCAGCCACTCGGGCGTGAGCCCGGTGGCGATGGTGCCGCTGAACGGTCGTCGCACGCCGGTCACCGCTGGCGCCGCGACGGTCTGTGTCAGGGTGCCTCGCTCGATCGGCCGGCCGTCCGGTCCGAGGATCTGGGATGTGCGTGCCATGGTCAGGTGTCCTCAAATTGCGGTCGACCCGAGGCGGCCCAACGGGCCGCCGAAGGTTGTCGAGCGCATCAATAACTGCCGCGCCGCGCCCGCAGGCCGGACGTCAGGCGCACCTGCCGCGTGGTCTGTTCGGGGCGGACGGGGATGTAGGCATAGGGCTGATAGGTCCCGTCGGTGGCCGCGTGGACCGCGAGAAACCCGGCCCACGCCCGGTCGGCGTGGCCGGTGCTGTCGCTTTCGGCCACGAAGCGGGGCGTTCCGGTCGGGCTGGTCACCTTCTTCAGCTTGTGCAAGTCCGCGCGGAGGATCGGGTCGCCGGCCGGAACGCGGATGCGGCGATCCTCGAACGCTTCCTTGCCCGTCGTGGCCAGCATCAGCTTGTTGGCGGCCGTGAACAGCACGCCTTCCACGCGGCTGTCGCCGTAGCGGTGCTTGGCGTCCTCGACCGGCTTTTCGCCCATGCCGGTCTGGTCCATGCCTAGCCGGATCACGTGGTAGCGCTGGAACAGCTCGTCCATCACGGCGTCCTGTTCCGCGAAGGATGCCCGTTTCAGGGTGACGATCTCGCGCGTCCACAGCACGTCGCCCACGGCTTCGAGCACCCACGCCACCCACAGGTCATTGCGGGCGGCGATGTCATTGCCGATGAAGCACGGCCCACCCTGGTAGTGGGCTGGATCTCCGGCGGCCGGATGTTCGACGGCGCCGATCAGGTCGTAGGACAGCCAGGCGCTGGCCTCGTCCAGCCACTGCAGCTCGTACTCCTGCGCCCAGGCGTCATCGTCGGCCAGGGCCTCGCGCAGGGCATCGATGTCCCGGGGCAGGCCCTCGGCGACGGCGCGGTGAATGTCCACGATGTGGCGGGACCAGCAGTCATCCTGCCCCGTGACCAGGTCGAAGAACTTGTTGCCCTTGCCGTTGGGCGTGCTGACCACGCGCAGGCGATAGCCGTTGGAGATGACGGGGAAGAGCGCCGCCCAGATGCGCCGGCTGTCGGCATGGAAGGCGAATTCGTCCAGGAAGACGTTGGCCGAGAAACCGCGCGCGGTGTCCGGGTTCGCCGGCAAGGCGGTGACCCGCGAACCACCGGGAAACGAGACCTCCAGCGCGTTACACCGCACCTCCTGCCCCTGCCACTCGTACTCCCGGAACACGGGCTCGATCTTCAGGACGGCTTTGAACAGCTCTTGATAGGCCCGGCAGAACGGCTTGATGGCCTCGTCCATGGCCTCCTTGGCTTGGCGCTCGCCCCGCGACAGGATCACCCACCGCGTGCGGCGCCCTTCCACCTCGGCCGCGAACACGTCGTCCACCAGTTCCAGGCAGGTGGTGAAGGTCTTGCCCGTCTGGCGGGCGAACATGCCGATCTTGAAGCGGGACCGGTCCTCGAACCAGGCGCGCTGGTACGGGTAGAGCGTCAGGGCGGGCACGGGCGCGGGCGCGTCGGCCATCACGCCACCCCGAGATGCTGTCGCACCATGTCCAGGGCCTCGCGCATGGTGACGGTCTTGGTGGGCTCCGCCTCCCCGTCCAAGTCGTCCAGCTTCGCCTTGTTCTCCGCCGCGATCTCCTTGGCGAGTTGGGCCTTGATCGCCTCCCGATCCTTGGTGCTGGCCATCAGGTCGCGGATTGTCCGCGCGATATACATCAGCTCCTTGGCGTCTTCCTTTGCGTCGTCGTCCTTGATGCGATCCATGCCCGACCGCATCATCCGAGCCTGCAGCATCTGCACCAGCACCATGTGGGCTTCGCCTTCCGGCACAACGCCCAACTCGCGGGCGAAGCCGGCCGCCGCCACCTTGGTCTCGCGCAAGCGCGCGGCGACCTCGCGGAAGTCCGTGGCGTATCGTCCCAGGGCCGAGCGTGACACGCTGTCCGCGCCCAGGGTCCGCAGGTGGGCGAGGATTTCGTCGAGTGTGTGTTCCTGGCCCAGGAGGCGGTCGATCTCCTGGCGCACCTCGGCCGGCAAGCGGCGGATCGAACTCCTCCGGCCCATGGTCAGCTCCCCGGCCGGGGGCGGCGAACGCCGGGGTGGCGGGCTCGGCCCTGGGCCACGTCCAGGCCCCGGCCGGTCAGGGTGGCGACGATCACCCGGCCGCCGGCCAGGGGCTCGACCGTCACCAGACCGGCCTCGGCCAGCCATTGAACATCGCCATCCACCACGTCACGACTCACGCCGTGCCCATAGCTGGCCAGCACGGTCTGGAGGATCGAGGTGTTCAGCGCATAGTCGATGTCCTCGGACAGAGTGCGCAGAATGACGAGGCGCCGGTCCTCGCGCAGCACGTCGACCAGGGTCATGAGGGTTCACCTCCATCCCGCCGGCCCTGGGCCAGCTCGTTTTCCATCAGCATGTCCACGGACCTCTCAAGACGCGTCGAGACGCGGGTCAGGCCGTCCAGCCGGCCGTTGAGTTCCCGCACCTGACCTCCCACCTCCGCCACCAGCGTGGTCAAGGCGGTCATGTCGGCGTGGGTCGGCAAGCCTTCGATCCTGGCTTCGAGGCGGGCGAACCGCGCCTCGCCCCGATCCAGGCGTTGCGTGATCTCGACGTGCGCCCCGCCGTGGGCGTCCCGCCAGCGCCGCACATCCGTCGCCAGCGCCGACACATCCGAGCGCGGCGCGAACACAGGCCACAGGCGCCAAAGCACCACACCCAAGCCCGCCATGGTGATCAGACCCGCCCAGGCTCCCAACCCGGCCAGCCAGTCCAGCAGGCGCGCCCCATCCATCACCACACCCCCGTCTTGCGATACCGCGCCGCGCGCACCTCGGCGGCGGCCTGGCAGCCGGCGCAGCGGGTGGCGCCGGGCCGCGCCTGGCGCCGCGCCGGCGGGATCGGCTGGCCGCAGCTCGTGCACCGGGTCGCCGGTGTCGGCGCGGTGGGGGCCGGGTATGCGCGGCGCCGGGCGACGATGGCCTCCCGCTCGGCCTCGACCCGGTCGGCCGCGATGTCGACCAGGTCAGCCATCGGCGGCCTCCGAGAGGATCTCCGCATAGGTGTCCACGTCGTGGTGCCGGAGGGGCCAGATGCCACCCGGCAGGTGGTCCCACCGCCAGGCCGGGGCCGGCAGGCGGATCGCCGGGCCGGGGTGCGTCAGGCCCGGGATCGGCGGCCACAGCGGCGCCGGATCGCCGCGCACGACGTAGCGGCGCACCGGGCAGCCGATGGCGGCGGCCGCATCACGGTCGATGGATTTCGGGGCGCCGAAAGTCACAACCTCTGTGACATCATAACGACCCAAACTCTCTGTCTGCCGCCACGACCAGCGCGCGGCCAGCAGCGTGGCCAGCGCCCCGCCCATGGAATGACCGGTCAGCACAGTGGAGGCGCCGCCGGTGGCGATGCAGGCGGACACCCGGTCGAGGATACGGTCGAGCTGCCGGCTATAGCCGGTGTGGGCGCGACCGGGACCGGCCCAGGGCGAGGGCGCACCCAGATTGGCGAGGACGTCCCGCCACTGACCCTCGGACACCTCGGTCCCGCGCAGCACGAGGGCCAGTCCCCCGCGCTCATGGTTCCGGACCAGCGCGGCCTCGCAGCCGCCCCACGCGATCCACTGCCACACCTCGCACCCCAGCGCCCGGATCGCGGCCTCGCGGGCGGTGCGGTCGCGCTCGTACACGGCCGAGCACAGCCCGGCCAGCACGGCGTCTCCCGTCACATGCGGCGCGATCATGGCGTGGCCTCCGGCGCACCGTCTGGGCAGTGGATCAGCGTGCGTCCGCCCGTCAACCGGTCGCGCACGGCCGCCTTGCCCGCGTCCGAGGCGCCCCCGCAATAGCGGTCGGCCGCGCCGGTCATGACGTCGGCGATGTCGTCGATGGACGCGCACCCGATCAGGGCCAGGGCGGCGGCGACCGGGATGGCGATACGGGATACGCGCATGGTCAGGTCTCCCAGAGGGCTTGGATCACCGCCGCGCGCGGCGTGGCCGCCGGCAGGCCCAGGGCGGACCCCGCCGCCGCCAGACCGGCCGAGGTGCGCGGCCCCCACCGGCCGTCGATGGGTCCCGGGTCGTGGCCCAGGTCGGCCAGCCGCTGCTGGGTCAGGGCGGTGCGCGCCCGCTCCAGGCAGCGCACCCGGTCGGGCAGGCCGTTGGTGCCGCCATTGATGCGCCGGGTGATGGCGCGGATGTCGTCGGCGTCGGCCAGCGGGTTCAGGCCCCGGTCGGTCCAGTAGGCGGCGGCGATGCGCAGCGACAGGCCGGGCTCGGCGGCGCGGTGCGGGTCGGCCTCCAGGTCGATCCCCAGCCGGCGGCCGAAGAGGGCGTAGTTGTACCGGCCGGTGAGCTGGATCAGGCCCCGACCCTTGTAGCGGCGGCCGTCGCCGGGCCGGGTGTTGCCCAGGTCGCGGCGGCCCTCGTAGGCGGCGCCAGACGCGTATTCCTCCGTCGTGCGGAAGTGGTCGGATTCATGGGCCAGTTGCGCCAGCAGATGGGCGACGCGCGGGAGCGTCGCGATTTCGTGGGGCGGCAGCACCGACGGCGCCTCGGCGGCGATGATCGACACGATCTCGACCTGACGGGTGCCCAGGCGTCCGCCGGCGGTGGCGAACAGAACGGCTTCTGTGGGTCGGATTGGGGTGGGTAGGACAGGCGGGGCCGGCATGCGGACCTCCCTCACACGGTGGAGCGTGAGGGCAGGATGCGCCTGGCGGCGGCCGGCGATCCCCCTGAAGGGGTTCAGGCCGGCGGCGGCACGATCAGGTCGAGAAGGTCAAGTTGGCGGTCATCGCCCGCCTGGTCCCGATCCCGGGCCAGGGCCAGGTAGACGGCCCGCTCGGTGATGCCCAGGGTGTGGGCGATGTCCTGGATGCGCCGGCCGTCGGCGCGCAGGGCGACGATGCGCCGTTGGCGGCGGCGCTGAAGCCAGCCGAACATGTTGGGGACATGGACCTCCAGGCCGTGGCGGTCCCGAAGACGGCGGGCGACGATGCGCGCGATCTCCGGGTCCACGTCCAGGGCCTGGTGCAGGTCCGATCCCTCCACCCGTGCGTCCGCCGGCACGGTGATCTCCAGGCCCCCCAGGCGCTGCACAAGGCGCAGGGCCTTTTCCTCGCCGACCACCTCCAGGATGGTCAGCAGAACCGCCGGCAGCGGCCCGTAGCGCTCGCGCAGGTCGGTGATGGAGGGCGGGCGGCCCATGTCACGGGCAGCCCTGCAGGTGTCGGGACAGCGGCGCCGCGATCCCGGCCGCGTCCATGGCATCGCGCAAGCGCTGGCCACGAGCGGCCAGCAGGCGATCGAGCGCCGCGTTGTCCAGGTCGGACGGCACGGGAGCCTGTCCGGCCGGCTCTACGCCCAACGCCACCAGCCGCCGCGCCTGTTCGCGGGCCACACGAACCTTGGGCTGCTCGCGCTGGCCCCCAGGGTGATCCACCGGCCGGTCCGGTCGCCCCAGGGCTGGCGCCACCCGGCCCAGCCAGCCGCGCAGGCCCCGGATGACCCGGTCCAGATGGTCGCCGGCCAGCCATTCCAGGCGCGCCACCCCCTGGCCACCCTGACCCGGCGCGCCCTTGGTCATGCGGATCACATAGGCTTCCAGGGCACTCTCGGAGGCGTCCGAGACCTCTCCCAAAACCCACAGGTCCAGCCACAGCGCGCGGGCCTTGGCCAGGGCGTCCGGACCCTTGGCGATGGGACGGGCCGGACGCCGGCCGGTGTCCCGGGGCGCGTGGCCGTTCAGGTGGTCGAGGACCGCCATGAGTTGGCGCACGCCCATGTCGCGGCAGCTCTCGACGCCACCATGGGCGCGCAGCATGGCGCGGTAGGCGTCGTCGAACAGCCCGCGCGCCTTCGCCGCCGCGTGCACGGCCGCGATCATCTTCCGGCGATCGGGGGCGCGGCGGGCGGTCATGCGTGCCTCCCGGACCGCTTTTTCTCGACGGCGTGACGGGCGCGCCAACCACCCTCGGTGTCCATCGGCGGCGCCGTCACGCCCATCAGGTCCTCCAGCGCGCTGGTGCCGGCGGCGTGTCCCGGCGGACAGCGGGTGATCCGGCCGCCGCGCGCCTGGAACTCGACCAGCGCCGCCGCGCGGTCCGTGGCGGGGAAGGTCTGGGTCTCTGCCCGGTTGGACCGAAAGCCGCCAGGATGCGGACGCGGGCTCCGGGCCAGATCGGGCATGGGTGCCGGCGCGGTTACCGGTGCGCGGCCCTGCGCGGGAGCTGGTGGCGCCGGGTCGGGGGTCATGGCCGCGATCCGCGTCACCACCACCCGCCAGGACACCTGACACCGCGCGGCGATCGAGGTGGCGTCATGGCCCCAGGCCAGCAAGGCGCGCAGGCGCTGGTCGGAGAGGGCGGTCATGACCCGGCCTCGTGGTCGATGAAGCGCAGGCGGGAAATCGCCGTCATCAGGGCGGCATGATCGCCGCCGATCTCGTAGTAGAGCCGCACCAGCGCCTCGGCGTCGGGCGGGCCGTCCGGCGTGGGTGTCGCGCCGACCCTGGCCGGTGCCAGGGTGACCAGGGCGCGGCTGACGGCCACCAGCACCAGGTTCATGAGCGCGTCGCGGGGGTCCATCGCCGGGCGGGTCATGGGTCAGCCCCTCCCGATCTGGCCGACGGGGCCACCGGTCAGGCCGTCGCGAAGCGTCACGCCGGCTCCGGCCCGGGCTCCGGCGTACAGGGCCGCGTTGCTGCGGCCTTTGTATGTCGGCGCTGCCTTGCCCTTGGTGAGGTCAGGAAAGGCCCGGTGCGCCGAGGCGCGGGCCTGATCAAGGGCTGCCTCGTCTGGTGCCCCAAAATGCTCGTACAGCGATCGACGCAACCGGAACGCCATCCCATGACGGAACGCTTCACAGGCACGACGGCGGAGTTTCCCCTTCTTCTTCCGCTTGAACTCCGGCGTACGGCGATAGTCTTCGACCGCCGCTTCGACAACACGCCGCAAGAACGTGTGCATGTAGACGGCGATGGTCGGGCCGGGCATCCGGCCGTGGAAGAGCCACTTCGTGCCCTCCCAGGTCTCCTGCCGGATCAGGTGGCAGCCAGTGACCGCCGCCAGGGTGAGCCACAAGGCATCCAGCGGCGTGGCGCGCGCGGTGCCTGCGATACTCTCGGACCCCATGACTAGATCGTCCTGATCCAGTCCGTGCTGGCTCATCAGCCGCGAGGCCGTGGCGGCCGCCGCCGTCGCCTCGCCCTCGGTACAGCCGCGCGCGACGGTCATATCGAGCATCGCGCGGACCTTGCGCTTGATGTCCTCAATGTCGGCCATCACATCACCTCAATGTCGGGCATGCCGCCGCAGGCGCGGTGGAGCACCAGGTCCAGGCGCGTCACCAGCCAGTTGGCATGGAAGGGGCTGGGAGCCACGATGGTCACCCCGCCGTCGGCCGTACCGTCGATCCGGCACGGCGCGATCCAATGATCCCAGGCCGACCGGGTCATCCCCGCGTCCCGGAACACAGGCCACCAGTGGGCGTTCGGGCCGTCGTCCGTGGCGGCGCTACGCCCGGCGGCCGCCACCAGCGGGTCCTGGAACGCCTCGTCCTCGAAGCGACGCTGGCGCAACCACGTCTTGGCGTGGGCCACGTACACCACGTCGAGCCGCCGCTCGCGGCACTGATCGGCGTAGCGGCCGGCCGCCCGCACCAGGAACTCAGGGTCCACGCCCCCGGCCGGGCCGGTGTCGGCGGTCAGGATGGCGAACACCTCCCGGGCGGCAGCTTTACCCTCCTTCCGGGGGTACTCCGACCAGAAGGCGACCCACGCCGCCGCGTGGCGCATTGGAAGATAGGCGGGGGCCTTCATGCCGCGCCCTCCGCGTCCTTGATGAGTGCCTGCTGATACTCCTCCCACAGGGCGTCGCGCGCCCGGCGGGCCGCGTCTTCATCTCGCTCAGCCTTGTCCGCCGCGCGGCGGGCCTTAAGTGCCTTTACGTGCGCCTCGGCGTGCTTCAGGTTGACGTCGGCCAGCCGCTCCGGGAATTGGTCTCGGGTCATGCCTCGGCCCTCCCTACGCCGCCGCCAGATCGACGGTGATGGGTTCCCACTTCGCTTGCGGATCAGCGCGGCGGTAGAAGCGGATGTAGCTTTTGCTGCCCACCACGCGGATGCTATCGGTGATCGCGTCCATCGCACGCCGCCAGCGGTCGTCGTCAATGTCGACCCGCCGAAGGGCCAGGACGGCGTCCCGGCTGACCTGACCCTGCTTGTCGACGCGGAAGGCATGCTCCACGAGCGCGCGGATTTCGGCGCGGACACCATCGCTCCACTCGACGATGCACTCGTCGATCAAGGACTTCGCCACCTGCAACTCGGCGCCGAAGGTCAGGTGATCCGCGACCTGGATTTGCACCTTCCGGCAACCGTCGTAGCTGGTCAGGGTGACGTTGCCCTTGGCGCCGCCAATGGAGGCCCCGTACTGGTCGGCCGCCAGTTGCATGAACGAGGCGACATCGTCGAAGGAATGTCCCCGGAAGCGCCCGATCTGGGCGGAGATGTCCTCGGCATAGCCGATCAGCTTTTCAACCGTCTGGTCCATCAAGGCGTCCAGCGGGCGGACGAGTTGCTCAGGCACCAGACGGCCCTTGCTGTCCTTCATGTATCCCGGCGGCACGGTGGGGATCGGTAAGGTTTCGACAGGGGGGTAATCGGTCATCGAAAGGCCCTCCAAAGGGTGTTTAAAAGCGCCTTGAGGAACCCCGGCCGACGCCTCGGCGCAGGCACCAGGGCACCGGTGGCGATCAGGCGGGCGGCGTTCATGAGGGCGGCCCTCGATCCGTGCTCGCGGTGCCGATGGTGGCCATCCGCGCCGCGAACACCTGCGCGGCGAGCGCGATGCGGGCCAGCGCCAAACGTAGGCATGTGTCCGCGTCGGAGGCCGCGCGCGCGTGTGTGCGACGGATGGCATGGGTCACGGTGGTGCGGTCGCGATCGCCGATGGCCCGCCCGATGGTCGCGGCGGTGTGCGGTGTCAGGTCTCGGGCGAGAGCCATGGCGGCCTGACGGGCCGTCGCCGCCGGCTGACCGCACCGGCGGGATCGCAGTTCGGCCGGAGACACCCCCCACACCTCGGCCACCACGGCGACGATCTGGGCGATGGTGGGGTGATCGGTCATGACGCATCCTCGCCGACCGTCGTGGCCAGCAGGCCGACCGCCACCGCCAGCGTATCGCTGGTCACCGACATCTCACGGCCGGCGAGGATGCGGATCACGCTCTGTAATGCCTCCTGCGGATCGAATGGCCCGGCCCGGTGGGTCACCGTACCGTCGCGCCCCTGATCGCAGACGTGATGACGGCCATCCGCCGTCAGTACCACCAGCACCAGGTCATGTGGTCGGGTCACCACGGCGATGGTGCGGGCGGCCTGACCGTCCAGCACCAGATCCCGCTTGGGCGTCATGGCGCTCATGCCGCGTCGCCTCCCGCCGGGCCGCCATTGCGGCGGTGCGTGGTGAGGGGGATGACCTCGGCGGCCGGCTCCAGGTGCCGCCGGCAGGCCGTCGTCACCGCCTCGATGATGGCGTCGGCGCGCGCCCGCTGGTCGGCGGGCAAGCCATCCAGCCACCGCCGCACGACCTCCTGGGCCGACTGGGTGTCGCGCACCGGGGTCGGGAGGTCGGCCGTCTCGGGCACCACCCCCTGTTCCAGCGCGCGGGCCATCTCGGCGGCGGCGGCCAGAGCGGCCGCCATGTGGCCACACTCCGCGCGGGAGGGCATCAGCGCCGCGCCGCTGGCGGCGGCGGCCATCTCGACACTCAGGGCACTCAGATCCTGGCTCAGCATGGCGCGGCCCTCCCTAGCTCGACGTGGACAGCCGCGCCCAGGCGGCCTTGTAGTGCGTGATGTCGGGGATCTCGGCGCCGGCGCCGGTGGCAAGCATCGCCGCCACGCGCATGGTCTTGACCATGCCGCGCAGGGCGCCGGGCTTCTGGGCGATGCGGCGCAGGAAATCGCGGCAGTCCTCGGCCGTGACCGCCCAGGCATCCAGTAGCGCGGGCGCGTCGCCCGGCTTGGGCTTCGCGGACACCATCCGCATCCCGACGCGACTGAAGAGCTGGGCGAATTCGGCCTGCCGCCCCTGGCCCTCGAGCCGCGTGTAGACGGTCTCGTTGCCCAGCAGGACCAGGCCGCACCCCGTGCGGTCGTGGATGGACCGCAGGGCGTCGAGCGCGTTGGGCTGCAGGTGCTGGGCTTCGTCGATAATCAGCAGGCCGGACTTACCTTTGACGTACCCGGCGATGGCGCGCGAGAACCCCTGCGGCGAGCGCTCGGTCAGCCCCAGCGCCAGGGCGATCTCGCCCAGGGCCGTGCTGACCACCCGCGTGGTCGGGTCCATGGTCGCGAGCCAGGCGTTCGGCGTGTCCTCGACATACTGGCGCGCCGTCGTGGTCTTGCCGCACCCGGCGCCCGTGGCGACGACGGCAATGTCCGGGGCGATGTGCGCGTATTGCAGGGTCTGCCAGATGGCCGTCGCGCTGTCCGTCCGGACGAAGCCAACGTCCTGGGGTAGGACGGCGGCGGCCGCCTGGCGCTCCTGCCGCGAGGCCAGCCAGCGCTCCACCTTGGTGGCCATCTTGTCGTTGTCGCCTTGGTACGTGCCCGTCAGCCAGGCGCTGAAGCTGCTGTAGCCGATCCCCGCCTCCGTGGCGGCGGTCTTCTGGCTGATCGCCTCGTCCGCCAGCAGGGCGCGAACCCGTTCGCGCAGGGCCTCCTGAAGTCCTTCAGGGTGTTGCATGATCATTCCGTCCGGCATAGTTTCACCTCGTTGCATAACGTCCGTCCGAGGGGCGTGTCCGGTGGCCGCCGGCGCGCCCCTCATTCATGGCTGGCGCGGTAGTCGGCCAGCCGGGCTACCCCAGCCGCGAAGGCGCGGTCGAAATCCGCGCCGGTCGCCGCCTGGGCGTCCTCATCCGCCTCCGGCGCCACGCGCCGGGCGGTGTTTCCGACAATGCGAATGACCTTGGCGTCCGGGTCCGGCGCGTCGGCCGGCGTCGGCAACGCCGCCGCCACCTGGGCCGCCGTCAGGCGCTTCTCAGCCTCGGACATCTCGCGTACGGCGCGGCTGAACCGGCGCCGTTCGGCGGCGTGATCCTTGGCGGCTGCCTGATCGGCGAATCCGGTGTCGTCGATGCACGCGGCCTCGCACACGGCGGAGCCATCCAGCAGCGAGACATGGATGGGCTGGCGCAGCTTGTCGGGGTCGAAGCGCACCACGACTTTCCGCCCGATCAGCCGGGCCAGAGCCGGGTCCCAGTACCTGTTGCCCATCAGGTGGATTTCCCCGGTCGGGGTCCGGCACGTCACCCCTTCGGCGGCCAACAACCACAGGCGCCGCATCTCCGGGGTGGCCCGGCGGATGACGTTGTCGGGCGACTCGTAGCTCTCCTGGAACGTCTGGTTGAACGACCGCCCCCGGCAGGCGGTCGCCTTCCGCCCCGGCCGGGCGTTGTGGCGCCGCAGTTCGCGGTCCACGATGGTGATGAAATCGTCGATCGGGACGGCGCGTGAACCGTAGTTGTGCGGCTTGTGCTGGGGCGAGCGCCCGGTGTAGGCGCCCGCGCAGTCCGGCCCCTTCGACACCAGCTCGGCGATGTCCTTGAAGGCGCGTTCGATCGGCTTGCTTTGCCCATGGTACGGGGTCGTGAAATGCACCTCGCACCCGAGCTGCTTGAACAGCCCGACCGGATCGTCATCCTTGATCTTGAACCGGAACCGGGTGGAGACCCCGCCGGTAAGCCATTTGCTGCTGGCGGCTCTCGTGTTGTCGAGCCAGATGTGTCCCGGTATGCCGTCCTCATCGCAGACGTCGCCGAACGCCAACCGGAACGCCGCCGCGTTTTCGGAGCGGTCGACCCGCCAACTCAGGACCTTACCCGAGTACAGGTCCTGGAACATTGCCATCATCGGGCGGCCGATCGTGCCGTCAGCCCATTCAACGAACACGTCGAACTTGTGCCCGTCGAAGTTCACGGCTTCCAGGGCCTTGAAGGCGGTTCGGTCGCGCCGCTGGGCAGGGAACTTGCGGGCCACGGCCTCGGGGCCTTCCCGGCACCAGGTCACCACCAGGGGATCGACCTCGGCCAGGCGCCTTTGCAGGGTTCGGTCTGAGGGCAGGTCCCAATCCCGCTCCGCCGCCACGTCGCGCAACCGCGTGATGCAGGCATCCAATGCCGGCTGTTCCGGTCGGAGGTAGTCGTCCTTCAGGAATTGCAGCGCGTCCGGCGGGATATCCGTCGTGGTTACCCGCCCCGAGCGCTGGTCCACCAGCATGGGCAGCCAGTGTTCGCGCGGCGTGTTCCAGGTACGCCGCTCCAGGCCGTAATAGGTGCGCGGGCTCATGCCCGCCGGCCGGCAGGCCAGTTCCACGGCGGCCGTCTTGCTCATGCCGCCGGCGACCAGGTCGGCCACCTGCCTGAACAGGTTCAGGCGCTCCCGGGCCTTGTCCTTACGGGTCTCTGGCAGGGCCTCGAACCGCGCCCAGGCTTCCTTCCAGTCGGCCTGGTCGTTGGCCGCCCGGGGTGTCTCGGGGGGTGCCTCGGCGGCCGGCGCCGCCAGCCCCCGCCGCCGCAGGAACGCCGCTCGGGCACGCGGCGGCAGCACCGAATAGTGATACTCCACCCCACCACCCCGGCCGGCCCGCCGCCGCCACACGCCCTCGGCCCGGTTGTTCGACCACCGCCGGTCCGGGACTTGCCAGTCCCGCGCCCGGCGCGTGGTCGCCTCGCGCGTGCGCGGCATGCCCGGCAGCCGCAGGTCGGCGATCTCGGCGGCGGTGAGCCAGTCCGTCATCGCACCGACCTCCGGGCCAGCCGCCGCGCCGCGTCGAAGGCGCGGTCGATCTCGTTCTTGGTGTCCGCAAGTTGCCCCACCTCGACCCAGGGCAGATAGCGGTCGCTGATGACCGCGTGCCCGAACAACTCGGCACCCAACTGGTACAGCCGGACGTCCCCGGTGGCATGCCACAACGCCAGGACGCGCACGAAACTGATGGTGTGTTCCGTCTTCGCCTGACTGGCGTAGGCGTCCAGCATCGGCTTGGTCACCTCTTCGCCGAGCCACGCGCTCATGGCCTCGGCGATCTCCTCGCGCGGTCTCTGGCACTCCTTCAGGGTGATCGCCACCGCCCGGCTGATCCGGTCCCGCAGGGTCGCGGCCCGCGTCTGCGCCGCCGCATACCGCACCACCGGATCAGTCGGTGCCCAGGCGAACAGGGGCAGAGCATCCAGGTCGCGGTGGGTGGACATGGCCTCAGCCCTCCCGTCCGTCAGCGCGCGGGACGACGCCTAGAAACTCAGGTGCACCGAAACACCCCGGGCCGGTGTCAACATGTCGTGCGACCACCGCCCGGCCTCGGTCAGCCCAACGTCGATGGTCGATGCCTCGGATACCCCGAGGGACACCATGAAGTGCCCCGGTTCCGGCGCATGAAGCGGCAAGCCGATGATGCTGCCGTCGCTGAACATCACCATCAGCGTTGGACCTTGGTGCGTCTGCTGTTCGGACATGTGACTCTCCACAAGAATGGATGGGGTCAGGACGCATCGTCGCCTCCTGGGTTGGCGCGGCCCTTCAGGGCGCCGGTCTCACGCAGATGGCCGAGGAAGGATTTGCGGGCCGCCCCGTTCGCCCGTTGCCAGGCCGACAACAGCTTGCCCAGGCCACCGTCATCGTCCGCCGCCGCCTGCGGTCCCTCGCGGCCATGCGCCCGCAGGGCCGCGCCCAGGTCGGGCGGCGCCTCGGCGGCGTCATCGGCCAGCAGGGCCTCGACCACGGCGGCCTGATCGCTGTGGGGGAGCTTGCTGAGGGCATACAACTCGCCCTCTTTCCAGTGACGGAATCGCTGGAGCTGCGCCCGCACCTGGGGCGCGAGGCCGTTGGCCACCTGAACTGCCCGGAAAATGGTTCGTTCCGACAAGCCGATGCGCTCGCATGCCTCCCGGGCAAACCCAATTGCAGGCTTCGCGTCTGCGGCTGCAATTTTTGCAGCCGCAGCCTTCCCCTTGCCGCCGGCCGCGTGTTCCTTGGCCTCCGGGTGCATTGCCTCGTACACCGCCTTGCGCTCGGCCAGGAACACCGCGCGGTCGAGCGGCTCCAGTTCCCGCCGCATCAGGTTCTCGTCGATCTCGACCAGGCGCGCCGCTAGGTCATCCAGCTTGACCACCACCACCGGGATCTCGGTCCACCCCAGGTCGTCTACCAGCGCCGCGAAGCGGTGCGCGCCCGCCACCAGGTCCCAGCCGTCGACGTCGGATTTGCTGCGCAGCCGCACCACCGGCGGCTCCATCACGCCCACCTGGCGCATGCTCTCCGCCAGCGCCGCCACCCAGTCCCGGTCCACCTGGCGCAGCCGGTCGCCCACATGCACGGCCGCCGCCGGCACCGTCCGCCGCTCGCCCTGGGCGCTATGGTCTCTCTTCGCTCCTGTCATGCTGCCCTCCCCGCCGAAAAGCGGGCGGGCGCCCGGCACGAGACCGAGTCGCCCGCCCAGGCGGTCCCTACACTCGGCAGCGCCACACCACCGAGGAGGGATTGGAGATGGATGAACAGACCAGACTGGAAGTTCTGCGCCTGGCCGTGGACATGGCCAAGGGCATGGTGGCCGTAGGCGAAGGGCCAGCCCTCCGGGCTGTAGAGGGACGGCGCGGCCAGGACAGCAGCGATGTGATGAGGCACCTTGTGACGCAATACTATCGGCATCTCTGCGATCTCCTGGACCCTAACGCCGGAAATCCGGAGTGAACCACCCGGATCCGTGGTCTGGGTGGAGCGCCAGCATGGCCAAGGCCAGGACATGGGCGCCTTCGACGTCGGCGCGGTCGCCCAGACGCGCGCGCAGGGTGGCCAGAACATCCAGGGCCACCTGCATGTGCTGGACAGGTCGCGCGAGCGCGGCTGTCGCGTCGGCCGCCGGGGCTGTGCCAACCTGGTCCGTCACCATCACCGGCTCATTGACTGGAAATGCTTGAGCTTCCTGGTCCGCCGTCATGCCACCGCCCTCCGGTCACCGGGGGCGCCGGCCGCGAACCGCGCGATGAGGTCGGCCTCGGTGGCCGTCTCCAGCCAGCCCCGCTCCACCGGCGCGCCGCCCACCCACAGCGCGGTACCGTCGTCCAGCGCCGCGACCAGCCTGTCGCGCGCGGCGGTCAGGATGTCCGCCATCCCGGCGCGGTGGGTGGTCGCCTCGCGCCAGGCATGCGCCCAAACGACCAGGTCCATCAGGTCGGCCAGTGCCCGCATGGCAGCCGTGGGCGACATATGCCGCGCGCGGAGGCTCATCTGGCAGTAGGTGGCGCACGCGCTCGCCCCGTCCTCCACCAACCGGACCGTGGCCAGGCTTCCTCGTCGCGTCGTCATGCCGCGTCCTCCGTTTTGACAGGCGCGTTATCGCGCCATTACGCCCGCCCTTCGGTCGTGCCGCGCACGGTGTCCAGGCGCTGGTACAGCCGACCAATGGCGGAGCGACTCGGCGTTCGCGCTTCCCCGAAGCGCTCCAGACACGCCGCGTGCACCCGGTCGATCGACATCTGACGGTGAGTGACGATCAGAAAGGCCCGCACCTCCCGGTCGTGCCAAAACCGGAAACGCCGGCCGTCCTTCCAGATCGGCAGGTACGTGACGCGTTCCTCAAGCCGGCTATCGTCCATGCCCAGGGCACGTTCGACCGCGTCCAGGCGGGCCGACATGGCGGCCCAGGGGTCCGGCGCCGATGTCGGCGCAGGCGGCGCCATGCCGCGCCGCCACGCCATGAACACCGTGATCACTTCACGGCGCACCTGGGCGGCCACCCGGGTCCGGCTCAACATGCAGATGACCAGCGCCTGCCCCTCGTTGAGCCAGTACTCCGTGGCAGGGCGCCCGCCGGCCTCCGAGGTTTGCGCCACGGTGGCGCAAACCTCGCCGTGGTCGCTCAGTTCGGTCCTGTTGCGTTCGATCAGCTTTCGGACATCGCGCTCGCGCCGGAACCCCAGCCGTTCCGCCAGCCGCAAATCATGGATGCGCGGCTCGTTTTCCATCACGGACAGGTCGTCCGCGCTCAAAACCTGGCTGCCCATGTCAAGCGGCCCTCTTGTTTTTGACTGCACGTCGCGTGCGTTCGCCTGTAGTGTGGTCCTTGCGGCGGCGGTCGATCCGCGTGCCGTCGAGCAGCCAGCGGTCCGGCCACAGCTCCCACAGGGGCACACCAAGAAACGCGGCGATGGCCCGCTCGGCGGACTGGATTTTGTGAACCAACGCGTTGCGGCAGGCTGGCTCCGCCAGGCCAGCGTTGATCGCGATGGCGCCCAGGGTTGACCCCCGGCGCTTCACCTCGGCCGCGATGCGATACCGATCCCAGGGCTCGCCCGACGTCATGCTCTCCTCCGCTCCAGGCACCGGGCGGCAACCCGGTGTCAAAAACCTACCTTCGAAATGACAGTAGACCGGTTTTCTGTGGCATGACAACCGGATTTTTGGGAATTCGGGTCAATCGGGCTGAAAAAATGAAACAAAAGGACAAAAATGTGTGCTGATGGCCGCGATGGCGTAGGTGCTCGCATCCGGAAAGTTGGTGAGCGGTTCAAAAATCGAACCGAGGCCGCGTCTGCTGCAGGCGTTGCAAAATCAACTTTTCAGAACTGGGTGGACGGAAAATCGGATCCCTCGTTCGAGGGCATCATTAGGCTCGCGCAAGCCGCGAATGTTACGGTCGAGTGGATCGCGACTGGTCAGGGTCCAATGGACGTGGGCGACCAAGTTGCCAGCCAGCAACAGTCCATGGGCTCCACGCCATCGCCCGCGCCTTCGGCCCAGGCCGTGCCGGACGCCGAAACCCGGCTCGACGCCATTGAGAAAGGGCTCGGTGGGGAAGAGGTGCCTGTTCCGGTGACGGCCCTGCGGGAGAGGCCGGACCTCGACCGCACCCGCCAGGACCTGCTATGGGTCGCCCGCGACGAGACCCTGCCGCCCGAGACCCGCGCCCGCGCGGATATGCTGCTGGACCTGGGGTTCGGGGATAAGGCCGCCGCCCAACGGCGCGCGGCCGTGCAGGCCGTCATCGCCGACGACATCCGAGATCTAGGTCGCCGCCTTCAGGCCGCTGAGCACGAGGCTGGGTGGCGTGCCCCGCCCCTCGTGCGGGCCATGCTCAAGGAACTGCTGTACAGTCACCCTGATATCGCCGATGACGAGCTTACCTCGCTTCTACGTGCCATGGATGCCGAACTGGCGCCAAAGCGGCCGGCCCCTCGCGACCCCGGCTGACTGCGCCCTGAGGCCTCTTCACCCCGGAAAACGCGTCACAGTTCGGCACCGTATAATATGTGAGGAAACAGGGTCTAACCCCTTGATTTTTCGTAACTGTGATGCCCGATACGGCGAAAATGTGGCAGGTCACAGTTCGATCACAGTTCCAGACACCCGCGACGGGCCTTCCAGGCCCCTTTCCGGGGTCTGCCAGAATGGCCTAAGATGGCGGAAAGCTTGGCCTGCGGACCGTTTTAAGAGACCCCTGGAAGGGTTCGGAACCGCCAGCCCATTTTTGCAGGTTCAAATGGCGGACGGGCGCCGGAGATCACAGTTCTGCAAACTCCAACGCCCGCCGCGATCGGCCAAATTTTTTAGATAGGAGTTTGTAATCCCGGTATTTTTCGGTATTCCTCCCAAAATCCCGGTTCCTGCAAACTCAAGTGTCAGTCAACAACGGTCATTCTCCATGACCGTTGGTATTAGTGGCGGATGAGTCAATCCGCTCGGCGTCGGCCTGGATCGCCAGACGCGCGCGCACCTCCTCGGCGAACCCGAAGGTTCCCAGGTCGGTCATGCGTTGAGGATACAGCACGCCGTCCAGGTGGTCGCATTCGTGCTGCAGGATACGGGCATGGAAACCCTCGGCCTCGCCCTCGGTCACCGACCCGTCGGCCGCCTGGCCGCGCCAGCGCAGGCGGGCGTGGCGCGGCACGCGCCCGGTCAGGCCGGGCAGCGAAAGGCAGGCCTCCCAATCCTCGGTCATCGCCGTTCCCAGCGGCTCCAGGACGGGATTGACGAGCACCCGCAAGGGAATCGCCTCACCGTTGTTGCGCTCGGCGGGCACGCGGTAGATTACCACCCGCAGGGGCACACCGACCTGCGGCGCCGCCAGGCCGATCCCCCCGCTGTCGTCGAGGGTCTCCAGCATGTCCGCCAGCAGTCTCTGGAGGTCTGGCGTGGTGGGGTCCGCCACCGGCCGGGCCGGCGTGGACAGGATCGGGTGGCCCATGCGGGCGATCGTGAAACTGGCCATGACCCCTGGCATATATGCGCCGACGCCACGATGACAACAGGGACGCGACGATGCGACAAGGGCGAGACGCGCCGCGCCGGGGCTCCGGGCTTGACTGGGGGATCCTGGCGGGTCCGCGCGCCGGCGGGGCCCTCGACCGCCCCGCCCCGATCGGCAGGCATGCCGTGACCGGTCGGTCGTCCGAATTCCGGGCCCCGCGCTCCACACGGCAAGCCTTCACAACCGCGCCTGCCCGTGGTAGCGTCCCTTCCCTTGGACGGCGTGGAAACACGCCGCTGCTTTTGTTTTGCCCGTCTGTGCGGCGGGCGGTGTGACCTTGCCCATCGTCTGTGGTCAAGCTCTGTTGGGGCAAGCCCCCAGAGAGCCGAGGCGTGTTGCGTCGCGTTGGACGCGACGAGGGTCTGGTCTACGCCGAAAGGACCGACCGGCGGGCCGGCGGACCGGTGTCACGGAGACAAGCGCATCGGGGGGAGATCCCCCGCATGGCGGACAGTAAGGAGGCATTACCCTGGTTCAGGTTCTCGTTCGCGACAACAATGTCGATCAGGCGCTGAAAGCTCTGAAGAAGAAGATGCAGCGCGAAGGTGTTTTCCGGGAAATGAAGCTGCGCCGCAACTTCGAGAAGCCCTCGGAGAAGCGCGCTCGTGAAAAGGCCGAGGCCGTTCGCCGCGCCCGCAAGCTGGAGCGCAAGCGGTTGGAACGGGAAGGCTTCTAGGCCCGCGCCGCGACCGGTCCGGTCGCTGTCCGGCCCTCCCCTGCTCTCTCTCCGTGGCCATCACCCGCCGACCCCGGTTGTCCGTCACGGCGCCGGGACTGATGTCGTGCGGGTGATGGGTTCGGTGGACTCGACATCGGCCACTCTTCCGTGACCGTGAGCCCGCGCCCCTTCACCCACCGCCTGACTCCCCGGCCTCCACCGGCGGGCGGGCGATTCCGCGTGCCGCCAGGGACGAGGTGGTGCGCACGGCGGTGCCGGAGGTCGGAGTTTGCGTGTCATGGCGGCTTCCCCGCGCTCTCTCTGGCGTCACCTGTCGGCGCTCCTGAAGGCGGCGCTGTCGCTGGGCCTGCTGGCGCTGATCCTGGTTGGCGTGGATCTCGGCGCGTTGTGGGCGCGCCTGGACGTGGCCTTGCTGCCGGCTGCCCTGGCGGCGCTTGGGCTGTTGCAAGTCCAGGCCCTGGGCGCGGCGCTCCGCTGGCGCCTGGTGCTCGCGGCCCATGACCGCCCCCTGCCCTACACGACCACCTGGCGCAACGTGCTGCTCGGCCTGTTCGGCAACCAGGCCATGCCGTCCACCATCGGTGGCGATGCGTTGCGCATCTGGAACGCCTGGCGGCTCGGTCTGCCGCTGGGCCTGGCCACCCGGTCGCTGGTGGTCGACCGGGTGTTCAGTTTCCTCGGCCTGATCCTGCTGTGCGCGGCCGGCCTGCCGGTGCTCATCGCGACCGCCGGCGATCCCCTGGTGACGCGTGGCCTGCTGGTCCTGGTGCTGGGCGGCCTGGGCTGTCTGGCGATCCTGCTGTCCCTGCGGTTCTTGCCAAGGGCGGTGGCGTCGTGGCGCGGCGTCGGCGCCGTCGTCGCCCTGTCCGAATCCACGTGGCGCGTGCTGGGGCATCGCCGTCTGGCGCCGCCGGTCCTGGGCCTGATGCTGCTGCCCCACCTCATCGACATCACCGTGACCTGGGGATTCGCCCGGGCGCTGGGCGCGGACATCCCCTGGGCCGAGATGGCGCTGGTGTTCCCGCCGGCCATCCTGGTCGCCGCCGTGCCGGTCTCCATCGCCGGCTGGGGCCTGCGCGAGGGGGCCCTGGTGCTGGGCTTCGGCCTGATCGGCCAGCCCGCCGACGTGGCGCTGGCGTGCTCGTTGTTCTACGGTGTCTCGGCGGTGATCACCGGCCTGATCGGCGGCGCGGTGTGGAGCCTGGGCGACCGGGACGGCCTGGCGTCGCTCAGGCGCGGCCGCGCCGAGGCGGCGGCCCTGACGGACACGCCGGCGCCGACCGATCAATCTACTAGTAGATAGACGGATCCATCATTCCGGCCGTTCCCCGGGCTTCGGCGTCAAGCCGTAGGGCTCCACCAGCGTCCACACGTGCGGCGGGATCATGGCTTTCATCCGCAGCGGCTGTTCGCGCCGCAGATGGATGACGGTCTCGGCGGCCTTCATCTCCAGTCGCGCGCGGGCGATCTCCAGGCCACGCGGCCCCACCCGGGGCATGAGAACGGCCATCAAGGGCCGCAGCCAGTTGGGCATGCCGCGCACGGGCATGCCGCCGGCGGCGCGTTCGGTGTTGGTGATGAACCCCTGCACCGAACTGGTCCGGTGTCCGGCACTGGTGAGCGGCTCAACCGCCACCTCGTCGCCCAGCAGCCCCAGCAGGTCCTCGCCACGCTCGTTGCGCACCAGCAGCCACTGCTTCCCGCGCCCCGCCAGATAACCCACCGTGATGTCGGCCAGGGCGTTGGTGTAGTCCACGCAGGTCCGGCAGGGGAGCGGGAAGAAATCGCGCGGCAGCTTGGAGATGGGCAGCTTGAGGAACGGGATCAGCCGCGTCGTGCCGTCCGTGAACCGAAGCTCCACACAGTAGTCGGCGCGGAACTCCAGGTAGGTGACCTCGGCCGGGCGCTCGGTGAGCAGCCCCAGGAACGTATGGAAGTTCTCGGTGGTGGTGTTGTCCGAGCAGGGCGTTCCGATGACGTACAGGCGCTCGAACCCCAGGTCCCGCTCCAGCACGCGCAGGGCGTGCACCTGGCAGGGAATGCCGATCACCGCCAGGCGGCGGATCCCGGCCTCCCGGGCCGGTTGCAGCAGGGCCAACAGGGGGGCGTAGCCCATGCGCATGCCCCGGCAGGCGGCCATGTCCTCGGCGCGCGTCACCAGCACCGGCCGCGGCCGCCATCTGTCGTCGGGATCGGCGGTCACGCACAAGACGGCGTCCACGGCATCGGTTTCCAGCAGACGCTGGCCGATGCGGGTGGTGATGCCGGTCCACTGGGCGCCCGGCCGGGGCTCCTTCAGGGCGGCGCGGACCATGCGCCGGAAGGGGCCGAAGAACACCTCGTCGGCGCGGCGCGGATCACGCGGGCGGCCGTGCACGCGCCGTTCCAGGGTCGCGTAATCGGGGCGGATGAACTGGCAGGCCCGGCCGCACGCCTTTTCCTGGTCGGTCCGGGACAGGCCGCAGTCCGTGCACAACAGGCGCGGCAGCGGCTCGCGAAGGGGCGGCGTCCACGGGGATGACGGACGAGATGGGTCCGTCGCCTGGTCAGGGTCGGCGGAGAATACGGCGGGGGAGCTGGTCTGGGTGGTCATGGGGACCTCTTGGCGTGGCCGGGGACGCGTCCGCCCCCCGGTGCCACGAAGTTACCACGGTCCGGTCATGCCGTGGCCATGCGGGCGAGCGATCCTGAAAGTCGTGAACCGTGACGCTGAACCGATGTGCCCCGGCGGACATGTGATGGCCGGGGCGAACCGTCTTCTCCTCCTCCTTGACTGACCCGGGTTCGTGGTCATGGGATCTCGTCACGGGACGTCTCATGCGGCACGACCCGGGTTTCTTTTGCCCGGCGTGATCTTGTCGGCCGTGTGCGGACTGTCAAGGGAGGCGGGATCGTAGCTGGACAGCGCCACGGGCGCCTCATGCCCCTTGATCGGGACGGCCCCGACCTCGACCCGGGTCCACCCGGGCACGGTGGCGGGCAGTTGCGCCGCCAGCGCCGACGGCAGCAGCAGCCAGCGGTCGAGGCTCTTGGTGGTCTGCTCCAGGCGCGCGGCGGTGTTCACGGTATCCCCGAAGTAGACGATCTCCAGCTTGCCGTCGCCGCACTCGCCGGCCACCACGGGTCCGCCGTTCAGCGCCGCCCGGATCCGTGGCGCGATGCCGTGGTGCCGCCGGTACCACGGCGCGCGCCGCTCCAGGAGGGTGCGCATCTCCAGGGCACAGCGCAGGCAGCGGCCGTCACGCACCGCCGCCTCCATCGGCCAGGTCACCACGACCTGATCGCCCACATAGCGGTGGACCTCGCCGCCATGGGCGGTGATCACCGCATCCAGGTCGAAAAACACGCGGCTGATCAGGGCGTGGGTGCGCACGTCGCCCAGGCACAGGGCGATGGACGAGGACTCGGCAATGTCGGCGAACAGGAACACCCGGGTTTCCCGCGTCGGCCGCGCGTACCGGCCCATCACGATGTTCCTCAACACCCGCCCGCCGATCATCCGCCGGGTCAGCATGACGAAGTGGATGACCAGCGCGATCATGAACGACACCAGGGCATCCAGGGGCAGGTAGTCCCGGATGTAGACCCGGGGGTCGCCCCCGGAGTCGGCCAACAGCCAGGTGTTGTACGCCAACAGGGTCCCGACGATGATCCCCGTGTAGGCGATGGTCTTGATCACCAGGCGCACCGGGAACGGCAACCGCCGGAGCGGCACCCCGCGCGGCGCATGCCAGATCATGATTTCCAGAAGGCCGATGAGGGTGGTGATGGTGGCCCCGTTGAGCAGGCCGGCGCGCGCCGCCGTCAGGCTGAAGTCGAAGGGGAACAGGTTCAGCGTGGACAGCGCGGCCACATACCCCACGCCCGCGACCCCGCCGGCGAGGGTGATCCAGGCCAGGCTGACCAGCTTTCGGCTCAGGCGAGGGGGGCGGTTCATGAACGACCCTTTCACGGTGCCGGTCGTCCGGAGACCCCTGCCATCCCGTGCGCCGGCCAGGGCGACCCATCGCATCCGGCCCACAGCGTAGCCGGAGTCATCCATGGCGGGCAAACATAACCAAAAACGCCCATGGAGACCCCTACGCCACGGCCTGTTTCAAGGCCGCCGCCGCCGCCCAGGGACACAGGGCCAGGCCCCCCAGAAGCAACGCGCCCAGGATCATCAACTGCGGCGTCGCGTCCAGCCCCATGACCGCCGCCTCCACCGCCGAAACCCCGAACACCAGGATCGGCACGTACAGCGGCAACACCAGCAACGACAGCAGGACTCCGCCCCGCCGCGCGCCCAGGATCAAGGCCGCGCCGACGCCGCCGATCAGGCTGAGCGACGGCGTGCCCAGGGCCATGGCCGCCAGCAACACCCCGTAGCCCTCGGCCCGCATGTGCAGCAGCAGCGCCAGCACGGGCGAGGCCACCATGAGCGGCAGGCCGGTGGTCAGCCAGTGGGCCACCATCTTGCCGACCACCAGCACCAGGGTCGGCGTGGGGGTCAGGGTCAGGAGATCCAGGCTGCCGTCCTCGTAATCGGCCTGGAACAGCCGATCCAGCGACAGCAGGGCGGCCAGAAGCGCGGTCACCCAGACCACGCCGCTGCTGATCCGCTCCAGCACCGCCTGTTCCGGGCCGACGCCGAAGGGAAACAACGTCACCGTGATGACGAAGAAAGCCACCACCATCAGGCTGTCGGCGCCCTGGCGCAAGGCCAGGCGCAGGTCGCGGCGCAACACCGCCAAAAGGGCCGTCATCATGCCGGGCTCTCCGCCAGGTGGGCCGCGCGCATCTCCGGATCGGCGTGCAGATCCAGCGGATCGACCGCGAAGGCATCCAGATCCAGCACGCGCGCGCCCGGCAGGTCCACGGTCTGGTGCGTCGACAGGGCGATCATGCCGCCCCGCGCCCGGTGTTCGGCCAGCAGGTCCTCCAGGATGCGGACCGAGGCCCGGTCCAGGGCCGTCGTCGGCTCGTCCATCAGCCACAGGGGCGCCGGCGCCGCCAGCAGGCGCGCCAGATTGAGCCGTCGCCGCTGTCCCGCCGACAGCATCCGCCCCGGGACATCGGCCAGCCGGGTCAGATCCAGCCGTGCCAGCGCCTCGGCGACGGCCGCGTCCAGGGCGGCGCGCGAGGGCGCCGTCTCGGCGCAGACACGAGCCCAGAAGCGCAGGGTCTCGGCGGCGGTCAGCACCGGCTTGACGGCGTCCGTGTGGCCCACATAGCGGGTCCGGGCGTGGTGGCGCTCCGGATCGGCGCGGACCGGACCATCGTGCCACCCCAGTTCGCCGGCCAAGGGGCGCAGCAACCCGGCCATCAGGCGCAGCAGCGATGACTTGCCCGAGCCATTGGGACCCAGCAAGAGCAGGGCCTCCCCGGGACCCAGGCCGAAGCCCAGATTGCCGAACACGATCCGCTCGCCGCGCAGGCACACCAGCCCGCGCCCCTCGAACCGCAGATCCGGGAACCGCAGATCCGTGGCGAAGGTGGTGGCGGGGGGGGATGGGGCGGTCGCGGATGCCGGCGGCGGATGATGACGCATGATGCGCGGGACCATACGCAACGCCGGCACGAATGGGAAGGCGGTGACGCGGGGTGGGTCGTGGCCGTCGCCGGCACCGGGGTGATGTCCTTGTCCCGGTGCCGTCCAGACGCGCCGGCCAGTCCTATCGTGATCCCCGCGTCCGGACGAAGGCCGCCACGCGCTGGCTCTCGGCCTCATCCAGGTCCAGGCGGATGTGCGTGGAGGTCTCCGTCCGCGCGACCACGACACCCGCCAGCGTCCCCAACTCGGGCACGCTGACGCGGAATTCGCTGCCCCGCGCCGTGTCCACGGCCCGGTCCAGGGTGCCGACGCCGCTGGGGGCCAGATCCTGGAGCAGGCACGACCGCGACAACCCGTCGGCCAGGGTGACCGTGACCGCCACGTTGACGGTGCGCAGGGCGTTGGACTGACGATCCTCACCCGTGCCCGCGTTGGTGATGCGGGTCAGGGCGGCCTGCATCTGTTCCACGCGCTGACGGACGTCCTGGGCCGAATCCTCGACCGAGCGCGCATGCTGTCCGGTGGTCTCGGCGCTGCGCGAGACGGCGCCGATGCCCGACGTGGCCGCCTGGGTGCCCAGCGCGGCCTGTTGCGCACTCTGGCTGATCTCGCCCGTGGCGGCGGTCTGTTCCTCCACCGCCGCCGATATCGCCGTGGTGATTTCGTTGATCTCGCCGATCACCGACACGATCCCCTGGATCGCCTCCACCGCCTCGCTGGTCGCCGTCTGCATGCCGCCGATCTGGCCCTCGATCTCCTCGGTCGCGTTGGCGGTCTGCGAGGCCAGGATCTTGACCTCGTTGGCGACCACGGCGAAGCCCTTGCCGGCCGAGCCGGCGCGCGCCGCCTCGATCGTCGCGTTCAGCGCCAGCAGGTTGGTCTGCTTGGCGATTCCGCTGATGAGACTGACCACCGCGCCGATCTGGTGGGCGGCCGAGACCAGGCCCTTGATGCGGTCGTTGGTGGTTTCCGCCTGCCGGGCGGCGCGATGGACGATGGCCGAGGCACCGGCGACCTGGCGGCTGATCTCGCCGATGGACCCGGCCATCTGCTCGGCGGCGGCGGCCACGGCATCCACGCTGGTGGCGGCGTCGCGGGCGGCGCCGGCGGCGGACTCGGCCCCGTGCTCGGTGTGCCCCACGGCGTCCTTCATGGCCACGGCGGCTTCGTGCATGGCGTGGGACTGTCGCTCCACCACGCCGATGGCGCTGCGCACCTCTTCCTCCAGGGCATTGGTCAAGGCGAACATCTCGCTCTTGACGCGGCGGGCATTGCGCCGGTGCAGGGCATCCTGTTCGGCCTGAAGGCGTTCGATTTCCTGGCTGTTTTCCTTGAAGACCGCCACCGAGCGGGCCAGGGCGCCGATCTCGTCAGGGCGCGTCGTGCCGGGGATGTCCTGGTGCAGGTCACCGGCGGCGATACGCTCGGTGACGCCGGTCACGGCCACCAGGGGCCGGGCAATGCTGCCGCCCACCAGCCACAGCACGAGCGCCGTTACCAGCACGCACAGCCCGGCGGCGACCACCATGGACAGCTGCAAGGCGTTGGCGCTGGCCAGGATTTCATGGGCGGGCGCATGGACCATGGCCACCCAGGTCGCGTCCTCGGTCGCGAACCGGACCGGCAGCATCACCACCATGTGCTCGTCGCCGTCGACATCCATATGACGAACCACGGTTTCGCCGCCGACGGCCTCGCGAAACATCGCGGACAGGGGGGACTCCGTCATGGTCTTGCCGAGGCGGGCGCTGTCCGGATGAGAGACCCACTGTCCGGCCTCGCTCAGCAGGGCGCCGGTCCCGGTTTCGAAGATCCGGACCTGGGCGATGCCCGCCTGCAAGTCGTCCAGCGCCAGGTCGATGGTGGTCACGCCCACCGGTCGGCCGTCCCGATACACCGGCGCGGAGGCCGTGGTCATGAGGACGTCCCGATCGCCGACCGGGTACAGGTAGGGCTCGGTCAGCACGTCGGCGCGGCGTGCGATCGGCAGGTCGTACCACGCCTCCGAGCCGGAGTCGCCGCCCATGACCAGGGGCTCCCACGAGACGCCGCCGCCGTCGCGGTAGAAGTACGGAACGAGGCGCCCGTCGGCGTCGCTGAATCCCGTCGCCTGATGGTCGGCATCGGCGCCGATGGTGTCGGGGGCCAGCCCCACACCGCCGCCGACGACCCCGGGATTGCGCCGAATGGTCTCCCGCACCACACCGCCATAGGCGTCACGATCAGACACCCCGGCGATGATCAGTCCCTCCAGCGCCGACGCCATGGTGCGGGCCAGGGCCAGGGCCTCGCCGATCCGGTCCTGCGTCAAGCCACCGATTTCCTTGGCCTGCCGGGTCAGGATCTCATGGCCCGTGTCGTTGGCGAAGGTGGTTTGCTGAACCGAGACGAAGCTGATGATGATGACGAAGCAGGCCACGACCACGGTGATCGCGGACAAGGCGATGCGTCGCGCAAGGGTCAGGGTGATCATCGACGGAGCGTTCCTGTGCGGACCGTGGAGTCCCGTGATCCACGGTACGTTGGGCGGTTGGGCGGGATCGGACCCGGCCCGCCGGGCAGGCGGGCGAAACGGCGCGCCAGTATGAGACCGTTTATTGAGACGGGACAGTAGCCAAACGAAACAAGTAGAACAACCTTATATATATTTCACCTGAACGAAAAGTGAAACGCGTGTGGGACGGCGCCACCCTCGCCCGCGCGCCACTCGGAAGACGCGACGCGACCGGCGGATCTCCCAGGCAAGTCTCCGCCACGGGGAGTCCAAGGCTTGCGGCACGCGCGTCAGTCGCGATCGGCGCCCCGTCGCCTCGTCCATCTCCCCTGGCGTTGGACGGCGTCCGTCCTTACACTCCGCCGTCATGCGAACGCTCTATCATCACTGGCTGCATCCCGGCGCCAGGCTGGCCCGTCTGGTTCTGGGCGAAAAGGGACTGGAGACCAAGGACCAGGTCCAACCTCCCTGGATTCGCGACGAAGCCTTCCTGGCCCTCAATCCGGCCGGCGAGGTGCCGGTCCTGGTGGACACCAACGGATCCACCGTGGCCGGAACCCTGGCGGTGGCCGAGTACCTGGACGAGGTGTATCCGGATCCGCCGCTGCTGGGCACCGATCCGGTGACCCGGGCCGAGGTGCGGCGTCTGGTGGCCTGGTTCGACGACAAGTTCCGCCGCGAGGTCACCGACACGCTGGCCGGCGAGAAGCTGGTCACGCGCATCACCGGCAACGGCGCGCCCGACTCCCGCGCCATCCGGGCCGGTCGCGCGAACATCCATATCCACCTTCGCTACATTGCCTGGCTGACGGAGCAAACCCGCTGGCTGGTGGGGCCTCGCCCCACCCTGGCCGACCTGATGGCCGGCGCCCATCTGTCGCTGGTGGATTACGCCGGCGATGTGCCGTGGGACGACCATCCCACGGCCAAGGAGTGGTACACGCTGCTCAAGTGCCGTCCGTGCTTCCGGAGCCTGCTGGCCGATGCCGAGCCCGGGTTGCGGCCGGCCCGGCATTACGCCGATCTGGATTTCTGACGACGGCGGTATCCCGGCCCAGACCCAAGGATCCCCGCCCCAAGGATCCCCGACCCAAGGATCTCCGACCCGGGGCACCCCGACGCCGGGATGCCCGGGCCGACGCCGCGCCGGCAACGCGGTTGTCGCGGGACCGAAATGTCTTGTACTGTTTCTAAGTCAAAAGGAATCGATGCGGCGTCCGAGGGAGGTGCCGCCCGAGACCCGTGGGGCTCAGAGAGGGAGGAAACGCGCCATGGTCGAGACTTCGGCCCATTCGCCGACGGATCCGTCCCCAGCGTCGGATCCACGTTTGGCCCCCGGTTCCGACCCGGCGCCGGGTCCGACCGTGCTCCGGGTCACCGTCGACGACTCAAGCCGCTGGGTTCACCAGGCCCTGGACGACTTCGAGCGGGCGCCCGTCAGCAGCTTGGTGTACGGCGCCGCGTTCGTCGTTCTCTCCTGGACGGTGGTGTCGTTCGTCCTGTTCAGCGGCATGGGCTCGGTGGTGCTGCCGCTGGCCAGCGGGTTCATGCTGGTGGGGTCCATGTTCGCCGTGCCGCTGCATGTGCTCAGCCGCGCCCATGAGAATGGCGAGCACATCGACCTGATCGAGGCTGTGCGGCGCAGCCGCGCCAGCATCCCCGGCCTGGCCGTCGTGGGCGTGGCGGTCACCTTGATCATGATGACCTGGATGCTCCTGGCGCTTCTGATCTTCGCCGGGTTCTATGGGGAGTCGCCGCCCTCCCTGACCAACTTCACCATCGCCCTGCTGGGCAGCCCGCAGGCGGCCCTGTTTCTGACCACCGGCACGCTGGTGGGGGCGGTGATGGCGGCCGTCGCCTTTGCCGTCACCTTCCTGTCCATTCCCATTCTGGTGGACAGGCCGGACACGCTGCCCTACCACGCCATGGCGGTCAGCATGCGCGCGGTGGCGCGCCAGCCCGGCGTTCTGATCGGCTGGGGTGCCACGCTGGGCTTCATCACCCTTTCGGGCATGATTCCCGCCTTCCTGGGCCTCGCCGTCACCGTTCCCCTGGCCGGATACGCCTCGTGGCATGCCTATCGGGCCATGCTGCCGCGCGCTCGCCACGGCTAGGGCCTGTTGACAATCACCGACCTGCGATGATGGCTGCGACAAGGTACCAGTTTGCGGTGTAGCTGCTGTCGGTCTTGTCGTATCGTGTTGCGATGCCCCGGAACTCCTTGATCTTGGCGAAATAATTCTCGACGAGGTGGCGCCAGCGGTACATCGCGAAGTCGCAGGGACTCGGGTGTTTTCGGTCGGCCTTGGAGGGAATCACGGCCGAGGCACCCCGGTCGTCCAACTCGGCGCGGATCCAGTCGATATCGAACGCCTTGTCGGCGAGGAGCGCGTCAAAAGAGACGCCTTCTATCAACGGCTTGAC
>NZ_JACIGK010000035.1 GCF_014197915.1 Roseospira visakhapatnamensis
AAAGAAGCGCTCGACAAAGTTATGCCAACAGAGTGCAGCAGCTATATGCGGCATTCCGGCTATGGCCCAACTTGATCTCGGATTACTCTAGGCGCCGGCCGGCGGGCCGGTGTTGGCCGGCCCCGGCTTGACGTCTGTGTGGACGTGATCGGCACCGACGTTGACGCCGTTGTGGGTCAAGCTCTGGCCCGTGATCTCGACATGCGGGGCCTCGATCCGGAGGGTCTCGGCGGCGCGCAGGACCAAGGCGCGGGTGGTGTCGATGGTCAGCGTGTGATCGTCGGAGCGATAGGTGATCGTGGTGCCGTCATCGAAGCGGATGACGTCGGCCTCGGGGTCGGTGTCGGGGGCCGGCAGGGCGCCGGAGTAAAGCGTCTGGACGATGACCGCGTTGGCGGGATCACCGGACGGGGCGGCGACCAGCACCTGTTGCCCGGGGCGCAGCGGGCGCCAGCTTACGAAGTTGCGTCCCACGTCGGCCGGCCAGGGCAGCCATGCGGACGTCCGACCCGCCACGGCCACGCGCACCCGCGCCCGGTCGTGATCCACGGCGGCGATGGTGCCGACGCGCAGCATGTTGCCGGCGCGGCGGTGCAGATCGGCGGTGTCGATGTCGTGATCGCGGCCCATGGCGCCACGATGCCGCCCCCAGACCGGCCCCGCGACGGCCCTCCGGTTGGAATGCGGGCATTCCAACCGAAAGGCCCGACCGAAAGGCGGGGCCGAAGAGGGTCAGGTTCGCAGGTGTTGAAGCAGCGCACGCCGCACGGCCGCCACGTCCTCAGGTGTCCAACCCAGCAGTGGGCGGGCGGGATAATCAGCGGTGCGGGGGCGGTCCTCGACCACGCGGTCGCGGCCGCCGTGGTGGTGCAGCGCGGCGATGCGCCCGTCACGGCCACGCCAGCCGATCGCCACGCGATCGCCGGCGGCCTGGATGCGCAGGCGGCGCGCCCGGCGAAGCCCGCGCATCATGGCGGCCCGCTTGCGGACGGTGCCGCCTTTCGTTTGGTCCTGGGCTTTGCGGGGCTCCCAGGGCGTGCCGTCCGGGGCGACCTGGGCGGCCATGCGCGCCTGAGTGCGCCGGCGCACCGTGCGGGCGATGTCGCGCACGACACCCCGCAAGGCGCCGGCCTCGAGTGCGCGCACGGCCCGGTCCATCCAGGCGTCGAGAGGCGCCGATCCCTCAAGCTCCGCCATGAGTGAGCCCCGGGAACAGCGCGGTCATGTCGAGGGCCTGGGCGTCGGGATCGGGCTCGCGGTCGATCGCCACCCCGTCCGGGGTCGCGACCGCGCGCACCGTCTCCGTCAGATCGATGCGCAGCTCGAGGTCCGCGCGCTCATGATCGAGGATGTCCGAGACGAACGACACCGCGTCGGGCTCGGCCGCCGGGGCGTGGCGCTGGATCCAGTCCGTGACCCACCACAACAGGGTGCGCGGATCGCCGGTCCAGTCCGTGACGATCACGACGGCTTTGTAGGCCAGTTCGAGGTGGCCGTTGCGCGGCCCGCGCGCCGCCCGGACGGTGCCGGACTCGGCCACGGTCAACAGCCGGTCGGGCGTGATCCGGAACGGGCCGGCCAGCAGATCGGCCCGCAGGTCGGTGAGCGTTCTCATGGCGCGGTCCCATGGCAGGCGCGGATCTGGGCGCGCACCTGGGCGTAATCGGCCAACAGGGGGATCAGGGGTGAGTCCGCCGGCAGCGCCTCGACAGCCTCGGCGGCGGCGGCCAGGGTCGCGTGGTCGTAAGCCATCAAGGGCGGGCAGACCACGGCGGGCTCAGAACCGGCCGTCGCGCAGGCGGCGAGCCAGAGTGTCGCGGTCGCGAGGGCGATCGCCCGCCGCGTCCAGCATGCGGCCTTGCGCATCGGCGGTCTTCTCCATCAAGCGGACGTGTGCGGTACGGTTGGCATCCCGGGCGGCGTCGCCCCGGATCCACATAAACGCCATGACGGCCGCCCCGGCCGCGAGGGCCATGCGACCCAGGCGCCCCAACAGCGCGCGCAGAACCGGGCCCATCAAGCCGTCTCCAGACGGTGCTTGCGGGCGAGCAACAGCAGGATGGCCAGCACGGCCAGACCGGCCAGAGCCCCGCCAACCCACGGGGCGGCGGTGATCAGGGCGCGCACGGCCGGGTTGGTCGCCGCGTCCAACACCGCGTCCGCGTTCTCGGCCGCCACGGTCAGCACCGTGCCGCCGACGGCGAGAAGGCCCGCCGCGCCCGTCTTGCCCGTGCTGGTCTGGCGCAGCGGGCGCGGCGCCGGCTTGGTCGGGAGCGCCGGCGCCGGCCGGTCGGTGATCAGCACCGGCGGCTCGATCCCGGCCAGGGCAAGGCCCGTGTCGATCATGGCGCGGTCATAGGGCTGCATCCCGTTCTCGTGGCTTATGATGGCCTCGACCAGGGCGCGCGCGACGTCGTAGGTGTGGACGTCGATCGCCGTGTCGTGCGCCACGCCGAGGCGGTCGGCGACCATGCGGATATAGGCCTCGGTGTTGTTCTGGTCCGCCTTCGGCGCCCATCGGCTGATCATGCCGCGCACGGTGCGCAGGCCGTGTTTGTCCTGGTAGGTGATCAGGACGCGGGCCAGGGCGCGGATGCCCCACTTGGGGGCGGCGAACACACAGAACCGGGGCTCGGCGCGCTGTTCGGCCGTCATGTCGGCCGGGTCGGCCAGCCCCTGCCAGGGGGCACCCCGTTCGATGTTGCCGGGGTTGTGGTTGCGGATCCCCCGAGGCACGGAGAACGGACGATCGGTCATGGCTTGGGACCTCCCATAACGAGTTGCGCCCCGCCCCACAGGAGAGCGAGCGCGCCCAGGGCAATCGCGGTGATGACGCCCCCGATGGCCTTGTCGGTGTGGCGACGCAGGAAGCCGGCAAAGCGCAGGTCGCGGCGGAACTCTTCGACCTCGGCCGGCTGTCGGACGTCCACCCCGAGCATCGCGAAGAACTCGCGGGCGGCGTGGCGGCCGACGTTGGCCGCGATGCGGTCGACGAGGTCGTCGGCATAGGGGCAGCGGTCGGCGTCGCAGTCGGGCGCGGTGTTCGGGGGCGGCGTCATGGTCTCACCAGAGTGTGTGCGTGGGCGTGGGATCGGGCGCCGTGCGCGGCGGCAGGGCGACGGGCGTTCCGGCCGGCAGGATCAGACCGAGGGCGGCGAGGCCCCGGTTGGCCGGGGCGTCCAGGATGACCTCCGTCATGGCGCTGTCGTGGTAGGTGCGCCACGCGATGGCGTCGACGGTGTCGCCGGGACGGGCGCGGGTCAGGCCCAAGGCGGTTGGGGTCGGGGAAGAGGCCATCAGATCAGCTCCACCACGGTGCGGGGCCGGCCCATCAGGCGCGACAGGGCTTCGTGCGCCCGGCCGAGCCAGTCGTCGGCGGTCGGCTCGAGCGCGTCGGCGCGGTCGTGACCGTCGCCGGTGGCGTGGAAGTCCCGGGTGGCGCGAATGACGGCGGCCCGCACCCGCCCGTCGAGGGCGGCTTGCCAACGCCAGACGGCCAGCGGGGTGCCCTCGATGCTCCGGTGCGGGTCGACCTCGGTCAGGGACGCCGCGCCTTTGGCCTCGCGCTCGGCCCGCCACTCGGCGAGCACGCCGGCGATGGCGTCGGCTTCCTCGCGCACCACCGGGGTCAGGCGCGCGTCGGTCCAGGTGCCGTCCAGGCCGGTGCGAACCCGCAAGGCGGTCACGTCGACGGCCGGATACCAGCCGTCCGGATCTACGGCGATGATCACCGGATCGGCCGGGACGGCGGAGTGCGGAATGACGGAGACCATGCAGCGTGCTCCCGCGTGAGGGGACCGGGGCCGAAGCGAAGGAGGAGATACGCTCCGCTTCGGCCCCTAAGCGTGCGAGGGAGGAACCCGGATCCCCCGCGCGCTATGCGGTGTCCGCCGATCCCGGATCGGGATCGGGGACGGACAGGGTTTTGCGCAGACGGTCGAGGGCTTTCTTGACCCCCGCCCCCCGGTCGAGGGCATAGGCCCGCTCCAGCCGATCCAGGGCGAGGGCCGGGTCAGTGTCCTCGACGGCGAGACCGAGCACCTTGAGCGCCTTGGCGCGCACCGGGTCGTGCATGTCGTGATCGGCGGTCAGGGTCAGCGCCGTGTCGAGATGCGGCAACACGGCCGGATCATCGGCGGCAGCGTTGGCCAGCTCCTCGACCAGCCACGTCGCGGCGTCGCGGTCGAAGCCGTCCGGCATGGCCAACCCGTGGCGGACCACATAGCCCGCGATGCGCAGCACCACCGGCCAGGATTGCGCGTCGCGCGCCCAGATCATCATCTGCACCACGATCGCGTCCTGGCGGCCGCTGTCGGCGTCGATCACGCCGTCCACATAGGGCATGTAGCCGGGCAGCAGCTCGGCCTTCATCTCGCCCCGGGTCGCCATGGACTTGACGGCGCGGATGCGATCGAGGTCCGCCTTGAGACGGCGCAGCATGACGTCCAGGCCGGACGTCCCCGTGGGCGCGACAGACGCGTCCGCCGCGCGCGCGGCATCCATGCGGGCGAGCGACCGGGCGCGCGCGATCTGGGCCGGGGTCGCCATCACGCCCACCCGCCGGCGCCGTCGGGCACCTGGATGCCCTCGATCAGGCAACAGGCGCCCGTGTCCTCGATCACGTAGCCTTCGTTGACGGACTGGAAGTCGACGATGCGGTCCCAGGACGGCTGGTCTTCGATCTGGCGGCGCCGGGTATCCGTCTGCCAGTAGATGGACAGGTTCTTCGGATTGGCCAGCAGGATCGAAACGGTGGGGAAGAACGGCACGAACTGGGCGGTCTTGCCACCGACGGCACGGTGCGCCTGAAGGGTCTTCAGGGCCTCGGCTTCCGTGGGCGTGCCGCTGTGGACCTCGATCAGGCCGAGCATGCGTTCGCTGTACAGGGAGCGCCCGCAGATGGCGATGATGTTCGGATCGTCCTTGTACCAGTCCTCAAGGTAGGTGTTGACGGCGTCGAAGATCAGGCCATCGAGGGTCTTGTAGTCGGCCCCCGCCTGCTCGCCCACCTTCGGCCCGGCGAACACGCGCCCCGGATCGGCCGTGCGCAGATATTCCAGCCAGCCCACGTTGACGTCCTGCAGCAACTTGTTGGCGACCGGGTCCGTGTTGGCGGCAGCATGGGTTCCGTTCCAGCCGATGGTCAGGCGATCGCGGGCGATCTGTTCCACCACCTTGTTGCGCACCCGGGTCTGGAAATCCGGGAACTTGGCCCAGGCGTCCAGGGTCTCGTAGCGAACGAAGCTGTCGAAGTTGGTCTGGACGGTCTGATAGTCGCGCCGCCCCAGGCCGTGGATATCGCGGGGCTGGCGTTGGGTGCTCTTGGTGTCGGTGCGCCCGGCGATGGGACCGGTGGTGCCGAGGCCGAGGACCTGCCCGGACGGCTGGGCGACCCCGGTCACGTTGACGCGCTGGAGGAACTCGGCCGACTGCTGGATCCGGTTCTCCAGGGTCTGTTCGACGGTGGGGGCCACCGCGAACTTCTGGGTCGCGTCCGGGATCCCATTGAGGCGCGCGAGGTCCGCGCAGTAGGCGTTGAAGACGCCGCGGGTGTCGTTGCGCATACCTAACAGTCCGTCTTGAGGGAAGCGGTGGAGGTGCCGCCGGCCGACAGGGGCCGGCCGGCGGTGGCGGGGATGTGGCTGAGGGTTTCAAGGAGCTGGTCGAAGCGCGCGCCCAGGGCCGCGACCGGGGCATCGTCACGAGTGGGGGCGGCGGGCGACGTCTGACCCGGAGCGGGGGCCGAGGACGCGCCCGCCGCCGTCGCCGGCGGCTGCGTGGGGGGAACGGCAGCCGGAGCCGGCGAACCGGAGGAGCCGGGGGAGCTGGACAGAAGGGTGTGCAGGTCGGCGCGGAGGGACCCTAGGGCGCCTGCCATCTCGACGGCCGCCGATTCCAGGCCGGTCAGGCGGGCGTCGGTCTTGCGGCTCTCGCCGCTGAGGTGCTGGCGGATGCGCTCGACGAAGCCGGTGTCCGGGGTGTCCTCGGCCAGCGGGCCGACGTGTTCCACGGCCTCGCTGAACAGGTGGTCGCGCATCGCCTCCGGCAGGGTGCCGGCGCCGGCACTCAGTTTGATGAGCTCGGTCCCGAGCGAGGCCGGGGTGTCGGTGACGGACAGGCCATGCATGTAGGCTTTGCCGGTGCCGGCCATGTTCGGCATCATCTCGATCGACCAGTAGACCTTGTCCCGGTTCTGGGCGAGTTTGATGAGGCGGTCGGTGGCGTCGACCTGGGCCAGCAGCACGCGCGCCCCCGTTTCGGAATCGGTCTCCGCCCGCAGGGCCAGGACGTCGCCCAGCGCCGACAGGGGCGAGTCCGGCAGGATGGAGCGGAAGTGTTCGACGAACACCCGGGCGCCGTAGGTGCGCGGGTTGTAGGTCTCCGCCATCTCGTCGATCTGCTGGGGGGTGATCTCCCGCCCGTCGATGGTCTTGCCCGACTGGCAGACCCGGAACCACTTGGTGCGCACGCGCTCTCTCCGTTCATTGGACGGGTTCGCTTTCGGGCAGCGTGCGCGGAGGGATTGGGCGGAGACCAGGGCCTCGCGGTTGGAATGCGGGCATTCCAACCCGCGCAGGCGTGCGTTGCGCGGATCGGCGCGGCCCCATGGGCGCCATGACGACCGACACCACATCGCGCACCGACGCCCGCGCCCTGTACTGGCAGGGCCACGCCGTCGCCGACATAGCCCGGCGGCTGGCAATCCCCTATGGCACCGTGGATAGCTGGAAGCGCCGCGACAAATGGGACGAGGCCCCGCGCGCGGCCCGGATCGAGGACGCGGCCGAACGCCGGCTCGCCGTCCTGATCGCCACGCCGGACAAGTCCGAGCGCGAGCTGGACGAGATGGAGCGCCTCGGCCGCCTGATCGAACGCACCGCGCGGGTGCAGAAGTACGAGACCACGGGCCGCGAGTCCGACCTCAACCCCGCCATCCAGAACCGCGCCGAGGGCCGCCGCAAGGCGAAGGTCGCCAAGAACACCCTGACCGAGGATCAGGTCGCCGCGTTGCGCGCGGACTTCCACGCTCCCCTGTTCGCGTACCAAAAGACCTGGTGGCAGGCGAAGGCCGAACACAAGCGGCGCAACATCCTGAAGTCCCGCCAGATCGGCGCCACATGGTACTTCGCCCGCGAGGCCGCGCTCGACGCCCTGGAGACCGGCGACAACCAGATCTTCCTGTCCGCCTCCAAGGCCCAGGCGCATGTGTTCAAGAGCTACATCGTCGCCTGGATCAAGGACGTCACCGGGGTGGAGCTGCAGGGCTCCCCCATCAAGCTCGGCAACGGCGCGGAACTGTACTTCCTGGGCACAAATACGAAGACCGCCCAGAGCTACCACGGCCACGTCTACCTCGACGAATACGCCTGGATCGGCAAGCTGGCCGCGTTCAAGAAGGTCGCCTCGGGGATGGCGACCCACAAGAAGTGGCGCCTGACTTACTTCTCGACGCCGTCGACCATCGGCCATGACGCGGCCGCCTTCTGGGACGGGCGGGAGTTCAACCGCGACCGCCCGCGCGAGGATCAGGCCGCGTTCGTGCTGGCGCACGAGGTGCTGAAGCACGGCGCCGTTGGGCCGGACGGCGTGTGGCGGCACATGGTCACGATCGAGGACGCGGCCGCGCAGGGTTGCGACCTGTTCGACCTGGAGGACCTGCGGCGGGCCTACAACGAGCGCGATTTCGCCAACCTGTTCCTGTGCCAGTGGGTCGACGACGCGGCGTCGTTCTTCACCTTCGCCGAGCTGCAGAAGTGTTCGGTCGATGCCTGGGACGCATGGCCGGACGTGCCGGAGGGCGACAACCGCCATAACCTCGGCCCGGTGTGGATCGGCTATGACCCGTCGCGCAGCCGCGATGATGCGTCGGTCGCGGTGATCGCGCCGCCCAAGACCGAGGGCGGGGCCTATCGCGTGATCGAACGCCTGACGTTCAGCGGGGTGGACTTCCACGCCCAGGCCGAGGCGATCCGCCAGTTGACCACGCGCTACCGGGTGGAGCGCGTCGCCGTCGACGTCTCCGGCATTGGTGCCGGCGTGTTCGAGATGGTGCGCGGCTTCTGGCCCGCCGCCGTGGCCATCACCTATTCGGTCGAGACCAAGGCCCGCATGGTGCTGAAGGCCAAGCACCTGATCAGCCGCCGCCGGGTCGAATGGGACGCCGGGCAGACCGACATTCCGCTCGCCTTCCTGGCCATCCGCCAGACCATGACGCCCACCGGGCGGCAGATGACGTTCCAGGCGTCGCGCTCCGACACCACCGGGCATGCGGACGTGGCCTGGGCGATCATGCACGCCCTCGACCGGGTCGAGTTCCGCGACTTCGAAGACACCGGCGGCGGCCATCCGGCCGGCCGGCGCGGCTTTGTGGAGTTCTGTTGATGACCGAAACCGCCCCCGAGACGGCCGCCCCGGCCGAGCCCCACGTCGAGGTCTTCACTTTCGGCGATCCCGAGCCGGTGTTGGATCAGCGCGAGATCCTGGGTTACTTCGAGTCCGCCTGGAACGGGTCGTATTACGAGCCGCCGTTGTCCTTCGACGGGTTGGTGCGCGCCCTGAAGGCCAACCCGCACCATGAAAGCGCGGTCGGCCTCAAGGTCCAGATGCTGGCCAGCCTGTACCGACCCTCGCCCCTGCTGTCGCGCGCGGCCATGACGCGGATCCTGCAAGACCGGATCGTGCTGGGCAATGCCTGGATCGAGCGCGTCGATTCCGTGCTGGGCCGGCCGATGGCGTTGAAACCAACCCTCGGCCGGTTCACCCGTGTCCGCCGCGACGGCCGCGTGCTCATGCTGATCGACGGCCGGGAACACGATCTCGCCGGCGACGTCCTGCACCTGCAGCAGCCGGACCTGTCCCAGGAGATCTACGGCCGCCCGTCCTATGAAGGCTGCCTCCAGTCGGCGTTGCTCAACGAGGCCGCGACCCTGTTCCGCCGCAAATACTATGTGAACGGGTCGCACGCCGGGTTCATCCTCTACATGACCGACGCGGCCCAGGATCAGACCGATATCGACGCCCTACGCACGGCGCTGAAGAACAGCAAAGGCCCCGGCAACTTCCGAAACCTCGTGATGTACGCGCCCAACGGCAAGCCGGACGGCCTCAAGCTGATCCCGATCGCCGAGGTGACGGCCAAGGACGAGTTCCTGCACATGAAGACCGTCACCCGCGACGACGTCCTCGCCGCGCACCGCGTGCCGCCGCACCTGCTGGGCATCGTGCCCCAGAACGCCGGCGGTTTCGGCGACGTCTCCAAGGCCGCCCCGGTGTTCTGGTACCTCGAACTCCGCCCCCTCGCCATGGAGATCGAATCGGCGATCAACACATGGATGGGACAGGACGTTGTGGGGTTTGACGAGTTTGGGATTCCTTAACCCGATCTACCCAAAAAACGACACTATTATTCTATTCGAAAGGCAGTATACTTATCTTGCGTGCCATCCGGATATGTAAAGAACACATAATTTCGCTCTAAATACTCTCCTATTTCGAGGTTGTCGTTCACGTTGTTTGCCGCAGATGATATGCCATTTTGAAGCCTTTGGTATATATAGTTAATATCACTAAAATTCTCATCAGTCACAATTTTATAGCTCAATGATTGAGCTTCGGTAAATATTTCTACAAAGACATATGGGTAGTCTTCCGTTTGCACTATGCGAACACTATAATTTATTATGAAAGAACTGTTGAGGTGGAGTTTTCCCATAGATTTCCCTCACTGATGCGGTATGCGAATGCCGAATGCTTCCGGCCACTGTGCGCATAGGATGCACAGGGGGCGGGCAGGAGTCCAGGGGGGGGCGAGGTCAGAGGGCGATGCGTCCCACCCCAAACACCCAGCACCGCACAGAACGCCCGGTTAGGCCGCTGTTGACGGTCAGGCGGCCGAGGAACGGCGGGTCCTGGCACGCCTTCAGGGCCGTTCGGAGCGGGGTGTCGATCACCACCGGGATCCCATGCGCCGCGAAGTGGGCGGCGACCTCCTTCAGGTTCACCGCGATCCGATCCGGGCGGCGGGCGTGGTTCCACCGCACGCCCAGCTCCGTCAACCGATCCAGCCCGGCGAAAAACGGCGCCGCCACGTCGGGCAAGGGCGGAGCATCCCGCCCGATCTCCTCCAGGGGCGGCGCCTCGACACCCCACGACGCGCACAAGCGCACCAGGAACGCATAGTGCGTCCGCCGCAGCGCCGGGTTCGTCTCCAGCTTCAACTGCCGCATGACCCGCGCCGCCTGGACCGGCACGCGCAGATCGCCGCCCGTCGCGGCCCCATACCCGCCCGTCTTGCGGATGGTGGGCAACACGTCGGCTGTGACCCACTTCTTGAACCGCTTCGCCACCGGTTTTCGGCTGGTGAACGTGAGGCTGTACAGGCCTGACTCGTTGACCAGGGTCATGTCCTGGGGTCCGCCAAGGGTGTCGGTAGTAACGACACCCTTTTCATCGTCATCAAGCCGCGCGGCGGCATCGCGCGAGTTCGCGATACCCAGCACCCGGCAGACGTCAGCCAGCACGAACCAGGGCTCCCCCTGTCGCTCCGCCATGCGGACCGGTAGGGTTTCGAAGTCGAACGCGACGATCTCACTCATGACGCGCCGCCCGGCGTGCGGCCCGTGATGGCCTCGGCGAGGCCCTGGGCGAAGCCGATCTCCACACCGTCGGCCCGCCCGGCCGCAATCATATCCGCCAGGACCTGACTGAGGGTGCCCTCACGCGAGGCATGCCGGCGCAGGTACTCCACGGTGCGCCATGCCAGGGCGCGGCCGAGTTCGCAGTCCATCCGGTAGTCGCCGGTCGGCTCCACATGCCAACAGGACCAGACGCCCTTGTCGGGGATCTCGCGAATGAACGGAAGTTCAAGGGAAGGAAGGGGTTGCGGGCGGACGGACTCCGCCTGTGCGCCGGTCTGAGCCATGGCGTTGCTCCTTGTGGTCGCGATGACCGGAGCACACGGCGGTTTGAAGCGCCGCGCCCTCCGGGGGTTCAAACAACCGCCACAAGTCGGCCCCGCACGCCTTTAGGCTCGCGCCCTGGACATGCACGTGCGGCCCCCGGAGATGTCTTTGCATGGCTGATTCGGTCTTCGGGCCGGAGTCCGCTTGTGGTCAATGGAGTGTTTGAAGCTCCGCCAAAAACCCTACGCCCCACCCCGAGTCGGGTCAAGCGGGACGGTGTTCAGCGCATGGGCAAGGGCAAAAACTCCAGATTCCCATCGGTCCATTCCGATGCAATGTATTGTTATTTTAATGTTTTTTCGCCGCAGGCTATTAAAGCCTGTGCAGCATCTATGATATCCATTGCCTCTATGATACCAACGAAAAATCGTGATCACTTTTTCCGGAGACGCACGCATGGCTATTATTTGGCCCGAAAACGATGGCGAAGTGAAGTATTGGGAAGGCGAATACCTTACTACTAAAGGAGCAGCAAAAGCTCTTGGAGTAACGCCACAAACTATACGCAATTACATAAAAGACCAAAGGTATCCAAATCCACGAAAAAAAATTGAAGGAGGACGTCATTATTATTTGTTTTCGCGAAAAAAGGTTATTGAAATTGAAGCAAAGACCCGCGAGCTGAGGGGGCAAACATGAACACAGTTGCTTTTTTTTCATATTCGAGACATGACGACCAAGCTGTGGACGGCTTGCTCTCCAAGATTAGGAGTAAACTTGAAGTAGAAGTTAGGGTCAGGTCGGGCGATGAAGACCTTCAAGTATTTCAGGACACAGATGACATTGATATGGGCGACGATTGGCGATCTGTCCTAAGAGAAGCAATCGATAGTTCTGTTGTTTTTATTCCTGTTGTTACGCCCTTCTATTTTACTCGCCCCGCCTGCAGGGAAGAACTCAACATATGGCTATCAAACTATCGTACACCAGAAGAAAGAAAAAGGATTATTCCAATAAAATTTCTGCCAATTCGGACAAAAAGCGGAAATGGTGCCCAAAATGACAATCTCCGAATCGAACTTGAAAAAATACAATATCTTGATTTCCAGCCTTACAGATTTAATTCCACTCTCAGGGGCAAAATATCGAAAGATATCTCTGCCTTAGCAGATAAAATACTTAGCTTAATGCCTGACTAGGCTGACCCGAGGCAGCCATTTTTTTGTTGCCTCACGCGCGCAACGAAATCAAGAACGCTCCGCCTATGCCGCCGACAGCCAGTCCCGGATTTCCTCTGGGTGGTCGTACAACAAGCGGATCAACGCGCGCCCCGGGCCTTCCGGGGCCGTGCGCTTCTGTTCCCAGTTCCGCAGGGTGGCGACGGAGATGCCGAGCAGGTCCGCCGCCGCCTGTTGGGTGAGGCCCAGCTTGGCGCGCGCGACCGACAGCATGCCGGCCGGGGAAAGCGGCGCGGAGTTGGTCTCGTCCCATTCGGGGTTGTCGTCCCAATCATCGGGCAGATCGTCAGCCATACCGCTCTTGCTCCCTGGCATTGGCCTTCCGGACGCTGATGGACCGGAGGATGTCTCCGCGCCGGGTCCACACCGCGACATACAGGCGGTCCTCGACATAGCCGTAGGTGGCGAACCGGGCCTCGCCATAGTCGCGCCGGGTATCCTCGCGCGTCACCGTCTCGCCCTCCAGAACGGCCCCCAGAAGGGACAGGGAGACGCCGTGCTTGTCCTGATTGGCCGTCTCCTTGGCCGGGTCGAAGGTGATGGTACGTCCGGAGGTCATGGGCGGACATGATACGCTAAGAGCGTATCGCCGTCAAACGGAAGCGGGGCCGGCCGCGGCCCCGGCCCCCGCCGCTCCATCCGCCTGCCTCTGGCGCCGCGCCACCGCGGCCACTCGCCTGTCTGTCGTGCGCGGGGGGGAGCGGACGACACAAAAACGGCCGCGGATCTTTGCACCGCCGAGATGGCCGGAAGCCGCGCAAGCCTTGGGCGTTTCGTGGTAGGGTGGCAGCGGCCGATTTCTGCAATTCTCTGCACGGTTCGGCCTCGGGGCGGGACCCCGTCTTCGCCCCCAATCTTTGGGGTGCCCCCGGAAAAGAGTAACCTTGGTCATATGGCGGGATTTTGCCCGCTAACCCTCTGATTTACCGCAATAAAAATATTACTGCCGCCGGGTTATGTCGGGTAACAAAAAGAGTAATGTTTTCAGAATACCCTGACTATACACGATTTTTTGGCGGGCGCATGTGACCCTTTAAAACAGTAATGACATTACCTTTCCATTCCTCAATTGTTACTCTTCGGCCCGATCCGAAAAACCGCTTCGTTTCAACGCACTATCCCTAATCTGATCTCTTGATTGCTAATGTTACTCTTTTCCGATGGGCAAAGATTGGGGCCGCCCCTTACGCGCGCGGTCGACCACGCATGGACGTTCCCTATACCGCCCACCACGCGCTCGATGCCGGCGTTCACGTCCTCGGCCGAGCTCACATGCGACCCATTCCGCACACCCCCGCGACCAGACGCAAGCACGTCGCCGGCGGCCACTGGAATCCGTCTCCGATCGGACGGGAAGCGGCCGTCCTGGCATTTCCAGAATTCCCGTAACCCTTTGATTTGAGACGGCCAAAGTCGGGGGCTTTGCCAAACGGGCGTCTTGAAACGGCAGCAAAAGCAAAGTCCTCTTAATCAGCGGGTCCAAGGTTCGAGTCCTTGTGCGCCCACCAATTAGATCAAGGGGTTGCGGGATTTCCTGCAACCCCTTTGTCATGTCGAGAACCGGGCTGGGTAACGCCTGGGTAACGGTGTTTGCGCGGGAGCCTGCCTGATCGGGTCCGCCGTTGGCGGACAGTCGGTCCAATCAGCGATGCAGCAGATGATGGCACCCCGGCTGGGGGCATCGGCGCAGAATAGAGAGGCTACGGCGTACGAAGGGGGAATGCCATTTCCTCGCAGGGTCTTTCATGATCGGTCGGGTCAGCACTTGAACCCGCCAACGGGGAAAGTCCCATGCAAAACACCCCGGCCTCTTCGCCAGAAAGCACCATGCTGATCCCTGCCCGCATTGTTCGCGCGGAACTCGGCGGCATCAGCGACATGACCCTGTGGCGCTGGCTGCGCCGCCCTGATCTCGAATTTCCTCAACCCGTCGTCATCGCCCGACGCCGTTATTGGCGGCGGACCGATCTTGAAGACTGGAAACGACGCCTGGACACGGGATAGCCGGCGGACGTCCGTTCGACCATGCGCCTCTGATTTAGAATATGACTTTTGTCCAGTTGCGCCGAACCGTTCCCCGGGCCGGTTATGGATGGAATTGCGGAGCCTCGCCCCTTGCGTTCAGGTACTCGCCTAGCGGTCCAGCGGCCGAGGCGAAGCCGATACCCCATATGGACTTCGAACAGGTAGCCTGCCGTAACGGTGCTCGTTGTTCTGTTTCCCTTGCCGCGATATGCCGGGCAAGGCACGCTCCACAAGTCTTTCGGTGCCGTACAACCATGCTATCCCCGTGCATCGGAAGGGCGGAGCGAGCGCGATGACCGCGGACCAGGACCTTCGCGATAAGCTGCGCAAGATCGAGGCCTTGTTTGCCGGCGCGGCGACGCCCGGCGAGAAGGCAGCCGCCGGGGCAGCGGCCGACCGATTGCGCGCCCGTCTGCGCGAGGCCGTCGAGTCCGAGCGGCCCGAGGAGTTCAAGTTCAGCCTGCAGGACCCCTGGGCCCGGCACCTGTTCGTCGCGCTGTGCCGGCGCTATGGCCTGAAGCCGTTCCGGTATCGCCGCATGCATCGTCAGACCGTGTTGGTCAAGGGGCCGCCCAGTTTCATCGACGGCGTGCTGTGGCCCGAGTTCCAGGAACTGAACAGGGTCCTTTCGAGCTATCTCGCCGAGATCACGGACCGGCTCATCCGCGAGGAAGTCCATGGTGAGACCGGCGAGGCCGACGAGATCGCCGAAACACCACGGATCGGCCGGTGAACAGGCCACCGGATCAGTCCGAGCGGGAGGTGCTGGCCGGCCTGATCGAGCGGGTCACCTTCCACAATGCCGAGAACGGCTTCTGCGTGCTGCGCTTGAAGGCACGGGGGCACCGCGACCTGGTGACGGTGGTCGGCCACGCCGCCACCATCTCCGCTGGCGAGTGGGTGACCGCCAGCGGGGAATGGGTCAACGACCGGACCCATGGTTTGCAGTTCAAGGCCCGGTTCCTGAAAACCTCGGCGCCCACCTCGGTCGAGGGTATCGAGAAATACCTCGGCTCCGGCATGATCCGGGGCATCGGGCCGGTCTACGCCAAGAAGCTGGTCCGTGCTTTCCGGGACCGGGTGTTCGACATCATCGAGACCGAGCCGGACCGCTTGCGTGAGGTTGACGGCATCGGATCGATCCGCGCCCGGCGGATCGTCGACGCGTGGGCCGAGCAGAAGGTCGTGCGCGAGATCATGGTGTTCCTGCACAGCCATGGCGTCGGGACGGCCCGGGCGGTGCGCATCTTCAAGACCTATGGCGCCGACGCCGTCCAGGTCATGAGTGAAAACCCGTACAGGCTGGCGCGGGACATTCGTGGCATCGGGTTCAAGACCGCCGATCAGATCGCCATGCGCCTGGGCGTCGAGCCCACCGCCATGATCCGGGTGCGGGCTGGCATCGGCTATGCGCTCACCGAGGCCATGGACGAGGGCCATTGCGGCCTCCCGGTGGCCGAACTGGTTCCGCTGGCCCGGACCCTGCTCGAGGTCGAACCGTCGCTCGTCGAGACCGCGCTCGGCGACGAACTGGCCGAGGGCGCCGTCATCGAGATCACGCTGGGTGAGACCCGGTGCGTGTTCCTGGCCGGCCTGTACCGCGCCGAGCAGGGGATCGCTGAACGCCTGAGGGTCTTGCGCGACGGCCCGCTACCCTGGCCGTGGATCGATCCGGACAAGGCCATCCCCTGGATCGAGGGAAAGATCGGACTGGATCTCGCCGATAGCCAGAAGGCCGCCGTGCGTCTGGCTCTTGTGTCCCGGGTGGTGGTCATCACCGGCGGCCCCGGTGTGGGCAAGACGACCATCCTCAACGCCATCCTGCGCATTCTCGCCGCCAAGGGCACACGCCTGATGCTGTGCGCGCCGACCGGACGGGCCGCCAAGCGCATGAGCGAGGCGACCGGATACGAGGCGCGGACCATTCACCGCGTCCTCGAGGTCGACCCGAAGACGGGCGGCTTCAAGCGCGGCGCGGATGATGCGCTCGACTGCGACCTGCTGGTCATCGACGAGACCTCGATGGTCGACGTGTTGTTGATGCACGCGCTGCTGCGCGCCGTGCCGGACACGGCGGCCGTCCTGATCGTGGGCGACATCGACCAGTTGCCGTCGGTGGGACCGGGGCAGGTGCTCGCCGACATCATCGCCTCCGGGGCGGTTCCCGTGGTGCGGTTGACCGAGGTGTTCCGCCAGGCCGCGCAAAGCCGCATCATCACGACGGCGCACCGGATCAACGAGGGCCACATCCCCGACCTGACGAGACCCGAAGGCGAGAGCGATTTCTACTTCGTCCCGGCCGACGACCCGGAGACCGCCCTGGCGCGCATCGTCGAGCTGGTGCGGGCGCGCATCCCTGCCCGCTTCGGCCTCGATCCCATCCGGGGTGTTCAGGTCCTGTGCCCCATGAACCGGGGCGGTATGGGGGCACGCTCGCTGAACATCGATCTGCAAGCGGCCCTGAACCCCGACCCGCCGGCCCGCGTCGAGAAGTTCGGCTGGACCTTCGCACCCGGCGACAAGGTCATGCAGATCGAGAATGACTACGACCGCGAGGTGTACAACGGCGACATTGGCTTCATCGAAACCGTCGACGCCGATGCGGGCGAGTTGGCGGTCCGGTTCGATGCCCGCAGCGTCGTCTACGGCCTGGGCGATCTGGACGCCCTGGTGCTGGCCTACGCCGCGACGATCCACAAGGCACAGGGGTCGGAATACCCCGCTGTCATCATTCCGGTGATGACCCAGCATTACGCCATGCTTCAGCGGAACCTTCTCTACACTGGCGTCACCCGGGGGCGAAAGCTGGTCGTGTTGGTCGGCCAGCGCAAGGCGGTCGCCATCGCGGTCCGCAACGCCTCGGGACGGCGGCGCTGGACCCGGTTGCGTGAGAGCCTGGCCGGGCCATGAGGTCAGGTTCTCACGCAACCACGCTGATTTTGCCGACCTTTCGTCAATGCTCGGTTGGGCAGATGGCACCATTTGAAGCCATCCCGCAGTCACACCCTGTCCCGCCGGAACTGCGACGGCGTCATCCCGGTCACGTTGCGGAACACTTTGGTGAAATGCCCGTGGCTGGAGAAGCCCACGTCCAGGGCGACGCTAACGATGGTCCGGCGGTCGTTGAGCAGGAGTTCTTTTGCCTTCTCGACCCGCCGTTCATGGAGATACTGGTACGGGCTGCGGCCGAACGAGGCATGGAACGCCTTGCCGAAATGCGACCGCCCGAGGCCGACGGTCCTGGCCATCTCCGAAAGCGGGACAGTGCGGTCGAGGTTGGCGTCGATGAACGCCGTGATCCGTCTCTGTCGCGACGCCCCGAGGCCGCCGGAGAAGTGCGGCGTGCTGCTATCATCGATGCCGTGCTTCTCGAACAACCGCAGGGCGAACGCAACGCCGATCTGGTCGGCGGACTTGGCCGCTCGGTCGGCGTCTTGGCTCAAAGACTCGGCAAGCAAGCTCGCCGTTTCGGCCATTACCGAGTCCTCGACGACGGGGCAAGGTTCGAGGCGTTGCGCCCGGCCTTTGACCATCGACGCCGTCGTTGCTTCCACGAAACCCGGCGTCAACGCCACGATGAGGGCCGCATCGCACCCATCCCATTCGATCCGCACCGGGCGATCCGCCGGGATCAGATGGAAGGCGGTTCCGGACAGCGACACCGTCTGGTTCTCCGGTGCATCCAGGGTTCGCCAACGAGCCGTCACCGGCCCGGCCGGCCGCACGAGCACCGTCTGCAGGAACTTCGTCCAGTGCCCGGGACAGGGCGGGAACCGGCAGCGGCAGACGATGAGGCCGTTGCCGGTCGCCCGTTCGGTCAGGGTGTCGCACAGGACCAACGTGTCCGCCTGGAAATCGATCGTCAGGATGTCCGTCATGGCAAGCGCTCCATGATCGGTGCGGTCGATGCTCCCCCAAGTGCACTCGAGCCACGCGCAGGCGTAAAAGGCGCGGCAAGGCTACGATCATGGTTCAGAATCTTCTTGTCTTAATTGTGTCAAGGGCTGACGAATTTTGAACTGATATATGGCGACGCCTGGAACATTTTTATTTTATGTCAATTCACATCGCTTTTGATGAAACAGATATATTTTGCGCTGTTCCCCCATTGTTTCCGCTCACATCGCACCATGCTCCGGCATTTTGTGGAAGCCGCTCTTGCCAGGGTTGTCGATAGTCATCGACAGGGCCGCATCAGGTAGAACGGCCGGAACTCCGAACATCCTCTGATCCCGTCCACATCCGGTGCGACATCGTCGGCCGGTTGCACCGTTTCGCGCCGTGATCCTTGAGGAGGGCCGTTCCATGATCGAGAGGCGCCGTTTTCCTCCACCGCCTTTTCCGCCGCCCGACTGGCGGAACGCCGCGACCTATCGCCCCCTGCTGGCGCTCGACCGAACCGCCTGGGCCTGGCAGTGGCTGAAACGCAACCCGGACTTCCTCGTGTCGGTGCGGCGGACCCGGCCGTACGCGAGCACACCCATTGCCAGGACGCCCGCGCCTCGGGTCGTGATCTCGCCCCGTGCCGAGATGGACCACCAATGGGGCGTCCTGTTTCGCCGACGAAACGACGGATCTGGTGTTCTGGTCGAGCGAGATGGTGCCGAGCGTCCTGACCGTCGAGGCCCGGGTCGGGGATGCCACGGCCGCAGAGGCTTTCGACCTTGGCCGGCTTCCGCTGCCGGTCATGCTGCTGCGGCAACCCGGCGGTGTGCGGCATCTGTTGATCCGGGACGGGATGCGCCGCCTGCAGATCGAGATGCTGGCCGATGGGGCGGCCCGGCATCCCGTGCGGCATCCGGTCCGCCTTCTGGTTCCGCTATGGCCAGCGCCAGAGGACAAACCACGCCTGCTGGCCTTGCGGCGGTTCCTCCATGTCCGAAGTGCGCAGACGCTTCCCGACCGCCTGTACCCGCCGGAACGGCGTGCCGGTCGTTGGCTGGACATGTTGCGTGCCCAGGACGCTCGCCGGGCCGGGGCGTCCCACCGTCAGATTGCCGCCGCCATCTTCGGCGCGGACCGGGCGGCGCAGGACTGGGCCGGGCGGTCGGACTATCTGCGCCTGCGGGTTCAGAGACTGGTTCGCGGCGCCGATCACATGGCGGCTCGGGGGTATCGCGACCTCCTTCGGTAAGCGGGAACCTGCTGGAGGCGGAGGGTCGGTGGGGGATCCGCGACGGGTTTGGATGGCGGAGGGAGTGGCCTTCCGCCGGCCCGTCGGGGAGACACGCCATGTCCCGCGCACCCGCTCGGCGGTCCAACGGCGATCGCGCGAACCTGTATTCCGAGATCACCGACCGCATCATCGCCGAACTTGAGGCCGGGCGCCTGCCCTGGGTCCAACCCTGGGGCACGGATCGGGCCCGCACGGCGGTCGGCCTGCCGCGCAACGCCGGCTCCGGTCGGCCGTACTCCGGGATCAATGTGCTGATCCTGTGGGGGGCGGTCATCGAGCGCGGCTATTCCGGCCAGGGCTGGCTGACCTTCCGGCAGGCCAAGGCCTTGGGTGGCTCCGTCCGCAAAGGCGAGCGCGGCACGACCGTCGTCTACGCCGACCGCTTCGTGCCCGAGGACGAACGCCGCCGCGCTCTGGAGAAGGGTGAAGCCCCCCAGGCCATCCCGTTCCTGAAGCGCTTCACGGTGTTCAACACCGACCAGTGCTCCGACCTGCCCGAGGACGTCGCCACCACGGCGCCGCCGGTCCCCGAGGGCCTGATCCTGCCGCGCGCGGAAGCCCTGATCGCGGGCACCCGGGTGGACTTCCGCATCGGCGGCAACCGCGCCTTCTACAACCCCATGTACGACTTCGTGCAGGTGCCTCCTCCGCAGGCGTTCTACGAAACGTTGAATTGGCATCGCACGGCGCTGCATGAACTGGGGCATGCGAGCGGCCACAGGACACGTCTCGACCGCGACCTCTCCGGCTCATTCGGCTCCCGCAAGTATGCCTTCGAGGAACTGGTGGCCGAGATCACCGCTGCCTTCACCTGCGCGGCGCTGTCGATAATCCCGACCGTCCGCCACGCCGATTATATCGCATCCTGGGCCGACGTCTTGCGCGAAGACAACCGTGCCATCATCCGCGCCGCCAGCCAGGCCAGCAAGGCCGCCGACTGGCTGATGGGCTGCCTGCCCGAGCATGTCGTGATCCCCGCCACTACCCTCGATAACGAGGAGGTCGCGTGATGAAAGCCACCGGTACGCCCCTCTTTCTGTTCTGCATCGCCATGGCGGTCATCGCCTTCTGGCCGCTGTCGAAGCCCCTGCCCATCGGTCCTGCCACCGTCCTGTCCGGCGACAGGCTGGTGATCCATGACGTCACGTTCCGGCTCGTGGACATCCGCGCGCCGGCCCCGGATCGCATCTGCCGGGACAGCCACGGTAACCCCTGGCCCTGTGGCGCCGACGCGATCGCCACCCTGCGCGAGGCCATCGGCGACTTCCTCGTGTCCTGCGCAGTCCAGGGACCCGAGCAGGGCGGCGTCACCCCCGCCCGCTGCATTGTTCGCGGCGAGGACCTGGGTCGCACGATGCTGTTGGAGGGACTGGCGGTCGCCATTGGCCAACTGTCCACCGAATACCTGGGCGCCGAACGCACCGCCCGGTTCCTGCAAAAGGGGCTGTGGGACGACCCCGACCACACCGACGCCACCGCGTTGGCCAGGGGGAGGGACGGGTCATGACGGCGCTCAACCATCCACGTATCGATTACGGCCTGATCGACCAGGCCCGTGACAACGAGGGCGGCCACCTCAGCATCGGCCGGGGTGGGTTTTCGCTGTGTTTCGGCGACGGCGCCAGCCTGTCGGGATACGATCCCGAGCCCATGAAGGCCGCCTGCATCGGCACCGGCCTGCCGGTCATCGACAGCCGCCCTGTGCCCTTCGAGGTCATCGTTCGGCTGGTCCGCGTCCCCGCCACCGTGGCCGAGCCGGCTGTGTTGCCGTGGTTGTGAATGCTTCGATGGATCTGGGTGCTTCGACGTGGCCGGCAGGCACCGACCTTGCTCCGAACGCGCTGTACGATGGATTCGGGAGCGGGGCATTTGGATTGACGCCAATCAAGAAAATAGGCCAAAAATATAGGCAGAAACTGGATAACTGTCAACCAAGTCGCAAAAGTCAATAGCGTAAATTTTTGCCTAGCTTTTATCGATCTAAAGTGGACCGACCTAACTATTTTCTCGAGTATTTCTTTTTTTTCGCCTACACAAAATTCTTTTACGAACTTCTCCGGATCCCTGCATGCAATGCTAGCAAAATGAACCATCTTTTCAGGCTCAACGTCAGTTGGACGAAATATTTTCGATAACGGAGGAAATATTTTCGATAGCGGAGGGAGGGTTGTCGATAGTGATTGCGGGTGAAGCGCCAAAACAGATAGCAAAAAACCCAAACCAGAAAATACTACAGGCCAAATAAGAAAGAAATCGCTCTCAAATTCAGATCTTAGTATTGTTCCATCATCTGCGTACGCAGCAAATAAAAAAATGGTAATTGCTCAGGGGGCTGGCTCGGGGGCCGCAGGAACGGGATGGTGATGAGCGCCTGGGTATAGGGACTGGCGTTGACTAGCCATCAAGATCTTGATTCTTGGCCCGAAGTATGAGTCAACATATCCATGACTCGGCCCGATTTGTCCCAGATGACCCCGGAAGAGAAGGACGCCTTGATCCTGGCGCTGCTGAAGCGCATTGAGGAGCTGGAGGCGCGTCTGGGCGGTGGGCCGCCGAAGACCCCGGACAACTCCAGCGTTCCGCCGTCGCGTGGGCAGAAGCGCAACCGGCCGCCGCGTCAGAAAAAGCCGCGCAAGAAGCGGGACGGGCCCGGCACGACGCGGCAACTGGCGGAAACCCCGGACCGGATGGTGGACTGCCATGCCGAGACCTGCGCCCACTGCGGCACGGCGCTGCCGGCGGCGGCGCAGAGCGTTCGCCACACCTACGATCACATTGACCTGCCACCGATGCGCCCCATCGTGACAAGGGTGCGTCTGTTCGGCTGCCGATGCCCCCAATGCCGGCGCCGGGCGCGCGGCGCGCCGCCCGAGGCGATGCCGCCCGGCTCGCCGTTCGGCGACACGATCCTGACCATGCTGGCGTATCTCCATCATCACCACGCCATCGCCTACGAGCGGCTGGCCCGGCTGATGGGCGAGCTGTTCGGCCTGTCGATCAGCGAGGGCAGCGTTGCCAACGCCTTGAAGCGTCTGGGTGAGCGCCTGGAGCCAGCCACCGAGGCCATCCGCGAGGCCATCCGCGCCGCCGACGTGGTCGGCTGCGACGAGACCGGGGCGCGCCTGACCTCCGACGAGGCCGGCACCCGCATGGCCTGGGAGTGGGTCGCCGTCACCAAAACCGCCGTCTACCACCACATCGCGCCGTCGCGCGCCGCCGCCGAGGTGCGCGAGATCATGGGCGGACACCGGCCCCGGTGCTGGGTCTCCGACCGCTGGAGCGCCCAACAGGGCCACGCCGAGACCCAGCAGGTCTGCCTCGCCCATGTTCTGCGCGACGTGCAGTACGCCATCGACGCCGGCGAGCCCGCCTTCGCCCCGGCCCTGCGCCGCCTGCTGCGCTGGGCCATCGCCATCGGCCGCCGGCGCGACGGCCTGAAGGACGCGACGCTACGCAGCTACCACGCCAAGGCCGAGCGGCGGCTCGACCAGGCGCTGACCATCCCCGTGACCACCGAGGCCGGCGCGAAGCTCCTCGCCCAGACCAAACGATGGCGAGGCCAGCTCTTCACCTTCTTGCAGGATCGCGACGTCCCGCCCACCAATAACGAGTCCGAGCGGGCGCTGCGGCCCAGCGTCACCTTCCGCAAGGTGACCAACGGGTTCCGCTCCGCCTGGGGCGCCCTGACCCACGCCAGAACCCGATCCGTCATCGGCACCGGCCGCCTCAACGACATCCCGGCCCATCAGGCCATCTCAAGGGCGCTCGGTGGTCAGCCTGTGGTCCCCGCCTGACCAACCCCGTGAGCAATTACAAAAAATGTTCGTGGCGCCAATTATGTAGGCCCTCTGCTCTCCCAATGAAATAAGATCTTCAACGTGTTCCAGAAGGGAAAGCGCTGCCGCAATTCGGTCCATCTTCGGACTCCAACTCGCTGAAGATACATTCTAATCAAGAACTCTATCATTCAACTCGCAATCCGTGAACCGGAAAGTGGACCAAATGTGCCGCCACTCAAGACGCGTCCAGATGCAATCCGGCTGCTACTCCACATAATGTGAGCGACCGTGGTTGCACTGGCCGCTAATACCTGGGCGCGGCACGCACCGCCCGGTTCCTGCAAAAGGGCCTGTGGGACGATCCGGATCACACCGACGCGGCCGAGATTTCGGGCGGTGCGGTCCGCCGGAGGTGAAGGGCCGTGGGGGTTTTCGTGACCGGCTCATCAGGCTGGAGGGGGTCTCCGGCCGGCTGGTCACGGAGAACCGACATGACGAGCGCATCCCGCAAGAGCGCGTCCCGCAAGGTGACCCTGAACGGCACGCGCGACATCCCCTTCGACAAGTTGATCCTGTCCCAGGCCAACGTCCGCCGGGTCAAGGACAGCGTCTCCATCGAGGATCTGGCCGACGACATCGCCCGGCGGGGTCTGCTGCAAAGCCTGACCGTCCGCCCGATCCGCCAGGAGGACGGCACCGAGACCGGCACCTTCGAGGTGCCGGTCGGCGGCCGGCGCTATCGTGCCCTCGAACGGCTGGTCACGCAGAAGCGCATGACCAAGACCGCGCCCGTGCCCTGCATCGTCCATGACGACGGCCTGGCCGAGGAGGACTCGCTGGCCGAGAACGTCCAGCGCGTCGCCCTGCATCCCCTGGATCAGTTCCGCGCCTTCCAGGTCATGCGCGAGGCCGGGCTGAGCGAGGAGGACATCGCGGCCCGCTTCTTCATCACCCCCACCGTGGTCCGACAACGGCTTCGGCTGGCGTCCGTCTCGCCGCGCCTGCTGGACCTCTATGCCGAGGGCACTTTGGTCCTGGAACAGCTCATGGCGTTCGCGGTCACCCCCGATCATGATCGCCAGGAGCAAGTCTGGGAGGCTCTGTCCCAGGGCAGCCATCGCCCACCCCATGTCATCCGCCGCATGCTGACCGAGACCGCCGTGCGGGCCGGTGATCGGCGCGCCCGGTTCGTCGGCATCGAGGCCTATGAGGCCGCAGGCGGTCTGGTCCTGCGCGACCTGTTCACCGAGGACAACGGCGGCTGGTTGCAGGACGTCGGCCTGCTGGAGCGTCTGGTGGCGGAGCGTCTCACCACCATCGCCGAGGAGGTGCGCGCCGAGGGCTGGCGCTGGGTCGAGGCGGCGGTCGACTTTCCCTACGGCCACACCAACGGCCTGCGCCGTCTGCCGCGCGAGACCGCCCCTTTGACCGAGGCGGAACAGGCCGAGCGCGACGCCTTGGTCGCGGAGATGGACGCCCTGTTGGCGGGGTATCCGGAACCCAACGAACTGCCCGAGGACGTCGACGCGCGCGTGGGCGAGATCGAAGCGGCCCTGAAGGCGCTCGAGAACCGTCCGGCCACGTTCGAGCCCGACGAGGTGGCTCGCGCCGGCGTCTTCGTCTCCATCGATCTGGACGGCGAGGCGCGCATCGAACGCGGCTTCGTCCGTCCGGAGGACGAACCGCCCGCGCCGGCGCCCGAGGCGGAGCCCGATGGGCAGGCCCCGGCGACACCGGACGGCACCGAGGGTGCCCCGCTGCCCACCGGGGCCATGCCCGAGGCCAACGCGCCAGACGCCACCCAGTTGGCCGATCCTGACCCGGACCCGGTGGACGAACCGCTGCGTCCGCTGCCGGACCGGCTGGTCACCGAACTGACCGCGCACCGCACGCTGGCACTCCGCGATGCGCTGGCCTCCCACCCTGAGACCGCCTTCCTGGCCGTGCTGCACGCCCTGTGCCTGTCAACCTTCCACCGTCACGCGGCGGCATCCTGCCTGGACATCACCGGCCGATCGGGGCCGCTGGGGGCCCAGGCACCGGGCCTGAAGGACAGCGTGTCGGCACAATCCCTGGACGCCCGCCAGGATGCCTGGATCGACCGCCTGCCCGCCGATCCGCGCGATGTGTGGGGGGCGTTGCAGGCCCTCTCGACGGACGAGCGCATGGACCTGCTGGCCCATTGCGCCTCGCGCACCGTCAACGCGGTGGTCGAGCCCTGGAACCGTGTTCCCGGTCGCACGGACCACGCCGACGCGCTGGCCCGGGCGGTTGGGTTGGACATGGTCGCCGCCGGCTGGCGCCCGACCGTCGAGACCTACCTCGGCCGGGTGCCCAAGGCGCGCATTCTGGCCGCCGTCCGCGAGGCGGTGGGCGACAAAGCCGCCGACCGTCTCGTTTCGCTGCGCAAGGGCGAGATGGCGACCGAGGCCGAGGCGCTGCTGGCCGAAACCGGCTGGCTGCCGGAGCCCTTGCGGACGCCGGAGGTGGATGAGTCGGCCATCCCTGAAACGCCGGACACGGTGTCCGAGGAGCCGGAGGCGGGTGCCGCCGATGCCGATATCGGCGCTCTCGAAACGCCTCTGGAGGAGTTCGACACGGGTTCCGTCCCCGAGGACATCGACGACGCGACCCGCGCCGCCGAATAGCCCGCTTCCCTCACGCGGCCCGGTTCCGGTGTTCCCGGGGCCGGGCCGTTCCTCTGCCGGAGGGCTCCGCCATGTCCCTTCCCGAGATCGTGTCCCGCCTGGCCGCCGAGGCCGAGGCGGTCTGCCGCACCTACCTTCCTGCTGGCCGGCGCCAGGGGGCTTATTGGCAGGTTGGTGATATTCTCGGCACACCCGGCCGCAGCCTCTATGTTCGCCTCACTGGTCCCCGCGCCGGGAAGTGGACCGACGCACAATCCGGCGATCACGGCGATCTGCTGGACCTCATCGCCGCCAACCGGGGCCTGGATCTGCGCGCGGCGCTTGACGAGGCCACCGCTTTTCTGCGTCTGCCGCGCGACACAGCGTCGTCCGCGCGCCAGCCCGTTCCCGCCAATTCCACCGCCGCCGCGCAACGTCTGTTCGCGGCGTCCCGGCCCATCGCCGGCACCCTGGCCGCGCGCTATCTGGCCGGACGCGGCATCGTTCTGACCCATCCCGAGCCCGCGCTCCGCTTCCATCCGCGCGCCTTCTGCCGGCCCGATCCGGGCATGTCGCGTGACCGCTGGCCGGCCCTGATCGCCGCCGTCACCGCCGCCGACGGCACGCTGACGGGCGTGCATCGCACCTTCCTCGAACCCGCCACTAGCGGCAAGGCGCCCTTGATCCGGCCGCGCCGCGCCCTCGGATTGCTGCTCGGCAACGGCGTCCGGTTCGGTGCCGCCGGTCCCGTCCTGGTCGTCGGCGAGGGTCTGGAAACCGTCCTCTCCTTGCGCTCCGTGCTGCCCGATCTGCCCGCCGTGGCGGCGCTATCGGCGGCCCACCTCGGCGCGTTCGAACCACCGCCCGGCCTGCGCCGCCTGTACGTGGCCTACGATGCTGACGCCGCCGGCCTGCGCGCGTTGGAGCGTCTGACAGATCGCCTCGAACCCCGCACCATCACCGTCCGTCCACTGCCGCCGCTCGGCGCGGATGCCAACGCCGACCTGCTGTCCCTCGGCCCGCGCCGGTTCCGCGCGCGCGTTCTCGGCTACCTGGATCCGGCCGACGTGCCCCTGGCCCTCGGCAGGGCGTGAGCCTTAACGGGGCGCCGGGTCGGCGGGGACCGGCGGTCGCGCGTTGCCTGCTCTCCCGCGTGGGACCGCGCCGGCGGCCTTTCCATGCGGGGGATCTGCCGGAGGCCGGCCGGCGCCGCAAGGCGCGCTTCGCGCGTCCTCCTCCACGTTGTTCCGGCCCGTTCGGGTGCGGCGCCGTCCTCGGGGCCTCCGGCGGGCGATCCCCGCAAAGGCCGCGATGGGCGCGGCCCCCAGCCAGCGGGAGAGCCCCATGGTCCGCGACGTCCTGCCCCCCACCGACGATCCGCAGCCCGCCGTCTCCGCCACCGCCCACCTGCTCGAGGAACTGCAGCTCTACGGCGTCCGCCCGTTCCAGGACGAGCCCGATCCGCGTCCCATGCCCGACGCGGAGACCGCCGAAAGCGCCGTCGCCGTCTGCCTGGACACCCTCGCCGACCTGTTCACCGGCACCCGCCTGGAGGACGACCTGGGCGATCTGCTGTGGTCCGTCGTCAACGCCTTTCACCGCCGCGTCGGCGCACTCGACCGGGCGCTCGACACCAACGAACAGGCCCAGCGGCGTTCCCAGACCGAGCAGGATGGCAGCGAGGTGCGGTCGGTCGAACTCGAGCGCCTGACCGCCGAAGGCATCGGCCTGATCGAACGCCGCAACGCCTTCGAGGCGTTTCGCGACACCGCCGCCGAGGCCTTCGAGGCCATCACCGGCGGCGCCTGGCGGCCGCGCGCCGGATCGCTCACCAACCGCCGGGCGCTGACCGCCGCCGTCATCGACAGCCGGGATTTCCTGGCCGCGCGCCAGCGCGCCGAGACTCAGGTGATGCTGCCGCCTGGCCCCCGCGTCGCCTTCGCCGGTGGCCCGGCCTGCACCGATCACCGCCGGATCTGGGCCGTGCTCGACAAGGTGCGCGACCGCCATCCCGACATGGTGCTGCTGCACGGCGGGGCGCCAAAAGGCGCCGAGCGCATCGCCGCCTGCTGGGCCGACAAGCGCGGCGTGCCGCAGGTCGTCTTTCGTCCCGACTGGACCCGCCACGGCAAAGCCGCCCCGTTCCGCCGAAACGAGCAGCTGCTCGACGCGCTGCCGATCGGTGTTATCGTTTTCCCGGGCTCCGGCATCACCGACAACCTCGCCGACACGGCCCGCCGCATGGGTATCCCGGTGTGGAAAATCGACCCCGAGCGTGGCGCGTGACGGACGCCAAAGGTGACGAAGAGGACCGCAGGCCTCATTGCCCTTATGACCGGCTGGGGGCAGCTTGCGGCTTGGCTGATTTCCGCCGATCCGACCGCGAAAGCGGACACACGCGGCAGCGCAGCACGATGACAGAAGGTGATCGCCTTCGGTCTTGTGCGTTGCGTAGGCTCAAAAAACAGACCCGACTTTCGAGCCGAAACTATGCAATTTCCGGCATAGCTCAAAGCCGATGGGGCGATGGCGGACCGTCTCCAGTACCGGTGGTCGCGGTCCGATCGCCGTCACAAACGAATATGGCAATGACGATGCTCTTGTTTTCTTGACAGACAAACGCAATGTCTGATCGTTGATCCGGCTCAGGTCGGAACCTGCCACCACGTCTGCGAAACTGGCACGGTAATTGCTCAGGGGGTTGGCCACGTCAGGGCCGACGCCGGGCCAAGGTGGTTTTCCAGTGAAGACCCGCGCCACTCAGCCTTCACCGGATTTCTGTTTGAGATCAGAAGGTTAGGCTATTCCGCCGAACTCCACCTCTTGTCAGCAGCATGACACGGAAATCTGCCGTACGCAGGTTTGTTCCCGTTCTGATCTCAAGTCCGGCCAACCCACTGAGCAATTACCTGGCACGTTCGCGGCATGCAACTCAGTGACGAGCTTGCGCTGCCAGCCCTCGGCATCGTCGTAGGGCACGTAGACGATGCCGTCATAATCGGACGGGCGATCAACTCCAGGCGGGACCAGCACGCAGACGCGCTCCACGCCGAGTTGGCCGATGAAGAAGCCCATTTCGAAGATGACATTTTGACGAGCGCGGAGCGCGGGCGTCGGAGCACTCGAGCCAAGCGGCAGCAACTCAGGGCGGAGATGGCCGACATCATCCGGCGTCATCAGCACAACGGCGAATGCCGCGCCTTCGCCTTCCTCTCGAAACTTGGTGAGGATCGAGCGGCCTTTGTTGGGACGTTCGGACAGGATTATAACGTCGAGGCCCACGCGCTTTTCGAGAAAACGCGCGATCGTGTGCTTGGCGGCTTCGTCACGACCATGGACGAGGAAGACTTTGGCGGACTTGACCTCGACCGGCGGCGGGGCGGCAAGCTCGGGCTCTGCCGGTGCCGCGACCATTTCAGGAGCGGCGGGAATAAGGCCATGTTCGCGCAGGATGGCCAGCAGGTCGCCATCCTTCACCGCCCAGTGCGTACGGCTGAACTCGAAATCAGCGAGTTGCAGGTCCCATTTGTGCCCGGCGATCTGCGCAGGATCGAGTGGAGGCAGAGCCTCGTCGAACTCAAAGATCACGCGAAACTCAGCGCCACGCTGCTGGATGCGTTTGATCGTCCCGATTCGCGGCGTGCCCTCGGCGTGCTGCTCATACATGAACAGCGTCGGCAGCTTGGCCAACTGCTCCAGAACGTCGGCAGTGAGTGCCTTGAACACTTCGCGGATCGTATTGTCGGTATGTTCCAGGATACGCGAGCGATCCCAGACATAGGCGCCTTCTTCCCAGGCGTCGTCCCCGGCGGTGACCATGACGTTGTACATTGCGTTCCTATCCGTCCCCTGGCTCCTGCTTTTCCGCGCCGAACATTCCCGACCAGTCCGCGTCGCTTTTTGGAAGCGGCGGATAGAGCACGGCCGTGCCCTGGACAGTTTCGTATTTGCCAAGACGACGCAGCACATGCGCACGCGCGATGTCATCGTCGCTCCGTCCAACAGCCAGCGCCACGCACTGCTTTTCCCACTGCCCGTAGACGATGCTCGGACCGTTTCCGAATTCGTCGTCGACTTCATAGGCAGTAATGTCGAAGGGTGCGCCGCCGACACGAAACCCCAGCGCGTCTAGCGCGTTGAGTTGATCACGCGCCTCCAGTTCGCGCGTGACGCGCGCGATTGGTGCTAGCGGCGTCTCGACCGTGATGAGCGCATACGCGAAGTCGTGAAAGGCCTCGATCGCGCGGGCGTCTTCGAGATTGTCGAGTTCGCAGAAATCGAAGTAGATGCGCTGGCAGTCAAGCAACAAGGCGACGAGCGCGCGGCCGCTCGTAACGGCGACGAGCGGTAGATAGGGCTCGGACGACACAGCATCTTCAGCCGTTAGCGTATGCGCAGCGAGGCCGAAGGCAGCGGCGATCGACGCGAGACTGGCTGCCGAAAGCGGTTTGCCGCTCTCGGCGCGTTGAATAGTCGCGATGCCGACGCCTGAGCGTTCAGCGAGGTCCTCTTGGGTGAGGCCGTGGTCGCGGCGTAGCGATTTGATCTTGTCGGCCGTGGTCGTCATGGTTGTCATCATAGCGTGCCTCCTCATTTGTGGAGACTCTTGCAGATGGACCGGACATCACGCCACGTCTTGCGCGCATCACATAGCCCTCATCGCCACCTTCGGAAATGATGTGTTGGCAATTGACGGAGAGGCTTATCCCTTTGAGTCCGGGACCACATCATGTGGTGACAGGTGGTCCGGAATCGCGTAGAACGAAGAGTGAACAACCGCCGTTTCCGG
>NZ_JACIGK010000036.1 GCF_014197915.1 Roseospira visakhapatnamensis
GACTGGAGGGTAGCCCATCCGTGGGGCGCGCCCCACGGATGGGCACGCAGGTGCGCCCCCACGAACAAAATTTCCAGACATCAGGTTACACAGCCCAGCGGGTGGCGGGTTCGCCTTCCGGAGATTACCGGCCAGAGAAGGGTCAAACTGACGATGAGCATTGCGGTCGACACCGAAAGCCTTCGCGGCCAGCCGGAGTTCCGTGGGGATGTCCTGATTCACTACAAAGAAGGCGTAGACGGCCGAACACACCCAAAGGAGGTTCATCTCTTCGAGATCACAGGGCCAGTAAGGAAATCGGAATAATGGAGTGGACGCGCGGCACCGGCCGCCGGGCCTGGCTCTCCGATGCCGATCCAACCCACGTCGCGACGATTCTGGAGCGAATCTCAGGAGCACCTCCATCTACTTTTAATGGCCCCTCAAAGGGCACCCAGGTGGACACGTGATTCACAGCACGCCAGGGCATTCTGCCCCCGCCCGAAACGCCCACCCCGGACCAATGTCCGGTGTGCCAAATCCCTGCCGATTTGTGCCAAATCGACCGCCGCGCTACAGCCACCAGGAACGCCGGTGGAACACCGAGTGACTAACGCAGGCAGACAAAATGACTAACACCCCCTTCCCGCAAAAGCGAAACCCCCGGAAACGTAAGCGTTTCCGGGGGTTTAATTGGTGGGCGCACAAGGACTCGAACCTTGGACCCGCTGATTAAGAGTTACGTGCGTAGGCATAACGAACGGCCTCAAATCATCACCCATACGCCTCAGTTTATTATTATATTTCATTGCGCTAAGGCAGTACGTCCGGTATCGTTATGACATGCGAAATCGATCCGTATCCCGTCGCCTGATACCCAGCTGTTACCCAGAAAAGCCGAGGAGGGGCTCATGGGGCAGGTCCTGACTGAGCGGTTTGTCAAGTCAAAAAAACCGGGCGCGACCCGCCTTGAGATCCCGGACGCGGGCCTACAGGGGTTGTACTTCGTGGTTCAGCCCACCGGAGGGAAAAGCTGGGCCTTGCGGTATCGCTGGCAGGGATCGCCGGTGAAATACCGGCTGGGCGACTATCCGGTTGTCGGGCTGGCAGAGGCCCGCGACAAGGCACGCGATGCTCTCCGGCTTCTGGACGCCGGCACCGATCCCCGGAAGGCGAGACGGCCACAGGCGGTCCCCGAGGCTCCTCCAGACGACACTATCCGCGACATCATCACGGAATTCATCACCCGCCATGCCAAGGTCAGGAACCGAAGCTGGCAGGAGGTGGAGCGCGTGCTCCGGCGTGAACTCGAACCCAAGTGGGGCCGTCGGCGTATCGGCGAGATTGAGCGCAAGGACGTGATCCGCCTGATCGACGGCGTGGTGGACCGTGGCGCGCCGGTCATGGCCAACCGCGTCCTGGCCCACACACGGAAGCTCTTCAACTGGGCCGCTTCCCGCGATCTGATAGCGACGTCTCCCTGCGCCGGGGTATCCGCGCCTGCCCAGGAAACGAAGCGCGACCGCGTGTTGTCGGTTGCGGAGTTAAGGGCACTGTGGAGCGCCTGTGATGATGTGGGGGAGCCGTTTGCATCCATCGTTCGTCTGCTGGTTCTGACCGGCCAGAGGCGGGATGAGGTCGCCGGTATGCGGTGGGCGGAGGTCGACTTGGATGCGGCCCAGTGGACGATTCCGGGAGAGCGCGCCAAGAACGGCGTTCCCCATCAGGTGCCTTTGGGGGAATCCGCCCTGTCGATCCTGTCGTCCAGACCGCGCGTGCTGGCGACGGACGGGTCGGACGGTGGAACAGCGCGCCACATGTTCACGACCACCGGCGCCTCACCGTTCAGCGGGTTCTCGAAAGCGAAGGCGCGCCTGGATAAGGCGATGGCGCGGCGCCTGTCCGAAGAGACCGAGGATGTGACGGGCAAGGGTGCTTTGGCGCCTTGGCGGTTGCACGACATCCGCCGCACCGTGGCGACTGGACTGCAGCGCCTGGGTGTGCGTCTCGAAGTCACGGAAGCTGTTCTCAATCACGTCTCCGGGTCCCGAGCGGGCGTGGTCGGCACCTACCAGCGCCACGACTGGGCCGACGAGAAACGGGCAGCACTGGAGGCGTGGGAGCGGCATGTGTTGGAGACGTTTGCGATGGAGCTACTGAGATAAAAGCTACCTTTGAATACTTTATGCTTAAATGCACTATTGGCAGAGATGAATTAATATTGTTTTAGCTTTTTCTCTGAAAAATTAAATAGAATGCTTGTTCTTTTGTGCATAAAAAAGAAGATATTTTATCAGCGCCCACAAACTCAATGTGTCGTGTGGTGAATTTTTTCTAAACCGGTGGCGCTCATTTGAGAGTCTTTCCTCATGATAAGCAAGAGGGGCAGCGCGTCTGTTGTGAGGTTCTGGATATACAAGAGTGGAGCCGCTACTGAAGGCTGTGTTTATCTTGATATCATGGCAGTTCTTGGTGCCGTCACAAGCATAATTCTCAAAAAAAACCTCTTGAGCCGAAAACAGTGCTCCCGAAAAACCTGATCTCGGGGGGGGCGCCGAATCTCCGGAGACCTCGAAAAATCCAGTTATTTAATTGCGGATAATACTTAATCGAAACGAAAAAGGATGGAAAACAACGAAAAGGTCCACTATCATTTGCGTCTATGTTTCTAAAAAAATATCTTATGGTGGGCCGCCAAATAGTTGTCACGCGAAAGGTGCGCTCATCTGCGCAGATTGCCGCGTTTGTGGGCATGATGACAGCGACTGGGTGCGCGGGTTTGCCTTACATCGAGCCCGACGTTCCGCGTCCGGGTCTCGTTCCCTCGGAGGCGCAGATAGAGCGCCTGAACGACGGCGACTATGCGTTCGAGGAGGGCAGTACCAATCTACGCACGCGTTACGTGTCGGTCGACTCGGCTCGTGCGTATGCGCAGTTCGTCCAGGACGCCTATCAGAGCGCGCTGCAGCGTCGCTCCCAAGTGCGTTCGGCGGTGAACGTCGCCTCTCTAGGCGGCGCGTTGGCAGCCCTGGGTTTGGGCGTGGTTGGCGCGGATCAGAGCCCGACGCTCATCACGGGCTTGGCGACGACCTTCCTGGGCATCAGCGGTCAGGCCCTTATGACCAAGGCGCACGAGGACGCCTACAGCCTGGGCGCCCAGGCCATCGGCTGCGTTCTGACCGCGGCGACGAACGCGCGGGGCGCCGAACAGCCGCTCATCCCGGTGCAGATCGCCCTGTCCAATTTCCAGGCGTCGGTCGCGGCCTATCGGAGCGCCGTGGACGAAGCCATACGTGTCGCCGCCAACACCAATAAGGACGGAGACGAAGACTACATCGGGACAAGTGATCCGGCCCACATCAGGCTGAAGACATCGGCCGAGGATCGGTTGGCGCGGGCCGACCTCGGCCTGGAGTACGCCAACCGCATCCTGCAAAACACGAGCATTCTGGGCGAGCAACTTGTCAACAAGGTGGAAGAGATCCGCTGGGCCGTGAACGACGCTGTGCGCCGGAGCGAGCCCGATGTGCTTGTCCTCGACCGCAGCCTCAGGACCATCGTGTCGGGCCGATTGGCAGGTCTAGGGGTCAACGTCCCGGCTGGAGCCGGCGATGTCGTGCCCGACGTAGCAAGTGCGTTAACGACACAGACGAGCCAACAGTTGCCCCCTGAATTGGGACGTGCGTGGGACGAAGCCGACCGACGGGGTAAGGACATGGACAGGGCCCGGGTGCAACTGACCAATGCCCTGAACGATTTACCAAAACAGCCGATCGCCTTCGGGGGGACGGTGTTTTCGGGCTGCCCGCTCGGCGGCATCGAGAACATCTCGGGCCCTGGCCCGATCACGGTAACCCCGGCTTCGACCGACATCAAGGCGGGCACGGCCGAGAGAGTCACAGCGGTCCTGGGCGGCGCGGCGCCATTTTCGGTGTTTGACAACGGGCTGGCCACGAAGCCCACGATCTCCGGCGACCGGCTGACCGTGACCGTTGCGGCGGACGAGGCGACTGCGAACCGGGTGATCACGACTCCGGTCGGCAATTTGTTCGGCCAGACAGCGCTGTTCACTATCACCGTCAAGCCTGCCACAAGGTCTTCGTCGGAGAGCGAGGGCGGAAGCGGGCTCCTTCAGTCGGAGGACGTTAGGGACATGCAAGGAGTGGTCGACGCGAATGCTGACGGTATAATGGGAGACGTCACTCGCCGGGCGGCAATTGAGTACCTGGTGAACGAAAGCTTGGGAAAAGTCACCACTCAACTGAATGACAGCTCCGTCGAGAGTAACGAGTGTAAATCTGCCATCACGACTTTCCGCAATGCGCTTAATCTCCCGTCGGGAACGTTAGATGAGGACGATGTGAAAAGGGCGCTCCAGAATTTATACTCCGAGGACCAGTACAAATCAAGAACAAGAATTTCGCAGGATGGAATCCTAGTGAATTACACTTCACATTGCGGAATCACGCCGTAAGAGTAGGGGTGAGGGCAATGGCCGAGATCATAGCAAGCCTGTTGAACAAGCCAGATGCCCGAGCGCTTGTCGACCTTGTCCAACACTGGCTGCCGACGGTTGAGACCGATCCGCAGCTTGGCCCTGTCTACGATCGCTTCCTCACGCTAACCGAACTAAGACCCGGAACCCAAGATGAGAACGTAGTCAGACGCGGTTTGCGTTGGAACCTCGGCCCGCGCCTTGTTCCCGAGGAGATGGCGCGGACTCCTGGCAGTTCGCCGACTTACGGTTACGTCAGTATTCGGAAGAAAAACACGATCCATCTCAACGCGGCCCTGATTCGCGGGTTCCAGACCGTGGCGCACGATCCGGCGGCGCGGAAGTACATCCAGGGCCTCATCCTGCACGAGCTGATCCACTGGGTGGAGGTCAATGATCCGGATCCCGGGTCCCGCGCCATCCCGTTGCACCGTCGGTCGGAGGATCATGGTCGCAAGATGGAGCGCTTCTTCCATGGCGATCCAACCGACGAAACCCACACTCCGATCAATCCGCCGGTGCCCCAGGCGCTTAACGACGCCTTCCTCGAGGCGGAGGCGCTGCCGCTCCGGAAGGGCCCGAAGGTCGCCAAAGGCGGGCCCGATGGGGTGCCCCGACCGGGCGCCTTGCTGGATTCGGAGGCCGGCGCCTCGGACCGCGCCATCCTGGCGTTCGAACTCGCCAAGGACGAGCCGGTTCTCGACATTACCCCCGCCTTGGCTGACGCGGATCCGGACGGCAATCGGTTCGATACACCCGATTTCGCGCATCTCGTCGTTCCGGACGAGGGACCGATGCCGTTCGATGCCCGGCCCTTCAAGGTTGATCATAACACGTTAGACCTGTTCTGCCGCATCAACGACATCGAACCGGACAGTGCCAACGCCGTGCTGTTCGGCCTGCGGGGTTGTGACCTGCATCCACCGGCCGGCGGGAGCCACCAGCCCATGGCGGCCACAGGGATGGTATCCGAGGCGAAGTACGACCACACGGCCCGGCGATGCGTTCTGGGCGTGTGGGACCGAAGCCAGAAGACAGTCGCACTGTTCCAGGGCTCGACGGTGCCGAACCTGCATGAGATGAGAAAACAGGTCGGGAAATGCACGGACAATGGCGTGTCCAGCCGCGACGCGAACATGCTTCCCACGGGGTGCTATCGCTATGTCTGCGGGGCGCACAATGAGGTCTGGAATGCGTTCCGTCTTTTCCAGACCGTCGTGGTGCTGCGAAGCTGCGAGAACTCACGCTATGCGCTTGGTGATCTCTGGGATCGCTGCGCGCCTGGGGACAACATCCACCCCACGTATCATTCGGGGACAGTGAAATTCAGCTCGGCGGGATGCCAGACTGTCTCGGGTACCTTTGCCGAGAACCGTCACCGCGGGGACTGGGCGACCTTCCGACAGGTGGCCGGTCTGAGCAAGACGAACAAGGCTTCCGACGTCGGTCGGCGCTTCAGCTATCTTCTGGTTACAGCGCGCGAGATGCGGCTGATGCGTCTGCTGATCGACCGCTCCGGGGGCTCGATCGCGGACGCCGCCCTTCCGGCCATGGTGGCCCATTTCGGAAGGCTGCGCTTCGGCGCATCCGGAGATCGCGTGCGGGCGCTGCAACGGGTGCTTGGCGTTGGTATCGACGGTGCGTTCGGACCCCAGACCGCGATGGCGCTGATCGAGGCGCAGAAGCACAACGGCCTGCGGGTCGACGGCATCTGTACGCGAGAGACGGCGGAGGCGCTGGGAGTGCCTTGGGCCCCGGGCGAGGCCGCCGACGCGACGGCCCAAACAGGGCCCGCCAATCCCGTCGCGCGGGCGGCGGCGGCGCGGGATGAGACGCTTGGTCTCGACCTGCCACTGCGGCGCGGTGACCGCAACAATCCCTCCGTGATGCGCGCGCAACAACTCCTCAATCGGATGGGGGCCATGATCGCGGACGATGGTGACTATGGCGCCGCCACATCGCGCGCCGTCGCCGAGGCCCGCAACGAACTGGGTATTGCGGGCAGCGGTGACGAGATCAATCGGCTGCTCGCTGGCGCGCTCTTCGATCAGCCCGCTCTCCACCAGCGGCTTTCGACCGAGGGGGGGACGTTCATCGGCCGTCAGGAAAGCGGGGGGCGCACCTACTATGAACGCTTCACTGCCCATCCGCATTATCCAGGGGTGAGCAGCGGCATCACGATCGGGTTCGGCTATGATCTGCAATTCATCGAAGAGCACGAATTGTCGAACGATTGGGGAGCGCATCTTTCGCCGAACGACCTGCAGCGCCTGACCGCGCATTGCGGCAAACCGGGGTCGAAGGCGGCCGCCCGCGCGCTTGCCGATATCCGGATCGCCTTCGCCGACTCCCTGAGCGTCTATTTGAACCGGACCCTTCCGGACAAGATCGCGCAGACGGACGCCACCTACCCGCAAACACCGACCCTGCCGGCGCTGTGTCAGACGGCCCTGGTCAGCCTTGTCTTGAACCGAGGCACAAGTCTGGAGGTCAGTGACTCGCGGCGCGAGATGATCGACATATGGGATGGCCTGAGCGCGGGAGATCTGGACGGGATTCCGGCGCATTTCGAGGCCATGACGAAGCACTGGCCAAATTCAGAACACCTGCGCCAACGCCGCCTGCTGGAAGCAGCGCTGTTCCGTCGCGGCCTCGCTGGTGAGACCGGGTATTAGAGCGGATTGAACGAAACCGCTTCGCGGTAGGGCGCTAACGGGATGGGGAGGGTCTCCTGTCCAGAATGGAGGGTTTTCCACGACCCCTTTCCGACAGGAGCCCCCGATGGCCGACGTGAGCCCTCTACGCCGCCGCATGATCGAGGACATGACCGTCCGCAATCTGTCGCCGGCGACCCAACGATCGTACCTGCATGCGGTGTCGAAGTTCAGCCGGTTTTTCGGGCGCTCCCCGGATCGCCTCGGTCTCGACGACGTGCGCACCTTCCAGGTTCATCTGATCTCGCGCGGCATATCCTGGGCCAGCCTGAACCAGACGGTGGCGGCGCTGCGGTTCTTTTACGGTGTCACCCTGGGGCGGGCGGAGGTGCCGGAGCGGATCGCCTACGCGCGCGAGCCGCGCAAGCTGCCGGTGGTGCTGAGCGCCGACGAGGTGGTGCGGTTCCTGGAGGCGGTGCCGGCCCTCAAGACCCGCGCCGCGCTGACCACCGCGTATGCGGCCGGGCTGCGCGTCTCGGAGGTGGTGGCGCTGAAGGTCGGCGACATCGACAGCGGCCGCATGTTGATCCGCGTCGAGCAGAGCAAGGGCGGCAAGGACCGCTACGCCATGCTGTCGTCGCAGCTGCTTGGCCCAACTTGAACGCCGTCCTCCGAAAGAGTATTGAATATCAATAGGGTACGAGTGCGGCGCCGGTTGTTAGCACCACATTTCGGTCTTCAGGGGCTGGGTTCCGGGCTCAGGCTTTGGGCTCGCGGACGTTGGGCGGCAGGGCGACGCGGGCGGCCTGGAACAGAGCGCCGGTGACCCCGGCGACCGGTGTGCGCAGGATCAGGGTGCGCGGCCCGGTGTCCCAGGTGACCTCCTGCAGCCGGTCGAGATCGCGCAGCACCTCGCCCCATTCCGGCTTGAGCCCGGCGGCCTCGCAGCGCGCCTGCAGGTCCTTGCGCAGCACCAGGGCCAGGAAGGAACAGAACACGTGGCCGCGGATGGCGGCGTCGGAGGAATGGTAGATGGGATGCGTGTGCATCAGCGCCTTGGCGGTGCGGAACACCGCCTCCACCTGAAGCAGGTCGCGGTACCGCAGCATGGCCTGCAAGGGCGAGATGCGGGCGTTGGTGCGCAGCACGAAAACGCCGTCGTATCGGGCCTCTTCGGCCAGCTTGCCGGCGTCGATCTCGAAGACGGGCTCGGTGGCCTCTTCCGGCCCGTCGTCGCCCTGGCGCCGGGGCTTGCGGATATAGCGCCGATAAGCCGAGTTGCCGACCAGGGCCTTGTCGCCCTTGGCCAGTTGCTTCTCCAGCCCCTCGATGATGGCCTGGCGGTCGCGCCGCTGTTTCTCGGCCTCGGCCTCGTTGCGGCAGACGATATAGCGGCGGCCGTCGACCCGGACCTCCTTGGCGAACAGCTGGGTCTCGCCTTGCGCCCGCTCGACCAGCAGGGGCGTGAACGGCGTCGGGTCGTCCAGAACGTGGTCCCGCACCCGCTTGTCTGTCCGTTCGCGCACGCCCAGGACGTACTCCAGGCCGCGCTCTTCCAGGGCGGTGATGGTGGCCTCGGCGATCATGCCGCGATCCGCCACCACGCAGACCCGGCCGATGGCGAAGCGGTGGCGCAGGCGGTCGATGATGGGCAAAAGCACGGTGACGTCGGCCGTGTTGCCCGGCGCCATCTCCGAACAGATGGGGCGGCCGTCGCCGTCGATGACCACGGCCAGGATCATCTGGTTCAGGTCCGGCCGGTGGTCCTTGGAATGGCCGCGCCGGCCCAGGGTCTCGCCGCCGGCGCCGGTGAAGGAGAGCGAGGTGGTGTCCATGAACACCACGCTGAGATCGGTGAACAGGTCGCGGCCACGGTCGAACAGGGCCTCCTCGATCTCGTCCTTGACCGTGCGCGGGGCAAACGGCGTGGCGTGCGCCTGGCGGTCCTCGGGCAGCGCCTCGCCCAGCCAGGCCATGGCGCGATAGAAGTGATGCAGCGACAGATCGTCCGCTCCGGGGATGTCGTAGTCGTCCATCCATTGCTCGCAGGCCCGGTCCGAGCCGGAGACCATGATCCGGTGCAGGACGGCGGTGAAGATCGCGCGCTCGACCGGGAATTCAAAGCCTCGGGGGGCAAGGGCCTGCTCGATCACCGCCCGGCAGCCGGTCTCCTCCCACAGGCGGCCGAACAGCAGGGGCGGGCCGATGCGGCGGCATCGCAGCCCGGACGTATCGCCGGCCTCGATGCGCGACAGGATGGCGGCCCGTTCCGAGAAGCGGCCGATGGAGGCCAGCAGCCGGTCCAGGTCGCCGTTGGCCAGCACGGCGTCCTTGCGGCCCAGGTTCTTGATGATCTGCTGGCGCGTGCGCTTTCCCTCCCTCACGTTTTTGACGAGATAGAGGTAGGTGTACCCGTTTATGGTCTTCTCACGCACGAACATGCAAATATGTCACCGCGTCAGCACGCGGAGAGTCAAGGAAAACATGGCCTTTCAGGCCACTATTTAGCACCACAGATTCCGGCCGCCAAAAACACGGCTCAACAAAATCAATGACTTGCGAGCCATGTTCACGGTCTGTCCCGCGGCCACTGTTCAAGTTGGGCTTGAGATCCTGCGCGGCTACTGGCGGCGCGCCCGGCCGCGCCACTGGCTCTTTCCCGGGCGGGAAGACCGGCCGATCGAGCCCACCGTGCTGCACAGCGCCTGCCGGTCGGCGCGCGCGGCGGCGGGGATCGACAAGCGGGTCACGGTCCACACCCTGCGGCACAGCTTCGCCACCCATCTGCTGGAGACCGGCACCGACATCCGCATCATCCAGGTGCTGCTCGGCCACACCAATCTCTCGACGACGGCCCGCTATACCCAGGTCGCCACCACCACCATCGCCCGCACCCGCAGCCCGCTCGACGCCCTGCCCGTGACGGTGGTGCCGCCGCCGTGATGTGCCGGCCATGGGGACGACGCTGGAGGTGGCGGATGTGATCCGCCGCCACGGCGCCGGTTACCGCGCGAGTCGCGCGGGACGGCTGGACCGGGGCCAGCGGCGGGTGATGGCGGCCATCGAGGCCTGCCGCACCGCCCGGCTCGGCGGTCATGTCGAGGCCTGCCGCGACTGCGGAACCGTGCGCATCGCCTACAACTCCTGCCGCAACCGGCATTGCCCCAAGTGCCAGGGCTTGGCCCGCGCCCGCTGGCTGGCCGCGCGCCGGGCCGAACTGCTGCCGGTGCCCTACGCCCATGTCGTCTTCACCGTACCCGCCAAGGTCGGCGCCATCGCCTTCCAGAACAAGGCGGTCGTCTACGACATCCTGTTCAAGGCGATGGCCGAGACCCTGCGCACGATCGCCGCCGATCCCGGTCACCTGGGCGCCGAGATCGGCCTCGTCGCCGTGCTGCACACGTGGGGTCAGGCGCTTCAGCATCACCCCCACCTGCATTGCATCGTACCGGCCGGTGGCATCGCTCCCGACGGCCAGCGATGGATCGCCTGCCGGCCCGGGTTCTTCCTGCCGGTCAAGGTCCTGGCCCGCCTGTTCCGCCGCCTGGTCCTCGACCACTTGGCGGCGGCCTATTCGGCCGGCCAGTTGGCCGTCTTCGGCGATCTCGCCGGGCTGGCGGAGCCGGCCGTCTTCGCCCGCCATCTCCGGGACCTGCGGTGCATCGACTGGGTCGTCTACGCCAAGCGCCCGTTCGACGGCCCCGCCCCGGTGCTCGCCTACCTCGGCCGCTACACCCACCGCGTCGCCATCGCCAACAGCCGCCTCGTGGACATGGACAACGGCCGCGTCCGTTTCCGCTGGAAGGACTACCGCCACCACGACAAGCAGAAGGTCATGACCCTGGAGGCCGAGGAGTTCCTCCGCCGCTTCCTGCTGCACGTGCTGCCCGACGGTTTCCACCGCATCCGCCACTACGGCTTCCTGGCCAACGGCCATCGCTCGGACCGGCTGGCACAGTGCCGCCGGCTTCTGTCCGCGCCGCCGCCCCAGGTCGAGGACGTCGAGCCCGACTGGCGCGACCATCACAACCGACTCACCGGTGAGGACGTCCGCCTCTGTCCGTGCTGTGGCGGCGCCATGGTCTTGGTCGCCGCGCTGCCCCGCCAACCGCCTGCCTCGGCCACCGGCCCGCCAGAGGCCCCATGACGCCCCGTCGATCCGCCATGACACGCGTCCGTTCACCGTCGGTCCTCGACGGTGCCGCCAGCATTCGTCCCAACGTGGGACTGATGGCCCCGGCACCGGTCATCATCCGGGGCGTGCCTGACAAAAGCAGGCCACAAACACAGACCGTGCCGGGCCTGCGGCCTCGTAAACACCCCGTGGCGGACGTCTCCGCCATCAACCGTCTGTCCCGCACGCCATCGGCGGACAGCTCTCTGCTTGCCAAATCCCCATAGGGTACCGGCGCTCACCGCGGTTCCGTTCAATCCGGCTTCTCTGAGCTCCGGAACCGCCTGACCGCCCGCGCCACGGACCTCAGAGAACCCTCCAGATTCCCAAGAGTGGGGTTCTGTGATTCAAGATGAGGGCTGGTTTGACCTTGCCCTGAAAAAGTGGACACCGGGTTATGCGGCGCGAAGCTCAGCTTGCTCCGGGGTGATGTAGCCGAGAGTTGAGTGCAGGCGCCGACGATTGTAGTCGTCGCGCCACGCCGCCAGCTCTTCCCGCGCCTGGGCGAGGCTGAGGATGACGCTCATGTTCCGGTCTCCTGGCTGGTGGGTTGGGAATCGGCGGCGTCTCGCTCACCCGCAGACCGCCGCCGGCGGCGTCTCGGTGCGGCGGGATCGTCGCCCTCGGCCAGGCCATCCTTGCGGGCGCGGGTGAAGGCGCGGTCGGCGTCCAGGAAAGCACGCAGAATAAAAGGAATTAATTCGGCGACGCTCTCGCTATCTCCATAAGTGGCCTCATAGAGGGAGGCATACTGTTTGAGGGCGGCGTGGAGCGGCGCATCCAGGGTGACGGTCAGGCGAACCGGCGTGCGGTCGGGCAGGCGCGGCAGCTTGAGCATGGCTCAGCCTCCTTGGTAGGGGCGGAGGATCAAGTCTCTCGCGACGATCACGCGCAGCGGGAACCCGGGCCGGATGGTCAGGGTCGGCTGCATGTCGAGGAACCGCTCGGTCAGGCGCGAGCCGGCGCGATTGACGTTTCCCTGGAGAGACTCGCGCAGGGCCCGGACCAGTTCGGACTCGCTGTCGCCCAGGGTCAGTTCAGAGCCGACACCAAGCAGGGTGGCCAGCACGACACCCGTGGCCAGACGGTCAACGTGATAGTCCACACCGTCTTCCAGGCCGGCGTATCCAGCCGGGTCGGTGGCCGGCAGGTTGTCGATCTCGATGGAGGAGCCGTCCGGCATCACGATCCGGTGCCACACGACCAGGGCGCGGGACTGCCCGAAGGCGATGACGCTGTCGTAGGTGCCGATCAGGCGGGAGCCCTGCGGGATCAGCAGCACCTGGCCGGTGACGGTGTCGTAGACGTGCTCGGTGACCTGGGCGATGACGGTGCCGGGCAGGTCGGAGTTGAGGCCGGTGATCAGGCTGGCGGCGATGATGCTGCCGGCCATGACCTGATGCGGCGAGGCCGGGGTCTCCAGGGCGTGCGGATTGTAGATCCCGCCGGTCTGGCGCCGGTTGAGGAAGTCCAGTTTGGTCTGCTGGCCGTTGGGGTCGCGCTCGGGATCCAGGGCGAGGCGGTCACCGGGCGGCGCCAACGATGGGGCGTCTGCGCCGGCACGATCGGATCCATCCGGCTCCTGCGCGACGGCCACGGCCCCGCCCGGCCGGGTATCGATCCGGAACAGCACGCCGGACTCGCGGGCCTGCAGCGCCTGCGCCGCGAGACGCTGGCGTTCGGCCTCGGCGGCGCGGTCGGCGGGATCGGGCTCCAGGCCGACGCGGCGGCGGCGTTCCAGGATCGGCCGACCCAGGTCACCGGGCAGCGGCGGCCCCAGAATCGGCGGCGGCGCCGGGGGGTCCAGGTCGCCGTAGTCGTCGGGCAGGCCCTCCAGCCCCTCGGGCGTGGGGGCACGGCCGGGTGTGTAGAGGTCCTCGCCTTCTGAACCCCGGCGCAGGTCTGGCCCCTGCAAGGCAAGAAGCGTCACGGTCATCACCGCGCCGGCGCCCAGGGCGGTCAGCCCGATCAGCAGGCCGCGCCGGAAACGCACCACACGGCGGGGCGTGGCGCGCAGGGCCAGGGTCTCGGGGTCGGCTTTCGGGGGCGCGGTCATGATCCGCCTGCCCCGGCCGGGCGGCCGTCGGTGCGGGTGATGCGCACGACCTGTTGGTCATGCCCGCCCAGGCGCAGTTCGGCGGCGGCGAACAGACGGTCGACGATGTAGTAATTCCCGCGCATGCGGTAGTTCACGAGCTGGCTGCCGCCGTCGGGGCCGATGATGAACAGCGGCGGGGCCTCGCCCTGGTCGATGCGGCGGGGGAAGGCGATGTAGACCTTGTGCCCGTCGTCGAAGGCCCGTACCGGGCGCCAGGGCGGATTATCGCCGGAGATGGCGTAGCGGAAGCGCAGGCCGTCCAGGTTCAGGCCGTCCGCCAGGGGCTGGGCCGCCTCGGCGGCGTCGTTTTGGCGGCGCAGGGCCAGGATCTGATCCGCCGGATAGGTCCAGGACAGCGCGGCCATGGCGGTCGCCTCGGTGCTCTGCAGGGCCAGATGGTAGGCGCGGCGGTCGGTGGTGATGATCATGTTGGTTGTCAGGCCGGGCGCGAACGGCTTGATCAGCACATGCACCCGGCGGTCGGAGCCGTTGCCGCTGGTGGTGTCGCCGATCACCCAGCGCACGGTATCACCGGCGGCGACGGAGACCAGGGTCTCACCGGGCTGCAGGGCGATGTCGCTGACGCGTTCCGGCGCGGTGTAGAGCCGGTACAGGGCGCCCGGCGTATAGGGATGGACCTGAATGGCGTTGAGGTAGCCATGCCGGGTGGGCTCGCGGGTCGCGGCGGCATTGGCGGCGGCAACGCGCGCCTCGGGCGGGCGGTCGTCGGGTTCCGGCTGGCCGGGTGGCGGCAGCAACTGGCCCGGCAGGGGCAGCGGTCGGGGCACCTCGACGATCTCAACCGGACGCGGCGGTTCGGGGATGATGGCAGCGGCCTGGAAGTCCTCGCTGTCATACTGGATCGACGGCGGCGGGGTGCGGCCGGCGCAGGCGGCCAGCGTCAGCAGGGAGACGGTCGCGACGAGCGCCGCGCGGGTTGGACGGGGGACGATCATGGGGCGGTCCTTTCCTGCGGGGGCGCGGACGGATCGGGCTGGGGCGCAGCGGCCGGCGCTGGCTGTTCGGGGGACTCCGGCACCTCGGTCTCGAAGGTGCGCGACCAGTCGATGGCGGTGACGAACAGGCCGAGTGGGTTGGCGCGCAGCGCCTCGGTGGTGCGCGGTGGGCGCAGGGTGACGGTGAGGATGGCGGTCCAGCGCTCGGTGGCGACCGGGCTGCCGCGCTCGAAGTGCTGTTCCGTCCAGGCGACCTGGAAGGACCGCTCGGAGGCCCGGACGACGCTGGTGATCTGCACCGAGATGCTGCGCTCGCCGATGCGGGCGAAGGGCTCGGCGGCGCGGGCATGGGCGTTCAGGAACACCGCCGCGCGGTCGGTCACGAGGTCGTAGGCGGCGAGCCAGCTCTTCCGCACCAGGACGGGATCGGTGGAGACCGAGCGCACGTTGGTGATGAACCTCCCCAGGTGCCAGGCGATCTGGGCGTCGGTGGGCTGGTAGGTCTCCACGGCGGGGGCGACGGCCCGGGCGGCGCCGAAGGTGTCGACCTCGACCACATAGGGCACGACCCGGCTTTGCAGGGACTGCCAGACCAGTCCGCCCGACAGTCCCATGGCCAGGGTCAGGCACCCGAAGGCCATCAGGCGCCAGTTGCGGGCCTGAACGCGGGCGGAGCCGATGCGCTCATCCCACAACTGTGCGGCTTTCTGGTAGGGGGTGACGGGCTCGGGGGTGCGGCCGTAACGCTGCACAGGGCGTTTGAAGGGCATGGCTCAGTCCTCCTTGTCGCCAAGGGATGGCGCGGTCCCGCCGCCCGGACGGTCGCCGTCGCGCAGGGTCTGCTGGGCGTCCTGCAGGCGGGCGCGGACCCGCTGCTCGGTGCGCAGGCGGCGCGCCCAGGCGGGTGCGGATGACGATGGGTCGGGCATGGATCCGGCGGACCCGGCGGGAGCAGTTCCGCCGGTGGCGGTCCAGGCGGCGCGGCGGCCGTCGGCGGCGGCCTCGCGGAGCGGTCGGGTGGCGGCACTCCCTGCGGCCCGGGCCATGCCGCCGAGCCCGGCGAGGGTCGCGCCGGGTCCGCTCGTCCCGGACGTGGCCTCGCCCAGGCGGAAGGCGCTCGCGGCACCCGTTCCCAGGGCGGTGCCGGCCCGCACGGCGACCAGTCCGCCCGTCCCGGCCAGACGCGCACCGGCCAGGGCCGTGCCCCCACCGATCAGGGCCACACCGGCGGCAGCCCCGCCGGTCCCGAGCACCGCGCCGGCACCAAGCTGCGGCGCACCGGTGACGAGGCCGGCGGCGATGCCGGGACCGAAGATGCCCAGGCCCAGCAGCGCCAGCGAGGCCAGCACCAGGGACATGGCGGCTTCGATGGTGGGCTCGCCGGCATTGAGGGCCTCGGTGAAGGTATCGAACAGGCCGGCGCCGATGCCGACGATGACCGCCAGCACCATCATCTTGATGCCGGCGGCGACCACCGCGCCCAGCACGCGCTCGGCGAGGAACGCGGTCTTGTTCCACAGCGCGAAGGGGATCAGGACGAAGCCGGCCAGCGTGGTCAGCTTGAACTCCAGGATGGTGATGAAGAGCTGCACCGACAGCACGAAGAAGGCGACGATGACCAGCACCCAGGCCATCAGCAGCACGACTACGCTGAGCAGGTTGGAGAACACCTCGGGGAAGCCGACCATGTCGGCGACGTGATCGAGCAGCGGCCACGCGGCCTCGAACCCGGTGCCAGCGATGCGTCCGGGGCGCAGCAGATCGTCGGCGGCCAGACCACCGGCGGTCAGGCCGAGAGCCCGGCGAAGGACTCGAACAGGATGCCGGCCAGGGTCTCGAAGCGGTTCAGGATGAAGGCGAAGGCGCCGACGTAGAGCACCTTGCGCAGCAGCCGGCCGGGCAGCGCGTCATCGGCGCCCAGAGCCCAGAACAGGCCGGCCAGGGTGATGTCGATACCGATCAGGATGGTGGTCAGGAAGGCGACGTCGCCCTGCAGCAGGCCGAAGCCGCTGTCGATGTAGTGGACGAAGGTGTCCAGGAAGGTATCGATAACGTTCAAATCGTCCATGACGTCACCGTTCCAAAGTCGCCGTGAGGAACGCCGATCGGCTCAGCGCGGGGTGTAGGCAACGCCGTCACCGAGGAAGCGTTCTGTGGCTGCCCGTGCCGCTTCCTCCGCCTGGGCCTTGCGGGCGTTCTCCTGCGCCTCGGCGCGGGCCTGAGCGGCGAGCAGGGTCTGCAGCTGCATCTGCTGCTTGGCGGCGAGGGCGAGGAGCTGGTTGCCGGCCTGCTGGGCCTGCAGCGCGCCGACGGCGCCCTGGCTGCGGGTGACCAGATCGGCGAGCACGCCGTGATCGGCGCGGATGTCCTCGACGATGCGCGACTGCACGCGCATCGACTGATGCCAGGCATCCATGGCATCGCGCCAGCGTTCGCGCGCGGCGACGGCCATGTCGTCGACGGTGACGGTGCTGTCGTAGGTCTCGGGGTAGCGGGCCCGCCACTGATCCTCCAGGCGGTCGAGGCTGTAGCTCAGCCCATCGGCCTCACGCATCAGGGCGTCGATCCGCACCAGGGCGCCGGTCAGGTCCTGCAGCGCGGAATGGTCCAGGCTGGTCAGGTTGCGGGCCATGTTCTCCAGCATGACGGCCTGGTTCTGCAGGGCCTGGATCTGGTTGTTGATCTGCTCCAGGGCGCGGGCGGCCTGCAGGACGTTCTGGACGTAGTTGGTGGAATCGAACACCGGCCAGGCGGCGCGAGCGGCACCGGGCACGGCGAACACGAGAGCGGCGGCGATCAGCGCCGCCAGGGAACGGCGGGTCATGACGGATCTCCTTCGGGTTGGGGGAATGGGACTTGGTCACCGGCCGCTTTCACCTCGATCAGGTCGGCGGCCCAGTTCAGGCCGCGCGCGCGCAGGAAGGCGGCGGCGAAGGGTGCGCCGGCCGGCGTGTCGGACAGGCTGTCGATGAGGGTCTGCGCGGCCGGATCGGAGGCCCCGCACAGGGCCAGCGCCAGCGGTCCGAGGCCGAGCTGGAACAGGCAGTTGCCGCGCCGGGACTGGAGGTAATACTCGCGCTTCGGCGTCGCCTGGGCGATCAGGTCGATCTGCCGCGCGTTCAACCCGAAGCGTTCGTAGACGGTGCAGGCCTGCGGCTCGACGGCGCGCTCGTTGGGCAGGAAGATGCGCTGCGGGCAGCTCTCGACGATGGCCGGGGCGATGCCGCTGTCGGCGATGTCGGCCAGCGACTGGGTGGCGAAGACGACGGCGACGTTCTTCTTGCGCAGCACCTTGAGCCATTCGCGGATGCGCGCGGCGAACAGCGGGTTGTCGAGGTACACCCACGCCTCGTCCAGGACCAGCACGGTCGGCCGGCCGTCGAAGCGGGTCTCCAGGCGGTGGAACAGATAGGTCAACACCGGCAGGACCACGCCGGCCTCGCGCATCAAGGCCTCGGTCTCGAAGGCCTGCACGTCGGTCAGGGCCAGCCGGTCCTCTGCGGCGTCCAGCAGCCGGCCGAAGGGGCCTTCCAGGGTGTAGGGCGCCAGCGCGGCCTTCAGGGCGTTGGACTGCAGCAGCACGGCCAGCCCGGTCAGGGTGCGTTCGTCCGGCGGGGCGCTGGCCAGACTGCCGAGCGCCGACCAGACGGCGTCCTTGATCTCCGGGGTGACGGTGACGCCCTCGTGGACCAGCAACGCGCCGATCCACTCGGCGGCCCAGCTTCGGGTGGCCGGATCGTCGATGGCGCGCAGCGGCTGGAAGGCCAGCGTGCCGTCGGCCCCCAGCACATGGTGGGTTCCGCCCATGGCCAGCACGGCGGCGCGGGCGGAATTGCCCTTGTCGAAGATGAACACCTGGGCACCGGCATAACGGCGGAACTGCAGCGCCATCAGCGCCAGCAGCACCGACTTGCCCGCCCCGGTGGGACCCACGATCAGCATGTGGCCGACATCGCCGACATGGGTGGACAGCCGGAACGGGGTTGAACCCGAGGTCTCGGCCAGCAGCAGCGGCGGGCCGTCCAGGTGGGCGTTGCGCGCCGGCCCGGCCCACACGGCCGACAGGGGCATCAGGTGGGCCAGGTTCAGGGTATGCACCAGCGGCTGGCGCACGTTGGCGTAGACCTGCCCGGGCAGGTTGCCCAGCCACGCCTCGACCGCGTTCACGGTCTCTCGGATGCAGGTGAACCCCAGCCCGTTGATCACCCGCTCGACCGCGCGCACCCGATCCTCGACCAGCGCGCGGTCCTCATCCCAGACGGTGACAGTGGCGGTCAGATGGCCGAAGCCGACATGATCGCCGCCCAGGGCCTGCAACGCCGCATCGGCATCGACCACCTTGTTGTCGGCGTCGCTGTCCAGCAGGGGCACCGGCTCGTTGGTCAGCACCTCGCGCAGCAGGACGGTGATGGACTTGCGCTTGGCGAACCACTGCCGGCGCAGACGGGTCAGCGCGCGGGTGGCCTGGGTCTTGTCCAGCGGCTGGAAGCGGGTGACCCAACGGTAGCCGAAGTCCAAGCGGTTGAGCGCGTCCAGCAGGCCGGGCCGGGTCATCCCCGGGAAGCCGAGCACGGTGACGGTGCGCAGGTGAGCCGCCCCCAGCATGGGCTCCAGCCCGCCCGTCATGGGCGTATCCACAAGCACGCCGTCCAGGTACATCGGCACGTCAGGCACGGCGACCGGGTGGCGCTTGGTCGAGATGGTGCCGTGCAGGAAGGTCAGCGTCCCGGCATCATCGAGCGCCCGCACCTCGGGCAGCACCCCAGTCAGAAGGTCGAGGATGCGGTCCGTCTCCTCGACGAAGCGGTCCCGCTCACGCTGCCAGTCGCGCCCGCCGGCCGGGCGCTCGCGCTCCAGCAGGGCGGCCTCGGCCTGGGCCTGACTGTCGGGTGGCGGCAGGAACACCAGCGTCAGGTGATAGGCGCTCTCGAAAGCCGGGCGTCCGCCCTCGAACGCGGCGCGCCGTTCGGCGTCCACCAGGGCCGAGACCGGATCCGGGAACGACGAGTCCGGATAGTGCGGCGCCGGGCGGCGTTCCGCCTCGAAGAACAGCGCCCAGCCCGACCCCAGGCGGCGCAGCACATTGTTGGCTCGGGCGCACAGGCCGACCAGTTCGGCCTCGGTCGCACTTTCAAGATCCGGTCCCCGGAAGCGGACCGTGCGCTGGAACGAGCCGTCCTTGTTGAGCACGATGCCCGGCCCGACCAGGGCGGCCCAGGGCAGGTGGTCGGCCAGCCGGTCGGCGCGCGGCCGGTATTCGGCGAGGCTCAGCATGACCACCAGCCCTGCTGGCGCAAGTGGCGCACCAGCACGACGGCGACGTCGGGATCGCGCCGCGCGGCCAGCACGGCGATGGTGTGGCCGACCACCCACAGCACCAGGCCGGCGACCCACTGCTGCAGGCCGAGGCCGATGGCGGCGGCGGTGGTGCCGATGACAATGGCCAGCGCGCGGGGCGCACCGCCCATCAGGATGGGCTCGGTCAGGGACCGGTGCAGCGGCACCTCGAAGCCCGGCAGGGAAGAGGGCGCCCCGCTCATCGCACCAGCGCTCCGCCGCCGAAGGAGAAGAAGGACAGGAAGAAGCTTGATGCGGCGAAGGCGATGGACAGGCCGAAGACGATCTGGATCAGGCGGCGGAACCCGCCCGAGGTCTCGCCGAAGGCCAGGGTCAGGCCGGTGATGATGATGATGATCACGGCGACGATCTTGGCCACCGGCCCCTGGACGGACTCCAGGATCTGCTCCAAAGGCGCCTCCCAGGGCATACCGGAGCCGGCGGCGTATGCCGTCGTGGCGGCGAGCAGGACGGCGGCGCCGACAGCAGCGGCAAGACCATTCCGGACGACGGGACGACGGAGCAACGATCGGGTCATGGGTCTCTCCTGTTGGCGGGATGGGATCAGAGGGCGGCCAGCCCTTCCGGGGTGAGGGTCGTGACGGCGTAGTCACCCGCGCCGTCGAGGCCGGTGACGGCGGCGACAGTCTCGACCCGGCGGGCGGAACCCCGGCCGGCGATGAAAACGACGAGGTCGATGGCCTCGGCGATCAGGCGCCGGGGGACCGTCACCACACCCTCCTGGCAGAGCTGTTCGATGCGGTAGAGCGCGGCGCGGGCCGAGTTGGCGTGGACGGTGGCGATCCCGCCGGGGTGACCGGTGTTCCAGGCCTTGAGCATGTCCAGGGCCTCGGCGCCCCGGACCTCGCCGACGATGATCCGGTCCGGACGCAGACGCAGGGTGGAGCGCACCAGATCCGCCAGCGAGACATGGCCGCGCCGGGTGCGCAGGCTGACGCAGTCGGGGGCGGCGCATTGCAGTTCCCGGGTGTCCTCGATGAGGATCACCCGCTCGTCTTCGGACGCGACCTCGGCCAGCAGCGCATTGGCCAGCGTGGTCTTGCCCGACGAGGTGCCGCCGGCGATGAGGATGTTGCGCCGTGCTCGCACGGCAGCGCGCAGGCCGTCGGCCTGGATGGGTGTCAGGATGCCGTCGGCGATGTAATCGCCCAGGGTGTGGACGCGCGAGGCCGGCTTGCGGATGGCGAAGCAGGGCGCCGGGGCGACCGGCGGCAACAGCCCCTCGAACCGTTCGCCCGAAGGCAGTTCGGCGCTGACCACCGGGCTGTCGGCATGGACCTCCGCGCGCACGTGCGAGGCCACCAGGCGGATGATGCGTTCGGCCTCGGCGGCGCCCAGGCGGGCGCCGGTATCGATGCGCCCCTCGCCCAGGCGATCCAGGCGCAGGCTGCCGTCCGGATTGACCATCACCTCCAGCACGGCCGGATCGGCCAGGGCTTCGGCAATGACCGGTCCCATGGCGGTGCGCAGCATGGCGCGGCGGCGGTCGTCGGCTTCCGGATGGGGGATCATGGCGAGGCCCCCGTGTCCGCATCGGTTGGTCGCAGAGTCCCCTCACCCTTGGCGATGCGACGCCCGACCTGATCGACGAAGCGCTGGAAGCGGTCCTGACCTTGCGCGCGGGCGGCGGCGTCGGGCTCCGGGAGGTGGGCGGTCTGGGTGAGCTGGTAGCGCACGAACAGCGCCAGGCTCTCCAGCACCACGTCCAGGTCGCGGCGGATCCGATCCTGCCCGCGCGACAGGCGGTCCAGGCGCGGGCCGAAGCGGGTGTCCAGATCGTGCTGGCCTTTGCGCTCGAACCACGCCTTCAGGGCGTCGGCGATGATCGCCGACTTGGTCGCGGACGGATGGCGCGCGGCCGCTTCGAGGCGGTCGCTGAGGTCGGCCTCCAGCAGGCACTGGTGACGGATGCGGGGACGGTGCATGGGGCTTGCTCCGGCTTGGCCGCCATGGTCGGCGGCGGTTGGAGCAAGGCTCGCGCGAACGGTCGGAATCGCTCAGAGCGGTTATGTACGCCCTTACGCGCTCCAGGGTCCGGAAGGCGCCTAAGGCTCAGAATCCGGGCAGCAGATCCTCGCCCCGGGGGCGGCCTTCGTTGACGCCATGGGCGCGCGCGGCCGGGGTCAGGCGGTCCAGCGCCCGCTTGTCGGCGGCCGGGTCGGAGTCCTCGTCGGCAGCGCCGAACAGATCGGCCTGATCCGGCTGCGGCGGGGCCGGCGCGGTCTCCTCGGCCAGCCCAGGATGACGCTGCAGGCCACCGCCGTCGTCGTCGGTGTGCGGATCCAGGGCGGCGCGGATTTCGTCGGGGGTGCCCAGGCGAGCGTCGGGGCTGCGCACCTGCCCGGACCAGTCGTCGGGCCGGGAGTCAGGCGCATCGGCATAAGCCCCGTCAGCGAGGGCCGGCGCCTCGACCACACGGGCGGTGAAGTTGGCATCCTCGAAATACCGCAGCTTGGCGGCGCGGATCGGCGCCAGCCCGGAGACCAGCACCAATTCCTCCTGAGGCGGCAACTGCATCACCTCGCCGGGGGTCAGCAGCGGGCGGGCGGTCTCCTGACGGCTGACCATGACATGGGACAGCCAGGGGGCCAGCCGATGGCCGGCGTAGTTGTGCTGCGCGCGCAGTTCGGTGGCCGTGCCCAGGGCATCGGAGATCCTCTTGGCGGTGCGCTCGTCGTTGGAGGCAAACGCGATGCGCACATGGCAGTTGTCCAGGATGGCGTTGTTCTCGCCGTACGCCTTGGAGATCTGGTTCAGGCTCTGGGCGATCAGATAGGCGCGGATGCCGTACCCGGCCATGAAGGCCAGCGCGGTCTCGAAGAAGTCCAGCCTGCCGAGGGCGGGGAACTCGTCCAGCATCATCAGCAGGCGGTGGCGGCGGCTCTTGGTCGGGTCGCCTTCCAGGCGTTCGGTCAGGCGGCGGCCGATCTGGTTCAGCACCAGACGGACCAGCGGCTTGGTGCGCGAGATGTCGGAGGGCGGGATGACCAGGTACAGCGAGACCGGCCGCGCGGCGTCCACCAAGTCGGCGATGCGCCAGTCGCAGGCGGCCGTGGTCGCCGCGACGGTGGGGTCGCGGTACAGCCCCAGGAACGACATGGCCGTGGACAATACGCCGGAGCGTTCGTTGTCGGACTTGTTCAGCACCTCGCGGGCCGCGGAGGCCACGACGGGATGCGCCTGGGGCTCGGCCTCGGTGCCCAGGTGGTTGGTGGTCATCATGCGGTGCAGGGTGCGGGCGAAGCCGCGCCGGGGATCGGACAGCAGGGTCGCCACCCGGGCCAGGGTCTTCTCCTCCTCGGCGTAGAGCACATGCAGGATGGCGCCCACGAGAAGCGCGTGGCTGGTCTTCTCCCAGTGGTTCCGCCGTTCCAGGGCACCTTCGGGATCGACCAGGATGTCGGCGATGTTCTGGACATCGCGGACCTCGTGCGGCCCCTTGCGCACCTCCAGAAGCGGATTGTAGCGGGCCGAGCGCGCATCGGTCGGGTTTAACAGCAGGCAGTGCGAGAAGCGGGAGCGCCAGCCGGCGGTGAGCTGCCAGTTCTCACCCTTGATGTCGTGGATGACGGCCGAGCCGGTCCAGGACAGCAGGGTCGGCACCACCAACCCCACGCCCTTGCCGGAGCGGGTGGGCGCGAAGGCCATGACATGCTCCGGGCCATCGTGGCGCAGATACCGGGACCCGAACCGCCCCAGGAACACCCCGGCCGGGCGGAACAGGCCGGCCCGCTCCACCTCCCGGCGGGTGGCCCAGCGCGACGAGCCGTAAGTGGTCACCATGCGTCCCTGGCGTGCCCGCCACAGGGACCCGACAATGGCCGCTGCCGCGCCCATGAAGCCGCTCATCCCGGCCAGCAGCCCGGCGGCGTCGAACACCTCGGGCGCATAGGCCTCGAAGGCGAACCACCAGAAGAACAACGCCCACGGCGGATAGACCGGCCAGCCGAACAGCACGAACCAGGGTTCGCCCAGTTGGGCCTGATAACCCAGCATATCGGCGGCCCACTGCGTCGCGGCCCACACGCCCAGGATGACGATGGCGAAGACGACCAGGATCTGGCCGATCAAGAGCTTGGTGGGGGTCATGGCGCCGTCCGTCCGTTCCGGCCCCGGCGAGGATGCCGGGACGCTGCGGACAAGGCTCGGGCAGCGGACGCAGGGTGAAAATGGCGTTCAGATGCGACGGTGTACGATCCGGCGACCAGCCGGGCGATGGATCATCACCGTCCTTGGCGTGGCGGCTGGACAGCATTATATTCCGAGGCGTCGGATTATTTATGAGGCGTGTCATGGCCGCCAGCCTGCTGAACCCCAACGAGGCCGCCGTTGTCGCCGGCGTCACCCTGCGCGACGTCAACCGGGTGATCGATGAGCGCATCCTGCCCGAGCGGTTCTACTCGGTCGGCGACGGACGGCGCGTGCATCTGGCCGCCTGCCCGCTGGTGGGGTTCTATTTCCGCGCCGCGCGGGCATTGACCGCCGAAGAACGTCTCGCCCTGATCAGCCGCTTTTCGGAGCGCATCACGGCCTCGCTGCTCATCCGTCCCTTCGAAGGCTGGGCAGACGCCGACTGGCGCGTGGACGACGACTTCCTGAGCGTCAGCCTGTCTCCTTTCGTCGCCGATGCCGACACGCGGGGCAGGCGGCTGGCGGCGGCGCGGGCACGCGTGGTCGAGGACCCGGCCATCCTGGGTGGCGCGCCGGTCGTTAAAGGCACGCGCGTTCCGGTGCATGACCTTGCCGCGTCGGTCGCCACCGGCCTGTCGCGGGAGCGCATCCTGTCCGCCTACCCCGGCCTGGACGCAGAGACCCTGGACCTCGCCGTGCTGTACGCGGAGGCCCATCCGGCCCGGGGCCGGCCGCGCCGGGCTGTCGGTCGTGGAGCCGGATGCTCACCCGACGGTTGATCGAACGGTGCCGAGGCGCCGGCGAGCATGAAGCTGCTGGTCGATGAATGCCTGAGCGAGGAGTTGACCAAGCTGGCGCACCGGCGCGGACACCCCGACGCCTCGCATGTGCGCTGGATCAGCAAGGGCGGCGCCAAGGACTGGGACTTGATGCCGGTGATCCTGGATGGCGACTGGACGTTCGTGACCCGCAACGCCGTCGACTTCCGGGGGCCAGCCGGCGCACCCGGCCAGGGCGGCGAATACGCCCCCATCGAACTTCACGCCGGCCTGATCTGCCTGACCGGGCCGGTCGGCATGGATCTCGACATGCAGCTCGAGTTGTTCGAGGTGGCCCTGGATGACCTCGACGCCCATCCCGATCTGGTCAACCAGGTGCTGGAGGTTGTCCTCGAGGACGCGGACGACGCCGAGATCCGGGTGCGGCGATACGACCTGCCACCGGGGTCATGAGATCGACGGCCCGCCGCGCTGGCGGCCGATGGTCCAGGAGATGGTCTCGCCGCGCATCACGCCGGAGACCGACCGGCCGACATGGCGGTCGAGCACCGGGCGCCAGGGCACCAGGGTGAACTCGCGGGCCTTCTCGATCACGGCCATCTTGCCGCTGGCCAGATCCACGGCACGGCGGTAGGTGCCCTGCACCCGCTCGCCCGGCCGAGCCTCGGTATAGGGCAAACCGAGTTCCTCCGACAGCGCGCCCGCCGCCCGCGTCATCTCGCGCCGGCGCAGGGTGGCCAACAGGGTCTGCTGGAAGCGGACCCCACCCGCCTCGTCCCGGGCCAAGCCCTGCTCGATGAGCCAGCGGGTCCGACGCATCCGCGCGGCTTGCACCTCTCGGCCGAAGCCGGCCTCGCGCGTTGCCTCCGGGCTCTCACTGGTCAGATCGCGGTCGAGCCATGTGGCGCCGTCGGTCTCGACCTGCCGCTCCAGCGACAGCGGCGACAGCACACGCACCACCATCGGCGCCGCGCGCGCCCGGGTCCGTTCGTAGTCCGCCACCCGGTCCAGGTGATCGGGGCCGATGACCCAGGTGCCGTCTGGCTGACGCTCGACGGCGCCGGTGGCCCGGCGGATGGCCTCCAGCCGGCGGACATGGGTCTCGGCGAAGGCCTCGGTCGCCGACGGGTCGTGCGCCAGATGGAGGTCGACGCTGTAGCGCCCGCCATGGGCCTCGGCGACGGCGACCACCGTGCGGTCGACGTCGCGCGGCCGAACGGTGCGCGGGGAGACCGCGACAATGGCGCCTTGCGGTGTCGGTTCCGTACCATCTCCCTGGCCGATGTCGACGTAGTGGGTTCGACCATCCAGCCCGTCGACGATCAGGTAATGCCGGTTGCGGATCTCGTCAGACAGGCCACGGGCGACCACTCGCCCGACAACACGGATCGCGGCATGGCCCGGATCGTGGACCACGGTCTCAACCGGATCCGGCGCGCGGCCCCGTTCGGCAAGCGCCCGGTTCAGGGTCTTGATGATGTCGCCGCGTTCGCCCATCCGGCGCAACGTATCCTCCAGGGCGGGATCCAGACGCCAGCGGCCGGGGCGCTGCTCCTCGGCCAGCCCCAGCCGTTCGAGCTTCTTGAGCCGGCCGGCCAGCAACGTCTGGCGGGTCGCGTCGCGGACGGCCGGCAAGATGAGGCCATCGTCGTCGGCCATCGACCGCAAGTGCCGGTCCAGCGGCACAAGGCGTTCGGCTTCGATGTCGGCGCGGTCGCGCAGGGCGATCTCGTGTTCGGTGCGGGGACCGAGGTCCAGGCTGACCAGATCGGCGGCGCGCTCACGCAGGCCATGGGCCATGTAATCCCGGGCAATGACCAGATCGTGGCCGCGCTCGTCCTTGCCGCGCAGCAGGATGTGGGTGTGTGGATGGCCGGTGTTGAAGTGGTCGATGGCCACCCAGTCCAGCCGGGTCCCGAGGTCGGTTTCCATCTGCGCCATCAGGCGGCGGGTCAGCGGCCGCAAGTCGTTATATTCGGCGCCGTCCTCCGGGGCGACGATGAAGCGGAACTGGTGCCGGTCGCCGTCGGCCCGATCCAGGAAGGCGCGGCCGTCTTCCCGGTCCCGGTCGGCGCCATAGAGCGCGCCGCGCTCCCCGTCGCGGGTTACGCCGTCGCGCTGGATGTAGCGCAGGTGGGCACGCGCCGTGTCCATCCCCTTCCCGGCCAGGCGGACGATGCGCGCCTTGACGATGACGCGGCGGCGCACCCGCGACGCTGACCGATCCCGCCCGGCCAGCGCGGCGGCCGGCGCCCCACCACGCCCGATGCGGCCGAGCCCGGCGCCCGCCTTGCGCGCGGCGCGACCGCCGGCCCGGTTGACGGCGGCCAGCACCTGATGGGCGTAGCGCTTGCCGCTTTTGGAGCCGCGCGACCGGGGTTTGCCCAGCTTCGGCGTGAACTCATCCTCGGCCATGGCGGCCTCCTGAAAAGACAATGGATATCAATGAGCTGGAGGCAAAACTCTCTTCGCGCTTCAGCGCCCTCCCGGAAAAACGATGTGCAGACAACGGGATAGCCGACGAATGGAGGCCCTCTTTTATCTTGCCTTATCTCCACATCCTCTTCTCCGTGCGCTCAATTACTATATCATGCGATGTATATTATTGGATATTTTCCGGAGGCGATGCTTCGCACGTCAACTTTATTGCCATTGAGATCGTTCAATCGACGGCGTCGGTGACCGTTGTCAGCGGCACGAACAGGCCGCTTTGGGACGCCGAAAACGACGCGCCGGACGTCGTTCCGAGCGTGAAAAACAGGCCGCGTCCGGACGGATTTGGGGTCGTTTCCGCGATGCTGGGGGACGTGTTTGGACGCCCGTTTGGGACGTCCGGCGACGCCGTTTCGCCGATCAATCCCGTCACCCGGACCAGGAAAGCACGGGTCTCGGCTGGCAACGGATCGCCTGTGATCAGGTGCGCCTGATAGCGCGTCGGGCCGGCATTGTAGGCGGCGAACAGCCTCGGAAAGCCGAACCGGTCGTGCATCGCGCGCAGGTACGCGGCGCCGGCCAAAATGTTGTCACGGGGCGCGAAGGGATCGGTTCCCAGGCCGTGTTCGGCGCGCAATTCGGCCCAGGTCGCGGGCATAATCTGCATCAGGCCCATGGCCCCTTTCGGCGATACGGCCACGCGATCGCCAGCGCTTTCGGCGGTCAGAACGGCCTCGATCCAGGCGGCCGGCACGCCGAATCTGCGTTCGGCCTCGGCGATATGGGGCCGCCACTCGGCAAGGTCAGCGGCCTGAGCGGGCGCGGCGCAAACCGCCACCGCGCCCAGCAGGGCGAACGTCAGTCGGTCCATAACGGTACGAGCCTCCCCATCACCGAGGCCGACGGCACCGGCCCGAAGTACCGGCTGTCGAAGGAATCCGGAGCGTCCGCCATGAGCAGGAAAACCTCGCCGTCGGCGAGACGGCGGCACCCGCTCCAGCGCGGCAACGGGCGTCCGGCGGCGTCCGTCTCCCGGCGGGGAACGACGGTTTGGGTGTGCAGGACGACCGCCGAGCCGACGGCGCAGACGTGATCGCCGGGGGCCGCCGTAATGCGCTTGATCAGAGGCACCCCGGCCGGCAGGTATCCGCGTTCAGCGGCCAGCGCGACCACGTCGTCGGGTGGCCGGACCAGCACCAGGGCACCTCGTTCGGCGGGCGCGTCGGTCACGCGATAGAGCCCGACGGGCACGCTGGCAGACGCGTTCCACACCAGCCAGGGCACGGCGCGTTCGGTCGGTGTGAGCGACAGGATCGCCACGCCCAGGCCGGCCAGTGCCAGCACGGCCGGGTGTTGGCGCCGACGGCGGCGCAGGATGGCGCGGTCGGTCATGGCGTCTCTCCCGCGTCCGAGGTCGACGCGCGCTGTTCGCCCAACGACCAGGCGTCCAGGTCATCGATGTGGTAGCGCACGTATCGACCGTGCTTGCGGAAGCGCGGGCCACCACCGGTCAGGCGCATTTTTTCCAGCGTGCGCTGCGACAGCCCGACGTAAAACGCGGCCTGCGCGGTGTTCAGGAACGGGCTGCCCTTCTTGGCCTGGGCCGCCCGGGTGGCCCCAGAGTCGTTTTTATCGTCCATGGCCGGGTTCTCCTCGTATGGGGATGCAACGGGGCCAGGGTGACGGGCATGAGGGCGGCGCGGGACGCTCGAAAACAGACGCGGGGGTTTTCGAGCCCCCCTTGGGCGTAGGGATAGCATGCGCGGACGGACCCGGCCCGAACACCCGAAACCCCGCCACCGGCGCACCGGGGCGGGGCTCGTGAACGGGGCGGGATCAGCGGTCGCGCGGCTCCCACAGGGCGATGTGGGTGGTGCCGTCGTCGCCGGGGCGCTCCAGCTTGACCAGCCGCGCACGGACCCAGTGGGGGCCGAATTCGGGCGCGCCGATCTTGAGGTTGAGGTAGGTCTCGCCGCTGGACTTGGCGACCTGGCTCCAGCCCGCGCCGACCTCGTAACGCTGGCCGGCGCCCGCGTAGACGCGGTGGTCGGGAGCGTTGTCGGACGCCTTGGCGACCGGGACAATGCTCAGGTTGGCGGTGACGTTCAGGGTCTTCAGGGTGCCGGTGAAGCTGTTGTCGTCCTGCTTGGTGAACGTGCCGAGAGTGATGGCCATGATCGGTCTCCTTACCCGTGTCTCGCCGGGACCATCCCTGCGATGTCTCGGCCAGGGAGCCCGCGAGACGTGCCGGCCCACCCGCAGCGCAGCGAAGGGCCGGACCGCAGGGGAGGACCCCAAGGCCCGGCAAATTTGGTCCGCGAGGAATGGGTCCGAAGGACCCAGGGGAAATTTGTCGGGGCGCGGGGTTGGACCGGCGCGGCGCGGGTTCACGGCCTTCAGGAGACACGCAGGGATGGTTCCGCGCGCAGGACACGGACGCCATGGGAGACCGGAGTGGCCATCGTCGGGCATGCTTTCAGCGGACAGAAGACAGGCTTCATCGGGCGGCCGCAGACCGCCAGCTCCGTCGCCGGTCTGAGCGTCCCAGGCGGGCAAAGGCGTTGGCATCGCGGCCATACGCGTCTCCGCATGGGCGGCCTGACGCATCGATGAGGATGGCAGGGGATGCGAGAATCGCGCGCCGGCGGAAGGCCTCTGGACCGATCCGCGCGCCCCGATCGGCCCACCCGCCGCGTCGGTCGCGGGTCAAACTGGCCCTAAAGAAAGACCAACAAAACGCCGATTCGGGAGCCAGCAGGTAACGGTTCCGGCGTTCACGATGGCCTGCCCTTCCCCAGCATCGGGGTGATACCAAAGGCCGTCGACGTTCGTGCACCGTCTCGTTAACCTTATGCTCCTTACGCTAGGGAGTTCGGGGGGCGGTGCGCGAAGGGCCGCGAGTTTGACGCGGCCGTTCTTTGCGGCATAAATACTGGGACCATTGCGGGCCAGCATGTTCATAAACCGGCCAATACGCTGAGCAAGGCGTGACGGCTATTCTGTGTAGGCGCAACATGATCGAAAGGAGCTGGCGCTCGTCTATCAGGACGCCAACCATTCTCCGTGGGTTTCTGAGCTTTTCAAGTGGAACCAGCGAGGCTGATAGCGCGTCTGCTAGTCGGGGTCGCGGCTTGCAAACGGCGCTGTTCGATCTTCACGATGCTCAGGCAAGGATATTGCTCATCAAGTATCTGTTTCCGTCAAAAGGCTTATCCCTTTGCTTCCGGTGCGATCAACATATCGTAGGTGATGGGGCCTTTGGTGGTGACGATTCCCAGGAGGGATCGAAAGGCTGCGT
>NZ_JACIGK010000037.1 GCF_014197915.1 Roseospira visakhapatnamensis
AACTGCAAGCGGATGGCCCGCCTCAGGGCCGCATGACACCCGCGCCACCACCTAAACTCAAGGCCGCGCGGCCAAACCCGACAGACTGCTAGTGCACTGATCCAGACAAAAGAGGCTGTGTGCGTCCTTTCGTCTGGGGCAAAGGCGCACGACTTATACCGACGGTCATTGAGAATGACCGCTGGGATCACAGGAAGCCGTAGGGGTCGACGTCCACCCGCACCCGGATCCCCCGGGGCAGGGTGGTGGCGCCGAGCCAGTCGCGCACCAGCGGCTGAACCCGCACGTCTCGCGTGGCCTTGAGCAGCAGCCGGTGGCGATGCTGGCCGCGCAGCAGCGCCAGCGCCGCCGGGGCCGGCCCCAGCACCTCGACCCCCGCGACCCGGGGTGCGCTGGCGGCCAGGGCGCGACCGGCGGTGACCACCGCGTCCTCGTCACGTCCGGACACGATCAACGCCACCAGCCGGCCGAACGGGGGCATGGTCAGCGCCTGGCGGGTTTCGGCCTCCACGGACAGGAACCGCTCGGCGTCGCCCTCCACCAGCGCCCGCATGACAGGATGGGCCGGGTCGGTGGTCTGCAACAGCACCCGGCCCGGGCGCTCGGCGCGGCCGGCGCGGCCGGCCACCTGGTGCAGGAGCTGGAAGGTGCGTTCGGCCGCCCGCAGGTCGCCCCCCGACAGGCCCAGGTCGGCATCGACCACCCCCACCAGGGTCAGCAGCGGAAAATGGTGGCCCTTGGCCATCACCTGGGTGCCGATGATGATGTCCACGCCGCCGGCCTCAATGCGCTCCATCATCTCGGCCGCCGACGCCGGCCCGGCCAGGGTGTCCGACGCCGCCACCACCGTTCGGGCCTGGGGAAAGCGCGCGGCCACTTCCTCGGCCAGGCGCTCGACTCCGGGACCACAGGCGGCCAGGGTGTCGGCCGCGTCGCACATCGGGCAGCGGGGCGGCGTCGGGATCGCGTGGCCGCAGTGGTGACACCGGAGCTGGCGGCGGTGGCGGTGCTCCACCAGCCAGGCCGAGCAGTGCGGGCAGTGCAGCCGATGACCGCAGGCCCGGCACAGGGTCAGCGGCGCGTACCCCCGCCGGTTCAGGAACAGCAGCGTCTGTTCGCCGCGCGTCAGGGTCTCGACCATGGCATCCAGCAACGGCGGCGCCAGGAAGGATTGGGCGGGCACGCCCTCGCGCGACCACTTTTCCGGTGGGTGCGCGCGCAGGTCCAGGGTCGCCATGTCCGGCAGCCGGGCACCGCCGTGGCGCCGGGGCAGCGGCACATGCCGATAGCGACCGGTGCGGGCGTTCAGCACCGTCTCCAGCGCCGGCGTGGCCGACGCCAGGATGACCGGCAGATCGCCGGTGCGGGCGCGCACCACGGCCATGTCGCGCGCGTTGTAGGGGACCCCGTCGTCCTGCTTGAAGGCGCCGTCGTGTTCCTCGTCGACGATGATCAGGCCCAGGTCGGGAAAGGGCAGGAACAACGCCGAGCGCGCGCCCACCACCACCGGTGCGCGCCCCCGCGCCACGGCCCGCCAGAGGTCGCGCCGCTGGCTGCGCGGCAGATCGGAATGCCAGGGGACCGGGAGGGCGCCGAAACGCCCCGCGAAGCGGGCCGGCCAGCGGGCGGTGAGCGCGATCTCCGGCAGCAGCACCAGCACCTGGCGACCGGCGGCCAGGGTCTCGGCGATGGCCTCGAAGTATACTTCGGTCTTGCCGGAGCCGGTCACGCCCTCCAGCAAGGCCACCCCGAAGCCGGCGCCGACCATCGCCCGCAACCGCCCGGCGGCCGCGCGCTGGTCTGGCGACAGCAGCGGTCCCGGCCGGCGGGGATCGGGTGTCGGCACCACCGGTTCCTCGACCACCGGCACCAGGGCTAGGCCGCCGGCCTCGGCCAGGCCCTTGATCACCGCCGGCGTGACGCCGGCCCGCCGCGCCAGGGTGGCGGCGCTGGGCGGCGGTTCGGTCAGGGGCCAGCCGGCGGCGGCCGCCAGGGCCTTGCGGCGGGCGTCGGTGGCGCGCAGGCCGGGGACGTCGGCGAGGTCGGTCACCGCCGCGCGATATCCCGCGCGAGGCCTGGGCGGATCCAGCGCCTCCGGCACGGACAGCGCCAGGCGCAGCACCTGTCCCAGCGGGGCCAGGGTGTAGGCGGCGCACCACTCCACCAGGGCGCGCAAGGGGGCGGGCAAGGGGGGGCTGTCCAGCCGTTCCAGCACGGGCCGCAGCTTGTGGTCCGGGAGGTCGGCGGCGCCCGGACCCCAGACCACGCCGGTCTCGATCCGCTGGCCCAGCGGGACTCGCACCACATCGCCGGGCACCAGCGTGGCGAGGTCCGGCCCCGCCCAGTAATCATAGGGCGCGTCCACCGGCACCGGCAGCAGCACCGACAGTCGCGGGCCGTCCTGGAACAGGGAGGGCGAGGGGGCGAGGCCGGGGCTTGATCTGGTGCCGTCGTGAGTCATGGGCTACAGTCTAGCGGGCGTCGTTCATGGACGCCACGCGGGCCCGACCCGAGGCGATGGGCCTCCGGTCACGGGCTTGAAACCTCAAGGGACAACCGCTCGTCATGAAGTTCTTCGTCGATACGGCCGAGGTGGCCGAGATCCGCGATCTGGCGGCCACCGGACTGCTGGACGGTGTGACCACCAACCCGACCCTGGCGGCCAAGGCCGGCCGTCCGTTTGTTGATCTGGTCAAGGATATTTGCGCCATCGTGACCGGCCCGGTCAGCGCCGAAGTGGTGGCCACCGAGACCGACGGCATGCTGCGCCAGGCCCGCGCCTTGCGGGCCATCGCCGACAACGTCACCATCAAGCTGCCGCTGACCCCCGATGGCCTGCGCGCCTGTCGCACCCTGGCGGACGAGGGGACGGCGGTCAACGTCACCCTGTGCTTCTCGGCCGCCCAGGCGATCCTGGCGGCCAAGGCCGGCGCGGCCTTCGTCTCGCCCTTCGTCGGCCGCCTGGACGACATCGGCCAGGACGGCATGAGCCTGATCGGCGATATCGTCCAGATCTACGCCAATTATCCCGCCTTCACCACCGAGGTGCTGGTGGCCTCGGTGCGCCACCCCATCCACGTCGTGGACGCCGCGCGCCTGGGCGCCGACGTGGTGACGGTGCCGCCCAAGGTGCTGCGGCAGCTGTTCAACCATCCGCTCACCGACGCGGGGCTGACGGCGTTCCTGGCCGACTGGGACAAGACCGGCCAGACCCTGCCCGAGGCGTGACCGGCCGCCGGCGGGGGCGCGCCGCGTCCCCGCCCGCCGTGACGCTTTCCCCGCCATCCGGAGACCCGCCGTGGCCGAGTCCGATTCCCCGTCCGCCGCTCCCGCCAAGGATCCGGCGGGACCCACCGAGGCGCAGGTGCTGGCCTTCCTGGAGGCCAACCCCGGCTTCCTGGACCGCAATCCGGACGCCATCCTGCATCTGGTCATGCCCGGTGCCGGCGCCGACCGGACGGTGGTGGACATGCGCGACTTCCTGGTGCGGCGCCTGCAGGAGGAACTGCGCGACCTGCGCGACGGTACCGACGCCCTGATCCAGACCGCGCGCGTGAACATGTCCATCATCAAGCGCACCCACCAGGCCGTGCTGGCGGTGTTGCAGGGCGACGAGCGGGGCAACCTGGGCGACGCGGTCGCGCGCGATCTGCCGCTGTTGCTCGACGTCGACGTGGCCGTCCTGGCAGTGGAGGAGGGCGGTATCCTGCCGGCGCGCTCGGTCCCGCTGGCGGTGCTGCCGGCCGGGTTCGTGGACGAGGTCGCGCCCCGGAACCGGCCCATCGCCCTGCGCGCCCGCGCGCGCGCCGAGCCGCGCTTGTTCGGCGCCGTGGCGCCGCAGGTGGCCAGTGACGCCCTGGCCCGCCTGGAGCCCGGCAACGGCCACCCCCCGGGCCTGCTGGCCCTGGGCTCGCGCCGGTCCGGGGCCTTCCACGAGGACCAGGCGAGCGACCTGCTGTCCTTCGTCGCCCGCGTGGTCGAGCACTGCGTGCGCCAGTGGACCTTCGGGGAGCGGACGACGGCCTGAGGCAAGCCGGTGTCGCGCGCGCCGAGTCCGCCCGACGCTCAATATCGTGTTGAGCCGGAGTGTCCCTGACGGAGAGCCCGCCCATGCCGTCTCGTGCCGTCCATGCCGCGACCCTGCCGCCGCCGCCGCCCCTGCTGGCCGACGAGGGCCTGACGGAGGCGGTGGGCCGCTGGCGCGCCTGGTTGTGGGGGGAGCGCCGGGCCAGCCCGCACACCGTGGATGCCTACGGCCGCGACCTGGCGGGCTTCCTGGCGGTCCTGGCCGAGCATCTGGGCGGGCCGCCCACCATCGCCGACCTGGCCACCCTGACGCCCGCCGATTTCCGGGCCTGGCTGGCGCGCCGCACGGCGGACGGCCTGTCGCGGAGCGCCCAGGCGCGGGCGCTGTCCACGGTGCGCGGCTTCTTCCGCTGGCTGGATCGCGAGGGCATCGCCCACAATCCGGCCCTCGGGCAGGTGAGGGGACCCCGCCCGCCGCAAGCGGTGCCCAAGGCCCTCGCCGAGGACGAGGCCCGCGAGGTGCTGGAGACGGTGGGAGACTTGCAGGACGATCCCTGGGTGGCCAAGCGGGACGTGGCGCTGCTGACGCTTCTTTATGGCGCCGGCCTGCGCCTGGGCGAGGCCCTGGCCCTGACCCAGCGCGAGGCGCCGACCGGCGGGACCCTGGTGGTCACCGGCAAGGGCAACAAGCAGCGGGTCGTCCCGGTGCTGCCGGTGGTGGCGGAGGCCCTGGCCGACTACCGCGCGGCCTGCCCGTTCTCGCTGACGGCCGACGATCCGCTGTTCGTCGGCCTGCGCGGCAAGCGGCTCAACCCGGGCGTGGCCCAGCGTCAGGTGCGGCACCTGCGGGCGCTGCTGGGCCTGCCCGACAGCGCCACGCCGCACGCCTTGCGGCACAGCTTCGCCACCCACCTGTTGGGGCGGGGGGGCGACCTGCGCACCATTCAGGAGCTGCTGGGCCATGCCTCGCTGTCCACCACGCAGCGCTACACCGCCGTGGATACGGAGCGCCTGAAACAGGTGTATCGCGCGGCCCATCCGCGTGCGGGGCGGTCCCCGCCGTGACGGCACGGGCCGGCCACAGGCTTTAACGGTCATGGTCGATGACCGTATCATCAGGTGCCGCGCCAGACGTGAACCCGAACCCGTTGCCGTGGCCAGCGAAGAGCGGTGCTTGCCATCTCGTCAGTCAGCGGCTAGAAGGCCAGTATGTCCTTGATTCAATCCACAGATGACCTCGCGGCGTTCCGCGAGCGGTTGCGCGGCGATCCAGTGGTGACCGTCGACACCGAGTTCATGCGCGAGAAGACGTACTGGCCCCTGCTGTGTCTGGTGCAGGTGGCCGGCGCGGACGAGGCGTGCTGCATCGACCCCCTGGCGCCCGGCATCGACCTCGGGCCGCTGATGGACCTGATGCGCGACCGGTCGGTGCTGAAGGTGTTTCACGCCGCCCGCCAGGATCTGGAGATCTTTCACCGTCTCATGGGGGAGTTGCCCCAGCCGATCTTCGACACCCAGGTGGCCGCCATGGTGTGCGGCTTCGGCGATCAGGTCAGCTACGAGATCCTGGCCTCCCGTCTCGCCAAGGCGCGCATCGACAAGACCATGCGCTTCACCGACTGGGCGCGCCGGCCATTGTCCGACAAGCATCTGGCCTATGCGCTGTCCGATGTCACCCACCTGCGCGAGGTCTACCGCAAGCTGGCGGACAAGCTGGCCCAGACCGGGCGGGCCCATTGGCTCGACCAGGAAATGGCGGCGCTCACCAACCCGGCGGTGTACGAGACCGATCCGGCCGATGCCTGGCGGCGCCTGAAGATTCGCGGCAAGTCGCGGCGCTTCCTGGCGGCGGTCATCGAACTGGCGGCCTGGCGCGAGCGCGAGGCGCAGGACAAGGACCTGCCGCGCCAGCGGGTGGTGCGGGACGAGACCTTGCTGGACATCGCCGCCCAGGACCCCGACAGCGTGGATACCCTGGCGCAGGTGCGCTCGATGTCGCGAAGCCACGCCGAGGGGCGCCATGGCCGCGAGATCCTGGAGGCCCTCGGCGTGGCCCGCGCGCGCAATGTCGAGGACCTGCCGCGCGCGCCGGATCGCGAGGACACGCCCCAGGGCCTGGGGCCGATCGTCGACCTGCTCAAGGTGCTGTTGAAGATGAAGTGCGAGGATGCCGGGGTCGCCCAGAAACTGGTGGCCTCGTCCGCCGACCTGGAGCGCATCGCCGCCCACGACACGGCCGCCGTGCCGGCCCTGGAGGGATGGCGCCGGGAGCTGTTCGGCGACGACGCCCTGGCCCTCAAGCACGGCCGCCTGGCCCTGGCGCTGTCGGAGGATGGCCGGCACGTCGAGACCTTGCCGGTGGAGCACGCCGACCTGGACGACGACGGCGTGCCGGCCCGGGGCTGATTCCCGGTTCACGGCCGCCCCCACAGACGCCGCCGCACACCGATGCGGTGTGTCGCTGGCCTGGTGACGAGGTCCTCCGGGACGGCCGGCGGTGGATCGGCCAGGCGCAACGTCGGTCCGAAGAAAAACGACGCGAGGGTGAGTCAGGGGAGGCCGAGTGGTCGTGGTTCGCTTTCCGGTGTAAAGACTCCGGGCGTGGACGCGCGTTTAAAACGATAGAGTCTCAATTCCAATCGCATTGCGCGTTTCATTCCGGGAGTCATCCGGTAGACTGAAGGCGTGAGACCAAGGGTGCAGACCCCTTTGGCCGGTCCGGAGTCCATCGATGGTTCAATCCCTGCCGTCTTCTCCCGGTGACGACGTGGGTCCCGCCGAGGCGTCGATCGCGGCCCCCTCGGGTCGGGTGGTGCTGGTCGAGGACACGCCCTCGATGGCCCGCGTCTACATGGAGTACTTGAAGGACACGGCCTGGCCCGTCGATCTGGCCGAGACCGGTGCCGAGGCCCGCGCCTTGCTGGCGAGCGGCGGGGTGGTGGCGGTGATCCTGGACCTGTACCTGCCGGACCTGTCGGGGCTCGACCTGCTGCGCGAGATCCGTGCCGCCGACCAGGAGATGGCGGTGGTCGTGGTGACCTCCCAGGGGTCCCTTCAGGTGGCCGTGGAGGCCATGCGCGAGGGCGCCGATGACTTCCTGACCAAGCCGTTCGCCGCCGATCGCCTGCGCGTCACGCTGCGCAACGCGGTCGAGCGTCACGCCATGGCCGGCGCCATTCGCCGCATCAAGCGCGAACTGGGGCGCGAGGCCTTTCACGGCTTCATCGGGTCGTCGCTGGCGATGCAGGGGGTCTACCGGACCATCGAGGCCGCCGCCCGCTCCCGCGCCAGCGTCTTCATCACCGGCGAGTCGGGGACCGGCAAGGAGGTCTGCGCCACCGCCCTGCACCAGGCCAGCGATCGCGCCCGGGGGCCGTTCGTGGCGCTCAATTGCGCGGCCATTCCCCACGATCTGATCGAAAGCGAGATTTTCGGGCATGTGAAGGGCGCCTTCACCGGGGCCATTGGCGACCGCGAGGGCGCCGCCGTGCGGGCCAACGGCGGCACCCTGTTTCTGGACGAAATCTGCGAGATGGACCTGGCCTTGCAGGCCAAGCTGCTGCGCTTCATCCAGACCGGCACGGTGCAGCCGGTCGGCGGAAGTCGCCTGGTGGCCGTGGACGTGCGCTTCATCTGCGCCACCAACCGCGACCCCTGGGCCGAGGTCGGCGCCGGCCGGTTCCGCGAGGACCTGTACTTCCGCCTGCATGTCATCCCCATCCTGCTGCCGCCGCTCCGGGAGCGCGATCGCGACGTGGTCGAGATCGCGCGCGCCCTGCTGGAGCGCTACGCGGCTGAGGAAGGCCGGCACTTCCAGGGCTTCACGCCCGGGGCGGAGGACCTGCTGTCGCGTCTGCCGTGGCCCGGCAACGTGCGGCAACTTCAGAACGTGTTGCGCAACGTGGTGGTGCTGAACGAGGGGCCGCTGGTCACCGAGGCCATGCTGGACGGACCCCGCCGCCACGCGGAAGGAAGGGCCCGCGGAACCCCCGCCGCCGGGCCGAGGGGGGAACCGCCGGGTGTCGCTCCGTCCCAGGCCGTGGCCCCGGCCTCGCCGTTACCGCTGTCCCCGGTCCCGCCGCCGGCGCCCACGTCCGGTGCGATGCCCGCCGGCGGGCTGGAGGCCGTGCGTCAGGCCCATGGCCTGCGTCCCATGTGGCAGGTCGAATGGGAGCATATGACCACGGCGCTGCGGGCCTGCGCCGGCAACGTGCCGCGCGCCGCGGCTCTGCTGGAGGTCAGCCCCAGCACCATCTACCGCCGCATCCGTCAGTTCGGCGATCCGGTCACCGGGGCGCCGCCGACGGAGGCCGGCGCGGCGGCGGGCAAGGATGGCGGCACCGCCAGCGGCTGATCGGTGGCCGCCGCGCACAGGCTCTGGACCACGGCCGGGCGGTCACGGCCGGGCCGCTGGACGATGCCCTGCTCGAAGGCCACCACCTGCAACCGGCCGGCCACCGCCGTCAGCAGTTCCCCGGGACGCAGCAGGTGATCGGGATCGCGCGGCCGCGACCAGCGTTCGTTGCCGACGGCGAAGGTCTGGTAGAGCAGCACACCCCCCGGGGCCACGCTTTCCACCAGGCGGGACAGCAGCGGCCGGAACAGGTAGTTGGTGACCACCACGGCGTCGAAGCGGCGCCCGGCCAGCGGCCACGGGGTGCCGTCCTCCAGGTCGGCGGCGATGACGTCGGCCCGGTCCGCCAGGTCGGCGACGGCGGTGGTGTCCCGGTCCACAAGGGTAAGGTGGAAGCCCCGGTCCAGCAGCCAGCGGGCATGCCGGCCGCCGCCGCAGGCCACGTCCAGGACGGTGCCGCCGGGCCGGATCAGGGCGGCGAAGCGGGTGATCCAGGGCGCCGGTTCGGTCAGCGCCAGATGGACGCGGGGCGGTGGCATGGGGGCTGTCCTGAAGGGGGCCTTGGGGAGGCTCGGGAGGGGTGTTTCGGGGCGGGACCCGTGCCCGGCGGCGGGTAAATGGCTTGTGTGGTTTCCTGGCCCCCGGTAAGCAGACGGGTGTGGCTCACGCGACGTGGTCCCGACCATGCGCCCGAACACGCGGATAAAGCGATGATCCTCTATACCCTGTGCTGCGACAACGGTCATGAGTTCGAGGCATGGTTCCGCGACAGCGGGGCCTACGACCGTCAGGCCGGGGCGGGGGTGATCGCCTGTCCGATGTGCGGCTCCGCGCGGGTGGGCAAGGCGATCATGGCGCCCAGCATCCGGCGCCATCACGGCGCCCGCCGCGAGCCGGCCGGGGCGGGCGGCGACCGTCCCTCCGATACGCCGCGGCCCACGGCGACGCAGGGCGGTGGCGGCGGTCCGGCCGTGGATCCGTCCCCCGAAGCGGGTCCTGGTGCCGTCCCGGTGGGGGCGGGATCGGGCACGCCGCCTGACGGGCCGGTATTGACGACCGATCCCGCGCCCTCCAGGGACGCGGCGGCGGCGCGGCTGGTGGAGGCCCTGGAGACGTTGCGGGCCAAGGTGGAGGCTACCTGTGACGACGTGGGCGATGGCTTCGCCGAGGAAGCGCGCCGCATCCACTACGGCGAGGCCGAGGCGCGCGGCATCTACGGCGACACCACCCCGACCGAGGCCGAGGCCCTGCGAGACGAGGGCATCGCGTTCGGCACCATTCCCTGGCGCCGCCGCCGGATGGATGGGTGAGGGGCGGTCCGGCTTCCCCTACGCCCCCGGCTTGCCCCAGGGGATGCGCGGCATGCGGAACGGCAGCATCAGGCGCACGATGGTGCGCCGGAAGCGGTCGAGGCAGATGCTCTCGTGCATGGCGCTGACCGGCCGACCCAGCAGGTGGGTGTCGAGCACCGTGCGGGCGTAGAACGGGGTGTCCTCCACCGTGCGGGCCACGCGGGCCCGCGTCCCGGGGTCGGCGAAGGTGTCGCGGGCGATGCGCCAGATGCGGGTTCCGGGCAGGGGCACGCGCGGCGGGCAGTCGACCACCTGGGCCTCGCCGCATCCGGGGGCGAAGCGCAACGCCAGCGGCTCGCCCTGGCCGTGGCGCGGGGTGGGGTCGTAGAGGATGGCCGCGCCGCCGTCGGGCAGCGGGGCGCGCGACCAGGTCCAGCGTTCGAAGCCCTCTTCCAGGGACTCCGACCCCCAGTTGGAATCCCAGTATCCGGCGCCCGTCCAGTGCAGCGCTGGCTGGGTCAGGTCCACCTCGATGTCGGCGTGCGGGGCGACGGGCCACCAGCGGTGCCGCCCCAGCGGGTCGATGGCGAAGGAGCGGTGGGTGATGGCCGGCGGCGTCACCCGGACGGTGCCGCGAACCGGCAGCGGCACGGGGGCGCCGCGCTCGCGGATGTGGAACACCAGGGTGCGGCCGTCCCACTCCACGCGGCTGGGGCCGATCACCAGGCGGCGCGGCTCCCGGTGCAGGGCGCTCCGGCCGCGCTCGGTCATGGCCCAGCGGTTCCCGGGGTTGCCGTAGACCGCGACGTTCAGGCTGCAATGGTTTTCCGGGTGCCGTCGTCCCGACCACGCATAGTACGGCGAGAACACGCTTCCCACCGAGGCGATCAGGGTGATGGCATGACGGCCGTCGTGGCTCAGCCCGTCGACGTACCACCAGGCGTAGCCACCCGGTGGAACCGGCTGGTCGAAGTGAGGTCCGTCATCACGCTCGAAGCGGCCTGCCGGCCCGACAGCGCCGCCATCGGCACCCCCGGCCCCGGGTGCACGCTGCCCCCCGCCAGGTACAGGCCCGGGATCCGCGTGCGCGCGCCCGGCCGGGTGAACGAGGCTTGCCAGCCATGCGAGGCCCGTCCGTAGAGGGCGCCCCCGGTGGCCGGAAACAGCCTGTTGAACTCCCGGGGGCCGGTGGCCGTGACGCTGTCCGGGTCCGGCCGGATCCGCAGTCCGCAGCGGTCCAGCAGGGCAAAGGTCCGATCCTGACATGCGTCGATCTCCGCGGGGTCGAGGGCGGGTGTCCGGGACTCGCCGACAGGGGGGGCATTGACCAGCACCAGCAGGCGCTCCGCGTCCCTCGGAGTCGCGCCAGGGGTGGTTTCATCCAGGCGATCCTGCGCACAGATATAGACCGTGGGCGCCTCCGGCAAGCGATGACGATCGAAGATGGCGCGGAACTCCCCGGGGTAGTCGGGGCCGAAGACCACGGTGTGATGGGACAGCGGGACGCCGTCGGGCCGCGCCGTCATGGTCCAGGTGAGCGCCGACAGCGACCGCGCCTTGACCGGCACACCCGGCACGGCCTGCGCCACCGCCGGACCGAAGGCGCCGCTGGCCAGGGCGTTGACGTCGGCGTTGACGATGATGGCGTCGGCTTCCAGGCGCTCGCCGGTGTCCAGGGTGACGGCCGAGGCACGCCCCCCGGTGACCGCGATATCCGTGACCCGTTGGCCGTAGCGCAGGGTGACACCCCGGGACTCGGCCACCCCGGCCAGGGCGCGGGCCAGGGCGTGCAGGCCGCCGTCCACGCCCCAGACGCCGTTCAGTTCCACGTGCACCACCAGCATCAGGGTGGCGGTGGCCAGGAACGGCGAGGAGCCGCAATAGGTGGCGTAGCGGCCGAACAGCTGCCGCAGGCGGGGGTCCTGGAAGGACTTGCCCAGCAGCGACCACAGGGTCGTGAAGGGCTGCACGCCGGCCATGCGCAGGCCGCCGCGCCGCACCAGTTCCGGCATGCTGGGCCGCGAGGCGCGGATGAAGGTGTGGTCGAGCAGGTCGTAGATGCGCGCCGCCTCGGCGCGGAAGGTCCGGAAGCGGCGGGCCTCGGCGGCGCCGGCGAAGGCGCCGATGGCGTCCTCGGTGCGCCGGGGATCGGTGAACAGGTCCAGCCTCTGGTCACGGTCGCCATAGTCCCAGGCGTGCCGGGCCAGCACCGACAGCGGATGGAGCGTGACATGGTCCTCGATGCGGGTGCCGGCGGCGGCCAGCAGGTCGTCGATCACCCAGCGCATGGTGAACACCGTCGGTCCGGCGTCCACCCAGGTGTCGCCGGCGGCCACCTGCCGCATCTTGCCGCCGGGCGCCGCCTGCGCCTCGATCACATCCACGGCGACGCCGCGCGCGGCCAGATCGATGGCGGCCGACAGGCCCCCCATGCCGGCGCCCACGATCACCACCCGGCGTTCGGCGGTCGGGCTAGCGGGCATGCAACGGTCCCCTCACGCGCGATCCTTCCGGTTCAAGAGTGGAGCCGCCATACATGGTCGTTGACTCGCCGAAGTGGGATGTCCACTCTAGATGACACATCGGGGTGACAACAAGTGTTTACACTGCCGATGCGTCATGGGGGCCGCCGCCTGGCGGCGCGCCGCGCGGGCCGGCCGGGACTCGGCACGGTTTTACGGGATGCCTGGGGAGACGGACCAATGGAGTCAGGACACCGGATCGAAGCCGCGCTGGACGCCGCGTTCGCCCGCATCGAGACTCCGGCGGGTCCGCCCAAGCTGGCCGCCGCCATGCGGCACGCGGTGTTCGGGGCCGGGCAGCGCATTCGGCCGCGCCTGTGCCTGGCGGTGGCCATGGCCTGCGGGGATGACATGCCGGCGGCCACGGACTCGGCGGCGGTGGCGATCGAGGTGCTGCACTGCGCCTCCCTGGTGCACGATGACATGCCCTGTTTCGACAACGCCGACATCCGCCGGGGCAAGCCCACCGTGCACCGGGTCTATGGCGAGCCGCTGGCGGTGCTGACCGGCGACGCGTTGATCGTGCTGGCCTTCCAGACCCTGGCGCGCGGTGTCGTGGCGGCGCCGGAGCGCATGGGCCGGCTGGTGGACATCGTGGCCGCCGCCATCGGCGCGCCCGCCGGCCTGTGCGCCGGCCAGGCGTGGGAAAGCGAGCCGGAGGTGGACCTCGCCGAGTATCACCGCGCCAAGACGGGCGTGCTGTTCGCCGCCGCCACCGAGGCTGGCGGGGCCGCCGCCGGCCATCCCGATCCGGTCGCCTGGCGGACGCTGGGGGCCAAGCTGGGCGAGGCCTATCAGGTGGCCGACGACCTGCGCGACGTGGCGGCCGACCCCGAACGGCTGGGCAAGCCGCGGGGACAGGACGCGGCGCTGGGCCGCCCCAACGCGGTCGCCGAACTGGGTGTGGTCGGGGCGATCACCCGGCTCAAGGCCCTGGTGGGCGAGGCCGTGGGGTCCATTCCGCCGTGTCCGGGGCGCGAGGCCCTCCAGGCGCACATTCTCGACGAGACCGGCCGGTTCGTGCCCAAGGAACTGGCCCGGCAAGCGGCGTGACCGCGTCGGCGCCGCCGCCCCGGGGGATCCCGGCGCCGGGGTCGGTGCCGGACCCCCTGGCCGTGACCGGAACCACGGCGCGTCCGGGGGCCCCGTGGCCCGGAGCCGACGACCCCGAGGATCCCGAGGATCGCGCCCTGCACGGGCTGGCCGACTGGCTGAAGGCCCTGCGCGACCGCCTCATCGCCCGGCCCGCCATTCAGCGCTGGGCGGCGGGGTTTCCGGTGGTGCGGTGGAAGGCCCGGCGGCGCGCCCGCGACCTGTTCGACCTGTGCGCGGGGTTCGTGTACTCCCAGGTGCTGCTGGCGGTGGTGCGGCTGCGGCTGTGCGAGGTGCTGGCCGAGGGACCGATCGCGGTGCCCGCCCTGGCCCGGCGCCTGGGCCTGACGCAGGAGGCCACCGCCCGGCTGCTGAGCGCCACCACGGTTCTGCTGATCACCGAGCCCCGCTCGCGCGGCCGCCACGGGCTGGGGGAACTGGGGGCCGCGCTGCTGGGCAATCCGTCCATCGGCGCCATGGTGGAGCATCATACGCTGCTCTATGCCGACCTGGCCGACCCGGTCGCGTTGCTGCGCGGCGAGGGTGGGGCGACGGCGCTGTCGCGCTACTGGGCCTATGTGGAGGCCGACACGCCGACGGCCGTGTCCGACGCGGCGGTGGCCGAGTACTCGCAATTGATGGCTGCCTCGCAGGCGCTCATCGCCGACGACATCCTGGCCGCCTTTCCGCCCGGTGGGGCGCGGCATTGGCTGGACCTGGGGGGCGGCGAGGGCATCTTCGCCCGCGCGGTGGCGACTCGGGCACCGCGTACCCGAGTCACCCTGTTCGACCTGCCGGCGGTGGCGGCGCGGGCGGACGAGGCCCTGCGCGCGGCCGGGATGGCCGGGCGGGTGACCGTCGTCGGCGGCGACTTCCTGGCCGACCCCCTGCCCGCCGAGGCCGATGTCGTGTCGCTGGTTCGGGTCATCCACGACCATGACGACGCCGACGCCCTGGCCATCCTGCGCGCGGCGCGACGGGCGGTGACGGCCGACGGGCGGCTGCTGATCGCCGAGCCGATGGCCGGGACTCGCGGCGCCGAAACGGTGGGGGGCGCCTACTTCGGCTTCTACCTCCTGGCGATGGGCCGGGGTCGGGCGCGCACGCCCGCGGAACTGCGCGCCATGCTGGTCCGGGCGGGGTTCACGGATGTCCGCACCGTGCGCCCCCGGCAGGTGATGCTGGCCTGTCTGCTGACGGCGCGGCCGGCGCCGGCGGACGGTCTGTCGTGACGCCCCAGGAATGACATTCCCGTCATGCTTTTGTAAGCCGGGATTGACAAAAGGGTCAGTCAAGCTAGACTGACAGTCCGACCGGGATCGCGTTCGGATCCGTCGCGCGATGTCGCGTGTGCCACCATCGAGAGGACCCATGCACGCCGATGCCATCGTCTTCGAGAAACCGGAACACCTCAGGCTGACGCGGCTGGAACTGGAGTCGCCCGGGGCCGAGGACGTGGTGGTCGAGATCGCCTGGAGCGGTATCAGCACGGGAACCGAGCGTCTGTTGTGGACCGGGCGCATGCCGCCGTTCCCGGGGATGGGGTATCCGCTGGTGCCCGGCTACGAGTCGGTGGGGCGCGTCGTGACGGCGGGACCGGCGGCCGGTCGCAAGGAGGGGGAGGTCGTGTTCGTGCCAGGCGCCAAATGCTATGGCGATGTCCGCGGGCTGTTCGGCGGCGCCGCGTCCCGGGTGGTGGTGCCCGGCGCGCGGGTGTGGCCGGTGCCCGAGGGCCTGGGCGAGCAGGCGGTGCTGCTGGCGCTGGCGGCCACCGGGCGTCATGCCCTGGCGCCCTGCGCCGAGGGGCGTTTGCCTCAGTTGGTGGTCGGCCATGGCGTGCTGGGGCGGTTGATCGCCCGGCTGGTGGTGGCGATGGGCGGCGCGCCGCCGGTGGTGTGGGAGCGTAATCCGGACCGGGCCGAGGGGGCCGTGGGCTACACGGTCGTCGATCCCGAGCAGGATCCGCGCACCGACTATGCGGTGGCCTGCGACGTCAGCGGGGACTCCGGCATCCTCGACAGCCTGACGGCGCGCCTGGCGCCCGGCGGCGAGGTGATCCTGGCCGGCTTCTACCACGCGCCATTGCAGTTCGATTTCGTGCCCGCCTTCCTGCGGGAGGTCCGCATCCGGGTGGCCGCCGAGTGGCGTCCGGACGACCTGGACGCCGTGTCCGCCCTGATCGCCTCGGGCCGCTTGTCGTTGGACGGCCTGATCACCCACCGCGAGGCCGTGGACCGGGCCGACGATGCCTACCGCGCCGCCTTCGGTGACCCGTCGTGCTTGAAGATGATCCTGGATTGGAGAGCCCACGCATGAGCCCCGTTTCCGGACCGACCGTGAGTTCCAGGGCCCAGGCCGAGACCGCCGATGCCGGCGGTCCGCGCGCCGCGGGCGGCGAGTCCGGCCGCGAGACGCAGATCATCGCCATTTACGGCAAGGGCGGCATCGGCAAGAGCTTCACGCTCGCCAACCTGTCCTACATGATGGCGCGCCAGGGCCTGCGGGTGCTGTTGATCGGCTGCGACCCCAAGAGCGACACCACCTCGCTGCTGTTCGGGGGGCGGGCCTGCCCGACCATCATCGACACCTCGGCGCGCAAGAAGCTGGCCGGCGAGGACGTGGCCATCGGCGACGTGTGCTTCAAGCGCGACGGCGTCTACGCCATGGAACTGGGCGGTCCCGAGGTGGGGCGCGGCTGCGGCGGGCGCGGCATCATTCATGGCTTCGAGATCCTGGACAAGCTGGGCTTCCAGGAGTGGGATTTCGACTTCGTGCTGCTGGACTTCCTGGGCGACGTGGTGTGCGGCGGCTTCGGCCTGCCGATCGCCCGCGACATGTGCCAGAAGGTGATCGTGGTCGGCTCCAACGATCTCCAGTCGCTCTACGTCGTCAACAACGTGTGCTCGGCGGTGGAGTACTTCCGCAGGCTGGGCGGCTCCGTCGGCGTGGCCGGCATGGTCATCAACAAGGACGATGGCACCGGCGAGGCCCAGGCCTACGCCGACAAGGCCGGGGTCCCGGTGCTGGCCACGATTCCGGCCGACGAGGACATCCGCCGCAAGAGCGCCAACTATCAGATCGTCGGCCATCCCGACAGCGACTGGGGACCGTTGTTCGCCACGCTGGCCCGGAACGTGGCCGAGGCGCCGCCGCTGCATCCGGACGCCCTCACCCAGGATGAGCTGCTAGGCCTGTTCAAGGCGGAAGAGGTCGGCCGCGACGTGGTGCTGGAACCGGCCACCGCCAGCGACATGCGCGGCGGCAAGGTGGTGGAGCGGGCGTCTCTCGAGGTTGTGTACGACCCCGCGTGATCGTCCGTGGACAAACAGTGGACCCCATAGCCCCATAGGCAAGGCCAGATTCCGATGACCGACCACGCCCCGCCCTATGACGCCGATCGCGGCGCCGATCTGCCCGACGCGGCAGGATCCGGCGACGCTGGCGCGTCCGGGTGCCACGCCGGCTCCGACGAGCGGGCGCGGGCGGCGGCGATGGCCGACACCACCGACGTTCTGGAGCGGCTGGCGCGGGACTATCCGGCCGGACCGCACGATCGCCCGCAGACCATGTGCCCGGCCTTCGGCTCGTTGCGCGTCGGCCTGCGCATGCGCCGGACGGCGACGATCCTCACCGGCTCCGCCTGCTGCGTCTATGGCCTCAGCTTCACGGCGCATTTCTACGGCGCTCGGCGGTCCATCGGCTACGTGCCGTTCGATTCCGAGACCCTGGTCACCGGCCGGCTGTTCGAGGACCTGCGCCAGGCCGTGCATGACATGGCCGATCCGGACACGTTGGACGCCATCATCGTCACCAACCTGTGTGTGCCGTCGGCCTCCGGCGTGCCGCTGCGCCTGCTGCCGCGCGAGATCAACGGCGTGCGGGTGATCGGCATCGACGTGCCGGGCTTTGGCGTGCCGACCCATGCCGAGGCCAAGGACGTGCTGGCCGGCGCCATGCTCGCCTATGCCCGCGCCGAGGCCGAGCAGGGACCGGTGATGGCGCCGCGCGGCGGGCCGGCCGAGAAGCCGACCGTGACCCTGATGGGCGAGATGTTCCCGGCCGATCCGATGGGCATCGCCCACATGCTGGAGCCTATGGGTCTGGCCGCCGGACCGGTGGTGCCGACGCGCGAGTGGCGCGAACTCTATGCCGCCCTGGATTGCGCCGTGGGCGCCGCCATCCATCCCTTCTACACCGCCTGCGTGCGGGAGCTGGATCTGGCCGGCCGGCCGGTGGTCGGCTCGGCGCCGGTGGGCGTGGAGGGCACGGCGGCCTGGCTGGAGGCCGTGGGCGCCGCCGCCAACGTGGCCGCCGACAAGGTGGACGCCGCCAAGGCGCGCGTGTTGCCGGCGGTCAGGCAGGCGCTGGACGCCGCGCCGATCGGCCACCGCGTGACGGTCTCCGGGTACGAGGGCTCCGAGTTGCTGGTGGCCCGGCTGCTGATCGAAAGCGGCGCCGACGTGCCCTATGTGGGCACCGCCACGCCGCGCACTCCCTGGTCGGCCGACGACGCCGCCTGGCTGGCGGCGCGGGGCGTGCATGTGGAGTTCCGGGCTTCCCTGGAACGCGATCTTCAGGCCGTCGATGCCTTCACGCCGGACGTGGCCATCGGCACCACCCCGGTGGTGCAGCACGCCAAGCAGAAGGCGATCCCGGCGCTCTACTTCACCAACCTGATCTCCGCCCGGCCGCTGATGGGGCCGGCCGGGGCCGGATCCCTGGCCCAGGTGATCAACGCCGCCGCCGCCAACAAGGACCGCTTCGACACCATGCGCGCCTTCTTCTCCGGCGTGGGCACGGGCGACACGGCCGGCATCTGGGACCGCGCGCCGCGGACCGGCGCCGATGATCGGGGGGAGGCCGGCTGATGCATGTTCTCGACCACGATCGCGCCGGCGGCTACTGGGGGGCGGTGTACGCCTTCACGGCGATCCGCGACCTTCAGGTGATCATCGACGGTCCGGTGGGCTGCGAGAACCTGCCGGTGACCGCCGTCCTGCATTACACCGACGCCCTGCCGCCGCACGAGTTGCCGGTGGTGGTCACCGGGTTGGGCGAGGAAGAGCTGGGCCAGCACGGCACCGAGCAGGCCATGGTGCGCGCCCGCAAGGCGCTCGACCCGCGCCGGCCGGCGGTGGTGGTGACCGGGTCCATCGCCGAGATGATCGGCGGCGGCGTGACGCCCGAGGGCGCCAACGTGCGCCGCTTCCTGCCGCGCACCATCGACGAGGACCAGTGGCAGGCCGCCGACCGGGCGCTGACCTGGTTGTGGAAAGAATTCGGGCTGGTCAAGGGGCACCTGCCCAAGCGCCAGCCGCGCGCCGAGGGCGACCGGCCCCGCGTCAACATCATCGGCGCCATGCATGGCCTGTTCAACACTTGGTCGGATCTGGCCGAGGTGCGCCGCCTGATCGAGGGCATCGGCGCCGAGGTCAACCTGGTGTTCCCGCTGGGCGTGTCGCTGACCGACGTGGGCCGGCTGGTCGACGGCGATGCCAACGTCTGCCTGTACCGCGAGGTTGGCCGGCAGCTCTGCGAGTCCCTGGAGGTGCCGTACCTGCAGGCCCCCATCGGCCTGCATGCCACGACCCGGTTCCTGCGGGCGCTGGGCGAGGTGCTGGGCCTGGACCCGGAGCCGTTCATCGCGCGCGAGAAGCACACCACCATCAAGCCGGTGTGGGACCTGTGGCGCTCGGTGACCCAGGACTTCTTCGGCACCGCCAGCTTCGGCATCGTCGCCGGCGAGACCTACGCGCGCGGCGTGCGGCGGTTCCTGGGCGACGAAATGGGCCTGCCCTGCCGCTTCGCCATCGCCCGCGCGGTCGGCGCCAAGACGGACAACGCGGCCATCCGCCAGGCGGTGCACACGCAGACGCCGCTGATCCTGTTCGGCAGCCACAACGAGCGCACGTACCTGGCCGAAATCGGCGGGCGGGCGCAGTACATTCCCGCGTCGTTCCCGGGCGCCATCGTGCGGCGGCATACCGGCACGCCCTTCATGGGCTATTCGGGCGCCACCTACCTGGTGCAGGAGGTCTGCAACGCCCTGTTCGACGCCCTGTTCAACATCCTCCCCCTGGGGACCGACCTGGATGCCGTGGACGCGACGCCGTCGCGCCTGCACCGGGAACTGCCCTGGGACGACGACGCCAAGGCGGCGCTGGACGCCGCGGTCGAGGCTCAGCCGGTGCTGGTACGCATCTCGGCGGCCAAGCGGCTGCGCGACCGCGCGGAGCAGGCGGCGCGTCAGGCGGGGGAGGATCATGTGACGAAGGCGCGCGTGGCGGATACGCTCGCCGCCTTCTCCGAGGGGCCGGTGTCATGACGCGCGGCGCGCGCATGGCGGGCCGGCCCTCGGCAACGGCTCTGGTCCCCTGGTGCCGGCCCGTCTCGGGCGGTCGGCGCGGGGGCAGGGATCCATCCGCGTGTCGGCGGATGGGGTGGTCGCAGTCTCGGGATCGCGGTCCGGCGGACGCCGGCGTCGCGAGGACGGGGCGACGGCCGACGACGGCAAACCATCTGGAGGTTTAGGATATGGCTGACGCTATGAACACCTCGGGCCTGACCGAGGACGAGGCGAAGGAATTCCACGGTATCTTTCAGAACACCATGGGCGCCTTCCTGGGCGCGTGCCTGCTGGCGCATCTGTTGGCGTGGGCCTGGTGCCCGTGGCTGCTGAGCGCGGCTTGCAACGCCTAAAGAAGACGAAAATTCCACCTCTCGTGGTTTAGGAGACGACAATGCATAAGGTTTGGCTTCTGTTTGATCCGCAGCGGATGCTGCTGGCCCTGGGCACGTTCCTGATCGTCCTGGCGCTGCTGATCCACTTCATCCTGCTCAGCACCGATCGTCTGAACTGGATGGAAGGTCCCGCCGAACTGACCAGCCTGGATGTGCCGCACACCGTGATCTCCTAAGGGTGTCACCGGAGGTCGCGGTCGTTAGGCCGTGTCCAATTGGCAGCGGTAGGGTCTCCGGGGCGAGGCCCGGGACCCGCCGCTGCTGATTGAATTGGCTGTGGACACGGCTATGCCGCGCTTCCCGACCGGAGGGTGCCAACTATGGCCATGCTGGACTTCGAAAAAAAATATCGCGTTCGTGGAGGGACGCTTGTCGGTGGTGACCTGTTTGACTTCTGGGTGGGGCCGTTCTATGTCGGCTTCTTTGGGGTTACCACTTTCTTCTTTGCGGCGCTGGGGACACTCCTCATCATCTGGGGCGCCGCCATGGGTCCGACCTGGAGCATCTGGGCGATCAACATTGCGCCGCCCGACCTGAGCGAAGGTCTTGGCGTCGCGCCGATGGCCGAGGGTGGATTGTGGCAGGTCATCACCATTTGTGCGATCGGGGCTTTTGTCTCCTGGGCGTTGCGCGAAGTAGAAATTTGCAACAAACTGGGCATTGGCTATCACATTCCGATTGCCTTTTCGTTCGCCATTGGCGCGTACGTGACCCTGGTGGTGATCCGGCCGGTGCTGATGGGTGCCTGGGGACATGGCTTTCCCTACGGCATTCTCAGTCACCTGGACTGGGTGTCGAACGTGGGCTACCAGTTCCTGCATTTCCACTACAACCCCGGCCACATGTTGGGGATCACGTTCTTCTTCACCACGACCTTGGCACTGGCAATGCACGGGGGGCTGATCCTGTCGGCCACGAACCCCGGCAAAGGCGAGAAGGTCAAACTACCCGAGCACGAAAACACCTTCTTCCGTGATTTCGTCGGGTACTCGATCGGCCCCCTTGGCATTCACCGTCTAGGCCTGTTCCTGGCGCTGAGCGCGGTGTTCTGGAGCGCCGTGTGTATCGTCATCAGTGGTCCGTTGTGGACCCGGGGCTGGCCCGAGTGGTGGACTTGGTGGCTTGACCTGCCGATCTGGTAGCTAGCGCGAGGGGGTCAACACAATGGCTGAGTATCAAAGTATTTTCACGCGGGTGCAGGTGCGCGCGCCAGCCCATATGGGCGTGCCGATCCCGGACGCGGCGCGGCAGCGGATCGGCAAACCGATCTTCTCGCGGCTCGCCGGCTGGTTCGGCGATGCGCAGATCGGCCCGATCTACCTGGGGTACGCCGGTGTTCTGTCGCTGGTCTGCGGACTGGTCGCGTTCGAGATCATCGGTCTGAACCTGGCGGCGCAGGTCGACTGGAGCCCGATTGAGTTCGTGCGTCAGTTGTTCTGGCTGGGTCTGGAACCGCCGTCGCCGGAATACGGCCTGGGCATTCCGCCGATGAACGAAGGCGGTTGGTGGTTGATGGCCGGCTTCTTCCTGACGGCGTCGCTGTTCCTGTGGTGGTGGCGGACCTATTCCCGGGCCAAGGCCCTGGGGCTGGGCACGCACGTCGCCTGGGCGTTCATGTCGGCGATCTTCCTGTTCCTGGCCATGGGCTTCATCCGGCCCGTCCTGATGGGCGGCTGGAGCGAGGCGGTGCCCTTCGGCATCTTCCCGCACCTGGACTGGACGGCCACGTTCTCCGTCCGCTACGGCAACCTGTACTACAATCCGTTCCACATGCTCTCGATCGCGTTCCTGTATGGCTCGGCGCTGCTGTTTGCCATGCACGGTGCGACCATCCTGGCGGTGTCCCGCTTCGGTGGCGACCGCGAGGTGGAGCAGATCACCGACCGCGGCACGGCCGCCGAGCGCGCCGCCCTGTTCTGGCGCTGGACCATGGGCTTCAACGCCACCATGGAATCCATCCATCGCTGGGCCTGGTGGTTCGCCGTTCTGACTCCGTTGACCGGTGGTATCGGGATCATCCTGACCGGCACGGTCGTGGACAACTGGTTCCTTTGGGGTCTGAAGCACGGGCTTGTGCCGCCGTATCCCGACCTCTATCCGTCGGTCATTGATCCGGCGCTGATGAGCGGAGGGACTCAGTGATGGCTGACATCCAGAACAAGGGCCTTGCAAAGGTCATCGACCGGTTTCGCGGACAGCAGACATTGTTGCTCGCGGGCGTCTATGGTGCCGCCGGTCTCCTCCTGTTCTTCGGTCTCGGCATGATCGCGCCCAAGTACACGGTCGACCAGATCGGCTACCGCGGCGTGGCCATGGAGAACATACAGAACGTCAAGACGGTCGCCGCGCGCGACAAGATCAACCAGGCGCCGGATACGTGGGAGCCGTTTCCCGAGGAAGGCCCCCTGGCGTCCGAGGCATACGAGAACGTGCCGGCCTTCGGGCATCTCACCCAGGCCAACTTCGACCGGATGATGACCCTGATCACCGAGTGGGTCTCGCCGGAAGAGGGGTGTAACTACTGTCACGTTGTCAATGACGATGGCGGCGTGGATTATGTGTCCGACGACATTTACACCAAAGTCGTCTCGCGGCGCATGATCCAGATGACGCAGCACATCAACAGCCAGTGGGGCGACCACGTCGCGCCGTCTGGCGTCACCTGTTATACCTGTCACCGGGGCAACCCGGTTCCGACGGACATCTGGTTCACCGACCCGGATCCGTTCAAGGCCGCCGACGAGGGTGCCGGCAATCGGAAGGGGCAGAATATGGCCTCCTTCGACAATGCTTGGTCGTCGCTGCCCTACGAGACCTTCACCGAGTACCTGACGGAAGTTGATCAGGGTATCGGTGACATCCGTGTGATCCCGACCACCGCCCTGCCTATGACCAAGGTTTTGGAACCGGACCTGAACGCGGGTGAGCGGACCTACGGGCTGATGATGCACATCTCCGAGGCCCTGGGGACCAACTGTACCTTCTGCCATAACTCTCGCGCGTTCATCGAGTGGGATATCCCGCAACGGGTGGTGGGCTGGTACGGTATCCGTATGGCGCAGGATCTGAACCAGAACTTCCTGATCCCGCTGGAACCGGAGTATCCGGTCGCCCGGTTGGGTCCGGTGGGTGACGCGCCGAAGGCCAACTGTGCCACGTGCCATCAGGCGGTGAACAAGCCGCTGAACGGTGCCGATGTCATCAGTGCCTATCCGTCGCTGCAGAACGGTCCGTCCGAGGACGTCGATCTGCGGACGGTGGCTTATGGCGCCACGCCGATGGTGACCGAGGATGCCGCCGCCGAGGCTCCGGCCGAGGAGGCTGTCGCTGAAGAGGCTGCCGCCGCCGAGGCTCCGGCCGAGGAGGCTGTCGCTGAAGAGGCTGCCGCCGCCGAGGCTCCGGCCGAGGAGGCTGCCGCCGAGGATGCCGCTACCGAGGCTCCGGCCGAGGAGGTTGTCGCCGAGGATGCCGCCGCCGAGGCTCCGGCTGAGGAGGCTGCCGCCGAGGATGCCGCTACCGAGGCTCCGGCTGAGGAGGCTGCCGCCGAGGATGCCGCTACCGAGGCTCCGGCTGAGGAGGCTGCCGCTGAGGATGCCGCTACCGAGGCTCCGGCCGAGGAGGCCGCCGCCGAGGCTCCGGCCGAGGAGGCTGCCGCCGAGGATGCCGCTACCGAGGCTCCGGCCGAGGAGGCTGCCGCCGAGGATGCCGCCGCCGAGGCTCCGGCCGAGGAGGCTGTCGCTGAAGAGGCCGCTACCGAGGCTCCGGCCGAGGAGGTTGTCGCCGAGGATGCCGCCGCCGAGGCTCCGGCCGAGGAGGCTGCCGCCGAGGAGGTCGCTACCGAGGCTCCGGCCGAGGAGGCTGCCGCCGAGGATGCCGCTACCGAGGCTCCGGCCGAGGAGGCTGCCGCCGAGGATGCCGCTACCGAGGCTCCGGCTGAGGAGGCTGCCGCCGAGGATGCCGCCGCCGAGGCTCCGGCTGAGGATGCCGCCGCCGAGGCTCTGGCTGAGGAGGCTGCTGCCAATGAAGCCGCCGCCGAGGCTCTGACCGAGGAGGCTGCCGCCAATGAGGCCGCCGCCGAGGCCCTGACCGAGGAAGCGGCTGCGGAGGAGGCGACAGCCGAGGCGCTGGCTGAGGTTGCCGCCGCCGAGGAAGCCGCTGCCGAGGCGTTGACCGAGGAAGCGGCTGCGGAGGAGGCGTCGGCCGAGGCGTTGGCCGAGGCGGAGGCCGCTGAGGACGCGTCCGCCGAGGCTTTGGCTGAGGTTGGTGCTGCCGAGGACGCCGCTGCCGAGGTTCCGGCCGAGGAGGCTGCCGCTGAGGCTCCGGCCGAGGACGCTGCCGCTGAGGCTCCGGCCGAGGAGGCTGCTGTCGAGACCACCGCCGCCGCCCAGTAGGGTCGGATGCGGGTGATGAAACGGACCTGTCCGGGGTCGAGGCGCGCGGTGGCGTCCGGCCTGGACAGAGGCCGATAAAAGAAAACAGAGGGTTTGGACCTAAGGCGCCCGGCCGCGTATCACGCGAGCCGGGTGTTTTCTTGGAGGTCGCGGGGAACGGGCTTGACCGTGTCACCACGCCACAGGCCTTCGAGAGGCCGGACCCCTGTTGGGCTGCCGCCGGGACCCGTTTTGGGGGCAAATGCCCCCAAGCCCCCATTTTTTTCAAATCACGGCCGTGGAGACCGGGGTCTCAGGTCTTGGCTGGGGAGCGGGGCAGCGCTCTGCATCAGCGCTCCACGTGGGGCAAGCAACCTGTGTCGTGTCGCGTGGCCGGCACGGATGGTCTGCTTGACGGTGTCGCCGCACGCACCGAACATCGCCACACTATTGTGGCGATGCATTCAAGGGGTTCATCCTTGAATGCACGTGTCGCTGCACAGAACATTGTTTTCAGTGCACGTTCGATCCAGACAAAAAATGCAGACTGCATGTTTTGTCTGGATCAATGCCCTAGGGTCTGTTGACAATCACCGACCAGCGATGATGGCTGCGACAAGGTACCAGTTTGCGGTGTAGCTGCTGTCGGTCTTGTCGTACCGTGTTGCGATGCCCCGGAACTCCTTGATCTTGGCGAAATAATTCTCGACCAAGTGGCGCCAGCGGTACATCGCGAAGTCGCAGGGTCTCGGGTGTTTTCGGTCGGCCGATTGAGCAACCTGAAGGATGGAAATTCGGCCTGAGGTCCCTCAGTCATCCCGGTTTTCCATGTTGATGTAGACGCGGTCGGTGGTGGCCCAG
>NZ_JACIGK010000038.1 GCF_014197915.1 Roseospira visakhapatnamensis
AATGGAGGGTAGCCCATCCGTGGGGCTCGCCCCACGGATGGGCACGCAGGTGCGCCCCCACGAACAAAATTTCCAGACATCAGGTTACACAGCCTCTCGACCGCCTCGACCTGACAGAAAAACGGACGAATGCTGTGGAAATTATGGTGGCGCCAATGCTGGAGAAGCCGGGCCGTCTCCGGCGTCACGTTCCAATCGTTGGGGTTCTTCAGGTGTCGCCATTCGTCAACGTATGACCGGATCTGATTGATAATCGGCGTTGGGTTGTATTCCTGGTCTTCCGACGAAAGACCGTCGGCGTCGCCGAACACCATCTCCTTCTGACCGGGTTTCTTTTTTTGCTTTTTCGGCTTCGGCACCGGGGTGATGAGTTCGGATCGCCGACGCTGAGGCAAGATGGTGTTTGTGGGCTGCCCGCTTTCATCGAGTTCCCAGTGTTGTGCCGGGTACGCGTAGGGTGAGTTGATGATGGGTTGTTCAAAAAAGTTCATTTTGTGCAACCTTGGCAGACAAAAAGAGAACCAATTTCCTTATATGTTGTCATAGAACTACTACGTACGCAATCGACGCGCAACCATCGATGCTGAACAGCCGCTACTTGGTTTTCGCGCATCAATGATACCGAAACGACATAGTGTGGCCTCTAAGTTGCTCCAACCCATCCTGTGCCCTGTTGAGGATATCGTGCAACGCCGATGCGTCAGGATCGGTCACCACGGTGTCGACGGTGGGAAACACGGGGACAATGGCCGACAGCTTTCGCAGGTCGTCGAACGCCGCAGTGTTGGCTGCTTTGACCGCCGGGGAGAGCGGCAGGATATTGCTGGCCACGGTACGGACTTGGTTGGTGAGGCGATGGATCGCCGGGGGGTGGGATGCCGCGTTCACCATGAACGGGAACAGCCGCGCCCATTCGGTCAGGATCAAAGTCACGAGATAGGCGGCGAACAGCGTCAGATGGAGCCGCCGGGCCAGCGGCATGGCCAGCAGGCCGGTGATGTTCTCGGCCTCGCCGATTTGAACCCGGCAGACCATCATGAGGGCGCTCTGGTCCGCCTCGTATTCCAGAAGGTGGGCTTCAGGGATATCGCGGCGCGCGGTGTCGGGATGGCCCACCTCGTGCAGGCAGGTCAGGCCATGGACGCGCCGCGCCCAGCCGGCATGCCCGTTCAGGCCATGGGCCATTTCATGGAACCAGACCGCGCGAAGCATGAGGATGGCCAGCAGCAGTGCGGCATGCTCACGGGCCGAATCGCGCGGGATGTAGGCCCGGCCGCGCGCGGTGAACGCGGCGTTGTCGAGGCGCTTGCCTGCCCCGCGCATCCAGAATCCGGGCACGGTGCCGGGCAGCGGCGCGGGCGAGGCCTCGGCGGACGGATCGCCGATGTCCGGGAACAGCGAGCCTTGCGCGAAACAGAAGTTGGCCAGTTCGTAACAGGCGGCGGCCAGCCCGACATACACGCCCAGAAGATGCAGACCGGACTCGGCGCCGGCGATGGCGTTGATCTTTACGGAGTCCACATAGGCCGGATAGGCCCGGAAGGTCTGACCGTCGGCGCGGCGGGCTCCCGTAGCCAGGGCCAGATGATCGCGCATGCTCTCCAGGCTGATGCGCATGATGTCGGCCTTGATGGCGTGCGGGCCGGACGGCTGGTCGGGTGCGGCCGGGTGTTTGGTCTCCCGCTTGACGAAGTCCGCGAAGAGCCGCCGGTCCTCATCTGATCCAGGGTGATGGGTCGACACGACCGGCGGCTCCCCGGACGGTTTCGCGAGTACGGTGGGAGGAGAAACGCGGGGCAGTATGGCGCGCATGGCCGGGCGCGATCATCCTTAAACGTGTCGGCTTTCGCCTACCGGTCACGGCTGGGATCGTCATTGCGGGGGCGGTGGGGCCGGTCAGGATTGCGCGGCCGGGCGGCGCGCTCCCGGTCTCGGTTCTGTTCGGCGGTGGGCGCGCGAGCGTCCTCGCCGCCGGTTTCGCGGCTTTGCCCTTCGGCGGCGGCCTTGAAGGCGCGGGCGATGTCGGGCTGGCCGCGATCCTCGCCGCGACGCCGGCGGGGCGGCAGGCCTTCGGCGGCGCGCTCGAAGTCCTCGGCGATGTCGAAGGCCGGCTGGGGCCGGGCGTCGGGATGGCCCTGGCGCGGATCCACGGGCCGGGTCATGACCACGCGCCCGCCCGGCGGCACGGGACCGGCGGGGGCATACTGTCCACGCCCGCCGCGCGGACGCTCGTAATGGGCGATCCCGGGGGCCTGCTGGCGCAGGCGGCGCGGCGGCAGGGTCAGGCCTTGGGCGGCGGCGTCGAAATCCCGGTTCAGGTCGAGGCGTTCTTTCAGGGCGTGCTTTTCATCGAGATCGGTAACGGCCCGGGCCGGACCGTGGCGGTGCCGGGTCATCGCCTTGACCACCCTCGCCGGTCGGCCGGGGGGTTTCAACTCCAGGGTCAGGGCGGGGACATAGGGCATAACCTGCCGCGCGGCCTCGCGCCGCTGGCGTTCCAGCCCAGCCTGCAAGGACCGGCGCTCGCGGGCGTCCAGCTTGTCGAGGTTACGGATGGTCCGGGCCATGTCGAGGGCCTGCATTTCGTGGCGGCGGGTGAGGTCCAACTTCTCCCGGCGCTGGCGTTCGGCGACATCTTCGGCGCGGACCTCATAGGCCTGATAGCGCTTCCAGTCCTGATAGCGATGGACGCGCTCGCGGATCGCCTCCACGCCGGTGACGCGTCCGAGGAACGCGGCCAGCCCGCGCGGAGCGTTCGCTGCACGCTGCGCGCGGATGTCCCGGGTACGGATCAGATAGGCGGCCTTCAGGGATTTGCGCTCGCCGGCATGCCGCCGTTCCTGCCGCTGCTTCTCGGTTTCCTGCCGGACGCGCAGGCGCTCGCGGCTTTCCTCGGCCTCCTTCCTTCGCACGGCCTGACGGCGCTGCATTTCAGCGAACCGGTCCTTGCGGTCTTCCGGTTCACGGATGGCTTCCCGACCCCGGTCGTCCTTCGCGTTGCACAGGGCCGCCGTCTTCTCGGCGGCCAGCGTGCGGGCTTCTTCGACGCTCGGCAGGCTTTCGGGCGGATAGGCGGTGCCGAGGAAGGCGCGGATGTCCTTGGTGCGGACCTGCTTGTCGGCGATCAGCTTGGGCAGGGCGTTCATGTTCCCATCCAGGTCCACCAGCACATAGGGCCGCTTGCCGGTGGCCAGGATATAGCCGTGCTGGGAAAGCGCGGCGACGAAGGCCTGCGGGCTGTCCGCCCCGCGCCAGGCATCGGTGACGGCGGTCCTGCGCTGGTCCTGCGTGAGGCCGCTGAGGTTTTGCTGGTGCTGCTCGTAAAGGCTGGCTTGGCGCGGGCCACGCTCGGTTTCGGCTTCACGGTCGCGGTCCCGGTCGTAGCCTTTGGGGAGGGTCAGGCCGTGTTCGCGCGCGAATTCGCGCGTCACGGCCATGAGCTTTTCCTTGTCGAAGGAAAGCTGCACCGCCCTGCCCTTCTCGGCGTCGATCCGGGACCAGACGACATGGCAATGCTCGCGCCCGTCCTTGACGTGGAACACGACGGCGCGGGGCTGGCCAGCGAGCCCGAGGCGGTCCTCGGCGCGGCCGATGTAATCGAAGTATTGCGCGCGCGTCAGCGGCCCCTGGCGCGGGTCGGGATTGACGGACAGGCTGTAGAGATACTTTTGACAGCGGGTGAGCGCATGGGCCTGCACCTCCCATTCGGCGAAGGCGCCGTGCAGGTCGCGCGCGATGGCCCCGCGCACATGGGCCAGGTCGACCCGCTCGTTGTCCTGGGCGTTCTGGAGATGGGTGGCCAGGTCCTGGCCGTTCGCGCGCTGGCTGGCGAAGGGGATCATGGCGCCCGTCCCAGCGCCTTGAACAGCGCCGCCCGGATCTCCGCCAGATGAGCGGCGACCTGTTCGAGGGGGGCGCGAACATCCTGGGCCCCCTCGGCGGCCAGCCGTTCGATGGCCTCGAGACGGTCCGCCACCTCCGCCGCGCGCGCAAGCAGCCGAACCAGGTCGGCGGTCTCCACGGCGGGACGGCGCGCCCGGCGCGGCGGCGGGGTGCCGAAAATGGCGTGCTTGATGAAGGCGCCGGCGGACAGGCCTGAGGCGGCGACACGCGCGTTGAACTCTTCGCGCATGTCCGGGGGCAGGCGGAAGGTGATCGGCGCGGAACGCCTATGCGGTGCGGGTCTGTCCGTCATGCCTCCATGCTATCGGGGTCCGCGCGCGGGATTCCTCGCCGCGACCGCCAACCGTCCGGGCGGGGTCCAGGGGGCGCGAAAGCCCCCTGGCCGTGATGCACCGGCGGACCGGTGCGCTGGCCGGGTCGGGGTTCGATGCCCCGAACCGGCCACATCCATCCCTTACCGAGACCGTCCAACAGGGGCGGACGAGGTTTAGGGATGACCGAGGGGGGTCCGCGGGGGACGGGACGTCCCCCCGGCAAGGTGCGCGTGGTATGACCACGCACACCTTGTGTTCCTCTCTATTGGCCTGTTGCACCATAACCCTTTCATTCTACACCGGAATATCTGAACCACCAAATCCACGAGGCCCGTTCAGAGCCGCCCGGTTCCTCCCGGATTCAGGCGGATCGAGGCGGTGCAGTTCGCCCTTTCGTCTTGTCCAGACCCCGCCGGACCGGAATGGCGTGGACCGGAGATGCGCGGCACGAGGATCCCGGGCGCCTGGCCGGTACGAAGAAGGCCTGCGGCCCCCACCGATTGGAACAGCGTTGGAATGGACACTCCAAAACCGGGACCGACGCGAGGAATCGCGCTCCCGGTCGGTGCAAGGATGGTCTTCGGACCTCACCGGCGGGAGCGGCGATGGAATGGACATTCCAGAATCGAGACGCGCGCGGACGGTGGTGCCGCTGCGCCGGACGGATGCGGCGGAGATGGCGCCGACGGCGGAAACTTTCGCCGCCCTGCAAACGGCCTTCGATCATCTGAACACGCACCTGTTCGGCGGAGACCTGCCGAACGCGCTCGTAACCCTGACACGGCGCGGACGGTCGCCGGGGTGTTTCCGAGCTGGATCGTTCGAACGCGCCGACGGGGTGGTCGCCGACGAGATCACCATGACCCCGGCGCGGTTCCGCGACCGGCCGCCAGCGGAGCCCCTCGCTCAGCTCGCCCATGACATGGTCCATCTCTGGCAACGGGCTTTCGGGACGCCCGGCCGGGGCGGCTATCACAACAGGGAATGGGCGGCGAAGATGGTGTCCATCGGGCTCCAGCCGACTGCGACCAGCGAGCCGGGCGGCAAGGCCACGGGCGAGCGCATGGGCCAGATGCTGATCCCGGGCGGTGCCTTCGCCGACGCGGTGGCGGCGCTTCTGGACATGGGCTTTACCATCCCCTGGGCCGCGCGCGAGAAAGCGCTGCCCCGCGCCGGCGAAGGGGCGGACGATGACGAGCCCGCCGTTCCGAAGAGCGGGCGCTGGTTCAAGTATGTCTGCCCGGCCTGCGGGGCCATCGCGCGGGCGAAGCATGGGGCCTCGCTGGTGTGCGGCGACGACTACGTAGTGATGGACATGGAACCATGATCCGGCCCCTGCCCCGGAATGAAGCCGGAACAGGGGCCGGTGGGTGTGCGGGGGCTCATGCCCCCGCCGCGCCGGGCTGGGTCTTGTCCACCGGATAGAGCGACACGCCGCCGCTCAGAACCTGGGTGCCGTGGAAGCGCAGGTAGAGCGCGCCGTTCTGATTCCGCCAGGCCACCCCGAGCCGGTCCCATGTGGCGTTTTCTCCGCGACCGTTGCGCTTTTTAACCACGTAGTCCGGCGGGTTCGGGCTGCGGGGGTTGCCGGTGTCCTGTGTTTGGCCCTGGGCCTGCGGGGCGTTGACGGCGTCGGTGGCTGTGTTCGTCTTGGTGGTCATAACGGGTCTCCTTTTCGATTTTGATGACGGGCCGGACCATTCCAGCCTTGGCCGCCGGTTCGCCGCAGGTTCGGGACCGGGTCATGGCCAACACGGGCCTCCGCCAAGGGCTTCGGCCCGCAGGCGGGGGCCGGCGCGGGCAGGCCATTGACCCGCCGCCGGAGGCAGTCCCGGCCGGCGGCTATCGGCATGGGGCAAGGATGGCTGGAGTGGTCCTCGGCCTCCGGCAACCGAAAAGCGGGAGGGCCGTGCGGTGACCAACCGAACGCCGGCGCCGACAAACGCAACGCGCGGGGCAAGGCACGACTGTTCACCGGCAAACCGGTGCGCGCCCATCCCGTCTGCGGCCGGTGAAAACCCGCGCCCGGCGCGGTGCCCCCCTGCGATCCGGGGTCAGGGACCGCCGGCCATCGCCCGGGCGACATCGCCCACCGCACGGTCCAGCGCCCGGATCAGCATGGCGGCTGGTTCGGTCAGGTGCGGACCAGGCACGGCGGCGGTGGCCTGCCGGCGCGCCAGACCCTACCCCTGCAAGCGTTCGCAAAGCCCTTTCAGGCCGATCACGGTGAGCCCGCCTGATTTCCGATAGTCGTCATCGCCCGAATACACGATGAACGCCCGGTCGGGTTTCAGGTCCTCACAGGCATGGTGAAAACCGCGCTCCGGCTTCGGGGTCAGGCCGCGTTTGATCTCGACGGCCCACCGCTTTCCGCCGGGCAGATCGAGCACGAGGTCGATCTCCGCCCCGGCGGCGGTGCGGTAGAAACTCGCCTCCGTGCCCTCCGGCACCGCGCCCAGCAGGTTTTCGATGACGAAGCCTTCCCAGCTTCCGCCCGCGACCGGGTGGCCGAGCACGGCGTCGCGGTCACCGAGTCCCAGCAGCCGGTGGACGATGCCGGAATCCCGGACATAGACCTTGGGCGAGCGCACCAGGCGCTTGCCGACATTGGCGTGACAGGGCGGCAGACGACGCACCAGCAGCAGATCGACCAGCAGGTCGAGATAGCGGGCAACGCTCTTGCCGTCGACCGCGAGGCCTCGCCCCAGATGCGCGGCGTTCAGCAAACCACCCTGATCATGGGCGAGCATGGTCCAGAAACGCCGCAGCGTTTCGGCGGGGATGCGCGGACCAAGTTGCGGGATGTCGCGCTGCAGATAGGTGCGGATGAAGGCCTCGCGCCAGACCATGCTGGCCGCGTCGCTGTCGGCGAGGAAACTGTCGGGAAAGCCGCCGCGCACCCAGAGCCGGTCGCGCTCCGCCGGACCGACCTCCAGCACGTCGAGCGGGTTGAGGTCCACATAGGCGATACGGCCCGCGAGGCTCTCGCCGGACTGGCGCAGCAGGTCGATCGAGGCCGATCCCAACAGCAGGAACCGCCCGGCCTTTTGGCCCTTGCGCCGCCCCCGGTCGATCAGGCCGCGCAGGGTCTGGAACAGCTCCGGCATGCGCTGGACCTCGTCGAGGATGACGAGCTTGTCCGCGTGGCCGGAGAGGTAATAGACGGGATCGTCGAGCCTCTCGCGGTCGGGCGGGGATTCCAGATCGAGATACACGCTCTCGCGCTGGTCGGCGATCCACTCGGCCAGGGTCGTCTTGCCGACCTGTCGGGGGCCAAGCAGGGCCACGGCCGGAAACTGGTCCAGCCGGGCGAGCAGCGTATCGGTCAATCGGCGCGGTATCATCCTTGGAATTATGGCACAACGTGCCGGATTTGCAAGGATAACCGAAAAAGTCCGATAATTAACCTTGTAAATCCGGCGCTCCTCGCCGGATTTACAAGGTTAATTGGCCTGATCGGGTTCGCCAGCGTTAGGCGGTCGCATCAGGCTACAGGCCGGAGGTTAGCGCGGCGAGGTCCTGGCCCATGGCGTCGAGGTCGAGGGATTGCTCCTTGGGCACCGGGTCGGGGCCGTCCGGGGCGGGCGCGTCGGGATCGATCCGTATGCGGACGGCCTCGGGCATGTCGGCTTCCAAAGCCTCCCGCATATCATCGAGATCGTCGGTCGTCAGCCCGCCCTCGCCGAGCCGTTCGCGGGCCTCGTCCACACGATCCTGGAAGTCCAGAAGGTCCTGCCGTTCGGACTCCAGGTCGTTCACGCTCCGGTCAGCCTCTTCGAACTTTTCCCAGGTCGGCCGCGACGGGTCGATCTCCTCCGGGGACACCTCCGCCGTCACGTCGACACCATGCTCATCGAAAACGTGCAGACCGTCCTCGGTTCTGAAGACCCGACGCCCATCGGGCAAGACGTGTGCCTGCATAAGGATTTCTTCGCGCGCCTGCCGTGCGGCGTTGAGGGCTTCTTCGTTTTCGAGGAGCGCGTCCACGACCGCGGCATCGTACGCGTCCAATGCCGCGCTGAAGGCCGCGATCTGCTCGGTGGTCGCGAGGATCACGGCCTGGGCCACAGCGAAGTCATCGTCCTGTTCGCGGGCGTCTTCCCGCCGGGCTTTCCGCTTCCGGTGGAGGCGTGCCTGCTCCTGGCGATGGTGTTCGGCAAGGCGCCGCTTGAGGGCGTCGCCGATGAACGCCGCCTTGGAAAACTGCTCCTTTCCGTCACATGTTGTGATCTCGCCCATATTCACTCACACACCTGGTTCAGAAGAACGAACATCACCGCTGCCGGCGGATGGTCCGGGAAGGTTCCGAATGCCGTGTATACCTGCTCAATGGCCCCTTTCGTGTCGTCATAGAACCATGTGTTGATACAGGCCATTCCGGCCGGATCCTTACCGTCTCGCAGGTAGCGCGCATAAGAGAGCCCCTCCACGATCCCGGCGATAAACGAGAACCTCTGGGTGGTGTTCATGCGCTGCAAGACCACACCGGCCGTCAGCTCCGTGTCGGCGACTGCCACGTCAGGGACAGAAAATCCGAGACAAAACACAGCACCGCCCAGCGCGAAACAGGCAGTCGTTCTTGACTTACTCCACCTCGAATTCGACCGTTTTCGTTGAAATTTCCATATGTTTTTCAGATGTGGTATTCTATATTGGAGCATTGAGTTTTTTGCTTGAATTCAGAGGGGAACGAGGGCCATGACGGGACGCGGACAGACGCAACGGAAACGGTCGATTGTGTGACCGGGACCGCACCGGCCCGAGCACGGCTTCATATTGAAACGGCAATGGATTTTGAGAACCAAGGGCAAGCTGCCGGTCGCCGGATCGGCTATCTGAGGGTGTCCACGGCCGAACAGCGGCCGGACCGGCAGATCGACGGCCTGACGGACCTATGCGATGAGTTGCACGTCGAGATCCTGTCGGCGGTCAAGGACGTGCGGCCCGTCTTCGATGCGGTTGTCGCACGGCTCACCCCCGGAGACACGCTGGTGGTCTGGGACCTCGACCGGGCGTTCCGATCGACACGGGACGCCCTGACGGTCTCGGAGACTCTGGAACAGAAGGGCATCGCCCTCGATATCGTCCGCATGCGCCTGGATACGTCCCGCCCGGAGGGGATGCTGATGTACACCATCATGGCGGCGGTCGGAGAATTCGAGCGCCAGACCCTGGCCCGGCGCACCCGCGAAGGGTTGGATGCGGCGCGCCGCCGGGGCGTGCGCCTGGGCCGCCCGCCCAAGCTGACCGACGATCAGGTGGCCGCAATCTTGGCGGAGCTGGAAACCGGGGCGGCCACCGTCAAGGCGCTCGCCGAACGGTACGGTGTGGCCCCCTGGACGCTGACCCGGTCGATCCGGCGCACCAGGCGGCCCCAGCGGTGACGTTGCCGGTGGATGGTCAGCGTTCGTAATAGATGTTGTCGTAGATGGCGTCCAGCACCGTGATCATCCGTTCCAGGGTAAGCGTGATGTCCGTCAAGGTGTTCAAGGCTTCGTCGCGAGATAGCGCGGCCGGCACGTCATCGTGTAATCCAGGCATATGTTTTTCCTCCAGTCCGTTGGTGAACCGGGAGCTACAAACCGCACTATGACACGGTGCGACAGCCTTTAGGCCCCCATTCAAAGATTGGAGCCCTGAACATACGCTGGCGCCTCCCGGTCCAAGGACCGAAGGCGACAACCGACACTTGCCATAGTCGGGCTTGTAGACCCGGTGCAAATTGTCGTTGCACTATACTGAAGAATCGAGGGAACTCCTTCAAGTTGTTTCTGTGAATACCCCTGTGTTCATGCCCGGGCGCGAGGAATCCGCCCCGCGAGGTCGGACCATAATGACGGGATCGAATGTTCCCCGCCGTCATGGAGGCCGCCATGGGTCTGTCCCGCGAACGTGCATCCGCGCCCGATCCCGACACCCTCGTTCAGAGCCTGAGCCGGGGCGTGCTGCGCGGTCTGGCCCATGTCGCCCCGCGCCAGCACCGCACGCCCGAAGCGCACTGGGCGCCGTGGCGGAAAATCCTCGACGCCCCTGCCCTGCAGTACGATCCGGCCAATCCGGGCGGCAGGCTGCTGGTCGGGCGGTTGGGCGGCCAGTTGATCGGCATCGACGATCCGCGCCACGCGCTGATCCTCGGCGGAACGCGCGCGGGCAAGTCGGTCACCGTCACCGCGAACCTGTATTTCTGGCGCGGCTCGGCGCTGGTCATCGACCCGAAGGGCGAGCTGGCCAGCCGCACGGCCGCGATCCGTGCCGCCATGGGACAGAAGGTGTATATTCTCGATCCGTTTCAACGGGTGGAGGGACGGGCCGTGCGGTTCCGGGCGGCGTACAATCCGCTTTCCGTTCTGCTGGCGGACAGCCCCACGCTGGTGCAGGACGCCGAACGCATCACCGACGGCCTCGTGCAGACCACGGGGCAGGAGAAGGATCCACACTGGGACGAAAGCGCGGGCGCGTTCATCACCACGCTGATCCTGCTGGTGGCCACGGCACCGGCCTATACGGGGCCGGAACGCTCGCTGATCACGGTGCGCCGGTTGCTCACCCGGGCCAAGCTCGCCGCCCCGCGCGATCCCGAGCGTTTCGGGCTGCTGGAAGAGCTGCTGGACCATGCCGACGGCCTGCGCGCGGGGGGCAATGAAGACCTGGCCGAAGCCATCGAGGCCGGGGCGCGGGATTTCTACGACAAGAGCCCGAACGAGATGGACTCCGTGCTTTCGACCGCGCGGCGGCACACGCGCCTTCTGGGTGCGCCCGCGCTGCGGGAGGTGCTGAGCGGCCATGACGTGGACCTGTCGACGCTGAAGGCCGCGCCGGAGGGGGTAACCATTTATATGTGCCTGCCCGCCGGGGCGATGGTCCCGTTCAGCCGCTGGCTGCGGGTGCTGCTCAATCAGGTGCTGGACATGGCCGAAACCGTACCGGCTCGGCCGGGTGCGCCACCGATGCTGGTCTGCCTGGACGAGTTCCCGGTTCTGGGCCGAATGAAGCAGCTCGAACACGCCATCGGTCAGGTCGCCGGGTTCAGGCTCAAGCTCTGGGTCATCCTGCAGGACTGGAATCAGGGCGTCGACCTGTACGGCAAGCGCTGGGAGTCGTTCGCCGCGAATGCCGGACTCTGGCAGGCCTTCGGGCTGGTGGACACCACGACCTGCGAGGTGCTGTCGAAAAAGCTGGGCCGGACTCCGGTCATCGTCGGCCGGTCCTCGGACGTGGACAGCAAGGGCGTGGAAGGCGGGCGCACGGGCCTGTCCCACGGCCCGGAACTGCATCCACTGATGAGCGCGGACGAGATCGAACGGGCCTTTTCCCGCGACGATCCGGCCCGCCGGCAAATGGTGCTTTGGGGCGGGCACCGGCCCATGATCCTCCAGCGGGTCGAGTATTTCGACGAGGCCAGCTCGGTCCGGCCGCACTTCGCAACGCGGGAAGGCAGGTAAGCGATGCTGGTCCTGACGCTGCCATTATTGTAAGATTATCGCCATGAGGTAAAAAAGATGAACAGCTTCGCAGGTCACCCTGGTTCAAATTGTCGTAAAAACAGTAAGATCCGGCTGGCTGCCCTGCGCGCTGCCCTCGCCGAAGGCGAGGCCAGCGGTCCCTCGACCCCCTTCGACTTTGACGCTTTCCTCGAAGGGAAGAGAAATCGGGAAAAATCACCGGCACGGCAAGAACCTCGTTCATGACAAACAGGCTCAATAATGCCGTGCATTTTTGTTTCTTTCACCGTATAATGAATTTATGGTTGATGATCCTTATGAATTGATACTGGACCATTTGCGAGATATTCGTGGAACGCTGAATGGAATGGACGAGCGCTTTGGTCGCGTTGAAAGGCGCCTGAACAGCGTCGACCGTCAGCTAGCGGGTTTTCGCAACGATATGGCCGTTCTGCACCAGATGTACGCAGATCATCGTGACGAATTTGGCGAACTCCGGGAGAGAGTTGCGCGGATCGAGCGCCGACTGGATCTGAGCGACCCACCGCCCGGTCATTGACGAACTTCGATTCCTCCTCATCCCTCCTTCGCCGGATGCGAAACGATCCGGTGGGACGGACACCGGCCCATGATCCTCCAGCGGGTGGAGTATTTTAACGAGGGCAGCGCTGTCCGGGACCACGTCCCCGCGCGGGAGCGGTGAGCCTGTCTGTTTTCACCGGCAGAGCAACCCGATCTTGAAACCTTCTGCGCGGCGGAATGCAGAGTCCCTACCAATATTTACGGCTAATCGTCCCGCTGCTCCAGCTCTGCCGCGCAGAGTTCCGCGAACAGGTCGGGATCGGCCACGCGGCGGCTGGGCGGCTTGCTCCGGCCATCCCGGACGCTCAGGTCCAGCTTGCCGGTGGCCAGCATGGCGCGGATGAGGCTGGCCATGGACCATGACGCGGCGGCGAAGATGAGCGGCTCACCGGTGCGCGGGTGGCGGGCGTTGATATCCGCGCCGGCCTCTATGGTCTTCACGCCCTCCTCAACCTGAAAGCTGTCGATGGCCGTGGCGAGCTTTTCGCTCGGATCGGCACGACCGGCGAAATACGCACGCACGCGGGCGCACTCTTCGGCGTTGCGATCGATCGCGCGTTCGATGGCGTCCAGCATCTCATCGTCGATATCCGCGTCGGCCAGCGGCGCGAAACCGAGCGCGCCGGGTCCGGGCTTGTCTTCGGGTTTTTCCTCGCGCCTGTCCTCGTTTGGGCGGGACCCGTGGCGCTTGACCCGCACATGCGGCGCGCGGCGGAACAGGGCGATGTCCTCCGGCCCTGCATCAAACAGCCCCGCCAGCGGATCGGCGACGTTTTCCTCGTCCCCGCTCTCCTCGCGTGTTGCCCGGCCGGGCAGATCCAGGTCTTCGAGGTCTCCGCTTTTCCAGCGGCCGGACCGCCGGCCGGTCAGAGCGTGGGGCATATCCTCGTGGAAGAGGATCCGGTCGAAGCTCAAGAGCGTGCCGGCTTCCTGCCCGCGCGCAAGGCCAACGGCGAACGCCAGGTCGATGTCCGCGAACAGACCGCCATACTGCACGGCGGTGACCACGGGCGGGTTCCGGGTGAACCCGGCGATGGCCTCGAACCGCGCCGGGTGCAGGCATAACGTGCGGCCGGGCACCTGTTCCGGGGCGCTCACGGCATAGGCGCGAACCCGGTGGGCGGCGTCGATGCGCCGGGCGTCGCTGTCGAAGGCCAGCGTCAGCCGGGTTTCGACCAGGCGGTCGGCGCTCAAGCGATAGCCGCGATATTCGCCCGCCAGTTCCTTCGCGAATGCCTCGGCATTGGCGCGGGGCTCCATGGGCCGGAGCACGCCCAGCCGGGCCGGATCGGCGGCGGCCACCGCGTCCAGATCCGCGCGCGTGATGCCCTGCACGGCCACCAGATAGGCGGCGATGGCGGCGAGCGTGCCGGGCCTGGGGGCCTGTTCCTCCTCGAAGACAACAAAGCGGCGGAGGGTTTCCTCCGAAATCATCGGGTCGAGGTCGACGGTGAGAGCGACCTCGTGCAGCAGGCGCGCCATGGAGACCTTGCGGCCCGTCTTTTTCCCGAGCGCAACCTTCCGTGCGGCCAGTTCGGTGGACAGGAACGCGGCCATCAGCGGCGTGGCCGGCACGTCGATGGGTTTGAGCGCGCGGTCGGGATGAGCGGCGGTCATGGGACGCTTTGAGCCTGTGCGGGTTCCCGGTCAGTGGCGTTTCTAAACGGGCGCGAGGAAATGGCGCTGCCCGGCGGGGCTAAGGTGGCGCTGATGCGGGCATCGGACGCCCTCTTCAACCCACGGCAACCGGGAGAATGAGACAATGCGCGACTGCAGTCCATACGAACTTGCCATGCGAGGCTGGCCCGGCACGGTGCGGTTTCGCGTGCCGGGCGGCTCTGGCGGAGCGGCGCGCGGTTACCGGATCGTGCCGTTCTACCATACGCCCCTGGCAGCGCCCGCGGCGGACGTTCTTGTGACCGTCTGGATCTGGGGCGGCGTCCTCGCGACGGTCGTGATGCTGGATGCCGGGCCGCCGGACCGGAAGGACGAACTGACCCTGTTGATCTTCGCGGGCATGGTCCTGGGGGCCTGGCCGTTCTGGATGGCGATGAGGATCCTGCTGGCCAGCGCCACGGTGATCGAAATCACCCCGGAGACGGTCACTGTCCTCGGTTGGCTGGGCGAACGGCGCTACGGGCGCACCGTGCCCATCGGATTCGAACTGCACCCGCACTGGAAGCTGCGCCGGGCGATGCTGTGCCGGGAGGAACCCGCCAGGCACCTGCGCGAAGCCTTCCACCTGGTCATGCGCTACGGCCATGAAGCGGTGGTGCTGGCTACGATCCACGGCGAGGTGCGGGCGCGCACGCTCCTGGACCGGCTCAACGGCTGCTTCGCGGCCACCGGGCCGGGCATCGAAAACGCGGCCCTGCACGGGCCGGAGAATCAATACAGCCAAAGCGACGACCTTTGAGGGTCCTCTTTGAGATCCCTCTTTCAGATCCCCGGGGCGGCCGCGCGGTCTGCGTGCCCGAGTCCCGCCGCGAGGAATTCGCCCGGCGGGCCGGTGCCATAGTCGAGACCAGCAGGGCCGCTTGCCCCGCACCACCGAAAGAGGAGGAAAACCATGCTGGGTATTCTCGGGATCATCACCGGCTACACCATCGGCGGATTCAAGGCCACGAGCCGGGCGGGCCGTGAAGCGGCCCGCGCTGTGACCCGGTCGGCGGGCGGCGGCCAGGCCTTTCTGGAAAAGCACTGGGCGAGCCTGCTCGCGGCGGCGGTGATGGCGGTGTTGGCGCTTCAGGTTCTGGTCGGCTTCGACGAGGCGGGAGGTATGCGATGAATGCGGTGATCGAAAAACCCCGGGCGCGGACGGCACCGGCCGGGCCGAAAGAAACCGGAACCGATCCAGACAAGGGGGCGAACCAGGAAATCCGGATGTATTCCTCGTACCGCGCCTATATCGAGCTCACGGAACGGCTGACGGCCGGGCTGTTGCTGTTCCTCATGGCGGCAACGGCGTTCTACACCTTCCGGGGTGCCAGCGTGGTTCTGGCCTCGGACGGGGGCGGGGTGATGGACCGCCTCGCCTCCATGGTCTACGCCCTGGGCGTGGCGGCCATGACGTACCTGTTCTGGCGACACGCCATGAACATCGTGCCCGCCATGACGAACTGGCGTGACTGGCTGCGGGCCTTTGCCGTTCTGGTGCTGGGGGCATGCGCCATTGTGGCGACCTCGTCCTGGCTGAACGTGATGGCGCTGGCCGGCGCGGAGGTGCAAAAGATCGAACTGCACCGGACGATCACCCGATTCGAGACCGCGCACGACGCCTTCGCCCGGCGTCTGAGCACCACCGCGGCGCTTCGCGGCAGTCTGACGCAGGGCGCCCGGGACCTGCACGGCTGGGCGGAGGCCGAAGCCGCGCACGGAGCGATTTCCGGGTTTTCCGGCCGGGGGAGCGTGCATGCCGCCCTGACAGCCTCGGCGGGCCAGATGGCGGGCGTGGCCGGTACGCTGGACGAGGGTCTGGCGGAAGCGGAGGCCCTGGCCGGCCGGGCTCGTGACCATCTGGCGGCCATGCGGGCCATGGCGGACTCGCAAGCGCCCCTGGGCCAGCGCCTGAACGACTTCGCGAGCGAAGCCGATCGCCTGCGAAGCGCCCTTGTGGCGATGGGGACCATGGACCTGGCGGGCACCGTGGCCCGGGACATGGAACGGATCGGCGGCCCGGCCGTGTCCATGGAACCGTCCGCACGATCGCAGGCCATTGCAAGAGCCCAATCCTCGGCACTGGGCAAGGTCGAGTCCATCAAGGCCTCCATCGCCGGGCCGATTGCCGATGCGGCGGGCAGGATGAGCGAGACAAGCATGCCGGACGTGCCACTGTACCGGCGCACCAGCACCGTTCGGGCCGTTTGGGATCAAGCCGGCCAGCTCGTGCCGTATTGGGCCGGGGGCGTGGCGCTGGATCTGATGCCGGTGCTGTTGATCCTGTTCCTGAGTGTGCTGCGCCGGGCGCTGCATCCGAAGACACAGACGGATGACCGGGACAAGGGCGTGGACATGACCATCCGGGAAGTGCGGCGCGCCCGCGCGGCGATGGACGAACTGCTGGGCCGGCAGATTCCGAAAACGCCGTCGAAATGAGAGGCGGGGACGTGAGGGCGGGCGTCCCGGCAATCGCAAACGGCTCTTCCGGATCTTCGCCGGAGGGGCCGATTCGCAAATGGACACGGAAGAAAACGCGCCACAAACTTGCCACAAGGCCAAAAAGAGCAAAACGGAGAATGGCGGATGTCTGCGGTTTAAAGCGGGCCGGCTGTTGTGGCAAATCTCGCCGAATTCGGCCCGTTTCTTTCCGGAATATTCCGCTAAGCGATTGATTTTAAAATGGCGCGAGAGACGGGACTTGAACCCGCGACCTCCGGCGTGACAGGCCTGAAAAATATGGCTCATTTCTGCGGGTTACACAGTATCCGCCACAGAATTGCCACATGAATTTCTCGGTAATCTGGAAAGCATGCCAAAACGCTCTTCTGACGAGCGCTCCACTTTCTCGATCAGATGGCCGTAAACGTTCAGGGTCGTCTTGACGTCCTCGTGCCCCATCAGCTTCTGCATACGCTTGAAGTTGACGCGCTGCTCGATGAGCATGGATGCGTAGAAGTGGCGCAGGTCGTAGGGGCTGAACCGGGGCGTGAGGATGGCTTTTCCGTCCTCGTCCGTAGCCTCGTCCACCAGTCCGGCCTCGATGCAGGCCTTGTAGAACCCCCGTTTGCGCCAGTTGTCCGTATCCAGCCATTTGCCGGTGTCCGTGAGAAACACCAGATCGTACTTGTTCTCGATGGCATGATGATCGGCGTAGTGCCGGACCATGTCATAGGTCTCCGGGCTGAGATCAATGAACCGTCGACCCGCCGGTGTTTTGGTCACCGAGATTTTCCGGCTGCCGCGTTCCAGCGCACGGGTGACATGGATGCCTCCCTCCACGAGCCCTTTCCTGGCGACGACGAGATATTCCTGAGGGCGCATGCCGGTATCGGCCGCCAGATACAGGATCGGACGGTAACGCTGCCACGTGCGGGCCGTCTGCCTGTTCGTCGAATTGGCCAGCCGGTCGGCGGCGGCCAGCAGGCGGGCAACCTCCTCGGGTGTCGGGATGACGATCGGCTCGTCATATCGAGACTCGGCCCGGATCGCGACACTGGCCGCCACGTTGCTGGCAATGTGCCCGCGCATGGCCATTTCCTTAATGACGGCATGAAAAGAGGTCAGTGTTTTGCGCGCAAGATCCCGGCTGTAGGTGCGCAGAAGCCATGAACGGAAGGCGACGACATCGGGTGTTTGCAAATCCCCCAAGGTCTTCTGCCAGGGGTAATCTTTCATGATTTCCGCGCGCCGGCGGTAAGTCGCCAGCGTGTAGGCTGTTACGGGATCGCGACCATCTCGGCCTTCTTTCTCGCAGATATCCAACCAAAGGTTGATGGCCTGGGTGAGAGTGCGAATGCTGGTGTCCAGCGGTGCGGATCCCGGGGTGACGACGTGTTTGTCACGAAACGCCCGGGCTTCCTTCATGGTGCGGAAGGTTTTGTAGGCATAGCCGGTCTTGGCGGCCGCGCTGGGGTAACGGACCTGATAGGTGACGCCTTTACTGCCTTCTCTCCTGCGAATATCGGACATAGCGAACAATAATAGAACATGGGTTTCGGGCAATCAATAAGTAAGTAAGCCCGTTCTAAAGGTCTAGCTCTCGTCGGGCTCTGTTCTGCGCTTCCATATACGCTCGAATCAGCACATCTTTTTCGATCTTCAGCCGCCCGTCGATTGGGTCGACGAAGAATGGAAGCTTACGCTTGCCGGCCGCGTTCTTCTCGGCGGCGCGACGGATTTGCCGGTCATTGAATTCGATCCCCATCTCGGAGAGCACGTCACGGGCTTGGTCGAGGCCAAGGTAGGTCGGTTTCATCATGGCCGTGCCCTCCCTACAGACGGAACTCAGCGGCGGCGCTGAGATACGGACCATCGCTGTAGACGGCGTCGAGCGCGGCGCCGCACTCCGTCCTCGCCACGATGGGCTCGCCAAAGCCGTTGGTCGGGGTCAGAAAGAGACTGACCTCGCGGCAGTGGCGGACAAAGTGATCTTCTTCCAAGGCATAAAGCTGTTCGAAGAGAGCCTGCCGCAAAGCGGGCATGCTCATCTCTCCTTTCACTCTAATCTTCATGACGGATTATCCTTTCAATCATTATACATAAATTCCATTATACAATCATAAGCATTACGAAAAACTTAAAAATATTTTAGTATTTCCTTCTAAGTACTTGATTCGGGTGGGCGGGCGGGACTCGATATTCTGGCTTCTACTTCTTCAGTCTTTTTGGCGTTGCATGCGATCGCAACCGCAGGGCGCAGCGGAGCGCAACGAACCAGGGCGGGCCGCAACAGGGCAAAACGGTGTCACGCGGGGCGGGTCGTCGGGCGCGGCCGGATTAACCCGGCCGCGATGCGGCGGGGCGTTATGCCCCGCCCTCCCGGCACCGCCAGACGGGGATGCCCATGCGGCGGGCCTTGTCGGCCAGATTGTCGGTGATGCCGGAGCCGGGGAAGACGATGACACCAAGAGGCACGGCCTCCAGCAGGCGATCGTTGCGCCGGAACGGAGCGGCCTTACCGTGCGCGGTCCAGTCGGGCTTGAACACCACCTGCGCCACGCCGCGTTTGTCGGCCCAACAGGCGGCGATGCGCTCGGCCCCCTTGGGCAATCCGCCGTGCAGGAGCACCATGTCGGGATGGCGCGCCCGGGCCTTGTCGAGCGCGGTCCAGATGGCGCCGTGGTCGTTGCAGTCCAGCCCGCCCGCGAAGGCAATCCGGGGACCGGCCGGCAGCAGGGTTTCGGTCTCGGCCCGGCGGCGGGCGTTGATGAAGTCGCGGCTGTCGATGACGGCGGCGGTCATGGCCTGACGATTCACCCGCGATCCGGACCGGGGCCGCCACGGTCTTCCGGTCAGGGCCTCGAAGGCGGCGGCGGCGTGTTCCCGGCAGGCTTCGAAAGCGTTGCGGCGTTCGATCAGCCCCAGCCCCTCGCCGGTCAGGCGTTCCAACTCGACGGATCGGACCTCGGAGCCGTCCTGCTCGCGCTGGCTCCGCCGCTGGGCCTGTTCGTTGCCGTCCAGGTCGCGGTCAAGGGCGGCTACGCGTCGATGGAACACGTTGACGCAGGACCACAGAATGTCGGCCAGGTCGTCTTCCAGCCGGGTGTCCGTGAACAGGTCGGAGAGGGTTTCGAGCGCGCCCGCGATTGCGGTCTGGGCGTCCTCGTCGTCCGGAAGCGGACGGGGATCGGGTTCGTCCTGGAACGGACGGATGCCGTGGGTCTGCAGTTCCTCCAGCAGGTGCGCGGTTGGCGATACGGCGGGCTGGGGCTCGGTATCGAAGGGAAAGATGTTCGGGTTGGTCATGATGATCCTCGGGTCTGGGCTTGTGGCCGCGCCCATCGCGGCCTTTCCGGGGATCGACCGCCGGAGGCCCCGAGGCCGGTGCCGCACCCGAACGGGCCGAAACGCAGTGGAGGAGGACGCGGAACGCGGCCTTGCGGCGCCGGACGGCCTCCGGCAGAGCCCCCTCTGGAAAGGCCGTCGGCGGGGCCTTTGTTGCCCCGAACAGAGGATCAGGCAGCCCGAGTCCTGTCCCGATCAGCCGGGTCCAGTTGCCGGCGAACCTGCGCGGCAGTGACGTCAGGACCCAGGGCCAGCAGATCCGCGTTCAGATCGGCATGCCGGCTCAGCAGCGGACGCACAGCGATTCCGCGCGCGCCGGCCCGGTCGGCGAGACGCGCGAAGGCAGATTCTCCGGCAGGATCGGGCTCGATGGCCACGTAGAGCCGGGTCAATGTCGACAGCGGTTCGAAGGCCCCCAGGTGCGCGGCGGACAAGGCCGCGACCATGGGCAAGCCGGGCAACAGCATGCGCAGGGTCAAGACGGTCTCGATCCCCTCGCCCGCGACCAGTGCGGGACCGGACGCGCCGAACCGCACCGCGTTGCCGCGCAAGTGCCCCAACGCCCGGCGCGGTGTCGCGATCGAGGCCTTGCCGACGCTGACCGGATCCAGGAAGGTCCGCTGCACGCCGGTGACCGTGCCGTCGGCGTCCGTGACGGCGGCGATCAGCGCGGGCCGGCTCTCGGGCGAGGCGTCCGGTGTGGTGCGGCACCAGGCGCGCGGGTGGAAGCGCAAGGCGGGCTCCGGCCGGGGCAGGACGATCCCGCGCCCGGCCAGATAGCGCTCGGCAAGGGTGCCGGCCATCGGTTTTGAGGCCGCGAAGAGCCGCCGCGCGGCGGCGCGGGTGTCCGAGCCCTCGTGCGGGGTCGGCGAAGGGGCCGGCCACGGCTGGCGAAGAAAGATGTGGGCCTCTTCGACCGCGCCCCAGAAGTCCAGGCCCCGGTTGGCGGCGATCAGATCCAGCAGGTCGCCGTATTCAGACGTGGCGGCATCGGTCCAGTGCCCCGCCTGGGGTCCGGTCAGGCGGACGTAGAGGCTCTGACCGGGGTGGCCGTGGACATTGCCCACATGCCAGTACGCGCCCTGACGCCGGCCGGCGGGCAGATAGGCCCGGCAGACGGCCTCGGCGCGTTCGGCCAGGGCACGGGCAATCTCGTCGGCTTTCATGATCGTTCCTCCGCGTCAGAAAAAGGCCCGGCGCATGCGCCGGGCCGTGAGGTGGGCAAAACCGCCGTCCGATTATTCGGCGGCTTCGTCGAGCCATTCCTCGTGTGGAGGACTGTTCTCGTGCGGGGGATTGGTCTCGTCGGCACGTGGGTCTGCGTCGTCCGGCGTTTCGAGATCCGGCATGCGCAAGGGCTCAGGCAGCCAGCCGGTGCCCGCCAGCAGGCGGGCCGCCTCCTCGGCCATGTCGGTCTTGCGCAGGTGCTCGATCCGCGCCGCCGCGCGTTCGCCCTTGGCCTCGCGCACGGCTTCGAGGATGCGCGCCTTGGTCACGCGCCCGAGATACGTGTCCGCCGTGGGCGACCAGCCCGCCGCATCCATGTCGAGCGACACCGCCCGCGCCAGCACATCGGCATGACGGATGCGCCCGGGACTGCGTTTCCACGGCTCGACGACGGCGTTGACGGTGCGCGCCGCGCAATGCGCCAGCAGGGCCATGCGCTCCTCGTCCGCCAGACCTTCGAGAAACGCCCACAGACCCGCCGGATCGCCGGGCAGGCGCGCCGCCCAATCCGTGTACCGCGCCTCCAGCGCCCGGGCAGCCGCGCTCTCGCGCAAGCCCGACCCCTGGATGGTCAGGGGCGCCGACCGCCCCGTGATCTCCAGGCTGGTGTCCGCCGCGCCGGCGCGGAAGGCGGACAGGCACAGCGCGTGCAGCACGGCGAGGAACGCCGTCTCCGGCGCACGCCCGAGCGCTTCGCGCAGGGCCAGCGTCCGGTGCGCCGTCAGTTCGGCGATGAGCCGATCCGACAGGGGCTTCGCCGGGTCCTCGCCGGGCTCCGACGTCCCCGGATCATTGGCGGGGACAGACGGATCGGCGGCCGGACTGTCCGGCGCATCGCCGTCAGCGACCGTGTCGCCATCGGTGTCCGATGTCTCGGAAACCACGTCGTCCTCCGGACGAATGAAGCCGCGCTCGATCCGAACCTGGCCGTCCATGTCGATGGAGACGAACACCCCGGCGCGGGTCATCTCCCCGGGATCGAACCGAACGGGCCGGGTCTCGAACACCTCAAGGGCGGCCTCGATCTCGCCGACGCGGGCGTCCACGTCGTCGGGCAGTTCGGTGGGTTCCGGATACGACCCCAGCAGCTTTTCAAGCTCCGCCTGCAAGTCGCGGCGGGCCGCAATCTCCTCCTCCGTCAGGTCGACGGCCTCACCGGCAAGCCGGCGCAGGCCGTGCGTATGCCCGTACGGGAAATCCAGCGCGGCTTCGACCCAGAGCCAGCCTTCCGCGCGAACCTGTTCGGCGGCAGTGTTCAGGGCCTCGGCCACCAGACGCTCCAAAAGCGCCATGTCCTCGAACCAGCCACCGCCGTCCTCGCTGAACAGGTCACGCAGGATGGTGCCGCCGGCGTCCGCGTAGGCCTCAGCGCCGACAAACCGCGCCCGGCGGTCGTCAGCCCGGATCGCCGTCTCCGTCAAAAGGCGGCGGATCACCGCCGGGTGGCGGTTCCAACTGTTCTGCGAGACGAGATCCCAGACCTGTTCCTGACGGGCATGATCGCCGCTCACCGTGAAGGCCATCAAATCGTCGAGCGCCATCTCACCTTCGGCGTACAGCTCCAGCAATCGCGGCGAGACGCCGGCAAGCCGCAGGCGCTGGCGCACCACGGCGGGCGTCACGAAGAACCGCGCGGCGATGTCTTCCTCGCTCAGGCCCTTGTCCCGCAGGGCCTGGAAAGCCCGGAACTGGTCGAGCGGATGCAGCGCTTCGCGGTGGACGTTCTCGGCCAGGGAGTCTTCCTCGGCCGCTCCGTCCGCGTGCACGATGCAGGGGATGGGCGCGGTTCTCGGCAGGCGTTTCTTCTTCACCAGCAATTCCAGCGCCCGAAAGCGCCGCCCGCCCACCGGCACCTCGAACGTGCCGGTCTCGGCGCCGTCTTCGGTCAGGACCGGCCGGACCGCCAGCGATTGCAACAGCCCGCGCCGGGCGATGTCCTCGGCCAGATCGGCGATGGACTGCCCGCCCTTGACCTTGCGGACGTTACTCTGGGACAGAACCAGTTTGTTGAAGGGAATGTCCCGGACCGGACTGAGGATTGAGCAACCTGAAGGATGGAAATTCGGCCTGAGGTCCGTCAGTCATCCCGGTTTTCCATGTTGATGTAGACGCGGTCTGTGGTGGCCCAATCCTCGTCGATCTCGGCGAGGACGGCGGTGACGAGGCGCAGCAGCGAGGCCTCGTTGGGAAAGACGCGGACCTTCTTGGTCCGGCGCTTGATCTC
>NZ_JACIGK010000039.1 GCF_014197915.1 Roseospira visakhapatnamensis
CTGAAAGAAGCGCTCGACAAAGTTATGCCAACAGAGTGCAGCAACTATATGCGGCATTCCGGCTATGGCCCAACTTGATCTCGGATTACTCTAGGCCAACGCGCGCCGGGGGACAAGAGGCCGCGTTGGGACGGGGGGCCGGGGGCGCGGCCTGGAGAGGGGTGTCGTTGTCCGCCGACGCGTCGTCGTCCGTCCGCTCGACAAGGGGCGCGGGGATGGCGCGGCCGGGGGCCAGGCCGCCATCGGTGCGCAGGCGCTCCAGGCGGCGCACCACATTGCCGCGCCCGCGCGACAGCGTGTTCACCGCCGCGTCATGGGCGGTTCGCGCCGTGTCCAGGGCCTCGCCGACCCGCATCAGGTCCTCGGCGAAAGCGGCGAAGCGCTCGTACAGCGCCTCGGCCTCGTGGGCCAGGCGGGCGGTCCCCTGGGCGCGCCGGTCCATGCGCCACAGGTGGGCGACCGTGCGCAGCGCCAGGGTCAGCGTGGTGGGGGCGCACAAGATCACCCGCCGGTCCAGCGCCCGCTCGATCAACGCCGGGTCCGCGTCCAGGGCCAGGGCCAGCGCGCCCTCGACGGGCACGAACATCAGCACCACGTCGAGGCCGTCGCCGACGATCTTGTGATAGTCCTTGCGGCCCAGGTCGTCGATGTGCGCGCGCAGGCTGCGCAGGTGATCCTTGAGGGCGGCCGCGCGGGCGGCCTGGGCGTCGGACCGTGCCTCGGTCACGCTACAGTGACGGTCGAAGGCGGTCAGCGAGACCTTGCTGTCGATCACCACGGCCCGGTCCCGGGGCAGGCGGACGATCACGTCCGGCCGGCGGCGCCCGTCCGGCGTCTCGGCCGAGACCTGAGTCTGGTAGTCGTGGCCGCGCCGCAGGCCGCTTTGGTCCAGGATGCGGTCCAGCACCATCTCGCCCCAGGCGCCCTGGGCGCGACCGCCGCCCCGCAGGACGCGGGCCAGCCCGGTGGCTTCGCGGCCGATGGTCTGGTTGAGGTCCATCAGGCTCTTGAGCTGGGCGTCGAGGGCGCCGGTGGCCCGCTGGTTGTCGGCGTGGACGGCGTTGACGCGCCCCTGAAAGCCCTCCAGTTGTTCGCGGAAGGGCCGTAGCAGGGCGTCTAGGTGGTCCTGGTGCCGACGGCCCAACGCCTCGCCCTGGCGCACCAGGGCCTCGTCGGCCAGGGCCTTGAAGCGGGCCGTCATGGTCTCCCCGGTCTCGCGCGCCAGGGCGAGCCTGTCGGCGGCCGCGCGGCGCTCCTGCTCCAGGGTGGCGGACAGGGCCGAAAGGTCTCGTCGGGCCGTGTCGCGATCGTCGCGCAGGGCCTCCAGGCGGTCGTCGGCGGCGCGGACGGCCGCCGTCAGGTCCTCCACCTGCCGGTCCCGCAGCGCCAGGCCGGCGCGGGCGGCGGCCAGGTCGGCGGCGGCCTCATGGTACCGGTCCCGCGCCTGGTCGGCGTCGTCGGCGGCGGCCAGCAGGCGGGCGCGGTGGTCGTCGGCCTGGGCGCGCCACAGCGCCCGTTCCCGGGCGAAGGCCAGGGACCGTGCGCGCAGCATGGCCCGGGCCACCAGGGTGGCGACCAGCGCGACCACCAGCGGCGGCGCCAGAAGCGTCGCGGTGATGGTCCATCCGGGTCCGTCCAGAAGGGAAAGTGCGCCCGCCGGCATGCGGCCTGTCCTCGTCGATCGCGACATGCTAGATCATGATATGCATGAAGAAAGCAATACAACATGCTGAATCATCTGTCACGTTTGATGGTGAATGTGGCAGACGGGGAGGGCGGTGCCCGGTGTCTGGGTCGGCATGGTGAGCATTGCGGCGCGCGGCGGAATCCGCGACAGTGCCGCCCACCGCACATGGGGACATGCACGCGAGTCTCTCGGCGCATCCCTCAACCAGGAAGGACCTGACGATGCCACGGAGCCACATCGGTGCCCGCCGTCTGCTGCAGGGCGTGGCCAGGACCCTTGCCGGCGCCCTCGTCCTGGGATTGGCCACGCTGTCGGTCACATCCCCGGCGCGGGCGGCCGATGCCATCCGCGTCGGCGAGATCAACAGCTACACCCGGCTGCCGGCCTTCACCGAGCCCTATCGCCTCGGCTGGACGCTGGCGCTGGAGGAGATCAACGCCGCCGGCGGCGTGCTGGGCCGGCCGCTGGAGGTCATCGACCGCGACGACGCCGGCAAACCCGGCGAGGCGGTGACCGCCGCCAACGAACTGCTGATGCGCGAGGACGTGGACCTGCTGATGGGCACGTTCTTTTCCCACGTGGGCCTGGCGGTCTCGGACTTCGCCCGCCAGCGCCAGGTGCTGTTCGTCGCCGCCGAGCCGCTGACCGATGCCCTCATCTGGTCCAGGGGCAACGCCTACACCTTCCGCCTGCGCCCCAGCACCGGCATGCAGGCGCGCATGCTGGCGGAGGAGGCGGCCAAGCTGGACGCCGTGCGCTGGGCCTCCGTCGCGCCCAACTACGAGTACGGCACGTCGGCGGTGGCCACCTTCCGCGAGGCTCTGTCCGCGCTGCGTCCGGACGTCGAGTGGGTGGACGAGCAGTGGCCGCCGCAAGGCAAGATCGACGCCGGCGCCACCGCCCAGGCGCTGGCCCAGGCCGAGCCCGATGCCCTGTTCAACGCCACGTTCGGCCCCGATCTCGCCAAGTTCGTGCGCGAGGGCACCACGCGCGGCCTGTTCGAGGGGCGCGCCGTGGTCAGCCTGATCACCGGCGAGCCCGAGTACCTGGCGCCGCTGGGGGCCGAGGCTCCGGAAGGCTGGATCGTCACCGGCTATCCCTGGGACACCGTGGACACACCCGAGAACCGGGCTTTCGTGGCCGCCTACCAGGCGCGCTTCGACGACTATCCACGCATGGGGTCGGTGGTCGGCTATGCCGCCATGAAGTCGGTGGCCGCCATCATCGAAAAGGCCGGGTCGACCGACACCGACGCCATGATCGCCGCCGCCAAGGGGGTGATGGTGGACACGCCGTTCGGCCGCATCACCTATCGCGCCGCCGATCACCAGTCCACCATGGGCGCCTTCGTCGGCCGCACGGCGGTGCGCGACGGGCGCGGCACGATGGTGGACTTCGTCTACCGTGATGGCGCCGAGGTGCTGCCCCCCGAGGATGAGGCGCGGGCCTTCCGGCCGGAGTAATGGACACCGGCGCGTCCGCCGAGGGCGCGCCGACGGGACCACAGTCATGGATTTCCTCGTCATCCAGGCCCTCACCGGCCTGGCCAGCGCCTCGTCGCTGTTCCTGGTGGCCAGCGGCCTGACGCTGATCTTCGGGGTCACGCGCATCGTCAACTTCGCCCACGGGTCCCTGTTCATGCTGGGGGCCTATGGCGCCTGGACCTTCACCAGCGGGCTCGGCTGGGCGGCGCACGCCGGACCGCTGGGCTTCTGGGGCGGCGTGCTGCTGTCGGCGCTGGCCGTGGCGGCCCTGGGGGCGCTGGTGGAGGTGGTGCTGCTGCGGCGCATCTATCAGGCCCCGGCGCTGTTCCCGCTGCTGGCCACCTTCGGGCTGGCATTGATGATCGAGGACCTGGTGCGCCTCGTCTGGGGACCCGAGGATCTGCTGGGACCGCGCGCGCCCGGGCTGGAGGGCGCGGTCACCATCCTGGGTCAGAAGCTGCCGGCCTACGATCTGGCGCTCATCGCCCTGGGGCCGATGGTGCTGGCCGGCCTGTGGTGGGTGCTGCACCGGACCCACTGGGGTGTGCTGGTGCGGGCCGCCACCCAGGACCGGGCCATGGTGGGAGCCCTGGGTGTCGACCAGAGCCGCCTGTTCACCGGCGTGTTCGCCCTGGGAGCATTCCTGGCCGCCCTGGGCGGCGCGGTGCAGGTCCCGCGTGAGGCGGTGCACCACGCGCTCGATATGCAGGTCATCGTCGAGGCGTTCGTGATCGTCGTCGTCGGCGGCCTCGGCAATGTCGTGGGCGCCTTCCTGGCGGCGGTGCTGGTGGCCGAGTTGAACGCCTTCGGCATCCTGTTGTTTCCCCGCATCGGTCTGGTGCTGCTGTTCCTGGTGATGGCCGTGGTGCTGGTGCTGCGCCCGCACGGCCTGCTGGGCCGTCCGGAGGGGGAGACCCGCGCCGCCGTGCCGCCGACGGCGGGGTGCTGGCGGCCGGCGGGGGCCACGGGGTGGGCCGTGGGGCTGGCGCTGGCCGGGCTGCTGGCGCTGCTGCCGCTGGTGGCCGACGCCTATGTGGTGTCGGTGGCCGCCGAGATCCTCATCTTCGCCCTGTTCGCCGCCAGCCTGCACCTGATGATGGGCGTGGGCGGCATGGTCAGCTTCGGGCACGCGGCCTGGTTCGGCCTGGGGGCCTACGGGGCCGCCCTGGCCGCGCTGGGCCTGGGCGCGCCCATGGCCGTGGGCCTGGTGGCCGGACCGCTGCTGGCGGTGGCCGGCGCGACGGTGGCCGGCTGGTTCTGCGTGCGCCTGTCCGGCGTCTTCCTGGCCATGCTGACGCTGGCCTTCGCCCAGATCGCCTGGTCGGTGGTCTTCCAGTGGCACGAGGTCACCGGGGGCGACAACGGCCTGCTGGGCATCTGGCCGGACCGCTGGGCCAGCGACCCGGCGGCCTTCTACTGGGTGAGCCTGGCGGTCTGCGGCGTGGCCATCGCCCTGCTGCGGTCCATCGTCTTCAGCCCGTTCGGCTATGCCCTGCGCGCCTGCCGCGACAGCGTAGCCCGCGCCGAGGCCATCGGCATCGACCGTGTGCGCGTCCAGTGGCTGGGGTTCGTGATGGCCGGCGGGTTCGCCGGGCTGGCCGGCGCGCTGTACGCCTACCTCAAGGGCAGCGTGTTTCCCGAGGCGATGGCGATCCCGGTGTCCATCGACGGGCTGGTGATGGTGCTTTTGGGCGGTCTGACGACCCTGGTCGGGCCGGTGGTCGGCGCGGTGGCCTACAAGACCCTGGCCATCGTCGTCAGCAGCTGGACCGACCACTGGCCGCTGGTCCTGGGGGGCCTGATCGTGCTTCTGGTGATCGCGGCGCCCGACGGCCTGGCGGGCCTGGCGCGGCGGGTCGCGCGGGCGGCGTCGCGAGGCGCCGGCCCCGGTGGGCGGGAGCCCGCGTCATGACCGCGGCCCTGGAGGTGCATGGCCTGCGCAAGCGCTTCGGAGGCGTGCGTGCCGTCGACGACGTCGGGTTCACCCTGGCCATCGGCGAGATGTTGGCGCTGATCGGCCCCAACGGCGCCGGCAAGAGCACCTGCTTCAACATGCTGACCGGGCAGGTGCGGCCCGACACCGGCGCCATCCGCCTGTTCGGACGCGACATCGCCGGCCTGCCGCCGCGCCGCATCTGGCGCCTGGGGGTCGGCCGCACCTTCCAGGTCACCGCGACCTTCGGATCCATGACGGTGGCCGAGAACGTCCAGGTGGCCCTGATGTCCCATCACCGCCGCCTGCGCTGGCCATGGCCGCGCGCCGACCGCCTGGACGCCGGCCCGGCCCGGGACCTGCTGGCCCTGGTGGGCATGGCCGATCAGGCGGAGCGGGGGTGCGGGCTGCTGGCCTACGGCGACCTCAAGCGGCTGGAACTGGCCATCGCGCTGGCCAACGACCCGCGCGTCCTGCTGATGGACGAGCCCACCGCCGGCATGGCCCCGCGCGAGCGGGCGGCGCTGATGGACCTGACGGCGCGGATCGTGGCCGAGCGCGGCCTGTCGGTGCTGTTCACCGAGCACGACATGGACGTGGTGTTCGGTCACGCGGACCGGGTGCTGGTGCTGGATCGGGGCCGGCTGGTGGCCGAGGGCACGCCAGACGAGGTGCGTGCGGATGCCCGGGTGCGCGCCGTCTATCTGGGTGACCGCCCGCCTTCGGAGGCTGGGCCATGACCCTGGAGGTTCGCGGCCTGAGCGCGTGGCGCGGGCGCGCCCGCATCCTGCATGACCTGTCGTTTTCCGTCGCCGCGGGGGAGGCCGTGGCGCTGCTGGGGCGCAATGGCGCCGGCAAGACCAGCACCCTCGGCGCGCTCATGGGCCTGATCCCGGAGACGCGCGGCGACGCCCGGTTCAACGGGGTTCCGATCCTGGGCTTGCCGTCGCATCGCATCGCCCGGTTGGGGGTGGGCTATGTCCCCGAGGACCGGCGCATCTTCACCGACCTGACGGTGAACGAGAACTTGGCCGTCGGCCGTCGGCCGCCGCGCCCCGGCGTGCCCGTCTGGACCATCGAGCGTCTGGTCACCCTGTTTCCCAGTCTCGCCGGCCTGCGCGACCGGCGTGGCGGGCAGATGTCCGGCGGCGAACAGCAGATGCTGACCATCGCCCGGACGTTGATGGGCAATCCGTCCCTGGTGCTGCTCGACGACCCTTCCGAGGGTCTGGCCCCGCGCGTCGTCGATCACATGATCCAGGCGTTGCGGTCCATGAAGACCGAGGGTGTCGGCCTGCTGCTGTCGGACCAGTCCCTGACCGTGGCCCGGCACGTCTGCGACCGGGCGATCGTCATCGAGAAGGGACGTCTGGTCCATGACGGGTCGGTGGCGGCGCTTGACGCGGATCCCGCCCTGCACGGCGCCTTCCTGGCCCTGTGATCCCCGACGCCCTTGAGTCTTGATACCCAGATACCAGTGGCGGATGAGTGTGACTCATCCGCCCCCGGGCGCCTTGCAGGCGCCCGGATGGTCCAGATCTTGGCACCGCAAAGCGGTGCCAGGGCGGCACCGGCCCGCTCCCCCACCGTCATGGCGCGCGGCGTGCGAAAAGGGCCGCGTCCTTTCGGACGCGGCCCCTTCCAGGACATCCCGGGGGATATCGGCTGCATGACGAGCAGGCTTAGAAGCCCATGTCGCCCATGCCGCCCATACCACCCATGCCGCCGCCCATGCCGCCGGCACCGGCGCCGCCGTCCTTCTTCTCGGGGACCTCGGCGACCATGGCCTCGGTGGTCACCAGCAGGCCGGCGATGGAGGCCGCGTCCTGCAGGGCCGCGCGCACGACCTTGGTGGGGTCGATGATGCCGGCGCTGACCATGTCGCAGTAGGTGCCGTTCTGGGCATCGAAGCCCAGGTTGGCGTCGTCCTGCTCGATCAGCTTGCCGGCGACCACGGCACCGTCGGTACCGGCGTTCTCGGCGATCTGACGCACCGGCGTCTGCAGCGCGCGCTTGACGATGACGATGCCCGCCTGCTGGTCGCCGTTGGCGCCCTTCAGGGTCTCCAGCACGCGCGAGGCGTACAGCAGGGCGACGCCGCCGCCCGGCACGATGCCTTCTTCCACCGCCGCGCGGGTGGCGTGCAGGGCATCGTCGACGCGGTCCTTCTTCTCCTTCACCTCGACCTCGGTGGCGCCGCCGACCTTGATCACCGCCACGCCGCCGGCCAGCTTGGCCAGCCGCTCCTGCAGCTTCTCACGGTCGTAGTCGCTGGTGGTCTCCTCGACCTGGGCGCGGATGACGTTGCAGCGGCCCTCGATGTCGGTCTTGTCGCCGGCACCGTCGACGATGGTGGTCTCTTCCTTGGTCAGGGTCACCTTCTTGGCGGTGCCCAGCATGTCGAGAGTCACGTTCTCGAGCTTGATGCCCACTTCCTCGGAGATCACCTGGCCGCCGGTCAGGATGGCGATGTCCTGCAGCATGGCCTTGCGGCGGTCACCGAAGCCCGGCGCCTTCACGGCCGCGACCTTCAGGCCACCGCGCAGCTTGTTGACCACCAGGGTGGCCAGGGCCTCGCCCTCGACGTCCTCGGCGATGATCAGCAGCGGCTTGCTGGACTGGACCACCGACTCCAGCACCGGCAGCAGCGGCTGCAGGTTGGAGACCTTGCCCTCGTTGATCAGGATGTAGGGATTGTCCAGGTCGACCAGCATCTTCTCGGTGTTGGTCACGAAGTAGGGGGACAGGTAGCCACGGTCGAACTGCATGCCCTCGACCACGTCCAGCTCGGTGTCCAGGCCCTTGGCTTCCTCGACGGTGATGACACCCTCGTTGCCGACCTTCTCCATGGCCTCGGCGATGATCTTGCCGATCGCCTCTTCGCCGTTGGCGGAGATGGTGCCGACCTGCGCCACTTCCTGGGTGTTCTTCAGCTTGGTGGAGCGCTTCTGCACGTCCTCGACCACGGCGGCCACGGCCAGATCGATTCCACGCTTCAGATCCATGGGGTTCATGCCGGCGGCGACGGACTTGGCGCCCTCGCGCACGATGGACTGGGCCAGCACGGTCGCCGTGGTGGTGCCGTCACCGGCCAGATCGGCGGTCTTGGAGGCGACCTCCTTGACCATCTGCGCGCCCATGTTCTCGAACTTGTCGGCCAGTTCGATTTCCTTGGCGACGGTCACGCCGTCCTTGGTGATGCGCGGCGCGCCGAACGACTTGTCGATGATGACGTTGCGGCCCTTGGGACCCAGGGTCACCTTGACGGCGTCGGCCAGCGTGTCGACGCCCTTCAGCAGGCGATTGCGGGCGTCGGTCGAAAAGCGAACGTCCTTGGCTGTCATATCTTTGTACCCTCTGTGCGGAGCATATGGGATCGGTTCGGAGGTCTCTGGGGGCGAGGGGCCGGTGACCCTACTCCAGCACACCCATGATGTCGGACTCCTTCATGATCAGCAGCTCCTCGCCGTCGATCTTGACTTCGGTGCCGGACCACTTTCCGAACAGAACGGTGTCGCCCGCCTTGACGTCCAGGGCGGTCACCTTGCCGTCATCGCCGCGCGCGCCGGGGCCGACGGCGATCACCTCGCCCTGCATGGGCTTTTCCTTGGCGGTGTCGGGGATGATGATGCCGCCAGAGGACTTTTCCTCGGACTCGAGACGCTTGACCACCACACGGTCGTGCAAGGGACGAAACTTCATGGTCTTCCTCCGTCGATCGACGTTCGTCGTTCATGACGAGGCCGCCTCGATGCGGAGGCGGCCAATGTTTTGAGTCCCGGGTGTTTTCCGGAGGCTGTTAGCACTCCTCCCCGGCGAGTGCCAACGAGATAGGCGGCGACCGTCCGACTGTCAAGTCCGGACTGCCGCGCGGGCGCGGTCCGGGGCGCCGTTTTTTCGCGCGCCGCCTCGTCCCGGGACGGCGGGCGCGCCGTCACCGGCGATGGAGGGCGTCGACCACAAGCCCGTCCAGCATCGCCGGATCGGCCCAGGTCACGGTGACATCGGCGATGTCCACCTGTTGGCGCTGGTCCGGGGTCAGGCGCGCGGCGTCCTTGGCGGTGGTGACCGGCACCGCGCCGAGGGCGAAGGCCTCGTCCAGGATCGGCTGGATGTCGGTGGGCCGATAGGGATGGTGGTCGGCGAAGGGGTGGCGGGCGATCAGCCGGCAGCCGGCCCGCTCCAGCATCCGGAAGACCTTGTCCGGGCGGCCGATGCCGGCGAAGGCCACCACCCGTTCACCGGCCAGGCGGGTGACGCGCGGTCCCGGCTCCAGGCGCGCCCGCAGCAGGGGCAGGTCGCGGGGCACGCGGTCGGCGATACCGGCGGTGTCGTCGCCCATCAGCACCACCGCGCTGGCCCGCGCGAGGCCGGTCGGCACGGGTTCACGCAAGGGACCCGCAGGGATCAGGCGCCCGTTGCCGAACCCGGCCGCGCCGTCGACCACCACCAGCGACAGATCCTGGACCAGGGCCGGGTTCTGGAAGCCATCGTCCATCACCAGGGCCTCGGCGCCGTCCACCACGGCGGCGCGCCCGCCCTCGGCGCGGTCCCGGGCGATCCACACCGGCAGGCCGGCGGCGGCCAGCATCAGCGGTTCGTCCCCCACGATGGCGGTGTCATGGTCGCCGGGCGTGACCCGCAGCGGGCCGGCCGCGCGGCCGCCATGGCCGCGCGACAGCACCATGGCGTTCAGGTCGTGGCGGCGGCGCAGGCGCTGGGTCAGGTCCTCGACCACCGGGGTCTTGCCCGCGCCCCCGGCCACCAGATTGCCGACGCAGATCACCGGGATGGGCAGGCGTTCGGGACGCCCGCGCGCCAGCCGCCGCGCCGTCGCCCAGCCATAGATCAGGCCGGCGGGCTCCAGCAGGCGGGCCAGCGGCCCATCGGTGGACCAGAAGTCAGGCGCGCGCATGGGCCACGGCCTCCGGGGCCGGGACGGCGGTTGGCGCTAGGGGATCGAGCCAGGGCGCGAGTTCGGTCAGCACCCGGTCGAGCACATGCGCTTCGCCCGAGGCGAAGGCGACACCGGCGCGGCCCATGGCGGCGCGTGCGCCCAGATCGGCGAGCAGCACCCCCAGGGTTTCGGTGAGGTCCGTCTCGTCGGCCACCATGCGGGCGGCGCCGGCCGCCAGCATGCGCCGGCCGATATCGCGGAAGTTGTCCATGCGCGGGCCGAACAGCACGGCGGCGCCCAGGCGCGCGGGCTCCAGGGGGTTCTGGCCGCCGCCCTCGCCAAGCAGGCTCTTGCCCATCAGCACCACCGGCGCCAGGCGGCTGAACAGGCCCACCTCGCCCATGGTGTCGGCCAGGTAGACGGCGCAGGTGTCGTCCGGCGCGGCGCCGCGCGATCGCTGGGCCACGGCGATCCCCTCGGCCTCCATCTCGGCGCGCGCTTGGTCCCCGCGCGGGGCATGGCGCGGCATCACCAGCGTGAGCAGCCCCGGCACCCGTGTCGCCAGGCGCCGGTGGACCCGCGCCGCCAGGGCGTCGTCGCCCGGATGGGTGCTGAGGGCCAGCCAGCAGGGACGATCCCCGATGGCGGCGCGCAGGCGGTCCAACGCGACCGCGTCGGCGGGCGCCGGTTCGGCGGCGAACTTCAGGTTGCCCACGCAATGGGCCGGGTTGGCGCCCAGGGCGGCCAGCCGCGCGGCGTCGGCGTCGCTTTGCGCCAGGGCCAGGCGGAACCGGCCGAGCAGGTCGCGCATCAGCCCGCCGGCATAGCGCCGCCACGCTTCGAAGGAGCGGTCCGAGACGCGCCCGTTCAGCAGCACCATGGGCACGCCGCGCGCGTGGGTCTCGACGATCAGGTTGGGCCACACCTCGCTTTCGGCCAGGAGCAGCAGATCGGGCCGCCAGTGATCCAGGAACCGGCGCACCCAGGGCGCCCGGTCCACGGGCACGAACTGGTGGACCGCGCCCGCCGGCAACCGGTCGTGCATCAGCCGGGCCGAGGTCACGGTGCCGGTGGTGCACAGCACGGACAGGCCCGGGCGGTCATGCAGCAGGCGGTCGATCAGGGGCAGCAGGGAGAGGGCCTCGCCGACGCTGGCGCCGTGCACCCAGACCAGCGGACCGTCGGGACGCGGCACGCCAGCCCGCCCCATGCGCTCGCCGATGCGGGCGGGGTCCTCCTTGCCGCGAGTCATGCGGTGGCGCAGCAACGCCTGGATGAGCGGCGCCGACAGGTCGGTGAGACGCCGATACACGGTCAAGAGGTCCATCCATCCGCCACGGCAGTGAAGACTGGGGCCGAAGACTGGGGCCGAAGACTGGGGCCAGCGACCGAGGCTTAAGCGTGCCCAGGGGTGAGGTCAAGCATTGCGGTCAGGACGCGACGGCGGCGTGATCCGCGCGTCCCAACAAGATGTCGGGATCGAAAGGGCTGACGTTGGCGAGGAACTGGTCCACGCTGGTGTCCCAGGAGTGGCGCAACGCGAAGGCGCGGCAGGTCTCCGCCGGAGTGTCCAGGGCCGCCAGGGCGGCGGCCCTCAAGTCGTGGTCCAGGCGTCCCACCGGGGCCGCGCCGATGACATCGCGCGGGCCGGCCACCGGGAAGGCGGCCACCGGCACTCCGCAGGACAGCGCCTCCAGCAGCACGAGGCCGAAGGTATCGGTCAGGCTGGGGAACACGAACGCGTCACCCACGGCGTAGTGCTGGGCCAGTTCCTCGCCGCGCTTCTCGCCGGTGAACACCACGTCCGGATAGCGGGACCGCAACTCCTCCAGTTGAGGACCGGCGCCGACCACGATCTTGGTGCCGGGCAGGTCCAGATCCAGGAAGCCCTCGATGTTCTTCTCGATGGCCACGCGGCCCACATAGACGAACCAGGGCCGGGGGCCGGTGATCGTGGTGTCCAGGGCGCTTTTGTCGCGCGGGCGGAACAGCGCGGTGTCCACGCCCCGGCCCCAGCGCCGGATGTTGGCGAACCCCCAGCGCGTCAGTTCGTCCTCGATCGACGGCGTGGCCACCATGATGGCCCGGGAGCGGCTATGGAAGTGGCGCAGCAGCGCGTAGCTCCAGTCCAGCGGGACCCAGAAGCGCGCATGCACGTACTCGGGAAAGCGGGTGTGGAACGCCGTGGTGAAGGGAATATCGCGGTCCAGGCAGGCCGCGCGCGCCGCCCAGCCCAGGGGGCCCTCGGTGGCGATGTGCAGCACGCGCGGGCGCAGGTCGTCAATCATGCGCGACAGACGGGCGCGTTGGGCCAGCGCCAGGCGGATTTGCGGGTAGGTGGGGCAGGGCACGGTGTCGAACTGGTCCGGGGTGACCATGTGCACCCGGTGCCCGCGTCGCTCCAGGGTCGCCCGCAAGGTGTCCAGCGTGCGCACGACCCCGTTGACCTGCGGATACCAGGCGTCGGTGACGATCATGATGCGATCGGCCATGACGCGATCGGCCTGGCCCGGCGGGGCGCGATGATCCCAGGGCGTGCAGGTCTCGACGCGCGATCCAGATGCGGATGCGGCGGGCGCGTCGGCGGTGGTCTGGCGCGGGGGCGGGGCGGCGGGCTGGGTCATGATGGTGTCCTCGGCGGAGAACCAGAGGGCGTCGGTCCGAAAGGTTGGGCGGCGACGCATCGGCGGCGTCGAAGCCGGGTTCGTGGCGATGAGCCGGTGGCGGGGTGTCCGGTCTGGTCACCCGTCAACGGCGCTGGGTTTGCGCGCGGCGTGGACCGGTGCGATCTCCCCGTGCGCGCCGGTGCGTGGCGGTGGCGCGACGGGTCCGTCCGTTCCGGTCGCCGCCAGGGCCGGGGCGACCACCTCGGCCGGGGCTAGGTCGCGGGGCTTGCGCGCGCGACCCCGGTAGGCGTCGAACAGGGACGCGTCCCGAACCTGGGACCAGTCGATGATTTCCATGCGGCCATCGGGATGCTCCACCATGGCCGTGCAACTTTCCACCCAGTCCCCGTCGTTGCAGTACAGGATGTCGCCGACGGCGCGGATTTCGGCATGATGGATGTGGCCGCAGATGATGCCGCCCACGCCGCGCTTGTGCGCCAGGTCGGCCATGCTCTCCTCGAACTTGGCGATGTACTGGACGGCGTTCTTGACCTTGTGCTTCAGGTACTGGGATACCGACCAGTAGGGGAGGCCAAGGCGGCGGCGGGCGACGTTGAACCAGTGGTTCATCTCCAGCACGACCATGTAGGCCCAGTCCCCGAGCACGGCCAGCCAGCGCGCGTACATGACGACGCCGTCGAACTCGTCGCCGTGAATCACCAGGTAGCGGCGGCCGTCGGCGCCATCGTGGATCGCTTCCCGGCGCAGTTCCACGTCGCCGAAGTTGGCGTCGCAGTAGGCGCGGGCGAACTCGTCGTGATTGCCGGGAATGAAGATGACGCGGGTGCCCTTGCGCGCCTTGCGCAACAGCTTCTGGATGACGTCGTTGTGGGCCTGCGGCCAATGCCAGTGTTTTTTGAGGCGCCAGCCGTCGACGATGTCTCCAACCAGGTAAAGCGTGTCCGATTCGTTCAACTTCAGGAAGTCGAGAAGCATCTCCGCCTTGCAGCCGCGTGTGCCGAGATGAACATCGGATAAGAAAATCGTCCGATAATGCTTTGTCACGCAGACTGAATCCATTGCCTGGCCGTTATCCCGTGGCTTCATCGTTCCATTTACCCGCCGCCGGGCCCCCCGCTCCGCTTCAATGTGTCGTGGCCAAGGGCCCCATCCGCGCGTCGCGCCCGCGTGTCCCGACCGGAGGCTGGCCTCGATCCCACCGGAGCCGCGGCGACCGGAGCCGCTGCGGTCGAGGCCGCGCTCAAACGTGGCGACGCGCCAGCGTCAGCGCAAGCCGTTCCAGGGCGGGAACCATGGACCCCACCGTTGGCGCCCGGCCTCACGTCCGGTGTTATTGGTGGGTGACGGTTTCGAGTCCACCACATTTGGATCGTGCCACAAATATTTCATCTGTGGACCGTGGTCCCGGGAAAACACGCGCCCCGGACCCACAGGACAAATCAGGGTTTTCAAGGACCGCCTGAAGACATGGTGCCCCGTCTTCTCTTGAGCGCGTCCCGGGGCCGGGGCTCCGTCCGGGACGACTCCCACGGTGCGCTCCGGCCGTCAGCGGAGCGTGGTGCGCGTCAGCAAGGGGGCGGCCGTGCGGTTCGTCCAGGGGACGGGGCGGATGGCGCGCGCGCCCCGCGCCACGTCGACGCCCATGCCCGTGCCAAGCCGGGCGACGGCGGTGCCGCCCGGTGCGTCCGGGGTGATGGACACCCGGGCCGGACCGTCCAGCGCGTAGATCGTCGCGGTGAACAGGTCCGCCTCGATCACCAGGGTTCCGGCCTGGGTGGTCGCCGTCGCCGTGGGGGCGGCGATCGACACCGCCCGCCACTGGGCCCCGGCGGCCAGGTGGGCGCGCAGGCTGCCTCGCGCCAGGGTCAGGGTCAGGTCATGCCCGTCGCGATCCGTCCGGTAGCGGGTCACGGTGATGTCGGTGGCCGGTCCGACGGTCAGGACGGCCCCTCCGTTCACGCCAAGGCTTACCTTGGTCCGCTCGCCGGTGACCAGACGGTCGCCGCCGATCACCACGGCGCCCCTGGTGAGCCCCTGAGAGACGCCGTAGCGGATCAGGCCCGCGGGTCCCCGCACGGCCGTGACCCGCCCCAGCGGTGTTTGCGCGGGCGCCGCCGCGACCCTCAGGCCCGCCATGGCCGGCGCCAGGAGCAGGGCGGCCAGGGCCGTTCTGCGTCGCACGCGTCCAGGACTCGTCATCGGTCGCCGTCCTCTTCCTGGGCCGGGGCGCGACGCCGTCTTGGCGCCGATGGCCCGTTGTCCGCGAGCATAGGCGCGTTTTACTGTGGGGCAAGAGCACTGTCCCGCCGTGGTCCTGGCGGTCGGCGGGGCAGGGTCCTTGGGACCGGTATCTCTCCGGAGGGAACCATGATGGCGAACGGCGGATGGACGGCGCGGCCCCGGATCGGCCGCCGGTTGTGGGCGGCGCCGGCCCGTGGGGTGCCGGCCTGGGGTGTGTCGGCCCGGGGGGTGTCCGTCGCGGTGATGCTTCTGGCCGCCGGGCTTGGCGGCGGCCTGACCGGGCATCCGGGATGGGCCAAGGAAGCAGGCAGGACGATCCAGTACGGCCGCAGCACCGCGCCGTTCTGGCAGGTGGGAGCGCCCGACACCGACTTGTCGAAGCTGTGCCGACGCGGCCAATTCAACCAAAAATCGCACGAAGGGTACTACATCGGATACTACGGCAAGGAGAACCCCGGGCGCGGGTACACGGGCATCGCCAAGCAGGACTACAATCTCTTCGACCCCACGGGAAAAGCCAAACCGGACGTGACGTATCACTTCTTCAACGACGGCTACTCCAACTGCAAGGTGTACGCGGCCCCCGATCCGGAGCCCGGCGAGGGCGGGCAGCCGTGAGGCGGTGATCGGGATCCGGGGCCGGCCCGCGCCTGATCAGTAGGCGTATTCCATGAACAGCGGATCGATGTCGCCGTTCCAGCGGCCGTGGAAGGACTCCAGGTGATCCTCGGCCGGGCAGCGGCCCGAGTCGGCGATCTCGAACAGCACGTCCAGGAAACAGGTCTCGTCACGCCCCTGGGAGTTCAGCCGCGCGCGTCGCGCCAGCCCGCGCCGGGCGATGTCCAGCACCTCCAGCGCCACGTCGCCCAGGGTGCGGTCGCGGAACGGCGTGGCCAGGGCGCGCGCCGGCACCTGGTCGCGCAGGGCCGAGACCTCCGCCAGGGTCCAGGAGCGGGTCAGTTGCGCCGCCTCGTCCAGGGCCACCGAGTCGTACAGCAGGCCGACCCAGAACCCCGGCAACGCGCAGATGCGGCTCCAGGGGCCGCCGTCGGTGCCGCGCATCTCCAGGTAGGACTTGAGCCGGACCTCCGGAAAGGCGGTGGTGATGTGGTCGGACCAGTCGCCCTGGGTCGGCCGTTCACCGGGCAGGGCGGGCAGCCGGCCGTCCATGAAGTCCCGGAACGACTGGCCGGCGGCGTCGATGTACCGGCCGTCGCGGTACACGAAGTACATGGGCACGTCGAGCAGGTAGTCCACGTAGCGCTCGAAGCCCATGCCCTCCTCGAACACGAAGGGCAGCATGCCGCAGCGCGCCGGATCGGTGTCGGTCCAGATATGGCTGCGGTAGCTGAGGAAGCCGTTGGGCCGCCCCTCGGTGAACGGGCTGTTGGCCCACAACGCCGTCGCCAGCGGTTGCAGGGCCAGGGCGACGCGGAACTTGCGCACCATGTCGGTTTCGCTCTGGTAGTCCAGGTTCACCTGCACGGTGCAGGTGCGCAGCATCATGTCCAGCCCCAGCGTGCCCACGGTCGGCATGTGACGCCGCATGACGGCATAGCGGCCCTTGGGCATCCAGGGGATGTCGTCGCGCGCCCATTTCGGATTGAAGCCCAGGCCGATGAGGCCGATTCCGTGCTCGCTGGCCACGGCCTTCAGGTTCCGGTGATGGGACGAGACCTCGGCGCAGGTCTGGTGGATGGTTTCCAGGGGCGCGCCGGACAGCTCCAACTGGCCACCCGGCTCCAGGGTCACGCTGCCGCCGTCGGGACAGGTCAGGGCGATGAGGGCGCCATCCTCCTCCACCGGCCGCCAGCCGAACCCCCGCAGGCCCTCCAGCATGTCGAGAATACCCGGCGCGCCGTCGGCGCCCTGGTAGGGCAGGGGGCGCAGGTCCCGGAACGTGAACGCCAGCTTCTCGTGCTCCGTGCCCACGCGCCAGCGCTCGGGCGGCTTGCAGCCCGCCTCGAAGGGGGCGATCAGGTCGGCCTTGCCGGTGATGGGCTGGGTGTTGGCTGTGGCGGGCGCGGACATGAGCGGACTCCGAGGGGGACCCGGACGCGGCGGGCGCCGGTCCGGCATCCAGGATCGTGATTCAGAAGGCGGAGGGCAGGATCATCGGATCATCGCCAGTCGCCGGACAGCGTCTGCCAGAGCGACAGGCCCGCGATGGCGGCCGTTTCGGCCCGCAGGATCCTTGGCCCCAACCGCACCATCGTAACAAAGTCCAGTTGCCGCAGGGCGTCAAGCTCGGAGTCCGCCAGGCCCCCTTCCGGCCCGACCAGAAGCGCCGCCGGCGCCCCGGCGGCCTCGGCGAACGCCCGCGCGGCGGGCGTGGCGTCGCCGTGCTCCGCCAGCACCAGAAGGCGCCGTTCGGCCGGCCACGTCTCGGCGATGCGGGCCAGGGCGACGGGGGCGGCCACCTCGGGCACGGTCAGGCGCCGGCACTGCTCGGCGGCTTCCACGGCCAGGGCGCGCAGGCGGTCGGTGTTGACGCGGGTGCTGGCGGTGAAGCGCGTCAGCACGGGCTCCAGGCGCGCGACCCCCAGTTCGGTGGCCTTCTCGGCCACCAAGTCGACCGGTCCGCGCTTCAGCGGCGCGAACAGCAGCCAGGGGCCGGCCTCGGCGGCCTGCGGGCGCAGGCGGTCGCGGCACAGGAGCCGTCCACCGGCCTTGGCCAGCCGTTCGACGGTGGCCCGCCACTCGCCATCCCGCCCATTGAAGACCACGACGGCGTTGCCGGGGCCGCGCCGCATCACCGATCGCAGGTAATGGGACTGCGCCGCCGGCAGGTCCACGGTGGCGTGACCGTCCAGGGGCGCGTCGGGCACATACAGGCGTGGTCCCTGTCCCCGGGCGGCGGCGGCAGGATCTGGGTCGGGGGTGGTCATGAACGGCATCCCTTGGTCTGGCGAACATCGTTCTCTTGAGCCGGGCGAGTGGCGCCCGTAGGGTAGGCGCCCGCGGCGCTGCCTCATAGAGGGGTGAGCGGTGCGCGACTGAATCGGGGAGCGAGGGTGGCATGACCAAGGGAGTTCAGCTTGTCGGCGACATGCCGGTGGGAGGCTGGGTGGACCGGGTGCTGCCCGAGCGTCTGTTGCCCTATGCCCGTCTCATGCGGCTGGACCGGCCGATCGGCTGGTGGCTGCTGCTGTGGCCCACGTGGTGGAGCACGGCCCTGGCCGCCGACGCCACCACCGCCGGGTGGCCGAACCCGCTTCTGCTGGTACTGTTCCTGATCGGCGCCGTGGCCATGCGGGGCGCCGGTTGCACCTACAACGACATCGTCGATCGCGAGTTCGACGCGCGGGTGGCCCGCACCGCGCAACGCCCCATTCCCTCCGGTGCGGTCAGCGTCACCCAGGCCAAGGTTTTCCTGGTGCTTCAGGGCCTGGTGGGCCTGGCGGTGCTGCTGTCCCTGAACGGGTTCGCCATCGTCGTGGGCCTGCTGTCTTTGCCGCTGGTGTTTGCCTACCCCTTCATGAAGCGCGTGACCTACTGGCCGCAGGCCTGGCTGGGTCTCACCTTCACCTATGGCGCCCTGGTGGGCTGGGCGGCGGTGCGGGGCGACCTGGACTGGGCACCACTCGCGTTGTATGCGGGCGGCCTGTTCTGGACCCTGCATTACGACACCATCTACGCCCACCAGGACAAGGAAGACGACCTGATCGTCGGCGTGAAGTCTTCGGCGCTGGCCCTGGGGCGGCGGACCCGCCCGGCGCTGCTGCTGTTCGTGACGGCGTTCATGGGCCTGACCGCGCTGGCGGGGCTGCTGGCGGAGGTGCATTGGGTGTTTTTCCCGATGCTCGCCTTGCCGGCCGGGCACCTGTTCTGGCAGGTGCTGACGGTGGACATCGATGACGGCGCCGACTGCCTGGCCAAGTTCAAGTCCAACCGCATGACCGGCTGGCTGCTGTTCGCGGCCATCATCGCGGGCACCGCGAGTCCGGGTTAACGTCGAGCGCACCTCTCGGGCGATCCCCTGGCCTCGTCGCGCCTATCGCGGTCATAAATAAATTGACAGCATGCTATGTTTCTAGCCACAGTGTGCACTGTAAGCGCGTGTTCGTGACGCGGAACCATCAAGAGAACGGACTCCGGCGGTGATGCGGGTGTGTGGTGCCGGCCTGGCCGAGGGCGGCGCGCGCGCCGGTCTTGGACGCGCCCGCGACTGAACGCCCCTGACCGACGGGGGCCGTGCCCACGGCCGCGATACGGTTCGGCACAAGACTCAACAGAGAGAAAAAGGGTGGGATGACAGCGCGTTCCCCATGGGAACGCCCTGGGAGCGGAGGGCAGCATGCAGTACGTCAAGGCGTTTCACGTCCTTGGTGCCATCATGTTCTTCGGCAGCGTTCTCGATCATGTGTCCACATCGAGGGTCCCGGGCCTCACCGAGGATCCGGAGACCCTCCTGGTGGTGCGTGAGGTCATCGGTGTCTCGGCCGACTACGTCACCGTCCCGGGGCTGGTGCTGCTGCTGATCACGGGCGCGGTCATGGTCGCGGTGCGCCGGCCGTCGATCCCCCGGGTTCGCTGGCTGGGCGTGCATTTGGTGATCGCCCTGTTGATCACGCTCAACGTGGCCCTGGTTCTGTATCCGATCGGACAGGACTTCGTTACCGTGGTGTCCCAGGCGATCGCCGAGGGGCTGCCGATGGACCGGATCCTGGCCCTGGTGCAGGGGTTGCAGGACGCGGAAATGACGTTCGGTCCCCTCAACGTCCTGATGGCGCTGACCACGGTGTTCGTCGCGGTCGTCAAGCCGCGCTTCGGGAAAGCGGAAGGATAGTCTCGCCATGGATCAGTACTACACGGTTCTTGTGTTCTCCCATGTGCTGGGGTTCATCCTGCTGGGGGGCGGCTTATGCGCGGTGTTCCTGTCGGAGCTGAGAGCCTATCGCGCCGTGGATCTTCTGATCTTCGTGGAATCGGCCCGCTTCACGGCCCTTTGCTATGACGCCCTGGTGCTGCCGGGTGCGCTGATCGCCGGGGCGTCGGGGCTGTTGCTGATCCTGGAACTGGAGCTTGGGTTCTTCGAACAGCCCTGGGTCGTCGGCATGTGGGGATTGTTCGTGTTCGAGTTCGTGGAAGGCAACATCCTCACCCGGATTCAGTTCCGGCGAACCTTGCGTGAGTCGAACAAGCTGCTGGAGCACGGCCGCCTGACCGAGGTCGCCCGGGCCGAGGCCCGGACCATGATCGGCCTGATCGTCCACTTCCTCGACCTTCCGCTGTTCGCGGTGATCGTCTACTGCGGCGTCGTCCGTCCGGAAACCTGGGCGGACCTGGCCTGGGCGATCGGCGTGGCGGTGGTGGTGGCCGGTGTCCTGACGGCGTTCGTGCCGCGATGGGCACGCCGGGACCTGGGGACGCACAGCGGCGGCGGAGAGGGCCAGCAGTCGGTGCCGTGAGCATGGGGGGGCCGCGCATCGGGGCGCGAGGCGCGGTCCGCCGGGCCGGCTTCGCGCGATCGTCTAGCATCCGCACTGGACCCCGATGCGCGTTCGTTGCTATGTACCCACATCAAGACCGTCGGCGGTGACGGCGGCGGGCGGGTGCGCGCCTGACGTTGGTCGGACGCGCGCGGGGTGGATCGTTGTCCCCGGGGACGATGTCCAGGGATCATGCCGGTCCCCGACGTCCCGTCTCGAGGGACCCGTGCCTCAGCCCCGGTCACGCCACCAGACGCCGAGCCCGACACGGGTCATCCCCCAGGAACAGGAGTCCGAACCCATGGCCTTGACCTCCTTGCGCCAGGTCCTCGATCACGCCGCCGAGTATGGCTACGGCGTGCCCGCCTTCAACGTGAACAACATGGAGCAGGTGCTGTCCATCATGCAGGCCGCCAAGAAGACCGATTCGCCGGTCATCCTGCAGGCCAGCCGTGGTGCCCGCTCCTATGCCGGCGACATCATGATCAAGCACATGATCATGGCCGTGTCCGAGATGTTCCCCTCCATTCCCGTCGTCATGCACCAGGACCACGGCAACTCCATGTCGACCTGCCTGTCGGCCATCGCCAACGGCTTCTCGTCGGTGATGATGGACGGCTCGCTGGAGGAGGACGCCAAGACCCCCGCGTCCTATGACTACAACCTCGCCACCACCGGCAGGGTCGCCGAGGCCGCGCACATGGTCGGCGTGTCCGTCGAGGGCGAACTGGGCTGCCTGGGCTCCCTGGAGACCGGCAAGGGCGACAAGGAAGATGGTCACGGCTTCGAGGGCGAGCTGGACCACTCCATGCTGCTGACCGATCCCGACCAGGCCGCCGACTTCGTGGCCCGCACCAAGGTGGACGCGCTGGCGGTGGCCATCGGCACCAGCCACGGCGCCTACAAGTTCACCCGCGAGCCGACCGGCGACATCCTGGCGATGAACGTCATCAAGGAGATCAACAAGCGCCTGCCCAACACCCACCTGGTGATGCACGGCTCGTCGACGGTGCCGCAGGACCTGCAGGACATCATCAACGCGCACGGCGGCGAGATGCCGCAGACCTACGGCGTGCCGGTGGCCGAGATCGTCGAGGGCATCAAGAACGGTGTGCGTAAGATCAACATCGATACCGATTGCCGGATGGCCATCACCGGCGCGATCCGCAAGGTCCTGAACGAGAAGAAGGCCGAGTTCGACCCGCGCAAGTACCTGAAGCCGTCCATGGAGGCCATGCAGCAGGTGTGCGAGGACCGCTACGAGTCCTTCGGGACCGCCGGCAAGGCGTCCAAGATCAAGACCATTCCGCTGGCCGACATGGCCAAGCGCTATGCGTCGGGCGAACTGGATCCGAAGGTGGCCGGCTGACGCCGGGCGTCACGCCAGGATAAGCGACGATGCGGCGGGCGTGCCTTCGGGCGCGCCCGCCGTTCGGCGTTCCAGGACGCCGGCTCGTCCGCCCCTCCCCGGACCCCCGCGCCGGAACGCTTGTAACCTTGCCGGGCGGCGTCCGATACTGCGGGTCGTGGACGCGGTTGACGCCGGCCGCCGTCTGGCCCCGGACCGGGGCGCCGCCGCGACGCCCGGCGGGCGCGCCCGCTGGGGCCGTCGCCGCCATCCCCGTCCACCAAACTCCCCCTTCCATCGGACAAGGAGAGATCGTCATGCCCGTTCGTTTGACAGTTCCGGCGCTGCTGCTGCTTGGTGCCCTGGCGTTCGGCGCCGCCATGCCGCTGACCGCCACGTCCGCCCATGCGCACGACACCGGCGATGGCCTGGTGCGCGTGGCCAGCCCGCATTCGGTGGAAAAGACCATCGGGCGCCTGCGCACGGCCCTGGAGGACAAGGGCATCACCATCTTCGCCGACATCGACCACGCGGCCAATGCCGCCGCCATGGACCTGGAGATGCCGGCCACCCACCTGCTCATCTTCGGCAGTCCCAAGATCGGCTCGCCCCTGATGCGGCGCAATCCGGCCATCGGGATCGACCTGCCCATCAAGACCGTGGCCTACGAGGATGACCAGGGCCAGGTCTGGCTGGCGTACAACGATCCGGCCTATCTGGCGGAGCGCCACAACCTGCCGGCCGACCTGAAGCCGTTTGTCGGCATGCGCAAGGCCCTGGACGGGTTCATCCTGTTCGCTGTCAAGAAATAGGCAATGGAGGCTCCGGCGGGCCAAACTGCCTCCGATGTTGCAGCAGTTCTCATTTTGAGCTGAAAGGCTTGGACACGGGACACGGGATGTGATTCACCCTCTGGGTGAGGTGGCTTGAAGAGCAAATCGCGGCG
>NZ_JACIGK010000040.1 GCF_014197915.1 Roseospira visakhapatnamensis
GAATGGAGGGTAGCCCATCCGTGGGGCTCGCCCCACGGATGGGCACGCAGGTGCGCCCCCACGAACAAAATTTCCAGACATCAGGTTACACAGCCCCTGTTGTCAACAGGTTCTAGTAGAGAACGTTCTGGGCTTCGGGTGCGTCGATGTTATCCTTGGTGACAAATACGACGCCGGTGTCGATAAACTTGTCGACCTCTTCGCCGGCGATGATCTTGGCAACAGTCTGAACGCCGAGGTCTCCCATCTGGAAGGAGCCCTGCACGGCAATGCCGTCCAATGTGCCATCGCGCACGAAGTCTTGCAGGTCCTGATTGCCGTCAAACCCGATGGCCGTGAGCTGCCCAGCCCTGCCGGCCTGTTCGATCGCCCGGCCCATGCCCGCGGCGGTGGGTTCGTTCGCGCCGAAAATGCCGTTCAGATCGGGGTTGGCGGCCAGGGTATCGACCGTCTGATTCAACGCGGTCGCCATGAGAGACTGAGAGTAGAGCGGTCCCACGATCTCGATGTCGGAGTTCGCCTTGATGTAATCGGTAAACCCTCCGACGCGCCCGATCTCCGAGCCGACGCCCGGCACATAGGACATGATGGCAACCTTGCCCTCGTTGCCCATACGCTCGATCATCTCCTTGGCGCAGAGTTCGCCCGCCGTCTTATTGTCGGTGGACAGGAACGATTGATAGTATTTCGTGCCGTCTTCAGAGAGCCCGCTGTCGATCAGGACGACCGGGATGGCATTTTCCCAGGCCTTCTTGACCGATGGGATCAGAGCGTCAGGATCGGAGGGGGCCAGAACGATGCCCGCGACGCGTCTGTTGATCGCGTTATCCACCATGTTGACCTGATCGGCCACGTTGGATTCGGCCGCCGGACCCTGGAAGGTCATCGTGTAATCAGGCAGGTGCTCGATGGCCGCCTGGGCGCCGTTGTTGACGTTCTGCCAAAAATTCGAGTTGGCGGTCTTGACGATGACGGCGATTTCTTTGCTTTGGGCCCATGCCGGGGCGCACGCCATCATTGCGGTCGCGGCCATCAGTCCGATGATCACGGTCTTCATGGAACTCTCCTTTCCTCCTTTGGTCGGGTCTGTGATCCGGCCGGATGGCAGACCCGATCTTTCACGCGAGGCGCACGGCTTTGGTGGGTCGTTCGGAACAGGAGACCCGCCGTCGGACGCCACGTGTCCTTTGACTGGCATCGGTGGGCTCTGCTGCCGGCGGAAGCTCGCCGGGACGAGCGTCCCCTCAGCGGCGGTTGCGCAGCTGGTCGATCCAGACCGTGCCGATGATGACCAGTCCGATGATGATCATCTGCGTGAAGCTGGACACGCCGTTCATGTTCAGCCCATTGCGCAGGATGCCGATGATGAAGGCGCCAATGATGGTTCCCGAGATGGTGCCGACGCCGCCGGCGAGCGAGGTGCCCCCGATGACGGCGGCCGCGATGGCATCGAGTTCGTAGGCCACGCCCTCGTTCGGCTGTCCGGTCACAAGACGCGACATCAGAACGATGCCGGCCACACCGGCCATCAGCCCGGACAGAACATAGGCGCCGACCTTGACCTTCGAGATCTTGACGCCGGACAGCCGGGCCGCCTCTTCATTGGAGCCGATGGAATAGAGATGGCGCCCGAAGGGGGTCTTGCGCAGCACGATCGCCATGATCACGGCGAGAACGGCCATCAGGATCACCGGATAGGGAAGTCCCGGGAAGACGATCTTGGGAAAGCCACTTGCGGTCTCGGTGACGACACGCCACAAGGACTCGTTACCCAGCGTTCCAAACTCGGACGGAAGCCCCGAGACCGGTCGCGCCCCCGTGATCTGGAGCGCGACGCCGCGCGCGATCATCATCATGCCGAGGGTGGCGATGAACGGCGGCAATCTCAGCCGTGTGATCACAAGCCCGTTGAACATGCCACACACACCGCCCGTCGCCACGCCGATCAGAAGGGCGAGCGGCACAGGAACGCCGAACTGTGCAGCCATGGCGGCCATCACTCCGGCCAGGGCCAGCACGGAGCCGAGGCTGAGGTCGATACCGGCCGTGATGATGGTCATGGTCGCCCCGATGCCAATGAGCGCGATGGTCGACGTCTGAAGCGCGATGGTGACCATGTTGCTCACGGTCAGGAAGGCGTCACTGGTCAGCGAGAACGCGATCATCAGCAAAACCAGCCCGGCGAGAGCGGCGAACTTTTGCATGATCGCCTTGCGATCGATGGACGGCTTGGCGTGCGGCGTCACCGAGTCGAGACCGGCCATATTCCTTTTCCTCCAGCGTGTTCGTCACATGGTCATGCGCTTGACGCCGGAGGCGTACTGCATGATCTCTTCTTGATTGGTCTTTGATGTTTCAAAAATTCCCGACACTTCGCCTTCGTGGAAAACGACGACCCGGTCGGTCATTCCAAGAACTTCGGGCAATTCCGACGTGATCATCACCACGCCGATGCCTTCGTTCGCCAACTGGTCGAGCAACTGGTAGATCGCGAACTTGGCGCCGACATCGATGCCGCGGGTCGGCTCGTCGAAGAAGAGCACGCGACTTTCGCGAAACAGCCATTTGCCGATGACGACCTTCTGCTGATTGCCACCGGAAAGATTCCGCACCACCTGATCGATCGATGGCGTCTTGATTCCGAGCTTGGTGACGGATGCGCGAGCGGCCTGTGCCTCGGCGGTGTTGTCGATCAGCCCGTGCCGGACGACGGCCTCGATATTGGCCATCGTGATGTTCTCTTTGACCGTCATCTTGAGGGAAAGACCGTTGAGCTTGCGGTCTTCAGACAGATAGGCGATGCCCGCCTTGATCGCGTCCACGGGGCTCGCGACGGTGATGTCCTTGCCCTCCAGCATCACATCGCCCGACAGCCTGGGGTCGGCACCGAAGATCGCCCGCGCGGTTTCGGTGCGACCCGCCCCCATCAGGCCGGTAAAGCCGAGAATTTCGCCGCGGCGCAGGTTGAAACTGACGTTCTTGCAGTTCTTGGCGCCGGAGAGGTTCTTGACCTCGAAGATCACGTGATCCGTCGGCCTGGAGACGCGTTCGGGAAACTGTTGTTCCAAAGACCGGCCGACCATGGCGGCGACGATGTCGTCCACGGAGACGTCATCAAAAGGCTTGGTCCAAACATAGCCGCCGTCCCGTATCACGGTGACCCGGTCGACGATGCGGCTCAGCTCTTGCAGTCGATGCGAGATGTAGGCAATGGCGACGCCCTGGCGTCTCAAGTCGTGGATGATGTCGAACAGCTGGTCGATTTCGGACTCGGTGAGCGCCGAGGTGGGCTCATCCATGATGAGCACTTCAGCATTGAGCGACAGAGCTTTAGCGATCTCCACCATTTGCTGACGCGCGACTGATAGGGAGAGCACAAGGTCCGACGCCTTGATATCGACCTTGAGGCGATCAAGGAAGATCTGCGCGTCGGCCTCCATTCTCTTGCGGTCGACAAACCACCCCGTCTTCGGCTCGCGTGCGAGGAAGATGTTCTCCGCGACAGTCAGGTGCGGCACCAGGTTCAGCTCCTGGTGAATCATGGTGATGCCGGCGGCTTCGCTGTCTTGCAGGGTATCGAAGCGAACGGGTTGGTCTTTGTAGGTGACCTCGCCCTCGTCGGGCTGGAGTTGCCCGGTCACGACCTTCATCAAGGTCGACTTGCCCGCCCCATTCTCCCCGCACAGCGCATGCACCTCGCCGCACCGCAGGTCGAGCTGTATGTTGTTGAGCGCCAACACACCCGGGAACCGCTTGACCACGCCGCAGGCCCTGAGGATCGGCTTATCGATATCAGCCTCCAAGGCTCGTGTCGCGTGCGCACCCGTCGCTGCGGACATCCACCCCTCCCATGTCGTCCATGTCGTGCCGCCCTCTTTCGCTTGCGCGTCCCGTGCAGAAAATCTTGGCGTCGACGCCGCCTTCTTCTCAACCGTGGTCGTGCCCCTCGTGCACTGATTCAGAAGACAGATGCAGTCCGCTTTTTGTGCAGCGACGTTTGCATTCAAGGGGGATTCCCTTGAATGCGTCGCTGCACTAGTGCCAACAGGCCCTAGGCATTGCGGAAACTCTTCATGTAGATCTGCCGCATGTCTTCCTGACTCGGCACGACCGGATTGCCCTGGTTGTCGGGGAACTCCATGGCGTGGGCCAGGATCGGCGGGATATCGTTCGACGTGATGCCGAAATCATCCAGACGGCGGTAAAGTCCGATCAACTTGAGGAAGCGTTCAACCTCCAGCGCCAGGGACTGAGCGGCCACCTCGTCCGAGGCCGTTGCCAAGGCCGGATTGAACATGCGCGCAACCCTGGCGAACTTGCTCACGGCACCGCGCCAGGTGAAGGCCGCGAACGCCGGGTAGATCACCGCCAGGGACTCGCCATGGCTGACCTTGGGGAAGTGGCCGCTGATCGGCTGGCCGGCGGCATGAGGCAGCGTGGTGCCGACATTGGCCAGACACTGACCGGCTAGCGTGTCGGCCCAGGCCAGATCCTCGCGCGCGGACAGATTGGACCCGTTGGTCACCGCCACCGGCAGCGAACGCAACACCCTGGCGATCGCATCGAGCGCAATGGCGTCGACCGCTTCGCATGCGCCTGTGTTGATGTAGGATTCGAACGTGTGGGTGAAGATGTCGAAGCCTGTCGCGGCGGTAACGTGCGCCGGCAGACTCAGCATCAATTCGGGATCGATGATCGCGACACGGCAAAGAAGATTGTCGTCACAGATCGCCGACTTGCAGGTCTCAGCAGTGTTGGTGAAGACCGAAACCTTGGAGGTCTGAGTCCCTGTACCGGAGGTCGTATTGATCGCCATGATCGGCAAGGTGGCGGCGGTCGGCGCCTTCTTGAAGTAAAGATAATCCCATGCGGTGCCGGGATGACGCGCGGCCACGGCGATCGCCTTGGCCGTGTCGATGGCGCTGCCGCCACCCATGCCGATTACCGCCTTGACACCTTCGCCCTTGGCCAGTTCGGCGCCGCGCTGGATCGCATCCAGCGTCGGGTTGGGCACGACATCCGTGGACGTCACGACGCGCACGCCCGCTTCACCAAGCGATCGTTGAACGTCCTCCACCTTGTCGGCGGCGACCGTCAAAAGCATGGGATCGACAACGAACAGGGCGCTGTCCGCCAGATCCCTCGCGGCGGCGCCCGCGTCGACACGCCGGCCGGACCCGAAGAGCAAACGAGTTGGTTGGTAAAAGTTGAAACTTTTCATCGGTTTCCTAGCACCTCTCCCGGTCCAGCGGGCGCCGATCGATATCAGGCAGCGCAGTCGGTGACGGCGCGCTGGGTGGCGCCGGACGTCGCCGTGCGGCGAGCATTCCGCCAGCACGGTTTACTTCGATTTTGAAGGAATGCTCCCACTGGAACAGACCCTGGTCTCGGGCAGGGCGTCCAGTCACTTCACTTCCCCCAAATTTGTTTCCGAAATACCATGTCAGGCTGGATGCGGTCAAGCTAAAACGTAACACTATGACGTTTTAGTCAATGCGCATGATTTCAGTCCCCGCCGACATCACAAGTCCCTCGACACCCCGGATCCGGCTGTGCGCGTTGCCTTGTCTCTCCGGGGAGACGCCGGAGGCCGCCCCCGAGCCGCCCCCCGAGCCGTCGACGGGGGCCACGCGCCTCGTCGCAAGAGCCTGAAATCCGTCACGGCGTATCGAGTCAGACTCGCGGGTCGTCACGGCGGTCTCGCCGCCGGCGCGGCCGTGGTCGCGGATCTCGCGCAGCCCATCGGCGCCGGGCGTCTTGGCGACCAGCGCCGGCCGGTCCATCATGGTATCGGTGATCATCGGGTCTCCTGTCTTCGGTCCTGGTTTGGCGACAAGGCTCTACCGGAGATCCGCGATGACCACCGCTGTGGACAAGCGGCCCGCCGTCACCTGACTCCAGGCGCTCGCGGCGGCGGACCCCTTGCCCACGGTTCCCACACCCCTCCACGGGACCTCGGTCAGGCATGCGCGAGAACGTCAAAGCCAGAACACCCCGTCGTCGCGGAAACGCGCCGACACTGAAGGATGTCGCCGACCTCGCGGGTGTGTCGTCGATGACCGTCTCGCGCGTGATCAACAAGGACTCCGCCGTGCGTGAGGAAACGCGCAAGCGGGTCGACAGGGCGATCAAGGCGCTCCGCTACGCGCCCAATTCCGCGGCTCAGGTCCTGGCCCGAGCAGGCCAGACCAAGCTGGCCCTGCTCTATACGAATCCCAGCAACACCTATCTCAGCGAGGTGCTGGTCGGGGCGCTGACGGGCGCGCGGCAAAGAAACGTTCAGCTTCTGGTCGAGAGCTGCCACGACCAGGAGCCATTCTCGACATTGTCAAAGCGTTTGGTCGAGAGTCGAGTCGACGGCGTCATCCTGCCGTTTCCGTTCTTCGACGTCCCCGACATCGTCACGCCCTTGCACGACGTCGACATGCCCACGGCGACCTTCGTCTCCGGAACGCCGCTGTCGGGAAGCTTCGAGGCGATCATCGATGACAGACAGGCCGCGTTCGACATGACCCGGCATTTGCTGTGCCTCGGTCATCGCAGAATTGGCTTCATCGTCGGCAACCCCAACTATCCGGGCAGCGGTCGCCGCCTGGACGGCTACCGCTGTGCCCTGCGAGAAAGCGGGGTCGCCGACGACCCGGACCTGATCGTCGGTGGCGACTTTTCCTATCGCTCGGGTCTTTTCGCGGCTCAGACACTGCTCGATTTGCAGCACCGGCCGACAGCGATTTTCGCCAGCAACGACGACATGGCGGCGGCCGTGATCGCCGCCGGTCATCGACGACACCTCATGATTCCCGAAGACCTCAGCGTTTGCGGCTTCGACGACACCTCCCTGGCGACCACCATCTTTCCCGAATTGACGACGGTTCGACAGCCGATCGCCGAGATGGCCATGGCAACCGTGGAGATGCTCGCGGAGGCGGTACGGCAAAGGCGCCGGAAGGAGCCGGTCGAACCCCGCACGCAGACCTTTTCGCACACCATCGCGCACCGTGCCTCCGTCGGGCCTGCCGCGGCAAATCGAAACGTTGACAATGGTTGAAAAGGCCGTAAAGTGATTGTGATTTTTGGCGAGGATTTATGTTAGCGCTCACATCAACGCGATGTCGGCCGGCGACAGGACCTCGGCAAGGTCAAACCGTTTGTTCGACAGGGCCGTGACGGCCGTGGCGGGTACATGGGGCGATTGGGCGGTGCGCGTCGCCATGCGCGTAACCGTCACCTGAGCCGGGAGAAGCTCGCGCCCTGGTGCCAAACCGGGAGACAAGATGATGACGAGGACGAGGACAAGACCGCTGTTCGTCGCGCGCTGCTTTGCTGTCACGGCGATCGGCCTGGGAGCGCTGACGGCGCCGGCAACCGCCAGTCCGGAGCATCCGGTGCTGGGGTTCTCCATCTCCGACCTGCGCCTTGAGCGTTGGGCTCGCGATCGCGACTACTTCATCGAAGCCGCCGAGAAGCTGGGGGCGACGGTCAACGTACAGTCGGCCAACGCCGACGAGCAGCGCCAGATCCAGCAGATCGAAACGATGATTGCCCAGGGCGTCGATGCCATCGTCATCGTTCCGTTCAACTCGGAGGTCCTGACCAACTCCGTCGCCGAAGCCAAGAGCGCCGACATCCCGGTCGTCTCCTACGATCGCCTGATCCTGAACGCGGACGTCGACGCCTACATCTCCTTCGACAACACGCGGGTTGGCGAAATGCAGGCACAGGGCGTGGTCGATGCACAGCCGACCGGCCGGTACTTCCTGTTGGGCGGCTCGCCCACCGACAACAACGCCAAGCTGCTGCGCCGGGGCCAGATGAACGTTCTCCAGCCGCTGGTCGACACGGGCGCCATCGAGATCATCGGTGACCAATGGGCCAAGGAGTGGAGCCCGACGGAGGCGCTGTCGATCATTGAAAACGTGCTGACGGCCAACGCCAACGATGTTGATGCCATCGTCGCTTCCAACGACGAGACCGCCGGCGGCGCCATCCAGGCGCTCGCGGCGCAGGGCCTGGCCGGCACGGTGGCCGTCTCCGGTCAGGACGCCGATCTGGCCGGCGTGCGGCGCGTCGTCGAAGGCACCCAGACGATGACCGTCTACAAACCGTTGCGGCAGATCGCGTCCGAAGCGGCCAAGCTCGCGGTCCAGTTGGTCCACGGCGATCAGCCCGACTACACCGACAAGATCGACAACGGCATGAAGGATGTCGACAGCGTGCTCCTGACCCCGATCAACATCACCAAGGACAACGTTGATGTTCTGATCGACGACGGTTTCTACACCAAGGCACAGGTCCACGGTCAGCCGTGAGCCGAGCGGCGGGGCGGCCTCGCGCCGTCCCGCGACCGTCCGGGAGGTCCCGCGTGCGGGGCTGTCGATCGGCCCGTCCCTGGAGCCGGTTCCGTCCACTCGGGAGGATCGAGCCTCTCATGTCCGACTATCTTCTCGAAATGAAGACGATCGTCAAAGAGTTCTCCGGCGTTAAGGCTCTTGACGGAATTGATCTGAAGGTGCGGCCCGGCGAAGTCGTGGGCCTTTGCGGCGAGAACGGCGCCGGGAAGTCGACGCTGATGAAGGTGCTGTCCGCGGTCCATCCGCACGGCACGTGGAGCGGCGAGATCATTTGGGAAGGGCAGCCGCTTGAGGCGCGGACCATCCGCAGAACGGAACGCGCGGGAATCGTCATCGTCCACCAGGAGCTGATGCTGGTTCCCGAGCTGTCCGTCGCCGAGAACATCTTCCTCGGTCGCGAGGTCGCCTCCAGGGGTGGGGTCCTCGACTACGAGGCGATGAACGCCAAGGCCAGCCGGTTGATGGCCGACTTGAAGATGTCCCACGTCAACGTGGCGCTTCCGGTCTCCCATTACAGCGGCGGCATCCTGCAACTGATCGAGATCGCCAAGGCGCTCGGCAAGAACGCCAAGCTGCTGATCCTCGACGAGCCCACCTCCGCGCTGTCCCAATCGGAAACGCGGACCCTGCTGGACCTGGTGCGCGGGCTGAAGGACCGCAACATCGCCTGCGTCTACATCTCTCACAAGCTTGAGGAGATCGAGGCCATCTGCGACACCGTGGCGGTGATCCGCGACGGCCAGTTCATCGGTCAGGCGCCGATGGCCGCGCTCACCGTGGACAAGATCATCCACATGATGGTCGGCCGCGAGTTGAAGGAAAAGTATCCGCGCGAACCTCATGCAATCGGCGAGGTCGTGTTCGATGTGAGACACGTCACCTGCCACGACCCGATCAATCCCGACAAGAAGAAGGTGGATGACGTCTCCTTCACGGTGCGCGCCGGCGAGATCCTTGGGATCGCCGGGCTGGTCGGGGCCGGCCGGACCGAAATGGCCAGTGCGTTGTTCGGCCATTACAAGGGGCCGCACTCGGTCGACATCCATCTCGACGGGCGGCGTATCGAGGTCAAAACCCCGCAGGACGCGGTCTCGCACGGCATCTGTATGGTGCCCGAGGACCGCAAGCGGCATGGCATCGTGCCGCTGCTGGGCATCGGTCAGAACATCACCCTGGCCGTCCTGCCACGGTTCGCGCGCTTCGGGTTGATCGACGAGGCGGCCGAGTTCTCGGTCATAGGCCATGAGATCGACGCGATGTCGATCAAGACGGCGAGCCCGCTTCTGGCGATCACCAGCCTGTCGGGCGGCAATCAACAAAAGGCCGTGGTGGCCAAGATGCTGCTGCCCAAGCCGCGCGTCTTGATCCTGGACGAACCGACGCGCGGCGTCGACGTGGGCGCCAAGTACGAAATCTACAAGCTGATCTACGGCCTCGCCAAAGACGGCATCGCCATTGTGATGATGTCTTCGGAACTGCCCGAGGTGCTGGGGATCAGCGACCGCGTCCTGGTGATTGGCGACGGAGAAGTGCGGGGCGACTTCGTCAATGACGGAACGTTGACGCAAGAAAAGATTTTGACCGCCGCTCTCACAAAACGCCGGCAGGCAGCCTGACGTAAGGTCAGGGTGTAAATATAATATGGGAGACCATGTAGATGTCTACCGGGGGTATGCAAAGTTTCGCCACAATTTTTAGTCGATACAAGATCCTTAGCCTCCTTTTTGTAATTGCTGTAATTTGGCTTCTTTTTGGCTGGCTGACGGACGGCTATTTCCTGACTCCACGCAATTTTTCGAACCTTTTGCGGCAGATGGCGATCACCGGGATGTTGGCGGCCGGTATGGTGTTCGTCATCATATCCGGAGAGATCGACCTGTCGGTGGGATCGCTCCTGGGCCTGTTGGGTGGCGTCGCGGCCATTCTTGACGTCGTCTACGGCTTCCCCGTTCTCGCCACCATCCTCACGGTTCTCGCCCTGGGCCTGATGGCCGGCCTGTTCAACGGCTGGTGGGTGGCCTATCGGGGTGTTCCGTCCTTCATGGTGGGCCTTGCCGGACTGATGGCCTATCGCGGCGTGCTCCTGGGCATCACCGACGGGTCGACCGTCGCCCCTGTCTCGCCCGGCCTCGTGCTGATCGGCCAAGCCTATCTGCCACGTCTGGCGGGCGATCTCCTCGCCGGGTTCGTTTTTCTCCTGGTGGGCGTCCTGATCTTCCGCTCCCGCGCCAAGCGCAGGCGGTACAATCTTGACGTGCCTCCCTTGTGGCAGGATGTCCTCAAGCTGATCGGCATCGGCGTCGTGATCGCCGGCTTCGTGATCATGCTAGACGAGTATCGCGGCATTCCGATCCCGGTCCTGGTGCTGGGCATCGTCCTTGGTGTCTTTACGCTGATCTCGAGGCAGACGGTGTTCGGCCGGCGCGTCTATTCGGTGGGGTCGAATGTCGAGGCGACGCGGCTGTCGGGCGTCAACGTCAAGGTCGTCAAGCTCGCCGTCTTCGGTCTCGTCGGCCTGATGTGCGCCGTCGCGGGCCTGACCACGACGGCGCGGCTGGCGGCCGGCTCCGTCTCGGCGGGCAATCTCGGCGAGTTGGACGCCATCGCCTCGTGCATCATTGGCGGCACGTCCATGCGCGGCGGCTCCGGCACGGTCTACGGCGCCCTGATCGGCGCCCTGATCATGGCGAGCCTCGACAACGGCATGTCGATGCTGGGTGTCGAGACCTTTTGGCAGATGATCGTCAAGGGCTCGATCCTGCTTCTGGCGGTATGGGTCGATATCGCGACCAGCGCCAAGACCTAAGCCATGACCCCCTGAGACACGAAACGGAACGCGAGGTGTCGCGCGGCGCCGCGGTGGGGCGCGTCCCACCCGGCATCCCCTACCCGAGTCAACGTCGGCAGAAACGAACGATCGAAACGCGGACGGCCGGCAAGGAGACGGACATGAGCTTTCTCGGAATCGATGTGGACACCTCTGGCGTCAAGGCCATGCTTCTGGACGCCGAGGGCCGGGCCCTTGCGGACGCCAGCGCACCGTTAACGGTGTCGCGACCGAGGCCGGGCTTTTCCGAGCAGACGCCGGATGACTGGTGGACCGCCGTTCTGGAGGCGGTGGACGGTCTGGCGCACCGCCATCGACGCCAGATGGCCGCGTTGAAAGGCGTCGGCCTGTCGGGCCAGATGCATGGCGCGACGCTGCTCGACGCGAACGATGCGGTCATTCGCCCGGCGATCCTGTGGAACGACGTGCGTTCGGCGAACGAGTGTCGCGAGATGGAGGAGAGTCTTCCGTCGCTGCGGCGGATTGCCGGTAACATCGCCATGCCCGGCTTTACCGCGCCCAAGGTTCTGTGGGTAAGGAAGCACGAGCCGGACACCCACGCCCGCATCGCCAAGGTGCTGCTACCGAAGGACTATGTCCGCCTGCATCTGACCGGGGCCTATGCCTCCGACATGTCGGATGCGGCCGGAACGCTGTGGTTGGACGTCGCCAAGCGCGACTGGTCGGACGAGCTTCTGGCCGCGACTGGGCTGACCCGCAACGCCATGCCGTCGCTGGTCGAGGGCAGCGAGGTGTCCGGCCGGCTCAAACGGTCTCTGTGCGAGCGGTGGGGCGTGCGAACACCACCGGTGGTGGCTGGCGGCGGTGGTGACAACGCCGCTTCGGCCTGCGGCATCGGCGCCATTGAACCGGGCGCCGGCTTCGTCTCACTCGGCACGTCGGGCGTCCTGTTCGTCTCCAACGAGACCTTCCGGCCCAATACGGAGGGCGCGGTTCACGCCTTCTGTCACGCGATCCCCGGGACCTGGCACCAGATGGGTGTGTTTCTGTCGGCGACCGACAGCCTCAACTGGCTGGCCAAGCTCGTGAACAGGAAACCCGCCGAATTGGCGGGCATGGTGACCGAGGGGTTCAACGGCCCCGGGGAAGAAATCTTCCTGCCTTATCTCTCCGGCGAGCGGACCCCCCACAACAACGCCAAGGCCCGAGGCTCGTTCGTCGGGCTCTCTCATCTGTCGGACGCCCGCACCATGGCGCGGACGGTCATGGAGGGTGTGGCGTTCGCGGTGCGGGACTGCCATCGGGTCCTATCCGATGCCGGAACGACGATCGCGTCGCTGATCGCGGTGGGCGGTGGTTCGAAGTCCGAACTCTGGCTCGAAATGATCGCCACCACCCTCGGCATGGCGGTCGAGGTGCCCGAGGACGGCGACTTCGGCGGCGCCTTCGGCGCGGCTCGCCTCGGCATGATCGCGGCTACGGGCGCCGCTCCCGAAAGCGTCTGCACCAAGCCCAAGATCGTCAAGACCATTGAACCCCGGGCCGACCTCACAGCGGCCTATGACGATCAATACGAGCGCTATCGTGCGCTTTATCCTGCCATCGAGGAGACCTCTCGCAATGACTGACTTTTTCAAAGGCATCGAGCCGGTCAAGTATGAAGGGCCGGAGACGACCAACCCGCTCGCCTATCGTCACTACAATCCGGACGAGGTGATCCTGGGTAAGCGCATGGAGGACCATTTGCGGTTCGCCGTCGCCTATTGGCACTCCTTCGCCTGGGAAGGCACCGATCCGTTCGGCGGGCGGACCTTCGAGCGTCCGTGGTTCGACGGGGGCATGGATGCGGCGACGGTGAAGGCCGATGTCGCCTTCGATCTGTTTGCCCTTCTCGGGGTGCCGTTCTTCTGCTTCCATGATGCCGACGTTCGCCCGGAGGGCGAGAGCTTCGCGGAGTCGAAGAGCCGGTTGGACGCGATCGCCGACGTCTTTGAGAAGAAGATGGCCGAGACCGGCGTCAAGCTGTTGTGGGGAACGGCGAACCTCTCTTCCAATCGACGCTTCATGTCCGGCGCGGCGACCAACCCGGATCCGGACGTTTTCGCCTACACGGCGGCGACCATAAAGGCCAACATGGACGTGACCATGCGCCTTGGCGGCGCGAACTATGTGCTTTGGGGCGGCCGCGAGGGCTACGAGACGCTGCTCAATACCCGTCTTGGCCAGGAACTGGACCAGATGGCGCGGATGCTGTCGATGGTCGTCGACTACAAGCACAAGATCGGCTTCAAGGGCACGATCCTGGTCGAGCCCAAGCCGCAGGAACCCACCAAGCACCAGTACGACTACGACGTCGCCACGGTCTACGGTTTTCTGAGGCGCTACGGCCTGGAAGACGAGGTCAAGGTCAACATCGAGGTGGGCCACGCCTTCCTGGCAGGCCATACGTTCGAGCACGAACTGGCGCTGGCCGCCGCACTGGGGATCTTCGGCTCCATCGACATGAACCGCAACGACTACCAGTCGGGCTGGGACACCGACCAGTTTCCGAACAACGCTCAGGAAACGACGCTCGCCTACTATCACATTCTGAAGGCCGGCGGCTTCGGGACCGGCGGCACCAACTTCGATTCCAAGCTGCGGCGCCAATCCGTGGATCCCGTGGACCTGCTTCATGGCCATATCGGCGGAATGGACACCTGCGCGCGTGGTCTGAAGGCCGCCGCCGCGATCATCGAAGACGGAACCTACGACGCCTTCCTCAATGAGCGTTACAAGGACTGGCAGGGTGCAGAGGCCCAGGCGATGCTGAAGGGCGACCGCAGCCTGGAGGAAATCGCCGCCCGGGTCGAGCATGAGGGCATCAATCCACCGCTGCGGTCCGGACGACAGGAGTTCCTCGAAAACCTCATCAACCGGTTCGTTTGAGCGCCCATCATACTGTGCCTTGGCGATGGGTGGATGCCCAGGGCTGTCCAGGTCTCCTCAACGCACCGAGGAAGCCAAGGCGTGGTTGGGGGCGGGGTGCGGCGCGGCGTCCCGATCCGGGTTGAGCCGGCCACGCCGACCGGCACCCCGTCGCGTAGCGGATTGTATCACTATGTGGACAGACATGTTTTTATTTGACATCAGGGGCGAGGTGCGGCTTATGAATGGTTAGCACGTCGGGGACATGGCCCGGACGCGGGAGGGGACAGGGGCGATGAGTCCGTCGGACTCGCAGCGTAAGCCGCCGGTGGCGGGAACCCAGACCTTGATGCGGGGGCTGACGGTCCTCGAACTGGTGGCGAACGGAGTTCGCGACGTGAAGGGGTTGTCGTCCGCAATGGGGACGACCCGCGGCACCATGCACCGGATGCTCTCCAGCTTGGTTGCGGACGGCTACCTGCACCACATTCCCTATGGCGGTTACTTCCTTGGCCCCAAGCTGATCCGGCTCGGCATGGCTGCGCTGGAGGAACGCCCGGTCGTGGCGTTGGCCAAACCGCATATCGAGGCCCTGGCGCGGAGCACCGGCGACACCATCCATCTCGGCGTCCTGGACGGCTCGGACGTGCTCTACTTGGACAAGATTTCGGGCTCGCGCGGGCTGCTGATGCGCTCGCGCATCGGTCAGCACATGCCGCTGGCCACGTCGGGACTGGGCAAGGCGCTGATGCTCGACCTGCCGGCGGAGCGGTGGAAGGACTTCTACGACCGGGCGACGCTTCTCAAGCGGCAGGCCGGGGGGCGGCCCAACCCCATTCCCTGGGCGCGTTACGCCGACCAGATGAAGACCTATCGCGAGACCGGATGGGTCTATGATCTCGAGGAAAACGAGACCGACATCCGGTGCGTCGCGGCGCCGATCCGGGACGTGTCCGGCCGCGTGGTCGCGTCCGTCAGCGTGACCAGCGCCATTCTCTACATGCCCGACGACCGCATGGCCCAACTGGGACCGCAGGTGCGCGCGACCGCCGAGGCGATTTCCGTCGACCTCGGATGGGGGCGCCCATGACCGTGTCGCCTGTCTCCCCGTCTCCATCGATCGGGCTCGACCGGGGGACCTCCAGTCCGCGCGCCGTCCTCATGATGGATGCGCGTGGCACGGTGCGCCACCGTCCGTCCAGCCGGCATGGGCTTCAGAGCCCGCCCCTCGTGCTCTGCGGGGATGCCGGTCTTCGCCGCCGCCACGCGCGCGCGCCGGCCGTGCCGGGGGTGGAGTCCGCCGCCTTCGGCGAGACCACGGCCCCCCTGGGTCCGTTGCGCTTCGCCGCGGCGGCCACGCCGATCTCTCCCGCTGATGAGGTTTCCCATGTCTTCTCGCTCGCTCGTGGTTCGGTACGAGGCGGCGATCCAGGCGCTGCCGCTGGTCGCCATTCTGCGCGGACTCACACCGGCTGAGGCCGCGCCGCACGCCGAGGCGCTCTACGGGGCCGGATTTCGCCTGATCGAGGTGCCACTGAACTCACCGGACCCGTTCGATAGCATCAAGACCATGCGCGCGTGTCTGGCCGAGGACGCGATCGTTGGCGCCGGAACCGTCACGAAGGCCGGCGATGTGGCTCGTCTGGCGGAGATTAGCGCGGATCTCGTGGTCATGCCGCATGCGGACACCGCGGTGATCGCGGCGGCCAAGGCGGCCGGCCTGATCTGTCTTCCGGGTGTTGCGACGCTGACCGAGGCCTTCGCGGCACTGGCGGCCGGCGCCGACGCGCTGAAGATCTTTCCGGCCGAGATGATCCAGCCGGTCGCCGTGAAGGCCATGGGCTCGGTGCTGCCGGCGGGGACGCGGCTGTTTCCCGTCGGGGGGATCACGCCCGAGACCATGGCGCCGTTCCGGGAGGCCGGGGCCAGCGGATTCGGGCTCGGGTCGGCCCTCTACAAGCCGGGGATCGACGCGGCGGAGGTCGCGGTGCGGGCCCGTCACTTCATCGAGGCATGGCGCGGTCCTGGACCCGCTTGAGCGTCGTGCGCTCGAAGGCGGCATTTGCCAGTCGTCGGATGGGAGATGTCGGAGCCATAGACCGACGGAAGGAAAGAGAAGAGAAAAAGGGAGACTGTGCAATGAAATGGACGACTATGCTGTCCGGCGCCGTTGTTGCCACGGCGGTCGCTTTCGCCGGCGCCGCCGGTGCCGCGGACTATCCGAACAAGCCGATCGAACTCGTGGTGCCCTATTCGGCCGGTGGCGGAACGGACCTCGTGTCGCGTGCCTTCGCCGATGCCGCGAAGGCGCATCTCCCGCAGCCCATCGGCGTCGTGAACAAGACCGGCGGCGCGGGCGCGGTCGGTCTCAGCGCCATCATGGCGGCGCGGCCCAACGGTTACAAGATCGGCATGGGCACCGTCGAGATCACCATGCTGCCGCATATGGGCCTCGCAAGCTTCACCGTCGATGACTTCACGCCCATCGCCCGGCTCAACGCCGAGCCGAGCGCCGTCACCGTCAAGGCGGACGCGCCATGGCAGACGATCGAAGAGTTCATGGACTACGCCGAGGCGAACCCGAATGCCGTGCGCATCGGCAATTCGGGCACCGGTGCCATCTGGCATCTCGCGGCGGTCGCCCTCGAGGAGGCCAGCGGCGTGACCTTCAACCATATCCCCTATGACGGCGCGAACCCGGCCGTGACGGCGCTGCTGGGGGGTCACATCGAGGCGGTCACGGTGAGCCCCGCCGAGGTGGTCAGCCAGGTCCAGGCCGGCAAGCTGAAGATCCTCGCGGTGATGAACGAGGACCGCTCGCAGACCTTCCCGGACGTCCCGACCCTGAAGGAGAAAGGCTACGACGTCACCGTGACCACCTGGCGCGGCATCGTGGTCCCGAAGAACACGCCGGACGACATCGTCGACGAGCTGCGCGCGGCCGCGAAGGCGACGGCCGACGAACAGTCCTTCCGCGACACGCTCACCAAGCTGAACCTCACCTGGGCCTACGCCGATGCCCCGGACTTCGCGAAGGTCATGCAGAAAGACGATGCGTTCTTCGCCGACATGATGGCGAAGCTCGGCATGTCCAACTGAGATCAACCCAGAGCCCCGGCCGCGCAAGCGCCGGGGCTGCCTTCACGATCGGGGTGAGGTCATGAAGCCTGCATCCGACGAGACCACGGCCGGAGCGCGCCGCGCTGAAACGATCGCCAACCTCATCATCGCCGCCATCGTCGTCGGCGTGTCGGTCGCCGCGATCCTGGGCACCCAGCACTTTCCCGCGGTGCGTCTGAGCACGGATGTCGGTCCCGCGCGGTTCCCGATCATCTACAGCGGGGTGCTGATCGTCCTTAGCCTGCTGCTCGTCGCGGGCACGCTGCGCGGCCGCCAGTTTTCCGAGGCGGCCAAGCCCAAGGGCCGAAACGCCTATCTTGCCGTGGCGGCGGGCGTGGCGCTGACGCTCATCTGCCTGGTGGCCATCGTCTACGTCGGCTACGTCGCCTCGACGATCGTCTACGTGATCGCCCTGATGGTCCTCATGGGACGACGAAACCTCCTGACGACGCCGCTGATCGCGATCGGGCTGACCGCGCTGGTCTACTTCACCTTCTCCTACGGCCTGCATGTTCCACTGCCGGTCGGCAGCCTGTTCGAATAGTCGCAAGCCCTCGTCAAGGGAGAGAAGACGTGCATGAAATCGACATGCTCCTTCAGGGCTTCGAGCGCCTTGCCAGCGAACCCTTCGCGCTGCTTCTCGCCGTCGTGGGCGTGGCCCTCGGCATCGTGCTGGGCGCGCTGCCTGGTCTGACGGCGACCATGGGCGTGGCGATCCTGCTGCCCTTTACGTTTGGCCTGGATCCCCTGTCCGGCCTTCTGATGATCAGTGGCGTGTTCTTCGGCGGTATCTATGGCGGCTCGATCACCGCGATCCTCCTGAAGATTCCGGGCACGCCGGCGGCGGCCGCCACGGCCATGGACGGCTTCGAGATGACCCGCCGGGGCCAGGCCGGTCTGGCGCTCGGAACGGCGACGTTCTCCTCCTTCCTTGGCGGCACGTTCAGCGTTTTCGTGCTGATCTTCCTGGCGCCGGTGCTTGCCAATTTCGCCCTGGAGTTCAGCGCATCGGAGAGCTTCGCGCTGGCCGTGTTCGGCCTCAGCATCATCTCCAGCATCTCGGGCCGGTCGCTGGTGAAGGGATTGATGGCGGGCTTTGTCGGGCTCCTCATCGCCACCGTGGGGCTCGATCCGATGGGTGGCTTTCCGCGCTTCACCGGCGGCATGACGGAACTCTTCAACGTGCCCTTCATCCCGGTGATGATCGGCCTGTTCGCCGCGGCCGAGGCCTTCAAGTCGCTGGAGGACGTGGACCTGCGCCGCGAAGTGGCGGCGGCGCTCGGTCGCATCATTCCGCCGTGGTCGCTCTTTCGCAAGATGCTTCCCACCGTCGGCCGCTCGTCGGCGCTGGGCGTGGCGATCGGCATGATCCCCGGGGCGGGCGCCGACATCGCGGCCTTCATCGCCTACAGCGAGACCAAGCGCTTCAGCAAGACACCTGAGACCTTCGGTCGCGGCGAGCCATCGGGCGTGGCGGCCTGCGAGGCCGGGTCCAACGGCTGCACCGGCGGCGCCATGCTGACCATGCTGACGCTCGGCATCCCCGGGGACGCGGTGACGGCGGTCATGCTGGGCGCGCTGACGCTGCAAGGCCTGCAGCCGGGGCCGCTGCTCTTCCAGGATCACGCGGATCTGCTCTTCACCCTGTTTGCCGGAATGCTGGTTTGCTACGTGCTGATGCTGGTGCTCGGTTTGGCGTCGCTGCGCTTCATGGGCCGCATTCTGCAAATGCCGAAGTCGATCCTGACGCCGGCCATCTTGGTGCTGTGTATCGTCGGCACCTACGCCCTCAACAACTCCATGTTCGACACCTTCATCATGCTGGCGGCGGGCGTCGCGGGATACTTCATGCAGAAGTACGGGTTCCCGGCCTCACCGGTGGTGCTGGCCCTGATCATGGGGCCGATGGCGGAGGCCAATTTCCGCCGGGCGCTGTCGCTATCGAGCGGCAGCTACGACTTCCTCTACACGCGGCCGATCACGGCGGGGCTGCTCTTGCTGGCGGCGATGACGCTGTTCATGCCGCTGCTGCGGCACCTGATCGGCAAGCGCAACCGCTCACGGCGCGCGGCCCTGGCGCGGGAGGAGGGCGCGGATCTCGACTCGAAGAATGGAGCGGAGTAATGGTCTGGTCGATCCGGAGAAATATGAGCATGTTTCCAGGTCTTGGGCGGTGATGTCTGTTTATGAGGCGGCGGTTTTATTGAAAAGAGGCAGACCGCCGTCGTGTTGCGACTTGCCCGTCGACCAAAGGCGCCCGGACCTGGCCGCCGCTGACCCCGTTCAAGGTGCGGCTGCCGGCGGTCCGATGTGAGTTTTCGGACATGACGGTGGCGGATGCGCTGGATGGGGTTGGCCAAGGCCGGATCGGATACGGGTCCGGCTGACGGCCAGTGCCTGCACCCTGAAGCTCTCGGCGGTCATCCCGTGCGTTGGAACGGCATGAGCAAGGCCGCGGTCCGCCGGTGACTGGCCGAACGAGCGGGTCCAGGGCGAAGACCCCGCACAGGACGCCGGACCCGTCCAGCGGAACCGTCTTCGTTCTGGACGTCCTCGGACGTCGGGCATCCGGGCGCGGATCTCCTCATCCGTATCGTCATCCGGGACGTGACATTCCGGTCGGACCTGCCTGGGGGGCGGTCAGTTCAGTGCAGCGAACAAAGGAGAGCACCATGATGACCATCGTACGGCTGGACCTGGTCGATGCCCGCGTGCTGATCGCCGGTGCAAGGGCCAAGGCAGAGGAGATCGGCGTGCCGATGTGCATCGCGGTGACCGACGAAAGCGGCCACTTGATCGCTCTCGAACGGATGGATGGGAGCAAGGTCACCGGCGTCGCACTCGCCATGGACAAAAGCTTCACCGCGGTGGGGACCAGAAAGGGCACGCACGACCTCGGGGAGGTCAGTCAGCCCGGCAAACCGGCCTACGGACTCTCGTCCGCCTTGGGCGGGCGCATGGTGGTGATTGGGGGCGGCCTGCCCGTTCTTGTCGAGGGCGAGGTGGTCGGCGGTATCGGCGTCAGTTCCGGAACGCCGACACAAGACCGAGAGGTCGCCGAGGCCGGGATCCGGGCGCTTTCCGACTCCGCGTGATCCCCGGGGAGGGACAAGCCGGTCCTCACGCCGTTTCCAACTGTGCGCGCTCAGTACCCGATGGCACGAGAGCCGTGCGTGGATGTGCTCTCGATATTTCCATGCCAAAGGTCATTCTCAATGACCGTTGGTATCAGTATCGCGATCCTGACCAAACATACAGAAATCTCGACAGGAGACAGACATGACAAAGCCTGTTATCGGGTTTATCGGCCTCGGCCTAATGGGCGGAAACATGGTTGAGTGCTTGCAGAACAACGGCTTCAATTTGGTTGTCATGGACCTCAACAAGGAGGCCGTGGCGACCGCCGTTGCCCGCGGCGCCACCGAGGCAACCTCGCCCGCCGAACTGGCTGCGGCCAGTGACATCGTGATGCTCTGCCTCACCACCTCTGCGGTTGTCGAGAAGCTGGTCTATGCCGACAATGGTATTCTGGCCGGCATCAGGGAAGGCGCCGTGCTGATCGATTTTGGAACGTCGATCCCGGCGTCCACCCGCAAGATCGGAGCCGATCTCGCGGGCAAGAGTGTGGGCATGGTCGATGCCCCGCTCGGCCGCACGCCGGCCCATGCCAAGGACGGGCTTCTCAATATCATGGCCGCAGGTGACAAGACGACGTTCTCTCGGGTTAAACCGGTCCTCGACGTGCTGGGCGAGAACATCTTCTACCTTGGTGCGCTTGGAGCGGGTCACACAACAAAATTGATCAACAATTTCATGGGGATGACCACCGTCTGCACGATGGCGCAGGCCTTCGCCGTGGCCGAGCGCGCCGGTGTCGACTGTCAACAACTCTTCGACATTATGGCCAGCGGCCCCTCGAGTTCGCCTTTCATGCAGTTCTGCAAGAAGTACGCTGTAGACGGTATAAGCGACCTGGGCTTCTCCATCGCTAATGCAAACAAGGACCTCAAGTATTTCCTAAGCATGGTCGAGGATCTGGGGTCGCGGACCCGGATTGCCGAAGGGACCTCATCCAACCTGCAGGCCGCTTTTGAGGCCGGCATGGGTGACAAGAATGTCCCGGAAATCTTCGACTATTTTCTTAAGCTCGAGAAATAAGGTCTCCCTTGTGAAGCACGATGCTGATCGAGGCGGTCGCGGCCCAAAGGCCGTCCGGTGCCTGGCAAATCCCGTCACGACCGTCGGGCTCAGGGCACCGGAATAGACTCAGTCCTTTGTGCGGCGATTCTTGCGGTCATGGGGGTCTGCCTTGGCCGCCTCGCCGCACAACATCTTGAAGTCAGGGCGCCTTTGATCCAGACAAGAAAACGCGGACAGCATCTTTTGTCTGGATCAGTGCACTAGAGTGCTCTGGGGTCGGGTTGAGTCGCCAGGGATTCCCACGGACTCGATTTTATGATTCAACGGACCGACCGTTAGGAGGTCGGTCCGCATG
>NZ_JACIGK010000041.1 GCF_014197915.1 Roseospira visakhapatnamensis
CAGCCTTTCGATCCCTCCTGGGAATCGTCACCACCAAAGGCCCCATCACCTACGATATGTTGATCGCACCGGAAGCAAAGGGATAAGCCTTTCCGTTGAAACGTCATGGCCAGACCGAAGAAAAACCAGAGCGGCGACACCGCAAAGAAAAAGAACAGCAACGGCGCCACTATCGGCTTCGAGGCCGATCTTTTCCTGGCCGCCGACAAGCTCCGTAAAAATCTGGAACCCTCGGACTACAAGCACGTCGTGCTGGGGCTCATCTTCCTCAAGTACATTTCGGATGCGTTCGAGGCCAAACGGGCCGCGCTCCTCAAGGAATGGGACGAGCAGACCGCCGAGGACCCCGACGAATACCGCGCCGAGAATATCTTCTGGGTGCCGAAAGAGGCCCGCTGGTCACACCTTCAGGCCAGCGCCAAACAGTTCACCATCGGCAAACTGATCGACGACGCCATGGCGGCGATCGAGGCCAGCAACGCCTCCCTGAAAGGCGTGTTGCCCAAGGACTACGCCCGTCCGGCGCTCGACAAGATCATGGTCGGCGAGTTGATCGACCTGATTTCCGGCATCGCCATGCACGAAAGCCAGGATCAGGCCCGCGACGTGCTGGGCCGGGTCTACGAGTACTTCCTGTCCGGGTTCGCCGGGGCTGAGGGCAAGCGCGGCGGCGAGTTCTACACCCCGCGCTCCGTCGTCCGCGTGCTGGTCGAGATGCTGGAGCCCTACAAGGGCCGCGTCTACGACCCCTGTTGTGGCTCCGGCGGCATGTTCGTGCAGTCCGACCGGTTCGTGAAGGAGCACGGCGGGCGCATCGGCGACATCGCCGTCTATGGGCAGGAGAGCAACTACACGACCTGGCGGTTGGCCAAGATGAACCTTGCGGTGCGCGGCATCGACGCCGATATTCGCTGGAACAACGAGGGCAGCTTCCACAAGGATGAGCTCAGGGACCTGCGCTTCGACACCATCCTTGCCAACCCGCCGTTCAACACCTCGGACTGGGGCGGGGAGCGTCTACGCGAGGACGCGCGCTGGCAGTACGGCGCGCCGCCGGTCGGCAACGCCAACTATGCCTGGCTCCAGCACATCTTTTGGCACCTAGCCCCGCGCGGCACGGCGGGCGTGGTGCTGGCCAACGGCTCCATGTCTTCGCAGCAGAGCGGGGAAGGCGACATTCGCCGCGCCATGGTTGAGGCCGACGCCGTCGACTGCATGATCGCCCTGCCGGGTCAGCTTTTCTATTCCACCCAGATCCCGGCCTGCCTGTGGTTCCTGGCCAAGGACAAGAGCAACTCCGGCTTCCGGGACCGGCGCGGCGAGGTTCTGTTCATCGACGCCCGCAAGCTGGGCCATCTGGTGGACCGCACCCGGCGAGAGTTCTCCGACGAGGACATCGCCACCATCGCCCGCACCTATCATGCGTGGCGGGGGGAGAAGCAAGAGGCGAGGAGCGCCGAAGGCGCGACAGGGACAGAAAAACCGGGCGACTACGTCGACGTGCCCGGCTTCTGCAAATCGGCGAGCCTGGAGGACATCCGCGGCCACGGCCACGTGCTGACCCCCGGCCGCTATGTCGGCGCCGCCGCGCTGGACGAGGACGACGAGCCGTTCGAGGTGCGTTTCGCCGCGCTGAAGGCGCAACTGATCGAACAGTTCGCGGAGTCCGATGCGCTTGCCGCCACGATCCGGGCAAAGCTGGAAGGGGTGCTGCCGCCCGGCGCGGACCTGTCAACCAAACCATGAGACCGTGGACATATCCGAAAAACATGTTAGCAAAACCGCTTTTTTTTAACACATAGAGGGTGACGTGTTAAAGCCGACCTACACAGTGCCGGACTTGCCGCCAGCGGTTGACCTGGAAACGGTCCCGGTGCTGAAGGCGCTGGCGCGGGCCAACCGCGCCCTGGCTGAACTGAAGGGACGCGCGGCCACCATTCCCAATCAGGCCATTCTGATCGATACCCTCGCCCTTCAGGAGGCCAAGGCGAGTTCCGAGATCGAGAACATCGTCACCACCCAGGACGAACTGTTCCAGGCCGATGTGTTCCCGGAGGGTCCGCAATCCCCCGCCGCGAAGGAGGTGTCCCTGTATCGCCACGCCCTGAGGCTGGGCTATGACAGGCTTCTCGCGATGGACGGGGTCATCGCCAACAAGCTCTTGATCGAGATGTTCCAGGCCCTGAAGGGGCGGGAAGATGGCTTTCGCACCACACCGGGAACGGCCCTGAAGAACGACCGGTCGGGCGATGTCGTCTATGTCCCGTCCCAGGACGGCCGCGAGGTCGTTGCGCTGATGACGGCACTGGAACGGTTTATCAACGAAGACGACGCCTGTTCCCTCGATCCGCTCATCAAGATGGCGCTGATCCATCATCAGTTCGAGAGCATCCATCCGTTCCCCGATGGGAACGGTCGCCTGGGGCGCATCCTGAACGTGTTGTACCTCACGCGTACCGGTCTTCTCGACATCCCGGTTCTGTACCTCAGCCGGCACATTATCCGCACCAAGGCCGACTACTACCGCCACCTTCAGGCTGTGCGCGACGAGGGCGCGTGGGAGTCCTGGGTGCTGTATATGCTGGAAGCGGTGGCGAGCACGGCGACAACGACCCTGGCGCTGGTCGAGGGCATCCGGGGGCAGATGCTGGGCGTCAAGCACCGCATGCGTCGCGACCTGCCCAAACTGTACTCGCAGGACCTGCTGAACAACCTGTTCCGCCACCCCTACACCCGGATCGAGTTCGTCGTGCGGGACCTGGACATCACCCGGCAGACGGCGGCCAAGTACCTGGACACCCTGGCTGAACATGGGTTCGTCATGAAACACACCGCCGGCCGCAGCAACTATTACATCAACACGGACCTGGTCCGGCTGTTCCTGGACTCGGCGGAGGGGACATGAGCGGAGAGCAGACTGTGATGGCGCGGCGCGGAGCGGCGATGACGGCGCGACGGGCCAAGCCGGCTGCCGGGGCGGAGGACCTGTCGGCGGTCATCCAGGCGACGCTGGAGGGGGTGTGCTCGAATGGGTAATTGGCCCCTTAAGACTGTTGCGGAATTGGCTGCGCAGTCAAAATCGGCGTTGGCTACTGGGCCTTTTGGATCGACAATTGGCTCGAAGACTTTTCGGAGCGTTGGCATTCCGGTAATTCGAGGCGGTAATTTGAGCGCCAATGTGGCAAACCGGCTCATTGATGAAGGCTTAGTCTTTATCGAGCCAGTTCTGGCAGAAAAATTTAAGAGAAGTATTGCGGTGCGAGGAGATCTCGTATTTACATGCTGGGGGACAACTAATCAGGTTGGTTATGTAGACAAAAGAGCATTATACGATCGATACATTGTCAGCAATAAACAAATGAAACTGACACCAAATACAAAACTAATTGACGCTTTATTTCTTTATTATTATTTCTCATCCGAGTGCGGCCAGAAGCAAATCGCGGATCAAGCTATTGGAAGCTCGGTTCCTGGTTTTAACCTCGGCGGCTTGAAGCAGATCAAAGTACCGGTTCCACCAAGAGGTGTGCAAGATAAAGTCGCTTTCTTGCTGGGCGCCCTCGACGATAAGATCGAGTTGAACCGGCGGATGAACGAGACGCTGGAGGCCATGGCGCGGGCGCTGTTCAAGGACTGGTTCGTCGATTTCGGCCCCACCCGCGCCAAGATGGACGGCCGCGAGCCCACCCTCGCCCCTGACCTCTGGGACCTCTTCCCCGATCGCTTCGACGCCGAGGGGAAGCCGGAGGGGTGGGACCTTTCGGAGATCGGCCGGGAGGTGGAGGTTGTTGGCGGGGCCACACCGAGCACAAAGGACCCCGCCTATTGGAATGGCGGAGTGCATCACTGGGTTACGCCGAAAGACCTATCGAAGCTCGACATACCTGTCTTGCTGGACACGGAACGAAAGATTACGGATGCGGGCGTCGGTAAAATCAGCTCCGGTTTGCTGCCTCCCGGTACTGTTCTTTTGTCTTCGCGGGCACCCATTGGGTACCTTGCTATTGCCGAAATTCCAACCGCTGTGAACCAAGGATTCATTGCGATGATCTGTAAAAAGAGACTGCCGAACGTTTTTGTCCTGTTTTGGTGTTACGAGAACCTGGATTACATCAAGGGCATCTCCGGCGGCTCGACCTTCGCAGAAATCAGCAAGAAGGCGTTTCGCCCCATCCCGGTTGTCGTGCCATCCAACAAGGCGATGGCAGCTTTCGAGGGGATTGCTCGCCCTCTATATGATCGGATTGTCGCGAATACGAGGGAATCCCGTACCCTTGCCCAAACCCGCGACCTGCTGCTGCCCAAGCTCATGTCCGGCGAAATCCGCTTGCGAGACGCCGAGAAGCAGGTGGAGGCGGTTGCATGACCCGCGTCCCCATCGCCCCCCATATGCTGCGTTGGGCGCGGGAGCGGGCCGGGCTTGAGGTCGAGGACCTGCTGGCCCGGTTCAAGACGCTGCCGGAGTGGGAAGCCGGCGAGGCGAGCCCGACCCTGAAGCAACTGGACGCCTTCGCCCGCGCCGTGCATGTGCCGGTGGGCACCCTGTTCCTGCCGGAACCGCCGGACGAGCGCCTGCCGATCCCGGATTTTCGCACCGTCGAGAATCGCGCCGTGGCGCGACCGAGCCCGAACCTGCTGGACATGCTCTACGTCTGTCAGGAGCGGCAGGCGTGGTATCGCGACTTCGCGCAGGTGACCCGCCAGCCGCCGCGCGCGTTCGTGGGCCGGGCTGATCGCTCCATGGCACCGGACGAGGTCGCCGCCGATATCCGCGCGACCCTCGGCGTCGATCTGGAACAACGGGCGGCCTGCCGCACCTGGAAAGAGGCGCTGCGCCTGTTCATCCAGCAGGCGGACCAGGCCGGGGTGCTGGTGATGGTCAGCGGGGTTGTTCTCAGCAATACGCGCCGCACCCTGAACCCACAGGAGTTCCGGGGCTTCGCCCTGTCCGATCCGCTGGCCCCGCTGGTTTTCATCAATGGGGCCGATACCAAGTCCGCCCAGATGTTCACCCTGGCTCACGAACTGGCCCACTTGTGGCTGAACGCCACCGGCCTGTCGGATGCGGGCGCCGCGCCGGTGTCCGGCGGCCCGGCCGAGGAGGTGTGGTGCAACGCCGTGGCCGCCGAGGTGCTGGTGCCCTTGGCGGCTCTGCGGCCCGCGCTGGCGGACGGAGAGAGCCTTGGCGACGCGGTGCCGCGTCTGACGCGCCGCTTCAAAGTGAGTTCGCTGGTGATCCTGCGAAGGCTGCTGGATGCAGGCTGGCTCGACCGGGCGGCATTCGAACAGGCGTGGCAGCAGGAACGCGCGCGTCTGTTGGCCTTGAGTGCAGGAGCGGGTGGCGGCGGAGACTTCTACAGGACAACCATATCGCGGGTCAGTCGGCGGTTTACACGGGCTGTCGTTTCCAGCACGCTGGAAGGGCAAACCTTGTACCGTGACGCATTCCGGATGCTCGGTGTGGCCAAGACATCCACCTTCAACACGATTGGCCGGGAAGTGGGTGTCATGTTATGAGCAGGTATTTATTGGACTCAAACGTATTTATTCAGGCGAAGAATTTGCATTATGGCTTTGATTTTTGTCCGGCCTTCTGGTCTTGGCTGATTGAAAAGAACGCGGAAGGCCGCGTTGCCAGCATCGAAAAAGTGGCCGACGAACTGCATGCCGGTCAGGACGAGCTTTCGGACTGGGCCGAGGCGCGAGGGCGGTCCTTCTTTCTGCCCCCCGACGATGCTGTAATTCCGGCCCTCCGTGACGTCAGCGCCTGGGCCAGCACGCAGGGCTATGAGCCCGCGGCCGTGTCCACTTTCTTGCAGGTCGCGGACTACTGGCTCGTGGCGCACGCCAAGGCCCATGGGGCTGTCGTCGTCACTCATGAGGTCCCGGCAGACACGGCCCGCAAGATCAAGATCCCGAACGCCTGCATGGGGCTCGGCCTGTCCTTCGTGACGCCTTACGACATGTTGCGGCGGGAACGCGCACGGTTCGTGCTCGGTCGCCAGACTGGGGAGGTGGCGTGATGGTCCGGATAGCCGAATCCCTCGTCGAAGAGGCCGCCTTATCCTGGCTTTCGGGGCTGGGGTACACCGTTGCCGCCAGGCCGGATTTGGGACCGGACGGCACGGTGGCCGAACGGTCCAGCTATGGCGACGTGGTCCTGATCGGTCGTTTTCGCTCGGCCCTGGCCGATCTCAACCCGGATATCCCGTCTGACACGCTGGACGAGGTGGTGCGCCGCTTCATCCACGCTGAAACGCCATCTCTGATCGAAGAGAACCGCCGCCTTCATGGCTACATGGTTAATGGCGTTCCTGTCGAAGTAACCCGGGAGGACGGGTCCATCGGCGGCGATACCGTCCACCTTGTGGACTTCGATGGTCCTGAGGCGAATGATTGGCTGGCGCTCAATCAGATGACCGTCATCGAGGATCGGGTGAACCGCCGCCCGGATGTGGTGGTGTTCCTGAACGGTCTTCCGGTCGGCGTCGTGGAACTGAAGAATCCCGGGTCTGAGGATGCCACGCTGGAGGGGGCCTTCAACCAGCTCCAGACCTACAAAACCGGCATCCCCTCTCTGTTCCGCACCAACGCGGCGCTCGTCATCTCCGACGGCCTGCACGCGCGCGTCGGGTCCCTGACCGCGAATTTCGAGCGGTTCATGCCATGGCGGACGGTGGACGGTGAGACCATTGCGCCGAAGGGGGCGCCCGAACTGAAAACGCTGTTCAAGGGCGTGTTCGACCGGCGCCGTCTGCTCGACCTGATCCGGGACTTCACCGTGTTCGGGCAGGTGGAGACCAAAGACAAGCAGCTTGAGACCGTCAAGATCATTGCCGGATATCACCAGTACCACGCCGTCCTGAAGGCCGTGGCTTCGACGATGCGGGCGGTCACACCGCCGGATGGGGGACCCTCAGCCGACTCGTCCGCGACCTTCGGCCTGCCGGGCGTGCAGCATTACCGGCCGGGCGACAAGCGGATCGGTGTCATCTGGCACACTCAGGGCTCCGGCAAGAGCCTGTTGATGGCCTTTTACGCCGGGCAGGTGATTCGTCATCCGCACATGGCCAATCCGACGCTCGTCATCATCACTGACCGCAACGACCTGGACGACCAGCTCTTCGGCACCTTCAGCATGTGCAAGGACCTGCTGCGCCAGACGCCGCAACAGGCGGACAGCCGGGAGGAGTTGCGCCGGTTGCTGGATCGGCCGTCGGGTGGGGTCATCTTCGCCACGCTCCAGAAGTTCAATCCTGACGAGGGGCAAAGCACCCACCCGCTGTTGACCGACCGCCGCAACGTCATCGTCATCGCCGACGAAGCCCACCGCAGCCAGTACGGGTTCCGCGCCAAGGTGGACCGGAAGACCGCCGAGGTGTCCTACGGCTTCGCCAAATACCTGCGCGATGCTCTGCCGAATGCCTCGTTTATCGGCTTCACCGGGACACCCATCGAAAAAGAAGACGTCAACACGACGGCCGTTTTTGGCGAGTACATCGACGTCTACGATATCAGCCGTGCGGTCGAGGACGGCGCCACCGTTCCCATCTACTACGAAAGCCGGCTGGCTCGGATCGAACTGGACGAGGATGAAAAACCGAAGATCGATGCCGAGATTGCCGACATTGCGGGCGATGAGGCCGAGCCTGAACAGGAGCGCCTGAAACGCAAATGGACCAGCGTCGAAGCCGTCGTCGGCGCCGAAAAAAGATTGGCGATGGTTGCGCAGGACCTCGTGTCCCACTTCGAGGACCGTGTCGCGGCGCTCGACGGCAAGGCCATGATCGTCTGCATGAGCCGCCGGATCTGCGTCCGGCTCTATGACGAGATCGTCAAGATCCGGCCCGACTGGCACAGCGACGACGACAAGGCGGGCGTGGTCAAAATCGTCATGACCGGCGCCGCGTCCGATCCCGAGGACTGGCAACGGCATATCGGCAAGCGCCCCAAGGCCCGCCGAGACCTGATGGCAAAGCGGACCAAGGACCCGAACGACCCGCTGCGGCTGGTCATCGTGCGCGATATGTGGCTGACCGGCTTCGACGCGCCGTCCATGCACACGATGTACATCGATAAGCCTATGCGCGGGCACGGCCTGATGCAGGCCATCGCGCGGGTGAATCGCGTGTTCCGCGACAAGCCCGCCGGACTGGTCGTGGACTATATCGGCATTGCCCAGAACCTGAAGAACGCCCTCGGCCAATATTCTCGCCCCGATCAGGACTTGACCGGCATCGACGAGGCCGAAGCGGTCGCCGTAATGATGGAGAAGTACGACATCGTCCGGTCCATGTTCTCGCCTGACGTGCCAGGCGGATTCGACTATCGACCCGCCCTTGCCGAGGGTGCAACGCCGGTTGAGCGTCTGTCCATCATGGCCGGAGCCATCGAGTGGGTGCTGGCCTTCCAGCAGGACGCCGCCGCCCAGGAAACCTCGGAAGACGGTAAGAAGCGCGCCCACCGTCGTTTCGCCGATGCTGTGTTGGCCTTGTCCAAGGCCTATGCTCTGGCCGCAGCCAGCGAGGCCGCACAGGATATCCGCGAGGAGGTCGGCTTCTTCCAGGCGATCCGCGCCGCGCTGGCCAAAAGCACGGCCGGGTCCGGCAAGAGCAAGGCCGAGCGGGACCTCGCGATTCAGCAACTGGTCAGCCGAGCCGTCGTGTCCACCGAGATTGTGGACATCATGAAGGCAGCCGGCATCACCACCCCCGACGTGTCGATCCTGTCCGACGACTTCCTCGCCGAGGTAAAGGCGATGGAAAAGAAGAACCTGGCCCTGGAGGCCCTGAAGAAGCTCATCAATGGCGAGGTTCGCGCCCAGGGCCAGCGCAACGTCACGCAGGCCAAAGCCTTTTCACAAAGGCTTGAAGAGGCCATTGCCCGGTATCACGCAAACGCCATCAGTACGGTTGAGGTGCTGGAGGAACTCATTAAGCTGGCAAAGGACATCCGGGCGGCTCGCGCGCGGGGTGAGGAAAGCGGGTTGTCAGATGAAGAAATCGCGTTTTACGATGCTCTGGCAGAGAACGAAAGCGCACGCGACGTCATAGGAGAACCGCAGCTTCGCGTCATTGCCCATGAACTGGTTGAGCAGATCCGCAAGAACCTGAGCGTCGACTGGATGCACATGGAGACTGCGCGGGCCAGGATGCGGGTTTTGGTCAAACGTGTCCTGCGCAAGTACGGGTATCCGCCGGACCTGCAAGATGCCGCCGTGCAGACAGTCTTGCAGCAGGCGGAGGCGTTATCGGCGGAATTGACGGTATAAGCGGTACGATTCCTCAAGCGCGTCTGGCTGCGCCGGACCGGGCTCTTGTAGACCGAGCCCCGCCGAGGGCGTGTTTCGTCCCTTCGGGCTTCGATCCCGCGCGCGGAAGGGATAGAATAATCGGCAGCGTAAAGCGGTGTCATTTCGCCAGTCGCCACCGGGGATACTCCAGTATCTGCCGCGTTCGGTGAAGGGGGCTTCAAGTCCCCGCAACCATAAAAAAGCCCGTCAGGTCAATGACTTGACGGGCTTTTTTCATGCGCCCAAACCCACCCAATTCCCCGCCCAGGTAACACATAGGTAGCTCCAGAAAGCGAATTTGCGGCGGCATGGGCGTAGACCCGGATCGGTCACCGGCTTTTTTCGGCGTCTTCGGCGGCCCAGTTTCGTAACCGGCCGCTCTGGGCCGCCGGGATTGGGGCTTGAAGATTAGGCGGCGGCGGTCTGGCGATCTTCGGTTGCGCGCCAGGTCCAGGGCAGCAATTCGTCCAGGCGGTTGATCTTGTGATCGTTGATCCCGGATCGGTCACCGGACTTTTTTCGGCGTCTTCGGCGGCCCAGTTTCGGCTTTCGGTGCCGGTTTTTCCGGTGTCCTGTCGCCGGCCCGGGAGGGGTGGATGGCGAAACGGGGCCTATGGCCGCGTGAATGCAACTAATAAAAGAAAAAGTCCCAAGAAAAGAACATGCCGATCCATTCTTCCGGCGGAAGCGGCGCACGTTCTCTGTTTTCGGCCGGGGAGGTAGGCTTACGGAGGCGCCAGGCATCGCCAGGCGGCGAAGAAGATCCCCTGGGTCGGACAGGCGTCGGGCATGGAGATTTTGATCCGCCGCACGGAGGTGATGACCCTGGCACCGATCTTGAGGAGCTTCTGGCGGATGGTGCCGGGCGCGGCCTTGGCCAGGTCGGTGCTCGTCAGGGCGCGCAGGCGCAACTGTGTCATCAGCACATAGGCGAACCCGGCCAGGATCAGGCGGGTCTGGTTGGCCTTGAAGCCATGGGCCGAGGCCCGGTGGCCAAACAGGTCCAGCTGGCACTCCTTGATCCGGTTCTCCATGTCGCCGCGCGGGCAGTAGATGGCCTCGTAGATGACGCGCGGCATCAGGTCCCGGGGCGGGGTCTGGCCGTCTTGTTCGTGGGTATCCCGGGCGTTGCGCAGGACCTCGGTCACCTGCGGGGACTTCCAGTCCAGCGAGGTGACAAGGAACCGGCAGCGTTGTTCCCGCCCTTCCCGGTGTAGCACCTTGACGATCACGTGGCGCGGCCGCGTCCAGCTTTTGGAGCGGGTCCTGTGGGTGAAGTGGCCGAAGGCCAGGGCCGTCTGACCCGTGGCCAAGACCTCGACGGCGGCTCTCGAGCGGACCTTGCGGGCCTTGTGGAGCAGAACAGTGTTGCGGGCGAGGCCGAAGATATAGTCGACGTGGTTGGCCTCGCACCAGGTCATCAGGTTCGGGCGGGCGAAGCCGGAATCGCCCCGCACCAGGATCTGGACCTTGGGCCAGACCTTGCGGATGCGTCCGACGATGCGTTTGATGGCCGCCTTCGCGCCCTTGGCGCTGTCGACGTTGCCGGGACGCAGCTTGGCCAGCAGCAGATGGGGACCACAGGTGACATACAGCGGCAGGAAGCAGCGGTGTTCGTAGGTGCCGTTGAAGAAGCCGCCGACCTGGTGGCCGTGGGTTTCGATGTCGGTGGCGTCGAGGTCCAGGGTGATCCGCCAGTGCAGCGACGCCGTCAAGGGTTACACCCTTGACGGCAAAGGTCGCTGCACAACTTTTTGAATCTAGTGCATTTTCGATCCAGACAAATGATGCTCGCTGCATCTTTTGTCTGGATCAATGCACTTGGGCGGGCTGTCGTGGCTCTCGGTGAACAGGTCGACATAGAGGTCCTGGAGCCGGTTCGGCTGGGCGGTGATCTTGTGGTAGCGGTGGTCGCTGTCCTCGAAGCTCCGTTCGACGCGTCCCAGGGTGGAACTGCCGGCCAGGGGAGCGGGCCGGTCGGCGCCCCTGGCTTTCGGCGTGGCCATCAGTTTGAGCAGCGGATCATGGTGCAGGGTGTCGTGATCGGTGAGATCCTCGTAGCCCAGCGCGATGCCGGTGACGCGTTGAGCCAGCAGGTCGGCCAGCGGATGGCGGACCCGACCCGGGTCCCGGTGGTCCTTGAAACAGGCCGCCATGCGGGGGAACAGGTCCAGGCGCTTGGCCGTCTCCCGCAACAGCAGGCCGCCGGCGTCCGAGGTGATCTCGCCGCCGTCGAAGGCGGCGATGACCGCGCGTGGGCCGAAACCGGAAAAGAGCATGCGAGGCTCATCTATGTAATTGAGTCTGTTATATATTATAGAGACAAGCAGGCCCTCGGACGAGGAAAAACCGGGACCCGGACGGCGCGCTTTTGCTATCCTTTCCGGCGTGATCCAGGCAGAGGGGAGAGACGCGGTGCCCGTCAGCAAGAACCGCCGCAAGGACGGCAGCAAGGCCCCCAAGCCGGTGCCCCGGAAACGCCGGAAAGCCGAAGCGTCCCCGGCCCCGCTTCCGGAGGACCTGCCCCCGCGGGTGGCCATGGAGAAGATGATGGCCAATCTCCAGAGGAGCCTGGTCGTTGACGATCTCCTGGGCGAGGCGGAGGCCGATCCGCTCCACGCGGCGCAGGATGTCATGTATGACGCCTGGGAACGCGGGACGAAACGGGAGCGGATTGCCCTGGCGAAGCGGGCGCTCGGGATCTCGGAGCTCTGCGCCGACGCCTGGCTGCTGCTGGCCGAGGAGGAGGCCAAGGGCATCATTGAGAGGCGGGCCACCCTGGACAAGGCCCTGGCCGCCGGGGACGAGGCCGTGCGGCACGTCCTGGGGGAGGAGGCATTCGAGGAGGAGGAGGGGCACTTCTGGGGGATCCTGGAAACGCGCCCCTATATGCGAGCGCGGGCGGCCCTGGCCGAGTGCCTGTGGGAGATGGGGGACCGCGACGAGGCCGTGGCCCACTGGCGCGACATGCTGCGACTGTGCCCGAACGACAACCTGGGCATCCGCCATGTGCTGGCCCCCAAACTGCTGCACCTGAACCTGTTCGAGGCCGCCCGGGACCTGCTCGACGAGTACGAAGAGCCGGACTTCGCCGAGTGGGCCTACACCGACGCCCTGCTGAAGTACAAACAGGGCGGGCCCACATCGGGGGCCGGCAAGGCACTGGCCGCGGCGATCAAGAACAATCCGCATGTGCCGGTGTACCTGCTCGGCGAGACACGCCTGCCGAAACAGACGCCGCCCCACTACGCCCTGGGATCAAAGGAAGAGGCCGTCCTCTATGTCTTCTCCAGCCTGGAAACCTGGACCTCGACCAAGGGCGCCCTGGCCTGGCTGAGCGAGACCGCCAAAACACCCTGTAAAAAAGGGACTGCTCAAAATCGGGGATAGCCCTCTGTTATCATTGGTGAAAGCCAGAACCGTCCAAATCCCGGTGACCGATCCGGGCTCAAGGCGGCCGCATTCCTGGGGCGGTCGCCACCGGCCAAAACCGGCTGCGATCACGGGGCGTGGGCCGGAAACGCCGCCACCGGGGCGGCCGGTCCGGTCAGGGTTGTGCGGTCGATGGCCGAGAGCGTGCGGCCGATGCTGGCCGGAGTCTCCAGGCAGTGCAGGATCAGCGCGGCCAGGTCGCCGCGACCGATGCGGCCGTGGACGCGCCTGTCGTCGAACAGCGCGCCCTCGCCGCTGGCCGGTGTCGTCACCAGGCCGCCCGGGCGGATGATCGTCAGGTCGAGTCCGGCGGCGCGGGCGTGGGCTTCCGCCCGCGATTTCTCCTCCAGCACCTTGCCGATCGCCGCGATCAGCCGCTCGGAGGCGAAGGGACGGCTGTCGCCCGCGCCCAGCGAGGAGACCATCACAAGCCGCCGCAGGCCGGTGGCCACCATCGCATCCACCACCGTCGTGACACCACGGCCATCCGGCGCGATGTCGCCCGGTCCACCGCCCAGTGAACAGACAACGGAGGCGCCGGTGCCGTGCACCCGCAGCATGCCGGAGACGTGCCCTGTGTCCAGGGCGTCGCCGATGACCACCGTACACCCCAGCGCGACCAACCCATCCAGCGAGGATGTCGGCCGCGCCAGCGCCACCACCGTCCAGCCCCGTTCCCGGGCCAGGCGGGCGACCTCCAGGCCGGTGCCGCGCGCGCCGCCGAACAGCATCAGACGGCGGCGTGTCCGGGGGTCACCCAGCGCGTTCATGCCCGGCCTCCGCGTGTATCGCCAGCCGGTCCCGCAGGGCCAGGAACCGGGCCACCTGATCGGGCTTCAGCGCGTGGCGGGCGTCCCGTCCGACGAAGATTTTGAACATCACGCCGCCCTCGATGTTGAAAAAGACGATGGCGTGGCTGTCGTGGCCCATCACCGGGCGGCTGATGAACTGGATGGCGGCGCATCGCCAGCGCCGCAGGTGACCGCCGATGGGGCTGTCTCCGATCAGGTTGAAGTACCCCTGCGCCATCGTGCCATACGGGACCGAGCCCGCGCATTCCAGGATCAGGTCGGGTGTATGGACAAGGAACAGGGCCACGCCCCATTCCGAAACATCCCGCATGATCTCCTCGAACAACTCGCCGGGGACGCAGACCCCGGTCGAGGCGGGCAGGCAGGCGGCGACCTCGCGGGGGGTCAGGCCGAATTCGGCGGCGATCTCCTCCAGCACACCGTCGGTGGACGCCAGGAAGCGGGCCGTTACGGCGGCCATGGCGGTGTCCCGCCGCGCCTCCGGTGAGGGACTGGCCTCGCCGTCGCCGGAACACGCGCTGCCGCAGTCACAGGTGCACGGGCTGGCGCTGGTCTCGGTTGGGGTCGCGTGGCCCATGGTGAACGGTCCTTTCGTGCGGTGATGGAGGGGATGAGGGGCTTTTGTCCGCCCAGCCGGTGCCAGGGTTATTGGGGGGCCTGGCGTCGTCGGGGATCAGCGCCATCAGCGCGCCGATCAGGTTGGGCTGCCAGAACCAGCCGGCCCGGGTCAGCGCCACCCCTCCGGGAGCCGGGGCCACAAGGCCGGCCTCGGTCCAGTGGTCCAGCAGGGGGGCCAGCCGCGCGGCGAACCCGGCGCCGGCCAAGGTCTCCAAATGGTCCGGCGCCATCCGGCCGCTTTCCAGGCTGGCGGCGACGGCGGCGCGGGCCGGCGGGTCGGACGCCGGTGCGAACAGGGCGGCCAGTGGCTTTTCGTCTGCGGCGATGCGGTGGCGGTAGAGCGCTTCGTCCGGCTCCAGGCGATAGCGATGCCCGGCCAGCAGGCCGCCGGCCCCGGCGCCGAAGGCCAGGCAATGCGCCTGTTCCTTGACCGACTGGTTGTAAAGGTTCCGTTCCCGGGTGGTGCGCGCCCAGTGCGCCTGGCTCAGGTGACGCCAGCCGGCGGTATCGAGCAGGTCCAGTCCGGCCCCATAGAAGCGCGCGTGGTCGGCCAAGGGGGGCGCTGACGGCTGGGCGCCCTTGTCGATCGACTGGGCCAGCGGGCTGTGCGGCACCAGGGTCAGGGCGTAGAGGTCAACCCCGTCCAGACCCAGCTCGATGGCCGTCCGGACGTCGTCGCGCCAGGTCTCCAGGGTCTGGCCGGGCAGTCCGTAGATCAGGTCGCAGATCACCGCCGCCCGGTCCCGCGCCACCAGGCCGGCGAGGAGACGTTCCGCCGCGTCCCGGTCGGCCTTGCGCCCCAGCCGGTGGCGTACCGCCGTATTGAAGGTCTGGATGCCGATGGAGAAGCGGTTGGCCCCTGCCTCCAGACAGGCCGTGATCATTTCGTCATCGAAGCCGTGCACCCGGCCCTCGACGGTGATTTCGCAATCGGGGGTCAGCGGCAGGTGGGTACGGGCCGCCGTGATGACCGCATGCAAGTCGGGCGCGTCCAGCGCGGTCGGTGTTCCCCCGCCCAGGTACACAGCATGGATCGGCCCGGACGTCTGGGCGGTAGAGCCGGCCTCGCGCTCCAGGTCGCGGACCAGCATGGCGGCGTAGGGCGCGGAGAACCCGTCCCGGGCACCGTGTCGGTAGAAACCGCAGAACAGGCAATGGCTCTCGCAGAACGGGACGTGCAGATAGGCCACCGTCTTGCCGGAGCGCGGGGTGTGCAGCAGGGCCTCCCAGGTGGCTGCCGGATCGTCCACGGGCAACGGGCGGCGCGCGAACCAATGCGACCCGCGCCGCGCGGTGAACGCCTCCGTCAGCGGATCGCCGCCGATCCGCGCCCGTGCCGCATCCGGGATCGCCGTCACGTCGTGTCGTTCCCCTCTATCGCCTGGACGACCGTGAAGCCTTCGAACCGGGGGGCCCCCTTCAGCATGTCGCGGGTCTGCCCACCGTCCTTGTGGGCGTCACGGAACGCCTGGGAGCGAGTCCAGGTCTCGAAATCGGCCAGCGTTCGCCACGCCGTATGGCTGGCGAACAGGACCGTCTCGCTGGTGTCGTCCGCGAAGTCCGGCGCCAGCCGCAGCAATGTGAACGACACGAAGCCCGGCTGGCCCCGAAGCCGGCTCTCGCGTGTCGTCCAGACGGCCTCGAAACTATCGGCCTGGTGTTTCCAGACCTCGAAACGGTTCATCGCGATGAACATGCGCCGCCTCCGTATTGGTAGTCGGGCGGGGCTACACCGGCAGAACCTGCGGTGTCCCGCGTGTCGGATGGCGGGCGACCGTCACCCGCAGGCCGAACACCTGATCGAAGGTTGTTTCGGTCATCACCGCATCCACCGGGCCATCCGCCACCACACGGCCGTTGTCGAGCACCACCACCCGGTCCGCGTACAACGCCGCCAGATTGGGGTCGTGCAGCACGGCAAGCACGCACACGCCGTCATCGGCCAGGCGGCGGGCGAACCGCAACGCCAGGTGCTGGTGCAGCAGGTCGAGGGTGTTGGTCGGCTCGTCCAGCAACAGGACGCGTCCCGCCCCGGCGTTCGGGCCCGTCTCCTCCGGCCAGATCTGGGCCAGCACGCGGGCCAACTGGATCCGCTGGCGCTCTCCACCCGAGAGGGTCGGATAGATCCGTTCCACCAGGTGCAGTGCGTCCATCGCCCGCAAGGCCTCGATCGCGACCGCCGTGTCGCGATCGCTGGTGGAGACGCCCGCATGGGCGGCGCGCCCCATCAGCACGACGTCAAGGGCGCGGAAAGAGAAGGACAGGTCCGAGGACTGGGGCAGCACCGCGCGCCGCCGCGCGAGCGCCGCCCGGGGCCAGTCTGTCAGCGGACGGCCGGCGAACATGACGCCACCGTCGTCGGGCGCCAGGGCGCCGGACAACAGGTGAAGCAGCGTCGACTTGCCCGCGCCGTTGGGGCCGATCAGGCCGGTCAGAGTGCCCCCCGACAGGTCCAGGGAGACGCGATCGACGATCGCGCGCTGCCGGCGGATCACGGTCAGGTCTTCTGCGGTCAGCATGGCGTTCCGTCTCCTACCAGATTCCCAGGCCGCGTCGGCGCAATAGCAACCAAAGGAAGAACGGCCCACCGACACAGCTCGTCAGGATGCCGATGGGCAGCTCGGCCGGCAGGACCAGGGTGCGCGCCAGAAGGTCCGCGAGCAGCAGCAGGCTTGGCCCCAGCATCAACGCGGCAGGCAACAGGACCCGGTGGTCCGGCCCGATGGTCAGTCGCACCAGATGCGGCACGACCAGTCCGACAAACCCGATGACACCGGTCAGCGCGACCGACGACCCAACGGCCAGGGCGGACAGAAGCACGACGAGGCGTTTGGTCTGCTCGACGTCGATGCCCAGATGCAAAGCGTCCGTCTCGCCGAACAGCAGCGCGTTGAGCGGCCGGGCCAACGCAAGGGTCAGGAGGGCCGGCCCCAGCATCAGCGGAGCGACCAACAGCAGGCGATCCCAGGTCACGCCCCCCAGGCTGCCCAGCAGCCAGAAGTTCAGGTCACGCAGCGCCTGATCGTCACTGATGAAGACCAGCACGCCGATCGCGGCGCCGGCCACGGCGTTCAGCGCAATCCCGGCCAGCAGCATGGTGGCGACCTCGGTACGGCCGTCGTGGCTGGCTATGCGGTAGACCAGGGCAACCGCGACCAGTCCGCCGCCAAAGGCGGCCAGCGGCAGCAGCAGGTCGCCGGGGATCGTTCCCAGGCCGAACGGCACCGCGCCGCCCAGCACGATCACAAGGGCGGCGGCCAGGGCGGCGCCGGTGGACACGCCGATCAGGCCCGGGTCGGCCAGCGGGTTGCGGAACAGGCCCTGCATGGCCGCGCCCGAAATGGCCAGCGCGGCGCCGACCAGCACCCCCAGCAGCGCTCGCGGCAGCCGCAACGACCACAGGACGGTCTCCTGCACCGGCGTGTGGTCGGTCAGCGCGCCCAGGCCGAGACGGGCGGAGAGCACCGACAGGGCCTCCAGCGGTGGAATGGCGACAGCGCCGAGGCCGACCGAAAGCAGGAGGCAGGCGATCAGAAGGGCCGCCATTCCAGCCAGCGAAAGTCGCGTGCGCGCCTCTCGCCGGCGCATCCGGGCTGCCGCATCGGTTTCTTCGGCGTTGACAGCGAGGCTGGCGCCCAGAGACTCGGTCATCGCCCTGACATCCGGTCGGGGTGCAGAGCCTCCGCCAGGGTCGCCACCGCGTCGGGTGTGCGCGGACCGAAGCCCAGCAGCATCAGCGCGTCCATGGCCACGACGCGGCCCGTGCGCGCCGCCGGACTGTTGGCCAGGTCTGGCCGGGTCAGGATCGCCTCGGCCCCGCCCAGGGCCTCAAGCGTCCGTTCGGAGACCAGCACCACGTCTGGCGCGGCCATCGCCAGGGCCTCCGGCGACACCGGCTTGAAGCCGCTGAAATCGTTCGGCGTCACCTGTCCGCCGGCCATCTCGATCACGGCGGCGGCCGAGGTGTCGGCGCCGGCGGCCAGGGGCGCACCGCCCCCCATGGACATCAGGAACAGCACGTGGGGGCGCTCGGTGATGCCCTCCAGGCGCGCCGTCACCGCGTCGTGTGCGGTCCGGATCTTGCCGGCCAGGGTCTCGCCGGCCTCGTCCTCGCCAAGGGCCGCCGCCACGCGGCGCACCTTGTCGAGCACACCGTCGATGGTGGGCTCGTCGGGCACCGTGACGATCGGAACGCCGGTGGCATGCAACTGCGCGATCACCTCGGGCGGGCCAGCATCCTCGATCACAAGCAGCAGGTCGGGGCCAAGAGCCAGGATCGGTTCCGCCGCCAGCTGGCGCATGTACCCGACATCGGGCAGGTCTTCGGCAGCTGGCGGGTGGGAACTGGTGGAATCGACGGCGACGAGCCGATCCTCGGCTCCCAGCGCATAGACGATCTCGGTCACGGCCCCGCCGATCGAGACCACCCGGTGCGGTCCCTCTGCCTGCGCCGGGGGTGCGAGGGCGGTCAGGATTGCGCCGACCAAACCGATGCCGAGGGTCAGGCGTCCGCGCCCCGGTCGTGCACTGTCGATCATCGCTGGCCCTCCGAGCGAAGCCCGTGCGGTCCCGTGCCGCTTGGGTCTTTCCCAATGTCCCGATTGGAGTAACAGATAATGCAACGCATTCGCAATGACAATCGAAAACCGCGGTTAATATGAAGAGTACGAGACAATTTGGTGGAGTCGGAGGGGCATAGGTCCTCGTGAAGGCAGGTCGGTCGCCAGATGCTGAGAAGCCCTGTGCAACGAAACGCGTCGCCCTATTTCACGGCCATTTTGTCAATAATAAAGACCCACCGTCGCCGTGGGTCTGTATTGCACAGATTTCCACAAGACCACCTGCTCTTTCGCATTGTCACCCTAGCGCCATTGTTGGTTTTCTATTGCGAATGCGTCGCAATATCGCTATGAGGTTGCGTCTGTGGACGTCGGCGGAGAGGCCGGGCCGCCGCAGGCCCCCCCTCAACGTGCGACAAGGTCCAGGAGATGAGCGTGACTGTGATCTTTGGCTCGGACGCCGGCGCCACACGCGCCGTCGCCAGCCGTATCGCCAAACGCCTGCACGGCCGTTGCGTTGACATCAAGACGGCCACGGTCGAGGACTTCGAAAGCCCAAGCCTGTTGATTCTCGGCTGCCCGACCTATGGGTTCGGCGATCTTCAGTCCGATTGGGAAGAACGCTATCACCTGCTGGAAGACGCCAGTCTGGCGGGCAAGCGGGTGGCCCTGTTCGGGACCGGGGACCAGTTCACCTACCCGGACACCTTCGTCGACGCCATGGGGCATATCTACGACACAGCCGTCGAGCGCGGCGCCGAGGTCGTTGGTTTCACCAAGACGGAGGGCTACGACTACACCGAGTCCTTCGCGGAGCGCGACGGCCAGTTCGTCGGCCTGGTCCTGGACGAGGACCAGCAGCCGGGCAAGACGACCGCGCGCATCGACCAGTGGGTCGCCGGCCTCCGCTGACGGTGCCGTTCCCGCCCAGAGCGAGGCCAAGGACGTGGTTGGGGGAGAGACAGCCGGGGCGGAGCACCCCCTCCGCGCCCCCCGTGTCACCAGGCCCTAACCCCCGGTCCCCGTTTCGGGACACGGTCATCCGCCGGCTCACCCCCGTGGTCGTCCGCGAACACGAAGCAGGCCTGCGGCTCTACCCGGAGCGCGATCGTCTCGCCGGCCGCGCAGGGCGCGGGTCCCGGGACGCAGGCGACGAGGGGCAGGTCGCCCGCCGCCCCGGTCTCCTGGGTCAACAGCAGGATGGTCTGATGACCCAGGGGCCGCACCGACACGACCCGGGCGAGGATGTCGGCCGCGCCTGTGCGGGCCGTGGGCACCAGGGCTTGCGGCCGGGTGAGCAATCGCGCGGCGGCGCCGTCCCGCAACCCCGACGCCGGAAACACGCCCAGCGGTGTGTCCAGGGCGCCGTCCCGCACCCGCCCGGCCCACTCGTTGGTCTGGCTGAAGAAGCGCACCGCGAAGGGCGATTTCGGGTGCCGGTGCAGCCCCATCGGCGTATCCAGCTGCACCACCTGTCCGGCCTGCATGAGCGCGATCCGGTCGGCCATGAACATGGCTTCCTCGGGGTCGTGGGTGACCATCAGGGCGGCCACCCCGGCCTCGCGCAGGACCCGGAGCGCGCGGTCCCGCACCGTCCGCCGCAGGCTGGTGTCGAGCCCGGAGAATGGCTCGTCCAGCAGCAGCGCCGGGTTCGGCGCCAGCGCGCGGGCCAGCGCCACCCGCTGCTGCTGGCCGCCGGAAAGCTGGTGCGGCCAGGCGCGCACGGAGTCCGCCATCCCGACCGCCGCCAGCACCGCGCCGACCCGCTCGGCCACACGGGCGCGCGGCTGCCCCTTCAGGCCGAAGGCGATGTTGTCGCCGACCCGCAGATGCGGAAACAGGGCGAAATCCTGGAACAGGAACCCGACCCGGCGCCGTTCCGGAGGCAGGTGCCGGACCCCGGATTCGTCGTCGTCCATGCCCTCGACCAGCCGACCACCCATGCGGATTGGGCCGGCCCAGGGCCGCTCCAGTCCAGCGGCGAGGCGCAGCGATGTCGTCTTGCCGCACCCGGAGGGACCGAGCAGGCAGACCACCTCGCCGGCCGCCAGTGTCAGGGTGACATCGCGCACGACAGGGGTGCCGCTGTCATAGCCGTGGGTCACGTCGGCGAGCACGAGAGCCTCGGGTGCATCGCTCATTGCCACGCCCCATCGGCGCGGGTTCTGCCGTACCTACCCCGGCCCGGCCCTCGACCCAGGCCGCAACCTTCGGGGGCGTTCGCTGCCCGTCGTCCGGCTGGCGTCGTCCATGTCCTGGTCTCCCTCTTGACCCCCTGTGCGTGGACAGGCGAGCGTCTCGAGTCCACAGCGAAGGAACCACGCATGCCATGACAGACCGCTCCGTCCCCGTCCCGGATCCCGCCGGACCGATCCACCGTACCCGATCGTCGCCCCTGTTGCGCCGGCACCTTCGAGTCTCGCCGTGGTCCTGGACGGTGGGAACCGTTGCGCTGCTGGTGGCTCTGCCGATCCTTGTCGTGGTGTCCCGCGTCTTCCTGCCCAGCGACGGTGTGTGGGCTCACTTGGCGGCCACGGTGCTGGACGACTACGTCCGCAATTCGGTGCTGCTGACCCTGGGCGTGGTGACGGTGGCAAGCAGCCTTGGTGTGATAACCGCGTGGAAGGCTTATCCCTTTGCTTCCGGTGCGATCAACATATCGTAGGTGATGGGGCCTTTGGTGGTGACGATTCCCAGGAGGGATCGAAAGGCTGCGT
>NZ_JACIGK010000042.1 GCF_014197915.1 Roseospira visakhapatnamensis
CTGAAAGAAGCGCTCGACAAAGTTATGCCAACAGAGTGCAGCAGCTATATGCGGCATTCCGGCTATGGCCCAACTTGATCTCGGATTACTCTAGCTCACTAGAAACGATGCTTTGTGCGGCGACGTTTTCATTAAAGGGAGACTCCCTTGAATGCGTCGCTGCACTAGGGAGTCTCCCCCAACCTCTGTTCCAGCCTGTCGGCCACGGTCTTGACCACCTTCACCCGGGCGAAGCGCTTGTCGTTGGCCTCCACCAGGGTCCAGGGGGTGTCGTGGGTGCTGGTGCGCTCGACCATCTCGTTGACGGCGTGGGTGTAATCCTCCCACCGTTCGCGGTTGCGCCAGTCCTCGTCCGTCAGCTTCCAGCTCTTGAAGGGCGAGTCCTCGCGGGCCTGGAAACGGGAGAGTTGCTCGTCTTTGGTGATGTGCAGCCAGAACTTGCACAGCACGATCCCGTGCCGCGCCAGTTGCTCCTCGAAGGACCGGATCTCGGCGTAGGCGCGGCGCCACTCGTCTTCCTCGGCGAAGCGTTCCACCCGTTCCACCAGCACGCGGCCATACCACGAGCGGTCGAACACGGTGACGCGGCCGGCGCGGCCCAACTGGCGCCAGAAGCGCCAGAGATAGTGTTGCGCCCGTTCCTCGTCGGTCGGCGCGGCCACCGGGATCACCTGGACCTGACGGGCGTCCAGGGCGTGGGTGAGGCGGCGCACGGAGCCGCCCTTGCCGGCGGCGTCCCAGCCCTCGAACACCAGCACCGTCGAGATGCCCTTGGTCTGCGCCTGGCGGTGCAGCACCGCGAGCCGGCCTTGCTCGGTGGACAGGGTCTTCCGGTAGACGGCCTTGGGCAGGCTCTGAGTCATGTCCAGGGTGTCGAGCACCGTGGGCAGGCCGGTCACCACGGGCGCCGGCACCACATCGGCCGCCACCGGGGCCCTGTCGGGGGCGATGGCGGCGGTCACGGCGCGCCGCTGGGCGTCGCGCTCGATGTGATGGCGCAGGGCGTCGCGCAGGGTGCACAGCACCGTGAGGGAGCGGTAGCGGTGATCCTCCCCCTCGACGATCACCCAGCGGGCCTCGCCGGTGGAGGTGCGGGCGATCAGGTGCTCGGCGGCGCGCATGAAGGAGCCGTACATCTCCCAGTGGCGCCAGTCCCGCTTGGTCACCCGCCAGCTTTCCAGCGGGTTTTTTTCCAGCGCCTTGAGGCGCGCCTTCTGCGCCGTCTTGCTGAGGTGCATCCAGAACTTGATGATCAGGGCGCCATCATCGGCCAGTGTTTTCTCGAAGGCGATGACCTGGTTCAGTTGATCGTCGAAGGCGCCCTCGTCGATGGTGCCGGTGGCGTAGTCCATGAACGGCCGCGAGTACCAGGACGACAGGAACTGCCCGATCCGTCCCTTGGGCGGCAGGTCGCGCCAGAAGCGCCAGTACTCGGGGCGCTCGCGCTCCTCGTCCGAGGGCGCCCCATAGGCGCGGGTGACGATCCAGCGCGGATCCAGCCAGGCGTTGAGCAGGTTCATGCTCTCGCTCTTGCCGGCGCCCTCGACACCGGCGAACACCAGGATCACCGGCATGTCCAGCTCGCGCAGCCGTTGCTGCAACTCCAGCAACTCGATGCGCAGCGGCTCCTTCTGGCGTTCGAACTCTTCCTTGCTGACCTTGCGGCCCAGTTCGGCGGTGCGAAACACGGGGCGGCCTCCCGACTCAGTACCAGCGATCATCGACCATGACCGGTGCGGCCCAGCACCGCTTCGCGGTGTCTGTCTTCGTGAGATGGGACACCGGCAAGGCGCCCAGGGCGGATGAGTCACAGGCATCCGCCGCCGGTGCAAGGCCATCCCTGATCCGGACCCCGGCCCGGTCCGGACCACCTCCAGATTCCCACGAGACAGCCTACGCCCATGTCATGGCGCTGTCATGCGCGGCGATCATGGCGACGGGGCGCTCCCGTCGCCGTCGAGTCCTCCCGACCGTCGCCATGACGGGGGGAGAGACCCTCGATGAGGCCGGGGCGTTTCCGCCCCGGGAACCTCGACGCCACGACGTCGGTCGAGGACGAGGTGGTGTCGCTTCAATGAGGCCGGGGCGTTTCCGCCCCGGGAACCGCGGGAGGGGTGCCCAGGCCCCGTCCAGGCCCTGCACGCTTCAATGAGGCCGGGGCGTTTCCGCCCCGGGAACCCGCGCTACAGCCGGGGCCGGTATCGTGACCTGGAAAGCTTCAATGAGGCCGGGGCGTTTCCGCCCCGGGAACCAGGCATCGGCGGTGATCGGCTCACCCAGACCCGGGGCTTCAATGAGGCCGGGGCGTTTCCGCCCCGGGAACCCTCGTCCGCCCTGGCGACCTCGGCCTCCAGCCGTTCGCTTCAATGAGGCCGGGGCGTTTCCGCCCCGGGAACCCGGAGCCAGGAGGGCTACATCCGTGCCCTGGCGGCAGCTTCAATGAGGCCGGGGCGTTTCCGCCCCGGGAACCTAGAGCGCTCGGTGGATGTACCAGACTCGGCCCTGAGCTTCAATGAGGCCGGGGCGTTTCCGCCCCGGGAACCGGGATCAAGGGCTTAGCCCCGTCTGCCTCACAATCTCAGCTTCAATGAGGCCGGGGCGTTTCCGCCCCGGGAACCCGGCTTTTCCCGCCAGGCCTCGTAGCTCGGAGTGAGCGCTTCAATGAGGCCGGGGCGTTTCCGCCCCGGGAACTCCTTGGGCTCCGGTTCATGAATGTCGGGCACCGCATCGCTTCAATGAGGCCGGGGCGTTTCCGCCCCGGGAACCCATGGCGTAGCAGTTGGCGCAGCCGGCGCTCACGATCGCTTCAATGAGGCCGGGGCGTTTCCGCCCCGGGAACCTGGCGACAGCTACGAGGTGAACGGGACCCTCGCCTATGGCGCGCTTCAATGAGGCCGGGGCGTTTCCGCCCCGGGAACCTCCCGACTGGATGTTGGTGACCGGCGACCGCAAGGCCGCTTCAATGAGGCCGGGGCGTTTCCGCCCCGGGAACCCGGCCTCCTCACCGGACGCGTGTACCCACCACACAAAGCTTCAATGAGGCCGGGGCGTTTCCGCCCCGGGAACCATCCGCGAGACCATCGAAGCCAACCGGGCCGAGTTGGCTTCAATGAGGCCGGGGCGTTTCCGCCCCGGGAACCTTGAGTCTCCGTCCCCGGATAGAACCGGTACACCAGGTCGCTTCAATGAGGCCGGGGCGTTTCCGCCCCGGGAACCGCCCCGGCCTCGACCGAGCCACGCGTGGACATGGTGGCTTCAATGAGGCCGGGGCGTTTCCGCCCCGGGAACCACGAGGGGCTGAACACGCAGAAACAGTGGGTCCGGATGGGCTTCAATGAGGCCGGGGCGTTTCCGCCCCGGGAACCATGCGCGGGCCTGGTGGACCGGCAAGGCATCGGCCGCCGCTTCAATGAGGCCGGGGCGTTTCCGCCCCGGGAACCGTGTGGTTGCGGGCGCGCGATGCTGGTGCGCTAACGCTTCAATGAGGCCGGGGCGTTTCCGCCCCGGGAACCTTCGGATAGTGACCGGACGGGAGGATGCACAATGACGCTTCAATGAGGCCGGGGCGTTTCCGCCCCGGGAACCTCAGCCGTCAGCCCCTCGGGGGCACCATCCACCTGAGGGCTTCAATGAGGCCGGGGCGTTTCCGCCCCGGGAACCCCGAGAAAGACTGTGTTCGGCCGATTACGTCGACCGCGCTTCAATGAGGCCGGGGCGTTTCCGCCCCGGGAACCGACGGTGACGACCAGGGCCGCGCCCGTCACCGGATCGGGCTTCAATGAGGCCGGGGCGTTTCCGCCCCGGGAACCTCCGGGCTTCCGGGATGGTGTCCGAGGCTTTCGTGGCTTCAATGAGGCCGGGGCGTTTCCGCCCCGGGAACCCCCATTTCGCCCAGTCGCTGCTGCTGCCATCGGGCAGGCTTCAATGAGGCCGGGGCGTTTCCGCCCCGGGAACCCGAGCAGACCGAGCTTCGTGGCCCGGTGCCCCTGATCGCTTCAATGAGGCCGGGGCGTTTCCGCCCCGGGAACGAGGCGCTGGGGTCCTTCGACAGCCGCTACTTCGGGGCTTCAATGAGGCCGGGGCGTTTCCGCCCCGGGAACCGCGTCTGGGTAGTGTACGCCCTGTCCGAGGTCTCTGGCTTCAATGAGGCCGGGGCGTTTCCGCCCCGGGAACATGAACTGTTCGGCCTCGGCGATCGAAATCCCGGTCGCGCTTCAATGAGGCCGGGGCGTTTCCGCCCCGGGAACCGGTCAGCAACTTGACGTCGACAGTCTCCCCCGAAGCGGCTTCAATGAGGCCGGGGCGTTTCCGCCCCGGGAACCCCGCATGCGGCCGTCACACGGTCGCCCCGCCACCCCTCGCTTCAATGAGGCCGGGGCGTTTCCGCCCCGGGAACCTCCTCGGCCTTGTAGGCGTCATAGGCGCCATAATCGGCGCTTCAATGAGGCCGGGGCGTTTCCGCCCCGGGAACCGCGCTGGAACAACGGCATTGGCTCAATCTGTCCGACCCGGCTTCAATGAGGCCGGGGCGTTTCCGCCCCGGGAACAGGGCGGTCGGTGGCGGTTGACGCGGCGCTGGCCATGGCTTCAATGAGGCCGGGGCGTTTCCGCCCCGGGAACCAACACCGCGTCAGCGTCTACAGGCGTTCCCGGGCTGGCTTCAATGAGGCCGGGGCGTTTCCGCCCCGGGAACCGATTCTTTAATTTAACATCATCTGACCAAGTTATATTGCTTCAATGAGGCCGGGGCGTTTCCGCCCCGGGAACCCGGCTGCGATTGGCGCGCTCGCCTATCCCAAAGGACTGGCTTCAATGAGGCCGGGGCGTTTCCGCCCCGGGAACCGTGGCCACGCGGCGGTGGGTCGGCTGGTCGGCCTGGAGCTTCAATGAGGCCGGGGCGTTTCCGCCCCGGGAACCCTGTCCATTTCTGGAACCCAGCGCGCATGTCCGAGGGCTTCAATGAGGCCGGGGCGTTTCCGCCCCGGGAACCAGCCACGCCCGGATGAGCTCCGAATTCGCGTAGATGGGCTTCAATGAGGCCGGGGCGTTTCCGCCCCGGGAACCACACGGGTCGCCGTGATACCGAGCCTCGTCGAGCCGGGCTTCAATGAGGCCGGGGCGTTTCCGCCCCGGGAACGGAAAGGCGAACCTCGGCGGCCCGAATACGAGCGTCGCTTCAATGAGGCCGGGGCGTTTCCGCCCCGGGAACATCGGGGAATCCCAGTCCATCGGCCAGGCCCTGGGGCGCTTCAATGAGGCCGGGGCGTTTCCGCCCCGGGAACGTCGCTCTCATTAAGGCGAACGAGGGTTTCCGATCGTGCTTCAATGAGGCCGGGGCGTTTCCGCCCCGGGAACCTTCCCAGAAGACGGAGAGGTCCCGGCGCCTCAAACAGTAGCTTCAATGAGGCCGGGGCGTTTCCGCCCCGGGAACCGCGTGTAGCGCCCGTCGCGCACCCCCTGGCGCGCGGCGCTTCAATGAGGCCGGGGCGTTTCCGCCCCGGGAACCTGGCGGCCGACCTGGACCACCGGATCGCGAAGCTGGGCGCTTCAATGAGGCCGGGGCGTTTCCGCCCCGGGAACGCCGTTGGGGCTAACCGTCACGTACGGAAGAACGTATGCTTCAATGAGGCCGGGGCGTTTCCGCCCCGGGAACGGTCGACGCCGGCCGGTCTGAAATGCAGGTTTACCAGGGCTTCAATGAGGCCGGGGCGTTTCCGCCCCGGGAACCTCCCTGGCGTTGGCTGGGGGCGCCCTGGCGGCGGCCGGCTTCAATGAGGCCGGGGCGTTTCCGCCCCGGGAACCCACGTCTGTTCTTCCGGTAGGGGAACACACTCGGTATGCTTCAATGAGGCCGGGGCGTTTCCGCCCCGGGAACGGGCCGCGCCCGTCACCGGGTCAGGAGCCGAGGAAGAGCTTCAATGAGGCCGGGGCGTTTCCGCCCCGGGAACCCGCCGAAGGCGGAGGAGGGGAGGTCGAGTATTCTTTGGCGCTTCAATGAGGCCGGGGCGTTTCCGCCCCGGGAACGTCCCGAAGGATCTCCCCGGGCGCCTGGTCTCGGGCCGCTTCAATGAGGCCGGGGCGTTTCCGCCCCGGGAACTCGGCCCGCGCTGTACGAGGTCGCCCGGGCCATCCGGGCTTCAATGAGGCCGGGGCGTTTCCGCCCCGGGAACAGCCGGGCCACAACCCTTTGTGAGTCCAGACAGTCCGGCCGTTTTTTCGAGCGCTGGCGCTGTCGGGGGGGTCCGTGGCGTCCGTACGAGCCTCCGTCGACCCGATGCGCCAGCATAACCGTCTTGATTCACAATGGCAAACATCGGAATCGAGCGCTCCGCGAGTCGATGTCGCCGCAGCAGCGCTCGCAGGCCCCCGGCGGCGGATCCCCGAGCGTCTTCCTGGCGAAGACTACATGATAATCGGTGTGCGTTCCACCGCCGGGACGGTCTTGCCCCGGTCTCGCACACGCGGCCATGCCGGCCCGCGGCGCCCCGGTTTCGGCTCCGGTTCGGCCAATGCGGGTAGGTCGGCGTCCGCGTGTGGAGTCGGTGTAACCCGGGCCGGTGATGGCGGTCGCCCGGGGCGTTCCAGAGGGAGTCTCGGGAAGGGTCCAAGTCAAGTCATAGTATCGCTATTGTAACAAAATTGTCCAATTTCTCGCCACCGGCTCATACCGTCCATCAGTGACTGACCTGGCGGCATGGGAGTCCTGGAAGAACGACATACGGTCCATTGGTTGATTGACGGCACCTCGCGCTTTCGCCATCTTGATGCCTGGTGAGGAAATACCCGTGCAAGGCATGGGGACTCCTGCCGGGTCGAGCCGGGCCGAGCCAAGGCATGGGACGCCGCGCGCATGAGCGCCAGTCGCCCGTCCCGTGGCAGCGTCGTCGCGCCGTCCGTGCCTATCGGACGGGACGCCGTGTGGTTTCGACCGCGAGTCACGTTCGGGCCGTTGGCGCCGCGCATCGAGGGGGGAGAGATGGCCCGGTCGATGGGGTGGTCGGAGATCATCCCGCGCCTGCACATGGTCCTGGAACCGATCGTCGGTGTGCACTCGGGGCGGACCCTGGGTGTCGAGGCGGTGATCGGCAACGCGACGGACCTTGGCTTCGCCTCCGCCCACGACCTGCTTGATTGCGCCGCCGCCGGCGATCCGGCGGATCCGCCGCGCCGCGACAGCCGTCTCGCGGAGGTGGAGGCGCGTGCCCATGCGGCGGCGGTCGCCGTGTTCGCGCGCATGCCAGACCGGGCCAACGTCAAGCTGTTCCTGAACCTGGACGCGCGCCTGCTGGGGCAGGCGGAGGCGATCGTGGAGGCCCTTCGCCCCGTGCTGGCCGCGCACGGCGTTCCGGCCAATGCCGTGGTGCCCGAGATTTCCGAGCGCCTGGCCTTCCGCATGGCCGAGACCCTCCAGGACGCGACCGGCGCCGCACGCGGCCGGGTGGAGCGGGCCGTGTCGGTGCTGCGCGGCCTGTCCGGGCGCCTGGCGCTGGGGAACTTCGGCGCCGGATACGCCAGCCTGCCGCTGCTGCGGGTCGTGCGCCCGGACTTCGTCACGCTGGACCGGTTCTTTGTCCAGGATGTCGCCGGGGACCGCGATCGCAAGCTGATGCTGAACGCGCTGGCCAACATGACGCACCTGATGGGTATCCAGATGGTGGCCGGGGGCGTTGCCACGGTCGAGGACTACCAGGTCATGCGCCATGCCGGCTGTGACTATGTCCAGGGGCCCCTGATCGGGGGGCGCGTCGCGGATCCCGCTCAGGTTCCCATGGACCAGGAGGCCGTGCGGGCCCTCAACCACGCGGACCAGCGCCGCCTGAACAGCGACGCGGCCCTCATCGCCGCGAAGACTCAGCGCGTCGACCCCATCCTGATGGGCACCAGCATGGCGGCGGTGTTCGAGCGGTTTCGCCACGAGAAGGACCAGAACTTCTTTCCCGTGGTCGACGCGGTCGGTGAACCGGTCGGCATCATCCGCGAACTGGACCTCAAGGAGTATACCTACAGCCTGTACGGCAAGGAGTTGCTCAGCAACCGCGCCCTGGGGCGCACCCTGGACGCGTTCGTGGCCATATGCCCGGTCGCGGACGTGAACACCAAGGCGGAGAAGGTCCTGGAGGTCTTCTCCGGATCGGATGGCGCCGAGTGCATCCTGATCGTCAGCGAGCGCAAGTACATCGGCTTCATGTCCGCGCAGTCGCTGCTGCGGGTGATCAACGAGAAAAATCTGGCGCTGGCCCGGGACCAGAATCCGTTGAGCAAGCTTCCCGGCAATACCATGATCAACGAGTACATCGCCGAGTGTCTTCAGGATGTGAATTCGAAATACATCATGGTCTATCTGGATTTCGACAACTTCAAGCCGTTCAATGACAAATACGGCTATCGCCAGGGGGATCGCGCCATCACCCTGTTCGCCGAACTCCTGCGGAAGCAACTGCCGCGCGGCGATGTGTTCGTCGGGCACGTCGGCGGGGACGACTTCTTCGTCGGTCTCCGCGCGTTCCGCTACGATCAGGCCGTGGACCTGATCACCTCCATGGTGCGCACGTTCGAGCGTGACGTGGAGAGCTTCTACGACGAGGAGAGCCGCCGGCGGGGCTATATCGTCGCCAGGGATCGGGAGGGGGTCGAGCGGAAGTTGCCGCTGTTGTCCGCGTCCGCCGCCGTCGTTCAGTTGTCGCGGGGCCATGCGGTGCGGACCGCCGACGAGATCGCCGGTGTGATCGCCGGGTTGAAAAAGGCGGCCAAGGCGGCGCCGGACAAGATCGCCTCGGCCTGCTACACTGATGGCGAGACGCTGGCGTCCGGATAACGGGTGCCGGGTGTGGCTGTTCTTGTTGCTGGCGTGGGGCTTCCCATGATCGATGCCGACGACGCCGGCCCCGTCACCGGGCTGGACGACGATGCCGATACGCGCGCCATCCGCGAGGGCGTTCGCGCCCTGTGTGCGCGGTTCCCGGGATCCTACTGGCGGGACAAGGACCGCGCCCGGGCCTACCCCACGGAGTTCGTCGACGCGCTGACCGAGGCGGGCTATCTGGCCGCGTTGATCCCGGACTGCCATGGCGGCAGCGGTCTCGGTCTGGCTCAGGCGGTCGCCATCCTGGACGAAATCCACCATTCGGGCGGCAATGGCGCCGCCTGTCACGCGCAGATGTACACCATGGGCGCGATCCTGCGGCATGGCTCCGAGGATCAGAAACGGCGCTGGCTGCCGGACATCGCCGCCGGCCGGGTGCGGCTGCAGGCGTTTGGCGTTACCGAGCCCACCAGCGGCACCGATACCCTGGCGCTGCGCACCACGGCGCGGCGCGACGGTGACGCCTATGTCGTCACCGGCCAGAAGGTCTGGACCTCGCGGGCCGAGCACTCGGACCTGATGCTGCTGCTGGCCCGCACCACCCCCCGCGAGGCGGTCACGCGCAAGGGCGATGGCCTGTCGGTGTTCGTGGTGGACATGCGCGCGGCCCCGCGCGATCAGCTCGTCATCCGGCCCATCCGCACCATGCTGAACCACGCCACCACCGAGGTGTTCTTTGATGGCCTGCGGGTGCCGGCGGACAGCCTGATCGGCGAGGAAGGGCAGGGGTTCCGCGTCATCCTGGACGGCATGAACGCCGAGCGGGTGCTGATCGCCGCCGAGTGCATCGGCGACGCCCGCTGGTTCGTCGACCAGGCGCGCGCCTATGCCGGCGAGCGGTCGGTGTTCGGCCGGCCCATCGGCCAGAACCAGGGCATCCAGTTCCCGATCGCCGAGGCCCATATCGCCACCGAGGCGGCCGACCTGATGGTCCGCAAGGCGGCGCGCCTGTTCGACGCCGGCCGGCGCATCGGCGCCGAGGCCAACATGGCCAAGCATCTGGCGGCCAAGGCTTCGTGGCAGGCCGCCGATATGTGCCTGCAGACCCACGGTGGCTATGGCTTCGCCGAGGACTATGACGTGGAGCGCAAATTCCGCGAGACCCGCCTGTACCAGGTGGCGCCCATCTCCACCAACCTCATCCTGTCCTACGTCGCCGAGCACGTGCTGGGCCTGCCGCGCTCGTTCTGATGAGCCCCGGGGCGCACCCCGGAGGGTGTCGTCTACACGGGCAGATCTCCGGAGTCTCGCGTGTCGCGATGGGGGCGCGCGCTCGTCTGGCCCTCTGTGTCGACCCGGTCCGTTCCGGGAGGCGAAAAAAGAACTTGAAAAGGCGACGCCCATGATCGGAAATGGCGGGCGATTCACCTCTCGGTGGAGGGGTTTTCGGCGCCGCCCGGACACCCCTTCGCCATCGACCGCGCCACCGACAAGGCCCGGATCAACACGGGCCGAGAACCGGCGCGGGGCCGCTTCATCGAAGCCGGCCCCCTTCAATCCCCCGAGGCACGGGGCACACTGTTGACGACATCCAGGGAGGACCGTCACCCATGAGCACCCTCAAGACCCTGACCCACCCCATCACACGCCTGAGTGGCGTCGCGGCCGTCGCCGCGACGCTGGCCGTGACCGCCATCGCCAACCCGGCCACCGCCGCCGACCGGGTGCGCTGGCAGATGGCCATGAGCTTTCCCTCGACCCTGAAGGCCCTGGCCGACACCGCCCCCTGGATGGCCGAGCAGGTCAACGCCATGTCCGGCGGCACCATGACCTTGCAGGTGTTCGAGCCCGGCAAGCTGGTGAAAGGCACCGAGGTGTTCGATGCCGTGTCCCAGGGCAAGCTGGACTCGGGATACGTCTGGGCCGGCTACGAGATCGGCAAGCTGCCGGCCTCGGTCCTTTTCGGTGGTCAGCCGTTCGGCCTGACCCCTTGGGAAATGGCGGCCTTCATGCTGGAGAACGGCGGCCAGCAGATGATGGAAGAGCTTTACGAGCCGCACAACGTGATGCCCATCCTGTGCGGCATTGTCAGTCCGGAGGCCGCCGGGTGGTTCACCTTCCCGCTGGAGAACCTGGATCAGGTCCAGGGGTTGCGCATCCGCTTCGCCGGCATGGGCGGCCAGGTCCTGCAAAAGATGGGCGCCGAGGTGACCGTGTTGCCGGCGTCGGAGTTGTTCGATGCCCTGGACAAGGGCGTCATCGACGCCACCGAGTTCTCCATGCCCACCGTGGACGAGCAGCTTGGGTTCTACAAGGTGGCCAAGTTCTACCACCTGCCGGGCTGGCATCAGCAGTCCACCAGTCAGTACCTTTACGTCAATCTCGACAAGTGGAACGGCCTCGACGAGACGCAGCAGACCATCCTGCGCACCGCCTGCACCGCCGGCGTCGCCAAGTCGATCGCGCGCGCCGAGGGTCTGCAGGGCGCCGTCCTCAATACCTTCACCGAGGAACATGACGTCACCGCCGTGCGCCTGCCCGAGGACATCCTCATGGAACTGCAGGCCAAGACCGACGAGGTCATGGCCGAGTTCTCCGCCAAGGATGAGGGCTTCGCCCGGGTCTGGGGAGCCATGAAGGCGTTCCAGCAAGAACACCAGGCGTGGCGTGACCTGGGCTACATGCCCAACGACTGGGCCACCCGCGTTTCCGGTCAGTAAGCAGAGAACCGCCCGACGAACCCCCTTGGGTCACGCGGCGCGCCGGCTCCCTCATCCGTCGGGGGCCGGCGCGTTGGTGTGTCGGCATGGCTCGCGCCACCCCACGGTGGATCGGGGCCGGGGCCGGGATGTGGGCGTTCCTTTTTCCTTTCCACCAAGGACCCGTCTCATGAGCCACACGCCCCCTGGCGCCGGCTCGCCCAGACCAAACGGCGAGCCCCTGGACGACCACGGCCTGCCCCGGGATCGCCTGCTGCCGCGCACCCGGATCTCCAACGTCATCGACCGGTTCATCCTTCGGATCGGGCATATGGCATCGTGGATCTGGGTGGCGCTGATCATCGGCATCATCGCCAACGTCACCCTGCGCTACGTGTTCGGCCGCGCCACGGTGTGGCTGGAAGAGCTGCAACTTTATTTCTACGCCATTGGCTTCATTCTCGGGCTCAGTTACGCGCTCACCTACGACCGTCATGTGCGGGTGGACGCCCTGGCCGAGCGCTGGTCGATGCGCACCCGGGCCTGGGTCGAACTGACCGGCATGCTGGTGCTGCTGCTGCCGTTCTCGGTGGCTATCCTGGTCGAGGCCGTGCCCTACGTGCTCACGTCGATCACCCTGAACGAGGGCTCTCCGTCGCCCGGTGGGCTGCCGTACACCTGGATTCTCAAGTCCTTCATCATCTGGGGGTTCGCCTTGATCTTCCTGGCGGCCCTGTCGCGCACCTTGCGGTGTACCGCGCTGTTGTTCGGCCGGCCCCGGGCGCTCTGATGTCCGGACGGCCCCCACCAGGACGAACGGGCATCGGGTGAAATCACCCGCGGGAGACCCCCCGACGGAGAAGCATCGTGTTCGAATACGAAATCATCGTCATCCTGCTGCTGGCCAGTTTCATGGCCACGATCTTCACCGGCTTCCCGCTGGCCTGGGTGCTGGGGGGGATCTCCTTCCTGTTTCTGTTGCTGAGCCTGATCCTGCTGAACTGGTTCGGCGTCGACACCTACTTCCTCGACGAATGGAACGACTTCGCCATCATCGTCGATCGCATCTGGGCGCAGATGCAGAACTGGGTCCTGGTGGCCCTGCCCATGTTCGTGTTCATGGGCTTGATGCTCGACCGCTCCGGTGTCGCCGACCGGCTGATGGTCAACTTCACCAAGCTGTTCGGCGGCCTGCGCGGCGGCCTGGCGCTGACGGTGATCGTCATCGGCGTGCTGTTGGCGGCGTCCACCGGCATCGTCGGCGCCTCGGTGGTGCTGCTGTCCATGCTGGCGCTGCCACCCATGCTCCAGGCCCGCTACGACAAGAGCCTGGCGACCGGCGTCGTGGCCTCGTCGGGGACGCTCGGCATCCTGATCCCGCCGTCCATCATGCTGGTCATCATGGCCGACCAGCTGTCGCTCCCGGTGGGCGACCTGTTCATGGGCGCGGTGTTTCCCGGCTTGATCCTGGGCGGCCTGTACGTGGGTTACGTGGTCATCCTGGCCTTGGTCCGGCCCGACATGGCGCCGGCCCCCGACGCCACCGGCACCGTCACCTGGCGCGACGTGCTGGGCGTGGTGCTGGCGGTGGTGCCGCCGATGCTGCTGATCCTGGCGGTGCTGGGCTCGATCTTCTTCGGCATCGCCACCCCCACCGAGGCGTCGGGCATCGGCGCCCTGGGCGCGACCCTGCTCGCCGCCGCCAACGGCCGCCTGACGGTCGAGGTGCTGCGCCGGGTCTGCCGCGAAACCATGCTGACCACGGCCTTCATCTTCGGGATTTTCCTGGGGGCCACCGCCTTCGCGCTTGTGATGCGCTCGCTGGGCGGCGACGAGTTCATCGGCGGCCTGCTGGAGGGCCTGCCGTTTCCGCCCTGGGGGGTGGTGGCGACCATCCTGTTCATCGCCTTCATCGCCGGCTTCTTCCTGGACTGGCTGGAGATCAGCCTGATCATCCTGCCGCTGGTGGCGCCGGTGGTGGACGCCCTGGGCTTCGATCTGGTGTGGTTCACGGTGCTGTTCGCCACGACCCTGCAGACCAGCTTCCTGACCCCGCCGGTGGGCTTCTCGATCTTCTATCTGAAGGGGGTGGCGCCGCCGGGCATTACCATCGGGCACATCTACAAGGGCGTGGTGCCCTTCGTGATTCTCCAGTTGATCGGGATCCTGCTGGTGTTCCAGTTCCAGGATATCGTGCTGTGGCTGCCCGAGCAGATGTACTGAGGGCGGGGGGCGAGGTCGGGGGCCGTCAAGGTGCCCCGTACCCGCCGCCCCCCGGCGTCTCGATCACCACCGCGTCACCCGGGCCGACCTCGGCGGAGCCGGTCGACCCCAGGTCCTCGACGGTGCCGTCGGCGCGCTCGATCCGGGTCCTGCCGGGGGCGCCGTCAGCCCCGCCGGCCATCCCGAAGGGCGGCACACGGCGGCGGTTGGCCAGGATGGCCACGGTCATGGCCTCGCGGAACACCAGCCGGCGCACCACACCATCCCCGCCCCGGTGCTGGCCCGCGCCACCGGAGCCGCGCCGCACGTGGAACGCGTCCACCAGCACCGGGAAGCGGCTTTCCAGCACCTCCGGGTCGGTGAGCCGGCTGTTGGTCATATGGGTGTGCACGGCCGAGGCACCGTCGAAGGTGGCGGCGGCGCCGGCGCCGCCGCAGAGGGTCTCGTAGTACTGGTGGCGATCGTTGCCGAAGGTCAGGTTGTTCATGGTGCCCTGGGACGCGGCCATGATCCCCAGCGCGCCATAAAGGCAATCCACCACGGCTTGGCTGGTCTCCACGTTGCCGGCGACCACGGCAGCCGGGTGGGTGGGGCTCAGCAGGCACCCGTCGGGCACGCGGATGTCGATGGGCGCGAGGCAGCCCTCGTTCATGGGGATGGGTTCGTCCACCAGGGTGCGGAACACATAGAGCACCGCCGCCCGGGTGACGGCGCGGGGCGCGTTGAAGTTGCCCGCCTGCTGGGGATCCGTGCCGGTGAAATCCACGGTGGCCTGGCGGGCGGCCTTGTCCAGGGTGATGGCCACCCGGATGCGCGCGCCGTCGTCCATCTCCACCGTGAAGGCGCCGTCGTCGAGCACGTCCAGCACCCGGCGCACGGTTTCCTCGGCGTTGTCCTGGACGTGGCCCATGTAGGCCGTGACCACATCCAGGCCGAAGTGGCCGACCATGCGCCGCAACTCGCGCACGCCCTTTTCGTTGGCGGCGATCTGGGCCTGGAGATCGGCCAGATTTTGGGCTGGGTTGCGCGCCGGATAGCGCCCGCCGGTCAGCAGCGTGGTTATCTCGGCCTCGCGCAGGCCATGGGCGGCATCCACCAGCGGCACGGCGTCCAGCAAGACGCCTTCCTGGTCCACATGGGTCGAATGCGGCGGCATGGACCCGGGGGTGATGCCGCCGATGTCGGCGTGATGGCCTCGCGAACCCACGAAAAACAGGACCTCCGCCCCCGCGTCGTCGAACACCGGGGTGACCACGGTCACGTCGGGCAGGTGGGTTCCGCCGTTGTAGGGGGCATTGGTCACGTACACGTCGCCCGGGCGGAGGGCGCCCGCGTGCGCCGCCCGGACAGCGCGCACGGACTCGCTCATGGAGCCCAGGTGCACCGGCATGTGTGGCGCGTTGGCGATCAGGTTGCCGGCGGCGTCGAACACGGCGCAGGAGAAGTCCAGCCGTTCCTTGATGTTCACCGAATGGGCGGTGTTCTGAAGGGTGGCGCCCATCTGCTCGGCGATGTTCATGACCAGGTTGTTGAACACCTCCAGCATCACCGGGTCGGCCTGGGTGCCCAGCGCGACCCGCCGGGGGCGGGCCTCGGCGCGGGTCAGGACCACGGTTCCGGTGGGGCCGACGGCGGCGCGCCAACCGGGCTCGACAACGATGGTGCCGGTGGGCTCGACCAGCAGGGCCGGCCCCGGCACGACATCCCCGGGGCGCAGGGGCTGGCGGTCCAGCACCGGGGTCTCGCGCCAGCGGCCCTCGCCATACAGGCGCGCGCGGGCCAGGGGCTCCGGCGGGCCGGCGCGTGGGGGCGCGGTCGGCGCCACCGCCTCGGTCTCGCCGCTGGCGGCGATGGCCTCGGCGGAGACGGCGGCGATCACCACCGGCTTGTCGAGCACGAACCCGAAGCGGGCCTTGTGCGCGGTTGCGAAGGCGGTGGCCATGGCCTCGACCGAGCCGACCGGCACCTCCAGGGGCGTGTCGGAGCCCTGGACCCGCAGCAACGCCCGCCGCAGGACGGTGGCGGCGGTACCGTCCAGGCCCTGGCGGTCCAGGTCGGCGCGGGCCGCCGTGGCCAGGTCGTCCAGCACGTCGACCGCCAGTGCCACGCCGGCGTCGTCCAGGGGGACCTCGACCGTGCGCTCGCTCAGGACCCGCACGTCGGCAAGCCCCATGCCGTAGGCCGACAACACGCCCGCGAAGGGATGCAGGACCACCGTGGTCATCCCCAGCGCGTCGGCCACCAGGCAGGCGTGCTGCCCGCCGGCGCCCCCGAAGCAGACCAGGGCGTATTCGGTGACGTCGTAGCCGCGCTGGATGGAGATGGTCTTGATGGCGTTGGCCATGTTCTCCACGGCGATGCGCAGGAAGCCCTCGGCCACGTCCTCGGCCGCGCGGCCGTCGCCGATGCGCGCGGCGAGGGCGGCGAAGCCGGCGCGCGCGGCCTCGGCGTCCAGGGGCTGGTCGGCCCGGGGGCCGAACACACGCGGGAAGTGGTCGGGCTGGAGCTTGCCCAGCATCACGTTGCAGTCGGTGACCGTGAGCGGTCCGCCGCGCCGGTAGCAGGCCGGGCCGGGGGTGGCTCCGGCGCTGTCCGGGCCGACGCGGAAGCGGGCGCCGTCGTAATGCAGGATGGAGCCGCCCCCCGCCGCCACGGTGTGGATCAGCATCATGGGCGCCTGCACCCGCACCCCGGCCACGCGGGTGTCAAAGGTGCGTTCGAAGGCGCCGTCATAGTGCGACACGTCGGTCGAGGTGCCGCCCATGTCGAAGCCGATCAGCTTGGTGAACCCGGCCCACTCGGCCGTGCGCGCCATCCCCACCACGCCGCCGGCCGGTCCCGACAGGATGGCGTCCTTGCCCTGGAACAGCCCGGCGTCGGTCAGGCCGCCGTTGGACTGCATGAACATCAGGCGGGTGTGTCCCAGGTCGGCGGAGACCCGGTCCACGTAACGGCGCAGGATGGGCGACAGGTAGGCGTCCACCACCGTGGTGTCGCCGCGCCCGACCAGCTTCATGAGCGGGCTGACCCGGTGGCTGGCGGAGACCTGGGTGAAGCCGACCTCGACGGCGATCGCGGCGAGTCGGGCCTCGTGGTCGGGGAAGCGGTCCGCGTGGGGGAAGACGATGGCGCAGGCGCGCAGGCCGGCATTGAAGGCGTCTTGCAGGCTGGCGCGGGCGGCGGCCTCGTCCAGGGGCGTGATCTCCGTGCCCTCGGCGGTGACCCGCCCGGGGACCTCCACGACGCGCTCATAGAGCATCTCCGGCAGCACGATCTCGCGCGCGAACAGGTCCGGCCGGTGTTGGGTGCCGATGCGCAAGGCATCGCCGAAGCCCCGTGCGGTCACCAGCACCAGGCGGTCGCCGGTGCGCTCCAGCAATGCGTTGGTGGCCACCGTGGTGCCCATCTTGACCGCCTCGACACGATCGGCGGGGATGGGATCGGCCGCGCCCAGGCCCAGCAGGTCGCGAATGCCCTGAAGGGCGGCGTCGGCGTACCGCTCCGGGTTTTCCGACAGCAGCTTGTGGGTTACCAGGGCGCCGTCCGGCCGCCGGGCCACCAGGTCGGTGAAGGTGCCGCCCCGGTCGATCCAGATGCGCCAACGATCGGCGGGGGACGGCGTGCGGTCGGGGGCGGCGGACGGCATGGGCGCGGGCTCCGAAAGCGGCGAGGTCTTGCTCTACGACCCCTCCGGCTTAGCCTGCCCGGGGGCGGATTGGCAACGGGACGCGAAGCCGCGCCAATCCTCCTGGTGATCCACCGTCCTCAAACCCATCGCCGCGTGCGCTGGCGGTACGCCGCGTAGGCATCGCCGAAGGCGGCCTGCATGGCACGCTCCTCGAAGCGGATGTACCAGCGATCGCAGATGACGGCGAACAGGACAGCCAGCAACAAGGGCGTCAGCGTCCCGAACAGCAGGGCGGCGCCGGCCGTCATCAGCGCGAACCCCAGGTACATGGGGTTGCGGCTCCACCGGAACAGACCATCCGTGTGCAGATGGGTGGGGGTGTTGAAGGTCTGGATGTTGGTGCCGGTGCGGTGGAAGCGATAGCCCCCGGAGAGGGTCAGCCAGGCCCCCAGGATGACCGGCGGCGCCCCGAGCCAGTGCCAGGGAGCGTCGAGCAGAACGGGTCCCGGCAGCAGGACGGCGCTCACGGCCATGGTGATCAGGGCGAGATAGAACAGACGGGGCGGGATCAGCAGGGGGCGTCTTGGGCCGTGCCGCGACATGGGAGGTCTCCTTGAGGGTCGAGAACAAGGCGGTTCAGGGCCGTCGTCAGCGCGCGCATGGCGCGGTCGTAATTGGCGCCGGCGGCGATGGTGTCGGCCGTTTCATGAATCATGGCGAAGATCAGCGCGCCGGTGGGCTCCGGGTCCAGGTCGACGTAGGCCCCGGCCGCCTGCCCGGCGCGGAGGAGGGCCGCGAAACGGGTGGCCGGCTCGGCCTCCGGCGGCAATGGATGTGTGAGGGGAAAGGTGCTGTGGAACAGCACGTCGTGCAGCTTGCCCAGGTCGAGGATGAAGGCGACCAGGACCTCGGCCACCCGGGGCAGCAGCGGCGGCCAGTCATGGGACGCGGTGGGGTCCAGAAGCGGGGTGAGGCGCTGTTCGAGCATCGCCAGGCGCCGGTCGCGCACCGCCACCAGCAGGTCGTCCCAGGTCTTGAAGCAGGTGTAGAAGGTGCCCTTGGCCGCCCCGGCGGCGGTGGTGATGTCTTCCACGCGAAGCGCCGTGCCGCATGCCTGCAACAGCAGGTCGGCGGCTTCCAGAAGCTCGTCTCGGCGTTGGCTTGGAGTCAGGCGGCGTCGAGCCATGGGAGATCTCCTATTGACCATGGGTCATTTTTAAATGACCGTCGGTCAATAGTCAAACCCTGGATGGGCGATCATCCGCGTGGTGGGTGTGTCCTGGCTCGTGCCGCCGATGGGCGGCCCGGGCGCGCGGAGACCCTGCTCGTCTGACCGACGACTCAGGACTCGATCGGGCTTTTTTCGTAGACGTACTGCGGGACGGTGTTCAACCGCTTGCGAGCCTGTTCGATCCAGGCCCCGGTCGGTGTCTCGGGACGGCGTGGCACCAGCAGGACCACGGTCGACAGCGGGCCGTACTTCTTGTTGAACTCATCCAGCTTGCGAACCTGCATCTGGCGCGCCTTGTCGCTGGCCTCGAAAATGTCGCGGAACACCGACCGCAGGGTTCGGAAGAACTCCTCGACCCCGAAGGTCACGTCCTTGAGAATGGCCTTGCCGGGACGCACGACGAAGATCTCGGCGGCGTCCATCTGGCTGGTCACGGCGTCTTCGACGCGCCGCATCTTGCGGTTGACGGCATTCATGCCCAGCAGCTTGACCCGGCCCTGGACATAGACCTGCAACTCCTTGTCGCCGATGTTGCCGGACAAGGTGCGGCCCTGGCGGAAGGCATTGAGATAGGCGCGGTCGTCGGCGGGCATGCCGTCCAGCACCGCCTCGACGTGGGTGCGGATATCGGCGTGACGAATATCGTTCAACGCCCGCGTCTCGCGCATCCAGCGGGTGATCAGGCCGGCCGCCTCGCTCACCTCCAGTCCCGTGAAGGACATGAGCCGGGCACACTTCGCCGCCACCGGAAGGGCGGCCTCGGCGAAGTTGGCGAACACCCGCTCGATCTTCTTCTGCTGGTTCTGCAGCTTGGCGAAGGCGTAGAGGGCGTTGGAGACCTCCTCCTCGGTGGGCTGGAACTGGATGGACTGGCCGACCTGTGTGTACAACTGGGTCACGGTGGTCGGGAACATGCTTTCGGTGATCTTGTTTTCCCTGAGGAACGCCTCGAACCGGGACTTGCCGCCTTCACCCGCCGTGCCAAGCTGCGCCTGCACGAGCGACTGGCTCATGGCGTCATTGAGATCGGTGCCCTCGAAGTACTGACCGATCGAGTACTCCGTGACCTCCTTGAACCCCGCCAGCGGATTGCCGTACTTCACCTTGGGGATGCGGGCGCGCCGGATCTCCACGGCCGACTTGAAGGCGGTGGCCGCGGCGCCCATCGCCGGCTTGTCGACCGAGCGGATGAACTGGGCGCCCTGGCTGGCGGTCTGGAGGTAGAGTTGCAGGGCGACGCTGAAGGCCGCCTGCCACAGCGCGTTCTCGGATACCCGCAACAGCACCAGGCGATCGCGGATGGTGAGCGCCTTGGTCTCCGCGAAGCGCAGGAACAGCATGTCGAGGATGCGGAACGCCCACGTCTCCGGGGTGTCTTCCGGCCTGTACCGGAAGGCGTTGGTGTTGTTCAGCTTGAGGAACAGGATCAACGCGTCGCGCACCGGGTCCATCTTGCGCGGCAGGGAGATGCTGGGCTTGCCACCCAGCGCGAGCGTTAGCAACGCCTCCATCACGCCGATCTGGCCCAGTTGAACCGCGCCCCTGCCGTCGACCAGGACGCCGGACTGCATGATCGCGTCGGCGTTGACATGGGCGACGTCGGCCATCAGGGCATCGACATCCACCGACGAGAAGCGGCCGAGCAGTTCCAGGACCTTCTCGTTGATGGACTCCCGCTTCATGGCACCATCATTGTTCTGTTGTCTGTGGTCTCTTGTCTGTCATGAGCGGGCGTGTCACGGCGCGCGAGGACGGGATCGGCCGGTAGAATATGAATCCGCGCTCTTGCGTGTCAAGCGCCAGACCCAGGATGCTTCAGGTCAGTCGGACGAGCATTCCAGGGCAATACTTCCATTTAATGCCTTATTTGCGAGTAAAGCAAAAGAGGCTTTTCCCGGTCTGGGCTCCGGGCAGGGCTGTTCAGTTCTGGCGCGGGCGGGCATGAGCTTTCGTAGGACGAGTCATCTGTGTCGGGTGCGTATGGAAACGAATCTACCAGGGATGGGGAATCTGTGAATCTCATGGTGGGCACCTTTTCGATGGAGGGTGCCATGGTTCCGTCTCCCCATCTCCTGGCGGCCTTGAGCGATATCCCCGACTCCCGGCGGGCGCAAGGCAAGTGAACCGCCCCGGGTTTGCCGGAGGCTGGTTTATTTGAGTCCTACGCCGCCCGTTTGACCTCCCGCACGGTCTCATAGTAGCGGGTCTCGGCCTCGGCGGGCGGGATGCTTCCGATCGGTCCCAGTAGGCGCCGGGTGTTGAACCAATGCACCCATTCCAGGGTGGCGAGTTCGACGGCCCGTACGCCGGACCAGGGGCCGCGCGGGTTGATGACCTCGGCCTTGTAGAGGCCATTGACGGTCTCGGCCAGGGCGTTGTCGGTGCTGTCCTCAGCATGAGTTCAGTTTGCCATGCGCTCCAGAGGGGCGGTGGCCGTGTTGCTTTGACGGCGCAGATGGTCAGGCGGCGGAGACCTCGTGTGAACCAGGACAGTCGAGAGCGGCGGACCCTGGCGGGCTGTTGGTCGGGC
>NZ_JACIGK010000043.1 GCF_014197915.1 Roseospira visakhapatnamensis
GCAAAAGCGAAACCCCCGGAAACGTGAGTGTTTCCAGGGGGTTGATTGGTGTGCCCACCAGGACTCGAACCTGGGACCCGCTGATTAAAAGTCAGTTTGGGTTCCTGTGAATACAAGGCTGTTAGTCAGTTTTCGCGTTACGTTCTCTTCTAATAGAATCAATGCGTTACGGCCTGGGTGACTAACGCCGGCCACGGCACTGTCGGGCGCCCACCCAGTGGCGTTAGCGCGGTTGGCTTCCTCGGTCGAAAGCCGCTGGATACGAACGGCCAAGGGGCCAGCAGCCGCCAGACGGTCGCGCTCGCTTCTCTACAGCCAGAGTCACGCCGGGGAGGCGAAGCCGTTGTACGGGGACGCCCCGCGTCGACCCACGCGACGGCGCAGTCATGCGGCGCGCGGCCGGATGGTGGCGGCGATCTCGGCGCCGGTCTCGATGCGGGCCTGTTCCAGGTCGTAGTCCCTTTGCAGGTTGAGCCAGAACTCCGGCGTGGTGCCGAAGTAGCGCGCCAAGCGCAAGGCCGTGTCCCCGGTGATGGCCCGCTGTTCGGCGATGATGGCCTGGATGCGGCTCACCGGCACATGGGTTGCCTTGGCGAGCGCATAGGCCGACAGGTTCAGCGGCGCCATGAACTCTTCCCGAAGCTGTTCGCCCGGATGCACCGGGGGGAGGTCGCGTGGGTCCATGTCCTGTCTCCCGTCAGTGATAGTCCACGATCTCAACGTGTTCCGCACCCTGTCCTGCCCATCGATCAAATGTCCGAGGAGCACCGCATCTGTAACGGCGACGTGACGACCTTTGACCTGCCCCCCCTCGGCTTCAGTGTCCTCAAACTCAACCTGATCGGTGATGGCGCGACCGCCATCGTGCGGGCATTCCGGCGCGTTCTTGAGACGTCCTTGCCAAGAAAATCGGGGGATCCGCTGGCGTTGAAATGATGTCCCATCCGACAGTATGCATCGGCGTACGAAAGCGCCCCACCCCTTTCTGCTCACCTTCCACCTGTGGTCGCAACCGGGGCGGTCGGAACGTGTCAACGACTTTGGGACAGTCGGTTTGGGATATTAAGCTCGCTTGGCTTCGCCCGCCCTCGCTGACCACAGGCCCATCATCATCATCAGAAAAATCCGTGTTCTTCATGGCTGCTGTCATCTCTGATGGTCTCCCTCGGACAAATGGGGGTCCAGAGAAACCGGCGCCAGATCACCCTCTGGAGCGCATGGCAAACTGACTCATGCTGAGCTTCTTGCTGCGTTAGATCGTGACACCCATGCCGAATCAGCGACATAGTGACACCCGTATGTCCAGAACGCAGACGACCGGATTAGGGGGGCGTCGAGGGTCCATGTCGCGGCAACTGATCCCTGCAGAAGCGGGCTGGCGGGTGTGGTCCTCCGTGAGTGGACTGAACGCCTTCCTCCGAACCGGAATGGTTTTGTCTGGCCATGGGGTGCTACGTCAAACGTCGGACGATAAAGCAGGGTATGTCTTGATGGGTGGTCGCGGGGGGCTCCATTGTTGCGCATTCCAGAAATCATAAAAGAGATCCAGTTAAACGGTTTAAACTCTACTCCTGAGAACGCTGGCGATGTCGATTATTCCGCATCGCGCCGAGCCTATAGCGCCAGTTTTGAAGGCGAGGGGGAGCGTAAGGTTTCCTTCGTTTTAGAGGATCTCCGACAATTAGTGTTGGAGGGGCGTTTTGATCCAGGGAACGCGGTCGCGCTGAGTATTGGGGGCGCCGATGGCTCTGATCTCAGGGCCTTGTTGCAGAAAATGCCGATTCGTGGTGGCGTTTTGCTGGAATATGCAAGGGAAGCGGCCGCCGCTGCCCGGGCCAAGGCGGATCTCGAAGGTGGGCAACGCATTGAAGTCGTAGAGGGTGATGCCACTCAAAAGAAAGGTGAGGCCGTCGATGTTGCGTTGAATTGCTCCGGTGGCGCCAAGACAGTGATTGTGATGTGCTTTGGTGTTCTCCACGAACTGCCTACTCGAAGTCCTGATTATAGAGAAGATCGCTTTTTTGATATTTTCTTCTCAAAATTTGAATCTGTTTTGTTGTATTGCGCCGAGCCGTGTGCTGTTCCGGCCTTTGATTATTTGGGTTGGCCAGACGAAGTGGAAATCAGGTTACCTGATTTGCCAGAGTGGAAGCTTCGACTGGTGGCTGATCACATTTGTTTACAACGATTTGGCGTCGGAGTGTCCGAGGACTCGGCCCGGGGCGGCGGATGGGTGGTCATGCGAAGCAACCAGGCTGTCGAGGTCTTGCACAAATTGATCCGTTTTCAGGATATGCAAAGGTTCCGTCATGAAATGGGCGAGCGTCTGACATCGTTTAACGGCGCGACCATGGGAAGAGCAATACAAGCGTCGTTCGGTGTCAACGATGTCGAGATGGAGCTGATGTACCGGACATCAACCGGGTTTCGCGATGCATATCGGGAACACGGCGTGGAGGCTCGTGCGTCCGGTGGTCAATGGCCGCTCCTTCCGCCTCCGATTACGCACTGCCGCCTCATTCTTCGCCGTTTAAGACAAAGCGGAGCCCCCCTGTGTCCTACGGAGGGGGGCTGACGACATGACGATCACGTGGCTGCATATCTCCGATTTTCATTTCCGAGAGGGAGAGTCCTACGATCGTGAGGTGGTTTTGAAGGCCTTGGTGGACTCCGTCGGCTGGTTCCGCCGAGAGCAAAACCGGAAACCAGATATCGTGTTTGCCACCGGCGACATCGCATTCTCTGGAAAAGCATCGGAATACGAGCGGGCCACGGAATTCCTGGATGCCCTGATAGAGGCTTGTGGCCTTGATCGGTCGAGCCTGTTCCTCGTCGCAGGCAATCATGATGTCGAACGAACACAGGTCACGGGTCTGGCGCGGACACTGGGAACGCGGGAGGAGGCGGACGCCTATTTTGGGTTGGATGGCGGTCTAATCCATCTCACGCGTGCACAGCGCAATTTCATGCAGTGGTACAACTCCTACTTTGACGGCATTCGGTGTCTTTCCGGGGCATCAAGCTGTGGTCCAGCCGAAGCCATTGAAATCCGTGGTCGCCGTATCGGTGTTCTTCCCATAAACAGCGCCTTGTTTTGCCGTGGTGATGATGATCATGGAAAGCTGTGGGTCGGTCGACGAGCCCTGAGATCCGCGATCGATGGCCTTAAGGACGTGCGGGCGGATCTGAACCTTGCCGTGCTCCACCATCCCCTCGAGTGGATTGCCGAAGATGAACGAGCGAGTATCCGGGCTTTGTTGGAGGGCGCGGTTGACGTCGTCTTGCGGGGTCACCTCCACGAAAACGATGTGGCCAGTGTCGTCGGGATTGGGGGCTCGGCCATTTACCTGGCTGCGGGCGCGGCCTATCAAACCCGTCGGTATCCCAACCGGGCGCTTTATGTCGACGTGGACGGGGATCGTGTGACGGTTCGCCCGATCCAGTACGTGGACTCTCCACAAGAGTACTGGGTGCCCGACACATCCCTGTTCCCACGCGAACCCGATTACGTGGGACGATTTACGATTCCCAGGTCCGGCCGGCCCATCGCGCCCACGGGGATGAATGGTAAAGACGCCACTGATTCGTCTTCCGAGCCCAAGCCACAGGATGATGAAGGGACTCGCGAGAATAGGAAAGAAAAATTCGAGAAACTAAAGAAAAGAATTGAGGGTGAATTTGAAAGGGAGCCTGCCGTCAGTTCGTTGTTATACAAAAAACTAAAGGATGTTATTGCGAAGAAAATGCTGAGTTCCGTTTCCGCTATCGATACGGTCGAGGCGGCCATTGCCATGCGCGATCGTCACAGTGCGCCCCGCGAGCGGGTGAAAGGACTGGTCGACAGTCTTGTCCAGTTCAATTTCGAGGTCGGCAAATCGGTTCTTCTCGATGTCTATCGGACATTGGAAAGCCAGGGCGATCACTGCGGGATGCAGGCGATCCGGGCCGTGGCCCGGCTTTTGATCCCCTGGCTGTATGTCGCGTCCCGGCGTCAGGATTCGGCGGGGTGGGACCAGACTGGGTGGGATCAGGCTGGATGGGACAATGTGTCCCTGGGCGATATCGTCCGGATTCCGGCCGGCTTGTCGACCATCGCGGAAATCATCATGGCCGGTATCGACCTGAGGACCGTCTCCTGGAGGTCGACGAAGGAACCTCTCGGGTTTCCCCAAGGTGAATTCCAAGTCACCGCGTTCGAGTTCCAACCCGAGGGGGGCATCGCGGATACAACCGAGCGGAATTTGCGCGAGGATCTGTTCCGTTTGGTCAAGGCTCCGCGCGAAGCGACCCATTTGCCGGATGACAAAAAGGATGATTCAATTAAGCGTCGCATGGTCTGGCTGCTGCGCGATCGGGGCATCCGGGTCTACCTGGTGGTTCGCTTGGACGGCTCGGATGCGATCCGGGCCCGCCAAACAGTGCACCTGAGGGCCATTCAAGACCGCTATCCCGCGCTGGCGATTCTGTGTCTGGACCAGGATCTTCTCGGGCCACAGCAGGATCTCTTCGATGAAATCCGCCCGCTATTGATGATGGAGGACGGTGAATGAGCGGGCCCGATCGCCTTGATCTCCCAGCGAAGGACAGCGACTTCGTCCAAGTTGACTTTGCGACCGATGGAGGGGTGTCTGACGGGGTTCACCTGCTGGGGCGCGAGGAAATCCTCGCCGTGAACGCTGCCCTGGCCGCCGGGCGGCCGCTCCTGGTGCGGGGCGAACCAGGAACGGGCAAAAGCCAGTTGGCGCGGGCGGCGGCCAAACAACTGGGGCGTGCCTTCATCCCCCATGTGATCGATTCCCATACGGAATCGCGTGACTTGTTGTGGAACTTCGACGCGGTGAAGCGCCTGGCCGATGCCCAGATCGCCGGTAGCCTCGGGGGCACTCGGGCGGTGTTGGAGACAGAACTGGCGGTCGCCAACTACCTGCACCCAGGTCCTTTGTGGTGGGCGTTCAACTGGGATCACGCCAGGCAACAGGCCGAACGCGCCATGGCATCGCCGCCTGCCCAGCACGACGGTGGAGACTGGGGCAACGGGTGTGTCGTCCTGCTCGACGAGATCGACAAGGGGGAGGCCGATGTGCCCAATGGCTTGCTGGAGGCCCTGGGCGCGCGTCGGTTCATGCCGATGGGGTCCCTGGACCCGGTCTGTATCGGATCCACGGTGCCGCTTGTGGTCATCACCACCAACGAGGAACGCGCCCTGCCAGAGGCGTTTCTGCGTCGATGCATGGTGCTGTTCCTGACCCTGCCGGACGACGAGGCGGCGCTGACTGATCTGCTGGTCCAACGAGGGCGGGCGCATTTCCCGAAGGCAAGCGACGCCGTGCTGCGCCGGGCGGCGACGTTGCTGATCGGCGATCGGCGGGCGGCGATCGCGGCCCAGATCCGGCCTTTTCCGGGGCAGGCGGAATACCTGGATCTGCTCCGCGCGGCCATCGCGCTGGCCCCCGGCGACAAGGAGGCCCAGTTGGCGATGCTTGACGACATCGCACAATACGCCCTGAAAAAGCAGCATGGTGTCTAATCTGGGAGGGACTGCCCATGCAGCCTGACCGGTTGCCGCGCGGCTGTTGCGGTTTGGCCGACCTTCTGCTGGCCCGGGCGGACGGGGGGGAAGAAGGGCTGGCCGCCGCCGCTCGGCTTCTGGCGTACGAGGCGGCGCCGCGTCGTCCTCCTCCGCCCCCGCCCCGACCGGCGCCCGTCGAAACCCCGGCCGCCCCAGCAACGACGCCGTCCTCGCCTGTGTCGCCGGCCTCGCTGATGCCGGCTCCCGTCTGGCGGGTGGTGGCGCGGGACCCACGGAAGCCCAGAGAGCCCAGTGATGACACGACCCGCAAGCGCTATACGGGGGGCGACACCCTGGCCGACACGGTGCCACCGGCGCGGGATCTGCGCCGGTGGAGCGCCCTGATGCCGGCCTTGCGCGGTGCGTTCACCGAGCGCGTGGACCGCCACGCCCTTGATGCCGACAGGATTGTCCGGGACATCGGGCGCGGGCGGATGGTGCGTCGCCTGCCGCGACGCCAGCGGCTGCGATGGGGACGGGGCATCCAGATCATCGTCGATCGCAGCCAGCGCCTGATCCCGTTTCAGGACGATCAGGACCGCATGGTCCAGCGGTTGGCGACGCTCTTTCCCCGTCACGCGGTCGAAACCGCGCTGGTGTTCGATGGCGCCGACGGCCCGATCCTGATCGGGCCGGACGGCGACTACCGCGACTACTGTTTGCCGGAACCGGGCTGGTTGGTCGCGGTCCTGAGTGACCTGGGGTGTCTGGCCGTGTCGCCCGCGCCGATCATCGCGCGTTGGGAAACGCTGGGCCGCCGCCTGATCGCCGCCGGGTGCCGACCGGTGGCCTTGATGCCGTGCCCCACGTCGCGGTGGCGCGTGGGCCTTGATTCCTGGACCAAGCTGCCCTGGGAAGGACGGTGGGGCACCGGTTCGATCCCGCCGGCGGAATGCGAGGCCCGCAGCCGTCGGCTTCTGCGTCTGCTGTCCCTGGCCATTCGCGTGGAACCGGGTTTGTTGCGCGACATCCGCCTGCTGTTGGGGGCGGGCGCCGACGCGGGCACCGAAGTCGATGCCTGGACCAGCGACGCCCTGGTCGGGCGCTCGCGCGTCGCCGGAACCTTCAATACCGAACGGGCCAATCCCTTGCGCCGGGAGGCCGCCGCGACGGAAACGCCGGCGCTGTTCGGCGCGGTGGTCGCCTGTATCCAGAAGTGGCGCGCTGGGCTGGCTCCAGAGGTCTGGTACGAGGAGCTTCTCAACCTTCCCGAAGATCGACTGGATGCCTTGCCGCAATCCATCCGCGACCGCGACCTTCCGGCCGCGCGTCAATACGTCAAGGACCTGGAACGAACGCTTGACCGACCCCCCGGGTGGGATGCGTGGTACCTGCGTGTGTCGACCCGGGCCTCGTCCGACTATCATGCCCAGTCGGATCCGGACCTGCGTGTGGCCCAGAACCGGCTGCATTGGAGGGCCACCCGTGGGCAAACAACCATCGAGGTTCCACCGGATTTCGATCCGATCGACATCCCATCGGACCTGTCGCCGATCACCGTGCCGCTCCGTCATCGGGGCGACCGGATCGTGGCGGAGCCGGGCGGAACCGGCAGTCCCTTGGCGACTGTGCTCACCCGCAACGGCCTTGTCCAGGTGCGGGAGGACGGGGAGGCGTCGGACCGGACCGCCGCCTTCTGGGCGTCCGGCGCGCCGCCGTCCTGGGCGACGGATTGGGGCTCGGACGCGGTCGGCCCCTGGGTCACGGTGTCCGTCGAGGGGACCGACGGCCCCGTCACCCAACGCCTGCGCTGGATTCCGCCGGGACGGTTCTTGATGGGCTCGCCGGAGGATGAGCCGGGGCGGTTCCATGATGAAGGACCGCAGCACGAGGTCACATTGGAAACCGGCTTCTGGCTGTTCGACACGCCCTGCACCCAGGCCCTGTGGCAGGCGGTGATGGGTGAGAACCCCAGCGACTTCAAGTCTCCGGATCGGCCGGTGGAGACTGTGCGTTGGCATGACGTGCAAACCTTCCTGCAACGCATCAATGAACGCGCCCCGGGGCTAGACCTGACGCTGCCCAGCGAGGCGCAATGGGAATACGCGTGCCGGGCGGGCGAGGGGCCTTCCCCGGATCTGGACGCCGTCGCGTGGTACGATACGAACAGTGAAGGTCAGACCCATCCTGTCGGTCAGAAGCAGCCGAACGCTTGGGGTCTGCACGACATGCTGGGCAATGTGTGGGAATGGTGCGCGGACCATTGGCACGGCACGTACAAGGGGGCGCCGGCCGACGGATCGTCCTGGCAGGACGCGGAGGCGGACACCGGCGCGGACCGCGTCGTTCGCGGCGGCTCCTGGGACAACGGTGCGCGCGGCGTGCGTGCGGCGTATCGCTTCAGGGTCCATCCCGTCGTCAGGTTCAACGGCCTGGGCTTCCGGTGTTCCCGAGTTCCCGTGAGCCCAGCCAGCGGCGGAGCCGAGCCGGCGGAGCCGGCGTCCCTCCGGCCAGCGGAGCGGCCGGAGGGGGCGACGCCGGACAGCGGGGGGAGCTTGCTGCGGCTGCGTGAGGACGCGCGGCAGGCGGCGTGTCCGGTCCCGTCGGCCCGGTCGTTTATCGTCCGTACGGACTGCGAGCGCCTGACGGTCCAGAGCTTGGAACGCCCCCCCTGGGCCGAGGCCATGGGCCGCGACCGCTTCGGCCTGTGGGTCCGGATCGCGCTGGAGGCTGCTGAGGGGCCGCCCGTGACGCAGCGGATGCGCTGGATCCCGCCGGGGCGGTTCATGATGGGCTCGCCGGAGGATGAGCCGGGGCGGTATGACGATGAAGGACCCCAGCACGAAGTCACACTGCAACAGGGCTTCTGGCTGTTCGATACACCTTGCACGCAGGCCCTGTGGCAGGCGGTGATGGGGGAGAACCCGAGTAAATTCAAATCACCGGACCGGCCGGTGGAAAAGGTGAGTTGGAATGACGCACAGACCTTTTTGCAGCGCATCAACGACCGCATTCCGGGGTTGGGCCTGACCTTGCCCAGCGAGGCGCGGTGGGAGTACGCCTGCCGGGCCGGAGCGGGGCCTCCCCCGGACCTGGGGGCCGTGGCGTGGTATGACAGGAACAGCGGCAGAGAGACGCATCCGGTCGGGCAAAAGCAGGCGAACGCCTGGGGATTGCATGACATGCTGGGGAATGTGTGGGAATGGTGCGCGGATCCCTGGCACGAAACGTATGACGGGGCACCGGCCGACGGCACGTCCTGGCAGGACGCGGGCGCCGGCGCGTACCGCGTCGTTCGCGGCGGCTCCTGGGACGACGGTGCGCGCGACGTGCGTGCGGCGTGTCGCTACGGGTACCATCCCAACGACAGGTACGTCAGCCTGGGCTTCCGGTGTTCCCGAGTTCAACCGTGAGTTCCAGCAGGAACAGGGCAGAGCCACGGCCGACGGCGCAGGGCCGGCAAGCGGAGCGCCGGCCCGCGACGGAGGCCGCTGGCGACGCGTCGCTGCACGGGGTCCGGCGTCCCGCTGCCGACGTGAGAGGAGTCCTGACATGCGGCTTCGGTTCTTCACCATTCCGGCCCACGGAGGAGACGATGCCGCAGAGGCCCTGAACCGCTTTCTGGCCGGCCACCGTGTTGTCGCCGTCGATCGTTCCTTCATCCAGGATGGCCGCAACAGCGCCTGGGCGGTCTGCGTGACGATCGAGAATGGCCCGGCGCCGCAGGCGACCGCCGCCAAGAAGCCGCGCGTCGATTATCGCGAGGTCCTGAACGAACAGGACTTCGCCGTGTTCGCCCGCTTGCGGGCCGTGCGCAAGGATCTGGCCGAGGCCGAGGGCATTCCGGCCTATGCCATTTTCACCAACGAACAACTGGCCGATATGGTGCGTCGCAAGGTTCGGTCGGCCGGTGCTCTGCGGGAGATCGACGGCGTCGGCGAGGCCCGCGTCGACAAGTACGCCGGGTCGTTTCTGGATGTCCTTCGCGTCGATACAGACGGATCGAGCCAGGAGGATCCCTCATGAAACGCAGCGCGATCCGGCTGGAGGACATCGCCGCCTGGGATACTCTGGTGGCCGCGTGCCAACGGGCGGCCCGTGGCAAACGAAACCGCGATGACGTGCGGCGCTTCCAGCGGACCCTGTTCGGCGAGATCGAGTCCTTGCGGTGCCAGATCCTCGACGAGACCGTTCCCCTGGGGAAGATGACGACCTTTTCGATCCGCGATCCCAAGCCCCGGATCATCCATGCCCCATGTTTCCGCGAACGTGTCTTGCACCATGCCCTGATCGCCCATGCCGGCCCGGTGCTGGACCGGGCCTTGGTGGACGACACCTTCGCCTGCCGCGAAGGCAAGGGAACCATTGCTGCCGTCCGTCGTGCCCAGCATCACGCGCGGCGCCATGCCTGGTTCGCCCAGGTCGACATGCGGCAATACTTCGCCAGCATCGATCACGAGGTCCTGCTGCGCTGTCTCGCGCGGCGGTTCAAGGATCGCGGCGTTCTGCGTCTTATGGAAAGGATCATCCGCTCTTTCCAGGTCGAGCCCGGCAAGGGGTTGCCGATCGGGGCGTTGACCTCTCAGGTCTTCGCCAACACCTACCTGTCCGGCGTCGATCGGCTGGTGCTGGAGGATTGCCGCGTTGGGGGCGTCGTGCGCTACATGGATGATCTTGTGTGGTGGGAGGACGATAAAACGGCTGTTCGGGCCGTCCTGGACCGGGTTCGGGAGTATGCCGAAGGGGAACTGGGGCTGACGATCAAGGACCCGGTGCGGATCGGGCGGTCCCGGGATGGGCTGGCGTTCTGCGGGTTCCGGATTTTGCCGGGGGCCATATTGCTCTCGCGGCGGCGCAAGCGGCGCTATGCGCGGATCCGCAAGCAGGCAGAGGCGGATTTCGCCGCCGGGCGCATCGGCGCCGAAGCGCTGCAGGCCGGGTACGGCAGCGCCCTGGCCCTGACCGTGCAGTGCGACGCGACGGCCTGGCGGCGGGAGCACCTGCGCCGCCATCCTCTTGATGCCGCCGTGGCCGCCGTTTAGGGTTTGGGTGGGTGATGGTCGAAGCACCGGCGCGAACCGCGTCATTCGCGGCGGCTCCTGGAACAACAATGCGCGCAACGTGCGTGCGGCGTATCGCAACAGGAACCATCCCAACGACAGGAACAACAACCTGGGCTTCCGGTGTTCCCGAGCTCACGGCCGGATGGATGTCCGGCGTTGAACAGACCGTCGCCCGGGGCGCCTGTTCGCGGGTGCCGAAACGAAGCGGCCGGCGGTGTGTGAGTAGTCCTGGCGGATGCGGGGCGAAAGCGCGCCGTCTGGCTTCGGCCCGCGTGGCGGAAGGGTGAGCCCATGCCCGCACAGGCATCCGTGATCGACACCGCCTGGCATCCCCTGGTCAACGGTCATGCGCCACCGTGGGCCAGCGGCTGGGGCGAGGATCGCTTTGGCGTCTTCGTGGAAATCACGGTTGATGACGTGACGCAGTGTCTGCGCTGGATCCGGCCAGGCCGATTCACCATGGGCTCGCCGGAGGATGAGCCGGGGCGATACGGGGACGAGGGACCTCAACACGAGGTAACGCTGGCAAACGGCTTCTGGCTGTTCGATACGCCGTGCACGCAGGCCCTGTGGCAGGCCGTGATGGGCGACAATCCGAGTGAATTCAAATCACCGGACCGGCCGGTGGAACGGGTGAGTTGGAATGACGCACAAACTTTCCTGCAACGGATCAATGAGCGCATCCCGGGGCTCGATCTGACCCTGCCCAGCGAGGCGCGGTGGGAATACGCATGCCGGGCTGGGTCAACGACGGCCCTGTATACCGGCGGGATCAAGATCCTTGGGGACAACAATGCGCCCGCCCTGGATCCCATCGCCTGGTACGGGGGCAACAGCGGCTGGGAGTTCGATTTGGAGAATGGCCGGGATAGCAGCGGCTGGTCTGACAAGCAGTATCCGCATGAACGGGCGGGCACCAGGCCCGTCGGTCTGAAACAGCCGAACGCCTGGGGCCTGTATGACATGCTGGGCAACGTGTGGGAATGGTGCGCGGATCCCTGGCACGACAGCTATGAGGGCGCGCCGGTGGATGGGTCCGCATGGCTGGATGACGGTGCCAACACCGGCGCGAACCGCGTCATTCGCGGCGGCGCCTGGGTCAGCAATGCGCGCGGCGTGCGTGCGGCGTATCGCGTCAGGAGCCATCCCTACGACAGGGTCAACAACCTGGGCTTCCGGTGTTCCCGAGTTCAACCGTGAGCTCCAGCAGGAACAAGGCGGAGCCACGGCCGACGGAGCAGGGCCGGCAAGCGGAGCGCCGGCCCGCGACGGAGGCCGCTGGCGGTGCGTCGGGGCAGGGCGGCGCAGGGGAATCGCATTTGCCTGATTGGTCTGGAAATGAGGGGAGAAATGGATTCTTTAGGGGGCTCCCTTACAGCGCATGGGAGGCCCCATGTCCTGGTTTCTGGACGCGTTTGCCGACATCCGCGATCCTCGGGCGCCCAACGCCCGTCATGATCTTCTTGAGACACTGACGATCGCCTTGGTGGCGTCGATCTGCGGAGCGGAGGGGTGCTCCGACTTCGCCGACTTCGGCGCTGATCGTGAGGACCTGTTCCGGGAATTTCTCACGTTGAAACATGGCGTTCCGAGCCATGACACGTTACGGCCTTTCGGTCGGCGACCTCGGTGGTCATCGGCCAGGAGGGGTTCCGCGCCCCGGAGGGAGACAGCGAAATCCTCGCCGCCCGCGCGCTTCTGCGCTGCCTGGACCTGACGGGCCATCTGGTGACGGCGGATGCCATCCACTGCCAGACCGAGACCGCGCAGGTCATTCTCGACCAGGGGGGCGACTATCTTCTGCGCCTGAAAAGCAACCGTCCGGCCCTGCATGACATGGTCAAGCAGGCCTTTGACGACACGGCGTTCCGGGCCGACCTGGACCAGGCCCACACCACCGACGCCGACCACGGTCGTCTGGAAGAGCGCACGGCCTGGGTCTGTCACGATGTGTCCTGGCTGAGCGGCCCGAAATCCTCCCCGCAGGAGCCGGTCCTGCTGCCCGGTCTCGCCTGCCTCGGCATGATCGAAGCCACGACAACGCGCGACGGAAAGACCACAACGACCCGTCACTACCATGTCTCCTCGCGGCCCTTGAGCGCCCAAGCCTACCTGACCGCCGCGCGCCGTCACTGGAGCATCGAAAACGGGCTGCACTGGGTGCTGGACGTGACATTCGACGAGGACCAGGCCCGCAACAGAAAGGACAATGGCCCGGAGAACCTGTCCATTCTGCGCAAACTCGCGCTCAACGTCCTCAAGCGCGCCAAACCCGGCATGTCCGTGCGACGTAAGCGCAAGCGCTCTGGATGGTCCAACGCCTTCGCCCGAGACATCATCGGCCAAATGCGATAGCCCTGCAGGGCGGCGGCCGCCCCCTTGCTGGTCCGGCCAGATGCCTATATTATAGGGGCGTTTGGCGTGGAGACTGTCATGAACATAGCGGTGCAAGCTTTTCAAGTGGTTGGGGGCGGGGCGGTTCTCGGCGTCGAGATTGCCCATGGCCTGGATCTTGTCCGCGCGGTGCGCCGGGGATTTCCCGTTCAGGCCGTGCAGCATGTTCTTGATGACGGGCGGCTGACCCTCGCCGAACTCGACCATGTGGTCATGCCGCGCAAGACGTGGTCGAACCGCAAGCGTGTCGGCACCCTGACCGCCGAGCAATCGGACCGCCTGATTCGGGTGGCCCGGGTGATGGCCCTGGCCGAGGACACCTTCGCCGACCGGTCCAAGGCGCACGCCTGGCTCCGCCGGCCGACGACGACCCTGGGGGGCGAGCGGCCGCTGGATCTGCTCGACACCGAGGAAGGCGCGCGCGAGGTCGAAACCGTTCTTGGGCGGATCGCGCACGGCATCGCGGCCTGAATGGCCTGGCGTCTTTGCAAACGCGACCATGCCGATCTCAGCGGCACCGGCGCCCGCCTGCACGGCGGCCGGTGGAACAGCCCGGGGCGGGCCTTGGTCTATACCGCCGCCACCGCCGAACTGGCGGTCCTTGAGGTTCGTGTCCACCTCGATGTCCCGCCCGAGATGATTCCGAACGATTTCGTGCTGATGGAGATCGATCTGACCGGTCTCGACGTCGAAGCGGTCGCCGCCTTTCCGGCCGATCCCACGGCCTTTGGCGACACCTGGTTGGCCGAGGCCCGAACCCCGGTGCTGTGCGTTCCGTCCGCCATCGTCCCGGAGGCCAGCAACCTTCTTTTCAACCCGGCCCATCCCCAGGCCGGCGCGGCGCGGGTGGTTGGGGTGCGCGCCTTTCAGTTCGACCGGCGCCTGTGGCGGCCTCTTTAGCCTCGGTGGGCTGTCCTTGATCATGCCGGCCCCCTCTTTGCGCCCGGACGGCTTGAACATGGTCAGGAACCATCTTACGTTTAGCGGTAAGGAAAATCCTTTCCGAGGCCCCCATGATCACCAGCAAGTTGACGAGCAAGGCTCAGACGACGATTCCACAGCCGGTGCGCGAGGCGTTGCGCCTGCGGCCGGGAGACGACGTCGCCTACCATATCGAGGCGCCGGGGCGCGTGGTGCTGATGCGGGCACACCCCCATGACGACGACCCGTTCGCGACGTTCCTTGAATGGGGCGGCGACGAGGACCGGAGGGCCTATGCCGGTCTTTGAGCGGTGGGATGTGGTGAAGGTCCCCTACCCGTATACGAACCGCCCGGTCACCGAGCATCGCCCCGCCCTGGTCGCGGCGGTCATCGAGGAAGGCCCGGGGCTGTTGTGGGTGGTGATGATCACCAGCGCGGCCAATCGCGCCTGGCCCGGGGACGTCCCCATCGTCGATCCGGGCGCCGCCGGCCTTCCCGCGCCCTCCGTGATCCGGACCGCCAAGATCACGACCATCGACGCGGCGCTCGCCAGCCGCCTTGGCACCTTGCCCGATGCCGAGAGGCATCCGGTGCGGACCAGCCTTGCGCGACGCTTGGTGGAGTGAGGCAGAGTGCCGCCCCACCCTCATGAACGTGTTCAGTCCTTGATGTCCAGGTCTGGCAACCCCTTCACGATCTCCAGCGTGCGCATGCTGACCGTGATGACGCGCTGGAACAGCGTGAGCGGATAGGCCGGGTCGGCCATGGTTTCGATGGCGTAGCGGTTGGCATCGTTGACGATGCCGCTGGCCTTGTCGGTCTTCACGCTCTGGCGTTCCATCACCCATTCGAGGGCCGGCTTGCCGTTCACGATGTAGTCGTAGGCCTCCAGTGGGATGGTCTGCATGGTGATGTTGGCGTTGTAGACCACCGTGCTCTTGTCCTTCTGGCGCCCCTTGCCGCCGAACGTCATTTTGGTGACGCGATAGAAGGCCTCGGGGTCCTGGACCACCCAGGTGCGCGGGTCGCCCTGCTTGTATGTGATCGGCCATGGCTCCACGGTCTCGTAGCCCACATGCAGGTCCCCCAAGGCTCGGCCGGCACGGCTGAAGGTCCAGAAGTCCGCCGCCGTCTTCACGCAGGGAATGCGCGGCAACTCCTTGGTCAGGTTGTCGGCGTAGCGGTCACGGTAGTCCCGCGAATGCAACAGGCCGTAGACGTAGTAGAAGATGTCCTCCTTAGTGATCGCCTCGCCGGGATAGGCGGCCTGGAAATGCGCCAGCCCGGCGTCGGTGATGCCATGGCGGGCCTGATAGGCGCCGATTCCCCGGGCTGCCGTGAAGAGATCCACGCCCCTCGTCTGGTCCTCAGGCGCATCATAGACCCGCAAGGGGAAGCATTGACCGCCGTGAATCACATGAAGGTCCGGCAACACATCGGCCATAAGGATAGAGAAAGGGCGGTCCTCCCCTGGACCCGTCATTTGCATAACCCGGTTCTCCACCTCCGGAGCCGGAAACAGGCGCGGCAGTTGTGAGACGCGTTGGTTAAACATGCGATCAAAATAAGCGATTTGTTTTGAGAATGGTCTGTACATCGAGACAACGAAATTCTCGTCATAAATATTCGCCATCGTCCCGTTCTTGCCCTTGGCATACAGAGCGCTGTGCCAACTAATCTTAGTGGGATCTTTTAATGTAAAATACTCGATTTTTGTATTGCAATTTGACTTTCGAAATTTGGTGATCTCATCATTGTATACGGAACACAGATTTTCCATATTCTTTCTTACATCTACGCGAGAACTATTGTATGACCAAGCATCCATATTGGTCTTAAGGCCATTTGAGAATGTGTCGAACAGCACTGGCTCGTCGGAGGCTCTCTTGGTGCCGATCGAGAGGAAGCCCTGGAACCCGGCATCGCGCTGCTTGAGCCAGTCGCCGTGATCATCCGGGGTGATCGGGATCCAACCGCCGGCACGGGTGATGCCGCCGATGGAGCCGAAGGCCTGGATGGTGCGCAGCTTATCCTCGCGGTTCAGGTAATCGCCGATGTCGCGGAACAGGATGCGGCCATGGTGTGTCGCCTCGGGGTTCTTCACGAAAACACTGATGGCCACCGGCGCGCGACTGCCCCCGCCGAACACCTTGCCGCCTTCCCGCCGCGACCGTTCTCCGCTGGTGCGCTGGTTGCCCCTCAGGTGGAAGACGTAGAGGGTGCTGAAGTCCTCGACGAGGCACTGCCGGAGCCCGTCGGCGGTGTTGGCGTCCACCCACCCGCCGTTGGTCACGAAGGCGAGGACACCGCTGTCCCCCAGGCGGTCGCTGGCCCAGCGGATGGCGCGGATATAGCTGTCGTAGAGGGCGTTCTTGTTGGTGGCCGACGAGCGGGCCGCGTACGTCTCGGCGATCCGCCGGTCCAGCGTCGGGTAGGTCACGCCCTTGGCTACGGCATAGGGCGGATTGCCCATGATGACGCGGATGTCGGTGGCCTTCTGCCGTTTCCGCCGTTCGGAGTTGTCCGGCATGAAGTGCGCGACCAGATCGTCCGCCTCGTACATCTGGAAGGTGTCGGTCAAACAGATGCCCTCAAACGGCACATAGTCCCCTTCGCCCATCAGGCCGTGATAGACGGCCTCGATGTTGACGGCGGCGATGTAGTAGGCCAGCAGGACGATCTCGTTGGCGTGGATCTCGTGGCGGTATTTTTGCGCCATCTCCTCCGGCGCGATCAGGCCGGATTGCAGCAGGCGGGTGACGAAACTGCCGGTGCCGGTAAAGGGATCCATAATGTGGATGCCCCGCGACCCCAGGGTCTGGCCGAACTGCTCCCGCAGCACCTCGTCCACCGACCGGATGATGAAATCCACGATCGCCACCGGGGTGTAGACGATGCCCAGCTTCTCGGTGGTGCGCGGGAAGGCCCGGCGGAAGAACTTGTCATACAGTTCCACGACCAGATTCTGCTTGGCCTTGGGGTCGGTGATGCCCCGTGCCCGCGTTTGCACGCTGGCATAGAACTTTTCGAGGTCGCGGCTTTCCTTATCGAGGTTGGCCTCGTCCAGCACATCCAGCACGCGCTGCATGGCGCGGGACACCGGGTTCTCCTGGGTGAACTGGTGCCCCTCGAACAGCACCTGGAACACCGGCCGGGTGATGATGTGCTGTGCCAGCATCTCGATGGCGTCGGCTTCCGTTAGGCTGTCGTTCAGGTCGTCTTGCAGTTCTTCCAGGAAGCTGTCGAAGGCGGCCCGTGCCTCGGTGTTGGGCGTGGCGAGAATGCCGGTCAGGCGGGTGATGTGGTTCTTGGCGATTTGCGCGATGTTGGTCGCCCAATCTTCCCAGTAGTCACGCGTTCCGCACCGCTTGACGATTCTGGCCATGATGGCACGGGAGAACTCGTCCACCGCGTACGTCATTTCGATTTGGGTCGGCCCTCCCATGTCCTCACGCTCGCCATCGCCGCCATGGCCGAGTCCAAGCCCGGACGCTTCCGCCCGCACCCGCAGCGGAAGCTCGTCGACGGTGGCCGTGATGGCGTCCAGTTCCGGCGACCCGGGGCCCGTGATGCCGACGATTTCGATGTGGTCGGACACGTCCTGACCCAGCGATGCCTGGTTAATGGTGGCGTCGAAGCGGTCATCATGCGCCCGCAGGGCGTTCAGGATCTGCCAGACGACGCGGTACCTCTCGTTGTCCTTCAGGGCCTGTTCGGGTTCGACCCCCGCCGGCACGCCGACTGGAAGGATGACGTAGCCCATGCGCTTGCCCTCGGCGCGGCGCATGACGCGCCCCACCGACTGGACCACGTCGATCTGGCTCTTGCGGGGGTGCAGGAACATGATGGCGTCGAGGGCCGGCACGTCCACGCCCTCGGACAGGCAGCGGGCATTGGTGAGGATGCGACAGATGTCGTCGCCGGCATCCTCCTTCAGCCAGTCCAGCAGGCGTCCGCGCGTCTTCGCGTTGAAGGTGCCGTCCACATGCTGAATTTCGCAGTGCAGATGACCGTTCGCGTCGTCGTCTTCCTCGCCATCGGTATCGAGGCCAAGGAACTCATCCACCACCGCCGTGAATTCGGACTGGATCAGCTTTGAACTGCGAATGTCCCGGCAAAAAGCCAGGGCACGCCGCATGGGGTTCGGGTCCGCAGCCACATCGGCCTTGATGTCGCTCTTGGTCAAGGCCTTGTAGCAGCCGACGATCTTGGTGGCGTCGTCCAGGAGCAACTCGTTATCGCCGTCGTTCAGACGCCGCTGTACGGCCGTGCTGATCAGGCTTTCGTCCATGGCCAGGACGATGACCTTGTAATCGGTCAATAGAGCGTTTTCGACGGCCCATGAGAAGCCACGGTAGAATAGGGTTTTGCCGAAATCCTCTTCCTTATCCATAGAAAAGGATTCGGCGCCCTCATCCTCCGCCCGAGCTTTTGCCGTATCGCTATAGATGCGGGGCGTGGCCGTCATATATAGCCGCTTGCCGCCCTGAATATTGGCGTTCGAATGCACCTTGACGAAGTTGGATTCGTCTTCGTCCGCCAGCGTGACCCCGGTCGTGCGGTGCGCCTCGTCGCAAATGATCAGGGTGAACGGGGCGAGGCCGTGTTTTTGTTGAGCGTCCGCGATCACCTGGATGGACTGATAGGTGGCGAAGACCACCGTCATCTTTCCCGGCGCTGGCGTGCGCGCGCCCTCCGCCAACCGAGCCGGATCGGTGGTGGCCGGAAAGGCAAGGTCCAGAATGTCGATCTCCGCCACATCATCGCCGCACCGCCGCCGCTTGCCCACCTGGGTGTCGGAGCAGACCGAGAAGGCCCGCAGCGGGAGGCCGGCGTCGGCGCTCCATTCCCGGATCGTTTGCGCCATCAGGGCGAGCGACGGCACCAGGAACAGCACGCACCCGCCCGGTCCCACCAGATCTTCCGCGATCTTTAAGCTGATGAAGGTCTTGCCGGTGCCGCAGGCCATGATCAGCTTGCCCCGGTCGGCCTCCTGGAGGCCCACGCGAACGGCGTCCAGGGCATCCTGCTGATGGGGGCGAAGCATTTTCTTGGTGCGCAGGACCACCTCGCCACGGGCGGCGAAAGCGTCCCAGCGGATGGGGCTTTCCTGAAGATCGGCAAGGCCGATGCGCAGGGTGGGGATGCTCTGGCCCCGCAGCATGGTCTCGGCGTTATCGCTCCAGGGGAGGTCCGTGGTGTCCATGATCACGCGGCGCCGGAACGGGGCCTTGCCGGATGCCGAGATGAAGCTGTCGATGTCTCGCTTCTGGATGCGATGGTCTGGCGCATAGAACTTGCACTGGATCGCCGCGTAGCCGTCTTCGTTCCGGAGTTTGGCGATCAGGTCGATGCCGGTGTCGCGGCCATCCCACCCGTGGACCGCCGCCCAATCAGTGTAGGTCTCTACCTCTTCATACTGTTCGGTTTGAACGGGGTCGTTCGTAAGGAAGGCGACGGCCAGGCGCTCGAAATAGGTACCCTTTTCGCGTTCCGTTCGGGCTGCGGTCCGATAGGAGGCGAGAAGCGCTTTGAGGGCATTTTGCTCGGTCACCTTGGATCTCCAAACACATTCTGTGCATTCTTGGAATCGAACACGTCATCACCATTGGTGTTATTGCCCCTGGAGATCTAGCGCCGAGGGCGTCTCGTGCCACCGTTTACCAATTTTCCGGGACTTTCCACAACTTTCCAGGAGATTCCAGGACTTTCCAAGAGATTCTAGGAGTTTCTCCGACTTTCCACGTCGTTCCGGTGGCAGGATAGGCGCGGTGGTCCCACTCGTGGACCACCACGCCGCCCCGGTGGGGCGTCCTGCCCGTATTCGCCTGCGGCTCAATGGGGAGAAGCTCCGCACCGGCCGCCAGGGGCGGGCACCAAAAAAGCCGCCCGGGCGGGCGGCTTTCCTGGTGCTGGACGACGCGGCGTTCGTCAGGACACGGGGGCCTCGGTCCACAGGCGGCGCTTCCAGGCGACCCATTCGGGCATGTATCCGCCCGCGTAATCGACAAGAGCCTGTGCGATCTGTTCGTCGGTGAGGGTGGTCTCCTGGAAGAGCATGGCGACGAGACTGTTGGCCTTCTCAAGGAAATCGTCTCGGCGCTTGTGTGTTTTGTACGCGATGTCCTCGCGCTGGAGCCGGATCAGCTGCTGCGACAGGGCCACGTATTCGGCGACCGGGATCGTGATCATGGCGCCCGGGCCGACCGTTTCTTGACGCCCAGGCGCGGCCGGCGCGGCCTCGTAGCGCCCGGTCTTGCGGATCGCCGGCAGCACCTCGGCGGTGACCCACTTCCTGAAGCGCCGGGCGGCCGGCTTGCGGCTGGTCATGATCAGCACGTACAGGCCGGACTCGTTGACGATGGTGGTTTGCTGTTCTCGACCGATGGCGTCGGCAATACCGACACCATCTTTCTCATCCTCATCGAGGCGCGAAGCCGCATCACGTGGGTTTCCGATCTCCAGCACCGCGCACACGTCGGCGAGGACGAACCAGGGGTCGCCATCAAGGTTGAGGGCGCGGAAGGGACTGTCTTCAAAGGTAAAGGGGATGACGGCGGTCATGGGTTTGATCTCCTGATCGTGGTCGTGACGGGGGGACGGTGGCCTGATGGCGACCGGCGACCATGAGGGGCTTTCAGTGGCTGGTGAGATCCGCGATCGAGCCGGCGGTTTCCAGCGGCCAGGTGGCCAGGCGGCCGGTCTCGTCCAGCCCTTGCCAGCACAGGACCCGCCAGGCGGTGTCGCTGGCGAAGAGCAGGCGACTGGCCTGTGGGGTCCACACCGCATGCCCGCGCCCGAATACCGAGTCGGACCATCCGGCGTGCATGCGGATGCACACGCCTGTCTCTGCGTCCCACAGGCGCAGGGTGCCATCGGAGCCGGCGCTGGCCAGCACGCGGCCGTCGGGCGACCAGGCGCAGGCCAGCACCCAATTCTCATGGCCTTTGAGGACCGCCCGGAGCTCGCCTGTCTCTGCGTCCCACAGGCGCAGGGTGCCATCGGAGCCGGCGCTGGCCAGCACGCGGCCGTCGGGCGACCAGGCGCAGGCCAGCACCCAA
>NZ_JACIGK010000044.1 GCF_014197915.1 Roseospira visakhapatnamensis
CGGGCTCCGGAAACGGCGGTTGTTCACTCTTCGTTCTACGCGATTCCGGACCACCTGTCACCACATGATGTGGTCCCGGACTCAAAGGGATAAGCTTCCCGCGTGGATCGTGACCATGACCCGGGTCCCGTTGCGCGGGCTGTTCGAGTGGGCATTGCTGCTGCCCCTGGCGGTACCGGCCTATGTCATGGCCTACGTCTATTACGATCTGCTGGCCTACGCGGGACCGGTGCAGACATGGTTGCGAGACCTGTTCGGCTGGGGCCGTGACGATTACGTCTTTCCAGACATCAGCTCGCTTTACGGGGCGGTCCTGGTGATGGGGTTCGTCCTCTATCCATACGTCTACCTGCTGTCGCGGGCCGCCTTTCTGCAACAGTCCGTCGGCGTGCTGGAGGCCGGCCGCATCCTGGGCGGTAGCCCGACCGGTGTGTTTCTGCGCCTGGGGGTGCCGATGGCGCGCCCGGCGATCGCCGCCGGCGCCGCCCTGGTGGCCATGGAGACGCTGGCGGATTACGGCACCGTGACTCATTTGGGTGTTCCCACCTTTACCACCGGCATCTATCGCACTTGGTTCGCGAGCGGCGCGCCGGTCGCGGCGGCGCAACTGGCGGCGGTGCTACTGGCGACGGTCGCGGTGGTGCTGGTCGCCGAGCGGCTGGCGCGCGGCCGGGCCCGGTTCCACGAGGCCGCTGGACGGATGCGCCCTACGGCCCGCCTGTCACTGAGTCCAGGGACCGCTGTGCTCGCCGTCGCCGCTTGCGCCGTCCCGGTGCTGGTCGGGTTTGTCATCCCGGCTGCCGTTCTCCTGGACCTGGCTGTCCGCCATGGCGATCCGATGGGGCTCGCCGCGTTCGCCGAGTTTGCGCGCAACAGCTTTTCCCTGGCCGCGCTGACGAGTGTCCTGGCGGTGGGCCTCGGGCTGCTCCTGGCCTATGCCCAGCGCATGGATCGCACGCCCGCAACGCGGGTGGCGGTGCGATGTGCCGGGCTGGGGTACGCCATCCCGGGCGCGGTGATCGCCGTCGGCGTGCTGGTCCCGTTCGCCGCGCTGGACAACGCCCTGGATGCGCTGGCCCGCGAGGTTCTGGGCGTGTCCACCGGCTTGGTGCTGACCGGCACCATCGCCGCCCTGGTCTTCGCCTACCTGGTCCGGTTCCTGGCCGTGGCCCTGGGCGCAGCCGAGTCCGGCCTGAACCGCGTGTCGCCCAGCCTGGACGAGGCCGCGCGCACCCTGGGGGCGGGGCCGGGGCGCACGCTGCTGTCCGTTCACCTGCCGCTGCTGCGGGGCGGCCTGTTGACAGCGGCGATCCTGGTGTTCGTGGACGTGATGAAGGAGCTGCCCGCGACTCTTATCGTGCGCCCGTTCAACTTTGAAACCCTGGCGGTGCGGGCCCACCGGCTGGCCAGCGACGCGCTCCTGGAGCAGGCGTCCACGGCGTCGCTGACCATCGTGCTGGTGGGGATCGCCCCGGTCATCCTGGTTGGGGAACAGAACGCCGACCGCCTCGCCGACAGCGCGCAGGTCCGGGTCTTCCGAGGCCAGTAGGCGACCGACGTAGTAGGTGTTCACCACCGCGAGGCCGCATTCACCGGCGGCCACGGCCTTGATCTGGGCGGTGTCGTTACCCTCCGGATCGCGCGCGAAGTTGGCCACCACACCCTTCGCCCACGCTTCGGCGGCTTCGGCGCCGTGGACCTCGATCATCTCGGCCATCAGCACGGTCTGGATGTTCTCGACTTGGTCCCGCGGCTTGAGGGCCAGGCGGGTACGCCCCTCGGTGTCGATGTCCTGGATGTAGAAGTTGGCCTGGGAGACGGCCTCGATTTGGTGGACACCCGGGGCGCTTTCCTCCAGGAAGGCAGGCTTAAGGGTGCCAAGGTCGCCCGGGAACACGGTGAGGTTCGCGGCCTCCGTTATCGGCTCCGCCACCTCGGCGCTCGGCGGTGCAAAGGCGATCCCGTTGCCGCCGGGGTCGATCACGGTATAGCGCTCGATGACGACCCGGCCGTTCGGGCTGTTCAGGGTATCTCGACGGGCAGGGAGTGGCCCCAGCCCAACGAGACCATGGCATGGGGTGGCTAATGGGCATGGGACTCGTGCGCGGTGATCCAGAGTGAATGCGCGTGGGCGGAGACGGCTGCGCTCGGCGACAGAGCAACCAAAGGGATCAGACGCGATATCATGAAAGGATTCCTTTCGAGCTGTGAACCGAACGTTCGCTCCTGGGTCGATCTGAACCGCAGGCTTTGAACGGGCGCCCACACGTGGAGGGGTCATGTCGTGTCGATCTGCGGCGGCGGGAGTTTGCCTTGGGGGCCGCCGACAGGTGCCCCGATCCGGGCCTGGCCGTCGACCCCACAGTGACAAACACAAAGGGCTAGTCGGCGGCCAGGGCGGGACCCAGGGTCGCGGCCCAACGCTGAAGCACGGCTGGGTATTCGATGACGCTGGAGTCCCTTTAGGCCGGGAGGGCGAACACGGCGCCCGACGCGACGGCGGGAATCTCTGCGAAGGCCGGGTCGCGGAGCCGGGCCGCGAGCAGCTTTCGCTGGATCGCGTCGGCGTCGCCGGTCAGGGCCAGCACGTCGGGCCGGATGTCCTTAAGCGGCGCCAGTGAACCCACCATGGCGAACCCGTGCCGCGCCTGGACGCCGGCCTCGACGAAGGCGCCGCCGGCGTTGGTCAGGCCCATCGGGTCAAGAAGGAAGGTGTCGACGTACCCGCCGGGCAGTTCGACCTGAACAAAGCCCTTGCCGGTGGCGTCCTGATGGACGCCGTCGAGGACGACGACCGTGGTGTCGGATCCGGCCGGGGGCAGGCTGGCCTTGGCCGCCTCCAGCGCCGCCGCGTGGCTTCTGATCAGGGCTTCGGCCTGCTCCGTTCGGTCCAGCAGGGTGCCGATCCGACGCATGGCCGGTTCCAGCCCGTCGCCGAACGCGACGATCTCCACCGAAACGCCGAGGTCGTCCAGAACGCCGGACTCGTCCAGCATCGCCACCGCGTTCATGGGATCGCGGAAGGGCTTCAGCCGATCGAATCCGGCGGTGTGCTCGATCAGGACGCGGCGGATGCCGGTTTCCCGCAAGGTACGCGGCACGATCTCAGGGTCCTTCGCCACGATGTAGTGCGGGCAGCCCAGGATCATGGTCGAGGTCTGGGCAAGCGTCCGGCCGAAGGGCCAGACATCGCCACGGATGGACATCGCGCGCGGCACGACGCCCAGATGAAAGGCCACGTTCACCAGCCGGTCGCCGATCATCAACACATCCTGACGCTCAGGAAGGGCCATGCCGGGCCGGACTTAGGCGGCGAAGGGGGCCGGGGCGGTCGCCATCGCAATCAGAAGGATGGCCGCGGTCGCGATGAAGCGGGTCCGCACGGACCAAAGTGCGATCATGTCGGATGTTCCTGTTGGAGGGATGGGCCCGGTGGCATCCAGCCTTTTCGTCGGCTGAAATCGGGCGCCCCGGTAAGGGGATGTGCCGTGCAGGCTGCTGCGAAAGGGAGTCAGTCTCAAATAAGAATCCGCAAGCTCCATGCGGGAATCGGTTGGGCCGGCGCGCGACCCCTCACGCCGTCCGCGTTTCCCACAGACCATCCAAGAGCTGTGGAGAGATGTGCATGCGGCCTTGTCGCGGAATTGGCCAAGGGGCCGTCCGTATCCCCATTATCCATGCAGATAATTATTGCAAATGAGTGTTGATCTCATCACCATCTCCGGCGCGTCCCGTCAGCGCCTTTGTCTTTCCGCGAACCGGGAGGGGGCACCCGATGACCTCGAAAGAGGCGGAGCACGCTATGCAGGTCTTTCGTTCGTCAGACTTCTTTGAGGACCCGGGCCCTGCGGCGGCGCGCCTGGGATTTGACGTCAGGGTCGTACATTTGCAGCCTGGGCTCATAGTGTCTCGGGCGTACTCTCGCGCGTCTGGTGACGTCACGGCGAACGCCCATATGGACGACCCCTACATTCACTGTAGCTGTCTCTTTCGTGGACCGGTCGATGTCTCGTTTGGTCAGCAGGACGTTCGGTTGACCGCAGGCAACCTGCTGACCAGCTACGCCCCCGGCGAACAGTTCCGCATGCATCTGCGGCCGGACCATCGGAATATTGAAGTCCTGGTCACGCCGGAAATCCTGGCGGGGCTGGCGGGATCCGACTACGAAAGGCTCAAGAGCGCTCTTGATCGGGGGTTCTGCGTGCGCGGGACCGGAAGCGGCCAGCGGGCGCGTGACGCCGCTGCGCGTCTCGCCCGCCTCATGGACGACGAGCAGCCGCCACGCCTGTTGATCCACGCCGCCACGCTCGAATTCCTGGCCTGGCATCTCGACTCCTACAAGCCCCTGTCCGAAGCCGAGGCCGTGTCCGCCCGGGAGCGGATGCTGCTCATGGCGGCGCGCGAGAGGCTGCTGCAGGACCTGAGCAATCCGCCGACCATCGCCGACCTGGCCCGGGAAACGGGCCTCAATCAGCTCAAGCTGAAACGTGGGTTCAAGGCGGCCTTCGGCCACAGCGTCTACGCCCTGTTTCAGCGCGAGCGCATGGACCGGGCGCGCGAACTGTTGCGGCGGCATGGGGTCGCCGAAACCGCCGTGATCCTGGGCTACAGCAATGTCAGCCATTTCAGCACGGCGTTTCGAAAGCAGTTCGGCGTGTTGCCCCGCGAGGCCCGTCGCGGGGTGCTGGAGTAAACACCCCGTTCCGCGACCCGATCCGGCCAAATGCCCACAAAAAATGCCGATCCGGGCATTTCCCGACCCGACACGGGGAGAAGTGTTGTCCGTCGATGCGTACGCTTCGCATTCCCATCGGGCCCTCGCCCGATCGGTGTGGGTATTCTTGTCCGGGGAACCGAGATGACACGTGGGGTGACGGGGGCGCGGTGCCGGATGGTGCCGCTGGTGTGCCTGGCCGTGGCGCAGATGGCATGGGGATCGGTCGCGGTGGCCCAGGAGGCTGGGGACAGTGCCGAGACCAGCCCGTCCGCCGCATCGGATGCCGATACGGCCACGGTGATTCGGCTTGCGCCGGTTACGGTAACCGCCGAGAAGATGACGGGAACAGCTCAGGAAACACCGGTCACCATGACGGTCGTGACTGGCGAGGATCTTGAGCGCGCGGTTGTAAGGGACACCAAGGAGATTATCCGCCGGGTCCCCAATATGTACGTCACCACGGCGGGCCAGCATTCTACGGTGAGCATGATTTCCCTCCGGGGTGTGACTCCTCTTATGAAAACGGAGAACCCGGTCGGTTTCTTCGTTGACGGAGTCCACTACCGGCACCCTGACATGGACCTCCTGGACATCGACCGCGTCGAGGTGCTGCGGGGTCCGCAATCGACCCTGTACGGCCGGAATACCGAGGCCGGCGCCATCAACATCGTGACCCGCGACCCGGAGCCTTTTTGGGAAGGGGCCGTTTCCTTTGGATACGGCAACTACGACACCAAGACGGTCACCGCCATTGTGGGCGGACCCCTGTGGAACAATGACTGGTCGTTTCGCACCGCGCTTCGCTACCTGGACTCCGACGGCTACTTCACCAGGGAACCGGACGGAGTCGAGGACGTCGATGACGCCAGTGACCTAAACACGCGGGTCAAGCTGCGCTGGAATCCCGACGGACCCTGGGATGTCATCGCGGCCTACGATGGGCAGCGGTACCGCGACGGCATGACCAACATCGCCGCGAGTCTTGACCAGTTGCGGGACGATCCGCACACCGTGTATGCGGATCGTATCGGGTTCAATAATACGGACGTTCACAGTGGAAGTCTTCGGGTTGTCTATGAGGCACCTTGGTTTGCCGTGACTTCGATCTCATCGTATACCGATGAAGAAAAAATATCGGGCAACGACGTCGACGCAACGGTCTTCGACATGTTTAGACTGGATACGGAGATTGAAACGTCCCGGTTCACGCAGGAGCTTCGCCTGAGCTCTCTTGACAACGATTCGGGACCGCGCTGGGTCGCCGGAATGTATTATTTCGACCAGACCGACAACGAGGACGTCGAGTTTGACATGAGCGGTATCGGGTTTGGTGTTCAGGACATCCACACCGAAACGGATACGCTGAACATGGCGGCCTTCGGTCAAGTCACGTGGCCTGTGCTCGACAATCTCTCCGTGATCGGAGGGCTTCGATACGATTACGAGAGGAAAGAGGTCGACAACCGCCAGACCATGGCGGCCATGGGTCTGGACTACCGCACCAGTCCGGAGATGACGTTTGATGCCTGGCTGCCGAAGGTGGGCCTGGAGTACACGCCGCTTCCGAATATCATGACATACTTCACGTATTCTCAAGGATACAAAGCTGGCGGTTTTAACAATCTCGGAAGCCCAGGCCAGGAAATCTACGACGCGGAATACACGACAAACTACGAGGTCGGCGTCAAATCTTCGTTCTTCGACAACAGACTACAAGCGAACGTGTCCCTGTTCTGGATCGACTGGACGGATCAGCAGGTTGAGGAGATCATTCTCACGCAGTCGCGGATCACCAACGCTGGAAAGAGCGTCAGCCGGGGTATCGAGGTCGAAACGGCCTGGCAGGCAACCGAGGGCTTGCTGCTTACGGGAAGCGTCGGCTGGAATGATGCTCATTTCACCGAGTACATGGATGGGGGCAACGATTACTCCGGTAACCGTCCGCCGAATGCCCCCATTTACACATACAGCATCGGTGCTGATTACACGTTTGACAACGGCTTGTATGCTCATGCCGATTGGTTGGGAATGGGCGGACTATATTACGATACCGCCAATACCCAAAAAGAAGACCACTATGGATTGCTGAACTTCAAAATCGGTTACGAGTGGGAAAACTTCGAGCTGGCGTTCTGGATGAAGAATGCGCTCGATGAGGCTTATGCGACGCGCGCCTTCGATATGGGCGGCGGCACCTACGGCGGGATCGCGGGTGACCCCCGCACCTTCGGCATGGTCGTGACCGCGCGATGGTGACGGGTATGGCGGCGATCGCAAGGGCGCGTCGCCGTTACGGCGAAAGGGGGGGATAGGGCGTGCACTGGACGGATCCGGACCGGTCGCTGCTGACCGTCATTGGAGCGCTCTATCTGGCGCAGGGGATTTCGTTCGGCCTGATGGTCGAGGCCCTGCCGGCCCTTCTGCGCGCCGGAGGCGTGCCCCTGGACCTGGTGGCTCTGGTGCCCCTGGTGACCCTGCCGTGGATGGTCAAGATCCTGTGGGCCCCGCTGGTGGACAACTGGGGCTCCCGCCGCCTGGGACGGCGGCGGGGCTGGATCCTGCCGGCCCAGGCCCTGCTGGTGGCCGCGCTGCTGGCCGTGGCGGCGGTGCCGGTCGATACCCAGGGGGCTGTGGTCATCATCGGGTTGCTGGGCGTGGCCGCGCTGGCCGCCTCCACACAGGACATCGCCACCGACGGGATGGCCGCCGAGCGCCTGGGCCGTCCACGCATGGCCCTGGCCAACAGCCTCCAGGTGGGCGGAATGATGGCCGGCATGCTGATCGGCGGTGCCGGCATGATGGTTCTGTCCGATATGATCGGCGCCGCGGCCGGCCTGTCGGTGATGGCCGGGCTGATTGCCCTGACCGCCGTGCCGGTCCTGCTGTGGCGGGAACCGCCGCCGCTCAGCGAAACGCAGGCGCCTCCCGCGCGTTTGCGCACGTTCTTTCGCAGCCGCCAGGGGTGGGCGCTGGCGGCGATCGCCCTGGTGTTCGCCAACGGATACTCCGTCAGCACCGCGCTGGCGCGGTTGTTCCTGGTCGATCAGGGCTGGTCCCTGGCGCGCATCGGCCTGGTGGTCGGGTCCGGCAATGCCGTCGCCGTCATGATGGGGGCGGCCCTGGCCGGTCCCCTGGTGCGTTGCTTCGGGGCGGTGCCGATGGCCGTGGTCGGCGTGGCGGTGTCGATGAGCGGTCCCGCCGCGTGGTTCTGGGCCGCGAGCGGCGGTGGGCCGGTGCCGCTGTGGCTGGCCGGTGCCGCCACGCTGGGCTGTGGCATCGGCGAGGGGCTGGGGTCCGTCGCCGTGTTCACGCTGGCCTTCCGGTTCGCCCACGACGGCCGCCAGGCGGGCACCGACATGACCATGGTGCAGTGTCTGCATGGGTTCGGCGGCATGGTCATGGTTGGCCTGACCACGGCGTTGGTCGCCAGCACCGGGTACGCCTGGGGCTTCGCCGTCGCGCTCGGCTGCGCCCTGCTGGCCGCGCTGGTGTTGCTGGCGACGCGCCGGACCTGTGAGCCGGAGCGGTTCTCCGTTTCTTCCTCAGCCATGGACGATGCCACCGATGACGACTCTCTCCCGCAGTCCTGTCGACCGCCTGGTTGACGCCATCGCCCGCCGCCCGAACGGTCCGGTAGGGCGCGCCCTCTACCGCCGTCCGGTCGGCCACCTGGCCGGGTTCCGCAAGGCGTTGACGGCGGTGCCGGTGACCGGGACGGACCGGATCCTGGATGTCGGCTGCGGCGGTGGGATGTTCCTGGAGATGGCGCTGTCCCACGGCTGTCGCGCGGCCGGGCTCGACCACAGCGCGGACATGGTGGCCGAAACGCGTGCACGAAATGCCCGGGCCGTCGCCGACGGCCGCCTGGAGGTCGTGCAGGGTGACGCGGCGGCGCTGCCGTTCCCGGATGGCGCGTTCGATGCCGTGTACTGCCTGCACGCCTTCTTCTTTTTCCCGCGGCCCGCCGAGGCCATCGCCGAGATGGCGCGGGTGGTGACGCCGGGCGGCCGCGTGGCCATCGTGACGACGCCGCCCACATCCTCGCGCTGGGTCCGGTGGGCGTTCGGGCCCATCGCGCGCCGCATGCGGTTCGACGCGCCGGAGACGCTGGCGCGCTGGTCCGAGGCGGCCGGCCTGACTGCCGACGCCGTGCAGTCCCCCAACGACGTCAGCGTGCTGTTCGTGGCGCGCAAGCCCGACGGGGCTTGAGGCCCACTGCCGGCGACCGTGAGGGTCACCGCAACTGGAACTGGATCGGCACGACCAGTTCCAGCCGATCTTGCGGCATGGACGGCGGCAGGCTGGGCAAAGGGGTGGTGCACGCTGGATCAGGTCCAGCACGGCGCGGTCCAGCAGGTCGTGGCGGCTGTGTAACCTGATGTCTGGAAATTTTGTTCGTGGGGGCGCACCTGCGTGCCCATCCGTGGGGCGCGCCCCACGGATGGGCTACCCTCCAGTCCGGTTTTCTCACTCGCCAAAGGAGAACCGGATTGCAGGACATCCAGGGTAAGGTTATCGCCGCGCTGATGGAACAGCTCATCCAGACCGGGCCGGAGGGCATGGCCGAGGCGTTCACCGCGCTCTTCAATCTCGCGATGCGGATGGAGCGCGACCAGCACCTCGGTGCCGGCCATTACGAGCGCAGCAACGCGCGCCAGGGCTACGCCAACGGCTACAAGCCGAAGAAAGTGGATACGCCCGCCGGCACCGTCACCGTGCAGGTGCCCAAGAGCCGGGGCTGCGACGAGCCGTTCTTCCCGCGGTCCCTGGAACGGGGGCGCCGCTCCTCGCGCGCCATCATGCTGGCGATCGCCGAGATGTACGTCCAGGGCGTCTCCACCCGCGACGCCGCCAAGGTGATGAAGGAATTCGGGCTGGAAAGCCTGTCATCAACGCAGGTCAGCCGCGCCGCCGCCCTGCTGGACGACGAACTGGAGGCGTGGCGCACGCGCCGGCTCGACCCGGTGACATACCTGATCCTCGATGCCCGCTACGAGAAGGTGCGCGACGGCGGCATCGTCCGCGACGCGGCCATCCTGTCGGCCATCGGCGTGGCGCCCGACGGCCGGCGGCGCCTTCTCGGCGTGTCGGCGGCCCTCTCGGAGGCCGAGGTCCACTGGCGGGATTTCCTGAACGACCTCGTGGACCGTGGCATGCGCGGCGTGGACTTCATCGTCAGCGACGACCATGCCGGCCTGCGCGCGGCGCGCCGGGCCGTGCTGTCCGGGGCAACATGGCAGCGCTGCCAGTTTCACTTGGCCCAGAACGCCATCCACCACGCCCCGACGCTCGCCATCCGCAAGCGCATCGGCGAGGACCTGCGCGCCGTCTGGAACGCCAGGGATCTGAAGGCAGCCGAGGCCGAGCTGGCCGCCCTCGCAGAGAGCGACCGCAAGGCCGCGCCGAGGCTCGCCGAGTGGCTGGAGGCGAACGTCCCCGAGGGCCTCGCCGTCTTCGCCCTGCCGAAGGCGCACCGCCGCCGCATGCGGACGTCGAACCCGATCGAGCGGGCCGTGCAGCAGGAGATCAAGCGCCGGACCAAGAAGGTCCGCGTCTTCCCAAACGAGGCCTCGCTGCTGCGCCTCGTCACCGCCGTCCTCGCCGAGATCGACGAGGACTGGGCCACCACCGACCGCGTCTACATCAACATGGAAAACCGGGATGACTGAGGGACCTTAGGCCGAATTTCCATCCTTCAGGTTGCTCAATCGCGCGAGACGAACAGAAATACTCCGGAATACTGACGAAAACAGGGTGCGGGTGTCCGATTGACGCAAGGGAATGTCCGTTACGCGAGGGACTTTGGCGCGATCTCTGATTAGGATCGGATCGTGCCCGATGTTTTCTCTTTCACGCAATGGAGACTGCTGCCGTGAGTGTTGAAACCTGGGACGCCCGCTATGCGACCGAGGACTACGTCTTCGGAACGGCGCCGAGCCCCTTTTTGGAGGCGTGCCGGGATCGTCTGCCGGCCACGGGCCGTGCCTTGTCGCTGGCCGATGGCGAAGGACGCAACGGCGTCTGGCTGGCGGGGCAGGGCCTGGACGTCCTGACCCTGGATTTCTCGGCCGAGGGGCTGGCCAAGGCGCGACGTCTGGCCGCCGAGCGGGGCGTGGCGATCCGCACCGAGCAGGCCGACATGCTGACCTGGACCTGGCCGGATCAATCCTTCGATGTGGTCTGCGCCATGAACTTCCACCTCCCCCCGGCGGTGCGGGAGGACCTGTTCCGGCGCATCGCGGCCACCCTGGCGCCCGGGGGCCTGCTGCTGTTCGAGGGCATTCACGCCGACACGCGCGACCATCATCCCCCGGAAACCCTCTTTACCGAGGCCATGATGCCAGGGCTGTGTGACGGACTGGAAATCCGGGAGACCATCACTCGCATGGAGGAACGCCGGATGGACGGCGAGATGGTCGTGAAGAAGAAACTGAACGTCCTGGCCGTCAAGCCGTGATGGCGGCCGGTCCGGAGGGGGCGTCGCCGCGCCCATGCAGCCGGCCGTTCCGCAGCACCAGGATCCGGTCGGCGATCCGCTCGGCCAGCACGGGATCGTGGGTGATGAACAGGATGGACAGCCCGCGCTGCTCCTGAAGGTCCATCAGCAATCGCACGATCTTGGCCTGGGCGCTGACATCCAGGGCCGAGGTGGCTTCGTCTGCGATCAGGACGGCGGGATCGCGGACCAGCGCCCGGGCGATCGCCACCCGTTGCAGTTCCCCACCGCTCAGACCGTGGGTGCGGCGTGCCAGGAAGGCATCGGTGTCCGGCAGGTGGACGGCCCGCAGCCGCTCGCGCGCCCGTTCGGTGCGCTCCGCGCCGTCCATGCCAGCGACGAACCGCAACGGCTCCGCCACCGCCTGGAGAACTGTGAAGTGAGGGGCGATGGCCGTCTGCGGATGCTGGGGGATCAACGCTAGAGCAGAGTCACGTGACTCTGCTCTAGAATCAATGATGTAGGGCGGATTCACGCCTCGCGTTGGACCCGTTGTCCGGGTCAAACGCGAGGCGATCCGCCCTGGGCTCTGCCCCGGCAGGGTCGTGGCGGCGCCGTCCACGGTGACGACCCCGGCATCCGCTGTCTCCAGCCCGGCCAGGATGCGGCCCAGCGTCGACTTGCCACAGCCGCTGGCGCCGCACAGGGCCACGGTCTCGCCGGCTTCCAGGTCGAGGTCGAGGCTGCGCAACACCAGATGGTTCCCCATCGCTTTCGTCAGACCCCGCACCGTCACAGCGGCAACCACGCCGCCCCGGTGGCAGGCCAGCCGGTGCCCCGGCGCATCGGCGATCTCGGTCATGGGTGGGTCGCTCTCCAGGCAGGTGTCGATGGCCTGATGGCAGCGATTGACGAACGGGCAGCCCACGCGGCGGCGCTCGAAGTGGCCGGGGATCCCTTGCAAGTCCTTGCCGGACACGCGGTCGGGCCGGGCGCGCAGCAGGCCCCGCGCGTAGGGATGGCGCGGCCGGTCCAGCATCACCGTCGCCGGGCCGTGTTCGACCAGACGGCCGCCATAAAGAACGGCGGCTTCGGCGCCGATCCCCCGCGCCACCTCGAAATCATGGGTGATCAACAGGCAGCAGCGGTCTTGCGCCGCCCGGCGCACCACCGACAGGACATGGTCGCGGATGTCGCGGTCCAGAGCCGCCGTGGGTTCATCCAGGATCAGCAGATCGGGCGCGTTGGCCAGGGCCATGGCCAGCAACACCCGCTGGATCTCGCCGCCGCTCAACCCTGATGGGTGACGGTCGCCGATCGCCGCCGGCAAGCCCTGGTCTGCCAACAGGCGCTCGGCCCGCCGCCGGGCCTCCGTCGGCGGGGCGAGGCGGTGGCTGGTGATGGCGTCGGCCACCTGATCGGCGACCCGCAGGTGGGGGTTGAGGGCATCCGCCACTGCCTGGATCACCAGCGCCGCTTGCCGGCCCCGATAGCGGCGCAAGCGACGGGCGTCGAAGGTGAGCATGTCCTCGCCGCCGATCCATACCCGGCCTGTCACCGTTCCGGGCGACAAGCCCATCAGGGCCAGGGCCAGGCTGGTCTTACCGCCGCCGGACTCGCCGACCACCGCCAGCGGACGGCCGGGCCGCAGGGCGAAGGACACGCGGTCGAGCACGGGGACCTCTCCGTGGCGGACCGTCAGGTTCTCAACCTCGATCATCGGATCCTCCCAGGGACCGATGGGCCCAGGTTTCCAGGCGTGTCCCGGCCAGGCCGAGGACCAGGATGGTCCCGCACAACGCCAGGGCCGGCGCGGCGATCTGCCAGACCGCATTGGGGGTGTATAGCAGAGGAAGGGCCTCGGCCAGCATGCCGCCCCAGGTGGGGAAGGACGGATCGGTCAGGCCGACGAACGCCAGCGCCGAGGCATGGGCGATGGTCTGCCGCGTACCCTGCACGGTCAGGGCAACCAGGACGGGAACCATTCTCGGTACGACATGGCGTGTCATCACATAGATTTGGCCGCCGCCGAACGCGCGGGCATAGCGGGTGCTGTCCCGCGCCACCTCTCGGCGGGCCAGGGCCGCCACCACCCGGACGTCCGGCGGCCAGCCGAGTCCCGCCATCAGCAGCACCAGCACGCCGGGGCCGGGCCGCAGGTAGCTCGCCACCAGCATCGCCACCACCAAGGATGGCAGGGCCAGCAGGACGTCGACCGCGCGCATCATGACCCGCCCCAGGATCGGCGGCGCGGTCACCGCCAGGAAGCCGTAGACCGTGCTGAGCACCAGGGCGATCAGGCTGGCGGCCAGGCCCAGGGCCAGCGTTCCCGGGGTGGCGGCCAGGGCGCGCAGCAGGTTGTCCTGTCCCAATTGATTGGTACCCAACCAGTGATCCGGCCCCGGGGGGAGCAGTGGCGTGGCGGTCATGGGCACGTCGGGCAAAGGGGCGGCGAGTCCCCAAACCATGCCGGCGATCATGGCGGCGATGATCAAGCCCGCGCCCGCCACGGCCAAACCCCTGGACCTTGTTTCCATGGGTTTATCCCCGCGCCGCCAGCCGCAGGATGACCAGATCGGCGATCAGATTCACGGTCAGGATGGTCACGCCCAGGATCAGCAGCACGCCCTGAACCACAGCATAGTCCCGGCTGGTGATGCCCTCGGCCACCAGCATCCCCAGGCCGGGGTAGGCAAACACGATCTCGACGAAGAGGACGCCTGATACGAGACCGCTGAACAGGGCGGCGGTCCGGGCCACCACCGTCGCCAGGGTGCTGGGCGCCACATAGGACGACCGCAGCCGCAGGGGGGAAACACCCTTGGCGCGGGCCATGGTCATGAAGGGGCGCGACAATACCGTGATGGTTGAGGCGCGGGTCAGATAGGCGATTTTGGTGGTCTCGTGGAGAACCAGCGCGGTCAGCGGCAGAACGGCGTGCAGGGCGATGTCCGACAGGCGCGCCAAGCCCTCAGCCTGCGAAAATGGCGTCATGGCGCCCGACGCCGGAAACAGCTCCAATCCCAAGGCAAAGACGAACAGCAGCACAATCGCCAGGACGAAGGGCGGAATGCTGTCCGCCAGGGTGAGGACGGCCAGCAGGCCCGCGCTTCCCCGGCGCCCGTGCCTCAGGCCGGTCTCGATCCCCCCCACCGTGCCCAGCAGGACAGACAGTGCCGTCGCCGTCCCTACAAGGAGCAGCGTCCAGGGCGCCACCGGCAGAATGAGGTCCACCACCGGCAGACCGTGGACCACCGAAACGCCCAGGTCCCCTTCGGCCAGGTGTCCGAGATAGCGGACGAACTGGTCCATCAGGCCGCCGTCCAGCCCGTACAGGCGCCGCAACTGGTCGCGGTCCTCGCCGGTCGGCGCCGCCAGCGTGGCGTCCGCGAACAAGACGTCCAGCGGATCGCCCGGCAAGGCCCGGACGGCCACGAAATTCAGGCTGCTCAGAATGAACAGGGCCAGCAGATACTCAACGCATCGGGCGATGGCGTGCCGCGCGAGGGACGAGGCCCTCGACCCTGTCATGGCAGGAACATCTGTTTGTTCAGGATCAGGGGAATACCGGGGCCGATCCCGCCGGGCGTCACGAAGGGCCGGACCCGGTCGTTCGATGCGACCACCCGCCGGGGGGAGATCATGAAGAAGGACGGCAGGTCGGCGGCGTACAGATCACCGGCGCGGGTCACCATGTCGGCTCTCGCCGCCGGGTCCAGTTCGCTCGCCTGGTCGGTCAGCAGGCGGGTCAATGCGGTGTTGGCCGTGTAGCGGTCGCTGTCCGGACGTCCGCCCAGGATAGTCTGGCGCAGGACGTCGGGATCGCCCAGGGTGCTAAAGGACACGATGGCCAGATCGAAGGCATCGCGTCCGAAAACGGCGTCAAGGCCGCCCCTGTCGAACAGGGTGACCGACACGCCGATCCCGGCGGCCTCCAGGTGCGCGGCCACCATCCGGGCCACGTGATCGTAGTGACGGAGCGCCACCATCGTCAGGTCGAGGGTGTCCCCAGCGGCCGTCCGCCACCGTCCTTCGGAGTCTCGCTGCCACCCGGCCGCGCGCAACAGCCGTTCGGCTTCGGCCGGATCGTGGGCGTACGGGTCGGGCGCGGTCGCGTCGAGCGGGTCCAGTCCCGCCGCGTCCCACAGGTCGGCCTCACCCAGATACACCGTCTCGATCAGACGCGGGCGGTCCACCAGGTGGGCCATGGCCTGCCTCACCCGGACGTCGCCCAAAACCGGGCGGCGGTGGTTGAACTGCAGGCGCACGGGGTGGTTCATCTGGTACGACAGGACGGTCAGCCCGGCCGCTTTCAGGACCGCCCGTTCGGTGGCCGGCACCTTGGTCATCAGATCGACCGCGCCCGACGTGAGGCCGGCCAGGGCTGCGGCCGTGCCCATCTTGACGAAGGCGATCTCCTGGACGACCGGTGCGCCCTGGTAATAGTCGGCATTGGCCTCGAACAGATAGCCGCCCTGGACCGGGTCGTAATCCTTGAGGCGATAGGGACCGGATCCCGTCATGGCGGCTGGGTCGGTGAAGCGCACCGGATTGTCGATGCCGCCAAAGACATGCTCGGGCAGAATCGGCATGGTCCCGGCCACGTTGGTCAGGAATGGGGCGAACGGGCGGGCGAAATCAACCCGCACCTCGGCCGGGCTGATCGCCCGCACCGACCCGACCGCCGAGAGGTCCACGAATCGGCTGGGGTGCTCCCGGACATAGTCGAAGGTGAAGATCTCGTCGGCGGCGGTCACCGGCTTTCCGTCGTGCCATGTGGCATCGGGATCGAGCCGGAAGGTGATACCGGTGTCGTCGGCCTGCCACGACCGCGCCAGGGCGGGGATCAGGGTTCCTGTTTCATCCTTCCACAGCAGGGTGTCGAAGACGAAGGTCATCAGCACGTATCCCGGTCCGCGCCGGTCGTGCAGATAAGGCGATGGGGGTCCCCAGTTGCCCCGGCTGTCGGCGATGACGATGCGCCCCTCATCCTGTGCCAGGGCGGCCGGCCCCATCAGACCACCTGCCATCGAAACCAGGAGAAGAGCCGCCGTGAAGAAAATAACGCTGAGTCTCTTTCTATTCCTTTTGTGTTCCCACGAGATTGTGGACATGTCGGCGGTCTCCGCTGCATATGGCGCTGTGGGGAATGATATGCAGTCGCGATTCTGAGGTATCGCGCGAAAATGCCAAACAGCGTCGAGAATCGGACACCCGGCGCCATGCCGGATGGCGATCGGCTTTCCGCGATCGAGCGGGCCGAAAGCCCGGTGCTTTTGCTGCCGAACCGGTTGCCGAAAGGGCTTCGCGGTGTGCCACATCACCATGGCCGTGGACAGTTCATCTATCCAAGCAAGGGGCGGTTCCGGGTTCATGCCGCACACCAGATCTGGGCCGGGTCGCCCCAGCAGGCGATGTGGATCCCCCCGGGCGTCGTCCATTGTGTCGATGCCCTGGACGACCTTGACGTTCATAACGTCTACGTCCAGACGACCGAGATCGAGGGCCTGCCCGAGACCTGCAAGGTGCTCAACGTCACGCCGTTGATGCGGGAACTGCTGATGTATGGGCGGACCCTGAGCGGCGAGGCCTGGAGGCGGGACGAGAACATTCGCATCCTGCTCGTCATCACCGACCTGATCCGTCTGGCCGACGACCTCACCAGCATCCATCTGCCGACGTCCGACGACCGGCGGCTGAGCCCGATCCTGACCTTGCTCATGGACCAACCGGACGACAATCGGGGTTTGGAGGACTGGGCCGCCGTCACCAACACCAGCGCGCGCACCCTGGCGCGTCTGTTCGTGCAGCACACCGGCCTGACGTTCGGCCAGTGGCGTCAACGCCTGCGGATCATGGAAGCCCTGACGCGCCTGGGTGATGGCCAGTCGGTCCTGGCCGTGTCCCTGGATCTGGGCTATTCCAGCCAGAGTGCGTTCACCACCATGTTCCGCAAGGTTGTCGGCCGCCCACCATCGGATTTTTGTCGGAAATAGAACGGATGCGGTCCGATCGTGGGTCGGTTCGACGGGCGTGTTCGACGACCGAAATGGGGGTACGCAACCCGTTTCCGTGTGATCCGACGGCAAATCACCACCGCGGCGTCATGCCCAACTTGAACAGTGGCCTCCGAACATAAAGTGAACATCTTGGTCGCGTCATTGATTTTTGCGCCCCGTTTTCTGCGGTAGAAAAGTGTGGCTCTAAGAGTCTGTCCGACGACTTTATGATGGTTTACAAAGCTTTCTGAGCATGAACCGGATGGAGGCGAGCTTGAGGAAGGCGAAGGCTTTGGCGTTCCGGCACTCCCAGTCCTTGGCGAGGCGGCGGCATCGTCCGAGCCAGGCGAACGTTTGTTCCACGACCCAGCGTTTGGGGAGCACGACGAAGCCCTTGGCCTGATCGGAGCGTTTTACGATCTCCACATTCACCGTCGCGATGGCCTTCTTGAGCCCACTTTGGAACTGTTCGCCCTGGTAACCGCCGTCGGCAAAGAGCGTCATCAGAAAAGGAAACAGACCGAACAGAGTCGTCATAACATTGACACCGCCGTCACGATCCTGAACGTCGGCCGCGTGCACAAGGGCGTGCATTAGCCCGGATTATTCATCGGGGTTGGCGGGTGTAGCGTAAGGTATTGGGATCGCGTATTTTCTGGGTGTCGAAGCCAACAAACACGGATCCCCAGACCAGGACACCCGCCATGGACGACCCTACTCTGCCACTGACCGGTCTGTCACCGGTGCTGAACAAGGACATCGTCGCCCGGTTAGACGGCGGCACCATCTCCTAGGACGGCGGCCTTCTGGTGTTGCGCGAGGTCCAGCGACGCGGCGGGCTGCCCGCTCGGCTGGCCGCCTGCCTGGACGATCCCCGAGACCCCGCCCGCACTCAGCACACGCTGGCCGACATAATCGCCTTTCGCACGCTGATGATCGCGGCCGGCTATGAAGACGCCAACGACGCTGGCGCCCTGCGCCGCGACCCGGTCTTCAAGTTGGCCCTGGAGCGCCTGCCCGGCGGGGCCGATCTGTGTTCGCAGCCGACGCTGTCTCGCCTGGAGAACGGTCCACATCAAAGGCACCCGAAAGCGCCGCGTGGCCACGGCCAGCAGCAGGATGTTCACGTCGCGTTGACCGAGTTTCCAGTTGGTGCGGTCGAGACACAGGACCCAGGGCGGGCGCGAGCCGATCAGGGCCACGACCAGGGGAACCACCCAGTCGTCGTCGAGCCGCGCATGCTGGAAGAACCGTTGCGGCCGGCGATAGGTCGATGCAACCTAAACGCGATCGGGCCGTTCGGCGGCGATGTGCGACAGGTTGACCGTGCGCGTGCTGATGATGCCGGTAACCAGAAGGCAGAGCGTTTCCAGGCGCGTCTTGCCAAGGCTGACATGGGCCGAGAGCGTCCGCGACAGGATGGTGAGAAGGCGGGTCTCCAAGGGATGCTCCCATGGGCAGTGTTTCCACCCGGAAGAGAATCGATCTCACCATCCACCGTCAGCCCAAAATGCGCCCTGTCATGTAGTGTGCTGGGCCGCTCAAAATCCGCGATAGCCCTCTGTTATCGCTCACAAAACCCCGACCCGCCCGAATCCCGGTGACGAATCCGGGATATAGACGCGCAGGCCCGGCAGGCTCGCCGTCGATGTCTTGGCCCCGGAGTAGTCGGTGCCGACATGGCGGGCGAAACGTCGCTGGGTCACCAATGCTCGCCTCAACCCTTGTAGTAATTCTCGTTGTGCCACCGCGGGGCAACTGCACCGGGGGGCTGTCGGAAGCCTTTCGCACAGTCTCCGCTGGTTTGGCGCGTGCTCTCGATGATCGACCGTTTTCGGCGCTACGCCCAGACGCGGGCCGAGCCCGTCAGGCGGGCAATCGCAAAATCTGCATTCTCCGTGACTTTCAACGACAGTTCAATCAGCGAACACGAGGGGCAGAACTTGGGCGGTGGCGCCCGCGATGGATTGCCGCTTGGAACTGAACCGGGCACGCTCGCCGGAGGACGACGGAACGCGGGCATAGAACAACGATGACCACAGACCAGGACCTGCGCGATAAGCTGCGCAAGATCGAGGCCTTGTTTGCCGGCGCGGCCACGCCCGGCGAGAAGGCCGCCGCCGGGGCGGCAGCGGATCGCCTGCGTGCCCGCCTGCGAGAGGCTGTCGAGTCCGAGCAGCCCGATGAGTTCAAATTCAGCCTGCAGGACCCCTGGGGCCGACATTTGTTCGTCGCGCTGTGCCGGCGCTATGGGCTGAAGCCGTTCCGGTATCGCCGCATGCATCGCCAGACGGTGTTGGTCAAGGGGCCGCCCAGTTTCATCGACGGCGTCCTGTGGCCCGAGTTCCAGGAATTGAACAGGGTCCTTTCGAGCTATCTCGCCGAGATCACGGACCGGCTCATCCGCGAGGAAGTCCATGGTGAGACCGGCGAGGCCGACGAGGTTGCCGACGCGCCGCGGATCGGCCGGTGACCAAGCCGGCGGATCCATCGGAGCGGGAGGTATTGGCCGGCCTGATCGAGCGCGTTACCTTCCACAATGCGGAGAACGGCTTCTGCGTGCTCCGCCTGAAAGCACGGGGGCACCGCGACCTGGTGACTGTGGTCGGCCATGCCGCCACCATCTCCGGCGGCGAGTGGGTCACCGCCAGCGGTGAATGGGTCAACGACCGGACCCATGGTTTGCAGTTCAAGGCCCGGTTTCTGAGAACCTCGGCGCCCACCTCGGTCGAGGGTATCGAGAAATACCTTGGCTCCGGCATGATCCGGGGTATCGGGCCTGTTTACGCCAAGAAGCTGGTCCGCGCTTTCCGGGACCGGGTGTTCGACATCATCGAGACCGAACCGCATCGCCTGCGCGAGGTTGACGGCATCGGGTCGGTCCGCGCCCGGCGGATCGTCGACGCGTGGGCCGAGCAGAAGGTCGTCCGCGAGATCATGGTGTTCCTGCACAGCCATGGCGTCGGAACGGCCCGGGCGGTGCGCATCTTCAAGACCTATGGCGCCGACGCCGTCCAGGTGATGAGCGAAAACCCGTACCGGCTGGCACGGGATATCCGTGGCATCGGGTTCAAGACCGCCGACCAGATCGCCATGCGCCCAGAGCCGATCGCGATCAATTTGAAACGCGTCGCGTTTCCGATTGATCGCGTGAATCGGCTCTAGCAGTCTGTCGGGTTTGGCCGCGCGGCCTTGAGTTTAGGTGGTGGCGCGGGTGTCATGCGGCCCTGAGGCGGGCCATCCGCTTGCAGTTGTA
>NZ_JACIGK010000045.1 GCF_014197915.1 Roseospira visakhapatnamensis
GCCCGACCAACAGCCCGCCAGGGTCCGCCGCTCTCGACTGTCCTGGTTCACACGAGGTCTCCGCCGCCTGACCATCTGCGCCGTCAAAGCAACACAGCCACCGCCCCTCTGGAGCGCATGGCAAACTGAACTCATGCTGAGGGTCCGGCGGTCCACCCCGTTGACAGGTCCGCCGAAGCACGCCATATCCACGGCCCGAACAGTATTGGACCAGATTGGTCTTATTTTTCTGGGGGTTCTGGTCGGGCGCCCATGCCCGCCACATGCGCCCAGACGCCATTGCCCACGCGGCATCCGCTCGGAAGGGAAGGAACACCATGACCGACACGCTGGCCTTCGATCGCATCCGCCAGGACATCGCCGACAACGACGTGGTGCTCTACATGAAGGGCACGCCATCGGCGCCGATGTGCGGCTTCTCCGCCGCCGTGGTGCAGGTGCTGGCCCATGTGGGCGTGACCTACAAGGGAGTCAATGTCCTGGAGGACGAAAGCATCCGCCAGGGCATCAAGGACTTCTCCAACTGGCCGACCATCCCGCAGCTCTATGTGAAGGGCGAGTTTGTCGGCGGCTGCGACATCGTGCGCGAAATGGCGCAGGACGGCGAACTGGTGTCCCTGCTTCGTGAAAAGGGCGTGCCCACGGCCACCGCAGCCTGACGGACACGACTTAGGAACACGGCGCCCCGTTTTCCGGCGGCGCCGAGAGACTCGCTCAGCGGTGTGGATCCCGTGGTTTCCGCGCCTGCGGCGGGAGCCACGGGGTCCGTGGGTCGTGGCTCACCAGGGGCCGACCTTGTTGCCCAGCAGGGCGACAAGGTCGCCGTGCGCCTTGTGCATGGCTTCGGCGGTTTGGGCGATGGCCTCGTCCTGGGACAGCCCGAGGGAGTCGAGTCGCTCCAGCACGTCCTCAATCTCCAGTTCCATCACCACGCGCAGCAACTCTTCCAGGGGGCCGGGGGGCGGGGCCAGGGACGGGCGGTCGCCTTCGGTGAAGCGGATGCCGATCTCCTCGCCCACATGCCGTACGACCTCGGCGTCCAGGGTTTCCCCATCGGACAAGGTCAGGCGCAGACGGCCGTCGATCTGCGTCGTCTCGGACAGTTTGACCCGCGCGCCCGTGGCCGAGATGTCCCGCACCACGCAATAGATGGTGGTTTCCCCGTCGCCCATCACCAGCCAGGCGCCCTTGACGATCCGTCTGCGCTTGGCGCTGCGGCGCACGGGGGCGGCCTTGCCGGCCTGGTCCACGCCAGTCTGGTCCACGCCGGTCTGATCCGCGTCGCTCATTGTCGTGTCCCCTGATCCGCTGTGGCCGCGCATGGTCCGCGAGGATAACGCCCGGTCCTCGATCCGCACATCTCGGCCTCGGGCGTCCGCCGGGGCCGTCCGCGCCGAGCCGTTGCCAAAAATGTATCGCGTTGACGGGGGGCCATCCACCGTTTTGACCCACCGGGTCATGGGGTGGGTTGGCGGCGTGCGTGGGCCTGATGCCGGCGGTCCCGCCGCCTCGGGGGGGGCGGACGGCCATGGGATCCGTGCCAAAAAGGGGATTACGCGGCCGGGCGACCCACATTATGGTGGAGTCGTGCTGGGGTTGGGCACTCCAAGGAGATGGCCGACGCCCCCCGTAAGGTCCGGACGGCTGGTGCCCCCTGACCCGAGAGGCGGCTCGCGGTTTCCGGACGGGCGGGCTGGGGGTGGTGGTCGGTTCGCGATCCAGAAGGAGAGTGACATGGGTGGGACGGAGTCCCCAGGGTTGACGGCGCCGCCGTCGACCAAGCCGCCATTGGGTGGCGCGGATACCGACGCCGCCGCGATCGGTGGCAAGGCGACCCTGGATGGCAATCAGCTCCTGTCCCATCTGAGCCCGGACAGCCGGCGCGCCATGGTGACGCTGTGCCGCTGGCGCCGTCTCGATGTGGACGACGTGGTCTTCGATCAGGACGATCCCAGCCAGGACGTTTACTTCATCGTCGAAGGCCGGTTGCGCATCGTGGTGTACCGATCGCCCGAGGACGCCCGCGTCCAGACCGGCGCCGGCGACACCCCGCGCGCGGGATCGCCGGCCGGAGTGGATCCGGGCGCCGCGCCGATGCCCGCCGAGGACGATCGCGGTGATGGCGTGGCCGTCGAGCCGCTGGTCGACGAAGGCACGCCCATGACGCTGGTCGAGATGGGCGGCGGCGATACCTTCGGCGAACTGTCGGCCATCGACGGGCGCATGCGGTCCGCCCGCGCGGTGGCGCTGGAGCCGACGATCCTGGCCGTGCTGGATGGTCCCACGTTCATGAGCCTGGTCCAGCAGCATCCGGCGCTGTCCATCGCCCTGCTGCGGCGCGTGGCCGGGTACCTGCGCAACTCCAACCAGCGCATGTACAACCTGTCCACCCTGACGGCCAAGCAGCGGGTGTACATGCAGTTGATGCGGCTGGCCGAGGTGAACCCGGACCGGCCCATGGAATGGATCATCAGCCCTCTTCCGGCGCATACGGACATCGCCTTCTGGTCCGGCACCAAGCGGGAGACGGTCGCGGCCGCCATCGGCTGGCTCGCGCGGGAGGGGGTGGTGATGCGCCAGAACCGCGCCCTGATCATCCGCCAGCCGTCGCGCCTGAAGGCCCTGGCTCATGTCTGACCGGGGTCGTGCCGCCGCTACCCTGGTGATCCCCCTGGCCGTGGTCCTGGCGTTGGGTGCCTGCGCCACGCCGGCCGATCCGGGATCGCCCGAGGGAGATCGGACGGAGGTGCTGTTCCGGACGCTGGAGTCCATGGCCCGTCAGAGCGAGGCCCGGAACGACTACGCCAAGGCGGTCGAACAATACGGCCGACTGGCGACCGAGGACCCGGACAACGAGACCTACATCCTGGGCGTGGCACGAAACCAACGCTACGCCGGGGAGCCGGTCCAGGCGCTTCGCCTCTTGCGCCGCGCCCTGACCCGGGAGCATCTGACCGAGACCGTGCCGGTGCGGCTGGAGCGCGGCCGTGCTCTGCTGGCGGCTGGCATGCTGAGCGATGCCCGAGCCGAGGTCGAGGCCCTGCGGCGCGATGCACCGACCGCGCCGGGCGTGCATGGCCTGGCGGGGCTGGTGGCCGACCGCGACGGCCGGCATGCCGAGGCCCAGGCGGCCTACCGCGCCGCCCTGGACCTGAATCCCGATGACCTGCGATCGGCGAACAATCTGGCCCTGTCGCTGGCGGTGACCGGATCCCTCGACGAGGCCATCGCCCTGCAAACGCGGACGACGCGGCATCTGGATGCCACGATTCAGATGCGCCAGAACCTGGCGCTGTTGCATGCCCTGGCCGGGAACATGGGCGAGGCCGAGCGCATCACGCGGGACGTCCTTCCGGAAGATCGGGCCCGCCGCGTGGTCGCCGACCTCTGGCGGTTGTCCGGGCACGACGGCACGGCGGCGGCAACTCTCGGGGACGGGTCGGCGATGCCCTGATCGCCGCTCGATCCGCTTGATCCGGTCGACCCGCGTGGGCCGTGCCACGGTGAGCCTCGGGCAAGGACCTCCGGGCGGGTCGGGGTCGGACTTTCCGCCGAAACCGTGCTATCGTTCCGGCGGTGTGCATATCATGGTGCGACACGGAGACATGTCTCTGGGTGCCGAGGTCGGTCGGGTTCGGGTTGTCCTCGTGCCCGGGGGCCGGCGAGGGGCGGCGCGGACCGGGTTGGGGGACCCGCTGGGGACGTTGGCGCGGGGCTCCTGCCCGATGCGCGGCCAAGACCCGGGCTACGGCCGATCCGGCGTGTTGGGCATGGTGGCGGAGGCTCCATGAGCGGGACGGGTGACACGACACCGCGCGGTCGGGGCGGTGGTGAGCAGGCGACCAGGGGGCAGGCGGCCGGAGTGGCGCGTCGCGGGCCTTTCGTGTCCCTCCGGACCAAGCTGTTGTGGCTGTATGTGCCGTCGCTGCTGCTGGTCATGACCGTTGTCTTCGGCGTGATCGAATGGCGCGCCCACAGCGCCGCCGCGCGCGACCTGACGCAGCGGCTCGACGCCTTCGTCGCCACCAGTGCCGATGTGCTGGCCGCGCCCTTGTGGCAGTTCGACGATGCCTTGACGCGGCAGTTCGTGGCGGTGATGGCCCAGCATCCCGACCTGCGGGCGATGTCCGTCGTCACCGTGGACGGGCGGCCGGTGGTCGAGGTCGGCGAGACCGAGGCCATGCAGGCCGACATCGACCTGTTCCGGGTCGGCCGCATCATCTATCGCGGTCGCGACACCGAGATCCAGATGGGGTCGCTGCTGGTGGCCTTCGACGAGGATCGGCTGTGGGTGGCCCTGCGCCAGCGTCTGGTGTCCGACGTGGTCATCGCCACCATCATGGTCCTGGTGCTGATGACGCTGGTGCTGGTCACCACCGGGCGCCTGATCTTCCGTCCCCTGAACCGCCTGCATCAGGCGATGATCGCCGATCCCGAACCCGGCGTCGTTCGCCATGTGCCGGTGTCCAGCCGCGACGAGCTGGGCGAGGTGATCGATGCCTTCAACACCATGGAGGGGCGCCGGGCCTCGCTGGAGGAGACGCGAAGCCGGTTGATCGATCTGGGCATCCTGATGGGGTCGGAGCGCAATCCCCGGCGCCTGGTGGAAACGGTGCTGCGTTCGGCGACCGAACTGTGTCACACGGATGGCGGCACGGTCTATTTGCTGGATGAGGAGCGGGACCGCCTGGAATTCGGCATCATTCTCAACACCAGCCTCGGCATCCGCCTGGGCGGGGACGGCGGCGACCACATCCCGTTCGCGCCCCTGCCGCTGCATGACTCCGACGGCGCGCCCAATCACGCCAACATGGCGACCTACACGGCGCTGACCGGGCGGACGGTGCACATCCCCGACGTCTACGACAGCGACGAGTTCGATTTCACCGGGCCGCGCGCCTTTGATGCGGACAACGCCTATCGCACCACCTCGCTGCTGGCGGTGCCCCTGACCAACCGGCGCGGCGAGATCACCGGTGTGCTGCAACTCATCAACGCCAGTGACCCGCGCGCCGGAACCACCCGGCCCTTCGACGAGTCCGAAATCTCCGTCGCCCAGGCCCTGGCGGCGCAGGCCGGGGTGGCGCTGGAAAACCAGCTTCTGCTGGAGGCCCAGCGCCGGCTGATGGACTCCTTCATCGAACTGATCGCCGGCGCCATCGACGCCAAGTCGCCCTACACCGGCGGGCATTGCTCGCGCGTGCCCGAGGTCACGCGCCTGCTGACCGAGGCCGCCTGCGAGGATCAGGGCCCCTTCCGCGACTTCGATCTGACCGAGGAGGACTGGTACGAACTCCATATCGCCAGTTGGTTGCATGACTGCGGCAAGGTGACCATCCCCGAATACGTGGTGGACAAGGCCACCAAGCTGGAAACCATCTACAACCGGATCCATGAGGTCCGCACCCGGTTCGAGGTGCTGTGGCGCGACGCCGAGATCGAGGAGTGCCGGGCGCTGCTGGCCGGGGCGCCGCCCGGTGCCGCCGCCGCCGCGCGCGAGGACCGCCAGCGCCAGCTTCTGGACGACTTCGCCTTCGTGGCCGAGTGCAACATTGGCGGCGAGTTCATGGGAGAGGATCGCCTGGCCCGGCTCCAGGCCATCGGGGCGCAATCCTGGACCCGGCACTTCGACGACCGCCTGGGGCTGTCGCAGGCCGAGGACCTGCGCCTCCAGGGGGTTCCGCCCCAGCCGTTGCCCGTCCGGGAACGCCTGCTGGATGACAAGCCCGAGCACGTCATCCCCTGGCCCGGCGGCGTGCCGCCGCTGACGGCGGACAACGCGCGCGGCTTCACCATGCTGGCGCCGGATGACCAGTTCAATCTTGGCGAGATCTACAACCTGTCCGTCACGCGCGGCACCTTGACCAGGGAAGAGCGCTTCAAGATCAACGACCACATGGTCCAGACCATCATCATGCTGGAGAGTCTGCCCTGGCCAAAGTCTCTGCGACGGGTCCCCGAGATTGCCGGCGGCCATCATGAAACGATGGACGGCCGGGGCTACCCGCGCGGCATCAAGGCCGCCGACATGTCCATTCCGGCCCGCATCATGGCCATCGCCGACATCTTCGAGGCGCTGACCGCCGCCGACCGTCCCTACAAGAAGCCCAAGACCCTGTCCGAGGCGCTGAAGATCATGAGCTTCATGCGCAACGACAACCACATCGATCCGGAGCTGTTCGACCTGTTCCTGCGGTCGGGTGTCTGGCGGCGGTACGCGGAGACCTACCTGCTGCCCGATCAGATCGACGCCGTCGACATCAGCCAGTACCAACGCGCCTGACCGCGGGACCGGACCACGGCAACGGGCAGGGCAACGGGCGAGGTCCGTCGTCTTCCATGGCTGTCGTCGTCTAGGCAGGCGGGTCGGACACGGGACCATGGGCCGCCCCGGCGATCCCGTGCTTGAGCAGGCGGTCATCGCGCCGCCGTTGCAGCCAGGCATGAGATCGGCGCACATGCCCCAGCAGGGCGCTCAGGGTGCGGCCGATCGACTGCTGCCCGGCCGGTGTGCAGGGATCCTGATCTTCCACCGTCCGATGGAGCTGATGCACCGAGAACACCAGGGAGTCGGCGTCGGCCCGTGGGTCCTGGTCGTCGCGGGACAGACCGAAGCCGAAGATGCCGTCCGCGTTGGCGTGCACGAACACGCGATAGCACTCCACCTCGCGGATCAGGAACTCGATCTCGCCATCCACCGTGGTCCGGTCGGCCTGGCGGTGCGCGATCGTGTCGGACAGATTCTTCAGGCGGGCCACGATGCGCACCTGGTGGGTGTTCAGGGTCTCCAGCAGGGTGACCCGGTCGCGGACCACGGTGGCGTCGTCGGCGCCGTCGGCCGACTGCTTGGGCAGCAGCAGGTGCACCACGGCGCCGGTCCCGGCCTGCGTGCCGAGGGCGTCGTCATCCGCGTCGGCGAACCAGATGTCGCCGCCGTGGCGTTCGATGATCTTGCGGCACAGGGCCAGACCGACCCCGGTTCCGGACACCTCGTTCTCGGCGACCAGGCGCTCGAACACCCCGAACACCCGATCGCGCATCTCGGGGGGCACGCCCGTGCCGTTGTCGGCCACGGTGATGCGCCAGTGGGCGGCGCCGGCCTCGCGGCAGCGGATGGCGATGCGGGGCCGGCGGTCGGCCGGCACGAACTTGACGGCATTGCCGATCAGGTTCTGGAACAGACGCACCAGATCCGATCGTCGCCCGCTGATGGTGGGCAGGTCGGGGGCGGTGCCGATCCGGGCCCCGCGCTCGGCGATGGTCGCGCTGAGGTTGGCCAGGGCCTCGGCGACGACGTCGGCCAACCCAACCGGTCCCGCCTCGTCACCGTCGCGTCCGACTCGCGAGTAGTCCAGCAGGTCCAGGATCATCCGGTCCATGCGGCGCGCCCCGTCGATGGCGAAGCCCAGGAACTCGGCCAGTTCGGAGTCGACGGCGGGACCCATGCGATGTTCGATCAGCCCGAGGAATCCCGACACCATCCGCAGCGGTTCGCGCAGGTCGTGCGAGACGGCGTAGGCGAACTGGCTGAGGTCGGCGTTGGACTGCGCCAGGCGTGCCTCAAGACGCGCGTGGTCGGTGATGTCGTGCAGAACGCAATGCGCCCGGAGGAACGCGCCGTCGTCATCGCGCTGGACCTGACCGACCATGTGGACGGTCACCATGGCGCCGTCGATGGGTTGCAGGTCCAGAACGATGTCGGCCTGATCGTCGCGTAGAATCCGGGCCAGCCGCTTGATGCCTGTGGGGCGCCCGTGCTGGGCCAGGAAGGCCCCGAACACCTGGCCGACGATCTCGGCGCGGGGTCGGCCTAGCATCTGGCACAGGGGGGCGTTCAGGTCGACAATCCGTCCGGCGCTGTCCAGCGCCACATAGGCCATGGGGGCATTCTCGAACAGTCCCCGGAACCGGGCCTCGCTTTCCTGCAACGCGGCTTCGATCGCCTTGCGGTCGGAGATGTCGCGGTTGGTTCCGACCAGGCGCACGGGCCAACCGCAGTCGCGTTCCAGCACGCGGCCCCGGGATTCGATCCACGTCCAGCCGCCGTGCGCCGTGCGGTGGCGGTATTCGATCTGCACGGTTTCGCCGACCATCCACTGGGCGCGGATGGAGGCTCGAACGGCATGCACGTCATCCGGATGCACCGCCGACAGCCACTCGTCCACCGTCATGTCATGCTGGCTGGGTGGGTATCCCAGCATGTCCTGGAAGCGGTCGTCGACATGACCCTGGCCGCTCCGCAAGTCGAACTCCCAGGTGCCGTCCCGCACCGCCAGGGTCACCAGGCGGTAGCGATTCTGAATGTCCCGAAGGCAGCGTTCGGTTTCCATCTGGCCGGTGACGTCGACGATCACGCCGTGCCAGAGCACGCTGTCGTCCGCCAGACGCTCGGGCGTCGCGCGTCCGTCCAGCCAGATGATCCCCTTGGTGGGATGGCGGGCCCTGTACTGCTCGTGCCAGACGGCGCCGGTGCGCGCCGAGGTCAGGATGGACTCCCGGATCCGGGCGGCGTCGTCCGGATGCAGGGCGGCGAACACCGGGCCGGCGTCGTCGCGAACATCGGCGGGGCCGATGCCGTAGACCTCGCGCATGCCGTCGCTGGCATACGGAAAGCACGACCGGCCGTCGGCGAACAGGCGGTATTGATAGATCACGCCGGGAACGTGCGCGGCGAGTCGGATCAGCCGGTCTTGCAGATGGCGAACATCCACCGACCGGTCGGCGGCCAGGGTCTCGGCGCGGGTGGTGGCGTCGCGGGCGCGCAGTTCCGCGCTGGCCTGCGTGGCGATCTGGCGTGCCAGGGATTCCATCAGGCTGAGAATGGCGGGCAGGCGAGCCGCGTCGATCACGGGGAGCTCGTCCAGGGCCTCCCGAAACGCCGCCTCGGCGAGGTCGTGGCGCCGGCGCAGGGCGTCGAAGTGGTCCCTGTCGGCGGGACCCGGCAAGAACGGGCCGGCCTTGAGGGTGGCGACGTGCAGGCCGTCGATGTCGACCCGGGTGACGGCGTCATTCAGGCCATGCGGGCACGGCGCGGTGAACGACGCCGCGTCCGCCTCCAGACGCTGGGCCAGGGCGATGTCGTGCCGGGTGCAGACGCACCCGGCGGTCGGGTGCGGACGCAACAGGGCGGTGCACAGGCGCTGACAGCGCGACGTGGTCAGCACCCGCCCCTGACGGTCGAGCAGGGTGACCGACAGGCCCGTGACAGCCCGCAGATCCTCGAACAGCGGGGCTAGGCCCGGCAGGTCCAGGCAGGTCAGCAACAGGGCCTCGCGGGCGCGGGTGGCCGAGACCGGCTGGCGTGTCGCCGTGGCGGTGGTGTCGGGGCACGAGGGGACCGAACCGCACCGTGACGCGGAAACGAGTCCGGACACCGTTTTGCCCAGGGGCTGATCCCGCATGCGTATTACCCAAACCCGGGGCAATCCGTGCACGTCCCGGCGCCCATGGCCGGCATCCCTTGCAACACCCCGGAATCCTTCCAATTCAAGGGTACAGGGCGCCTCCGGTGCCGGGCAATATGGCGAAACGTCATGACCGGCGGGTCCGGGGCCGGCGGATCCGCCGATCGGAGTAGGACTCTTGGCCGGGCGCGCGATGCCGGATGAGGGGGGGCGGATCGCCGTGGCGGGGTCGGCGCGATCGGAGGGGTTCGGTTTTCCCCCGGAGGGGTCCATATGCTATAGCACCAGGCGAGAGTGGGACGGGCGCGCGTCCGTCGCAGGCAACCCGATCACGGGCGCGTGAGTGAGACGCCCTTGATGGGACCACACGGGCAATGCCGGGGACCGGAAGACACGACATTCCGGCCGCGAAGGAGAGGATTCATGGAACGGGAAGCGATGGAGTTCGATGTCGTCATCGTCGGCGGCGGTCCGTCCGGTCTGGCGGCGGCGATCCGCCTGAAGACGCTGGCGGCGGAGACGGGCCACGACCTGAGCGTCTGTGTCCTGGAAAAGGGGTCGGAGGTCGGCGCCCACATTCTGTCCGGCGCGGTGATCGAGACCCGGGCGCTGGACGAACTGATCCCAGACTGGCGTGATCGGGGGGCGCCGCTGGACACGCCGGCCGGCAAGGACCGCTTCCTGTTCCTCACCGAGAAGCGGCACGTCACCCTGCCGGCGCCGCCGCAAATGCACAACGCCGGCAACTACATCGTCAGCCTGGGCAACGTCTGTCGCTGGCTGGCGGAACAGGCCGAGGCGCTGGAGGTGGAAATCTACCCGGGGTTCGCCGCCGCCGAGGTGCTGTATCACCCGGACGGGTCGGTCAAGGGCGTGGCCACCGGCGACATGGGCGTGGGCAAGGACGGCGCGCCGACGGCAAACCACGAGCCGGGCGTGGAACTGCATGCCCGGCAGACCATCTTCGCCGAAGGCTGCCGGGGATCGCTGACCAAGGGCCTGATGGAGCGGTTCGATCTGCGCAAGGGCGTGCAGCCGCAGACCTACGGCATCGGCATCAAGGAACTGTGGGAGGTGGAGGCGGCCAAGCACGCGCCCGGCCTGATCGAGCACACCATCGGCTGGCCGGTGCCGCGCGACGTTTACGGTGGCTCCTTCCAGTATCACTTCGGCGACCGGCTGGTGGCCGTGGGCTTCGTGATCGGCCTGGACTACACCAACCCCTACCTGAGCCCGTTCGACGAGTTCCAGCGCTTCAAGACCCATCCGAGCATCCGGCCGACGTTCGAGGGCGGCCGGCGCATCGCCTATGGCGCCCGGGCCCTGGCGGAGGGCGGCTGGCAGTCGCTGCCCAGGCTCACCTTCCCGGGCGGCGCGCTGGTGGGGGACACGGCGGGCTTCCTGAACGTGCCCAAGATCAAGGGCACCCACACGGCCATGAAGTCCGGCATGCTGGCCGCCGAGGCGGTGTTCGAGCATCTGAAGGCCGAGCGTGACGGATCCGTCAGCGGCTATCAGGAAGCGGTCGCGTCCTCCTGGCTGGGCAAGGAACTGAAGGCGGTGCGCAACATCCGCCCATCGTTCAAATGGGGCCTGTGGGGCGGCCTGACCTACTCGGCGCTGGAAGCCTATGTGTTCCGGGGCGCCATGCCCTGGACCCTGGGCCATCACGAGGACCACGCGGCCCTGAAGCCGGCGGCCGAGTGCACGCCCATCGACTATCCCAAGCCGGACGGCACGCTGACCTTCGACCGGCTGTCCTCGGTGTACCTGTCCAACACCAATCACGAGGAAGATCAGCCCTGCCACCTGACCCTGAAGGACGCGGGCGTGCCGGTCGGCGTGAACCTCGCCACCTTCGCCGGACCGGAGGCGCGCTTCTGTCCCGCCGGGGTGTATGAGTTCGTGGACGATCCGGCGGCCGGCGGCCAGCGCCTTCAGATCAACTTCCAGAACTGCGTGCACTGCAAGACCTGCGACATCAAGGATCCGACACAGAACATCAACTGGGTCGTGCCACAGGGGGGGGATGGTCCCAATTATCCCAACATGTAGGGCGATCCGCGCCTGAAACGGGGGCATCTGGGGGCTTTGGCCCCCGGACGGAGCGGTCGTGTCTTGCGTCTCAAGGGTTTGCCCGTCATGCTCGGGTGGTCCGACGATGGCACCTCGCCCTTTCAGGAGTGTTTCATGGCGTTGTCCGCCGTTCGCGTGCTTCCGGTGTCCTGGTCATCTCACGGGCGCAGGCCTTCCCGTCTCCTGGCCCGTGCCGGCGGACTCGTCCTCACGCTGGCGCTGGTACCGGCGGCCTGTGCCCAGCCACCCGGCGGCGGCGCGTCGGACGCCGCGTCGGCGCGGATGCCTTGGCAGGTGGCGGAGGACGGCGGGACAGGCCAGGGAGTCGGCGCGGATGACGGAGCGACCTTTCCGGGGGCGGCGGTCATGGTGCCGGCCCGCGATCCGGGGACCATGGCGCGCGCGCTGGGGAAGTTCCTGGCCGGGCGGACCGCTCAGCACGCCAACGACATTCCCGCCGCCGCCGATAGCTATGCCGCCGCGCTGGAGGCCGACCCGGACAATCCGGAGCTGATGCGGCGCGCCTACTACTATCTGGCCGCCGATGGACGTCTGCCGGCCGCCCTGGAGACGGCCCGGCGAGCGCTGGAGGTCATGCCGGACGACGACTTCGCGCCGCTGCTGCTGGCCACCGAGGCCATGCGCGACGACGACCCGGCGACGGCGGTGACCCTGATCGACGGACTGGAGGTGATCGGCCTCAACACCTTGCTGCGGCCGTTGCTGGGGGGATGGGCCAGGCTGGGACGGGGCGATGGCCTGGCGGTCGCCCTGGAAACCCTGGAGCCGGCCAACAGTCTTCCCTCGGCGCGTCCCCTGGTCGAGTTGCACGCCGCGATCATGGCCCGGGTGGCGAACGATGCCGCGATCAGCCGCGCGCGCCTCGACGCCTACATGAAGGACCATGCCCTGGACAGCCCCCGCGCCGGCCGGCTGGTGGCGGAACTGCTGGTCTGGCAGAACCGCCCGGACGAGGCGCGGGCGCTGGTGCAAGAGCAACGCGCCTCCCGGCCGGGCTCGCTCATGCTTCAGCAACTGGCGGAGCGCCTGGAGGCGCCCGATCCCTCGACCGCCATGTCGGCCCTGCCGTCCACCGCCGGCGAGGGGTTCGCCGAGGCGCTGTATCATGTCGGCCTGGTGGTCAACCAGGGGCAGGGGTCGGACACGGCCATCGTGCTGTTCCAACTGGCGCGGGCGGTGCGGCCGGACTTCCCGACGGCGGCCGTGGCCATCGCCGAGACCCTGCGCCGCATGGATCGCTTCGCCGATGCCGACCGGGTGCTGACCGACCTGGACACCAGCGCCGATCCGGCGCTGGGCTACCTGGTCCAGCTCTATCGGGCCGAGAACTTGGAGAACATGGACCGTGTCGACGACGCGCTGGAGCGCTACGCGGCGTTGGCGGACGCGCGGCCCGATCAGGCCGAGCCGCTGGTGGACATGGGCGACCTGTTGCGCCGGGAGGAGCGCTACGGCGAGGCCGCCGCCGTCTACGGCCGGGCGATCGACCGCCTGGCCGAGGACGATCCCGGCCTGTGGCCGATCCTCTACCGGCGCGGCATCGCCCACGAGCGAGCGGGCCAGTGGGCCCGGGCGGAGGCCGATTTCCTGCGCACCCTGGAACTGCACCCCGGCCAGCCCGAGGTGCTCAACTATCTGGGCTACTCCTGGCTGGATCGCGGCGAGCATATCGAGCGCGCGGTGGAGATGATCCAGGACGCGGTGCGCCAGCGACCGCGCGACGGCTACATCGTCGACAGCCTGGGCTGGGGCTACTACCTGCTGGGCCGCTACGCCGAGGCCGTGGAGGAACTGGAGCGGGCGGTGGAACTGCGGCCCCAGGACCCGACCATCAACGACCATCTGGGTGACGCCTACTGGCGCGTCGGCCGGCGCACCGAGGCCCGATTCCAGTGGGAGCGCGCGCTCAGCCTGGAGCCCGATCCCGGGCAGGCCGAGGATCTGAGGCGCAAGCTTCGCGAGGGCCTGGGCGATCCAGACGCCGGGACACCGGCCGACGGCGCCGACGGCGCAGATGACACCGGTGCGGAGGACGCGCGGTGACCGTACCGAGCCCGTCCCCGTCTCCATCGCGCGCGTCCGATCCGGCCCTTCGTCTGGCGGCGCCCGCCAAGGTCAACCTGTTCCTGCACGTGGTGGGGCGACGGCCGGACGGCTACCATCTGCTCGACAGCCTGGTGGCCTTCGCCGGTGTGTTCGACACCGTGCTCGTCGCGCCTCCTCCGGAGGACGAGGGGAGCGGGGAGGGGGAGGGGGAGGCTCTGTCCCTGACCGTGGAGGGACCGAACGCCGGTGCCCTCGCCGACCTGTCCGGCGACGACAACCTGATCCTGCGGGCCGCCCGCGCGCTGGCCGAGGCCGGAGGGGTGGCGCCGCGCGCGCGCGTTACCCTGGTCAAGAGGCTGCCGGTGGCCGGCGGTATCGGCGGCGGTTCGGCGGACGCGGCGGCGGCGCTGCGAGGGCTGTACCGCCTGTGGGGCCTGACCCTGGGGGATGGCCCCATGCTTGATCTGGCCCTGTCGCTGGGGGCCGACGTGCCGGTGTGCCTGTTCGGGCGGGCCGCCCACATGACCGGGATCGGCGAGGGCCTGACGCCGGCGCCCTCGCTGCCGGCGGTGCCCATGGTGCTGATCAACCCGGGGGTTCCGGTGTCCACCCCGGCGGTGTTCCGCGATCGGTCGGGGCCGTTCTCCCATCCCGCGCCCCTGCGCGACGCACCGATCAACGCCATCGCCCTGGCCAACGAACTCATCCTGCGCCGCAACGACCTGGAGCGGCCGGCGCGCGGGCTGGCGGACGCGGTGGGGGATGCGCTGGCCTTGCTGACCGACCAGCCCGGCGCCCTGTTGACCCGCATGTCGGGCAGCGGTGCCACCTGCTTCGCGCTGTTCGGCACCGAAGCCGAGGCCGAGCAGGCGCGCGCCTACCTGGCGGCCCTGCGTCCGGCCTGGTGGGTGGAGCGAACCGTCCTGGTCTCCGACGCTCGCGCCCTGGATGCCCAGGCCTAACTAACCTGGCGTCCGGATGTCCAGCACCGGGTTGGCCGGCAACGCCGCCAACACCTCAAGCAGGTCCGCCAACGGCACCGCCACGCAGCCGGCCGTGGGGCGAAGCCCATGCCGTGCACCCGGATCGGGCAAGGCGGCATGCAGGAAGATGGCGCTGCCCCGTCCGGGGTCGGGCGGATCGTCGTTATGCCCCAGGACCACGATCACGTCATACAGACCGTCGTCGCGCCACAGGCGTTCGTACCCGGCCGGGTGCGGCAGCGTCACCAAATGGTTGTAGTCGTGATGGGTTGGATCGTCGCACCACCCCAGGGCCGGTGTCAGTGGCGTGACGGACAGGCCCGAGACGCCGACGGAGGGCGCGGCGATCAGGCGGTCGGCCCGGTAGAACAGGCGCCGCAGCGGCCAGACGCCGGCCGGCGTGCCCCCGTCGCCCTCGCGCTTGACCGCCGCCGGGACCACGCCCGCGCGCCCCAGGGCGCACGGCTGACGGTGTGCCTCGTCGCGGCGCAGCCAGCCGTCCGGGTCGACCACGAGGGGGTGCGCCAGCGTCACGATCACGGGCGTCAGGATACGGGCTGTATGGCGCCCGCGCCATCGCGCAGGGCGTCATAGCGGCGCATGGCGTCCATGACCTGGTTGGAAAACCAAGGCTGGGCGACCACCGGCGCCGACCCGTCCCCCGCCGCGACAGGGGTGGGGACGGCGGGCGTGGTCGTCGCCGTGGCTTCGCCATTGCCCGCCACCGGCATGGCGCGGAACGCCTCGGGGCGTGGATAGCCGCCGGTCACCGGCGCCGGGCTGACGGTGTGGCCCAGACCCTCGGCGGCGCGCCGGGCCTGGGCGGCGACGGCATTGGCCACGGTGCCGCCCTGCTCCAGGACGCGGGCCATGGTCGCCGGATCGGGGAGCAGGTTGGCGAATCCGGCGGCGTCGCCGCCGTTGATGGCCGTGCGGGACCCGGCCCGGCCTCGGCCCGACGGCCGTCTGTCGGCGTCGACCGCCGGGGTCACCGGACGATCGCGATAGTCGGCGAGGGTCATGCCCGTGGGGCGTCCGTCCGCCGCCGCGACCTCCGTCGCCGCGCCGGCGGCCGCGCCAAGACCCTGGTTGGGACCCAGGCCGGGCAACGACGCGCCCTGGGCCGCCGCCAGGCGTGTCCGCAACGCGTCCCGGCCGCGCTGGATGTCCGTCGGCACCGCCGGTGCCGCCATGGCCGCCGGCTGTCGCGTCGACGGATCGTCCGGGGCGCGATCCTGTCGAGGGTTGCGAGAAGCGTCCTGGTCCTGGCCCTGCGTCATGGTTGGCGTCTCGTTCTGGGGCATGTCCTGACCCTGGTGACCCGGGTCGGTGGCGGCGGCTGGTGCGACGGCCGTGCGGGCGGCGAGTTCGGCGCCGGTGATCCCGCCCGGCGCTGTGGTGATCCGTGGGCTGCCATCGCCGCGGGAGGGACCGCCGCCGGACTGCTGGGTGACGAAGGCGGCCAGGGCGGCCGATTGCGCGCCGGTGAGGGTGGGCACGGCATCGGCGCGCGTCAAGGTCCGCGCCTGCGCGCCGCCGTCGAAGACGGCGCCGGGCATCAGGCGATCCCCCTGGCCCGACAGCAGCAGGCCCCCCAGGGGCGCGGCATAGGGATTGGCCCATGCCGAGGAGACGGTCCCCGACGCGAGTGCGCCCCCGGTGCCGCCGGGATTGGTCACGCCCGTGAACACGGTCACGGGGGATGTCGCCACGGTGGTCGCGTCCGCCTGCACACCGCCGCGCGCGGCCAGCAGGGTCGCCCCGAGGGGCGCGCTGGGCGCGGCGTTGGCCACGTTGTCGGGAAGCGGCGCCATGGTGGCGGGCCGGGTACCGTCGTCCGACAGGAAGGCGGCCATGGCCAGTTGGCCGGGGTCGCTGCCGGTGGCCTCCTTGACCACGGCGTTGGCCACGCCGAACACGGCGCCGATCGGCCCGCCGAACAGGGCACCGCCGGCCACGGTGGCGAAGGAGCCGATCTCGTCGCCCGTCAGTTCGCGGTAGATGCTGCCGATGATGGGGATATGCTGGAGTGGGTTGAAGATGTCCACCACGTCCCAGAAGTCGAACATCGCCAGCGTTTCTTCGAACGTGTATGACCGCTGTCCCTCATACTTCGGGTTGCGGGCCAGGCGATACGGCTGTGATGGGGTGTCGGTCGCGGCGACGGCGTCGACTGCCATGGCGGACTCCTCTTCCACCAGAGTGGAAAGCAACCCATATGCCAGCCAGGGTTCCCGCGTGGAGCCACTAGGGCCTGTTGACAATCACCGACCTGCGATGATGGCTGCGACAAGGTACCAGTTTGCGGTGTAGCTGCTGTCGGTCTTGTCGTATCGTGTTGC
>NZ_JACIGK010000046.1 GCF_014197915.1 Roseospira visakhapatnamensis
GCGCCGCGATTTGCTCTTCAAGCCACCTCACCCAGAGGGTGAATCACATCCCGTGTCCCGTGTCCAAGCCTTTCAGCTCAAAATGAGAACTGCTGTACACGGGCCATGGATCCGACCGGTCCCCCCACCCGATGCAGCGCCGCGCCGTGGTCGCGCAACCAGGCGCGGGCCGGGTGGCGGGCGCCAGGGGTGAGCGTTTCCACATGGGCCCAGAAGGCCGGTCCGTGGTTCATCTCGCGCAGGTGGGCCACCTCGTGGGCGGTCACGTAGTCCAGCACCCAGGGCGGCGCCATCACCAGCCGCCAGCAGAAGCTGAGCGCCCCCGACGACGCGCAACTGCCCCAGCGCGAGCGCGTGTCGCGCAGCGTGATGCGCCCCGGCGTCACCCCCAGGGACTCGGCGTGGGCCTTCACCCGGGCGCTGATTTCGGCGCGGGCCTGGACGCGCAGCCAGTCGGTCACCCGCCGGGGCAGGTGTTCGGGCGCGCCCGACACGAGGATCTCGCGGCCCTCCCGCCATACCCCCCGGCGCGCCCCCGGGCAGTGGCGCAGGCGGCAGGGCTCGCCCAGCAGCGGCACCACGGCCCCGTCGGCCAACACGACCGCCGGCGGCGGATCGGCCAGCCGCGCGGCCAGCCAGTCCCGCTTGCTGTCCAGGAAGGCGTCGGCGGCCTTCAGGTGGCGGCGATGAGGCAGCACCAGGATCACCCGGTCCTGGTGGGTGTCCACCTTGAGGGCGATGCGCCGGGCGCGCGGATTGACGCGGGTCACCAGGGGCACCGCCCGCTCGCCCAGGCACAGGGTGCGCTCGGGCGGTGGCGTGGCCGGGCGCGACCACCAGGCCATGGTCACAGATCCTCCCAGTCGACCACGTGATCTTCCAGGTCGCCGGCTTCGCGCTCCGGGATCACCCGGCCGCGTACCGAGACGCCGGCGCGATGCACGCTGTCGGGCTCGCCGGTCACCAGGGGATGCCAGTCGGGCAGGTCATGGCCCTCGGCCAGCAGGCGGTAGGCACAGGTGGACGGCAGCCACGCCAGGCGGTGGACCATGGTCGGCAACAGCTTGACGCAGTCGGGCACATGGTCCCAGCGATGGACGTAGTCGCCGCACCGGCAGGTGTCGGGATCCAGCAGGTCGCAGGCCACGTTGGTGAAGGCCAGCGCGCCGGTGTCCTCGTCCTGGAGCTTGTTGAGGCAGCACTTGCCGCAGCCGTCGCACAGGCTTTCCCATTCCGCCTCGGTCATCTGGCGGAGGGTCTTGCGGCGCCAGAACGGACGCGACTCGTGACCGGCGTCGTCGTCCCGATCCGGGAGGGCGACCTCATGGCGACTCGCGCCGAGGGACAGGCGTTTTCCCAGCAGGCTCATGGAGCGGTTATAGCAGGGACCGTGGCCTCTGGCACGCCGGCAACGAGGGCCGGACGGCGCGATCGCCCTGGGGCGGTCAGATCGCCGCGATCAGGTGAACGAACGATCCGGCGACCGGGCCCGCGCGGCGCCCGCGCGGTCCCAGGTCGCGGCCGCGCGCGTCGCGGGCGGTGAACAGGGCGTTCTGGGCGTCTCCCTCCTCCGCCAGCACCCGGGCGAAATGGAACTCGTGGCCGCGAAAGGCGGTGCCGGCGGGGCCGAAGGGCGTGGGGCCGAGGGTGGCGACGGCCCGATAGCCCAGATGCAGGCGCCGGTCGGCGAAACTGGTCTCCACCGGCAGCAGCCCGGCCAGGGCGTGGCGGGTGCCCTCGGCGTCCACCAGTCCCCGGCCCAGCACCATGTAGCCGCCGCACTCCCCGAACACCGGCGTGCCGCGCGCGGCGGCGGTGCGCAGACCGTCCAGAAAGCGGGCATTGGCGGCCAGCCGGCCGGCGTGCAGTTCGGGATAGCCGCCGGGCAGGTAGACCGCGTCGGCCCGCGCGTCAGGCGCGTCGTCGGCCAGCGGCGAGAACGGCACGATCTCGGCGCCCGCCCCCCGCCAGCCGTTCAGCACCGCCGGATAGGCGAAGGCGAAGGCCTCGTCGGCGGCCACGGCGACGCGCTGGCCCGGGGGCGGAAGAGGACGCGCCGGCGCACCGGACACGGCCGCCCCCGAACCCCGTCGCGCCAGGGACACCAGGGCGTCCAGGTCCAGATGCGCCTCGGCCAGATCGGCGGCGCCCTCCAGGAAGGCCGCCAGGTCGGTATGCTCGCCCGCCTGCACCAGGCCCAGGTGGCGCGACGGCAGGGCCAGGCGATCATCGCGGGGCAGGGCGCCCAGCACGCGGACGTCCGGCGCCAGCGCCCGGAGGCCGGCGCGCAGGGTCTCGACATGGCGTGGGCCGCCCACCCGGGTGAGGATCACGCCGGCCAGGGTCACGCCGGGGCGGACCGCCTGGAAGCCGCGCACCACCGCCCCGGCCGAGGCCGCCATGCCGCGCGCGTCGACCACCAGCACCACCGGCCAGCCCAGACGCGCGGCCAGCGCCGCCGTGGAGCCATCGGCGCCCGGATCGTGCGCGGCGTCGCCGGGCCCGGTGGCGCCGTCCAGCAGCCCCATGACGCCCTCGCACAGGATCATGTCCGTGCCACCCTGGGACAGGCCGCCCGCCAGCCCCGCCAGCAACGGCGGCGCCATCGCCCAGGTGTCCAGGTTGACGCAGGCGCGGCCCCCGGCGGCGGCGTGGAAGGCCGGATCGATGTAGTCCGGCCCCACCTTGGCGGTGGCCACCCGCAGGCCCCGGCGCGTCAGCGCGCGGATCAGTGCCAGGGTGACGGTGGTCTTGCCGCTGTTGCTGGCCGGCGCCGCGACCACCAGGCCGGGCGCGGATGCGGTCCCCGTCATGGGCGCGCGCCTCCTTGGGGGATCGCTACCGCCCGGCGAACCTGACCGCCTGCTTGGCCGCCGCGATCAGGGCCTGCGCCTTGTTCCAGCACTCCTGGCGCTCCATCTCGGGGTCCGAATCGGCGACGATGCCGCCGCCGGCCTGGATGTGCACCACGCCGTCCTTCACCAGGGCGGTGCGCAGGGCGATGCAGGTGTCCATGTTGCCGTTGGCGGAGATGTAGCCCACCGCGCCGGCATAGAAGCCGCGCCGCACGCTTTCCAGTTCCTCGATGATCTCCATGGCCCGCACCTTGGGCGCGCCGGACACGGTGCCCGCCGGAAAGCCGGCCATCAACGCGTCCATGGCATCCTGGCCGCCCCGCAGCGTGCCGACCACGTTGGAAACGATGTGCATGACGTGGGAGTAGTACTCGACGAAGAACCGGTCGGTGACCCGCACCGTGCCCACCTCGGCCACCCGGCCCACGTCGTTGCGGCCCAGGTCCAGCAGCATGAGGTGTTCGGCGCACTCCTTGGGGTCGGCCAGCAGGTCGGCGGCGTTGGCGGCGTCCTCGGCGGCGGTCTTGCCGCGCTTGCGGGTGCCGGCGATGGGGCGGATGGTGACCTCGCCATCGCGCAGGCGCACCAGGATCTCCGGGCTGGCGCCGACGATCTGATAGCCGTCCAGGTCCAGGTACACCATGTAGGGCGACGGGTTGGTGCGGCGCAGCGCCCGGTACAGGCTGAAGGGCGGCAGGCGGAACGGCAGCGTGAAGCGCTGCGACAGCACCACCTGGAAGATGTCGCCGGCCAGGATGTACTCCTTGGCCCGGCGCACCAGGCTCTTGTAGTGCTCGGCCGCCATCATGGGGGTGGCCTCGGGTTCCGGGTCCGGCTCCCCGGGCAGGCGGCGCAGGGGCAGGGCGCGTTCCAGGTCGGCGGCGGTGTCGGCCAGGCGCTCGCGGGCCAGGGCATGGGCGGACCGGGCGTCCACCCCGGGACGCGGCCACACCGGCGTGGCCAGGGTCAGGCGGTGCTGGATGTTGTCGAACACCACCATCACGGTCGGCCGCAGGAACACGCCGTCGGGCACGTTGATGGTATCGGGGTTCTCGTCGGGGACCGTCTCCACCAGTCTCACGGTGTCGTAGCCCATGTAGCCGAACAGGCCGGCCACCTGGGGCGGCAACTCCGGCGGCAGGTCGATGCGGCTTTCGGCCACCACGGCCCGCAGCGAGTCCAGCGGCGGGCGCGGGTCGGGGTCGAAGGCGGCGGTGTCGTGGCGGGCGTCGCGGTTGATCTCGGCGCTGTGCCTGTGGCAGCGCCAGATGAGGTCGGGTTTCAGGCCGATGAAGGAGTAACGGCCGCGCACCGCGCCGCCCTCGACGCTGTCCAGCAGGAAGCAGTGGGAGCGGCCGTCGGCCAGCTTCATGAAGGCCGAGACCGGGGTCTCCAGATCGCCGACCAGATGGGTCCACACCACCTGCGGCTTGTCGGCCATGTAGGTGGCGCGGAAGTCGGCGAGGCTGGGCAGGGTGTCCATGGCGGGCGGTCCATCCGGGAGGCGAGGCTCAAACCGGCGCGACGGCGCCGGCGCCGCGAAGCGGCGGAGACCTTGAGCCCCGGCCATGGGGGCTCAAGGGCGATGCAAAACCTAAAACGCGTCCTCGATGACGGCGCGGTTGATGGTCACGCCAAGCTGGCGCGACAGCGCGTCGGTGAACTGAACGAACAGGTCGTCGGCGATATCGGCGGTGACCTGTTCCGCCAGGGCGGCGCGCGCGTCGGCGTCGTCGGCCCCGGCCGTGACCTCGGTCAGGCGCACCACATGGACGGCGCTTCCGGCCTTGACCACCCGGAGGTCGCCCTGGTCCATGTCGAACAGGGCCTGGACGAGTTGACCCGGGATCGGCCGGCTGGCCGGATCCACGGCGCGGCCATCGCGATGCACGGCCGGAAGGGGAGTCACGGTCAGGCCCTCGGCCTCGGCGGCGGCGGCCAGGGTCCGGCCCTCGCCGGCGGCGGCGTGCAGGCGTTCGGCGATGTCCAGGGCGCGCCGGGCCTGCTGGCGCTCGGTCCACAGACGCTCCACCTCGTCGCGCACGGCGTCCAGCGGGCGCGGCGTCGGCGGCGTCACCGAGTCGACCCGCAGCACGAAGTAGCCGCTGTCGGTTTCCTGCATCAGGCTGGTCTCGCCGGCCTCGGCGCTGAAGGCGGCAGACAGCACCCGTGGGGTCTCCTGCAAGGCCGCCACGGGCGTGCCATCCGGCGCGGTACCCTGACGGTCCACGGCGTCGATGGTCAGCAGGTCCAGGGCCAGGGACTCGGCGGCCTGTTCCAGGGTCGCGCCACCGCCGAGGGCATCGTCCAACTGCACCGACAGGTCGTAAAGCGCGTCCCCGGCGCGGCTGTTCTCCAGATCCGCGCGCAGGGTCTCGCGCACGTCATCGAGGCTCTGGGTGCCGCCGGTCACCACGGCGCGCACGCGGAACACATGCCAGCCGAAGGCACTCTGGACGGGATCGGACACGGTGCCCTCCGCGAGCGAGAACACGGTCTCCCCCAGGTCCCCGGGCAGGGTATCGGGGGTGATCTCGCCCAGGTCCTCGGGCGCGGGCGCGCCGGCCTCGGCGGTCGCCGCGTCCAGGTCCGCGCCCCCCCGGACGGCATCCACGACGGCCCGGGCGGTGGCCTCGTCGGCGACGCGCACCTGGGTGACCTCGCGACGCTCGGGCAAGGTGAACTCGTCCTGCCGCGCCTGGTACGCCTCCTCGATCGCCGTGTCGCTCACCTCGATCAGGGCGCGCGCGTCCTCGACGTCCAGCACGATCGCCGTCACCGCCCGATACTCGGGCGCGGTGAAGGCGTCCAGGTTGTCCTGATACAGAGCCTCCAGTGCCGCGGCGTCGGGTCCGTCCCCGGGCGGCGGCACGTCGGCGATGGTCACGGCGACGCTGTCGCCCCGGCGGGATTCGTTGCGGACACGGTGCAAGGCATCGACCAGCGCCCTCGGCGCGGTGGCGCCGCCGACCACCGGCTGCGTCAGGGTGGCCCGCATCAGGTCGTTGCGGATGCCGGCGGTGTAGGTGGCCTCGGTGAGGCCGTTCAGCGACAGCAGGCGCTCGTATCGGGCGCGGTCGAAGCCGCCGTCCTCGCCCTGAAAGGCGGGGGTCTCGCGGATCACCCGGGCCACCGCCGTGTCGGGCACCACCATGCCCCAGTCCCGGGCGGTCTGCGACAGGGTGACCTCGGTGACCACGCGGCCGATGGCGCGATCCAGGAAGCCGAACTGGATGGCCTGCTCGGCGGTGAACGAGGTACCCAATTGCTCGCGCAGCGCGTTGACCTCCCGATTGAACTCGGCGCGCAGATCCTCGGTGCCGACACGCACCTCGCCGACGGTGATGGCCGGCGGCGCGTCGCCCCCCCCGGTCAGGAAGTCGCCGATGCCCCAGGCGCCAAAGCTGAGGATCAGAAGGCCCAGCAACCCCTTCGCCAACCAGGACTTCGAGGCCTTGCGGAAACTGTCGAGCATGCTGTCCTCTGCGAGAGCATCAACGGTCAACGGGATCGGCCCGCGGCCCGCCCGTGGCCGACCGGCCGTCGGCGCGGCGCATCATAGGAGGCTCGCCCCCCACGCCGCAACAATCGTGGGGACGCGTCGCGCGGCCGGCGACCGGCGCCGTTCAAAACACGCCCCGGGCATGCTACACAGGCGGCACGCTTACCGCCATGACCCAACAGAAGGGGAACACCATGACCGCACGACGGGCCTTGATCGCCGGCAACTGGAAGATGAACGGGCTGCGGGCCGACGGCCTCGCGCTGGCCAAGGATCTGGCGGCCTGGCTGGACGGCGAGGGCCGGGACGCCTCCAACCGCCTGGACATGCTGGTGTGCCCGCCGGCCACCCTGGTCGCCCTGGTGGCCGAGGCCGTGACCGGCAGCCGTCTCGCGGTGGGCGGCCAGGATTGCCACGCCGCCGAGGCGGGCGCCCACACCGGCGACACCAGCGCCTGGATGCTCAAGGACCTGGGCTGCGGGTTCGTGATCGTCGGCCATTCCGAGCGCCGCACCGATCACGGCGAGAGCGATGAGACCGTGCGCGCCAAGGCCGCCGCCGCCCTGGCCGCCGGCCTGGTGCCCATCATCTGCATCGGCGAGACCGAGGCCGAGCGCGATGCCGGCCGGACGCTGGCGGTGGTCTCGCGCCAGATCAACGGCTCCCTGCCCGAGGGCGCGACCGGCACCAACGTGGTGATCGCCTATGAGCCGGTGTGGGCCATCGGTACCGGCCGCACCCCCACCACCGAGGATGTCGCCGAGGTGCACGCGCGCATCCGCGACGAGGCGCGCGGCCGCCTGGGCGCCGGCGCCGACGACCTGCGCATCTTGTATGGCGGCTCGGTCAAGCCGGGCAACGCCGCCGAACTGCTGGGCCTCGCCGACGTCGACGGCGCCCTGGTGGGTGGCGCCAGCTTGAAGGCGGCCGACTTCCAGGCCATTGCCAGCGCGAGCCCGTGAGGTCTCCTCGACCAAGACCGGGGATACGAACTGGATGGGGGGTGGGGCGTTCTTGCCCCACCCCCCTGACGCCACCCGCGACTGGCTGCCGGATCGCGAGCCAGAGTCCTCACCCAGTCATGGCCGCGCCATCAGCGCGAACACGCCCCAGCCCATGTAGTCACGCGTGTACCTGGCGTAGCGTTCGGGTTCCGAGGTGAGTTGGGCTCGAACCTCGCTCGCGAAGTCATCGCCGGGATTCGCGTCGAGCCATCGCCGCATGGTGAGCCACTTGGCCGCCTCGTAGCGGTCCCAGCCGTCCTGGTCCGCCAGCACCATTTCCACGACGTCGTAGCCGAGGTCACCGAACGACGCCAGCAGGTCTGGAAGCAGGAGATGGTCGGAGATCGAACCGGCTTGGCATCCCCTGGCCACGTCTTCCGTCGGCGGCCGCCGCACCCAGTACGGCTCGCCGATGAGGATGATCCCTCCGGCACGGAGGCTCTCCGCCAGAAGCTTGATGGTGCCGGCGACGCCTCCACCGATCCATGTGGCCCCGACACAGGCCGCCACATCGACCGTCTCGTCGGCGACGTAGCCGGCGGCGTCGTCGTGAATGAACGTGACTCGATCCGTGACGGCGAGCTCCTCGGCGCGGCGTTTCGCTTGCTCCGAGAACAGCCGGCTCATATCGATACCGATGCCCGTGATTCCGAAATCGCGTGCCCAGGTGCACAGCATCTCGCCCGAGCCGCTGCCAAGATCGAGCACGCGCGCCCCCGGTTCCAGGCGCAACGCCTCGCCGAGCGTGGCGAACTTCTCAGGTGTGAACGGGTTATGAATACGGTGCGCACTCTCGGTGATGTTAAAGATTCGTGGAACGTCCACTAAAGAGAACTCCTGTTGTCTCAATCGCGTCAGGTTCGCGACGGGCTGTGTCTGGATTGCGGTCTGTCGAAAAGCCCCGGGATGGCCCAGCATAGGAGGCTTTGATCGGCAGACGGACTCCAACACATCGTGTCCCCGGATCTGGTGTCGGAGCGCGATGGTCCGCGCGGTCTCCGGCGCGAGCTAACGGGTGAATCATGCGCCCTATGGGGTCAGCATGCCGTGTGATCCTCGCCGAGCGAGGCGATGGTTTCCAGAGGTATGTCGTGGGTGAGGGGGCCCAAGAGTCGTTGGCGCCCGAGGTGAGCCTTCTGGGCAACACGGCAGAGCCAGGGATGCCGAAGCAGACCCGCCGCACGAAAGACGGATCAGGGCAGCGCTAACAGGACGGCACCGGCGCGCCATGCCAGCATTTCGCGCTTTGTTGCGCGCTCCACAGCGCGGCATACCGGCCATCGGCCGCGAGGAGCGTGGCATGGCTGCCGTGTTCCACCAGACGGCCATCGTCGAACACCAGGATCTGGTCGGCGGCGACGATGGTGGACAGGCGATGGGCGATGACGATCACCGTGCGCTCGCGGACCAGGGCGTCGATGGCGGTCTGCACCGCGCGCTCGCTCTCGGTGTCCAGCGCCGCCGTCGGTTCGTCGAGGATGACGATGGGGGCGTCCTTCAGGATGGCGCGGGCGATGCTGATGCGCTGGCGCTCGCCGCCGGACAGGCTGCCGCCGATGTCGCCGACCCGTGTGTGATAGCCCTCGGGCAGGCGCTGGATGAAGGTGTGGCAGTTGGCCGCCCGGGCGGCCTTCATGACGGCCGCGTCGTCGGACTCCGGCCGGCCCATGCGGATGTTCTCCAAAATCGTATCGTCGAACAGGTAGACGTCCTGGAACACCACCGACAGCCGGGCCATCAGGTCCTCGGACGGCAGCGCGCGGATGTCCACGCCGCCGATGCGCACGGCGCCCGCCCGGGGGTCGGCGGTGCGCATGATCAGGCGCGTCAGCGTGGTCTTGCCGGACCCGGACGGCCCGACCAGGGCGGTGAGGGCGCGCGCCGGCAGACGGACCGACAGGTTCCGCAGGGCCGGTTCGGTCTCGCCGGCGTAGGCGAAGGTCACGGCCTCGAACACGATGTCATGATCGGTCGGCGCCGCCGTGGGCGTCAGCACCGGCAAGGGCGCGACGGCCAGCAGGCCGTCGATCCGCCGCAACGCGGTTTCCATCAGGTCGAACACCTGGGTCAGTTCGGCGAACAGGGCCAGGGGCTCGCTGAACCGCATGACGATAATCAGCAGCGCGGCGAAGGCGGGCAGCGAAAGGGTGCCCTGCGTGATCCAGACCAGGCCCAGGGCCAGCACCACCAACAGGCCGATCTCCACCAGTCCGGCCAGCAGCAGGGATGGCCGCAGGGAGACGAACAGCGCCCGTTCCTGAACATGGCGCAGATGGGCCAGGGAGTCTTGCAGGCGCCGCGCCTTGGCGCCGGTCTGGCTCAGCGTGCGCAGCACCGCCAGACCCTGGGTGTATTCCACCAGGTCGGCTTCGGTGCGGGCGTGGGCCTCGGCCGCGACACGGCGTTCCTGGGCCGAGGCGCGGCGCTTCCAGCGATAGAGGGGCACGGCCATCGGAAAAATCAGCATCATGGCCAGCGCCATCCGCGCGTCGATGAACGCGGTCACCACGACCAGCACCGCCGGCACGACCATGATCCGAATGATCGCCTGCGACAGCGTGCCCATGGGCGTCACGGCCTCGTCGATGCTGCCGCCCAGCAGGCCGCTCAGGTGACCCGTGCGCCATCGCCAGAGGGCTTCCAGGGGCATGCGGCGCAACTGGCGCCCCAGCCGCAGACGCAGGTCGTGGGTCATGTCGGCCATGGCGCCGCCGTACTCGAACCCATGTCCACGCCAGGACAGGGCGAGATCGGCGGCTGTGGCCAAGGCCATCAACGCCAGCCATGTCCACACCCCGGGCAGGTCGATCGGGTCGGCCAGCAGCGCCGCGACGACCGGAAAGAAGCAGGCGAAGGCGAGGCCCTGGCAGACGCTGGCCGCGCCGAACAGAATCAACGCTTTCCTCAGGGCGGGCGCCTGGGGGCCGGCCACCACCATCATGTGCCGGTAGGTGTGCCAGAGGCTGAAGGAGGTCGAGGGAGAGACGTGGGTCATGACGGGGTTTCCGTGGCTTCGGTGCGCAGGGTCCAGCCCTGGGCCGCCTCGTGGGTGCGCCAAAGCCGCGCATAAAGGCCGTCGGCGGCGACCAGGGTGTCATGCCGGCCGCATTCGGCGATGCGGCCCTGGTCGAGCACCACGATCTGGTCGGCGTCGCGGATGGTGGACAGGCGATGGGCGATGACGATGGTCGTCTTGCCCCGCATCAGGGTGGCCAGGGCGGTCACGATCAGCGCCTCGTTCTCGGGGTCGGCGAAGGCGGTGGCTTCGTCCAGCACCAGGACCGGCGCGTCGCGCAGGATGGCGCGGGCCAGGGTGATGCGCTGGCGCTGGCCGCCGGACAGGCGGGCGCCGCGATCCCCGGCGACGGTGTCGTAGCCGTCCGGCAATGCGGTGATGAAATCGTGCGCCTGGGCGGCGCGCGCGGCGGCCTCCACCTCGTCCTGGGTGGCCTCGGGCCTGGCCAGGCGGATGTTGTTGGCGATGCTGTCGTGGAACAGGAACGTGTCCTGGAACACGAAGGAGACATGGCGCATCAGCACATCGGGGTCGCAGTCGCGCACGTCCACGCCACCGACCCGCACGGCGCCCTCGTCCACGTCCCAGAAGCGCGGGATCAGGCGCGCCACCGTGCTCTTGCCCGCGCCCGAGGGGCCGACAACGGCGGTGACGGTGCCCGGGGCCGCCGTGAAGGACACATCGCACACGGCGGTATCGGCGCGGTCGGGATAGCGGAACCGCACGGCGTCGAACACCACGGAGGCGTCGCGGGGCGTGTCCGACCCTCGGGGCTCGGGCAGCGGCGGCACCGCCAACAGATCCTGGATCCGCAGCGCCCCCGCCCGCGCCTTGCGAATGAACTCGTTCATCCACATCAGCGGGATCAGGGCGTCGGCCACGCCCGTGCTCAGCATCAGAACGGCCACCAGCGTCGGGAATCCGACCACGCCCTGGGCATGCAACACCACGCCCACCGCCGAGACCGCCAGCAGCGTCGGCATGGGGCTGAGCACCGCCAGGGCCATGCGGCCGGCCGTGCCGCTGATCACGATCCAAGACCTGAAGATCTCGCGGAACGCCAGCAGAGCGGCGTTGTAGCGCCCGAAGGACGCGCTGCCGCCGTCGAACAGGCGCACCACGGGCATGGCCTGCACGAACTCGATCACCGCCGCCTGGATGGCCGCCCGCGCCGCGTCGTAGCGCCGGCGCAGCGTCGCGTAGTCCCGCATCGCCAGCCGCATCGCCGCCATGCCGAGGATGAAGACCGCCAGCGCCACCAGCGCCAGGCGCCATTCGATCAGAACCAGCAACGCCAGGGTGACGACGGGGGCGGTGTAGTTGCGGCCGAACAAGGGGGTCGAGTCCGCGACGAAGGCATGCAGGCTCTTGACGTCGTCCTGGAGGGTCTTGGTCAGCGTGCCGGTGCCGGCGGTGATGATGGTACCCAGCGGCACCCGCGCCAGATGCGCGGTCAGGTCGGTGCGGAGGGTCTGCTCCAACCGGAAGGCCCCCAGATGCGAGATCACGAAGGACACGGTGCGCAGCAGGACGCTCGCGCAGATCAGCCCGGCGGCCAGCGCGCCGAAGGCCCAGGCGTCCCAGGTGCTCGTCGACGCCAGGATCGTGACCTGCCCCCCACCCAGGCACTCCAGCATCGCCGCCAGCGCGGCGACGGCGGCCACGGCGCAGACCATGCCCACGCCGGCCATGGCCATCGCCAGCCGGATGGTCCACCGCACCGGGCCCAGGATGGCCCAAAGACCGCCGCCCGGCGCGTCGGTGTCGCGTGCCTCGGGGGCCGGCGGCGTGGTGCTTGCGGCGGACGAGGGGTCCGCGTTGGAAACCGTATCCATCATGCTGTGCGTCTTTCTTCCGTCACGATCGAAACGGGCATCGTGGTGTTCGCGGAGATACTCTTGGCGCTCACGACGGCGTACAGTCCCGGCGCGCACAGGGCCGCGATCAGGGCCATGACCGCCGCCAGACCAACCGTGCCCGCGTAGCCGATCTGGGCCGCGATCTGGTAGGCCCCGAACCCGGCCGCCGTCGGGACCAGGGTGAAGACGCTGTACTGCACCGAGAAATCGGTTCCGGCATGGGTCGGGCTGGCCTGATCCATCATCATCGTGCACAGGATCGTGGCCATGGGGCTGTAGATCAGGAACAACAGAATCAGGCTCACCACGATCATGGATGGGTGGGTGAGTCCGCTGGCGGGCCCCAGGAAGCTCAACACCGCCACGACCTGGATCACGGCGCCGCCGATCAGCACACGGCGCCGCCCGGCGCGCCGGATCAGCCAGCCGGCCACCAGCGCCGCCGCGAGACCGACCAGTGAACCGGCCACGTTGAGCGCGAACCCGATCCGCTCCAGCGACCAGCCCGCGTCGACCAGAATGGGCGTGGTCAGGTAGTAGATCATGGCCAGGCCGAACGGGTAGATCAGCAGCAGCGCAAGCCACCGCCCCCGACCCGGCCGGCGCCAGAACATCCACAGGCGCCGGACATGGGACCACAGCGTGCTTTGGGGGTCCGCCGGGGCGGACGACGACCGCGCCCGGCTCACCGTTCCGACGGTGGGGTCGCGGAAGGCCAGGATCTGAAACAGAGGCGGCAGGATCCCCGCCGCGAGCACGGCCATGCACCCCGACCAGCCGATGGTCGGATACAGCATGAGCACGACGCCGCCACCGATCATGTTGCCCAGCAGGCCGCCGCCGATCTGAAGGCCATTGCCGAGGCCCCGGTGTTCCGGAGTCAGCAGGCGGCACGCCAGCGCGTCGGCGGCGATGTCCTGCGTCGCGCACAAGAAGGCCGCGACGAGGGACAGCGCGAAGACAACCGGGAAGTCGGCGAGGGGATCGAAGCGGCCGACGACCAGCAGACACAGGATAAGGCCGGTCTGACACAGGATCAGCCAGCCCCGATAATGCCCCAGGCGGCCGAAGCGTATGCGGTCCACGACCGGCGCCCAGATCGCCTTCAGCACCCAGACCAGACCCAGCAGGGGCACAAGTCCCAGGTGCTCCAGCGGTGCGCCGCCCCGCCGCAGGATCGCCACCAGGGCGATGAAGAAGAAGCCCAGCGCGAGGAACTGCGACACGTACAGGCCGCCCAGCAACGCCCAGGTGGCCGGTGTCAAGGGCCCCCGGGGCACCTGAGTCGCTGCGTCCGGCGCGGGGTCACGCATGTCCGTCGCCGAACCGGATCCGGGCGATGCCGGGGGCTAGGCGCCACACCACCGGCGCCACCGTCCAGGTGCCGAAGAACAGCTTGTTAAAGCCGCGTGGCCAGCGGAACGGGAGGCGACTGTACTCCGCCAAGCCCGGCACCCAGTCTTGCAGCGTGGGGCGGACCTCATCAATGTTGATGCCCCACGGCATGCGTGGCGTGCGATAGTGCGGCGTTTTCATGTAACCTTTCAGGGTTTTGCGGGACAGCCATCGGGGGATGTGGTCGAAGGCGAACCAGGCGCCGGGGAACCGCGCGGCCATGTCGCGCAGCAGGCTCGCCACGTCCTCGGGCTCGAAGTACATCAGCAGCCCCTGGGCGGTGATGAAGACGGCGCGATCAGGCGGCACGGCATCGAACCAGACCCGATCCAGCGCGCTGACGGCGATATGCAGGTGCCGCTCGTCGGGGGTGATGAACCGCTCGCGAATGGCGATCGCGTCCGGGACATCCACCGTAATCCACAGCGCCTGATCCCCGTCGACGCGAAACCGCTGCGTTTCCAGACCCTCCCCGAGGTTGACGATCACACCATCGGGATGCTTGGCCAGGAACGCCCGCAATTCAGCATCGAACACGGCGGATCGCACCCCATGCGACGGGTCCGCGGGACCGAAGGAGCGCTCGTAGTCGTAGGCCAGACTCCGATAGATTCGCAGGGCCGTTTCGTCCCGCACCACGCCGTCGGGGCGCGCCGCTTCCGAGGCCCGGTTGTGCAGCGTCCACAGCATGGTTTCGGGCACATCGGTGAGCGTCACCGTCGTGGTCGTCATGATCTCGCATCCGATCCGATCTAGAAGTGGTAGGCCGCGCCGACGACGAACGACCGGCCCCGGGCGGGTCCACCGATGCTGGCGTCCGACCGGCCCGGTATCATCGCCGAATAGTAGTAGCCATAAAGGTCATAGTGATCGTCAAGCAAGTTGTCGGCCCGAAAGTATAGCTCCGCATTGTCCGTCGACAGTCCCACGCGAACGTCAAGCTTGTGATAAGAGTCCAGGTCAAAATTGTTTTCCGGATCGCCGGGCCGTTCGCCGACATACTGATTGCGGATCGTGCTGGTCAGCATGGGATCCTTGAAGACAAGGAAGTCCGGCAAGAGGCTTATCCCTTTGAGTCCGGGACCACATCATGTGGTGACAGGTGGTCCGGAATCGCGTAGAACGAAGAGTGAACAACCGCCGTTTCCGGAG
>NZ_JACIGK010000047.1 GCF_014197915.1 Roseospira visakhapatnamensis
CCTGAAAGAAGCGCTCGACAAAGTTATGCCAACAGAGTGCAGCAGCTATATGCGGCATTCCGGCTATGGCCCAACTTGATCTCGGATTACTCTAGTGCAGCGACGCATTCAAGGGATTCCCCCTTGAATGCGTCGCTGCACAAGATATTGTTTTTAGTGCACTTTCGATCCAGACAAAAGAATGCGGACTGCATCTTTTGTCTGGATCAGTGCACTAGCGCCTGTGGGGCTGCCCCGCCACAGCGTCCAGCCCGCCCAGCCAGGCGCCATCCTCGGCCATGGCATGGTGGTCGGTGCGGACGCGCGCACGATCCCGGTCACGCCCCTCGACACCCCGCCCCTCATCCGCCGGGGCGTTGCCCTCCAGGTCGGTCTGCCCCGGATCGCTCTTGGGGGTGACCGGCGTGTAGTACTCGGGATCCACCAGCGTCGGCTCCGAGATGGTGCGCACCTCACCACGGCCGTCCACATCGGCCAGCATGTAGTGCGTGGGCACCCCCGGGGAATGGATCACGCGCGTGACCACCCACACGGACGGGTAAACCGCATCAGACTTCCGAAAATGGTCACCAAGCTTGACGGTTTTCTCACGCACGGGAGACCCTCGCCATCGCTGAAGGAGTCATGACTGTTCACTCTCGCTTGGGGGGCGGAGGGCGCCGGGACCGCTGGTCCCGTCCGGCCCCGATCCGTCTTGGTCTCGTCTTGTGCCAACGGTCATGGACCATGACCGTTGAGGCCCGTGGCCGGCTCCGCGGGAACCACCACGCCATCCGGGGCGAGCCGCCGACCGACGCCTTCGCGCCAAGGCCGGCCGAGCCCAAGGGGCGCACGAGCCTCCGATGTGGTGACGACATCGACCGACCGGACTCACGGTATCACCGCCGGTCACGCCCTCACAAGAGTTGCCCTTTTCGCACGTTGTGTTGCGCCCACGCCACAATTCCCGCGCCACGAGGTCAGGGACGTTCCGCTTGTCCGCCGCGATCGCACTGGTCCAACACCAGCGGCTCGTCCAGCGGAAAGCCGGCCTCGTCGGGCTCCAGTTCCAGCACCCAGATGTCGGGATCGCGGGTCACGGCCCGGGCGATGGCGGCGTCGGCGGCCGCCTCGTCGGCGAAGCCCGGCTGGCCGAGCCGCATCCATCCGCGCTGGCCGTCCGCCAGGGTGGCCTGGGCGTAGACATCGACCCGTGCCGGCGCGCCGACCGGACGGACCTTCAGCAGGATGTCGCCGGCGGTCTCGTCGCCGCGCCGCAGCACCGCGCCGAACCCGCCGCGCGCCTGCACCTGCCGCAGGTAGGCCCGCGCCCGAAGGCCGGCCGTCAAGCGGGCCATCGGCTCAGGTCTCACGGATGGGCGAGAGGGACCCCGGCGCGGCTACCACGTGCGCCGGGGACCCACATCCACGTGCACGAACCCCGACCCGGGGTAATCGCCGACACCGCCCCGGCCCATGGCCACGGCCACCCGGAACAACGACGGCACGTCGACACCGGGAACGGCGATATCGGCGGCCATGCCGCGCGTATGGTAGCTCTTGCGCGCCACGGACCGGTTGCGCGCCCGCATGGCCCGGTTGGTCTGGGGCGAGCGATAGCCCGAGACGATGCGGATCGGCTGGCGCGTGTCCAGGGTCTTGGCCAGATCGCTCAGCAGGTCCAGCAGGCCCACGTCGATCGACACCACCTCGTCGGTTCGGCGATCCCGCATCAGCCAGTTGATGGCCTTGAGCGCCTTGGGCAGGTACCGGCCGTTGTCCAGGTAGGCGACCTTCAGGGTCTCGCCGGTGTTGACGTTGTCCAGGTACAAGGCCCGGTCGCGGACATCGCCCGGTCGCACCGTCGCCGGAACGCGATGCACCACAAGGCGGGTGCTGGAGGACGCTGCGCTGCCCGGCCGGTGAACCACGACGGGGCGCGGCGGACCCGACGCCTGGGCAACGTCCAGGACACCGTCGGGACGGACCGGCTGATCCGGCTTCAGGCCGGGCCGCAGACCGGGACCCAGGCGAAAGGGTTGGTCCGGCTTGACGCCCGGCACCACGGGCGCGGTGGCCATCGCTTGTCCAATGAGGCTGGGCAGGGTGGCGACGATACCCAGGGTGGCGGCGCCGAGCACCAGAAGCCGCCGCGTCGGATCCGCCGCGCGGCCGGACTCTTCCAGAGGGGAATGATCTGTAGGCACGAAAGCCTCTCTGCGGTTCGTGACGGATGTCGCGGGCCGTCCGATGGCCCGCGTACGGCCTGCTGCCGTCGACTGCCGAGTGACGGGCGAGGGCTTCGCCCTCCGCGTTCTGGTCTCGGTCCCGGACCCGACCTCAAGCCCCCTGCCCGGGATCGAGCCGTCGCCCCCGTGCGGGACCTGCCTGGGTCCTGAACTGGGCCCTGGGTCCGTGGCCTTGACGATGATCGGCGGCCCACGCGCGGGACGGTGGCGTGCATGACGTGCGGACCCTGCCCATTCCCCCACCAAGGGCAGACACACTCATAACCCGTACGGTGAGCCGGACCACCAGCCGATCCACAGCCGCATTCATGAATGCGGTATCCCGAAGCGACACTCAAGACAAAAATTCCAAAAAAGACGCTTGACACCGACAGTCTACGACGGGGCCATGCTTAGCCGGTACTCTGGAAACCTGTCCAGGCGCCACCCCGCCCTCGTGACAAACCGATCCGCTGTTTTTTCCTGGGCATCCCGGCATTGAGGAACGTCAATGCTCGGACTCTTCTGACGAGCGTTTCCGGATTGTGACGGTCATGCCCGGCTGGCGCCGGAAAAGGCCGGCCAAACGTCCCGCGAACAGGCCGAAGGACACCGTATGCCCGGCCGTCACCGGCCCCCAGGCCCGCCCCGCCGGTCCCGCACACGGGTTATCGGTTATTGGACGCAATCCAGCTGCTCACAACCGGATCGCGGGCCAGAGGCGGGGGGGCCGCGCCAGCCGGTCGCGGGCGGCCAGCAGCGCCAGTTCTGGCGCGCCCCGGCGCCACGTCTCCTCCAGCACGGCGAACAGGGCCGACACCGCCTGGCTCAAGGCCACCTGGGGACGCGGATCGTCCAGCCACGCATGCAGGTACAAGGCGGACAGAAGGTCGCCGGCGCCGTGGGGCGATCGCGGGAAGGCCAGTCGCGGCGAGGCCACCACCCAGGCCCCGGCGCCATCGGTCACCAGGCAGCGCGCCGCCCCCGGCTCCGGCCCGTCGGGCACGTCGACGCTGGTGACCACCACCGCCCGGGGCCCCCGCCCCAGCAGCCAGCGGGCCGCCGCCAGGGCGGTCGCCAGATCGTGACAGGGCATGCCGGTCAGCGCCCGCAGTTCGAACAGGTTGGGTGTCACGATGGTGGCGCGCGGCACCAGGTGGTCCCGCATCAGCGGCGGGATGGCGGCATCCACGTAGCGGCCGGGCAGCGCGTCGCCGATCACCGGGTCACAGAGATACGGCAGGTCGGGACGGCCGGCCCGCGCCCGGTCCACCGCCCAGGCGACCACCGCCGCCGTGCCCGGCACCCCCAGGTAGCCGGACAGCACGGCCGCCCGCTCCTCCCAGGCCACCGGCAGGTCGGCCAGACCGGCGACACAGTCGGCCACCCATGCCGGCTCGACGGCATGGCCCGTGAACCGGCCGTGGCCAGGATGATTGGAGAACAGCACGGTATGCACGGGCCACACCGGGCGGCCCAGGGCCTGCAACGCCGGCACGGCGGCGGCATTGCCCACGTGGCCGGCGCACACGTGGCTCTGAAGGGACAAAACGGACATGGGCTCCCGAAAAAACAGGCTGGGCGCGGCGTCGGCCGCCAGCGACGGCGGGCCGCGTCACGGGGAACGGGATTGAACGGGCGGTACCTTGCCACGCCCCTGCGTTCAATTATAGTGGCCGCGCTATCCGGATCCGCCGTGCCGCGATCCTATCGTCCGACCAGAGAGGAGAGTTCGAGTCATGGCCGCCACCGCCCGCCCGCGCCGCAGTGTCCTCTATATGCCGGGCTCCAACAGCCGCGCCCTGGAGAAGGCCCGGACCCTGGCCGCCGACGGCCTGATCCTGGACCTGGAGGACGCCGTCGCCCCCGATGCCAAGGCCGAGGCCCGCGCCAACGTGGCGGCGGCGGTCGACCAAGGCTACGGCCGGCGCGAGGTGCTGGTGCGCATCAACGGCCTCAACACGCCCTGGGGATACGCCGACCTGGAGGCCGTGGCCGCCAGCGGCTGCGACGGCATCCTGTTGCCCAAGGTCGAGAGCGCCGACACTGTGCGCCAGGTGGAAACCCTGATGGCGGCCATGGGGGCACCCGAGCCGACGCGGATCTGGTGCATGATGGAAACCCCCCTGGGCATCCTGCGCGCCGAGGAAATCGCCGGCGCCTCGGCCCGGCTGGGCGGCTTCGTCATGGGCACGTCGGACCTGGCCAAGGATCTGCACTGCCACCATACCCCCCTGCGCCTGCCCATGATCACGGGCCTGGGGCTTTGCCTGCTGGCGGCGCGCGCCCATGGCCTGGCGATCCTGGACGGGGTGTTCCTGGACCTGTCCGACGCGGACGGGTTCGCCGCCGCCTGCCAGCAGGGCCTGGAGCTGGGCTTCGACGGCAAGACGCTCATCCACCCCAAGACCATTGCCGCCGCCAACGAGGTCTTCGCCCCCGGCGAGGCCGAGGTGACCTGGTCGCGGCGCATCATCGAGGCCCATGCCGAGGCCGAGAAGGCCGGACAGGGCGTGGTCGTGGTGGACGGCAAGCTGGTGGAGAACCTGCACGTCGTCAACGCCCGCCGCCTGGTGGCCCTGGCGGAGGCCATCGCCGTCCTGGAGGCCGACATGCTGGCGGCCGAGAGCGCCTGACGCGCCCGCCGCCGCGCCCCGTGATTCGTCCGTCGCCCCCTGCTGCCAGGGTTGGCGTCCCCTCACCTTGCATCCGCATCCGCCCGCGCAGGAGCGCCATCCCCATGACCGCCAGCACCAAGACCACCAAGGGCAACTTCTTCGAGGACTTCTTCCTCGAACAGGACCTCGTCCATCCCACGCCGCGCACGGTCACCGAGGGCGACGTGGCGCTGTACACCGCGCTCTACGGCACGCGCTTCGCCCTGCACTCCTCCTCCGACTTCGCCATGGACCTGGGCTACGAGGACATGCCGGTCGACGACCTGCTCGTCTTCCACCTGGTGTTCGGCAAGAGCGTCCCCGACCTGTCCCTGAACGCCGTGGCCAACCTGGGATACGCCGAATGCGTCTTCGGCGTCCCGGTCTATGCCGGCGACACCTTGCGGGCCTCCTCCACCGTCATCGGCCTGAAGGAGAACTCCAACCGCAAGGCGGGCGTGGTCTGGGTGCGCACCACCGGCGTCAACCAGGACGACGACATGGTGGTGGACTTCGTCCGCTGGGTGATGGTGCGCAAGCGCGAGACCGAGGATGACGGCGCCGACGCGCCGCCCCCCGTCATCCCAACCCTGGCGAAAACGGTGTCGGCCGCCGACCTGATCGTGCCCGACTGCCTGGACGTCGAGGACTACGACACCGAACTCTCCGGCCAGGACGACCTGTGGGAGGACTACGCAGTCGGCGAGCGCATCGACCACGCCATGGGCATGACGCTGGAAGAGGCCGAGCACCAGTTGGCCACCCGCCTCTATCAGAACACCGCCAAGGTGCACTTCAACCAGATGACCCAGTCCCGGGGACCGCTGGGCCGGCGCCTGGTCTACGGCGGGCATGTGATCAGCCTGGCGCGCGCCCTGTCCTTCAACGGCCTGGCCAACGCCTTCCGCGTCGCGGCCATCAACGCCGGCCGGCATGTCAACGCCACCGCCGGCGGCGACACCATCCACGCCTGGACAGAGGTCCTGGACAAGATGGAGATCCCCGACCGCACCGACGTCGGCGCGCTGCGCCTGCGCACGGTGGCGGTCAAGAACCAGTCCTGCGAGGACTTCCCGGACAAGGACGTCGACGGCAAGCCGCTGGACACCGTGGTGCTCGATCTGGACTACACGGTGCTGATGCCACGGCGGTAGGGGACGGGCCGGTATCGTCGGGCGGATGAGGCCGGCTCATCCGCCTCCGGGCCGGCGCGCCAGCGCGAGCATGCTGTTGCCGGCGATGGCGCCGACGACCAGGGCGCCGCCGGCCAGGGTCAGGGGCGTGGGCACCTCCCCCACCACGGCCCAGGCCCAGACCGGCCCCAGCACGGTCTCGATCAGCGCCAGCAAGGCCACCTCGGCGGCCGGAAGGTAGCGCGCGCCGCTGGTGTACAGCGACAGCGCCAGCGGCGTGACCAGCACGCCCATGAGAACGATCACCATCATGTCCTCGGCGCCGACCGCCCAGGGATCGCAGAACGGCAGCACCAGCAGCGCGCTCGCCAGACCGCCCAGGGCCACCACCGGCACCGTGTCCCGGTCCCCGGCCTTGCGCAGCAGCACCAGCGCCAGCCCCATGAACAGGGGAATGCCGAGCGCCACCAGATCGCCGGCAAGCGACCCTCCGCCCAGGCCGACCGAGCCCGCCAGCAGGATCACCACGCCGGCCATGGCCAGCGCGATGGCCCCCCAGGTGCGCGGCCGCACCCGCTCGCCGATGAGCAGCAGCCCCGACACGGCGCCGAACAGCGGCATCGTCGCCAGCACCACCAGGGTGTTGGCCACCGTGGTCAGGGTCATGGCCACGACGAAGGAGATGTTGGACAGCCCCACCATCAGCGCCGCGGCCACCCCCAGGCGCCCCATGCCCCGCACATGCGCGACCACGCCGCGGCCGCGCAGGACCACCAGCACCAGCGACAGCGTGACCGCCGTCAGCAGGGTCCGCCAGAAGACGATCTGGAGAGAGTCGGCCTGCTGGACCAGCTTCACCAGCATGCCATCGGGGCTGATGACCACCATGCCGGTGGCCGACAGCAGCAGGCCCTTGAGATGTGGCGCCATGATGGAATCCCGACCCCGACGACCGGATGACGCGTGACGGACGGCCGGGGCCGTCGGGGCGCGGACGCCGCGCCATCAGGTCCGTCCTGTATCACGCCCGCCGGTCCAGGCCAACGCCCCCTCGACCGCGCCGCCCGGTCCGGCTAAGACGGGAGCACCCGATGGCCGTGGCCCGATGACCGTGGCCCAACGGCCGTGAACGGCAACGGAGACGGATGTGGCGGAAACCTGGCGGATCGACCTGGTGGTCCCGGCGGCGGCGGTGGCGGTGTTCGAATCCGCCCTGGAGGGGTTGTGCGACGCCCTGTTGTGTTTCGAGATCGAGGATCCCGGCCCGACCCAGGGGCACTGGCATCTGGAGGGCCTGAGCGCCAGCGCCCCGAACGTCCATGACCTGGACCTCGCGGTCACGCTGGCGACCCGGGTGGCGGGCATTCCCGAGCCGCCGATGACCGTGGAGCGGATGGGCCCCCGTGACTGGCTGCGCGACAACCTGGCGACGTTCCCGCCCCTGGACGTGGGACGCTTCCACCTGCGCGGCTCCCATGTCGCGACCCCGCCGCCGCCGGGCCGGCATGCCCTGATCGTGGACGCCGCCACCGCCTTCGGGTCCGGCGAGCATCCGACCACGCGCGGCTGCCTGCTGGCCCTGGACGCCCTGGCCCGCGATCGTGCCGTCCGGCCGCGCCGCGTGCTGGACATGGGGTGCGGCACCGGCGTGCTGGCCATGGCCGCCGCGCGCGCCTGGCGCCGGCCGGTGCTGGCGGTGGACGTGGACGACGAGGCGGCGCGGGTGGCCCGCGACAACGCCCGGCGCAACGGGCTCGGCGCTCGGGTGAGGACCCTGCGGGCCGACGGATTCCGGGGCGCCGCCGTGCGCGCCGCCGCCCCCTTCGACCTGATCCTGGCGAACATCCTGGCGCGCCCCCTGACGGCCATGGCCCCGGCCGCCGCCCGGGCCCTGGCGCCCGGCGGCCGGATCGTGCTGTCCGGCCTGCTGGCGGCCCAGGAAACCCGGGTGCGCAATGCCTACGCCCGCCAGGGACTGCATCTGCGCTCAAGGCTTGTGCTCGACACCTGGACCACGCTGGTCATGGCCAGGCGATGATCCGGCCGGGTCACCAAAAAAGGCACCCCGCCCGGTCGGCCGGGCGGGGTGATCCTTCAAGGGGGTGTGCGCGAGCGCGTGCCCGCGCGCGTCAAACGACCGACTCAACCCATTCGAACAGCTTGCTCTTGGGCAGAGCCCCGATCTTGGTGGCCGCCACCTGCCCGTCGCGGAACACGATCAGCGTGGGGATGCCCCGCACGCCATACTTCGACGGCGTGCTGGGGTTTTCGTCGATGTTGATCTTGGCGACGGTCAAGCTGTCGCCCATGGCGGTGTCGAGTTCGTCCAGGGCCGGCGCGATCTGCCGGCACGGACCACACCACTCGGCCCAGAAATCAACAAGCACCGGGGTGCCGGATTTCAGCACATCATCATCGAACGACGCATCGGTCACGTGCTTCATCAGCAGTTATCCTCAACAGTGAATCGCCCGGCCCCTGGCAGCATCCGGTGAAGGCATGCCCAGACACCCGGGATTGTGTGGCATCACTCTAGGTCCGCCCCAAGGCGAGCGTCAAGATCGCCGCGCCGGCGCGGTCGCTGCCCGACCCGACGATCGGCGTGTCCCGCGCCCGGGCCGCGGGGCGGCCGCGCGGCGACGCAGCAGATCGCGCAGGTCGCGCAGCGTGGATTCGTCCAGGTCGGGCAGACGGTCCGCCAGATCGTTGACCAGTTCGGTGGCCAGGGGCGACAGCCCGCCGGTGTCCAGGGTCACCCGGGGCGCGGACCGCGCCGCCAGGGCCTTCAGGGTCTCGGCCTCGTCCCAGATCAGGTCGAGCGCGCCGCAAATCTGCATCACCAGGCCGGGCTGGGGGCGTCCCCGGCGGCCGTGCTCCAGCGCCGACAGATAGGCCGCCGACACCGTCAGGCGCGCCGCCAGATCGGCCTGGGTCAGGCCACGCTCGGCGCGCAGGGCCCGCAGCCTGGCCCCGAACGGCGTCATGGGATCACCTGGAATAGTGGCGTCATCCGACTCGCTCCCGGCGCCGCTTGATCAGGACGTAGAGCGCCCCCTCGCCCCCGTCGCGAGGCCGCGCGGGGGTGAAGCCCAGCACCAGGTGTCGCACGTCCGTCTGATTGAGCCAGCGCGGCACGTCCCGCCGCAACACGCCGCCCCCCTCGCGATCGCTGCCCTTGCCGGTCACCACCAGAACGCAGCGGGCGCCCTGGTCGTGGGCGCGGCGCAGGAAGGCGTTCAGGGCGTGGTGGGCACGCTCCCGGGTCATGCCGTGCAGGTCCAGCCGCGCCTCGATGGCCATGCGGCCGCGCCGGAAGCGATCATGGGTGCGGCGGTCGATGCCGGCGCCGTCACCGGCGCGCAACGCCTCGGGAAGCGCGTGCCGCGCGCGCCCCGGCGACGGGGTGGTGACCACGGGACGCGGCGGCACGATGCGGCGGGGAGCCTCGACCGCCGGGCGGTCAGACGGTGGCGACACGGCCGTCGCGGGTCCCCCGTCCAGGATCCCGCCCTCGGCGCGCCCGGGCAGCGGCGTTACCGTGCGGACGACCTGCCGCCACACCGCCAGGTCGGACTCCGGGACACGCCCCGCCGCGCGGAGATCGGCGGCCCTACGCCCTGATCGCGGCCGGGTCGTCATCGATCAGTACGATATGCAGCCGGCGCGGCCCATGGGCACCCAGTTGAAGGGTCTGTTCGATATCGCCGGTTCGCGACGGCCCGGTCACCAGATGCACCGTGCGGGGCAACGGCGCGGCGCCGGCGTGCCGCCGCAAACGGTCCCAGCCGTCCTCCAGGCCGCCCACCACGTCCAGCGCCCGGACCACCACCACGTGGACGTCCGGCAGCATGTTGAGGGTGGCCGGACACTCCGGACCGGAGGCCAGCAGCAGTGTTCCGGTCTCGGCGAGGCCCGCCAGGGCGTGGGAGACTCCCACCCGGTCCGCGTCGGTGGGCGCGCCATGGTCGGCGCCGCGACGCGTCACGCACAGCATGGGCGCGGCGGCGAGCCCGTCCAGGCGGGGGTCGGCGGCCACGGCCACGGCCGCCGGCAGGGCGTGCGCGCGCAGGAAATCGGCGACGGCCGCCCCTTCCTCTCCCGGCGGCACGCGCTGGGTGGTGGCGGCGGCGGCCTCGGCGGCGGCCAGGAAGCGCGCCACCAGCGTCCGCCGATCGCCGAGGGCGATGGCCGGCACCACATTGGGTTCGGGCCGGCTCAGCCGCGTATCGAGCACGGCGGCGGTTTCCGGCGGCAGCGGTCCCCGGCGCAAGCTGGCGCGGATGCCGTCAAGAACGGCCTGGCGAGCGGACTGGCTCACACCCCGTGTTCCTCTCGTGACCTGTCGTGTGTCTGGAGACCCGTCGCGGTCCCCGGGCATGCCGCGTCCGCGTGGACGGCCTCACGGCGCATGCCTGTCCGGGACGGTATCACACCCCAGAGTCCCCGGGTGTCGCCGATCCGCGCCCGCCCAGTCCCGGCCCCAGTTCGCTTCCGGACTGGAACTGCCGGGCAAAGGCGCGCCAGTTCCCGGCGGGCGCCACGACGCCGATCCGGGGATTCTCGGACAGCGTCACCACCACACCCCCCATCGACCAGATGACCTGCCAGTTGTGGGCGTTCTTGAGCATGTTTTCAATGGTCCGCTGCCGCACCCGCTGCGCCACCCAGGGGCGTACCAGAAAGGCATAGGCGAACATGGCGCCCACCAGGGCGATGGTGCCCGCCACCAGGTCGAAGACCATCACAAGCACGCTGGCCAGGATCAGCGCGATCAGCGGCAGGACGTTCTCCCACGGGTCGAACACCGGGGAGCCGGCGCGGTTCAGGTGTTCGAAGTTGACCTGAATGCGGATCCGGTCCGCCATGTAGGCTTCGGTCAGACGTTCGTGAAGGCGGTAGTCCTGCGCCGCCTGACTGGATCGTGCCATGATGCCGCGTGGTTCCTCCCTTTGCCCTGGACCGGCCCGCTACCGGCCGTCGCGGGCTTTCGACTGTTTGATCCGAACCTGATCCATGAACGTGCCCCCGGCCGGCGGCGCCGGAAGATCGCGTACCCGCGTCCAGGCGCCGGCCAGCGGCGCCCGCGCGAGACGCCCGCGCCGCCCGCCCAATCGCACCAGCAGCCGCGCGACCAGGCCGGTTCCCGCACGATACAGCGCCGGCCGGCGCGCCGCAAAGGACCAGAGCCGCAGGCCCCACCGCACCCGCGCCGGCGCAAGGCGGCGCGCGACCTCGTGCTCCCGCCAGTTCCGCAGCATCCGGGGCAGGGGAATGCGCATGGGACAGACCGCCTCGCACCGCCCGCACAGGGTGGACGCGTTGGGCAACGCCGCCGCGTCCTCCAGCGAGGCCAGGGCCGGCGTGATCACCGAGCCGATCGGCCCGGGATAGACCGACCCGTAGGCATGCCCGCCGACGGCGCCATAGATGGGACAGTGATTGATGCAGGCGGCGCAGCGGATGCAGCGCAACGCATCGCGGAACTCGGTGCCCAGCATGCGTGACCGGCCGTTGTCCAGCAGCACCACGTGGAAGTGCTCCGGACCATCGGCGTCGCCCGGGCGGCGCGGTCCGGTGGACAGCGTGGTGTAGGACGCCATGGGCTGGCCGGTCGCCGACCGCGCCAGAAGCCGCAGGACCGTGGCGGCATCCTCCAGGGTCGGCACCACCTTTTCGATACTCGTCACCACAATGTGTACCCGGGGAAGCAACTGGGTCAAGTCGCCGTTGCCCTCGTTGGTAACGATGATCGTCGACCCGGTCTCGGCGACCAGCATGTTGGCGCCGGTGATGCCCACATCGGCGGTCAGGAACCGGTCGCGCAGCACCGCCCGCGCCTCGTCCAGCAGGTCGCGGGGCTCCTCCAGCGGCCGGTCGGCCGGAAACTGCGGATGGTTCTCGCGGAACGAGTCCGCCACCTGGTGCTTCCGCACGTGGATGGCCGGGGCAATGATGTGACTGGGCACCTCGCCCCGCAGCTGGATGATGTACTCGCCCAGATCGGTTTCCACCGGCTGGATGCCGGCGGCCTCCAGCGCGGCGTTGAGGGCGATCTCCTCGGCCACCATCGACTTGCCCTTGGTGACCATCCGCGCCGCGTGCGCCCGGCAGATGTCGAGCACGGCGCGGCATGCCTCGTCGCCGTCACGCGCCCAGTGCACCTGGCCGCCGGACTCCTCCACGCGCGCCTCGAAGCGCTCCAGGTAATGGTCGAGGTGCGCGAGGGTCCTGTCCTTGATCGCCGCGCCGGCGTCGCGCAGCGCCTCGAACTCAGGCAGGGCGGCGGCGGCCTTGGCCCGGTTGGCGCGGAAGCCGGTCTTCATGGTGGCCAGCGACCGGCGCAGGTTGGGGTCGGCGACGGCCCCCCGGACGTTCTTGTGGAAGGCGCGGCTGGTCACATGCATGGCGTCTCGCTCCCCGAGCGGCGTGGCGACCTCATGTCTTCGCCGATCCGTCTGATCCGCGCGGTCCGGCCTCCGGCCCCTCGCCGATGGCCGGCGCCTCGGTCATGCCGGCCAGCACCTCGGCGACGTGGCGCGCCTGAACGGCGCTGCCCCGCCGCTTCAGCATGCCGGCGATGTTGAGCAGGCAGCCCATGTCGCCACCCAGCACCAGTTCGGCGCCGGTGGCCTCCACGTCCTCGGCCTTGTCGCTGGCCATGCGCCCCGAGATTTCGGGGTACTTGACGCAGAACGTGCCACCGAATCCGCAGCACTCCTCCGGCGCGGACAGGCCGCGCATGGACAGCCCCTCGACCTGATCCAGCAGGCGGCGCGGCTGGTCCCGCACGCCGAGGCCGCGCAGACCCGAGCAGGTGTCGTGGTAGGTGACGGTGGCGTCCAGCGCCGCCGTCACCCCGGTCCAGCCCAGCACATCCACCAGGAACGCGGTCAGTTCATGGGTCTTGCCGGCCAGGTCCCGGGCACGGACGGCGAAGGCCGGCTCGTTGGCCAGCAAGGCCGGGTAGTGGGCGCGGATCATCTCGGCGCAGGACCCGGACGGCGCCACCACGTAGTCGACGGCCTCCGCCGCCAGCGCCTCCACCATGAAGCGCGCCTGACGGGTGGCGGCGACGCGGTCGCCGGCGTTGAAGGCGGGTTGTCCGCAACAGGTCTGGGCCTCGGGCACCGTCACCACGCAGCCGGCCTGCTCCAGCAGGCGCAGCGCCGCGAAGCCCACCGGAGGCCGGAACAGGTCCACCAGGCAGGTGACCAGCAGGGCAACACGCGGCCCCCCGGGGGACGGGGTGGCGGGCGTGGTCTCGAACGGCGCGGACTCGGTCATGGGGCGGGGTGCGGTCCAGACGGCGGGTGGGGCGGGCGCCGATCACCGATCCTGCGCCCCTCCCCTCGGTCATATCCCAACCCACCGCGCGAGGGAATCGCCTTCACCATCCCGATCATCCCCGCGCGGCTCGTTCTCCCTCCGGTTCGGTCCAGGACGGCGTTGCCATCAAGGGACTCAAGCGCAGACAGCATCGTGTTACCTGGATCATACCAACGGTCATTGAGAATGACCGTTGCAGTCCGTGGCCGGCCCACTCCCCCACCCGGCCACCCCAAGTATACTGCCGTGGGTGGCCGGGTGGGGGAGTGGGCCGGTGCCGCTCGGCGGATGAGTCACACTCATCCGCCGCTGGTATCAGTTCCCTAGAGTAATCCGAGATCAAGTTGGGCCATAGCCGGAATGCCGCATATAGCTGCTGCACTCTGTTGGCATAACTTTGTCGAGCGCTTCTTTC
>NZ_JACIGK010000048.1 GCF_014197915.1 Roseospira visakhapatnamensis
GCCACCCCGGCCCGCTGGATGGGCGGCGACGCGCCCACCTGGCAGACGGCGGCCGGGGCCTTCGACCTGGTGGTCCTGACCCACGACGGCACCGACCTGCTCGCCGCCCACGTGGGAGGGCTGGAGTGATGCTGGCTCAGGCGGCCATGCGCCTCGCGGCGGCCGGCGGTGCGGGGCAGGCGCTGGTCATTCCCTGGGAAAACCCGGCGATGACTTACTGGAACGCTCCAGCACCTTACAAGGTGCTCACCAAAAGCTGGGAGACTTACCCTTCTTGGCAGGCGTTCGACAAGAACCCCAACACCTACGTTATGTCCAGACAAGGCGTGCCCGGGAACCCAAATTGGTGGATCACGCTGGACTGCGGTGCCCCCAAGCGAGTCACTGAACTCACCTTCACGGTGGTCGACGGCGCTTACCGGCCGAAAAACGTCACCCTGTTTACCTCGGTCGATGACGTCACCTGGACGCTGCAAGTGGTCGGTAGAATCGAACCGGAGCCCGCCGAAGGCTCGTCGAGAACAACGATGTTCGGGGGCGACGGCACCACCGCCCGACTCTGGAGGTTTAACTGCGGCAAGGTCTACGCGGACCATCGCCGCACCATGATCGCCGAGATCATCCTGCGGGGCTTCGAATGAGCGCCCGCGCGATCCCCCGCGGCGGCGGGGGCCGGGGCGTGACAGCGCCCCGAGCCGGATGCACCAGACATCCCCACGTCCACGCGGCCGCCATGGAGCGCGGCCCGCCCTCGCACGCGCGCGAGGGGTTGACTGGGAACCACAATGGCGGGAAAGTCCATCCGTTGCGTGTGCTGCCGGCGAAAGCTCGCCGAAATCAACGACTTCAAGAGCGGTTCAATCGCCATAAAATGCCCCCGCTGCGGGCACCTGAATACCCTGAGGGCCGCGACTCCATCCCCGCCACCGCCGAGCCCCCCGCCCGAGCGCCCCTGAGCGCCGGACGAGGAGACCGTGCCAATATGGTCCACGGGACATCCGACGGACCCGTTCATGTGGCCCAGGCCGACGCGCTTGCCGCGCTTGCCAGCCTGCCCCCTGAAAGCCTGCATGGCGTCATCACCGACCCGCCCTATTGCGCCGGCGGCGCCACCGAGGCCGCCCGCCAGGGCAGCCGGGGCATGACCCAGGGCGGGGCGGCCGCCGGCTGGTTCGGCGGCGACGCCATGACCACCTGGGGCCTGTGCTGGCTGCTGCGCACCGTCGCGCTGGCCGCCGGCCGGGCGCTGGTGCCCGGCGGATCGCTGGCCGTGTTCTGTGACTGGCGGATGGCGCCGGGCCTCGGACCCGCCCTGGAGTCGGCCGGCTATCGCTGGCGCGGCCAGGTCATCTGGGACAAGCTGTCCCAGGGCCAGGGCAACACGGGTATACGGCCGCGCCACGAGGTAATCCTCTGGTTGACGCAGCCCGGGCCGACCGTCCGTGGCCCCCGGACCATCGGCAACGTCATCCCCGCCAAACGCGTCCCACCGCACCGGCGGCACCACCCGACCGAGAAGCCCCGGGACCTGTTGGCGCCCCTGATCGAGGCCCTGGTGCCCGAGGGGCGGCACACTGGCCGACCCCTTCGCCGGCAGCGGCTCCATGGGCCTGGCCGCCCTGGCCACCGGCCGCCGCGCCTGGCTCTCCGATGCCGATCCGCGCTACGTCGCGTTCATCCGCGAGCGCCTCTCAAAAGCCCCACAAACAACCTTAGATAACATCCCCGGGCCGCGACCGGACACCGCCTGATCGCCCACCCGCAGCCCCACCGTCAGACCGCTCAATCACGCCTCCCCGGACCAATGTCCGGTGTGCCAAATCCCTGCCGATTTGTGCCAAATCGACCGCCGCGCTACACGCCCGCGCGGCTCGATGAGGACGAAAGGGGTGTGACTATTATTCACACCCTTGGCGGGCCAGCCGCCCAGGGCGCTCGCCAGCGGGCTCTTGGGCTCGGAGGAATTGCTGTTACAGCAATGCCCGCCGCCCCCGGCCCTTTCCGCGCACCACCCGGAAATGCTCCCCCCAATTCCAGACTCCAAAATCCAGGATCGCCTTCAGAGGGGCGGGCCCCGAACCGAACGCGTCGAGAGGGCGGGACCCCTAGACGAGACGGCGCGGGGGTGGGGGTGGGGGCATGCGTGGGGGGACCCCCGGGGGCCTCGCCCGCGACGAAAGGCAGGGGGTGGAGGGGCGGTCTGGACAGCGCACCCGGGTGCGGACCCCGAGGCGCCGGCCTGCGTCATGATCGCACGGCGCCCACCGGACGGTGCCGCAGGGGCAGAGCTTGGGCGGGCCGATGGCGTTACCCATCCACCCCCAGGTCCACTCTCGTTTCCGTGTCCGTGGGGTCCGCTACAGGTCCGCTTGCCTACGGTTGCCTTCGAAAGGCTCCAGAAGCGGGCTCTAACCCCTTGAAAAATATGGTGCCCCCGGCAGGACTTGAACCCGCAACCCCCTGATTACAAATCAGATGCTCTACCAGTTGAGCTACAAGGGCACGATCCCGTTCGTATACCTGCTCCGCGCCCGCCTGACCAGAGGGCGGTGGCCCCTGTCGCGGAAAACGCCTGGTCCGGCGCCCTGACGCCGCACGGGACTCCGGGGCACGCCTGCGGGGCATGCTCGCGGGACCCCTGGCGCGCCCGTGGTCCGGCACAAGACCTCATATCGTCCCGTGCCAGACGATCGCCGGACGATCGCCGGGCGGCACGGCCGGCCTTGACGGCCGGCCGTCCTCACTCACGCGCGCACCCAGCGACGGATGACGGCGACTCATCCACGGTCGGGTGCTTGCGGGCACCCGCGTCCGACCTCCCGGCGCCGCGACACGGTCCCGGATGGACCGGTCGCGCCCCCCCCACCGGTGATCGTCGTTGGCCGTTGGCATGACGTCTTAGAGCGTGTTGCGTGATTTGGACTCACCCAAAACGCTCTACGTTTTCGTTTTTAAAGCAAATCGTCGTCGCGATCCGGTTCGGATCGCTCGGGATTTGCTCTACCTTGGCGTTTCTTGTCTATTGAGATGGTCACGCTGGGGTGGACTGGACCACGACACGCGGACCCCACCCGTCGGCGGGCGCGCTACAGGCGCCCGTCCGCGCCCGGCCCTGCCTCGATCGACGACGATGGCGCGAGCAGGGTCTCGGCCCCCTGGCCCGATACCCGCACCGACGTCAGTCCGATCAGCCCCAGGCGCTGTTCCCGGAAATCGCGCCGGCTGGTTGCCAACAGGACGGCGGTCTCCGGCAGGCGGAAGTTGGGCGCACTGAGATAGAACCCCAGTTCGGCGGTGCTGTGCCAGTACTTATGGAAAGCGAACTTGCGTACAGAGTCGAGCATGCAGAAGCCGATCAGGTGATCCGGATCCCACAAGCCGACTCCGATCAGCTTGGCAAGCTGCGACAGGTTCTCGGCCACGCCCCGGCCAGCCTCGCTCCTGGCCGTCCAGACTGACACCGAACACATCACCAGGCCGCTGATGATACGCGCGGACGGCGCCTCGATCCGGCATACCACGTCGGCCGGAATGCGCACCGGATCGTCGTAGAAAAACCGCAGGCTCTCCATGTCCTCGCGCAGACCGCCGGACACATGCCGCAACCGAACCGCCGTGGTGGCGACCAGGACATTGTCGCGCCAGCATCCGGCCCAGAAGGCGCTGCCATCGTCCAGATACGATTGGCAGTCCGGGTCGACCAAGGGCATCCGCAGGGTCGTCTCGCCAACAGCGGCAGGTGCCTCGACGAGAGGACGGAAATCGTGACTGACGCCGACCTGAAGGCCATTGTCCCGCAACACCGCCGCGCGGCGCACCACCTCCAGGGAAAGGCGACGCCGGACCTCTCGTTCCTGAGAGAGCCCGGCGGTGAAGAAATCAAGCACGGGAGCAGCGGTGATATGCATCGCGGTCATGAGGTATCCTCCGTAATCCGGGCGTCGGAGAAGCCGATGATCGCCACCACTCTCCGACCCCGATGATCGAAGATGGGAAAGCTCACCCGTCGGTAAGACCGCCGACTGGTGACGCGAATGCGATGTACCACTGGAATGCGCTCGTGTGCGGCTAAAGCGAAGTTGGATGCAATCAGAGGGCCGTACCCACTGGGGGCCTGGATTTCCAGGATGTCGTGTCCAGTGATTTTCTCCCGTGTCATACCGACCGGCAGGCGAAGCCGTGTGCCCACGAAGCCGACTCGGAACTGTTGATCCAGAACGCCGTAGATCCCGACAAGGTCGAACATCCGGCTGGTTTCCAGATTGTGGATCATCTCCCCTCCGACGATGCCGCCGCATTGGCGCCAGAGGGTCCAGAAGGCATGCCCGTCCCGTGGCGCGTCCTCCAAGGAGAGACGCTCAGAGTCCGGGCCCGGCAAACCGCCGTCTCGATCCTCCGGAAAGGCAGCGACTCGCCAGCGCGGCAAGGACGACAACACGCGAGTCGGTGTCGTCAGCGAAAGACCGCCGCCCGTCAGGGGCACAAGCTCCTGGGACGCGACAAGGCCCGATCCATCATTCCGCCGATCCCCGGCCACCCCGTCCTCGACCACCCCATCCTTGATCCGGGGGTCGAGCCCCGGATCACCTTCAGGGTCAATGACGGCGGACGGGGCCTGAGTTGATGCCGAATCGGGACACGAACCGTCGCCGGACTCCATGGTCGCATCGGCAGCCCAGCGATCGCGGGCGATGGCGGCCTGCATGTGTTGTACGCGGTCCAACTCTCCCTGGAGTTGGTAGAGGCTGGAGCAGGGAACATCCACCCAGTCGATGATGAACACCCGGAGCACCATACCTTGCGTGCGCGGCTCCTGCTCAAGCCAGGTCATCAGCGCGTCGAAGGCCCGGGCGCTCGCGGACACGGCGTGGCAGTGGATGACCGGCGGCTGGTCCTCGTCCTGTTCGATCAGCACCCATCCCCGGTTCCGCAGCAGGCTGTCGAGGGCGGTACCCTCACCGTCCCAGTCCCCACCGAGGATGCGCTGAGCCTCGGCATCCGGCCCCTGTGTGGCCAACGTCATGCGGCCCTGGTCGTCCAGTAGCCAGATGGCGCGCGCCGGCCCCACGAACCGGCGGATCACCCCCAGTGGATCCTGGTCGCCCTGGGTGCGGCATGCGGCCAGGGCCGCCTCGGCGTCCCCCAGGCGGCGGCGCTGCACGGCCACGGCCAGTTCGCGAGCCCACAACTCATCAGCGCATATCTCGGCAATGAAAGCGCTGGGATCGCGAGCCTTGCGGGCCACCAGGCAAAGGTTGGCGACGGTGGGTCGCCCTCCCTTACTCGTCCACGTCTTGATGGTGGTTGGGTGAATACCCAGGTCTGAAAGTTGCTGTGCGGCAACTTTTCCGGTGCCGAACTCCCTTATAAACGCTTCCCGCCACCGAACCGCGAATCTTTTGTCCCATTCGGACATATCATTCCTTGGATCGGTCATCTTACTCTTGTCCCTCGAAAGCGATCTCCGACTCTCGGCTATCCCGTCGAGACGTCTCAAGCAATCCAGCATGGGGGGACACCATGTCGCACGATGCCGATGTCATCCAAACGCTAGGCACCATGATCAAGGAACTCCTGCTGGATGCGGTGCGCCTGCAGCGGAACGCCCGCCGAAACGGGGACGAAGCCAGTGAACAGCGCATCGCGGCCTTCATCGCCGCGGTCTCGGCGGCCGAGACGGCTTGTTTGCGGTCCGACGAAAGCGCGGCGGCCTACGCCCTCTCCCGGGTCGACGAGTCCCGCATCCACTGACCGGAGTCGACGACCGGCCGCGCAGCCGTGAACCGCTCGTTTCCGGCGCCGCTCCGTCGTCCCGACAGGGGACAGCGGGGGCGTGCCGGGGGCATGAGACCCCATCCCTCCGGAACCATTTTCCCGGTCCCCAAGGATGACAATGATATCCACGTCGTCATGACGAGGTGTGCCACATCCTAACACCAGTGGACGTAACCCCGTGTTGAGCCCCAGTCGGGCCCAACACGGCAATCCACGCTTGATGGCCCTTCCACGCGGGGGTGAGGGTCGGTCACGCCGACGGCGGTCGGTCACCCTGTGCCCCCACCCTTTCCTCGCCTCCTCTTCTCCAGGGTCTGGTGTCCGGATCCAGGCCATCCCAAGGCTCGCCGCCTCGGCGTCACGGCGGCAATGGACGCGCGACACCGGTTCACTCGGGCCGAGACGTCGGCGCGTCGGGCCGCCGCGCGGCATCGCGCCCCGTGCCCCCCGGGCTCGGACGACTGGCGCCGATCTGGATCCAATCCGTCGACGATCCACGTCCACACCGCGCCCAAACGAGCATCCATTCGACCGCCGGCGCGCCATCCCGACCCCTGTTCCGACAGACCAAACCCAAATCGTGGACCGGTTGGCCATGGTGATGGTCGCCCATGCTCCCTGGACAGGTCGCCAGTGACCACACGGCCAAGCGCACCAAACCGTCACGACCAATACTGATGGTGAGGATGCCACGATCCTTCGCGTGTTGAAATGATATCGCGCAAGAAAACACCGGTCCCGATACGATATCGTATCGTCTTCACGCCTCTAAGGTCATCGGTAGTCATACGTCGACACCAAAGCGCGTGTCGCTACATCGGACAGTGAACGCATATCTCTCTGCATGTCAGATTGTATACGATTTCTTGCGATCCCCTCCGTGTATCGGTAGCATACCACTTTAGAGGAGCCTTGCGGACGACCTGGCGGCCAGCCGGGGGGGCTCGACAACCGGGGGACCGCCGATGATCGGCGGGATGAACACGATCGCAGGAGAGTATGGCCATGGCCGTGGCGAGGGGAGAGGGACCCGATCCGATCGACGTGCACGTGGGCGAACGCATCCGCCTGCGCCGCACGGTGCTGCGTTTGACGCAGCAGGACCTGGCGCAAAGTATCGGAATTTCGTTTCAGCAGTTGCAAAAATATGAACGGGGGACCAACCGAGTTTCGGCGTCACGGCTATTTGATATATCGATGCAGTTAAGTGTTCCCATTTCTTTTTTCTTTGATGATCTTGACGAGGATTTGTGCCGCGCCCGTGGCCTGACGAACCCGCCCGTGCCCACCGACCCCGTGCTCACCAGCGATGCCTTGCGATTGATGACAATCTTCAACCGCCTGCCGAACGATACCGTGCGACGCAAGATCATGGAGTTCCTGACGGCGACGGTGTCGGTCCCCTCCCACGGCGAGGACGACGGACTGTCCGGGCCGCCGCCCTGATCCCCACGCGGATGTCCGGCGTCACGGATCGTCTCGACCTCCGGCGACCGCGCGCCCCGCGCGGGGCAACGCTCCGGGTCGCCACGGTTTCCGCATTGGCGCGTGTCCAGGATGCGGCGCGTGTCGGGGATATCGGCGGGCATGACCGGGAGGGCATCTCGGGCCAAGACCCAAGACCGTCTCAGCTGCGCCGACCGCATCCGCATGCTGAGTCCGGCGCATGCCACACACCACAGGCGGGGCAGCGCACCAGATCCTCGGCCCGCCCGGCGGCGGAAGTGGATCCCGACTCGGGTCCCGACCCGGGCGGGTCCCCCATGCGCCGCCGCACGGCGTCCTGGGCTGCCCGCTCGACACGGTCGCGCAGGCTCTCCCGGGGCCCTCCCCCGCCGAGAACCCGGCCATAATACTTGAAGGCGCCCCAGACGATCGTCACGACGGCGACCGTGAACAGGACCTTGCTCAGGCTGAGTCCAAACATGCCGCCGTTATGGGCCCCGCCCTCGGGTACGGTCAAGGGCCGTGAAACGAGCGTCGGGTCGGCGCCCTCCCCGGAGACGGGCCTCGCGCCGCGTCACCCGATGGCCCTGCGCTCGTCGGGACCAAAAAGGGAGAGCACCGTGTCCAGGGACACGCCATCGCGCAGAACGCGTTCGGCCTGCGCGCCATGGCTGCCATCGGCCTCATGCAGCGCCAGGCCCGGCAACAGCCGCACCCGCCCCCGGATTCCCTTGCGCGCCCGCACGATCACCCGGCGGGCGGCCCCGCCGCCGGCGCTCCCCCGCGCCACCGAGCCGGGCCAGAGCGGGATCAGTTCCAGCGCGCCCGCCCGCCCGCGCAGGGCCGCGAGCAGGTCGTCCAGGCGATCGGCCCGATGAATGATCACCAGGCGCCCCTTGGGCCGCAGCCGGGCCAGGCAACCGTCGACCCACGCCGTCAGCGGCACGCTCTCCACATGAGCGGCCGCCCGGGCCGCGACGGGGGGCCGCGTCCCCCGCCCCGCCTCGCCATAAGGCGGATTCGTCATGACCAGGTCGAACACCTCCGCGTGGTCCGGCCCCGGCGGATCGGTGACGTCGCCCACCACCACCCGCAGGCGGTCCGTCCAGCCGTTCAGCGCGGCCGAGCGTCCGGCCAGCGCGGCCACCGCCGGGCTCCGCTCGATCCCCGTCACGGTCAGGTCGGGCACGGTCTCCGCCACCGCCGCCGCCCGGGCCAGCAGACAGAGCGCGGCGGCGCCCGTCCCCAACCCGGCGTCGAGCACCCGGCGGACCGGCCCCGGGCCGTAAAAAGGCGCCGCGGCGGCCAACAGCACCGGATCCATGGCCACCCGGTAGCCGACGCGCGGTTGCAGCAGGCGCACGCGCCCGCCCAGCAGCCCCGTTTCCTCCACCGCCGCGTCGCCGCCGCCGTCCCCGGCGCCATCATCCGGAGCGCGGCTTTTTAGGGCCTGGTCGCCGATGTCGATGTCCCCCGTCCCTGTCCCCTCGCCCGCGTGCATCACCGTCCGGACCGTCCCTCTGTGCTGGTGTCCCCCTCCGGGACCATGTCCGAGGCCAGGTCCGGCGCCACGTCCGCCAGCACCCATCGGGCCCGCTCGTACTGGTCCTCGGCCACGCACACACGCACACCCAGGCCCTGGACGGCAAAGCCCAGCGCGGCGCTGGTGTGGTGGTCGAACACGATCGCGCGAATGCCCTCCTGGTCGAGTTGATTGACCAGGAAGGACAGGAACACGCGATCGCCCACCACCGTCAGTTCCCGCAGTCCTTCCATCCCTCGCCTCCTTTCGACATCGCCCCCGTCATAACACAACCGACGGCGTCGCCGCGTCGTTCGGCATCACGGCGCGGCCCGGGCGGACAGGATCCGAGTCCCTCCCGCCGTGTCCATCGCCCCCCAAACGGCGGCGGGACACCGTCGCCGTCCCTGCCTCGCCGGCCTTGACCCCCGGCGAGAACGGCACCCGGTCACGGCCGGGGACAGGGCGTGTTGTTGTCGCCCAACGGGACCTGCCGGGCGCGGGCCTGGATGGTGCCCGCGACGCCGCGCACGTGGGACCCGGGGCGGGCGGCCGACCAGCTGCGCGGCGCGGGCAGGATGGCCGTCAGGAGCGCCGCCTGCCGCCCGTCCAACGCGGCCGCGTCGCGGTCGAAGTGGTGGCGGGCCGCCGCCTGCGCCCCATACACGCCGGGTCCCCACTCGGCGACGTTGAGATAGACCTCCAGAATCCGCCGTTTGGGCCACAGCACCTCCAGGGGGACGGTCAGGACGGCCTCCAGCCCCTTGCGGAGCGGATCCCGCCCCGGCCACAGGAACACCGAACGGGCCGTCTGCATGCTGATGGTGCTGGCGCCGCGCAGGCGTCCGCCGGTACGCCAGGTGGTCCACGCCTCCTCGATCTCGACCCAGTCAAATCCGTTGTGAGAGCAGAAGCGGGCATCCTCGCTGGCGATGACCGCCCGCACGAGAGCCGGCGACACGTCGTCCAACGCCGTCCAGTCCCGAGCCAGCCCCTCGCCCTGGATCAGCCGAACCAGCATGAGCGGCGTGATCGGCACCGGCAGCATCCGGAAGGCCAGCAGCCCGGTCGCGGTGAGGGCGACAAAGATGGCCAGGGTCAGCGCAAGTCCCCGCACCAGCCGGCGCCCGAGGGACCGGGATACCCGTGCCGACGGGTCGGACCGGCGGCCTCGCTTGGCCTGACGTGTCCCCCTGGTGTCCTGTCGCCGTCGGGGCATGGTCCCGAGCCCGTCCTGAGTCATGCGAAGGCCGTACTATAGGGCGGGGATCGGCGACGGGTACAGACCACATGCGGCGGCGGCGCAGGGCTATCGCATTTGGCCGATGATGTCTCGGGCGAAGGCGTTGGACCATCCAGAGCGCTTGCGCTTACGTCGCACGGACATGCCGGGTTTGGCGCGCTTGAGGACGTTGAGCGCGAGTTTGCGCAGAATGGACAGGTTCTCCGGGCCATTGTCCTTTCTGTTGCGGGCCTGGTCCTCGTCGAATGTCACGTCCAGCACCCAGTGCAGCCCGTTTTCGATACTCCAGTGACGGCGCGCGGCGGTCAGGTAGGCTTGGGCGCTCAAGGGCCGCGAGGAGACATGGTAGTGACGGGTCGTTGTGGTCTTTCCGTCGCGCGTTGTCGTGGCTTCGATCATGCCGAGGCAGGCGAGACCGGGCAGCAGGACCGGCTCCTGCGGGGAGGATTTTGGGCCGCTCAGCCAGGACACATCGTGACAGACCCAGGCCGTGCGCTCTTCCAGACGGCCGTGGTCGGCGTCGGTGGTGTGGGCCTGGTCCAGGTCGGCCCGGAACGCCGTGTCGTCAAAGGCCTGCTTGACCATGTCATGCAAGGCCGGACGGTTGCTTTTCAGGCGCAGAAGATAGTCGCCCCCCTGGTCGAGAATGACCTGCGCGGTCTCGTTTTGGCAGTGGATGGCATCCGCCGTCACCAGATAGCCCGTCAGGTCCAGGCAGCGCAGAAGCGCGCGGGCGGCGAGGATTTCGCTGTCTCCCTCCGGGGCGCGGAACCCCTCCTGGCCGATGACCACCGAGGTCGCCGACCGAAAGGCCGTCACCACCGACAGGGCGGAGCGGCCGGCCGCGCCATCAAACGACCGCCGCAGCGTCTTGCCGTCGATCGCGACCACCCCCTCCCCGACGGCCCCCAGGTCCTCGAGAAAACGACCAAAGCACCTCGAAAACGCCTTCGGGTCCAAAAGACGGAACACCCGCGAGACCGTGTCATGGCTCGGAACGCCATGTTTCAACGTGAGAAATTCCCGGAACAGGTCCTCACGATCAGCGCCGAAGTCGGCGAAGTCGGAGCACCCCTCCGCTCCGCAGATCGACGCCACCAAGGCGATCGTCAGTGTCTCAAGAAGATCATGGCGGGCGTTGAGCGCCCGAGGATCGCGGATGTCGGCAAACGCGTCCAGAAACCAGGACATGGGGCCTCCCATTCGCTGTAAGAGAGCCCCCTAAAGAATCCATTCCTCCCCTCATTTCCAGACCAATCAGGCAAATGCGATTCCCCTGCGGCGGCGGCGCAACGGGTCGGGGCCGGCGGGGGCCCGCTACGGGGGATCGTGGTCGAGTAGCTCAGCCATTCGGCTTTCGCCCTCACAGATCCGGGCATGCGGCTTTTGAACCGCCCCGGGTTTGGCGGAGGCTCCAGAGTTTGAGAGGATGGAGCCATGAGCAAGTGTGAGGTGTGAGGTGGCCCCGGTCGTTCGGACAGGTTCGGTGGGTTCGTAAGCTCTGAAGGGCTCCCTTGTGGGGTGGTGGGTGATGGTTCAGGCGGCCCGGCCCGGCGGCCGCGGGGCGGAGCGGCAGCGGAGCCCGGAGGACGGCGGGCCGGGCCAGTAGACCTCGTCGGGCGTCCGGTACGCCAGCCCCTGGTGTGGGCGCCGGGTGTTGTGTAGGTCTCGATCCAGGCGCCGATGCCGGCCCGGGCCTCGGACCCGGTGGCGTAGGCCTTCAGGTACACGTCCTCGTACTTCAGGCTGCGCCAGAGGCGTTCCACGAACACATTGTCCATACAACGGCCCTTGCCGTCCATGCTGATGCAGCAGTTCTCAGGATGGGGTTGGAGTGTGTCGCAACCGGGTCTGGCGATTGAAGGGACAGGTGAGGAGGGGCGGGCTCAGGGTGGTTGCGGCGGCGGAACTCCGGTTGTGAGGGTGCGCATGAGGGCGGACCAGGACGGGAAGACGAGATAGGCGGTGATGGTCGCCAGATGGGTGAACATCCGGGTGCGGGC
>NZ_JACIGK010000049.1 GCF_014197915.1 Roseospira visakhapatnamensis
CATGCGGACCGACCTCCTAACGGTCAGTCCGTTGAATCATAAAATCGATCCCATGGGAATCCCTGGCGACTCAACCCGACCCCAGAGCACTCTAAGCCGAGGGGCGCGGGCGCATGAGCATCGGGCCGTACAGCACCACGTACCCCAGCAGCGCGAGCCCCCAGGCCACGGCGGTCACGGGCAGCAGGGCCAGCGTCAGCGACGGCACCAGCACCACCGTGATCCGGGTCAGCACGGCCACCAGAATCCCCGCGTAGAGGGCGACGGTGGCGGGGGGCGCCGTCAACGCATGCCCGGTGTGGCCGCGCGCGGCTCGGGTCATTACCGCCAGCGACATGAGGGTGATCGCGCCGATGGTCCAGGTGTGGGTGACGGCGCTGTCCAGCCCGGCCGCCGGCCATGCCACGGCCAGTGCGGCCAGCAGGAAGCCCACGGGCACGAAGGCATGGGCGACGTGAAGCACCGTCACCAGGGGTTCGCCGAGGGTTCGGTGCGGGACCCATCGCGCCTGGCGCACCGCCACCAGCCCGGCGGCCGTGCCCAGCAGGGCGGCGATCGTCAGGGCGGCGGCGGAGCCGTCGGCCACCGCCGGCCGCGCCACCCAGCCGGCCAGGGCCAGCGTGCCCACGCCCAGGGCCAGGCGGTCATAGGCGCCGGGCGGCGCCGGCTCGCGGCCCGGATTGGCCTTGCGCACCCAGTTAGTGGTGAAGGTCGGCACGATGCGGCCGCCGACGATCATGATCAGCGTCAGGGCGGCGGCGATGGCCAGGGACTCCGCGTACGGGGACCATCCCTCGCGCGCCAGTTCCCAGTGGAACAGGGCCGGGGCCACGGTCAGCGCCGTCATGCCGGCGACCACGCCCAGGTTGCGCCAGTTCCGGGCGGTGACGATCTCGCGGGCCGTGACGGCCGTCAACAGGGCCGGAAAGGCGGTGACCAGCGCGGCCACGATCATCGGGGGCAGCGCGTCCGAGAGCGCCATGCCCGCGCGTCCAGCCAGCCATAACGTCACCAGGCCGGCCAGGGGCAGGCCGACGACGGGCGCCCGGCCGGTCCAGTTGGGAACGGCCGTCAGCAGGAAGCCCGCGAGGATGGCCGGCAGGAAGCCGAACAGCAACTCGTGGGCATGCCAGGCCGCCGGCGGGAGGGCGCTGGGGACGGACAGCCATCCAAGGTACCAGGGAACCCACAGGCCCACCACGGCCGCGCCATGCAGCGCCGCCAGCGGGAAGAAGGGCCGCATCCCCAGGCTGAGCGCGGCCGGGGTTCGACGTGGGCGGAGGGCTTGGGTCATGGGCGGGCGTGTCCGGTCGGGGGTGTCGCCGTGCCGATCTTTTCGGGAGCGGGACGGTACGCGCCCCGGAGTCGGCCGTCAACCGGACGGCTGTGAACCCAACCACGCATGCGACCAGGTCCGAGGCCGCCTCACGCCAGTCCCGTGTGCCCACCGACCGGTCCTCGTCCCGGACCCGAGGCCGGCGTCACGACCGACGCCGACGTGCCCAGGGTCGCGGCGACCAGGTTCTCGCCCTCCACGAAGCACAGGGCGTAGTCCTCGCAGACCGCGCAGTTGGGGGCCTTGCACAGCAGCACGCCGTCCTGTTCGCACAGGGTCCGGTAGAAGTACTTTTTCCACCGCATGCCCGGGTTGCTGTCCGACAAGGGCCGGAAATGCTGGGCCATCAGGCGGCCCAGTTCGGCCCGACTGGTCAGCCCCAGGTCTTCCCAAAGATGGCGGTGTCCCAGCGACCGGCGGGCGATGAGGCGCGCCAGCCAGCGGACCATGTCCGGGTCGCTGTCGCGACTGCGGTTGTCGTGCAGCAGGGCGCGGAGCGCGGGCTCCTCGTCGGCGTCGGCCTGGGGACCCCGCCACGACGGATGCACGTCCAGCAGGCTCAGGGCATGCGGGAACAGACGCGCCAGCAGGAAGCGCAGGTCCGTCAGCGACAGCGCCAGGGTATCGGTGAGCAGAACGTCCGGCGGCGCGAACCCCGACGCGATGGCCGACGCCAGGACATGGCGATCAAACGGATCACCCGGCCCCTGGGCCATCAGTTCGGTATAGAGCCCGTCCATCATGACTCTCTCCTTCCGGTCCCGGGCGCGGATGGGGACGACGCCTACGCGGCCTCGACCAGGGGCGCGTGACGTTGCGCGCCGGTGCCGCAGACCTTGGCGCAGGATCCGCAGCCGACGCAGGCGCCGGGTCGGGCCAGCACCGAGATCTTGCGTACGATCTCCTCGTCGTCGTCAAAGGGATCGCACAGGTCGTCGTCTTCGGTGATGCCCTTCAGGTCGATGACGTCGCGGGCGCAGACCTTGATGCACCGGCCGCAGCCGATGCAGGTGTCCGGGTCGATAGCCTCCAGGTAGGCGGGCTCCCACGGGCTTCCGTCGCGGCTGACCAGGGTGCGGGGTGTCATGGCGGGTCCTCTCCAAGGGGGCGGCGAGTGGGCGGCGGCCGTCACGGGCCGGCGAGATCCGGGTGCGCGGCGATCAGGGTGGCGCCCTCCTCCACCAGGGCGGCACCGGCGGCGTCCAGGGTGTCGGCGGTCTTCACGACGACCCCTCCCCATCGTCCTCCAGGAACGCCGGACGCGCGCCGGTGCTGGCGCCGGCGCCCATGGCCTTGCGCAACCAGGGGGGCGGGGTGCCGTCCAGCATGCCGCGCACCCGCTCCAGCACGCGGTCGACGGGTTCGTCGTCTTGCACCTTGATGGGATGCACCCGCGCGTTGACCACGCGGGCCGCCGCCGGGCCGCCGATGGCCTTGACAAACAGCAGCGCGCAGCCCTCCAGCGCCGCCAGACGAGGGCCGACGCGGTCATCCCCAGGGGTGTCTCCATGGGCGTCGCCATGGCCGCGTCCGTCTTCCGCCGTGGCCTCGTCGAACTGCACCGCCTCCACCAGAGACCAGCCGCCGGGGGTGACGTCGTAGATGGCCAGGGTGCGGGCCCCGGCGAAGTGGGCGTTGACGGTGGCCATGTCCTGGGTGGCGAGCGCGACTTTCACGGGGTGTGTCTCCTCGGCGAGGGGGAGCGGGGGCGGGCTGGGGTCAATCAGCCGCAGCCGCCGGGCAGGCGTGGGGGCGTTGGTCATGGACGGTCTCCGCGCGGGAGGGCGGGGGGTGGCCATGGTGGCCGGCGTGGGCGTCGATCAGGGCATTGGCGATCGTCGAGGCCATTTCCCGGGTGCCCCGGTAGCCGGTGAGCGCGACATGCTGGGCGCCCACCCGGTCCACCTGGGGAAAGCCGACGCGCAGCAGCGGCGCGCCCAGGGCGGTGGAGGCGCGGATCGCCGGGGACGGACCGATGACCAGGTCGCAGCCCCCCGCCGCCCGGGTCGCCGTCTCCAGGTCGTCCAGGTCGCCCACCAGCACCTGGCCCACGGGCATGCCCTCCAGGTCGGGCGCGCGGGTGGTGGTGACGGCCACGGGCACGGTCGCGCCCAGGTCGGTGCACAGCGTGACCAGCGCCCGCGACAGGTCCGGCTCGGCGGCGATGACGATTCGCTGGCCCACCACGGCGAAATGGGCGTCGATGAGCGTATCCTGGAGCCGCGAGCGGTCGCGGCGCACCCAGTCCGGCGCCGACCGCCCCGACAGGCGGGTGAGCCAGGCCACCAGACGGTCCCCACCGTCCAGGCCGGTGAGCGTTTCCATGACCGTGACGGGGACCCCGGTGCGGTCGCGCAGGGCCTCGGCGGCCGGGCGCATGTGGTCGCCGAGCGCGAGCACGGCCTCGGCGCGTCCCAGGTCGGGCAGGGCCTCGGCCGGGGTGCCGCCCAGGCTGACGGGGCGCCAGTCCTTGGGGATGTGCCCGTCCAGGGATCCCGCCAGATCCGGCAGGATCGTGCAGGTCAGGCCGAAGCCGTCGATCAGGTCGCGCAGGCCGTCCAGGTCGCCCACCGTCAGGTGACTCCCGGCCAGCACGGTGACATGGCCGGTGGCGCGGGGGCGGGGGCGGGCGGCGGCCTCGACGATGGCATGAACGGCCGCCGCCCAACCCTCCTGCAGGCCGCCGACGAAGTCGGGCGCCGGCACCGGCACCACCAGGGTGTCGCCCAGCACGTCGGCCAGGCGGTCGCGGATGCCCCGCAGGTCGGCGGCCATGTCCTCGCTGCGGGTGTCGGTCAGCGCCGTGGGGCAGACGCCGATGATCGACGGCCGGGACTTGGCGGCGATGGTGCGGATGGCGGATTCGAGGTTGTCGGTGCCGCCGAGGATGGTCTCGATCTCGCCCATGGCCGTGGTCTGAAGGGGGATGGCCTCGCGGAAGTGGCGCACCAGCATGACCAGCGCGAAGGCGGTGCAGCCCTGGGAGCCGTGCAGCAGCGGCAGTCCCCGGTCCACCCCCAGCAGCGCCAGGGCGGCCCCCAGGGGCGGACTGACCTTGAGGGGATCGACCGTGAGGGCCTTGCGGCGGGTCGGGGCGCTGGTCATGGCGCTGGTCATGGCGGGGCCTCCTCGTCCTCCCAGGGGGCGGGCCGGGTCACCTGGTCCCAGACCGGGGCGTCCAGGGTCAGCGCGATGCGTTCGGCCAGGGTGATGAAGCCCTCGTAGCCGGCGTAGGCGTGGTGGCGCTCCTGGTTGGTGTCCAGCCACGGCCGCCGGGCCTTCAGGGCCACGAACTGGGACCGTCCGCCGGACAGCATGATGTCGGCCTCGCCCTCCTTGAGCATGCGGTACATCTCGGCGTTGGGGATGGCGCCGAAGAGGGTGCCCTCCTCGCCCAGCAGGGCGCGGGCGCGGTCCTTGTCGTCCTCGGTGGCCTTGCGCACCGAGGTGCCGATGACCGTCATGCCCATGTCCTGAAGGGTGGAGACGATGGCCCAGCTTTTGTGGCCACCCGTGTAGAGCAGCACCCGCTTGCCGGCGAGACGGTCGCGCAAGGGGGCGAAGCGGCGCCACACGCGGGCCTCCTGCTCGGTGATCAGGGCCTCGGTGCGGTCGATCAGGTCGGCGGGAGCCCCACGCGCGACCAGCAGGCGGGCGAAATTGCGCAAGGCGTCCGAGGTGGCGCGGAGGCCGTGGAACGAGCCCTCGAAATAGGGAATCCCCCAACGCTCCTTCATCTTGCGGCCGACGTTGATCATGGCCTGGGAGCACACCACCATGGACACCCGCGCCCGGTGCGCCTGGGCGATCTGGTGGAAGCGGGCGTCGCCGGTGATGCAGGACAACAGGCGGAGTCCCAGCCTCTCGAACAGGGGGGCGATCTGCCAGAGTTCGCCGACGATGTTGTATTCGGCGATCAGGGCGATGTCGGTGGGGGTGGTGGTCTCGGGCTCGCGGGTGCCGATGACGTGCTCCAGCAGGGTTTCCCCGGCGAGCTTGTTGCCCAGGGTCTTGCTGCCGACGAAGCCCGGGGCCTCCACCGGGATCACGGGGCGGCCATGGTGCTCGGTGGCCACCGCGCAGACGGCGCGGATGTCGTCGCCCACCAGGGCGGGCACGCAGGTCTGGTAGACGAACACGGCCGGCGGGTCGAATGTGTCCACCGCCTCGCCGATGGCCCGCCACAGCTTCTTCTCGCCGCCGTGGATGACGTCCAGGTCGGACAGGTCGGTGGTCAGGCCGCGCCGGTACAGGTCCGGGCCGGAGGAGGCGGCGTGGCGGTTGTCCCAGTTGTTGCCCTCGCAGGCGATGGGGCCATGCACCACATGCGCCGCATCGACGATGGGCTGAAGCGCGATCTTGGCGCCGTCGAAGGCGCAGCCGCCCGCCGCCGCGCCGGGCGTCGGGGCCTTGGCGCGGCAGCCGGCCTTGCGCGCCGTGTCGGACTTGGCGCGGTTGGTGGCGCAGTCCGGCTCATGGAAGACGGCGGCGAGACGGTCGGTGAGCATGGGCGCCTCCGCGACGGGACCCCGGACCGGGGAACGACGGGAGGCATCGCAAGGCGGATGCCAGGGCCGATACGCGAGGATTTCCGCCGCGTGTCGGGCGTGCGACGGGCGGAATGTCGGGTTCGCGACAGGGGGCTTTGTCCGGCCTTCGACGGGATGTCGGGTGGTGTCCTACTCCGACACCGCCAGCCGGGCCGCGAAGCCGGCGAAGGCGGCGGCGAAGGCCCGCTGGATCCAGCGCGTCAGGCGGGCCGAGGACAGCACCCGCGCCCGCAGCGCCGTGGCCGCCAGGCCGTAGGCTACGAACACGACGAACGTCAGGATCATGAACACGGCGCCCAGCAGGCCCATGCGCGCCAGGGTGTCGGGGGCGTTCGCCGGCACGAACTGGGGCAGGAAGGCCAGGAAGAACAGCGACAGCTTGGGATTCAGGATGTTGATGAGGATGCCGCGCGTGGCGATGGTGGTCCAGCCGGCGCGGCGCCGGGCCGGTTCGTCCGCCGCGTCCGGATCCGACAGGGCCAGTCCGCCGCTTTCGCGCCACATCCCCCAGGCCAGGTAGAGCAGATAGAGGACGCCGGCGATCTTCACGGCCTGGAAGGCGACGGCGCTGGCATGCAGGAGCGCGGCCAGCCCGAGCACACTGGCCGCCAGATGCGGCACGATGCCCAGGGTACAGCCGAAGGCGGCGGCGACGCTGGCGGCCGGTCCCCGGAACAGGCCGGTGGACAGGGTGTAGATCACCCCGGTGCCGGGGATCAGCACCACCACCAGGGCGGTGGCCAGGTATTCCGGGCTCAGGCTGTCAAGAAGCAGGTTCATGGCGGGGCTCCTGGGGGGGGGGCGGCGACGCCGGCGGGTGCGCGGGTCAGGATCGGGACGCCATGGGCCGGAGCCCGGGGGGCGCCGCGCCGATCCGGGTGACCACCAGGTCGACGGCCTGGGTGATCATGGTGTCCGTGCTCCGGTTGTGCGCCGCCGGGACGCGATCCAGCACCAGCAAGGATGCCATGCCATGCAGCAGCGACCATAGCGTGATGGCGGCGGCGTCGGGATCGGCGCCGGGCGGGATGCCGGCATGCTGGCCGGCGACGAGGGCCTCGCGCAGCACCGTGAGGGCCTGGCGCGCCGGATCGCGCGTGACCGGGGCGCCGTCCGGCGGGGCGCGCGGCGGCGGATCGAACATCAGGCGATAGAGGCCCGGGTTTTCGCGGGCGAAGCGGAGGTAGGTCAGGCTGGCCGCGCGCAGCCGGCTCCGGGGGTCGCTCCCGGCCTGGGCCATGGCCTCCCGCTGGGCGGTCAGCAGGCGCGCGAATCCGGCGTCGTGGACGGCGTGCAGCAGGGCCGCGCGGTTGTGGAAGTGCCCGTACAGGGCGGGGGGCCGGCAGCCCACGGCCTCGGCGACCATGGTCAGCGACACGTCGGTCGCGGCGTGGGTTTTCAGCAGGTGCAGGGCCGCCGCGACCGCCCGTGTCGGGACGTCGAGCGCCTGGTCCTTGCGAGGTCGGGCCATGGGCTGTCCTGGGCGTGGGTGGAGTCCCGGGGGGGGCCGGTGGCCGCGGTTCGGGCGCGCCATCCCGATCGCGACGGGGCGGCTGATGACCTTTAAGTTAATGTCATTTGGTTTTCGAGACAAGATCCCCCGATCCACAGGCCGGGGCACCTGATATGAGCGCGTCCTTGGCTGTGGTGCGACTCATCCGTTTCTCTGGCGGGCCTTCCGTGGGTTAAGTGTGGGGCCTCAAGGGGCGGATTCGGGGAGAATTGCGCGCTATTTTTTCGGAGAATTCAGCGGTTCGATCGTGCCACGACCGCCTGACAGAGCCGCAAGAGGACCTGTCCGGATTAAAGGTCTTCGTTCATCGTTCTACCGTAACGTCTTGTTTCCCTTATCCCGGGACCGTGTGGGGGTCGCCGGGCAGGGCGTGCGACGACCCCGATACTAGAGAATTACCTAGCTACCCAGGGTTCTTGCGAGTGGTTAGGGTGCGACAACGATCAATTTTATCCGAAATTTGTCTTAATCGGCCATATGCGCAGATTGCGGGTGCCCCGCCACAGGGTGTGGCGTCCACTCGGCGTGTGCGTGAGCGTAACGTCGTCTTTTGGCTGTGGGTAGGCGCCGGAAGCCGGGAGAAACCATGACCCAAAGACCTGGACAGGGGACGCGTCGCCAGGAGGCGAGCGCGGAGAAGAGGTTCGCGCCTGGTCGGGAGGCGGCGCTCATGGTGTCGCCCCGGTCCCGGACGACCTCCAAGAATCGCCTTTTCGCCATCGCGATCGCGATCCTGGGGCTGATCGGTGTGTTGGTGCCCCTGTCGCGGGCGGCCGTGGATGCCCTGGCGGTCGCGCGCGCCGATCTGGGGGACTTCACGGTCGAGGATGTGGCGGACTTCCTGACCTCCGCCGGCCCCGAGGACACCGCCGACTGATCGCGACTCGGTCGCTCGGTCCCTCGCGATGCCGGTGTCAGGCATTCGGCGCGTCCGTGGCCGGCGGACCACCGGGGGACTCGGCGGGTGGACGCCGCCACACCAGGGCCAGGAAGGCGACAAGCCCGCAGACCCCCATCAGGAACAAGAGGGTGGTCAGGGTGCGCGTGGTACCGTCGTGGAGCACGCCGACCAGCACCCCCGCCGTCGCCCCGATCGCCATCTGAATGAAGCCCAGCAGCGACGACACCGCCCCGGCGATGCGCGGAAACGGGCTCAGCGCCCCGGCGGTGCCCAGCGGAATGATCCAGGCCGTGGCGAAGAAGTAGATCGAGACCAGCGGAACCAGCGCGGCCACCGACTGGATCCCGGCCCAGGCCAGCGCGGCGGCGACGCCGCCGGACAGGGTGGCCAGGATCACGCCGGCGCCGATCAGCCGATCCAGATCCACGCGCCCGCTCAGCCGTCCGCCGCTGGCGGCGCCCAGGATGTAGCCGATCACCACCGCCATGAAGGCGAAACCGAACAGTTCCGGCGCCACGCCCAGGACGTCGATGATCACGAAGGACGATCCGCTGATGAAGCCGAACAGGCCGGCGAAGCCGAAGCTGACCGTCAGGGTGTAGCCCACGAACGCCCGATGGCGCAGCAGGTGCGCGAAGGTGCCGGCGAGGCGCCCGGGCCGGGTGGCCATGGGATCGCGATGGCGGTTGGTCTCGGCCAGCAGCCACCAGGTTCCGGTGAGCGCCACCACGCCGAAGACGACCAGCACCCCGAAGTTGGCGCGCCAGCCGAACAGCGAGAAGAGCGCCCCTCCGAGAATCGGCGCCACCGCCGGCGCCAGCGCCATCGCCGAGGCCATGAGCGACAGCATGCGCGCGGCCTCGCCCCGGTCGTACACGTCGCGCACCACGGCGCGGCCGATCACCGGCCCGGCGCAGGCCCCGAGGGCCTGGACGAACCGGGCGGCGATCAGGGCCTCCACCGTCGGCGCCAGCACGCAGGCCACCGAGGCCACGACATACAGCGCGACGCCCCCGATCAGCACCGGGCGCCGCCCGTACCGGTCCGACAGCGGGCCGTGGATCAGCATGCCCAGGGCGAGTCCGGCCATGAACACCGACAGGGTGAGCTGCGCACGGCTCACCGAGGTGTCGAAGGCCTCCACCATGGCCGGCAGGGAGGGCAGGTACAGGTCGGTGGACATCGGTCCGAATGCCACCAGGACGGTGAGCAGCGCGGCTACCGTGCGGGATCGCGGATCGGGATAGGCGCGGGGGGCGGACCCGCTGGGGTCGGAGGACGCTGGGCACATGAGGCGGGGCGGATCCGGTTGAGGCCGGCCTGATCGCGGGTCCCGATCACCAGGCTTGTGCGGCGATCGGTCCGTGTCCGGCGGCGTGAGCAGGCCGGGGGCAAGCGGGCGAGGGGCTGCGGGCAGTCCTTGGTCCTACACACTGGCGGACCGGGCAGCCAGGGGTTTCTCGGCGGTCCGGCCGCGCGCCGCCCGCCGCCCGCCGGTCCCGGGGCCGGGGGGGCGCGTCCCCGAGGATTGCCCCGGTTTTGCCCGATCCTTGCCAAAGTTGGCGGGCAGCCTTCACCAACTCCCAACGGGCCCGGGGGTGGTGAGGAGTCCCTGACCGCCCCGTGCCATCGGGACTGAGGGTCCGTCCGGACCGGCTTCGAACGCCGCGCGCCGTGGCGGTTGGTGTCCTGGGTCACGCCGCGTGCGGTCTGGCGTCAGGGCGGCCCGGACAGACCCTGAGGAGACCGGTGGATGGGCTCGGGAGCCGCTTTTCGATTGTCAGGGTTGAAATCCAATCCCGTGCTGCCAACGTAGACCCCTGGAAGTGCAATCGACTCGCAGTCCTGGGCGCTCGCCCGATCCGGCGCAGGGTGCCCGCAAGACTCAGGAGGACCGATCCATGACCAGCCACGCGAAACAGACTTTCGCCCCCAAGTTCGCTCCGGCGCATGTCGCCGCCGTCGCCGCCCTCGTGGCGATGGGTGTTGTCGGCCTGAGCCAGCCGGCGCCGGCCGCGCCGGCGGTGTCCGATGCCGCCACCATCCCCGTGACCATCACCACCGCGTCCCCGGTGGCCGCCTCGTCCGAGGGGCTGTGCCAGGCGGCGATGGAGGCGGTGGCCACCGGCCAGCCGGTGCCCGTCAGCGCCGCGCCGTGCCTGCGGGCCTTCCTGCTGGAGGCCGATGAGGCGGCCGGCGAGGCCAATCATGCCCAGGCGCGTCCGGCTCCTGAAGCCTGTGAGGCCCTGCTGCCGGCCATCGCCACCGGTCAGCCGGTGATGCTGGGCGCGGCCGTGCCGTGCATCGAGGACTATATGACCGGTGGCGGCCAGGTGGCCGCGCGCTGAGGCCCCCGGGTTCGCAACCAGTGGCCGACCACCGGTGACGCAATGCTGCAAGACGCCGACTGTCGCCGTATCATGGCGGCAGCGCGGACGGGCGGGCTTCTCCTCTCACCGCCCGTCCGCGCGGTCTTGCCTTTCCCTGCCAAGGCGAGCAAGCCTGACTCCCGTTGACGCGCATCCCCGAGCGAGAGCCGGGCGATGTCGTCGCTGTCGGGAGGTGTTGACATGGCGCTCTTGTCCCCATCCGTCCAGGACTCGCGCGCCCGGCCGCCGGCCTGGCGCGCCATGGCGTCTGGACTGATGGCCCTGTCACTGGCCAGTGCTCTGGGGGGCTGCGGACAGGGCGGGCCAACCTATGCCCATCTTCCATCACCCGGGACCGCGCCGGGTATGCTCCCCGCGCCTGGTTCCTTGCCTGAGTCCACGCCACCAACCGTCTCCGCGACTCCCACGCCGGTCGCCGCCGGCCTGTCGGCGCCGCCGTCCGCGTCCGGCATCGGCGCCTGCGGTCGCGTGCGGGCGCTGCGCGACTATCGGGTCCGGCTGCTGGACCTGATCGGCGCCATCGAGGCCGACGGCGTGACCGCCGCCGAGCGCACCGACCTGATGCGGGCGATGGCCCGGTTGCATGCCGCCGAGGCCGACGCCGCCACCGCCGCCGCCGACGTGGCCAACGCCCGCCATCGGCTGCGGGCGCTCACCGGGGGGACGCTGGCCCTTGACGATCTGCCGTCGTGCCCGTGACCCAGCAGTTCTCATTTTGAGCTGAAAGGCTTGGACACGGGACACGGGATGTGATTCACCCTCTGGGTGAGGTGGCTTGAAGAGCAAATCGCGGCG
>NZ_JACIGK010000050.1 GCF_014197915.1 Roseospira visakhapatnamensis
CATGCGGACCGACCTCCTAACGGTCAGTCCGTTGAATCATAAAATCGATCCCATGGGAATCCCTGGCGACTCAACCCGACCCCAGAGCACTCTAGGGGGAATCATGGGCCTGTCCATCTCCCGAAACCATGGCGCCCGCCTGCCCGACGAGCTGGCCGATATCACGCAATCGGTCCAGACCATCGTCACCACGCCCGTGGGCTCGCGCCTGCGCCGGCGCACGTTTGGCAGCCACGTCTTCGATCTGATCGACGCGCCCGGCAACGCGGCCGGCACACTGCGCCTGATCGCCGCCGCCGCCGACGCCGTCGAACGCTGGGAGCGCCGCGTGCGTGTGCTGCGGGGCGCGGTGTCGGCCGGGTTCGACGGCCGCGCGACCCTGACCCTGGACCTTGCCCTGCGCCTGTCGGGGGCTCCCCTGACCGTCGATGTGGCTCTGACGGGAGCCAACGCATGAGCGACGGCCCGGTCATCAACATGTCCGCCACGCCGCCGCCGGATGTGGTGGAGGCCCTGGACTACGAGGCCATCCTCGCCCGCATGCGGACGGAGACCAAAACCGCCCTTGCGGCGGCGCTGCCCGATTGGGATCCGGAACTGGAATCCGATCCGCTGGTCATCCTGTTGCAGCGGTGGGCCTATGGCGAATTGGTGCTACGCGCCCGCATCAACGACGCCGCGCGCGCCGTGCTGCTGGCGACCGCGACCGGCGCCGATCTGGATAATCTCGCGGCCCTGGTCAACACCGTGCGCCTGACCGTGGTTCCGGCCGATCCGGACGCCACGCCCCCCACGGGGGCCGTCATGGAGACGGACGCGGCCCTGCGCGGCCGGGTGCAACTGGCCTGGGAAGGCTTGAACACGGCCGGGCCGGTTGGGGCCTATCGCTATCATGCCCTCGCGGCGGACGGCCGGGTGCGCGATGCCGCCATTGTCAGTCCGACGCCCGGCGATGTGGTGGTCACGATCCTGGGACACGACGGCGACGGCGCCGTGACGGAGCGCGAGACCGTCACCGACCGGCCCGTGACCCTGACGGGCGATACGGCCACGCTCGAAGGCGAGGCCATCACCGGGCTGACGGTGACCGGCGCGGAGCCCGAGACGGACTATCGCTGGGATCCGGAAACCAACACCCTGACCCGGATCCCCGGCGGGGTGATCCCGCCCGGCGGCACGGTCGCGGTCACCTATGAATGCGCGGGCGTGCTGGCGATCGTGGCCGCGCGGCTGCGCGACGACGACGTGCGGCCCCTGACCGACCGCGTGACGGTCCAGTCCGCGACCATCGTCCCCTACACCGTCGAGGCTCGGTTATGGCTGTACGACGGGCCGGCCTCCGCCCCGGTGCTGGGAACCGCCGTCCAGGAACTCGCGGACACCGTCGCCGCGCGCCACGCCCTCGGGCATGACGTGACCCGCTCCGCCCTGTTCGCGGCCCTGCATCGGCCGGGGGTCCAAAGGGTGGAGTTGATCGAACCCGCCGCCGACATCGTCATCGGCCCGGGCGAGGCCGCGTACTGCGTCGACATCGCCGTGACCGTGGGAGGGCGGGATGTCTAGGTCGCTGCTGCCCTCGAACGCGACGCCGCTGGAACGCGCCCTTGAGACCGTGATCGCGTCGGCGCACGGCCGGCTCGCCCCGGAGGTGATCGCCACCCTGTGGAACCCCGCCACCTGTCCGGTTGATCTTCTGCCCTGGCTGGCCTGGGCCTGTTCGGTGGACGAATGGGACGACGCGTGGCCGGAAGCCACCCGCCGCCGCGTCATTGCCGATTCCTATTCCGTCCACGCGGTCAAGGGCACCGTCGGCGCGGTCAAGCGGGCGCTCGCAAGCCTCGGATACGACACCCGGCTGATCGAATGGCCCGACGATGAGCCGCCGGCCGAGCCTTACACGTTCCGGCTCGAGGTCGACGTGTTCGGCCAGCCGATCACGTCGCACACCTACACCGAGATCGAACGCACGGCCCTCGCGGCGAAGAACGTCCGCTCGCACCTGACCGGCATTCGTGCCGTCGGGCGGGTGGATGCCGCCGTGTACGCCGGCGCCTTCGTCATCGGCGGCACCGGCGGGACGGTCCTGCCCTGGACCCCGTCCGAGATCACCGTGTCCGGCCCGTCCTACGCGGGCGCGGCCGTCTCCATGGTCTCCACACTCACCGTTCACCCCGCCCGGGAGGGCGCCTGATCATGGCCGACTATTACGGTCTTCTCACCGCGATTGGTGCGGCCAAGATCGCCAACGGGCTCGTCACCGGGCAGGCGGTCGAACTGACCCATATGGCGGTCGGAGACGGCGCCGGGGCGCCCGTGACCCCGAGGGAGACCATGACGGCGTTGGTGGGGGAGGTCTACCGCTCGACACCCGCCAGCATCCACCGCACGCCGGCGGATGAGGCCGTGCTTGAGGCCCTGTTGGTCATCCCGCCGCAGACCGGCGGCTGGACCATCCGGGAGGTGGGGGCCTTCGACGCGGACGGGGACCTGATCCTGCTGGCGAACTGGCCGGAGACCTACAAGCCGGTGATCGCCGAGGGGGCCTCCAACGACATGGCCCTGAAGATCCAGGCCGTCGTGGGGGCGCGGGCCAACATCGAGTTGAAGATCGACGCCAGCCTGCAATTCGCGACCCAGGCGTGGGTGCTGGACCGGCTTCCGGGCTACGCCACCACCACCGAACCCGGCCTTGTGGAGCTGGCCACGGAGGCGGAGGTCCGCGACGGCGCCGATGCCGAACGCGCGGTCACACCCGCCACCCTGTCGGCCCGCACCGCGACCACCACCCGCCCCGGGCTGGTGGAGCTGGCGACCGTCACCGAGGCCCGCGCCGGCGACGACACCACCCGGGCCACCACACCCGCCGGCACGGCCGCGCACGTCTCCGCCCGACTGGCCGCCGACCGCGCCGACCGTCGGGCCTTCACCTTCTTTATGGGGCAACTCTGATGGCATCCGGACGCCTGGGGGCGGCGGCCCCGCCCACCGACACCGACACCACCGTTTACACCGTGCCCGCCGACACGGTCGCGACGCTCAACGTCGCCGTCGTCAACCGTGGCGAGGAGCCCGCCACCGTGCGGGTCGCCGTGACGCCCAACGCCGCGCCGGCCGATGCCGACTGGATCGAATACGACGTCACCGTTCCGGCCGCCGGCGGGGTCCTGGAACGCTCCGGCATCGTGGCCGGCCCGGGCGAGCGCGTCATCGTGCGCGACGATGCCGGCACCTGCACCTATCGCATTCACGGTTTTGAGGGGAGCGCCTGACCATGGGCCGATTCTTGAGTGAAGCCAAGGGAACCACGGCCGCCGGTGGCAGCGCGACGACCTACGCCCTGGGGGCGGTTGCGGGGCAGCTCGGCACGTTCGGCACGGGCCGGCGGTGGGTGTTTTACAAGGCCGGCCGGTTCGTTCCGGAGCGCACGGGGCCGCACCGCATCCGCGTCCTGGGAGGCGGCGGCTCGGGTGGCGGTAGTGGCACCGACGGGCTCCCCGGTGGCACGAGTTCCTTTGCGGCGCTGCTGTCCGCGACCGGCGGTCAGGGGGGGCGCTCGCACAACGCCGGAGGCGCTGGCGGCGCCGGCGGTACCGGCGCCGGCGGGGATATGCGGGCCAGCGGCGGCGCCGGGGCCGACAACACCGGCTCCGGTGGCGGCGGTGGCGGCGCGGGCTCCCAGCTTGGGAATGGTGGCGACGGTGGGGGCGGCGGTGGAGGCGTCGGCCTGGGCCACGGGGGTCACACCGGCGGCGGGAGCGCCTACGGCCGAGGGTCCGCCACCTTCGCGGGGCCGGATGCCTCGGGGCGCCGCGCGTTCGTTGAGTCCACCGATTTCAGGAACCGGGGCAGCACACCGGAATGGGCCACGATCCGGTTCCCGGGCGATGGCTTCCCGGGCGGGGGCGGCATGCCGGCCCCTTCCGGAACCGGGGTCTATTTCGCGGGGCCGGGCGGCCCCGGAGGCGGCGGGTCCGGGACCTATGCCTCCGCCGCTGTGCGGGGCGGAGAAGGGGGCGACTTCGCGGGCGGCGGATCCAATGGGGGCATTGGCGGGTATGGCGGTGGTGGCGGCGGGGACATCACGCAGGGAAGTTCCTACGCCGGCGGCGGCGGGGGCGGCGGGTTCGCCTTGGGTGTGTTCGACCTGGTCGCAGGCCAGGGCTACCCGGTCACCGTTGGCCCCGGCGGTGACATGGCCGGCGGTCGCGGTGGCGACGGCCTTGTGATCGTGGAGTGGTGATGATGACGACCTACGCCCGCATTCTCAACAACCGCGCCGTGGACGTGGTCACGGCCGATCCCGCGACGCTCTTCCACCCGCTGATCGCGGCGGAGTTTGTGCCGGTCCCCGATGACGTGGTCCCCGGCGCCCTGCTGGACGGCGACGAATGGACGGCCCCGCCCGAACCGGACCCCGAACCGGAACCCGCGACCCCGTTGGAACAGGCACGCGCGGCCGTGATCGGGGCGATCGAGGCCCGCAAGGCGGAGGTCCTGGCCGCCGGCTACGCGGTCGACCAGGACGGCACCAGCCTGCACGTCGCGGTCCATGCCGACGCCCGCGCCGATCTGGGGGGCATGGCGATTACGGCCCTCGCTGCGAACGCCGGTTCGCTTGCATGGCCGGATGCCTACGCCCAGGGCTGGATCACCACGGAGAACATCCGCATCCCGCTGCCCGACCCGGGCGACGGCCTGACCCTCGCCGCCGGTGTCGGCGGCTGGTACGCGGCCGTTGTGCAGCACGCCCGCGACCTCAAGGACGCCGCCCTCGCGGCCGAGGACACGGCCGCCCTCGACGCTCTTGATCCCGACGCCGGGTGGCCGACCACGACCACCCCGGCCGAACAGGAGACCTGACCCATGGCCACCGACTATCACCACGGCGTGCGCGTGGTCGAACTGACCGACGTGGTCCGTCCGATCCGCACCGTCGAGACCGCCGTCATCGGCCTTGTGGCCACGGCCGCCGACGCCGACGCCGCCACCTTCCCCGAGAACCGGCCGGCCCTCATCACCGATGTGCGCACGGCCGCCGGCAAGGCGGGCGAAAGCGGCACCTTGGCCCGGGTGCTGGATGCCATCGCCGATCAGGCCAACGCCTTGACCGTGGTCGTCCGCGTGCCCGAGGGCGCGACCGAAGCCGAGACCACCACCCACGTCATCGGCGGCGCCGGCGCGGACGGTCACAAGACTGGCCTGCATGCCCTGAGGGCGACGGCCGGCCAGCTTGGCGTGACCCCGCGCATTCTGGGGGCGCCCGGCCTGGACACCGACGCGGTGACGGCGGAGCTGGTGACGATCGCCCAGGACCTGCGCGGCATGGCCTACGCCGGATGTTACGGCTGCGACACCCCGTCGGAGGCGGTCCTGTATCGGGCCGGGTTCGGCGCGCGCGAGCTGATGCTGATCTGGCCGGACTTCACCGCCTGGGATACGGCCACGTCCACCACACAGGCCGCCTGGGCGACGGCGCGCGCCCTGGGCCTGCGGGCGAAGATCGACGAAGACACCGGCTGGCACAAGACGCTGTCCAACGTTCCGGTGAACGGGGTCACGGGCCTGTCGCGGGATGTGTCGTGGTCGCTGCAAAGCCCGGCCTCGGACGCGGGCGTGCTCAACGCCGGCGACGTCACCACCCTGATTCGGGAAAACGGGTTCCGCTTCTGGGGCTCGCGGACCTGTTCCGAGGACACGGCCTTCGCGTTTGAGTCCTACACCCGCACCGCCCAGGTGCTGGCCGACACCATGGCGCGCGCGCACCTGTACGTCATCGGCCGCACCCTGCATCCCACCATCGCCCAGGACATCGTCGACAGCGTGGACGCCAAGATGCGCGAGCTGGTGGCGCGCGGCTATCTGATCGGCGGGCGGGCCTGGTTCGACCCGGCCAAGAACAGCGCATCGCAGCTCTACGCCGGCAAGCTGACGATCTCCTACGACTACACCCCGGTGCCGCCGCTGGAAAACCTGCTGTTCGAGCAGACCATCACCAGCGACTACCTCGTCGACTTCGCCGCCCAGATGGCGGTTTAACCCCCGGCTGCGCCGGAGTCTGATCCGCCCCGCTCCCCCACCCGACCACCCACATCATACTGTCGTTGGGTGGCCGGGTGGGGGAGTGGGACGGGTCGAGCTTCCGAAAGGACTCACCAATGCTTTCGAAAACGATCCGCAATTGGACGGTCATCGTCGACGGCCGCTCCATGGCGGGCCTCGCCGAGGACGTCACCCTGCCCGAACTGGAACGGGCGACCGAAAGCCTGCGCAACGCCGGCATGCTCGGCCCGGTTGAGACAGACCTGGGCCTGTCCGGCCTGTCGCTGTCGTTCACCCTGACCGAGTTCAACGAGGACGTCTTGCGCGCCTGGGGCCTGTTCGGCGCCGACGCCACGCCGGTGCGCTTCCTGGCCGGGGCGCGCTCGGACGAGAACGACGCCAACACCGACGCCATCGAGATCGCCGTGCGGGGCCGCTGGAAGAAGATCAGCCACGGGACGGCCAAGCTGGGCGAGGTCGCCAAGATGACCGTTGAGGTCCCGTGCTCCTATTACCGCTACCGCGTCAACGGCGAGACCCTGATCGAGATCGACCTGATCGCGGGAACCGAGATCGTCGACGGCGTCGACCGTCAGGCGGATATCCGCCGGGCGATCGGGCTGGTGAGTTAAGGGGGACCCGTCATGAGCGATTTTACTACCGTCAAACTCACCCACCCGATTCCGTTCGGGACGGACAAGACCCTCGATACCCTCCGCCTGCGCGCGCCCAAGGCCGGCGATCTGCGGGGCCTGAAGCTCGCCCGCCTGGAGGACGCCGAGGTCGACGCGGTCCTGTCCATCGTGCCCCGGATCAGCCTGGACGCGGTCGCCGCCGTGCATCTGGCCGAACTCCACCCGTCCGACCTTCTGACCCTGACGGCGGAGGTGCTGGGTTTTTTCGCGCCGCCGTCGCCGGCGGCCGAGGGGGTATCCCCGACGACGCCCGCGCCGCCTGGGGTGTGATGATGCAGGCGTTCCCGGGCTCGTTCCCTCCGGACGTCTTCGACGCCCTGGCGCTCGATCGCTACGCCGAGGCCTACGACCTCGCCGTCGAGGTCCTCACCGCCCAGGCGGACGCGGCGAAAAAAGCCCGGTGATCGGGAGACCCCAACCGGCCCGACCGGGCCGGCGGGCCGAAGGCCCGGAGCCCCGCGAGGCCAAAGGCCGAGCTGGGGCGAAAGGACACCAAAAATGGCTGATCTCAATCTCAAGATCGCCCTCGCGGCCATCGACAACGCGACCGCTCCCTTGCGCCGGGTGCGGGAGGCCGCGCGCCAGATGAGCGGCGGGGCGCGCGCGGCGGCGGAACGGCTGGGCACCCTGGAACGCTCGGCCGAACAGTTGACCGCGTTCCGCACCTTGCGCGCCAAGACACGGCAGAACACGCGCGCGCTGGCCGATCTTGAGGACGAGCTGACCGGAGCACGGGAGAAGCTGGCCCGCGTCACCCAAGAGACCAACGGGTCCGGCCGGGCGTTCCAGCGCGCGACCCAACATGTGGCGTTCCTGGAGAAGAAAGAGGCCGGGCTGATCAAGCGGACCCACGGCCTTCAAAAGGCCATGGCCCACGCGGGCGAGGCCTTGCGGGACGCCGGCGTGGACACGGAACACGCCTCCGCCGAGACCCGGCGCCTGTCGGCCGACATGGCGCGCGCGACACGGCACGCCAACGCCCTGGCCGGGATCGAGGCGCACTTTGACCGCATCCGCCGCGCGGCGGGTGGGGCGGCCCTGGCCGCCGGCGCCGTCTCCGGCCGGCTCTCCGGGCTGGTGGGGGCGACGGGCCTGGGCGGACTGATCGGCGGCGGGCTGGCCTCGGCCGGGCTGGGGTCCATGGTGCAGGGCTTCGCGGACGCGGGCCGCGAGATCGACCTGTGGTCCCGGCGTTTGGGCGTGGGGGCGACGGCCCTGCAAAGTCTCATCGCGGTCGGCGGCCGGTTCGGCATCGAACAGGACGCCATGATCGACGGCCTCAAGGAACTCAGCCTGCGCGCCGATGAGTTCGCCGCCGCCGGCGCCGGCGAGGGGGCGGAAGCGTTCCAACGGCTCGGCCTGACCCGCGACCAGCTCACCGCCACCAAGGGCGACACGGAGGCCCTGTTCGAACTGGTGCGCGGCGAGATGGAGGGGATCCAGGACGTCGCCGCCCGCCAGCGCATCGCGGACGAACTGTTCGGGGGAGCGGCCGCCGAGCAGATGGTGGAGATGCTGACCACCTCCACGGACGAACTGCGCCGCATGCGGGCGGAAGCGGAGGCCTCCGGCCAGATCCTGCCGGCCGAGGATATCGCCCGCGCGCGCTCCCTGTCGGACGGCCTGCGCCGCCTGACCGGGCAGTTGAGCGGCCTGTCCAAGACCATCGCCGCCCGGCTGGCGCCGGTGCTCACACCCCTGATCCGCCAGTTGGGCGACTGGATCGCCGCCAACCGGGACCTGATCGCGACACAGATCGGATCCGTGGTCGAACGCCTGACCGCCGCGCTTGATCGGGTGGACTGGTCGGGCGTGCTGGAGGGCCTGCGCGCGTTCGGCGCCCGCGTTGGCCGCGTCGTGGAGGCCATCGGCGGCTGGGACAACGCCATTATCGCGGTGATCGCAACCATGAACGCTGGGCTGATCGGATCCGTGGTGACGCTCGGGGCGAAGCTGGTGAGCCTCGCAAGCTCCGCCCTGCCGGCGGTGATCGGAGGCGTGCGTGCCCTCAGTGCCGCCCTGATGACCAACCCCATCCTGGCCGTCATCGGCGGCATCGCGTTCGGGGCCTATGCGATCTATGCCAACTGGGACCGCATCGGCGCGTGGTTCACCGCGAAGATGGACCGGGTCCGGGCCGCCTTCGACCGGGGGCTTGGATCCGGGCTCTGGACCATGCTCAAGGAACTGAACCCGTGGCGTCTGATCGCCGACGCGTGGGACGGCCTGTTCGACTGGCTGTTCGGGATCGACCTGTCCGGGTTGGTGTCGCGCTGGTTCGGCCCGGTGCTGGGCGCGGCGGGAGGCCTCGCCGGCGCGTTGCTGGCCCCCCTGGACGCCGTGCGCGCCGCGTTCGATCGGGGCCTGGGCGCGGGCCTGTGGGCGGCCCTGACGAAGACCAGTCCTTGGGCCTTGGTTCGCGGTGCTTGGGAGGGCCTGTTCGAGTGGCTGTTCGGCATCGATCTATCCGGGCTGGCGGATCGGCTGTTCGCGCCCGTGCGCCAAGCCCTCGACGACATGCTGGCCGGCTTCCGCAATCTGTTGCCCGATTGGGCGCTCGACTCGCTTGGGCTGGGGCCATCCTCCGACGCGGACGACGAAACGCCCGCGAATCCCGACGCCGGCGCGCCGCCGACACGGCCGACCCTGCCGGGGCGGTTCGCGAGCCGCGAGCCCTACGCGGACGGGCGCCCATCGATCACCCGCCCGGCCAACGACGACACCCCGCCCGTGCGCATCGTCGAGACCGCCCCGGGGGTGGCCGCCGCCGCCCAGGCGGCCGGGGCAACCACCGCCGTGGACTCCCACGACACCTACCAGATCACGGTCCACGCGCCGCCCGGCCTGGACGCCCAGGAGGTTGCGCGTCTCGTGCGCGCCGAGCTGGACGCCCGGGACGCAGACCGCCGCTCCGCCGCCCGTGCGCATCTCTATGATGGAGTGCGATAAATGCCGTTGATGACCCTCGGCCTGTTCACGTTCCAGACCGACACCGTTCCGTTCGCGGACATGGCGCGGGATAGCTCCTGGCGTTGGCCGTCGCAGGACCGCGCGGGTGCCGCGCCCGCCTATCAGTACACCGGCCCGGGGGCGGACACGCTCACCCTGTCCGGCACCCTGATGCCGGAGGTCACGGGCGGCCCGGTGCATCTGGACACGCTCCGCCGCATGGCGTCGGAGGGCAAGGCGTGGCTGCTGATGGACGGCCAGGGGCGCCGGCGGGGAACGTGGGTTGTATCCAGCGTGCGCGAGACCCGCACGCACATGATGAACGACGGCACGCCGCGCAAGGTCGACTTCACCCTGTCCCTGACGCGCTATTCCGACGACGACATCGCCGGGCGCGGCGCCCTCACGGACAGCCTGCCCGGCCGCCTGGGGGCCGTGACCACCGATGACGTCATCGCGGGCGCACGCGACGCGGCCGGAGCCCTGGCCGGGGCCGTCGGCGATCTGTGGAGCCTGTACCGGTGATCCCGGCGTGGCGCGTCACCGCCGACGCTGTGGACGTGACGGCGGCCGTGGCGGCGGGCCTGCTGTCCCTGACCGTCACCGACAAGCCCGGGTTGGATTCCGACGAACTCACCCTGGCGATCGCCGATCCCACCGGCTCCCTTACGCTGCCCCGGCGTGGCGTCATCCTGCGCGTGGCGTTGGGCTGGCAGGGATCGCCCCTGATCGACAAAGGGCGCTACCGGGTCGACGAGGTCCGCCACGCCGGCCCGCCCGATCGGATCGAGATCAAGGCCCGTGCCGCCGATCTGACCGGAGGCCTGCGCGCCCACCGGGACGCGTCCTATGACGAGACCACCCTGGGCGCGGTCCTTCAGAGCGTCGCCGCGCGCCACGGCTTGGCGCCGGCGATTGCCGACTCCCTGGCCGCGCTGCCGATCCCCCATCTCGATCAGGCGACGGAATCGGACGCCCACCTGGTCACGCGCCTGGCGCAACAGGTCGACGCCATCGGCACCATCAAGGACGGCCGTCTGGTCTTTACCCCGCGCGGCGCCGGCGTCACGGCCGAGGGGGCGACCCTGCCCGCCGTCACCGTGGCGCGGACGGACACCGCGTCGCATGCCTTCGGGATCCAGGACCGCGAGGGCGAGACGACTGGGGTCCGCGCCGTTTGGCGGGACCATGACGCGGCCGAGGACCGGGCGGAGCTGGCCGGGGCTTCTGGGACCGTCACCACCCTGCGCCGGGTCTACCCGTCCCAAGCCGAGGCCGCCGCCGCCGCCCGCGCCGCCCTGACCGACATCGCCCGGGGGCAGCGCGACCTGCGCCTGTCCCTGGCATTCGGCCGGCCGGAGATCATCGCCGGCCAACCGCTCGCTGTGACTGGATTCCGCCCGGAGATCGACGCCGTTGCCTGGGTGGTCGGCTGTGTAACCTGATGTCTGGAAATTTTGTTCGTGGGGGCGCACCTGCGTGCCCATCCGTGGGGCGCGCCCCACGGATGGGCTACCCTCCAGT
>NZ_JACIGK010000051.1 GCF_014197915.1 Roseospira visakhapatnamensis
ACCCCTTGGAAACCCGCCCCAAAACCGCCTGTCCTTGCGACTTGACAAGCCGGGAGCGCGAGCACAGAATGGACCCATATCCAGGTGGGAGCATCTTGTGCTTCTACGGAAACCCCGCGACGGCAATCGCGGGGTTTCTGCTGTGTTTTCAAGGGTTGTGCTTGCCGCCCTCCTGTTTGGGGGGCAGGCCGCGCCACTTTTCTCTTGTAGGGAGAGAGGGGCTCGTGTATCTCAACGAGGAGATACACGAGCTAAGAGTGTGGTTGCGGGGACTTGCAGCCCCCTTCACAGAACACGGGCCATCCTAGAATATCCCCGCTGGCGATTGGCGAACTGACGCCGTTTCCCGCGACCGTCTATTCTATACCCTTCGCGCGAGGGATCTACGCCCGAAGGGACGAAAACCGACCCCGGCGGGGTTCGGTTCACGAGAGCCCGGTCCGGCAACGCCGGACGCGCCCCTTAGTAGAAGAAGTGGGCACTTCACCTGCCGCACATATCCTCAAGAAACTCCGATGCCGGGTCGATACCCGTGACGAACAGGCGATCACGCGCGCGGGTGCAGGCCACGTAAAGCAGATGTCGTTCGGTATTGTACACATCCTCCAGGTCCGATTCATCGGACACGGTAACAATCCGCTCCTGAAGCGGGAGCACATCCTCGTCGCAGGCCGTTACGGCGACGGCGCGGAACTCCAGCCCCTTGGCCAGATGCATGGTGCTGATGGAAACCTTGCCAGGCTCGGTTTCGACGGACTGGCTCAAGACGACATGCGCCACATCCGCCGTCCAAACGGCTTTCTGTGCCCGTGGAAGCTCTGCCTCGGAGCGGACAAAGACGCCGATCTCGTGGGGCTGGAACCCTTCAGCCAGCAGGTCCGCAATCCAGTGGCCGATGGCCTCTTGTTCCTCCACCTCATCATCGAAGACCGAGATGGTCGGCGAGGGTCCGTTGAAAACGGAGATCGTGCCTTCCCGGCTTTCGCCCACCCCGTCCACATCGGTCAGCGTTTTGGGCAACAGCCGGTCGGCTTGTCCACGGATCTGACGGGATGTGCGGTAGTTGATCCGCAAGGTATGGGACCGGCCGCGCACATCGACGCCCAGGGATTTCCACGAGAACGGGGTCTGGAAAATGCGCTGCCCGAGGTCGCCGGCGAAGAACAGCCCGTCCGGTCGGTGCGATCCGATCGCGGCCAGAAGCCGCATGGCAGCGACGCCCATATCCTGGGCCTCATCGACGATAACGAAGCCAAACGTGTGCTCTTCCCCGCCGGCCAGATCCTCCGTCAGGCGACCGAAGACATCCGCCCAGGTCAGACGACCGCGCGCGTCGATGTCGCGCCGGACCTGCTCGAACACAGCCCACAGGGCCTCCCGCTGCTTTCCGCCCAGGCGCGTCTTGCGTCCAAGCCGGGGGACGTCGCGGTAGGCCTGCCAATCCCGGATCTGCCAGGCATCGACAATGTCCGACCATTCGCTGAACAGAAAGGCCGGTGAGAACCCGCACCCCCCGACCGTTCCGCAGGACTCTTGAAGACGGGCGCGAATGTCGTCCGCTGTGGCAATCTTCGGCGCGCCATAGCGCTCCGCGAACATCGCCTCGCCCAGCCCGAGGATCGGATGGACGGCGATGCGATCCGCGACGCCCGGGTCGTTGCCAACCAGGCGCTGGAGCTTTGTTCGCAGGGCACTGGCCAGTGTGCCGGAGAACGTGGTCAGCAGGATCCGCTCGTCAGGATGGCGCCGGGCCAGATGCACGGCGCGATGCAGCGCCACGATGGTCTTCCCCGTCCCGGCCGATCCGGAGATGCGCGCCGGGCCGGAATAGTCCCGCTCCACGGTGTCGCGCTGGGCCGGGTGAAGGAAAACGGTCCACTTCTCCCAAGGGTATTCGAGCGCGCGCTCCAGGTCCTCGACGTTGGAAAACACGCGAAAACGCCGTTGCGCATCGGGGTGAGCAAAGGGATCGGCGGCGGCCGGCACCGTCGTGAGCCGGGCTGGCGTGACACCCGTGGCCAGATCGAGCAAAGCCTCCCCGGCCTCCTGTGGCAAATGGTCGGCGAGGTCGAACAGCGTGTCCTCGGTCGCCGCCCGTACATCATCCAGCCAGTCCGGCGGGACCCCGTATCCCAGCAAGTCGTCGTCCGACACATGGTCGAACAGCGTAGCCTTCGCGGGCACGGAAGCGGGCTCCGCCACGGGTTGATAGGTCGTGATGTCCTCGACGCGCTCCCGGACCTCCACCAACTGCGCCGCGCCGGTCTTCGGGTGCGTTTCGATCCGACGCCGCTCCGCCCAGCGATAGGCGTCGTCGTGATGGTCCGCGTAGCAGAGCATCAGGCTCGCCTCGGTGCGATGCACGATGATCCGGATGTCCCGATTGACCCGCACGGACCAGAAGTTCCGGTCCTTGGCCCGGTCCAGCTTGTGGAACTGCAAGCCCGGCCCCGCCGGGTCGAGCTGAAGATCGAACGCCGTCATCTTCACGGCCTTCTGCTCCTGTCCCGTCAATCGGGCCAGGCTGTCGGTGAAGGTATCGGCGATGCGGAAGTTCATTTTGCCATTCCACTATCGTATTCTAAATGCCTTGATGGCATCAAACTCTTCTTCATTCGACACCTCAGCACACAAAAATTCAACCCAATCATTGGAGTATGTATAATCCTTGTGGGCTGGATGAAATATGCAGTATTTTTTGTTGGTCTGCTCCGGCTGCTTAGCCCCTTTTTTCGGCCTTGCCTTGTATTTATACATAGCTTGAATGTGATTATGCATAGAGAACGAGTGACCTGTATTTTTTGAGACTAGCTGGCAGACTTGCTTCGGCTTGTAAGGGTATTTTTTGTCCGCCGTTTCGTATTTTACCAGAACATTATGAATATCCTGACCCTCGGCTGACTCCGGACGTACAAACTGGAAATGCGCCGCCTTCTTTGTGGCACTGTCGAGGGTATAAATGACACGGAACTGGTATTCGAGATCGCTTTTCTCGCCCTCCGAATAGCGAGTATCAAGTCGCGCATCTAGCGCGGCGATATGTTCTGGCAAATCGTGATTCTGTAGTTCGGCAATCTGACTTGTAGAAAGCCGTGAAAACTGGAGGGCAACTCCAAGATCGCTAGACAAAGAGAGGGGCTTCCCAAATAATTCAACAATTGCTTTCTCAAAATTCAGGCAGCAGGCCTGATAAAGTGGATAAAACCGGCCGTCTGACAATGCTAGTAATTTATGTTCAACTGTGTTTCTAATTTCCATAATAGATTCAAGGTTGTTACGGGCGCCTTTCGACAACTTTATATCGTCTCGTTGGATCATTTGGCTGAGCACCAATGATCTGCCGTCATCACCTACGATCTTAGTGCCCTGAGATTCCAGGAATTCATGAAGCAAATACGTCCATGCAATTATAGCAAGGACTGAGAATACTTCCGTCTTGAAAACAATTGCGGGATTGTTGTACGTCTGCACCGCGAGGATCATGGCCTCACGGGCACGAACCAAACGTTCGTCGTCACAGTAATTAAGGCCCGTTTTGTAATCGAAAAGCGTCTTTTTATACTCATAGTATCGTAACTCGTCCTCAGTCGCAGGCTCGATGTCTGGGTCCTGCTTCACTTCAGTTATGCGCGCACTGTTTACAGTCGCGATCCGCCCGCGATTGACAATATCCTGAACGTCCTGATTTCGGCGACCCTGATTAATCATCGCCTTTACAATGCGCTGTTCCTCCTCTGTCAGGGCACCTTCTGGTTTTCTCATCTCCAATCACCCCACCCCAAACACCTTCATCACCTCGTCGCCGAGGTGGTTGATGACCTTGACCGCGATGCGGCCGGTGGAGGGCCGCTCGAACGGGCGGGAGACCTCGCTGTTCAGCGAGGCCCAGGCGTCTTCGTCGATCTCGGCCTTGAGGGTCGTCTTCAGCGCCTTGTATGGATCGCTGGCCCCGAGGAAATAGGCGTGGCGGACGAAGAAGCTTTCCTCGTTGTAGTCGGTGTCGATGAACCAGCAGGCGATGCCCTCCGGTCCGCTGGAGTCGATCTGCCCGGTCTGCGGATGGAACACGTCCACGCCGTTGATGCGCACCTGGATGCGACCGTCGTCCGTGTCCTCGATGTCGATATCCGGTTCGCCGAAGATCACGAACAGGTTGCCCTTGCCGGTGTTCTTCAGGTCGTCGGCCATGTGCAGGTCGGCGTTCATACGCGCCTTCAGGACCGGGATGCGGCCCAGCTTGTCGAACTCCGACGAATGGGCGTCGTAGTTGAAGGCGCAGGCGATCAAGACATCAAACCCGGCGTCTCCGGCCTCGCGCGCCGCCGCGACCAGATCGGGGCGGGAGACGGTGCCGAACTCCGGCCCGATGAACACACCGGCACGTTTCTCGGTCTCCCCTTCCATGAACCGGCCCTCGGCGCAGATGAATGCGCCCGGCCAGCCGGACAGGGTGGAAAAGTCGATCTTGCCCGCCTTGTGGGCCTGCTGAACGCCGGAGGTCTTAAGGTGGTCCAGCACTACGGTGGTGAAATCGCTGGCCTCGGCGGAGCGCGTCCCGGCTTTACGGTCCTCGGCGCGGCGTCGGCCTTCGGCGGCGTCGAGCATGTCCACCAACTCGTCATCGTGATCGACGGCCAACACGCGATGAGGCGACAGGCTTTCGACCGTGAACGGCCCGGCCACGCGGACGCGCGCATTGTCGGTATAGGGCTTGTCGTAAAGGTATTCGACATCCGCCTTGGCGGCGATGGAGGCGTCGATCTCCTTTTGCCGGGCGATGCGCGCCTGCCAGAACGCCTCCAGCGCCTGTTTGGCCGCATCGGGCCAAGACGTGACCGGGCGCGGTGGCAGGGTCTCGGCCGTGAAATCGGCGCCGCGCAGCCTGTTGAGGTCCACAAGAGCCTGCGCGGCGGCCTTGCGCTTGGCGGGCGGGGCTTCGGCAGCGCCGAGGCGCGCAGTCTCCCACAGTTTTCGATGCTTCTCCGGCCAGGGTGTACCGGGCTCGCGCGGCACCTCCCACTCCATGAAGCCGTTGGCGGGGGCCGCCCCGCCGGACGGCGGGGAGACGGTGCCGGCGGCGGTGAAGTCGATGGCCGTGCCGGCGCGGCCGCCGGTGGCGACGGGAAACGGCTCCGCATGGCCGGCCAGGGCGGCATTGAGATCGGCCCGCGCGGCCTCGACGGCAGGCTGGAGCCGATCCCAGATCACGTCGATCTCGGCGTTGTTGGCAATATCGCTCATGACAACGTGAGAGGCACGTTGATATACGAACCCGTATCGGATGTCCCCTCGTGTTAGTGCCTCTGATGGCGCTTTCCGAGACAATTCGGCGTTCTTTTGCTGCCCTTCGAGTGAATCTGCCAGAATATAGTATGGATATTGTGCGGCCATAATCCGCGCCCGGGCCAGCGCCAGCGCAACACGAGATGTGTCAATGGTAATCCAGCGCCGCCCCCACTGCTCCGCTACATACACCGTGGTACCAGAGCCGCAGGTAGGATCCAGCACTAAGTCCCCCGGGTCTGTTGTCATTAAAATGCAGCGCTTAATTATCTCTTCGTTGGTTTGAACTACATAAACTGAGTCGGGCACACCCCCAAGGCCATCCCACCAATTTGACAATTGGGTATACCCGAAATCGTCGAGGGCGCGACGATAATTTAGGTGTTCTTTGCCACCTGATAGCCTGTTGGCCCGACGCAATCGCTCCATTCCGGGTGTTGCGCCATCGGGCGTTCTGGTCGTTGTTTTCCAACAAAGATTCGGCTTCAATCTGTATGTCAAACCTTCCCAATTCACAGGATCGCTTTGGTTTGGCCGGATTCCACCACTAGTTAGTTGCTCTCCATTGTAGAAAAGCCTCGCTCCCGGCCAATCTTCAAAAAGCCTCTCGGGCCTGTCTCTATAACTATGCATTTCTTCGCTATCATCAGGATTGGGCACTTTCGCCAGCGGCATATTTCTACCATCTGGCAGGTATGCCCTACTGAAGCGCCTCAGAGTTTCTTCATCAAATGATCGGCCTTCAAATAGCGGGCGGAATTTTACTATTCCACTGTCGCGTGGCTTTTTCGTGTACCAGACAATATAATCGTTAACGGGATCAATGAGGCCGGACTTCTGGCTTCCCTTTTTCTTAACGGGAACTGTGACAACTAAGCAATCTTCACCAAACACCTCGTCCATCAGCGCCCGAACGCGATGGACGTTCTCGTCGCCAATCTGAACGAACACCGATCCGCTGTCGGCCAGCAGGTCGCGGGCGACGGTCAGGCGGTCGCGCAAGTAGGTCAGGTAGGAGTGGATGCCGTCCCGCCACGTATCCCGGAACGCCTTCACCTGTTCCGGCTCGCGGGTAATGTGTTCTTTTTTTCCATCTTCAACAGTTTTTGTTGTCGTGGACCACTGGAAGTTGGAGTTGAACTTGATGCCATACGGCGGGTCGATGTAGATGCACTGCACCTTGCCGCGCAGCCCCTCGCGCTCGGCCAGCGAGGCCATGACCTGAAGGCTGTCGCCCAGGATCATGCGGTTCGACCAGTTTTGGTCGTGTTCGTAGAACTCGGTTTTAGCCTCGGTGTCCGGTAGGCCGTTGAAGTCGGCGAACATGTCGAACTGGTCGTCGGGCGGGGTCGTGCCTTCCTGTCGCGCCCGGCTGCGGCGCATCAGGTCGTCGATCAGGACTTTTGGGTGAACCTTTTCCTGAATGTAGAGCGGCGGGGCCTGCACCACGAGGTCGGACCAGTCCTGCTCGTCCTTGCCGCGCCAGACCAGTTGCGGGTCCAGGTCGCGGTTGCGGCGCTCGTAGGCGAGGCGGATGGGGCTTTTGTCCTCGGCCCGCATGACGGACTCCAGCTCGGCGGTGGGGATGTTGCGCCGCTGGGCCTCGTCATGGGTCAGGGTTTCGACGGTTTTTGTTTTTCCCGCGTTTGAATTCTTTTTGCTCATGAATGCTTGCCCCGTTTCGATATCTTTTTTGAAATCTGGTTTTCGATGGCTTTCAGGTCTTCTTCGTGCTCCGCGTCGGCGATGCGGGCTTCCTCGCCGCGCCGGTTCTGCTCGAACGTAGCGTAGTAATCATGGACAATGCGGACCATATCGTCGTGGGCGACGGTTCCGGCGTTGTTCAGAACGGACTGCTCATTAAATTCGAGGAACCGATCCGTCTGGGCAACCCAGTCCTGCATGGTGGTCTGCATGCGGCGCTGCGCACGGAACTCCGCAAATTCGAGGAACATGGTGACCAATCGGTTCAGGTCACCGACTTCGTGTTCCGCCAGGTAGTTCTTGGATGTCGCCACATCGGCCTTGCGCACGACCTTCCCCTTCCAACTGGTCAGGCCCATGTTCGGGGCGGACGGATCGGCCCGGGAGACGATGATCTCCGCCGCCGTCTGGCCGGTCACCGCGAACAGCATCTTGTTCTGGATGGTCTGGAAGAACAGCCGCGCGGTCTCCGACGTGCCGTCATAGTCGGCGCTGGTCTGGGCGAACAGGTCGCGGACCTTCTGATAGAAGCGCTTTTCCGAGGCCCGGATATCCCGGATGCGCTCCAGAAGCTCGTCGAAATAGTCAAACCCGCCGGGGTCCTTCAGGCGTTCGTCGTTCATGACGAAGCCCTTGACGAGGTATTCCGTCAAGGCGGTGGTGGCCCAGCGCCGGAACTGGATACCGCGCGGGCTGCGGACCCGGTAGCCCACGGCCAGGATCATGTCGAGAGTGTAGGACTTGAGCTTGCGCCGGACCTCCCGGGCGCCCTCCGAGCGAACTTGTAAGAAATCCTTACACGTTGCCTCCGGGTCCAGCTCTGCATCCGCGTAGATGGCGCGGATCAACTGGGTGATCGCCTGCGGCGTGGTATCGAACAGCGCGGCCATTTCCGCCTGGGTCAGCCAGACGGTGCCGTCCACGGCCTGCAACTGGATGCTGTCGCGTCCATCCTCCGTCCGGTACAGAATGACCTCGCCGCCGCTCATGCCGCCTCCGTCGCAAGGACGCTGGTGATGAGCTTGTTGAATTCGCTGTCGATCTCGTAGACAGCCGTGAACTCGGCGGCGGCCCAGCGCCCGAACTGGCCGAGATTGTTCACGCCCGGGACCCAGTAGGCCCGCAGGGTGTTGGCTTTCTCCTTGGCGTCCTCGCCGCGATAGCCCTTGATCTCGACGATCAGGTTGAGCGGTTCGGGATGGCCGTCATCGATGCGGACGATGAAGTCCGGGATGTATTTCCGGCGCACGCCAGCCATGACATAGGGCACTTCGAAGCCCAGGTTCTGGTTCTTGACGTAGGCCAGAACGCGCGGGTGTTCCTCGGCCACGCGGCAGAACTCGGCCTCCCAATCGCTGTCGCAGACAGCCCAGTTGACATGGCATTTGTTGGGGTGCGTCTGCCAGCGCGTTTCCTTCGACGTGGTGAAGTTGACGTGCCGCGTGGAGCCGGTCGGGTTGTACGGATCCAGGATCGCCTTGATGGGCCGGTCCTCGCTGGCCAGCGATTCCGTGATGGCGGTCTTGATGCGCTCGCAAGCCATGTCGGCGATGGCCTGATAGAGAAGCTGGGCGGGATAGGTGCCGCCGGTGCAGCGCAGATAGCCACCGTCGAGCCACTGGCGGGTGATGCGCTTGAGCTGTCCGAACAGGTGCAGCTTGGGCTCCTCCCCGGGATCGCGGTACTGCGTGAAGATCAGGTGGCGCGTCAGGTGGAAGATGATCGTTGAGGTCCGCGTGTCCTCCAGGTGCTTCAGGCTCAGGTCCACGTCCTCGCCGAGGATACCCTGGTTCTGGGTGATGGACGGCCCGACAAGGTCAGGGTTCAACTCCAGAACGGAGTCCGGCCCGAATTTGGCGGTGACCGTGTCGTTCGGCAGCTCGACGCGGTAGCCCTCGACCCGGGGGAACGTGATCTCCAGCGAATCCCGATCCGGAATGACCGCGTGGACACGCACGGTCTCGCGCGGCTTCTTGGGCGGCGCGACCACCGGCTTGGCGGCGAAATCGAAGGGAATGCCGAGCACATCGGCGTATTCGACGTTGAACAGACCGTCATCGTTGGTGTCATAAGATTGCCGACGCAGGGCGCGGCCCACCACCTGCTCGCACAGAAGCTGGGTGCCGAAGGCCCGGACGCCGAGAATGTGAGTGACGGTGTTGGCATCCCAGCCTTCCGTCAGCATGGAGACCGAGACCACACAGCGGATGGACTCCCCCAGCCGATCTTTTTTGCCGACCGTGTTCATGACCTCGCGAAGAAGGTCCTGATCAGAGATATTCTCGCCGGCGCGGATATCACCCGTGCGCTCGACCAGTTCGCGGCGGAACCGCTCGATCTCGTCGGACGCCATGTCGCGGAAGGTCGCGTCCAGAGCGTCACCGGATTCAAGCTGCTCGCTATCGATCAGGAGCGTGCGCGGACGGGACAGGCGATTGCCGTGTTCGTCGTAGTTTCGGAACAGCTCCAGTCGTCCCTGTTCCAGCGTGGATGTGCCGTCTTCATGCTCACGCTGAAACCCTGCGATAAAATCGTAAACCAGCTTTGATGTCGCGGTGTTGTTGCACACGACAATGAAGACTGGGGGGACGTCGATCCCGGCCTCGTCCCATAGCTTATAGGTTCTTTCGTAATGCCCGTAGAGGGCTTGCAAGGCGCTCTGAAATTCTGGCGGCAGGCTGAGCGGGTCGAGGGTTTTACCGGCGCCGCGCCCCTTCTTTGGCATCTTTTTGCCGATGTGATCCCAGAGGTTCCGGAACATCGGTGTATCGCCACCGGGCACGTTGTCGGCGACCGGCACACGGGGCAGCTTGACGATACCGCACTCGATGGCGTCCATCAGCGAAAAGTCGCTGACGGTCCAGTGGAACAGGGTCCCTTCGGCGTATCCGGAGCCGCGCAGGAAGAAAGGTGTCGCGGACAGGTCGAACACGGTGCGGACGCCCAACTTGCGCTGAACCACTTCGATGCCCGAAATCCAGAGACGCGCGGCCTCGTTGTTCTTCTCGGCCTCCTTCTTCTCGTCACCCTTCAGGTCCTCGGTGTCGTCCGAGGGACGTTCACGATAGCAGTGATGGGCTTCGTCATTGATGACGAGGATATTCTTCATGCCCATCAGGTCGGGCATGACGCGCTGGAGCATCTGCCCTTCGGTCTCCTGGGTTTCCAGGTCCGGTCCTCGGCCTTTCAGCAGGGATCGGGTGCCCTTCGCGAGATCCATGCGCTCGCGGAATTTGAAGGCGTGATAGTTGGTGATGACGATCTTGGCGCGGTCTATCTCGCCGAGCATGTCGCTGGGGACCAGTTCTCGGCTCTTGTAGTAGCTGTCCGGGTCGTTCGGCATCAGGACGCGCAGGCGATCCCGGATGGTGATACCCGGGCAGATCACCAGAAAACCGCGCGTGAACTGCTTGCTGCCGGGATGGCGGACGGCGTTGACGGTCTGCCAGGCGATCAGCATGGCCATGACGGTGGTCTTTCCGGTCCCGGTCGCCAGCTTCAGCGCCATGCGGAACAGGTCCGGGTTGGATTGCAGGTTGGCACCCTTGATGTGCTCAAGGATGGGCTTGACCCGTTTGCCCAGCTTGGGCGCGACCTCGGTCAGCCAGATGGCGGTCTCGACCGGATTGAGCAACCTGAAGGATGGAAATTCGGCCTGAGGTCCCTCAGTCATCCCGGTTTTCCATGTTGATGTAGACGCGGTCGGTGGTGGCCCAGTC
>NZ_JACIGK010000052.1 GCF_014197915.1 Roseospira visakhapatnamensis
GATTGGGCCACCACAGACCGCGTCTACATCAACATGGAAAACCGGGATGACTGACGGACCTCAGGCCGAATTTCCATCCTTCAGGTTGCTCAATCGGGTGGTCGAGACCGTCCGCCACACCCTCGACGCCGCCGGCGGCTTCCGCTCCGACCTCGAGGCCGTCGAACAGCAACCCCCCGCCCACGGCGGCGGAGCGGGCGGCGGCACTGTCACCACCACCACCCTGCGGGAAGGGGGCGTGGATTGGTCGGGGTTGTCGGCCGCCGAACGGGCCGAGAGGGCGGGGGCGTGAGGAGGCAACAATCAGACTTGGCGAATTTGCCGCTGCGCTGGTCTGAATTTTTCGCCACTCATATTCGCAACCAACCCCTCCAATTCGTCTATTGGAAGGTTTAGTTCACGGGCGAGATCGTTCTTTGTAAACCTTTCCTCCCAAAGAGCCGAAAAAACTTGCTTCCACACGGTGGAAATTTCTCGTTCAATACCTAGCGGCTCGCCAGATCTATATCCTCTCTTGCTTAATTCAATGCAGAGAGATCTGTATTGATGCTCGGTCGATACAATATTCATCCTCCACAGTCTGTATAAAAGCGCAAAGGCAGATACCCTCCACCGTCCCTTTGCAGAAATTATCTTCTGGACCGTTACTGGTCGAGTTACCTTCGCTCGCACGTCATTCGCGGGCAAAAGAAACGCTCCTGCGAATGTGTCCGCCTCTCTTTCCAAGAGGCGACCATCATTAAAATCACCTTTGCAATGCATCAAAAGGTGACCGAGCTCATGAGCCGAATCGAATATACTGGATTCGGCGGTTTTGAAGTTATTCAGGAAAACATAAGGCTTTCCATCTCTCCAGAACGAAAATGCGTTTACATTCGCGGTGTCTTCACTAAGAGAAAGAACCCGAATGCCCTTATTCTCAAGAAGACCAATCATATTACCAATAGGCCGCTCGCCAATCCCCCAGTATTGGCGAATCTCAACGGCCGCTTTTTCAGGATCCGTCTGATAGCTTAGGTCCGGCACATCCGGTTTCGGCAAATTAAAACGCGTTTCGACCCAAGACGACAACTCTACTCCAAGCTGACCAGCCGATTTGGCTGCCCCTTTCTCTGCGGCGCTCATTTTTGAGAAGCTACGAAAACTGACCCCCGCCGAATCAATGTCGATCGGATCATCGTTGAAAAAAAAATCCGGCGGATAACCAAGCGCCACCGCCAGCTTTTCAACGGTGCCTTCTTCAGGCGCACGATAACCTTTCTCGAGTCTTGACAATGTATCTGCAGTGATGCCGGCAGCTTGTGCAAGGCTCCTTCCAGTCATGCGGCGGCGCATCCGCGCCAAAACAAGCCTTTTAGGATTGAAGGTCATTTAGGGGTCTTTACGGGTAATAGAGGGGAACACATCTACAGCTTCATCTTCCGCACCCTGCCCAGGTTCTTCATGCAGGATCCCGGTGTCGTTGTCGTTTTCAACGATGAAGTTGCGCTCGACGCACGGGCCGAAGGCTTTGCCAACTATTGTAGGCCGAGAGAGCTCCATGCGCCCGTCTGGGTCCACCATGCAATAATACAGAGGAAGCCCCATTTGACTTTGTTCTTTTGTGTACGTCGGCAGTTGGCTAAACAAATTTCCCGAACAAATTTTTTCAGAACCACTGCCTTTGTCAGATAACGCCTGAGGGGAGTGGTTAATATCACAACACCGATCAACATTGGCGTAAGCCACTCGAATACCAAGGCCTCTGTTGATGATGGCTTCCACGCCCCCGGGGCGCTCTTTATCCCACTCTTCCCCGCGAAACTCGTCGCGGAGGCACCAGACTCCATCCTGATACGCACTGGTACCAGGTGCATTTGCCGCGTGATTGTCTGTACTATTGTTGGCACGAGCTAAGCAGGCAGTATCGCGAACGCGGCGCAACCCCAGTCCCGTAAGGCCCAATTCCTGCAGGCGAGCTTCAACCTCAAGCGGCGCACTACGAACAACGGTTTCCACATACATCGCAGATAACCTCGAGTCGATTTTTGGAGCCGCGATCGTGGTCGAAAAAATCGACTTTGTCAATCGTCGTGACGGATCAGGGAGCGCATGAGTCTCGTTCGAGGTCGAAGGCAATTCGCATGCTCGCCGTCATTGCGGACCTGACCTGTCTTCCGCCATTTACACCCATGGCCCTGGTACGCTACACGCCGCCATTTTTCGGCGTTTGAACCAGTCTCAGGCCGGGCGTTTATCGTTCGTGGGGTGGGTCGTGGCGGCGCTTAATCTCCGCCGCAGGGCGATCTGGTGTTCCGCCAGGGCGCCAAGGCGGCCTCCTCTAAACGCGCCCGGCGCATCTGTCGGAGGGCGCCCAGGCCACAATCTCGCCGAAAGTAACTCTCTGTATTCAGAATCTAGCTCGGGCCGTTGACGTCATGGGCCCATTCAAAGACCTGAAAATGAATGCCTGCTCCTATTAAAAGGCCAATTATACCAAATATAATGGCGCAAATAGTGCCTTCAAGAGCATCCCCAATTCCATACCCAATCCATGCCCACGCTATAGAAAAAACTACAGCTATTATGATGGAAAGGGGTTTAAATTGCATTGCGATAAAGAAAAGCAATAGAGTCCCGCCAAACCAGGACCATGATTGGTGAATTCCCCCGACGAATATGGATATTAAAATGACTTCTCCAAAAAAAATACAGCCGGCGTCCTGATCCGATTTATACCCATGCATTGCTCTTTTAATGTCGTTTGCGGACATACCTGCTTGTTCCATGGCTTAAGGATACGCGAGGGGCGAGCCACGTTCTGGCGCGGCGGTCCAACGATTTGAGATTCGGTCCCCCAACTCATTCACCATCCAGGGCATCAATCCCCGCCCCCAATACCCTACAGCCGAACGGAGCGCCATTATCCATAATGGCATATTGTTCGTGATGCACGGGCGTTGATACACCGCGCGCCTCCCCGTCTGACGGCGGGGGGCCGGGTGCCCTCACACCCGGGAATCCAGTGGCGCAGTCCCGCCACCACAGTCCGACATTGGACGGGGACCGTCCCGCCGCGGCGCGTGTCGCGGCGGGACAGGTAGCGCATGGGGCTTGCCATATGGAAGAGAGGGAACCGCGTCGAGAAGCGGCGCAGTGTGCTGATTTCGAACAGGATATCACCGGGTACGCGGAACGGTGGCTGGACGGATTCGACGGCCGCCATCCGTTTCCCCGGAAAAGGTCGCCATGCGCCGGTATGGACCGGAGGCTAAGTGCCCTCGGCCTCGCCTTTGCCATCGGCGTTGTCGTCGGTCTCGTTATTGCGATCCTGGGCCTCCCGGAGGGCGCGCAGGTCGCGGGCAAGATTTAGACACTCGTCGGCGAACTCGGCCGCCGACAACCCTTCGAACTTGGTGGGCCGCCGCTCCATCCGCCGATAGATCAGCTCAATGGCCATGCGCATCGCCCCGTCTGCTGTCGCGGGCGGCGCTACCGTGTCCGGCTGTTCTGGAAGGAGATCGGCGGCCGCCACCTCTAAAGCCAAGGCAAGCCGGCTCATCCAGCGCGTGTTCAGGGAACGCTCGCCGGCTTCCAGCTTCACGATTTGCGACTCGTGACATCCGATCAGTTCCGCCAGTGCGCGCCGGCTCAGGCCGCGCACCTCTCGCCATTCCCGGATGCGGTTCGGAGGGGTCGCCATGCGGGCAGCCTACTCGAAGAGACCCAAAATGGGTCTTACCGAAAATGGGTAAAAAAATGGCTTGCCGATTTTACACAAAACGGGTTAAACCGACTTGGAACTGGATGCGAGGGCAACATGCAACTCCGAGCGTGGCGGCTGGCAAATGGCCTGACTGTGGCTGAATTCGCTCTCCGAGTGAGGCGTTCCATACACGCCATTCGCAAGTACGAAAACGGTACGCGGATCCCTGACCGAGACACGATGGCCGCTATCCATCGCGCTACCGCCGGGGCCGTCACGCCAAACGATTTCTACGGCGTAGAATTGTCCCAATGTGGGGCAGAAGACACCCGGACAGGGGAACGAGAGGTCCGCCATGCGACCTCATAGCCCTGCCGTCTATGCCGGCATCAAGAGTGCGTTCCGGCGCTTGCTTGCCGAGTGCGGCGACCTGCGCGAGGCGGCCGCCGTGACTCGGGTCGGTAAAACCATGCTGGCCGAATACGGCTCCCGGAACCACCCGGACACCTATCCCCCGGCGGACGTGATCGCTGATCTGGAGGCCCACGTCGGGGAGCCCATCGTCTCCCGCCAGCTCGTCCGTCTCGCTGCCGATCGACCGGAGCCCGAAGGCGCCCTTCCGGACGACGTCGCCGCCGTGTTGCACATGGCGACCCGGGGGCAGGTGGCATTGGGCGAACTCGCGCGGTGCGCCGTTCAGGCCGCCGAGGATGGCGACCTGTCGGACGCGGAGCTGGCCGCCCTGATCGAGCGCGCGGAAACGCGCATGCACGTCGCCCAGTCCGACTACGACGCCCTCATGAAACTCCGCGAGACCCGGCGCGGACAGCCCCACCGCCGCAGGGCGGCACAATCCGGGAGATCACCACGATGAAACGCCCCAAGGGTCGCCACGCCCAGAGTGTGTTCCGCAATCAGGCCCGCTGCCCTGTGTGCGGCACCGGCTGCCGCACGGCCAAGACTCACCACCTGACCGCCGCCGTGACCGAGATCACCTACGTCTGTCCGAACGACGACTGCGGCATGGTTTGGGTCGGGCAGTTGTATCCGCTGCGCATCCTGGAGCCCTCCCGCCTGCCGGTCGCTCCGCCCCGCGCGGTCCCGGTCTCACCGGCCGATGAGCGCGGCGCCGGGCCGGTCCTGACGCTCGCGTCGGGCGGCTGATCCAGGGGAGCGGGGGACCCAACCATGCGTGACGATATCGCCGCCGACGTGCGGCAACGCCTGATCCATGACTACAAAATGCGGCCCCGGGGCGAGTGGCTGCAACGCGGGACCTGTCCGCAGTGCGGCGAAAAGGAGCTGTACGCCAACGGCACGGAGCCCTGGGCCATCCGCTGCGGGCGGCTGAACAAGTGCGGGTTCGAGGCTTCGACCAAGGACCTGTACCCCGACGCCTTCGGGCGGTTGAACGAACGTTACCCGGCCACGTCGGAGCGTCCCAACGAGACCGCCCACGCCTACATGGGCTTCGTCCGGGGCCTGCCCGACACCTGCAAGGGCTGGTATCGCCAGGGGCGGTTCTGGCATCCGGCCGGTGATCGGGCCACGGCCACCGTCCTGTTCGAGATCGCCCCCGACGTCTGGATGGAACGGTTCGTTGAGCCGGTGCGGGTGCGCGAGGATGACGGCGACGTCACCGTTCGCAAGCAGCACTTCCACGGGGCGCACAAGGGCCTGGCCTGGGCGCCGCCCAAGCAGCGGGTGGGGGATGAGCTCTGGATCGTCGAGGGCTGCATTGACGCCGCCTCCCTGGCCTGCGCCGGCCTGTCCGCCGCCGCCACCCTGTCGGCTGGCAACTACCCGGGCGACTACCTGAAACGCCTTGCCGACGCGGGGCAGCGTCCGGTCCTGGTCTGGGCCTTGGACAATGATCCCGCCGGCAAAGGTGCGATGCGCCGCCACATCGCCCGCGCCGAAAAGGACGGCTGGACCTGCCGCGCCGCCCTGGTCCCACGCGACGGCCGCACCAAGCGCGATTGGAACGACCTCTGGCTCGCCGGCGCCCTGGCCGAGGACAAACGAACCGACACCCTCGACCGCTGCCGCTTTCATGGAGACCTGTTCCGCGCCCGCACCGCCAAGGAAAAGGGCCTGCTGATCTACCGCCGCAAGAGTGCCACCGCCTTCGGCCTCGACTTCGATTGCCGCACATGGTGGTGGAAGCTGGACCAGGAGCGCCTGAACAAGGCCACCATGGAGGGCCTGTCCCGCGAAGACGCCGAGGACATGGCCGCCGAGTGCCATGAAATCTGCAACTGCGCGGTGTCCTTCCTGTACTTCCAGCAGTCCAAGCTGACGGACGAAAGCTGGTACTACACCCGCGTGGACCTGCCCGACGGCCGCACGCTCAAGAACACCTTCCGGGGGCCGGACATCTCGTCCGCGTCGGAGTTCAAGAAGCGCCTGATCTCGATCGCCCCGGGCGCGCTCTACAGCGGATCGTCCCCGCAACTGAACTGGATCGTCGGCCGCTACCTCCGCCGGATCCGCGTGGTCGAGACGGTCGAGTTCATCGGCTATTCCCGCGAACACGAGACCTATGTGTTCCCGGACGTCGCCGTGCATCACGGCCGCGTCCACCGGATGAACGACGAGGACTTTTTCGAGGTCGGGCGCCTGTCGATCAAGAGCCTCAACGGCTCCCTGGCGCTGCACATCGGTAAGGCGACGGAGTACCGCGCCGATTGGCCGGATCTGGTCTACCGCGCCTATGGCGCCCAGGGGCTGATCGCCGCCGCGTTCTTCCTCGGCTCCCTGGTCGCGGAACAGATCCGCACGGTTCACAAGTCGTTTCCGTTCCTGGAAATCGTCGGCGAGGCCGGCGCCGGCAAGTCCTCCCTGATCGAGTGCTTGTGGAAGCTGGTCGGCCGCGTCGACTACGAGGGATTCGACCCCAACAAGGCCACCAGTGCCGCCCTGGCCCGCAACTTCTCCCAGGTGTCGAACCTGCCGATCTCGCTGATCGAAAGCGACCGGGACAGCCCGGACAGCAAGCAACGGCAATTCGATTGGGACCAGATGAAGACCGCCTACAACGGCCGCGCCGTGCGGTCGCGCGGGGTGAAGAACGGCGGCAACGAGACCTATGAGCCGCCGTTCCGGGCCTCGGTCCTCATCAGTCAAAACGCGCCCGTGAACGCCTCCGAGGCCATTCTGACGCGCATCGTGCACCTGCTGTTCGATTGCTCCGGCCATTCCGCCGAGGGCAAGGAGGCCGCCGACGAACTCTCGGCCCTGCCCGTCGAACACCTGTCGCACTGGCTCATCCTGGTCTGTCAGGCCGAGGACCGGATCCTGGAGACGGTGCGCGTCCGCACCCCGCTGCACGAACGCGCGTTGCTGGCCGATCCCGCCATCCGCTCCCACCGCATCGCCAAAAACCACGGCCAGATGATGGCCTTGGCCGAGGTGCTCTGTGACCTGTGCAAAGTCCCCGGCCCGCGCCGCGAGGACGTGCTCGAGACGCTGCGCACCGCCGCCACCCGCCGCCAGGACGCCATCGCCTCCGACCATGCCGTGGTCGAGGAATGGTGGGAGCTGGTCGAGTTCCTGGACCCCGACGGGGACAAGCTCAACCACAGCCGCAAGCCCGAGCAGCTCCTCGCGCTCAACCTCAATCAGGTCATCCAGATGGCCCAGCAGCGCCAGCAGGTGTTGCCCGCCACATCGGCCGACCTGAAGCGGCACCTCAAGACCAGCAAGAGCCGCAAGTTCCTGGGCATCAAGACCGTGAACTCCGGTCAGCACGGGGACTTCTACAACCGCGCCGTCAAGTGCTGGTGCTTCGAACAGCGCCCGTCCTGACGCGCCCCCCAAGGCATGGAGAACCCGCCATGTTGTTGTCCGACATCCTTCTCGACATTGCCCAGGACGTCCGTCGCGAGGCCCTGATCGGCCCCGACGCCGACTCCCTGTTCCTGACCGCGAACCGTATCTCGGCCGCCGCTCTGCAACTGGCCGACATGGAGCGCCGGGAGGATCAGGACGGCCCGGCGCCCGGGTCCGACCCCGCCGACGTCCTGGCCGTCGAAAGCCCGCTCGACCAGCTCGTCAACGCCGTCCGTGCCGTCGAGCGCCGGGGGACCGCGTCATGATCCCCGCCACCATGGTCCGCGAGGGCCTCGTCCTCGCCGGCCTGTTCGTCGTCCTGATCCTGTGGTCGATCCTCGGCCACGCCGTTTTGGAGTCCTGATCCATGACCGACACCACCACCGAGACCGCCGCTACCACGACCACGACCAACGACGTGGGCGGCATCGCCGCCGACCAGCTCCGGTCCTTCATCGAACGCATCGAGCGGCTCGAAGAGGAAAAGGAAAACCTCAGCAACGACATTCGCGACGTCTACGCCGAGGCCAAGTCCACCGGCTTCGACACCAAGATCATGCGCCAGCTCGTGCGCCTGCGGAAAATGGACCGCGACGACCTCGCCGAACAGGACGAGATCCTCGAGCTCTACCGCCGCGCCGTGAACGTGTAGGGGGCCGCCGCCATGTCCGCGCCGGCGATGGTCCGCGAGGCCCTGCGCCTGTTGAACGAGGGCCTGCCGGCGACGGCGCAATTCTGCGCCTACGACGCCGGCACCAGCGCGGGCGAGGCCCTGGCCCCGTCCGCCGCCTGTCCGTTCGACAGCCAGGTCTTTCCGGCACTCGCCGCCGCCTGGGAACGCGGCCGGAGCCAGACCATCGCCTTCCAAGCCGGCCGTGTCCGGCGCCAGACCGGCCGGCGGTTGGCGCGCCTCTCCCTGCCTGTCGGCGGGACAACCCACGCCGCCCATACCCACCCCGAGGACTCTGCATGACTGCCGCCCCGCATCCGACCCTGTGGCCGCATCTGGCGAGCGCCGTGCTCGCCGGGTCCCATGCGTCCCTGACCGCCCAGGCCGTGGCCGCCGAATGCTACGAGACGCCCGACTGGGCCGCGCGCCGGATCCTCGAGGTCGAGGTCCTCACCCCGCGCGTCCTCGATCCCTGTTGCGGGACCGGCATCCTGTCCCGGGCAGCCCGCGCCGCCGGCTACGACGTCGGGTCCCTCGACCTGCACCAGTGGGGCTATCCGGATCAGCACGGGCAGGCCGACTTTCTGGCCGACCCGCCGGCCTGGATTGCATGGCCGATGTTCCGGGAGACCCCGGCCTACCTCCGCCACAACATGCCGCTGCCCCTGTCCGGTGTGAGCGTGTTCATGAACCCGCCGTTCTCGCAGGCCACCGCCTTCGTCGACCGGGCGTTCGCCCTGGGCGCGCGAAAGGTTCTGTGCTTCCAGCGGTTGGCGTGGCGGGAAAGTCAGACCCGCCGGGCGTGGTGGGACGCCCGGCCGCCGGCGCGCATCTGGTTGTGCGGCGACCGCGCGCACTGCTGGCGCTTCGACATTCCGCCCGAGGCCCGCACCGGCGGCTCCCCGACCGCGCACGCATGGTTCGTCTGGGAACAGGGTCATCGCGGCCTCGAGGCCGTCGCCACGATCTGGAAGGCGACCGATCCCGAAACGCCGGCGCCGCTCCCGTCCGTTGCCTCTGTCACCCCGAAGGAGTCTACGCCATGACTCACACCACCCTGGCCCCCGTGCCCGTCGCGGCGCTTCGCCCCGTCACCTATCGCGGCGAGCCGGTGCTGACCACCGAGATCCTGGCCGCCGCCTATGGCACCGAGACGGTGCGCATTCGGCAGAACATGACGCGCAACGCGGATCGGTTCGTCGAGGGCAAGCACTACTTCAAAATCACGGGCGACGAGCTCCGCATGTTCCGTGACCGAACCGAGTATCTCAAAGATACTCCGTTCGCCCCCGGATCGACTGTCTCCGCCCTCATCCTCTGGACCCAACGCGGCGCTGCCCGGCACGCCAAGATGCTGGAGACGGACGCGGCCTGGGAGGTGTTCGAGGCGCTCGAGGACTCCTACTTCGATCGGCGCGAAGGGACCGGCGAGCCGGCCGCCCGGCGGTTCAATCCCAGCAGCGGGGAGTGGACCGAAACCCGGCCCGGCACCGAAAGCCGGCGGTTCTGGGAGGAAATGCACCGCCTGGGCTTTGCCGACACCAAGGCGTTGGCGGAGGCCGGCCAGTTGAGCCGGACCACCCTCTGGCACTTCACGCAAGGCAACATGGTCCCAAAGAAGGGCCTCGACATGCTCAAGCTGATCGGGCTCGGCTTCGATCTCCGCTACCTGCTTTACGGCGAGCGCACGTTTGCCCGCGCCGAACTGGACCTGATCGCCGCCTATCGCGACGGCGACACCGCCGGCGTCCAGCGCATCGTGGCCGAACGGCCGCCCCGCCTCACCGACCAGACCGACGGCGAGACCTGACGCCATGCCCCGCACACCCGCCACGAGACCGACCGAGGGCTCGCTCTGGACCAAAGGGGGACAGCCGTGATGCGCGTTTCAAGGGACATGTCCCGCTTTCCCGATTGGCCCCGTCTCATGACGGCCGACGAAGCGGCCGCATATCTGTCGATCTCGGCCAACACGCTGCGCACGCACGTCCCGATCGCACCGGTTCGGATCGGCGGGTGCGTTCGCTACGACCGAAAGAGGCTCGACGAATACGCCGACGGTGATGCTTCGTTGAAGGAAACCGCCACCTGGGCGGATGAGTTGTTCGGGTGATCCATGCCAGTCTATCGGATCAAAGGTATCAAGCGGGTACGGAACCCAAGAACGGGCGCCTACTACCTGTATCACCGGGGCACGGGAAAGCGCCTGCGACAAAAGGAGGGCACCGCCGCGTTCCTTGAGGAAGTGGCGGCCCTCGATCGGGACGCGGAGGACAGGCAGTCGGACCCAAAGGCGCCGGCCGGAACATGGGGTTGGCTGCGCGAACTGTACCTCTCCAGCCCGAAGTATGCCCAGCTCGCGCCGCGCACCCGCAAAAGCTACCGCGCCATTCTGGACTAGAGTGCTCTGGGGTCGGGTTGAGTCGCCAGGGATTCCCATGGGATCGATTTTATGATTCAACGGACTGACCGTTAGGAGGTCGGTCCGCA
>NZ_JACIGK010000053.1 GCF_014197915.1 Roseospira visakhapatnamensis
CGGCCTTCGTCACGCCAAATCTTGCCCCATCGGGTCGCCGTCGAACGAGCCACCAAAAGGCGCCGCCCCGCGCCACTGGCCGAAAGCCCCTCTTCCAACAGCGCCACGAAGCGCCCTCGCAAATCACGCGAATAGGGTTTTCCCATGCGGACCGACCTCCTAACGGTCAGTCCGTTGAATCATAAAATCGATCCCATGGGAATCCCTGGCGACTCAACCCGACCCCAGAGCACTCTATACCGCGCGTGCCGATTCGCGTCGGCGCCTGGAAGAGGCCGTGAAGCTGGTTGTAAAACAGCTTCAGAACACAAGTGCTAACCAGTAATGCCAAAAAAGGGCAGGTTCGTTGAACGACCTGCCCTTAAGCCCTTGAAAAAATTGGTAGCGGAGGAGGGACTCGAACCCCCGACACGCGGATTATGATTCCGCTGCTCTAACCAGCTGAGCTACTCCGCCAAGAGGAAGCGCTTTATACGGGGAGGCTCCGAGCGCTGTCAAGATCGCGCGAGGCCGATGATCCGGTCGCGGATGCCGCCTGGGCGATCCGGCGGCCCCCGCCCCCGACCGCCCGCAGAGCCGCCCGGACGAGGAGACCCGCCCGCTGCTCGACCGCGCCCTGGTCATCGACGAAGAGCCCCGGGGGAGCCCTGGGGCGGGATCATCCCAAGACGCGGAGCATGCGCGAAAACCTGGCGGCGCTGGACCGGGGAGGGATGAGCGCGCCCCCCATTCCTTTGATTTGAAAGACTCAATTAGCGTTAGATATGCATTCTCGGCTTTGGTATTATGAGAAAGATTGAATCCGGGAGGCGCGCATGGATCGGGACACGTTTTTGGTTTGGCTTTCGGAAATCGACGGGCTGACACCGGAGCAGCGGGCCGAGGCTGCGCGTGTTCTTGACGGCCCGTCGTCGCTGGAGAGCCTGCTTGACCTTCTGGAGCAACGGGTGGGTGCGGAGCGCCGGTGCCCTCATTGCGAGACGACGGGGGCTGTGATCCGGGGGCGGGCCAACGGTCTGCGCCGCTACCACTGCCGAGGCTGCAACAAGACCTTCAACGCCTTGACGGGGACGCCTCTGGCCCGCTTGCGGCATAAGGAGCTTTGGGGAGCGTTCGCCGAGGCTCTGCGCGCGGGCGACACCATCGCTGAGTCAGCGGACCGCTGTGGCGTGGCGGGCAGCACCGCCTTTCGTTGGCGTCACCGCTTTCTGCGAGCCGCGAAAGCCGAACCGGAGAAGCTGCGTGGCATCGTCGAGGCCGACGAGACCTCCATGCTCGACAGTCGCAAGGGTGAGCGGAAGCTGGACAGAAAGCCCCGCAAACGCGGGGGCAAGGCGGCCAAGCGCGGATTGTCAAAGGAGCAGGTGCCCATCCTGATCGCCACCGACAGCTCCGGCCAGACCTTTAGCGCTATCCTTGACACGGTCAACGCCGAGACCCTGGCCGAACATCTGGAGCCGGTTATCCTCAAGGATGCCCTGCTGGTCAGCGACGGCCATCGGGCCTATCCGCCCTGTGCCCAGGCTCTGGGCGTGACCCATGAAGTCCTCAACCAAAGTGCCGGCGAACGCGTGCGCGGCGACCTCCACCTGCAGACCGTCAATAGCCGCCACGCGCGCCTGAAGGACCTCCTGCGACGTCACAGGGGCATCGCCACCAAATATCTCGACAGCTACCTGACGTGGTACCACCTCACCGTCCTGCCTCAACTCCCTTCACCAAGATCCACCCTGGCCTGTGTTGCCGGACTCATCTCACCCAAAGATCCAATTTGCATACCTAACGCTAATTGAGCCATTTGAAAAGACGAACGAAAGTCTCGGAGGCATCGCCTTCCCCAGTGATCGTGTTGGGCGGGTCTGGACAGCAGCCCAACACGAGCCCGCCGCTCGGAGGCCTGTGGGGGCACTGAGGCGTGTCGTATGGCGGGGATGACGATAGGGAGTGAACGCGACGGGCGCCCCCTACCCCACCTTGCCGTGGCAGTGCTTGAACTTCTTGCCGGAGCCGCAGGGGCACGGTTCGTTGCGGCCGACCTTGCCCCAGGTGGCGGGGTCGGCGGCGTCGCGGGCCTCGGGCTGGGCGTGGCGCACGGTGGCGGTGGCGACCGGCCGGGCCGCCGGGCGCGCGGCCTCGTCCGCGGCAGCCCCCGCGCCGGCGCCCATGCCCACCTGGGGCGGCGGCGTATCGTGGTGGGCCTCCATGCGCGTCGGCGCGCGCGGCACCAGCAGGTCGGGTTCCGGGTTGGCGCGCACCTCCACGTGGGAGAGGATCTGGGTGACCCGCTCCCGCAGCGTGTCCAGCATGGCCTCGAACAGTTCGAACGCCTCGGACTTGTACTCGTTCAGCGGATCGCGCTGGCCATAGGCGCGCAGGGAAATTCCCTGGCGCAGGTGGTCCAGTTGCAGCAGGTGTTCCTTCCAGGTCTGATCCAGAATCTGCAACAGCAGGCTCTTCTCGATCAGACGCAGGGTCTCGGGGCCGTAATTGGCCGCCTTGCGGGCCATGTGGTCCTCGGCGGCCTCCAGGATGCGGTGCTCCACCTCGGCCTCGGCGATGCCCTCCTCGCGGCCCCACGCCTCGCAGGGCAGGTCCAGCGCCAGCAGCCGCTGGCACGCCTCGCGCAGGCCGACCATGTCCCATTGCTCGGGCATGGCCTTGGGGGGCATGTGGCGGGGCACCAGGGCCTCCACCACCTCGCGGCGCATGTCGGCGACGGTCTCGACGACCTCGGCGGTGGTCATCAGTTCGCGGCGCTGCTCGTAGACCACCTTGCGCTGGTCGTTCATGACGTCGTCGAAGCGCAGCAGGTTCTTGCGGATGTCGAAGTTGCGCGCCTCGACCTTCTGCTGCGCCTTTTCCAGGGCCTTGTTGATCCAGGGATGGACGATGGCCTCGCCCTCCTCCAGCCCCAGGCGGCGCAGCACCCCGTCCATGCGGTCGGTGCCGAAGATGCGCATCAGGTCGTCTTCCAGGGACAGGAAGAACTGCGAGCATCCGGGGTCGCCCTGACGGCCCGACCGGCCCCGAAGCTGGTTGTCGATGCGCCGGCTTTCGTGGCGCTCGGTGCCGATCACGAACAGGCCGCCGGCGTCCAGCGCCTGACGCTTGCGCGCCTCCACCTCGGCGGTGATGGCGGCGATGCGCGCCTGCCGATCGTCGTCGGACAAATCCTCGGGCACCTCGTGGCGCAGGCGCATGTCCAGGTTGCCGCCCAACTGGATGTCGGTGCCGCGCCCGGCCATGTTGGTGGCGATGGTCACCGAGCCGGGTACGCCGGCCTCGGCGATGATGAACGCCTCCTTCTCGTGCTGGCGGGCGTTCAGCACGGCCGGCTTGATGCCCTTCTGGGTGGCCAGCAGGCGGGCCAGCATCTCCGACTTCTCGATGGAGACCGTGCCCACCAGCACCGGCTGGCCGGCCGTGTGGCACTCGACGATCAGGTCGACGATGGCCTCGTCCTTCTCCCGGGTGGAGCGGAACACCTGATCGTCGCGATCGTCGCGGATCATCGGCCGGTGCGTGGGCAGGTCCACGACCTGGAGGCCGTAGATCTCGGCGAACTCGCCGGCCTCGGTCATGGCCGTGCCGGTCATGCCGGCGAGCTTGTCGTAGAGGCGGAAATAGTTCTGGAAGGTGATCGAGGCCAGCGTCTGGTTCTCGTTCTGCACCGTCACGCCTTCCTTGGCCTCCAGCGCCTGGTGCAGGCCGTCGCCATAGCGCCGCCCCTCCATGGCGCGGCCGGTGAACTCGTCGATGATGATAATGCGGCCGTCGCGCACCATGTAGTCCACGTCGCGGGTGAACAGGGTGTGCGCCCGGAGCGCCTGGTTGGCGTGATGCACCAGGGAGACGTTCTGGATGTCGTACAGGCCGCCGGTCTGGATCAGCCCGTGGTCGCGCATCAGCCCTTCCAGGGCCTCCATGCCCTCCTCGGACAGGGTAACGGCGCGGTGCTTCTCGTCCTTCTCGTAATGATCCTCGGTCAGCCGGGGGATCAGGACGTTGACCTTGCCGTACAGGTCGGTGGTCTCGTCCGAGGGGCCGGAGATGATCAGCGGCGTGCGCGCCTCGTCGATGAGGATGCTGTCCACCTCGTCGACGATGCCGTAGACGTGATCGCGCTGGACCATCTCCTCCAGGCGGAACTTCATGTTGTCGCGCAGGTAGTCGAAGCCCAGTTCGTTGTTGGTGCCATAGGTGATGTCGCAGGCGTACTGGGCGCGGCGCTCGGCGTCCGACAGGCTGTGCACGATGCAGCCGACCGACAGCCCGAGGAAGCGGTGGATCTGGCCCATCCAGTCGGCGTCGCGCCGCGCCAGATAGTCGTTGACCGTGACCACGTGCACACCCCGGCCCGGCAGGGCATTCAGGTAGCAGGCCAGGGTGGACACCAGGGTCTTGCCCTCGCCGGTCTTCATCTCGGCGATCTTGCCCTGATGCAGCACCATGCCACCCAGAAGCTGCACGTCGTAATGGCGCTGGCCGAGGGTGCGCTTGGCCGCCTCGCGCACCGTGGCGAAGGCCTCCACCAGCAGGTCGTCGAGGGACTCGCCGGCCGCCAGACGCTCGCGGAACCAGGGCGTGCGGGCGCGCAAGTCCTCGTCGGAGAGGGCCTCCAGATCCGGTTCCAGGGCGTTGATGGCGGCGACGTCTTTCCCGAGGGCGCGAATGTAGCGATCGTTGGCGGTGCCGAACATCTTGCGGGCGATGGCGCCGAACATGAGAGCGTTCCTCGGGTGCAGCGGTGGCGGGGGATGCGGGGGGAAGGGCACGGGACGAACGGTCCGGAGCCGACCGGGCGCGCGATCGGGAAGAGATAGAGAGCGGCGCATGCCCTGTCAACGACGCCCCAAAAACGTCACGATGGCCCCTTACCTCCCGGCGGACGGTCGGTTTTGGTCGACTGGGCGGCGGAATACCGGCTGGCGGGTTGGCCGGTTGACGCCTTCCCCGCGACCCGTCAGGGTGCGGTCTCGTGGGGTCCGCCCCGGACGCGCCGCGCCCCGGTCACCGACACCGGCCCGATCCGCATGCCTGTTCCGGCGCGCCTGTTTCCGTGGCGCCCCCATCCTCACTGAGATCAAGGACTGACGACGATGGTTCGCACCACGCCCCGTGCCCTGGCCTTCTCGGCCGTGTTCGCGCTGGCCCTGTCGGGCGGGTTGGGGATGTTCCCCGGCCAGGCATCGGCCCAGGCGACCGCCGATCCCGAGTCGGTGGTGGCCACGGTCAACGGCAAGGATATCACCCTGAAGGCCGTTCAGGACATGCAGGCGCGCCAGCCGCAACTGGCCCAGGCGCCGCTGCCCATGGTTTATGAGACCCTGGTCAAACACCTGGTGGAAAGCCAGTTGATCGTCGACCGCGCCAAGGCCGAGGGCTTCGCCGACCACCCCGACGTGCTGACCCGCCTGGAGACCATGCGGGACAGCGTGGTGCGCACCGTCTACCTCACCAAGGTGGTCGAGGATGCGGCCACCGACGAGGCCCTGGAAGAGCGCTACGAAGCCTACAAGGCCGCCCATCCGCCCGAGGAGGAGGTGCGCGCCTCGCACATCCTGGTGGAAAGCGAGGAGGACGCCGTCGCCCTCATCCAGAAACTGGAGGATGGCGCCGATTTCGCCGAGTTGGCCAAGGCGGAGTCCACCGGCCCGTCGGGCCCCAATGGCGGCGACCTGGGCTACTTCAAGCGTCAGGGCCAGATGGTCGAGCCCTTCGCCGAGGCCGCCTTCGCCCTGGAGGCCGGCGCCTTCACGGCCGACCCGGTGCAAACCCAGTTCGGCTGGCATATCATCAAGGTGACCGACCGCCGCATGGGCGAGCACCCGAGCCTCGACGAGTTGCGCAACCAGTTCGTCACGGAGATCGCCGAGGCCCGCATCGAGAGCCTGCTTGAGGAGCTTCGCGGCGAGGCCGATATCGTCACCAAGCCCGTGGACGAGGTGCTGCCCAGCGCCAAGTAGGCCGGCGCCTCCGCCGGCACCGACACGCCCCCGGCCCACGATCACCGTCCCCGGCCCGCGCGCCGGGGACGGCATTTCTGCGGTGCCCTTCTCCCTTGTTCTCCTCCCCCGGGACCCCCGACCCATGGATCAGCCCGTCTCGCCCCTGGCCCCCACCACCGTGATCGAGCCCGCCCCCGTCCCCGGCGTCCGTCTGGCCACGCGGGCCTGCGGCGTGCGCTACCAGGGGCGTACCGACGTCCTGCTGGCGCTGTTCGATCCTGGCACCACCGTCGCCGGCGTTCTGACCCAGTCGGTGACCCGCTCGGCGCCGGTGGAGTGGTGCGCGAGGGGCCTGGCGGACGGGCGGGCCCGGGCCCTGGTGGTCAACGCCGGCAACGCCAACACCTTCACGGGCCTGCGCGGGACCTCGTCGGTGGAAAACATCGCCACGGCGGCCGCCGCCACGGCCGGCTGCGCGCCCGGGGAAGTGTTCGTCTCCTCCACCGGCACCATCGGCGAGTTCCTGCCCGACGCGCGCATCACCCTGCCCCTGCCCGAGATGGCGGCCGAGGCCCGGGCCGACGGCTGGGTCGCGGCGGCGCGCGCCATCATGACCACCGACACCTACCCCAAGACCGCCACCGCCGAGACCCACATCGGCGGCGTGCCCGTGCGTCTGTCGGGCATCGCCAAGGGCTCGGGCATGATCGCGCCGGACATGGCCACCATGCTCGCCTACGTGGCCACGGACGCGGCGCTGCCGGCCGACGTCCTGCGGGCGCTGCTGGGGCCGGCGGCCGACGCCTCGTTCAACAGCATCACCGTGGACGGCGACACCAGCACCTCCGACACCCTGTTGCTGTTCGCCACCGGACAAGCCGGCCATGCGCCGGTCACCGGTCCGGACGACCCGGCGCTGGCCGCCTTCCGGACGGCCCTGAACGGCCTGCTGCTGGACCTGGCCCATCAGGTGGTGCGCGACGGCGAGGGCGCCAGCCGCTTCGTGGAACTCCGCGTCACCGGCGCCGAGAGCGACCGCGCCGCCCGGCGCATCGGCCTGGCCATCGGCAATTCTCCGCTGGTCAAGACGGCCATCGCCGGCGCCGACGCCAACTGGGGCCGCATCGTCATGGCCGTGGGCAAGGCCGGGGAACGCGCCGACCGCGACCGTCTGGCCATCCGCATCGGCGGCGTTCCGGTGTGCGCCGACGGGCTGGCGGTGCCGGGCTACGACGAGGCCCCGGTGGCCGCCCACATGAAGGGCCGGGACATCCTGATCGAGGTCGATGTGGGCATCGGCCAAGGCTCGGCCACGGTGTGGACCTGCGACCTCACCCATGGCTATATCGACATCAATGCCGATTACCGGAGCTGATCCCCACACAGACGACCGGGCCCGCATGCCCGGGCGGCTCGGCGGCACGGGCTGCGCGGCCGTGCTGCCGGTGCGCACCGACCGCCTGGTCCTGCGGCCGCCCACCCCGGAGGACGTCGCCGACGTGGTGGCGCTGGCCGGCGACTGGGCCGTCGCCCGCCACACCGGCGACATCCCGCATCCGCTGACCGACGCGCCCATCCGCGCCTGGATCGGCACCACCCGCCAGACCCACGCCGACGGCACCGGCGTCTCGGTGCTCATCACCGAGGCCGAGACCGGCGCCATCGCGGGCGCCGTGACCATCGCCTGGCACCGCCATTGGCCGGAGGCCGAACTGGGCTACTGGGTGGGGCGGCCGTTCTGGGGCCGCGGCTATGCCACCGAGGCGGTGCGCGCCATCACCGACCTGGGCTTCGCGACCTTCGATCTGGCCGGGGTGTTCTCCAGCACCCGGGGGGACAACACCGCCTCGCAGCGGGTGCTGGACAAGGTGGGCCTGCGGCCGGACGGCGGCGTGCTGGAGGTCCCGGCCCCGGCGCGGGGCGACACCTGGATGCAGGCGCGCCGCGCGCTCACGCGCGACGACTGGGTGCGCCTGCGGGCGGCGCGGGCGCGGATGGTGCTGGTGGTCGCCGCCGCCCTGGTGGACCCGGATGGCCGGGTGCTGCTGGCGCAACGCCCCGAGGGCAAGACCATGGCCGGGCTATGGGAGTTCCCGGGCGGCAAGGTGGCGACGGGCGAGACGCCGGAAGCCGCCCTGATCCGCGAGTTGCGCGAGGAACTGGGGGTGGATGCCCGCGCCGCCTGTCTGGCGCCGTTGACCTTCGCCTCTCATGCCTATGCGGACTTTCATCTTCTCATGCCACTATACATCCTGCGCAACTGGGCGGGGACACCGACGGCGCGCGAGGGCCAGGCGCTGGCCTGGGTGCGCCCGGCACGGTTGCGCGACTATCCCATGCCGGCGGCGGACCGTCCGCTGATCCCCGTGCTTCAGGACCTGCTGGGAGGGTGAGACGATGGGCACCCAGAGGATACCCGGATCGGAGACCGCCCGCCTGCGCCACGGCGGCGGCGCCCTGCCGCTGCGCACCGGCCGCCTGATCCTGCGGGCCCCCACCGCCGCCGACGCGCCCGCCGTGACCGCCCTGGCCGGCACCTGGGCGATCGCCCGCTTCACCGCCAGCATTCCCCACCCGCTGAGCCAGCAGGACGTGCAGGACTGGATCCGGCTCGCCGAGGTCCGTCACGCCGAGGGCACCGGCGTCGTGCTGCTGATCGGCGCGCGGCCGGCCGACACCGTGATGGGGGCCATGGACCTGCGCTGGGGCGGCACCTGGCCGTCGGCCGAGGTGGGCTACTGGATCGGTTCGCCCTTCCAGGGCCGGGGCCATGCCAGCGAGGCCCTGGCCGCCGTCATCGGCCTGGCGTTCGGTCCCCTGGCCCTGGAGGAGGTGTTCGCCAGCGCCACGCCGGACAACGCCGCCTCGCTGCGGGTGCTCGCCAAGGCCGGCCTGCGCCCGGACGGTCGCACCCTGGTGGTGCCGGCGCCCGCGCGCGGCACGACGTGGCGCCACGACCGCCGCGCCCTCACCCGGGCCGCCTGGACGGCCCAGACCCAGGACACGCACCCATGACGCCGACGTCCCCGACACCATCGCCCACGGCGGCGCTCATCATCATCGGCAACGAGATCCTGTCGGGCCGCACCCAGGACACCAACGCCCGGCACCTGGCGGAGCGCCTGGGACGCGCGGGGATCCGGCTGCGCGAGATCCGCGTGGTGCCCGACGAGACCGAGGCCATCGTCGCCGCCGTCAACGCGCTCCGACCCCGTGTCGATCACGTGTTCACCACCGGTGGCATCGGCCCCACCCACGACGACATCACCGCCGCCGCCCTGGCCACCGCCTTCGGCGTGCCCCTGATCCGCCATCCGGACGCGGTCGCCATCCTGACCGACCATTACGGCGACGCCCTCACCGAGGCGCGGCTGAAGATGGCCGAAACCCCCGAGGGCGCCGCCCTCATCGACAATCCGGTCAGCGCCGCCCCCGGCTTCCGCATGGGCAACGTCCATGTGCTGGCCGGGGTGCCGGCCATCATGCGGGCCATGCTGGAAAGCCTGCTTCCCGGCCTGAACGGCGGCCCGCCCCTGCTGTCGCGGTCGGTCACCGCCCCGGCGCGCGAGGGGGAGCTGGCCGCGCCCCTGGCGGCCATCCAGGCGCGCTGGCCGCGCGCGGACCTGGGCAGTTACCCGTGGGCGCGGGGTGGGCGCATCGGCACCACCCTTGTCGTCCGGGGCACCGACGCGGCGATGCTGGACAGCGTGATCGCAGAGGTGGCGGCCCTGCTGCGTGCCCAGGGCCATGACCCCGAGATCGGGGAGCGATCGGGCGGAGACCAATCGAGCTGACGCAATCCTGCCCTATGACCCTGTTCCTAAGCCTCCTGATTTAAAAAACCTTTGGTAACCGCACTATGGGTGTTGATTTTTTTGCGCGCATATATCATTAAGGCACGAACCCCTTCGGAAACCCTGAATAAGGATTCAGTTTTAATATGAAGCAGAATAAAGTTGTCAGAATATCGCTGTCGGGAGGATTGATCGGACTCTTGACCACGAACCCACGCGCCACACTTGAGCGGCGAATCCAAGATGAGAATGAGTCTGGATGGAATACAATATATTTTATCCCGCACCGAGAGACCAACCTCCTCGTGGTTTTTTTCCAGCTTCTTGTCTTATCTCTAACGTTATTTCTTTGGACGTGGGGCGCTGGTTACATGCTGTTGCTCGAACGCGAAGCGCACTAGTGTCCTGAATCCGAAGTTCGTTACATCACTTGGCTGGCGCTGGACGAACTTCGGATTCAATCAGGACACTATTAACTATATGATTCTAGTG
>NZ_JACIGK010000054.1 GCF_014197915.1 Roseospira visakhapatnamensis
GAATGGAGGGTAGCCCATCCGTGGGGCTCGCCCCACGGATGGGCACGCAGGTGCGCCCCCACGAACAAAATTTCCAGACATCAGGTTACACAGCCGACAGCAGCCGCTGGACACCGCCACCGGCCAACCCACCGGCGGTGGCGCGGCCATTGTACCCATGGCGCCGGGCCAGTTCGGCGGCGACGGCATGCGTGGGTTCTGATGGCCGGGATCTCCATCACCGTTAGCGCCGACGACCTGGTCACCGCCGGCTTGGATGGTCTGGTGGCCCGGGCCGATGACATGTCCGGGGCCATGGACGAAATCGGCGGGATGATGACCACGTCCACGCGGCATCGGTTCGAGATGGGCGTGGATCCGGACGGCAACCCCTGGCCGCCGTCACTCCGCGCCCTGGCCGAGGGCGGGCAGACCCTGGTCGATCGCGGGCATCTGCGCGCCGCCGTGACCTATCAGGCCACGGCGGCGCGCGTGCGCCAGGGCACGAACCTGGTCTATGCGCGCATCCACCAACTCGGCGGAGAGATCAAGCGCCAGGCCCGCACGCAGACCATCCACCGCCGCCTGTATGCGGACGGCCGGCTGGGCGAACGGTTCGTCAAGCGCACGGCGCGCGGCGCCGTCGCCACCGATCACGCCGTGGGCGCCCACACCATCACCATGCCCGCGCGCCCGTACCTCGGCCTGTCGACCGCCGATCGCGCCCAGGCCGGCGAGATCCTCGCCGACTGGCTGACGGGAGCGTGGTGACATGATCGGAGCCGCGCTCGTCGATCCCCTCATCGCCCGGGTGGCCGCCGTGCCGGGGATCGCCACCGTCGAGACGGCCGAGGACCTGGCGGCGCTGATCGCCGCCGGCGACCTGCCAAAACAGACACCGGCGGCCTTCATGCTGCCCAGCGACGAGGGTGCCGAGACGCTGGCGCGCTCCGTCCACACCAGCCGTATCAGCACCATCATGACGGCGGTTCTGGCCACCCGGGCCTCCGGACGCGGGCCGGCCGACCGGCCGCTCGACGCCCTGGGTCATGCCGTCATCCGCGCCCTGGACGGCGTGGCGCCGGCCGACGGCTGGACGCCGCTGGGCTACCAGGGCGGCCGCCAGCAGATCCGCGCCGCGTCCCGCGACCGGCAGGGCGCGGTGTTCCTGACACTCGACTTTCTGACCACCACCACTTTGAGGAGGACCTGAGCCCATGAGAGCGGCTGGCACCTTCATCCATGACACCGCCGGGCGACCGGCCCGCGCGGCGGCTCCCGGCGTCCGGCCCGACCCGGCCGCCGCACCCCCGCCGACCATATCCGCGCCCGGCGATCCGGTGCCGGCCCCCGCGCCGGCCGAGAACGGTCCCGTGACCGGCGGCCGCCGGCGCGGCGGCAAAAAGGAGACTTGACATGGCGCTGTCGACCCGCAACCGAGAGATCCTCGCCGCCCTGGAGGCCGCCTATGGCCAGGGCGCGGCGGCGCCCGAGGACTGGGTGGCGCTGCTGGCCATCGACGCCGAACTGCCGAGCCTGACCGGCCAGGATGTGCAGCGTAAGACCGTGCAGCCGCACCTGGGCGCGCGGCCCGTGGGCACCTATCAGGAACGCGTGCCCCTGTCCTGGTCCCACGAGGCCGTGGGCTCGGGCGACGTGGCCGCGCCCCCGCACTTCGATGCGCTGTTGCTCGCCTCGGGCTGGTCGCGCGTGGCGCTCACGGGCACCGCCACCGTGGCCGCCGCGCCGATCGCCGTGGGCACGCCCACCGGCGGGTGGAGCTACGTCGTCGGCACCGGATACACCGGCCTCAATCGGCGCCGCTGCACCGTCACCTGCACCACCGCCGGCGGCTCGGGCGTGGCCCAGGCCACCATCGCCGCCCCCGCCACCGGCCTGGGCGCCACCGCCGAGGCGGCCCATGAGGCCACCGCCGTCACCATCACCGACGCCACCCCGATCAGCCTGCCCGGTGGCGCCGAGATCACGCCCGCCATGGCCGCCGACTGGGCAATCGGCGATCAATGGGTGATCGAACTGACCCCGCCGGGCGTGGAGTACTGGCCCAGTTCGGATCGCCGGAACCACGCCAGCGCCGCCGTGCGCGTCAATCTGGACGGCACCCTGTTCGAAGCCCCGGGCGCCCGCTTCCAGATCGGCGCCAACTTCGCGATCGGCGGCTATCCGGAGGTAAGCTTCAAGGGTGTCGGTCTGTGGACCGGCGCCAGCGCCACGCCGACGGGCAACCCCGACTTCTCGGCCATCCGGGATCCCGAGGAGCTGGATACCTACAGCCTGACCCTGAGCGTGGAGCCCGTCGATCTGTCGGCCGCGCCGTGGATGCCCGTGGGCCAGAGCCTGACCCTGCGCGGGGGTGGCGACGTAGTCTCCAAGAGCCGTACCACGCTCGACACCGTAGAGGTCACCGATCACGAGATCACCGCCGATCTGGTGGTGGAGGAGCCGGCGGCCGACGCCGTCAACGTTTGGGACTGGGTGGGCCAGCGCCGCCGGGTGCGCGCGGTGGCCGGCACCCGTCTCGGCGAGCGCTGCGAGATCACCCTGTTCAACGCTCAAATCGGCCGGCCGACCCACCGAGAGGATCAGGGCGACGTGATGGTCACCATTCCGCTGCGCGCCCTGACGCCCACCGGCGGCGGCGACGACGAGGTGAGTATTAGATTCTTTTGATGAAATCGGCCCGGCCGGCCCTTTGGGCCTCGCGGGCCTCCGCCGCTTCGCGGCGCCGGGCCAGTCGGCCCGGCCGGCCCCTGCGGGGCCGGAGGTAGCCCATCTAGCCACGTTTAAATGGCCCTGAAAGGACCCTCCGATGACCAAGTTTGTCGTGCCCGCGAATAGTGTGTGGACCTGGGACGAGCCTGTCGAGGTCACCCCGCCCGGTGCCGAAGCGCCGCAAGTCATCACCATGACCTTCCGCACCGTCGAGGACGTGGCGGGCCTGCTGCAATCCAGCGTCGAAGGTGAGGCAACCAACGCCGACCTGATCCGCGCCCTCGCCACCGGCTGGGACGCGGCCTTCGAGGACGGCGCGCCCATCCCGATCGACGGTGACAAGGGCGCGCCGCTGCTGGCCCAGCCCTGGATCAGCACGCCGATCCTGCGGGCCTACCTGGCCTCAGCCGGACTGGCCACCGCAAAAAACTCGCCGCCGTCGGCCGCGCCTGGGCACGCGCCCGGTATGGCGCCGGCGGCCAATCGAGCGACCCGGCGGGCCGCCGCGAAGACCGTCAGGCCCTGAGCGGCGGCCGTGCGCCGCCGGCGGACCCGCCGGCGCCGCCGCGCGAAACGGTGGTGCCGGTCCATCCGGCCTGCGCCGACGCGGTGGCGCTGTTCCTGGCGGCCGACCGCGAGTGGGAGGTCAGCCAGCAAACCGGGCATCTGATGAGGTGGGACATGGTCGCCTGCGAGGTGGTGTGGCGGATGATGGGGATCCCGGTGGGGTCGCCGCGCGTGGCCAGCGTCATCGAGGCCGCGCGCGCCATCGCCGCCCACGCCCAGGCCGAGGCCAACCGGCTGATCGGCGCGCGCCTTGAGCGCGACCGCCGCCGCCGTGACCAGGAGCGTCCCGCCCATGGCCGGTGACGCCCACCAGACCGTCTCGGTCGAACTGCGCGCCGAGACCGAGGGCTTCCGGCGCTCCCTCCAGGTCAGCCGCGAGGACTGGGAGGCCTGGCGCCAGGCCGCCAACCAGGCCGGTGACCAGGCGCGCGACACCGGTCAGGGCCTGGAGGCCCTGGGCCAGGAGGCCCGGGAGGCCGCGCGCGGCGCCGATGCCCTTGGCGACCAGACCGCCCAGGCGGCCCGGCAGGTGGATACGCTGGGCGACCAGGCGGCCCAGGCCGCGCGGCACGCCGACACCATGGGCGACCAGGCGGCCCGGGCGGCCCGACAGGTGGACACCCTGGGCGACCGGGCCGGCCAGTCCGCGCGCCAGGTGGACAGCCTGGGCCGGCAGGTCGACCAGCTGGGCGCGCACGCCGGCCGGGTGCGGACCCTGGTCGGCGGCCTGGCCGCCGCCGCCGCCGGCCTGGGCGCGCTTCGCATCGGCCGCGACGCCGTCCAGTCATGGGTCGATTACGAGGCCGCCCTGGTGGGCGTCGGCAAGGTCACCGACCTGGCCGGCGCCGACCTGCGCGCGCTGGGCGACGACATCGCCGCGCTGGCGCTGCGCCCGGAGATGGGCGCGACAACCCTGGAGTTGCTCGACATCGCTCAGGCGGCCGGGCAACTGGGGGTGGATGGCGCCGCGAACATCGAGCACTTCACGGCCACCATCGCCATGTTGCAGGGCGCCACCGACCTGGTGGGCGGCGAAGGCGCCATGCAGCTCGCGCGCATCCTGACGGTGACCGGCGAGGGCGAGGAGGCCGTGGACCGGCTGGCGTCCAGCGTCGTGGCACTGGGCAATTCATTCGCGGCCACCGAAAGCGAGATCGTCCACGCCACCACCTATGTGGCCCAGGCCACGGCGCTCTACGACGTGTCGTCGGCCCAGGCCGCCGGCCTGGCCGCCGCCCTGACGGCGATGGGCGTGCGCGCCGAACTGGCCGGCGGCGCCGTCGGCCGCGCGTTCCAGGCCATCAATGACGCGGTGCGTCAAGGTGGCGACGAACTGCGCGCCCTCGTCGACCTGACCGGACGGTCGGCCGAGGATCTGCGCGAGGCCTTCGCGGAAGACGCGATGGGGGTGTTCGAGGACGTCGTCGAGGCGCTCGCCGAGGTCCGGGAGGCCGGCGACGACGTGGGCGCCGTCTTGACGGCCCTCGGCCTGACGGCCGGCGAGGACACACGCGTCATGGGCGCGCTGGCGGCGGGCGTCGAGACCGTGACCGGCGCCCTGAACATGTCCGGCGTGGCCTGGGACGAGAATACTGCGCTGTGGATCGAGGCGGCACGCGCCGCCGAGACGGCCGAAGCGCGATTCACGGTATTCCGGAACACTATCGGTGCGATACAGCGCACCCTCGGTGAGGCGTTGACGCCGGCGCTGGTGGCGGCGGCGGCCGAGATCCAGGAGATGATCCTGGCGGCCCGCGATAGCGGCCAGCTGGCGGCCTGGGCCTCGGGCGCGGCCTCGGCCGTCACCGCCCTGGCCGAGGCGGCCGTGTGGGCGGCCGATCATGCCGACATCCTGATCGCCGCCGCCGCCGGGCTGGCCGCCGTGGCGCTGGCCAAATGGGCGCTCGAGGCGGCGGCGGCCCTGCGCGCCCTGGCCGTCGCCGCGTGGGCCAACCCTTATGTCCTCGCCGCCGCCGCCCTGGTGGCCCTGGGCGTGGCGGCGTATGACGCGGCCACCGAGACACGGGCGCAGCAACAGGCCATCGTCGACCTGCACGCCGACCTGGATACCTGGCGGGAGAAAACCGACGGCGCCCGCGACGCCCTGGTCGGCGAGACGGAGGCCACCGCCGACAGCACCCGGGAGCTGCTGGCCAATACCCAGGCGCGCCTGGAGGCGGTCAAGGCACAGATGGCGTTCTGGGACGCGAACGACCCGGACGGCCTGCGGGCGCGGTTCGTGCCGGGGTACCAGGCCGGCGAGGACGCCGGGCTGGCCGCGCTCAGGCAAGAGCGCGCGCGCCTGGAGGCCGACATCGTCGCGCTCCAGGACCAGTTGGCCGAGGTGAACGACCGCCGGCGCCGCGCGGGGACGGCGCCGCCCGGGGACGGCGGCCCGCCATCCTCCGTGCCCTCCATCGCGCCGCCCGGCGCCGGCGACGAGGCCTGGGCCGACTGGGTCGCCCAGACCGAGCGGGCCACGGCGGCCGCGCAGGCCATGGCCGGGGCGGTCGACCAGGGCGCGGCGGCGATCCAGGCCGCCGAGGTGGCGGCGGCGGCCGAGATCCTGGTGCTCCAGCACGGCGCCGCGCGCCGCGCCGAGATCGTCGCCCTGTTGACGCAAGAGGCCGCCGCGCGCCAGGCCCTGGCCGTGGCGCAGACCATCGAGAGCCTGGACCGCCAGATCGAGGCCGAACAGGCCCTGGCCGCCGCGCACCGGCAGGGCCGGGACGCCGTGCGCGAGGCCAATGTGGAGAACCGGGTCGCCGAGACCCTGGCGCGCCTGAACATCGAGGCCGGGTCGGCCGAGGCGGAAGTGATCCGCGAGAAGGTCGCGGCGGCGGCGGCCGCCGCCGAGGCGACCCAGCGCGCCGCCGAGGCATCGCAGAGCGCCGATGCCTGGGCGCGCTGGGTGGACCAGACCGAACTGGCCACCCGCTCGGCCCAGGCCATGGCCATCGCCGTCGGCCAGGGCGCGGCGGCGATTCAGGCGGCGGAAGTGGCGGCGGCGGCCGAGGGGCTGGTGCTCCAGCATGGTGCCGGACACCGCGAACGGATCGTTACCCTGTTGACGCAAGAGGCCGCCGCGCGCCAGGCCCTGGCCGTGGCCCAGGCGGTGGTCGACCTGGACCGCCAGATCGAGGCCGAACAGGCCCTGACCGCCGCGCGTCTGGCCGGGCGCGACGCGGTCGCGGCCGCCAATGTGGAGCGCCAGGCGGCCGACGTCCTGGCGCGACATAATATAGAGTCCGGGTCGGCCGAGGCCGAGGTGATCCGCGAGAAGGTCGCGGCCCTGGCCGAGGAGACCGAAGCCCGCGAGCGCGCCGAGGCCCTGGGGGACATGCGCGACCGGCTCGACGGGCTGAAGGCCGAGGCCGCGTGGCTGGTCGCGGTGACGCGGCAGCGGGCGCTGTCGCGGGCCGAACTGGAGGCCATCCAGAGCCTGACCGCGCGGGGCATCGACCTGACCAGCGAGCACGCCCGCCAGGAGCGGGCGCTGGCCAAGGCGATCGCCGACCAGACCCGGGCGACGGAACGGGCGCGCGCGGCGGCCACCGACTGGGCGGACGGCGCCACCCAGGCCATCCATGACTATCAGGTGGCGGTGCTGGACAGCGCCGCCGTGACCGAGGATGCCTTCACCGGCGTCTTCAGCAGCTGGGAAGACAGTCTCGCCGACTTCATCGCCGAGTTCGATTGGTCGATCGACGCCGCCAAGACCCTGATCGAGGACCTGGGCGACGCGGTGCTCTCCGAGATCGCGCGCATCGCCGCCCGGTCCATCGTCGGCGGCGTGACCCAGCCCATCGGCGCCCTGTTCGGAGTAGGGCCAGCAGGCACCCCCGCCGGCGCAGCACCCGCCGGCGGCGCGGCGGGGACCGCCTATCCCGTCGCCGGGCCGGCCGGTGGCATGAACACCATGTCGGTGTTGTCCACGGGCATGGCCGGCAACGCCATCTTCAACGGCTCGACCCTTGGGACCGACCTGGTCACCGGGAGCATCGGCCAGAGCCTGGGGCTGTACACGCCGCCCGGGTTCATGGGTCTGGACGCGGGTATGGGCGTCATGACCGACTTCGGCAGCGCCCTCGCCGGCGGCCTGAACGCGGCGCCCTGGGGCATCGTCGGCTCGCTGGGCGCGAACCTGCTGGGGTTCCAGGGCAGCGGCGACCCCTTCATCGACCTGGGCCTTCAGGGTGGCGGCGCCGTCCTGGGCGGCATCGGCGGCACGGCGCTGGGCGGGGCCATCGGCGGCCAGATCTTCGGCGCCACCACGGGGTCGGTCCTCGGTCCCGTGGGCGCCATCGGTGGCGCGTTCCTGGGGACGATGCTGGGCGATCTGTTCGCCCCCACCCGCCCGCATCCGGCCGGCGGCGGGCACATCACCGTCGACCCGGACGGCACGGTCAGCACCGGTCACTACTTCGGCAAGCACACCGACCTGGCGGCGCAGCAGGCGGCGGTGGACCCGTTCGGCACCTTCGTCCAGCAGATCATGGACCTGACCGACGCCCGGCTGTCGGGCGCGCTGGACATGGCGATCAGCGCCGACGACGGCGAGTTCCGCCTGACCACGCCGCACACGCGGGTACCGCAGGACCTCCAGCCCTACGTGTCGAGCGTGGTCGAGGGCCAGTTCATCGACTTCACGACCATGGAGGCGGCGCAGTCGGCCTACCTGCGCGCCCTGGGCATCGCCATCGAGGACATGCCCGACGCCTCGCGGGTCCTGCAAGATGTGACGCCGGACAACATCGAGACGGTGCTGCCGGACCTGTCCTTCGTGATGGAGTTCGAGACAGCGCTGGCCGGCCTGGCCGAGGGCGTGACCGACTGGTCGACCAGCGTGCGTGCCCAGACCGAGGCCAACCTGGGCGCAGCCGCCGACACCTACACCCAGTTCCTGGACGACACCGCGCGGCTGATGCCCGAGCGCATGGCCGAGGCCGACGCGGCGGTGAAGCAGTCGGCGCTGATGCTGGTCGGCCTGGCGGACGCGGCGGACCAGCTCAATCCCGAGATCCAGGCGTTCATCGGCCAGACCGAGGGGCTGCGGGACCAGTTCTCCGCCGTCATGGGGGCCGCCGGCTGGACCGACGAGAGCATCGGCGCGGCCGGCTTCGCCAGCCTGGCGGAGGCGGAGACCGAGGCCGTGCGGCGGTCCCTGGAGGGCTGGCTGGAGACCGTCGCCCTGACCCACGACGGCGCCGCCGCGCTGGCCGAGGCCTTCGGCGACATCCCCGGCGTCCTGGACATGCTGGTCGCCGATGTCGAGGCCACCGCGCGCGCGCTGGAAGACGCCTGGACCGACCGCGAGCATGCGGCCACCGGCCAGGGCTACCTGACCACCCTGGACGCCCTGGCCGCCGACTACGAGGCCGGCCTGACCGCCGCCGCCGAGACCGGCGCCGACGCGTCGGCCCTGGCCCGCGCCGTGACGGCCGAGATCGCCGCCGCCGTCTCGGGGCTGGACGCCTCGGCCCTGGCCGACCTGATCGACCAGTTCGCGGCCACCGGCATCGTCGCCACCGGCTTGTCCCAGGCCCTGCACGACCTGGAGGTGTCCGCCGCCCGGGCGCGGGACGCCGCCGTCGCCCAGGAGCGCGCGACCCTCGACGCCAGCCTGTGGCGCCTGACGGGAAACACGGCGGCCATCCGCGCCGCCGAGATCGCCGCCGCGACCCCGGAAAATCGCGACATGGTGCGCTACCTGCACCAGGTCCGGGACCTGCTGGCCGCGCACGGCGAGGCCGCCACCATCGCCCGCGAGGCCGCCGAGGCGCAGGTGGACGCGGCCCGGGAGGCCTACGCCGCCTGGCGCGAGACCGACGCCGCGCGGCGCGAGGCGCTGGCCGAGGCGGTGGCCACCTGGGCCGACCTGGCCCGCGTCGCCGACGGCGTGGGCGCCGACCTGCGGCGCTGGCTGGACGGGCTGGACACCGGCGCCGCGTCGACGCTCGCGCCGCGCGCCCGCGCGGCCGTCCATGGCGAGGCCTCCGCCGGCCGGCGCACCGACGGCGGCCTGACCCAGGTCCTGGTGGACGAGCTGCGCGCGTTGCGCCGCGACCTCGGCGCTCAGACCGGCCGCGCCGACCTGGCCGCGCGCGCCGCCGTCGGCGGGCGGCGCGCATGAGCACCGAAACCCGCATCCGCGTCGAGGCCCTGGACGGCGACGGCCAGTCCGTGACCCTGCGCCTTTCCGACCGGGGCTATGCCGCCCAGGGCTCGCAGGGCGCCGGCGAGGGCCCTGTGGACTGGATCGATGGCCTGGAGACGCTGCCGGTGCTGACCCGCTCCATGGGCCTGGATCTGGACCCGGCGCGCTCGGCCGACACCGGGGTCTCGGCGGTCACGCTGGCCAATCGCGGCGGCCAGTGGGACCACCTGCGCGACTGGGCCTGGGGCCGGGCGATCACGGTGCTGGAGGGTCCGGCCGACGCGCCCACGGCCCAGTTCACGCCGGTGCTCACGGGCATCGTCGAGCGCGCCGACGTCGGCTGGTCGGGCGTCGACCTGATCCTGCGTGACCGGCTCGCCGACCTGCGGGACCGGCCGATCACCGAGGCCACCCTGGCCGGCACCTCCACCGGGGGCGGCCTGGGCGCCGAGGGCGGCCCCAGCCTGGCCGGCCGCCCCGTGCCCACCGGCTGGGGGGTGGTCGAGGCCCTGAGCCCCGTCGAGGTCAACCCCCACGACACCCTCTATCGCCTCGGCCCGTACCATGCCCTGGACGCCGCCGCCGACGGCGGCGCCCCGCTGACGATCGGGGACAGCTATCCCGACCTGGACAGCCTGGTGGCCGCCACCCTGGCGCCGGGGGAGGTCGCGGGCTGCCCGGCGCTGGGCGTCATCCGCCCGGCCGCGCCCCCCGACGGCGCGTTCACCGTGTCGGCCCGGTTCCATGCCGACAGCAGCG
>NZ_JACIGK010000055.1 GCF_014197915.1 Roseospira visakhapatnamensis
GCGCGTCGACGACGCCGGCCACCGGGTGATCCCCTTCCAGGGACGGGACGGCCGCTTCGCCGGCGTCCGCCTGCTGGCCCGCGACGGCAAGACCCAGGACCTGGCCCCGGGACGCGGCCGGCTGCCCGCCGAGGCGCTGCATGTTATTGCTCCGGACAACACCCTGCCCGAGAGCGGTCCCGTCGTCGTCGCCGGCGACCATGCCCTCGGCGTGGCCCTCGCCCGCGCCACCCGCGCCCCCGTGGCCGTCGCCGCCGAGGCGGCCGCCCTGCCGGCGGCGGCGCGTGCCCTGCGCGCCCGAAGCCCGGCCGTGCGGCCGGTGCTGGTGACCACCCGGGACGGGCCACCGATGACCGGCGCGATCCCCCAGGTGACCGTCGCCCCCGGCGCCTCGACCGGCGCCCTGCGCGATGCCCTGGCCGAGGTCCTGGAGGACCGGGCCTGGCAGGTTTGGCGCGCCGGCCGGAGCCCGGGGCCGGAGGACCGGCACCCCCTGCTGCGCGTCGGCCAGCTGCGGCGCGGCGCCCGCCTGGACGACGCGGGGAACCTGCTGCTGCCGCTGCGCGACGCCGGCCTGCGCATCGATGGTGTCCAGGTCCTCGACCCCCGGGGCCGGCCGGTCCGCACCGTCACCAACCGTCCGGACACGCCCCTGGGTCATGTCCTGGGGGGCTGGGTGGGCACCCGGTCCTCGTCGGGTCCCCTGGTGATCACCGACAGCCTGGACGCCGCCGTGGCCCTGCACCGCGAGACCAGGGCCACCGTGGTCCAGGCCGCGCGCGGCACCGAGGCCCTGGCCCGCGCCCTCAGGCGCCGCTTCCCCGACCGGCCCATGCTGGTGGCGGACGACGCCGGCGCCGGCGACACCCGGGCCGTGACGATCGCCCGGGCCATCGGCGGCCAGCTCCTGCCCCTTCCCATGACGGACCGCCAGTCCCTGCGCCAGGCCCTGACACGGGCCGGCCTGCCGCCGCGCACCCGCGCCCCCGCCAGACCCCGGACCGCCGCGCCGGCCCCCTCCCACGCACCGGACTGAGGCGGACCAGGGCACCGGCCCATCCCCTCACGCGGCCCTGTCCCGGCAGCCGATCCGGCTTCAGCGCGCGGACATCGCCTCCACGGCACACCGGCACCGCGACGATCGTCCAGAGAAGGCCAGCAGCCTGGTCGCCATGCTCCCACCGGACCGACGTGGAAAAAAAGGGGCACTCGTGCGAAGTCGTGCGAAGTCGTGCAAAGTCGTGCGAAGTCGTGCGAAGTCGTGCGAAGTCGTGCGAAGTCGTGCGAAGTCATGCAAACTCGTGCAAAGTCGTGCAATCGAGGCATGAGCGACATCTTATATACTCGTGAATTCAATGAGTGGTCGACGTTTTATCTTGAATAGCCACCAAACGACGGTGAAACTCCCGTTGTGAACCACGGGGACTCTATGCCGGCCGCCGTCCATGCCCGCCACATCCCAGGCGGACACCGCCTGGGCGGCCCCCATGGTCACCGATCGCCATCAGGCGACCCCATCGCGTCACTACCACTATAAGGAGATAAACCCCATGACCACCATCATTCCATTTACCTTCGAGGACAGTGAGTTCCGTGTCATCACACGCGACGGCGACCCCTGGTTCGTCCTCGCCGACGTATGCGCGGTGCTGGAGATATCGAAGCATCGGGACGCGGCCGCTCGCCTCGACGCCGACGAAAGGGGGTCGGTAATAGTGGACACCCTTGGAGGCCCCCAGGAAGTCGGTACGGTCAACGAGTCCGGCCTGTACGTGCTGATCATGACCAGCCGCAAGCCGGCCGCCCGGCGCTTCAGGAAATGGGTCACCGCCGAGGTGCTGCCGGCGATCCGCAAGACCGGGCGCTACGAGGCCGCGCCCGGGCGTCAAGACAAGGGCGGCACGGGCGCCATGATCGCGATCCCCGTTTCCGAATACATGGCGCTGTCGCAGCAGCTGATCCGGCTTCAGCGCGAGGATATCGCTTATAAAGTACACAAGCGCCGGGACGATCATCTTGAGAAGGCGAACAGCCTGGTCAATATGCTCTTTCAGGAAACCGCCCTCACCGACGAGCAGATTGCACAGGCTCTTGTCGATTACGCGGGCGGTTACATGCCCGAGTGGGTCGCCTGGAAGCGCCGCCTGTGGTCCGAGGCCCCCGTGTCCTGACGAACGCCGCGTCGTCCAGCACCAGGAAAGCCGCCCGCCCGGGCGGCTTTTTTGGTGCCCGCCCCTGGCGGCCGGTGCGGAGCTTCTCCCCATTGAGCCGCAGGCGAATACGGGCAGGACGCCCCAACGGGGCGGCGCGGTGGTCCACGAGTGGGACCACCGCGCCTATCCTGCCACCGGAACGACAGGCAAAAAGAAACGGGCACTCCTGCAAACTCCTGCAAACTCCTGCAAACTCCTGCAAAGTCATGCAAACTCCTGCAAAGTCGTAGAAACGACGCCTCGCCACCGTTTTTTCTTGCGGACCACACGGTCCGTGGTGAAGGTACCGCAACGAACCATGAGGACTCTATGTTGGTCGCCGTCTACGCTCGCCACTCAACCGAGCATCAATGCACCTCCACAGCCGATCAGATCGCCCGCTGCCACGCCTACTGCGCGGCCAAGGATTACATCGTGGTCGATACCTACGCCGACGAAGCCCTCTCCGGCGCCACCCTCGCCAACCGGCGCGGCCTCCACGCCATGATGCGCGCCGTGACCAGATCGGATTTCGAGCGCATCATCACCGAGGACCTGTCCCGCATCAGCCGCGACCAGTCCGATATCGCCGCCCTGTACAAGAAGCTGTCCTTCCTGGGGATCGCCCTGGAGACGGTCTCGGAAGGCGAGATCAACGAGTTGCACATCGGCCTCAAGGGCACCATGAACGCGCTCTACCTGAAGGACCTGGCCGACAAGACCCGGCGCGGCATGATCGCCTCGGTGAAGCGCGGCGCCATCCCCGGCGGCCGCACCTACGGCTATGACCTGATCAAGAGATACGACCACGCCGGCGAGCCCATCCGGGGCGCCCGGGCGATCAACCCGGGCGAAGCCGACGTGATCCGGACGATCTTCACCGACTACGCCGAGGGGCAAAGCCTCAAGCGCATCTGCGCGAACCTCAACGCCATGGGCATCGCCTCGCCGGCCGGCAAGCGCTGGCTGCCCAACGTGCTGGTCGGCACCGCCAGCCGGCAGACCGGCATTCTGCGCCAGACGCTCTACAAGGGCCTGCTGACCTTCAACAAGATGCAGTTCAAGAAGCATCCGGAGACGGGCAAGCGCACGTCGGTCATGCGGCCCCGGGACGAGTGGATCGAGGTCGCCGTGCCGGATCTGGCCATCATCGACGCAGGGCTGTTCGACAAGGTGCAGGATCTGATCAAAACGCGCGCCACCGCCCGCGAGGAGGCCGCCGAGGAGAAGGCGGCGGCGACGGCGGAACAGGCGGCCGCCCGCGAGGCGGCCCGCCAGCGGAAGTGGCGCGCCGCACAGGTCAAGAGCCCCCAGAAGCGCCGCTACTTCTTCAGCGGCCACCTGCTCTGCGCGGCCAGCGGCGGCACCATGCGCTATCATCGCAAGGGTGTGTACGGCTGCGATCACGCCCGGACCTGCCCGACCTGCACGATCGAGGTGCCGGAGCTGATGCGCTGGAGCCTCGCGGCGTTCCGGGCGATCACCGAGGCCGATATCGCCGCCTGGGCGGCGCGCCCCGAGGTCGCGGTGCAGCGCCAGGGGTTCGACGAGATGATCGCCGCCATCGACGCCAGCGTGGCCAGCAAGCGGGCCGAGGTCGCCACCATCCTGGACACACTGGGCAGCCACGCGCGCACCCGGGAGGTCCAGCGCTACCTGGAAGAGCGCGAACAGCGGCTGCGGCGCTGGCACATCGACCGGGTCAACATCAAGCGGCGGCGCGAGGCGATCACGCCCACCCCGGCCGTGACCGACGCGGCCCTGAGAGCCTTGCGGAGCCTCATCACCACCCTGGAGACCGATCCCGATAACCATCTCGCCAACACGGCCCTGCGACGCGTCGCGCCCCGCGTGACCGTGGTCCGCCGTGGCACCGTCAGCCTGCATGTGACCTATCGCGAGCTTCTCAAGCTGGGACGCCCCGACCAGGGCTAGGATCATGGGCGGACGGGCTAGGCCCGTCCGCCCGGTCTGGCGTGGGGCGAGCACGCACGAGCTTCTCGCGCGCGGCGTCGGTCAGGAAGCGCGAGCGGTTGCCGCGCCCGGCAAGCCGATCGATCTCCGCGACCAGGCTTTCGTCCAGGGTCACGTTGTAGCGCTGGACGCGGCCCGGCACCGGCACGCTGACCAGTGTCAGGCACACCACCGTCTCGTCCGGCTCCCAGGTCACCTGCTCCAGGGGAGTCGGATCGGGGATGGCCTCGCCGTCCTCGACCATGACCGCGATATGCCCGGTCAGGGCCTCCGTCCCCGCCGCGATGGCCTCCTCGGCCGTACCGGCGGCGCTGATGCAGCCCGGGAAGTCGGGGAAGGTGATGCCGTAGGCGGACCCGTCCCGGTCCACGACGGCCGGATAGGTGCGGCGCATGGGTCGTCCTCCTGCCTTGACGCACGATCCGGCTCCTCAGCGGAGCCGGAGGCCGGACTGCTTCTCGATGCTGCGCAGGGTCTTGACGGTCAGGTCCTTGGTGGGGTGGGGAACCGTCACCTTGCCCGGCTTCGTCGGGTGCTTGAAGTGCCAGTGGTCGCCGGTGGTACCCACATGCTCCCACCCGTCGGCCTTCAGCCTCTTGATGACCACCCGGCTGGTCAGCATCCATCTTGCCTCCGCACAACATGTGTATGATACATATCATCCGAAGGCAGATCAAGCGGGCATATACGCATCGAGTGTATTCTTGGTGGCGCGTCTGCCTGACCGGCACCAAGGGCAGAGACGTCTCGCGCATCCGCCCGGTCTGGCGTAGCGTTGCGGTGACGTCATCCACCCGCGATATCGCGAGATGCCCCCATGACAACCACCCACGACCCGATCGAACAGCTCTGGCGCGACCTTGGCCGTGTCGACGGCGACGACACGGCCGCCCGCGAGGCCCTGGCCGCCGGCATGCCGATCTACTACCGGGAGCGCACCACGCCGCCGGGCCTCCAGGTCAAGGAATACCCGGACGGACGCCGCGAACTGGTGCGCTTCTCCCGCCAGGGGGACGACGTGATCCGCACCCTATGACCCGCCCGCGCCCCCAGCTCTGGGTGTTCGCCGGCCCGAACGGCGCCGGCAAGTCGACGCGGGTGACCCGCTACAAGGTGGCCGTTCCGAAAAAGACGCGCCAGCCACGCCGTGATCTCGGCATGGGATGGTGAGTCCCTCACGAACCGGCCAGATCTGGCCGGTTTTCCGCTGCTGTGCGGCGGCGCCGGCCAACGCCGGCGTCAGGCGCTCGGCCCGGCCGGCGCCGGCGAGGCCAGGCGGGCCAGCAGCGCGGCGTTCTGGGCCTCCAGAACCGAGAGGCGGCCGGCCAGGTCGGCGGTCCGCTCCCGGGCCTCCGTGGTCTCGCGCCGCGCCTGGGCGGCCTCGTCCCGCCCCTCGGCCGCGCGACGCTCCATCTCCTGCCCGCGCGCCTCGGCCACGGCCAGGGACTGGCGGAGGGCACCGGCCTCCGTCCGGCTGGCGTCCCGCTCGCCGGCCACGGCCTCCAGGCGCGCCCTGGTCTCCTCCAGGTCGGCGTTGAGCTGATCGGCCAGGTCGGCCGCATCCCGCCGCGCGGCCTCCACCTCGGCGCGGGCGGCCGCCAGCGTCTCGCGCTCGCCGGCCAGGCGCGCCGTGGCCAGGTCCAGGGCCACGGTCCACACCTCGGCCCCCAGGGCCTCCAGCTGATCGGCGACGGCCTGGGGCACGGGCTGGCGCTCGGGCACCTCGCGGGCGGCCTTGCGCGCTTTCCACGCGACCATGGCCTCCTGAATGGTGGTGAAGCTGCCGCCGCCCACGGCCTTGCGCACGGCGGCGAGGGTGGGCTTCTGGCCGGCGGCGTCGAGATCGTCGGCGGCGGCCCAGATGCGGTCCCTGGTGATGGCCATGGCGCTTTCCTCTTGTTGTCATAGTACGTTGTACAATACTACATACTATGACAACAGGCAAGCCCTCAGGGCGCCGCACTGCTCCCCCCTCGCATACCGATTGCCCTTCGTCCTGCGCTCCGCCAGGATTATGGGCATCCACACGGAACAAGAGTTGCGGGGGGCTGCTCTCATGCGCGCGGAGGTCCGCTTTACATCCGACAGGCTTTCCTTCGTGGCGAACGGGCGCATCCGGGGAAAACCACGGCCCCTGCCGTCGGACGCCGCGAACACGGTTCGCGACTGGATCAAAGCCTATCGGGCGCTCTGCGGACGCAAGGCGGCGGCCCAGGGCCTGCTGGACCTGGGACGGCAGATGTTCCGCTGGCTGGACGGACCGGAGGGCTCTCTCGGGGAAATGCTGAAAGAGGCGTTCGGCGAGTTGACGCTGGAGTTTCAGGCGGCCCGCCCGCTGTCATCGGACGCCGCCCCTTTCCTTCAGGCACCCTGGGAGCTTCTGGCCGACGAAACCGGGCATCTGGCCGCCCTGGACCGGCTGCTGTTCTGTCCGGTCCGCCGTCTGGGCACCGCGGTCGCCCCGCCCGACCCCGACCCCCAGTGCCTGGGCCTGGTCTTCATGGCCGCGTCGCCGCGCGACGTTCTCCCGGTGCTCGATTACGAGGCGGAAGAGACCGCCATTCTAGAGGCCACCGAGCGCCTGTCCCTGGACATCGAGGTCGAGGAAAGCGGCAACCCGTCCTTCTTGACGGATCGCCTGGCCGAGATCGGCGACATGCAGGCCATTCACCTGTCCTGTCACGGACGCTCCTTCCCCACACCCTGTCTGGCCCTGGAGGATGACGTCGGCGCGGAGCACAAGACCGACGCGGCGGAGCTGATCCGGGTCTTGCGGCCGGCGAAGCCGAGACTGGTGTTCCTGTCCGCCTGCCAGACCAGTGAGGAGGGACCCCAGTCGGATTCCCTGGCGACGGCCCTGGTGGACGGCGGCATTCCCGCCGTTCTGGGCTGGGATGCCTCGGTTCACGACCAGAGCGCCATCGACTTCGCCAAAGCCCTATACGGATTCCTCGCGAAGCCCCAACGCCTCTTGGAGGAAGCCTGTGCCGACGCCCGCCGCGCCCTGCTGAACGCCACCCTGAAAACACCGGCGCCGGGACACGCCGATCCCGCGCGGCGCGAGGAGTCGTTCGACCTTTCAGCGGTCCCCGGGGCCGACTGGCACATGGCGCGCCTGTGGCTGGGGCCGCAGGGTGGCGGCCCCCTGGTGCGGGGGCAAGAGCGGCGTCGCCTTGTGGCGACCGACACCGTGTACGGTGTGTTCGACCGCCGGAAGCAAACCGGGACGATCGCGGCGGCTCATATGTTCGTCGGACGACGGCGGGAGATCCAGGCCTGCCTCGCCGCTCTGAGGCTCTACACGGGCGCCCGCCGCAACGCCGGCCTGCTGATCCAGGGCATGGGACGATCGGGCAAGTCCAGCCTGGCGGCGCGCGTTCTGCATCGACGGCCGGATCTGACCCTGGTCTTCGTCGAGGGTCGCTTTGACGCGGCCACCATCGCCGCCGACATCGTCGACCGGCTGCCCCACACCCGGGACATCCTGCGGCCCGACAACCCCGCGCTTCTGGAGGCGGCCCGTGCGGAAACGCTCCTGTATGAGCGCCTCACACAGGTGTTGACGGGTCCCTGCGGCCAAACGGCGACGGGGCGGCCGCTCGCCCTGGTTCTGGACGATCTCGAACAGGGGCTGGAAGCCCCAACCGACGCCGAGACCGGGGCCTGGACCGTCCATCCGGAGGTGGCGCCGGCCTTGCGGGCCGTGGTGCGCGCCTTCGACCGCTGCCGGGAATCGGCCTCCGTGCTGCTGCTCACCAGCCGCTATCCGATCACGCTGCCGGATGGCACCGGCGATCTGGCTGAGCCCCTGGAGACGGTACACCTGCCGCCCATGGACGACGCGGGGCTGCGCAAGCTCGTCCAGCGGCGGTACCGGCATCACCGGGAACGGCATGGGTTGGGCACACTCACCAACGCCGGCGCCACGGAGGAGGACACGTGGCAGGCGTTCGAAGCCTGTGCCGAGGACGCGCGCGGCAACCCCGGCCTGGCCGATGCGTTGTTGTCCGTCGCCGACCAGGATCGCGAACGGCTGGCGGCCGCGCGCGATCACGTTCGGGGCTTTCTGGCCGCGGAACGAGCAGACGCCCCGGCGGATGCGTCCCTGGCCGACTTTTTCGACCGCCTGAAGCTGGACGGCCTGTTCGAAAAGCTGCGGCCGGTGGACCGAGATCTGTTGCGGGTCGCCACCCTCTTCAGCGCCCCGGTCCCCCCCGCCGCAATGGAGGCCGCCGCCGCCCGCTACGGCGGCTCGGTGGCTCGCTTGCGAGCCCTGGGGCTTCTCGATACGCATGAGGACCTGGTCACGCCCCGCACCCCCGCGCTCGCCGTCAACGCCCTGGCGACCCCCCGGCTCGCTCCTCTGTCCGAGACGGAAGAAAAGGACGGGGCGGCGGTGGTGGTCGAGCCCCTGCAAGACGCCTGGCCCCGGCCGACCGAAACCCTGCGGTTAGCGGCGCAAGACGAACTCTACCGCCTCGCGACCCTGGCCGGCCACGCCGCAATCCGCGCCCTCACGGCCGCTCCGATGCTCCAACGGCTGATCGACCGGCCGGACGCCCCCGGCGCGGCGGCCCTGGGTCAGGCGATCATCGCGGCGGCCGATGCCACGGACGCCCCGGTCGCGCGAGGGGTTCTGCGCAGAACCGCCGAGGCCATGCTGAAGACCGGAGAGGGAGACGCGGCCGACGCGCTGCTCGATCGGGCCTCGGTCCAGGACGAGACCGAGGCGATGGACTTCGATCTGGCCGCCGTGCACTTCACCGCCGCGAACCGGGCGCACCGCACAGGCGACCTGAACCGCGCCGAAGGGCTCCTGCGCCGCGCCCTGGATTACTTCCAGGTGGAGGATGACCGGCGTCACGTGGCCGTCACCATGGGCCAGATCGCCGACATCCTCCAAGCCCGCGGCCAACTCGACAAAGCCCTGCGCATCCTCCAGGACGAGGTCCGCCCGGCCTTCGACCGCCTCGGCGACGTCCGAGAAAAGGCCGTCACCATGGGCAAGATCGCCGACATCCTCCAAGCCCGCGGCCAACTCGACGACGCCCTGCGCATCCGAAACAAAGAACAACTCCCCGTCTATGACCGCCTCGGCGACGTCCACCAAAAGGCCGTCACCATGGGCCAGATCGCCGACATCCTCCAAGCCCGCGGCCAACTCGACGACGCCCTGCGCATCCGAAACGAAGAAGAAATTCCCGTCTATGACCGCCTCGGCGACGTCCACCAAAAGGCCGTCACCCTGGGCAAGATCGCCGACATCCTCCAAGCCCGCGGCCAACTCGACAAAGCCCTGCGCATCCTCCAGGACGAGGTCCGCCCGGCCTTCGACCGCCTC
>NZ_JACIGK010000056.1 GCF_014197915.1 Roseospira visakhapatnamensis
AAGGTGCGTTTGTGTTTGGCGCGCAGGGCGGACGGCGAGCGCTGGGTCAGCCCCTTTTCCGCCAGGTGCTTGAGGATGCGCCCGACGGTGCTGACGCTGAGGGTGCGACCGTGGTCGCGTTTGATGATGACGGCGATCTTCTCCTTGCCGTAGGCGGGATGGGCGCGGCGGATGGCCAGGACAAGCTGCTTGTCCGCTTCGCCCCACTGGCGCTTGTTCTGGCGCTTGCGGGCCTTGGATGGAGGGGGGACGCCTCGGTCCAGCGCGGTCAGGGCGGCCTTGGAGCGGTAATAGCTGGCTCGGGACAGGCCGCTCAACCGCTGGCAGGCGTCATCCGACAGTCCCTCCGCCTTATGGGCCTGCCAGTGGTGGACCCGCTCCTCATGGCGCCGGCGGTGGGCGTCGAGACATTCCTGTGTACGGGCGTAGGCGTAGAGCTTATAGACGTTTTTGTGCAGCGCTTTGTACTGCATGAGAGCCTCCAGGGTGGTCTTGCAACTCCCTTTTGAGGCCTTCTCGTTCGGCCATAAACCGAATTCGCACCGGTCTGGGGGCATGCCCCCAGACCGGTGCAAGCGCGGCTCACCCAGTCTCACATCTGCCTGGACCTACACAAGTCGCCATCAGACGGCCCGTTGCTGGTCGATTAAATGCGTTTTTAAACGGGGTCTCGCGCCGGCGCGGCCCAAGGGGCCGGATCGCGCTCTCGCGCATCCTGGCGCGTCTGTGGGCGATATGCTATAAATCACACATGGCGTGTGGTGCGGACGGGCGCGAAACCACCGCCGGCAGGCCAGCCGCCCGATCCGGTGAGGCTTACTCTTCCCGCCGATACAGAAGTTGCCCCTGGCGCTGGTCGTTCAGATAGGACGTCCGGCGTACCGGCATGAAGGTCCAGCCCTCGAAGCGACCCAGGACGGCCTGGGCCACGACCAGAACACCTCGGCCACGGTCGAGGTGGACGACGCGCAGGAACCTTTTGCGCAGCGCGACTTGCCCCGTCGTGACATGGCGTTCCCACGCCAGCCAGATCTCGGCCGGGCGCTCCAGTGTCGGGATCAGCAGCGGCAGGAACGGCGCTCGCTCCGGTGCCAGGTGGTCGGCCAGAACCTCGGCTGTTAGCTGCACGGCCTCGCCGTCCGGGGTCAGGACCGTGCGCCCGGCGCCGCCCAGAACATCCCGGACCCTCTCCAGCATCTCGGCGCTGTCCGCCGCCGCAGCCCCGCGTGGTGCATCCCACGCATCCACCGGCAGGGTCTCCGGCAGGGACAGGCTCCGCCATGTGTCGCGCCGGCCGATCGGGATCCAGTCCCGCTTCGTCCGCTCCGTCGGGGCAGCGGCCATGACGCGGCGATCGACGGATTGACCATGTGCCGCGCGGCCGACATGGTACCCGAACCCTGTATCGATACCCTTTGGCGTCGGCCACGTCTCGGTCGATCCATCCGCCAGGCGGACGGTGCGGTCCTCCATGTCAACCGGCGGGATCTGATCATCCGGGGTGACCGTGTAGCCGTAGCGCGCCATGTCACGCTCGGTCAGGACCATGATGGTGCACCGGCAGCGCCAGCCGTTCGGGGGATAGTGCGCGTGCCACCAGGGATGATCGGCCGGCAACACGATTCCGTGCCAGGCCAAGTGCTCCGGCCGGGTCCGGCTGTCCCGCACCGCCACGTAGCGCAAATACAGCGTGCGGCCGCGTCTGGCCTCCCGCTCCCGCGCGCGCTCGATCTGTTGCCAGCGCCCGGCGGCGCGGGCCATCCTGAGATTGGTGTCGTAGATGACGCGCGACCGCCACCCTCGGCTGCCTTTGTAGGTCCAGCCGTGGCGCGCCACGATCTGGTCGAAATCCTGGCGGAAGGTCTCCAAGGTCGTGCCGTTGTCCAGGGCCTCCTGAAGCGCGGCGCGCATATCCGTCAGGAACTCGGCCTTGGTGGCGCCGGCGATGACGAAGGCGCGGGTGTGCTGGCCCTCGCGCAGGTCCGTCCAGGCATCGGTGGGCAGATTGATCTTCTGGCGGAAGTAGTCAATGGCTTCCCGGAAGGGCAGCGGATCGCCGACGGCCGCCGCGTCGTCAGACATCGTCCACCTCGGCGCGGCCAGCCAGATCGGCCAGGGCCATGGCCTCGCCGATGACGTCGGCCAGATCGTCCAGGCGCATGTCGGGATACAGGCGCTCCAGCCGCGCGATGACCTCCGGGATGGTGTCGGCGTGGTCGATCACCGCGCGCACCTGATCGATCAGGGCATCGGTGGCGGGGCCGGCGGCGGTGTCGATCTGGTCCACCAGCTCGTCCACGTCGTCATGGGGGTCTGTCACCTGTGGGGCGGCGCGGGTGGCCCGCTGCGGCGCCGGTGCCGGATCGCCCGGCGGGGTGTCCGTGGGCGTCGCCGCGCCGCCCAGCACCTCGTCGTCGTCCTCGGGCGCTGCCCAGCCCAGGCGCTCGCGCACGTCGTCGGCGCGGACGCGCAGGCCCAGCGGCACCAAGCCCGTGAGCTGCTGTGTCACCGCCGCCGTATCCTCTGGCTCGGTGATCGGCCAGGAGAGCCATGGATACGCGTCCTGCGGCCCATGGTTCAGGTCCACCGCCACCCGCACCAGGTCCCGATTGACCGGCCGCGCCACGTCGCCGGCGTCGGCCTGGGCGACGTCGATCTGCACGCCCCGATGGACCTGCGCCTGCGACAGCGAGGCGCCGTCGTCCGTGGTCATGGTCTGGCCCAAGACCGCCTTGCTGACCTGACCGTCCAGGTATTCGGCCAGGCGCTGGAACAGCTCGGCGCCGCCCCGGCCTTCCGAGATGCCCTGGAACTCGATCCGCATGGCCTCCGGCAGCACCGCCGCCGCGTCGGTGCCGATCCCGGCGACGGCCGCCACCAGCGTGTCAATGTCCTTTTGGGTCGCGGACTGGCCGTACCGGCCCAGCCGCAGCGGCAGGCCATAGACCTCGATGAACGCGACCCAGTCTTTCAGGGCGAACGCCTTGAACAGGTAGCTCCATGCCACCAGGCGGGCGAGCCCGCCGCGCACGGCCAGGCCGCTCTTGATGCGTGGCATGTGCACGACGAATTTGCCTGGCGGCAGCTCCACGCCCTTGGGCTCGCCGTCCGCCGCCAGGCGCAGGGTGGTGCGCGTATCGTCGAGCACGAAATACCTGGGATCCCGCCACGGACAGGCCGATGGCGTCCACCGCTTGCCCGTCTCCCACAGAATTTCGCAAACGGCGTAGCCCTTGCCGAGGGCATCCAGCAGATCCATGACCATGCCGTTGAACCACGGCTGATCGACGATGGACCGCCTGACGAAGTCGGCGATCTCGCCGGCGCGGGGACTGTCGTCGCCTGGGGTCACGATGGGCTCGACCCCGGCCACCGCCCGCTTGCGGGTCCCCAGCACGGCCGCATAGTGCGGGTCGCGCTCCTCCATCTCCTCGGCCAGCGTCAGATAATCCGCGACGCTGCCTTCCGTCGCCCGCTTAAGGATCCCCGCCAGCCGCTCGGGCGTGAGCCCGGTGGCGATGGTGCCGCTGAACGGTCGTCGCACGCCGGTCACCGCTGGCGCCGCGACGGTCTGTGTCAGGGTGCCTCGCTCGATCGGCCGGCCGTCCGGCCCGAGGATCTGGGATGTGCGTGCCATGGGCGCGGTCCTAGTATGAGCCTCGCCGCGCCCGCAGACCCGACGTCAGCCGCATCTGGCGGGTGACCGTCTCCGGGCGGACGGGGATGTAGAGGTATTCCTGGTGTTCGGCCTGCGAGGCGGCGTGGAAGTACAGAAGCGCCACGCCGGCGTCTCCGTGGCGCTTGCCGCCGTCGCTGCCCATGAGCCGCACGGATCGCGGCATCTTCGGCACGCCGGCGACTACACGGAACTGCGACAGATCGTCCCGGACATCCAGGTCCGCCGGGATCAGCATGGCGCGACCCTGGAACGCCGCCTGAAACGGCGTGCCGTGCTCGCGGTACCAGGTGTCATTGGCGTGCAGCTCTTCGATCCGTTCCGGCCCGAACTCCTGGCGCAGTTCCTGGGCCAGGGCCTGGCCGTTCCCGTTGGCGTCGGCGATCATGCGGCCCCAGCGCGGCACCCGGTGCAGCACGTGCAACGCCATCTGGCGCTGCTGGTCGTAGGGGCAGCGCGCCAGTTCGATGATCAGCGGTACGTGCCGGGTCAGGTCCTGGGCGGTGTAACCGATGGGCATGCAGGTCCGGTCCACCGACATGCCGAAGTCCAGCGCCACCGCGTGCGATCGGTCGGCCGGCAGCGCCGCCAAAAGCGGGTCCACGTGCTCCGCGAGCCAGTTTTCCATGTGTGCCCGGCGCAGGTGCGCCGGCCAGTCCACGAACCCGTCGGCCGGTGGGTACCAGCGTACGACCTTGTACTCAGGCGTCTGGCATGCCTCGATCAAAGGCAGGGGCAACAGCACGCCGTCGCCCTCACGCGGGATCGCGTCAAGTTCCTCGCGCATGGCCTCGACGCGCGGGCCGTAGCTGCGCCGGATCTTGCGGTACCACGCAGTCTTGCCCTCGGGCGTGGCGGTCTCGCCCTTGATCAGGCAGACCCGCTCGTACAGGCCGGCCGCCACCGCCTCGTCGAACGGGATGCGATGGACGCTATAGTCATAGCGCCCGGCGCGGCTGTCCTTGACGAGCTGGTTGAAAGGGTTCGTGGCGCCGTTGTGGGTCGAGATAATCCTGATTTGCCCGCCCCAGATCAGCAGGGCGTTGCAGGCGTCGATCACCTGGCCTACGTCCTGGTGGAACGCCGCCTCGTCGATGATGACACGGCCCTGCAGACCACGGATCGCGGCCGGTCGGCTGGACAGGGCGGTGACCTGGTGACCGCTCGCGAAGCGGACCCGCCAGGCGGTGATGTGGCGCGAGGATCCGTCGCCCTGTCGATCCTCGAACAGGAATTCCTCGACCGACAGCAGCTCCTTCGCGACATGCCGCGCGAAGCGCGCGCACACGTCAATGAACTCTCGCCCCTTCTCCTTGGCGTCCGGAATGTAGAACACGTTCAGGCCGTCCGCGCGCATGCTCGCGGCGGCCGTCAAGGTGCTGTCCAGGGCCTCCGCCCAGGTGATCCCGGTCCGGCGGCCCTTTTCGCAGAGCTTCAGGGTGCTGGTGTCCTCGACCCATCGCACCTGGTGGGCCATCAGAATGCCGTCGGCGAGCGGGTCCAGATCCTCAGGTGGCAGACCACCCGGCACCAGGCGGTCGATCTCCGACGCCGGCGGCGCCTGGTCGGCATGGGGCAGGACATCGGTGGGGGTGACGTCCGTCATGTGGACACGCCGAGGATGCCCTGGCGCAGGGCCTTCAAACGCGCCGCCGACAGCCCCTGTTCGCCGGCCGCCTGGGCCTCGGCCTCGGCCTCGTCAATGGCCTGGGCAGCCATCTCGGCGGCGAGCTTGCGGGCGCGGGCCTCGACCTTCTCTTCGAAGTCCTGGTCCAGTCGGTTGGCCCTGGCGAGTTCAGCCATGCCCTTGCCGATCATCATCGCTTCTTTGGGGTCGAGGCCGGCTTCACCAATCTCGACCTGGGACAGAAACCGGAGCACCAAGTCACGCGTGATCTCGACCAGCAGGCGACCCTGGCGCCCCTGTGTCGCGGCCTCGCCCAGTTCGGCGGCCAGGCCATCGGTGATGGCGCGGGTCTCGCGCAGGCGAGCGGCGAGCGCGGCCTGGCGCTGGGCGGCACGGCCCACGGCCGAGCGGCTGATCTCGTAGCCGCGCTCGTCCAGCCAGTCGGTCAGTTCGTCGATGGTCAGCCGGCCCTCGCCGAGGAGGCGCCGGAACGCCGACAGGTCCTCGGGGGACAGTTCGGTATCGATGCGGGATTTGCGACCCATGACGCGCTACCGCACGTCCATGGGATGAGCGATGCCCGGCAGGATCGTCTCGGCGCGGACCACCTCGGCGCCCAGCGGCGTCAGGGTCACCACCCAGTAGCGGTCCAGATCCTCGATCTCGATACAGCCGGCGTCGCGCAACCAGGCCAGCAGAATACGCACGCGGTCGATACCGAGCCGGTGCCCCCGAAAGTCCAGAGCCGTTCGCGCCATGCCGTCGTTCATCTCACGCGCCGGCGTGTCCAGCAGCGCCCGCAGGATCAGTAGGCGCTGTTCCTTCGCCGCCACTTCTCGTGATCGGGGGTCATTTGCCGCCCTCTTGGTAGTGCGTGCGATCCAGTAGCTCCAGCTTGCGGAGCACCACTTCCATGGTGCCTGCCACGCCGGCGACCTGGGCCTGAACGGCGTGCGTCAGGTCGTTGCCCTTGCTGATCCGCTCATGGATGAGTTGAAGGTCATCGTGGGAGGGGGCGCGCTTCAGCGCCTCCTCGACACGCACCAGACGGTCGGCATGGCCGTCCACTCGACTGTCGAGGTCACCGATCAAACGACGGCCATCGCCGACCTGCTGCTTGATGGCCAGCCAGACCAGCGCGATCACGGTGCCGATCTTCCACCCGACGTCGATCCACACCTGCGCCTCGACCCAGACCTCCATCACCACACCCCCGTCCTGTGCTGGCGTGTGCGCCGCACCTCGGCGGCCGCCTGGCAGGGCGCGCAGCGGGTGGCGGCGGGGTGGGCCGCGCGCCGGGCGGCCGGGATCGGTTGGCCGCACCCGGCACAGCGATCGGCCGGTGTGCGTGACGTCGGGCGCGGATGGGCGGTGCGCGCTGCATGGAGGGCCAGGGATTCCGCACGGTCCCGCTCCGCCAGGTCGCCGGCGATATCGGCCAGGTCAGCCATCGGCGGCCTCCGAGAGGATCTCCGCATAGGTGTCCACGTCGTGGTGCCGGAGGGGCCAGATGCCACCCGGCAGGTGATCCCACCGCCAGGCCGGCGCCGGCAGTCGGATCGCCGGGGCCGGATGGACGAGGCCCGGGATCGGTGGCCACAGCGGCGCCAGGTCTCCGGCCACCACATAGCGGCGGACGGGGCAGGTGATGGCAGCGGCGGCCCTGCGGTCGATGGACTTGGGCGCGCCGAAGGTCACCAGCGCGGCGGGCGGGAGCTGGTCCCAAGAGACGCCAGCGCTCATCGACATCAGCGACGCGAACAGCGTGGCCAGCGCGCCGCCCATGGAATGCCCGGTCAGCGTGACCGCGCGCGCCGGCAGATACCGATTGATGGCCCGGATCAGCACGCGGTTGAGCTGGCGGGCATAGCCCGTGTGAGCCCGGCCGGGGCCGGCCCAGGGGCTGGGCCAGCCGACATTCGCCAGCACGTCGCGCCACTGATGGCCGGAGACCTCCGTCCCCCGGAACACCATGACGACGTGGTCGATATCGCGCCCGGCCGGCGTGACGCACACCGCCACCTCGGACCCGGCCCATTCGATCCACCGCCAGCAGCGAGCGCCCAGCGCCCGGATCGCGGCCTCGCGTGTGGCCCGGTCGCGCTCGTACACGGCCGAGCACAGCCCGGCCAGCACGGCGTCTCCCCGCACGTGTGGCGCGATCATGGCCCGGCCTCCGGGCTCTCGCTGGCCGGCTCCGGACAGGCGATCAGGGGCACACCGCCGGTCAGGGCGTCGCGCGCGGCCTGCTTGCCGGCGTCGCTGACGCCGGCACAGTAGAGGCCCGCCGCGCCCACGGCGACCGCGCCCACGCCAACCAGAGGCGCGCAGGCGGAGAGGACGTAGATCAGGGCCAGCAGCATGAGCGCGAGGCAGGCGGACAGCACGCCGCCCGCCAACTCGCGCAGGACCAGCAGCGCCGGGCGGCGGAGGCGGTGCCATCGATTGAGGCACGGCCGACGTGGCGACTGGGTGGCATCGAACGGCATCGGATCACCCTCCCGTCACCAGGACGGCACCGATACGCAACGCCTCATCCCATCCCACCACACCGGCGATGACCCCGGCGGCCAGAGCCAGGATTACGGCGACGGTCACGGCCACGAGCGGCCAGGTCCACGAAGAACGGATGCGCATGGTCAGGTCTCCGGTCAGAGCGCCGCGATCTGGCGGGCGATGGCGAGCGACCGCTCGCGGCGGGCGTGCAGCGTCCGGCCGAGCGGCGTGTCGATGGGGATGGCCAGGGCCTCGATCGACCACGCGTCCTCGTCGATGACCTCGGCCACCTCGCGGTGGTCGTCGTGGTCCATGGGCAGGCGGGGCTTCGGCGGCGGGACGGGCGCCGGGACATCATCGGCGGCCGGCATGCGGCCGCCGCTGTCGAGCCCCAGCAGGGCGCGATAGTCGAACACCGGGCAGGTCTTGCGCGGGTCAACCTCGCGATGGCCGTGGAAGGTCACGCGCCCGCCGTGGTGGGCGTCGATCGCCCCGCACAGGGCGCGACAGGCGTCCAGCGCCGGCGGCGGAAACGTCGTCCGGCCATCATGCACCATGATGGCCACCGACCCGGTGTTGTGGCCGCGCTGGGCCGCTGGGATCCGGCCCAGCGGCCGGCCCGTCATGGTCCGGCCGCCGTGGTCGATCAGGTAGTGATAGCCGACGTCCGACCAGCCGCGCGCCAGGTGCCAGGCGCGGACGGTCCGGACCAGGGCCTCGCCCTCGTAGGGGCTACCCTCGCCATCGGACGCGCTGCAATGCAGGAACACCCGCCGAACCTCCCGGCCGGGCGGATGGGACGCGTAGTGCGACGGGGCGACGACGGACACGGCGGGGCCTCCCACGGCGGAGCGGAGCGTGGGGAGAGCATGCCGGTCCGGCGCGCGCGGCGCGCCCGGACGGATGTCCGGTCAGGGGGTCTCGGAGGGGGGTGGCGGCGCGAACAGATCGAGCTGGCGCGGATCGCCCCGGCCCATGTCGGCCAGCAGCCGCCGCGCGTGGCGCTGGTTGAGGCCGAGCAGAAGGTCCTGCTGGAGCGCGTCGCCGCCTGGTTGCCGGACGGGGTCAAGCCGGTGCTGATGGGAGACCGCTTCTACGGCAGCCCGGA
>NZ_JACIGK010000057.1 GCF_014197915.1 Roseospira visakhapatnamensis
GACACCATCGGTGCCATGCGCCACGAACTCACCAAAGCCGTGAACACGTACAATTCATACCGGCCTCATCGCGCCTTGAACGGCCTCACTCCGCTTGAGTACCTTCAGGATGCTCAATCCAAAGAGCCTTCTCCAGAGTCTCAGGCAGCCTGAACCCATACAGACGCGGCACGGTGCCTTGAGCCCCGGCGCCCGATCGGGCATGCTGTCGCGCCGAGCCCGGCCGCGCGCCGGCCTGGGGACCGGTTGAGGGCGCGGTCCGCGGCCCGTCGTCCGGATCGAACGAGCACCCCCGTCTCGCGATCGTGTGCCGCGATACCCGCCGTCAGGCATGGCCCGCCCGACGCCGTCGCCACATGCGGGACGACCGACCACGAGGATGCATGACCATGACGGACCCGATCCGGATCGCCATCCTGGGCGCCAGCGGCTACACCGGCGCCGAACTGGTGCGCCTGCTGCACGGCCATCCCAACACCGACGTCGTGGTTCTGACCGCCGATCGCCGCGCGGGCCAGCCCCTGGCGGCGGTGTTCCCGCATCTCGCGCATCTGCATCTGCCCGATCTGGTGGCGATCGAGGACGTGACCGACTGGTCGGGCGTGGATCTGGTGTTCTGTGCCCTGCCGCATGCCACCACCCAGGCGGTGATCGAGGCCCTGCCGGAGCGCCTGCGCGTGGTGGACCTGTCGGCCGACTTCCGGCTGGAGGACACGGCGGTCTACGCGCAATGGTATGGTGGCCCGCACAAGGCGCCGGAGTTGCAGAAGACCGCCGTCTACGGCCTCACCGAACTGGCGCGGGAGCGGGTGTCGCGGGCGCGTCTGGTCGCCAACCCGGGGTGCTATCCCACCGGGCCGCAACTGGCGCTGATGCCGTTGATCGAGGCCGGCCTGATCGACGTCGACGACATCATCATCGACGCCAAGTCGGGAGTCAGCGGCGCCGGCCGCGCGCCCAAGGAAGGCGCCTTGCATACCGAGGTGTCCGAGGGCATCCATGCCTACTCGGTGGCCAGCCACCGCCATGCACCGGAGATCGAGCAGGGCCTGTCCCGGGCCGCCGGGCGTCCGGTGCTGGTCAACTTCACGCCGCACCTGGTGCCCATGAACCGGGGCATCCTGTGCACGCTCTATGTGCGCCCGTGCGAGGGCGTCAAGGCCGCCGACCTGCTGGCGCGCCTGGGCGAGCGCTTCGCCGGCGAGCCTTTCGTCAAGGTGCTGCCCCCGGGCACGCTGCCGCACACCCGGCATGTGCGCGGCTCCAACCTGTGCCTGATCGGCGGCGTCGACGACCGCCTGCCCGGGCGGGCGATCCTGGTCACGGTGATCGACAACCTGGTCAAGGGCGCCTCCGGCCAGGCCATCCAGAACATGAACGTGATGATGGGCCTGCCCGAGGCCGCCGGACTGGACCAGGCCCCCCTGTTCCCCTGATCGAAAGGGCGCGTTCCCATGAGCCCCATCATTCTGCCCTATCGCGGCGTCTGGCCGACCATCGCCGAGGACGCCTTCATCGCCCCCGGCGCCGTGATCATCGGCGACGTGGTCATCGGCGCGCGCACGAGCGTCTGGTTCGGCTGCGTCGTCCGGGGCGACGTGCACGAGATCCGCATCGGCGTCGAGACCAACATCCAGGACGGCACCGTGGTGCACGTCAGCAAGGGCACCTTCGGCACCTACATCGGCGACGGCATCACCATCGGCCACAAGGCGCTGATCCACGCCTGCACCCTGGAGTCCGGCTGTTTCGTGGGCATGGGCTCCACGATCATGGACGGATCCGTGGTGGAGGGCGGCGCCATGATCGCCGCCGGGGCCATGGTCACGCCCGGCAAGCGGGTGCCGGCCGGCGAGTTGTGGGCCGGCAGCCCGGCCAGGCTGAAGCGGGCGCTCGGCGCCGAGGACACCGCCGGCTGGCCGGCGCAGGCGGCGCACTATGCCGCGCTGGGCGCCGAGTATCGCGCCGACCTGACCCGGCGCGCGGCCGAATAGCCCGCCCCCTGCCACCGATCCGCCGGATGGTCCGGGGGCAGGGGTGTTAGCGGCTGGCCTCGTCGGAGCGCACGGCCTCGGCCCAGGGGTGCAGGGGGTCGGCCGCGCCCAGCGACCGGCCCGCCTTCCGCTGCGCGAGGCCGGGGATGGCGAACGGCGTGGGGAAGGGCTCGGGCGGCTGGATGTCCAGCGTCCCGGTCTCGCCGGCCAGGGCCTCCAGGGTTTCCAGGCACAGGCGCGCGTCGGCGGTCACCCGGTCGGGATCGCTGACGTCGATGCGCGGCTGGTGAATGGCCTCCTCCAGGTCCATGCCGTGGTCGATCAGGAACGAGATCAACTGCGTGACCGCGCCGATGGTGCGCCGGCCGCCGGCCGCCCCCACGGCCAGACCGCCGCCGTGGGTGAGCACCAGCGCGGGCGCGTAGTTGCACAGCGGCCGCTTGCCCGGCGCCATGGCGTTGGGGCGGCCGAGACGTGGATCGAACCAGTAGAGGCCGTTGTTCAGCAGCACTCCCGCCTCCGGCGCCACCAGCCGGGACCCGAACACCGACAGCAGGGTCTGTGTCAGGGCCACCAGGTTGCCGTCGCCATCGGCCACGGACACATGCGAGGTGCAGGACTCCCGCGCGGCGTCGGACGGCAGGCCGCGCCGGCCGTGGCAATCGCCCATCCGGGTCAGCCGGTCGACGAACGCCAGCCGCAGGGCCTCGGCATAGGCGCGGTAGGTCTCGGGACCGGGCGGCTGGCTGCCGCCACAGCAGAGCGTGGCCAGGGCCTCCAGCGCCAGCAGCACCGACGGGCCGCCGTTCAATTCCGGCGCCACCACCACCGTTGTGCCGCGATAGTCGGCGGTTTGCGGCACGCGCACCTGGGCGCGGTAGCCGGCCAGGTCCCGCCGGGACAGGCTGCCGCCGGTGGCCCGGGTCGCGCGCACCAGGGCCTCGGCGGGCGCGCCCTCGTAGAAGGCGCGGGGGCCCTCCGCCGCCAGCCGCCGCAGCGTGCCCGCCAGGACGGTTTGGGGCAGGCGGCGTCCGGCGCGGGCATCCAGGAACGGCCGGCCCTCGGGCAGGAACGCGGCGACGGAGGCGGCGAAACGCTCCAGGGCGGGGGCCTCGGCGGCGATGCACTGGGCGGCGGGCGCGTCCAGCAGCAGTCCCTGGTCGGCCAGGGCGATGGCCGGCGCCACCAGGTCGGCCCAGGGGCGGGTGCCCAGGGTCTCCAGGGCCACCCGGTACAGATCGATGAGCCCGGGCACGGCCACCGCCGCGCCCCCCATCAGGTTGCGGGCCTCCGCCACCGCCGGCCAGCCGAACAGGTCGCCGTCGGCGGTGCCGGGCATCACCGGATAGCGGGCCGGATCCAGCGCGGCCGGCGCCACCATGGCGCCGTCGATCACGATCGTCCGGGCCTCGGTCGCGCCCCCGGGGGTGTCCTGGCCCGCCATGTGCGCCAGCATCAGGCCGCCGCCGCCCGGGCCGCTCATCCAGGGTTCGACGACCCCCAGACACAGCCCGGCGGCGATGGCCGCGTCCACCGCGTTGCCCCCCTCGGCCAGCACGCGGGCGCCGGCCTCCGCCGCCGCCGGGTGCTGGGCGACGACCACCCCGCCGCCGGCACTGGTCACCATCGGCTTGCGCACGGTGCGCCGGCGGCTCCAGGAGCCCCAGGCGGCACGCCGCCGGGCGGCCAGATCGATGCGGTGGGTCATGGGAGCCATGGGTCCTTCGTCTCGGCGTTCCGCGCAAGCACCTGAAGGTCAGGAGAAAACGGTAGCGGTCCGGACAACCCCTGGTCAAGGGTCGGTGGATCCCGGCGAGCGCGATCAGGGCGCTCCTGCATGCACGCGGGCGATCGCGGCGCGCGCGGCGTCGGGCAACGGGCGGGCGGCGCCGGTGGTCAGCGCCGCAAGGTGCGCGGGCCGCGTGGTGCCGAACACGGCGCAGGCCACGCCCGGTTGCTCCAGCACCCAGGCCATGGCCAGTTCGGCCGGCGTCCAGCCCTCGGCCCGCAGCGCCGGGCGCAACCGTCGGGCGCGCCACAGGGGAGTCGGTCCGTGGCGGAGCGCGCGGGCCAGGTACCACAGGCCGCTCGGCCGGGTGAGCCAGTGGCCCAGCGGCGGCGCGAAGGCCATGCGCGCCAGCGGGCCGGCCACCAGAACCCCCTGGCCGGCGTCGGTCGCGGCGGCGACCAGCGGCCGGGTCCCCGGGTCCAGCACCGACAGAAAGGGCATCAGCACGTCGAACGGCGCCCGGCCGACCGCATGGCGCATGACCGGGGCGAAGCCGTTGATGCCCAGCAGGTCCACCTTGCCCGCCGCGCGCAGCCGGTCCAGCGTCGCGCGCAGGTCGTCGGTCAGGTCGGCGGGCTCCGGTCCGTGCAATTGCAGCAAGGGCAGGCGCTCCAGGGCCAGGGCGCGCAGGCTGCCCTCGACCTGGGTGGTGACGGCGGCGGGGCTGAAGTCCTTGCCGAGACGCCCGCGCGCATCGGCCACCGTGCCGGCCTTGGTGCCGATCAGCAGGGTGTCGGGGTCCGCGCCCAGGTCCCGCAGCAGGCGCCCCAGTCGCCGCTCCGCGTGGCCGTGCGCATAGGAGGCGCCGGTGTCCAGCACGGTGATCCCGCCGTCCAGGGCGGTGGCCAGGACGGCCCGGGCGTCGGCCTCGGCGAAGCGGCGCTTGGCCCAGTAGCTGGCGCAGCCGAGCCCCAGGACCGAGACCATGCGTCCCGTCCGTCCGAGGGGGCGCTCGGGGAGCGGGGTCACGCCGGCGCGGCGCCGGCCAGCAGGGCGCGGGCCTTGTCCAGGTCGGCCGGGGTGTCCACGCCCAGCGGCACGGTGTCCACCAACATGGCGTCGATGCGCATGTGGTTCTCCAGGGCGCGCAACTGCTCCAGTCTCTCGCGCCGCTCCAGGACACCGGGTTCGAGGCCGACGAAGGTGTGCAGGGCCTCGCGGCGGTACACGTACAGGCCGATGTGATGATAGTGCGGTCCCTCGCCGCCGGGGACCGGGGCGCGGCTGAAGTAGAGGGCCCGCCCCATCCGGCGACCCGGGGCCAGGCCAATCACGGCCTTGACCACGCTGGGATCGGCGAGTTCGTCCGGGTCGCTGATGCGCGCGACAAGCGTGGAGATGTCCACGGCGGGGTCGGCCAGCGGGGCGATGGCGTCGCGGATCAGGACCGGATCCAGGGTGGGAAGGTCGGCCTGGACATTGACCACCAGGTCATGGCGCCCCTGGGGGTCCACAGCCTGGGCCGCCGCCCACACCCGGTCCGATCCGGAGGGCAGGTCGGGGTCGGTCATCACCGTGCGGGCGCCGGCGCGGGCGGCGACTCGGGCCACCTCGGCCTCGCAGCAGGCGACCACGACCGGGCCGGCGTGGGCGGCCAGGGCGCGCTCGATGACATGGGCGATCATCGGCCGCCCCCGGATGTCGGCGAGTGGCTTGCCCGGCAGCCGCGTCGAGGCCATGCGGGCGGGCAGGACGATCAGGGGGGGGGCGGACGGTGACGATCTCGACGGCATGGGGTCATCCTGTGGGGGCGGACCCGGACCGGGGTTCGCAGGGGAGGGCAAATCTGCCCACCGCTCTTGTGACACACCCTTGGCGCCGGGAAAAGAGAGACCACCCGCGCGGATGGCGGGTCACGCGCCCGCGCGGGCGCAGGCGCGGATGAAGGCGGCCGTGGCCGCCACCGCCTCGGCGATGGCCTGGCTCTCGGTGCGACCGGAGGCCCGGCGCGGCTTGAACCCGTGGTCGCCGTCCTCCAGCCAGACCAGGCGGACGGCGGGCGACAGGGAGAGCGCGGCCGCCGTCTCGCGGGGGCCCAGCGGGTCGCGGGTACCCTGGCAGATCAGCGTGGGCGTCTTGATGTCCCGAAGGGGCGCGGCCCGGGAGCGGTCCGGCTTGCCCTGCGGATGCACGGGGTAGCCCAGGCAGACCAGACCGGCGACCCCGGCCTCGTCGGCCAGCAGCGCGGCCACCCGCCCGCCGAGGGACTTGCCGCCGATGACCACCCCGTCCGCCGGACCCTGGGCGGCCAGCACCCGGCGCCAGGTGTCCAGCAGCACGGGTTCACGGTCCGGCGGGCGGCGGGTGCCGTCGCGCCGCCGCCGCGCCATGAAGGGAAACTCGAAGCGCGCCACGCGGATCCCGGCCTCGGCCAGTCCATGGCCGACCGCCGCCATCCAGTCGGAGTCCATCGGGGCGCCGGCGCCATGGGCGAACAGGAAGCGCGGTCCGTCGGCCGGGCCGTCCAGCAGCACGGCGGGGGCATCGGTCATGGCGTCCGCGCGGCCGCGTGGCCGCGCTTGGCGGCTTCCCATGCCTTGCGGCCCCAGTCGGCCAGGGTGTCCTCGTCATCGAGCACGAAGGCCGGCACGCGGCGGAAGCTGGTCGTGGCCAGGGCGCCACCGCCCGGAGGTCCGAAGGGATCCGGGCCCGCCGCGCCTCCTGCGTCGTCATCGTCGTCATCCCGGGCGAGCGCCGCGCGCTCGGCGGCGTCGTAGTCGCCCCGGGTGCGCGCGTCCACGCGGAACATCAGCAGGCCGTCCGAGATGATCCCGAACAGGGTCCCCTTGAGCATCAGGCCGACGCTGTCGGCGGTCCGGTGCAACTCCACCCCACCCAGGGCGGACCGGAGCAGCGGCAGCAAGGCTTCGGCGACGCGCAGGGAGTCCGATATCATGATGAATGGCTCGTCTCGTCGATCGGCGGTCGGGGATGGGAGGGGGGATGGCGCGACAGCGGGACGCGGGCGGCCGTCGTCAGCCGCGCACCAGACGCATGGGCGGGTCCAGCACCTGCAGCACCTCCACCAGACTGCCGGCCTGGGCCAGCTTTCGGGTCGTGTCCTGGACCGCATAGTGATGGCTGGGTGTCATGCCTTGCCGTACCTGCCCACGGACATGCTTGCTGATGACGAACAGGGGCCGTTCGTGGGTGCTGCGGAAGACCGCGAAGCGGGCCACCCCATCCTGCTGGTCGATGGCGTAGTCACGCCACTCGCCCCGCATGACCTGGCGGCTGTAGAGGGACAGGAGGGAGTTCATCTCGGACCGGGTGAAGTGAACGAACGAGGCGCCGCGCCGATAGTCCAGGAAACGTACGATCTTCGACATCGGCCCTCACCCGCCTTGTGCCATCCGGCAAGACACGCCGCCGAGCGGTCGACCACCGCGCGACCGGCCGATACGGCCCGTCGTGCGCCGCACCCGCCGACCGGGTCGGCCATGCCGTCGCCGCCGTGACGTGGCGGCCATGCGACCGAGCCCGTCCCGGGATCCCCCGGCGGGGTCGCCGGGCCGGGGGCATCGGGCCAACCGGCGCCGGACATCTTCTGTCGAGTCGGCGATCCTGTCGAGCGCTTTCCGGCATGCGGCGGCGTTTTGTTTCGGACCCGGATGGCGGGCCTTACCGTTGGCCCGGCAGCGGACCCGCCATGGGACCCGCGAGGGTCCGGGAACTCACCACATGGCGGGGATCGATCACCATACGGTTGTCCTCGCCTGGCAGCTTGTTATCGTAGCAGGTGATGCTGCCGATGGACCGGTAGCAGTACAGCCGGGTCTCCACCGGGGTGTTGGCGGGCAGCGGCTGGACGCAGTAGTAGCCGCCGGTCGAGTAGCGCACGAGGGAGCAGTCGTGCCCGGTGACCAGCGAGACCACATGGTCGGGCACCGTCTTGTCCGTGACGACCACGGTGGCCACGCTCACGGCCGCCGCCCCCAGGGTCACCGGGTGCACGGCGACGTCGTACATGGTGTCGCAGCCACCCAGCATGACCAGGAGGGCGGCCATGCCGAGACGGTGACGACGGCCGGCGGCGCGCGTCGGGGCCGCCGACGGCCAGGAAAAAGCCGGCCGGGCGGCCGGTGAGGGATCCGCCGTATGCCGTGGTGCGTCCATGACCGTCTGCCTTGCTTGCCGGCCGCCGTGCCCGCGGGGCCGCGTTCTGTCCTGGCCCGTGGGCCGTCCTGGCTCGCGGGGTCCATGGGGCCTCTGGTCCCGGGCACACGGGGACACGGACTCCGCCGTTCATTCTGCCGGCCGGCGGTTAAGGATCGTTGAATCCGGCGGCAACCCTCCCCATAGCAGAACGCGGGGGAAGACAGCGCGTCCGGTGTCGGGCGCCGCGATGTCGGCCCGATCCCCCCCAAGGACCGACCTCACATCCAGGACCAACCACGGAGGACTCCCGCGACATGGCCGTTCATACTCCCATCTGCGACTTCGGGTGGACCGCCCCGGACTTCTCGTTGCCGGCCACCGACGGCAAGACCTACGCCCTGGACGACATTCGCGGACCCAAGGGAACGCTGATCGTCTTCATCTGCAACCACTGCCCCTATGTGAAGGCCGTGGTGGACCGACTGGCCCGCGATGCTCATGCCCTGATGGACCGGGGCATCGGCGTCGCCGCCATCAGCGCCAACGACCCCGAGCAGTATCCCGAGGACTCCTTCGACAACATGACGCGGTTCGCCCGGGAGCACGGGTTCCGCTTCCCGTATCTGCACGACGCGAGCCAGGACGTGGCGCGCGCCTACGGGGCGGTCTGCACGCCCGACTTCTTCGGCTTCGACGCCGACCTGGGCTTGCAGTACCGGGGCCGCCTCGACTCGTCTGGCAAGCAGCCGGCGGCGCCAGACGTGCGCCGCGAGCTGTTCGATGCCATGAGCGCCGTCGCCGAGACCGGCCAGGGACCCCAGGACCAGATCGCGTCCATGGGCTGTTCCATCAAGTGGAAGGCGGCCTGACCGCCGGACCCGCCCGGTTCGGCGCGCCAGCAGTTCTCATTTTGAGCTGAAAGGCTTGGACACGGGACACGGGATGTGATTCACCCTCTGGGTGAGGTGGCTTGAAGAGCAAATCGCGGC
>NZ_JACIGK010000058.1 GCF_014197915.1 Roseospira visakhapatnamensis
GTCTGGTTCACCGGATCGGTGTCCAGACAGATCGGCGCCTGGCCGCGCGCGAGGAAGTGTTGCGCGAGCAGGCTGGCGATGAAGCTCTTGCCGACGCCGCCCTTGCCCTGCAACGTCATGTGAATGGCCGCCATCAGTGAACGTCCTTCTTTCTTCGTGATTCGGGATCAGTCGTCGCAGGCGCCGGGTCAGCCGGGGTCAGGCCACCGCCGCCCTCGGCGCCGTCACCGCCCTCGGTTTGGGTGGTCGCGTCTTCTTTTCCGTCGTCGTTGCCCCACAGGGCGTCGATCGCCGGGGTCTCCGCCCAGGTCGCGGTCAGGGACGGCGGTCCCGCCGGACCGGCCGCGACCGGCACGGCGGACGCGCCCGTCACAGACGGTGCGGCGGGAGCCGGAACGGACGGCGTCACGGGACCCGGGGATTTGGATGGGGACGACGGGGAAGATGGGGCCGGGATGGCCGGCATGGCCGGGTCACCGTGGCGCCGGCAGTACTCGTAGAACGAGCTGCGGGACATGGTGGTCCGTCCGGTCTCCACCAACTCCCGGTAGACGAGCATCAAGGGCACGCCCGTCGCCAGACGCCGCCGGACTTCCGGCCAAAGGGTCACAAACTCGACCCGTGCTGCTCCCCATCGTGTCATCGTGACCTCGATCGGGTGGTCAGGAGTGGGGGCAGCGCCGGGAACGACAGTCGCGGTCATCACGCGGTATCGTTGGTTTGGTTTCGATAAGGTCGGCCGGCGTAAGGTCGATGCCACGTTGTGCCGCTTCCGAAAGAAGCAGCAGGTGGAGTCGTGCCGGAAAGCGACCAGTTCGTCGCCAGTTGCTCACCGCACTGGCTCTCACGCCACAGACCTCGGCCATGGCGTTGGTTCCGCCGAAACCGTCGATAACCGCGTTGACTGATCGAACGCTGAGCTTGGACATCAGAACCCTCACACCATCATCATGTGCACAGAGTTTCAGGTTATCTGATTTCAGTCAAGCTGAATTACTGAAGTGCTGCTTCGCCGCATCGCATGTAGGATCCGGGTATGCCTAAGCCCAAGCCAGATCCGGATTTTCTGCGAGCATGTGGTCAGCGCCTGGACGCCGCGCGTGCAGCAACCGGACTCAATGACAAGGATTTTTGCGACGCGATTGGAGTTACCCAGTCACGCTATGCGAATTGGAAAGCAGGATCGCACGCCGTGCCGCCTGATATTGCGGCTCGCATGAAGCAAAGATTTGGAATTACAACGGATTGGATTTATACAGGCGATCCGTCAGGTCTTCCGATGTCGTTGGCTGGTAAAGTGCATCGGGCCGCGTCGTGATTTTCCCAAAACGTAATTTTTCATATACGTTTGGAACTTGACAAGCTTTCACCAACCCTTTCCGCATTCGCAGCAAAGCACCTCGGAAACAGCGTGGCGAGGAGGCTATATGTTCGTCCGGAAAATTCAGGTTATCTGAAAAAACCTGTTTGACAAAATTCAGTTAAGCTGAAAATCTGTCTCCATCACCCCCGCTGATGGGAGACCCGACATGACCATGATCCTCCGCGAGTTCCCCGCACACAGGTGTCCGCTCTTCATTATAGCCCCCCCCGGGTACGGTGACGTCCGCCTGACCCCAGATGGCTACGAGGCGGTCTACGATGCGGCCCGCCGTGCGACCGGCTGCACGAAGGCCGTGATCGACGCCATCACCATGGATATCTGCGCGGCGGGGGTGGGGGACTGGGCACTCAACCAGTTGATCGAGACGCGGCCCACCTGGTCCCCCCGGATCGACGTCCAGCACCACGGCCATTGCGCCGTCACCCTGGCGCGGGCCTTTGACGCCGCGAACGAGGCCCTCGGCCTGGCGCGCCGGGCCTATGTGCCCCGCGCCAGCGGCCGCGCCGAGGTGGCCGAGAACGCCCTGCGGCGCGTCGCCGCACTCGACGAGCACCTGCGACCCGGTGGCGCCGGCAACGAGAGCGACCTGCTCGCGGCGGAGGACGCGGTCAGGCGCGTGGTCATGATCGCGCGGGCGGCGCTGGACGAGACCACCGAAATAACCCGCTGCGAGCGGCGCCTCGGCTGGGACGCGACGCACAACGTGTTCCGGATGGGCTACGTCTGCGACGCCTGTGGTTACGCCTGGACCGAGGTCCACCGGGACGAGCCCGATGTGCTGTGTCCCCGATGCGACACGTTCAACGTGCCGATGCACGTTGAAACCCTGGGTGGAGAGATCGTCTGAGGTCTGTCACCACCGCCAGCCAACATCACCACCACCGACGCGCCCGAGCGCGTGAGGGAGGACTGACTCATGACACCCGAACCCAATACCCGCCGCGCTCGCCGCACCGTCTCCATCGAGGGACCGGATCCCATCGACAGCCACGTCGGCCGGCGCATGCGCCTGCGACGCGCCGTGCTGGGCAAGAGCCAGGATCAGGTGGCCCGTGCATTGGGTGTGAGCTTCCAGCAGGTGCAGAAGTACGAGCGCGGCTCGAACCGGATCAGTGCCAGCCGTCTGTTCGACGTGGCCCGATGTCTCGACGTGCCGGTCGGCTACTTCTTCGATGATCTGGCCGACGACGCCGTGGCGGCGCGCGACCAGGAGGTCAAGGTCGCTTTCGCCAACGATCTGGTCCCGGAGGCCGGCGACGACCCCATGACGCGGACCGAGACCCTGGATCTGATCGACGCCTACTACCGCCGGCCGCCGGGCGAGCGGGTCCATGTCCTCGCTCTCCTGCGCGCGCTTGGCAGCGGCCGGTATGCGCCGGCTGATCAGGCGGCGGAGTAAGGGCCATGGTCGCCGTCATCATGGAGATCGGCCCGGGTCGCTGGCTGATGGCCTGCGCGGTCGGTGCCGCCGCCATCTCCCCGCTGGACTGGGCGGTCCAGAGGGTCGGTCTGGCCCTGGTCACCCTGGAGCCCTTCCCGCGCGGCGTCCTGCTCATGGAAATGGCGCATGGGTGAGCCGGAGATGCCAGAGCGTCTCTGGCTCGACCACGGCGACCCGGGTGAGACGACGTGGTGGTCAGAGTGCTCCCTCGCCTTCGCGGCGCCTGGCTTCGGCTTTCCTTATCGCCTTAGCGGTGGGCGACTCCCAGTGCGGCCAACCAAGGTCTTCCGGGGTTTCGCTGGGGGCGACGTGGACTTCGCGCTCATCGAGCGTGGCCCGGTACTGGCAGTCCGGGTTTTCGCATTGGTGATAGAGCGCCTGCATTCGGTGGGGCCTATGGAGCGATTCCTCACCATTCCACTTGACCAGGACGGACTTGGCCGTCCCGCCACCGCGCCTGCATTCAACCTTAGGAGAAAAACCCATGTCTAAAACCCTTCTTCTTCGTCACGTCGAGAAAAACGGCCTTCTGTTGCAGTGGTTCAATCACACCTCGACCTTCCCGCAAATGATGTTGCCCCTTTCAGCCGCCGAGGCGCGATTGCTGCGGGATTCCATCGACATCGCGCTGGTCGATATGAAGCGAGGCGCCGCAACCCATCTCGACGACGGTCTCCCCTTCTTCCCGGATGCGCGCGAGACCGTCATCAAGCCGCACACACCTCCGACTCAAAGCGACGCGACTGACACACAGGACGCGTGACGCGCCCGCACCGTCGCCGGCTCCTGACACGGAGAGCTGACCGATGCCCCTACCCCTCACCCACGCCGCCCCCGGGCCTGCCATGCCGGCCCAGGCCCCATCCTGGGACAGCGAAGATGCGCACGACCCTCTGACCTGTGACGAAACCCTGAAGCTGCTCGGCGCCTGGCAAGACCTGGCGCCGGCGCACCGCCGCATCTTCCTGGACCTGATTCGCACCACGGCGCGGCTGCGGTTCGCCACCGATCGAAGGGACGACATGGGAAGGATTGAACCATGACACCGAACCAAAGAAACGCCCTGACGGCCATCCGGGAAGACAGGGGCGCCCGCCGGCAAGACCGAGCCCGCCAAGTGACCACATGCCGCCGCCAATCGGCCGAGGGCATCGTCGATCGTTCCGAGATCCTCAAGGAAATCCGCGCGCGCCTCGGCACCGTCAACGGACAGGTGACGGCGGATGGCCTCGGCGTGACCCGCCAGGCCGTTCACAAGTGGACCCAGGGCCAGGCCGACCCGAGCCTGATGAATACGTGCCTCCTGGCCCGGCGGTTCGGCTATCGCGTGGCCCTGGTGCCGGCACAGGAGGACGCACCGTGACCGTTCCCTTCCCTTTTTCCACGTCCGCTCCGCGCGACCACAAGATGGTCGTCGATCGCTCCGCAATCCTCAAGGACATCCGCGCGCATCGTGGTGCCGTCAACGGACAGTGGACCGCGAACACACTCGGCGGGACCCGCCACATCAGCCGCGCGCAGCCCCCGGCCGGACATCGGACCCATCTGCCTTCTTCTGTCGGAGACCCACGCCCATGAGCATCGCGGCGTACGGCGTCGTCTGGCGCCATTCCGAAACCACCGGCGGGCACCGTCTGGTGATGCTGGCCCTGGCCGACCACGCGGACGACGACGGCCTCTGTTGGCCCTCCGTGGCCACCATCGCCGACCTGGTCCGCCTGAGTACCCGCCACATTCAACGCATCCTCGGCGACTTGGTGCGGCGCGGGGAACTGCTGGTGGCGGGTCGCGGGCCGCGTGGCACGACGCGCTATCGGATCCGGATGCGGGCCGCGACGGCCGCCCAGGCCCCCGACATCGGCGACACCCTGGCCGGGTCCGTTTCTGCGGACGGGGGTGACGTCGATGTCACACCCCCCCTGACGCAGGCGTCACCCAAACCGTCAGAGATCCGTCAGATAAAGGGGGACTCGTCATCCTCCCTGTCTGGACAGGCCGCGTACGCGCCGGAGGACGACGATCCTCCCTCTCGATCCCGAATGCCGGCGGATGTCACGGCCATCCTGGCCGCCGCGCACGACGGGCTGACGGCCGGCGGCATCTGTCTCCCCCGTCGCGCCACGCGCCCCGACAGGGACGCGGCCCGGGCCTGGATCGCCGCCGGCGCGGCCCCGGCCCTGGTGCGCCTCGTGGCACGTCTGGTGGCCGTCCGCGTGATCAAGGGCGGCTACGCACAGCCGCGCTCCCTGGCCTACCTGGACCGCGCCGTATCCGAGGCCCTGGACGGGTCCACCGTGTGCCAGGGCCGGGACGGCGGCGACGACGCCAACCTGTACGCCGCGCTGATCGACGCGGCGGTGGATGGCCTGACGGCAACCGGCGCCGCGCCGGCCGCGCCCCCCGCTCCGGCCGATGTGGCCCGCGCCCGGGTCTGGGGGGCGCGGGGCGCCACGCCAGACCTCGTCCGCAGGGCCGCCGTACGCGTCGGCGCGGTTGTGGCCGCTCGTCGTCTGCCGCCGCCCCAATCCCTGGCCTATCTGGACCGTGCCGTGTCCGAGGCCCTGGCCGAGCCCCACGCCGATCCGACCGCCGAGGATGTCCAGGATGCCCACCGCCGCGCCGCGCCCATGCCTCGCTCGTCCTTCCGTGCCCGCAACCGCGAGGCCATCGCCCGCGCCGTTGCCCGCCGTCTCGGCGCGGATATCTCGATTGGAGATGTTCTGGGGGGACTACCACCATTTCCCGGGCAACCCTCCGCCTGTGCCTCTTGACCGGGCGCGTGCCCATCTCGCCGAGATCCAGAGCGCCCTGACACCCGCGCACCCGATCCTGATCGGCCAACAGGTGGATACGGTGGTCGCCGTCTTGGGCTGCCCGAAGCATGCCGCCGAAGATCCGGACGCCTGGACGGACGCCCTTGTGGAAGCCCTGGCCGTCGTGCCGGCCGACCTCGTCGTTCTCGCCTGCCACCGGGCACGGACCCAGCTCACCTTCCCACCGGCGCCGGCGGAACTGGTGGCACTCATCCGGCCGGAATGGGCCCGCCGACGCCTCGCCGCCATGAAAATCGCTGGCGCCATCACCCTCGCCCGGCTGAACGGACATTACTGAAAGGGGTCAGGCCATGGGCCGGAACAGCACAATCGAATGGTGCGACCACACCTTCAACCCCTGGATCGGCTGCACACCGATCTCGGCGGGCTGCGACCACTGCTACGCCCGGCGCACCGGCGCCCGGCTCCGTGTCCAGTGGGGCGCCGGTCAGCCGCGCCGCCGGACCGCCAAGTCTACCTGGCGCCAGCCCCTAGCCTGGGACCGCCGCGCCGCGCGCGAGGGCACCCGGCCGCGCGTGTTCCTGTCGCTGTGCGACCCCTTCGACACGGAGGTTCCGGACGCCTGGCGCGAGTCCCTGTTCGCGCTGATGGTCCGGACCCCGCACTTGCTCTGGCTGCCACTGACCAAGCGGCCCCACGTCATGCTGCGAGTTCTGATTATGGCGGCGCGGCCGCTGCCGAACGTGGTGCTGGGCACCTCGGCCGAGAACCAAGCCATGGCCGACGCCCGGCACGGGTCCATGGCGGCGCTGGCGGCCGCCGGGTGGCGCACGTACGTCAGCCACGGTCCGGCGCTGGGACTCGTGGACTGGACCGGCTGGACGTTCCTGTCCGGCATGGTCGCCGAGGGCGAGTCCGGCCCGGGCGCGCGCGCGCCGCATCCGGATTGGTTTCGCGCCGACCGTGATTGGTGCGCGGTCCACGGGGTCCCCTTCAACTTCAAACAATGGGGAGAGTGGGGGGCGATGGCCCCGATCCACGGCGGCGCCGTTTCGCCTGTCGCTCCCATCACCGGGGCGGACGAAAACAGATGCATCATCGTCGGCGGCGACGGCCGGTATTGGGGCGACACCGAAGCCGAGCCTCCAGCCGGCGCCTGGATGATGGAACGCCTCGGTAAAAAGGCAGCCGGCCGCCGCCTGGACGCCCGCACCCATGACGAGGTGCCGAGGTGACCGTCTCCATGGACGAAGTCCGGCCGGGCCGCCGCTGGCGCTCGGCGACCAGCGGGCGTCATGGGACCTGAGGGAGGGGTGAGAGGATGGACCGGTCCATGCCGTACTGGCCCTATGCTCTCAATGTCGAGCAGGCGGCGGCGTATGTTAGCCTGTCCGAGACCGCATTCCTGACGGCGATGAAGGAAGACGAGGCCCCTCAGCCAGTGTGGCTCACGCCGAGGCGGAAGGTTTGGCTCCGCGCTGATCTGGAAAAGTGGGTTGACGTCAAGGCCGGAAAGATACCGAATACTGGTTCGGCGCAGGAATGGATGGACGCGGTATGACACCGGTCAATCTGCCCTATCTGAACATCTACGAGCGGCGTGGGAAGACGTTCGCATACTACCGGCGCAACGGGAAGCGTGTCCGGGTGACGGACTTGACCGGCAAGCCACTGGGGCCGAAAGACGCCGGGTTTACGGCGGCCTACCAGCGAATCCACGCTGGCTTTGAAGTGACGCCAGCTCCGAAGGGCGGTGCGGGCACACTGGCTCACCTGATAGAGCATTACCGCGCCAGTCCCGACTTCGCGGCCAAAGCACCCAAGACGCGCAAGGACTACACGCGGTATCTGGATGACCTGAAGCGGAAGTACGGACACCTACCCATTCGGACTATGCCGCGCGACTTTATCTTGGCCCTGCGCGACAAGCATGCGGCCACTCCACGCAAGGCCAACTACCTCATCCAAATCTTACGGATGCTCTTTGCATACGCGATCGACCGGCCGACAACCTTCGGCGTCACGGTTAACCCGGCAGCCCGGCCCCGGGTTCTGAAAACAGATGGCGGTCACCACCCGTGGGAAGAGCATCAAGTTGCTGCATTCCGGCGCCACTGGCCGGTAGGCACATGGGAAAGAACAGCGTTTGAACTGGCTCTCAACACGGGGCAGCGGGGCGGCGATGTGCTCGCCATGACTCGCGGTCATCTGGTCGGCGGGGCTGTGCAGGTTGCTCAATCCAAGACGGGGACACGCCTGGAGATACCAATCAGCCGGGACTTGGCGGAGGCGCTTGACCCATGGTTAACGTCCCACCCACACCTCGCGATTCTGGGCAAGATGGGGGTCGACCGCTTCCGCCACCGCATGGCTGATGCGTTCCGCGCCGCCGGTCTGGATAACGTCACCACCCACGGCCTGCGTTATACCGCCGCCACACGGCTGCGCGAAGTCGGCCTCGACTGGGAGACCATCGGTGCTATCACCGGTCACAAGACGGCCGAGATGGCCCGGAAATACAGTGCCCAGCGGCGCGCGGCGGTCATTGCCATTGATGCCTTGGACCGGGCCACCAGGAACGCCGGTGGAACACCGAGTGACTAACGCAGACAGACAAAGTGACTAACACCCCCTTCCCGCAAAAGCGAAACCCCCGGAAACGTGAGTGTTTCCAGGGGGTTGATTGGTGTGCCCACCAGGACTCGAACCTGGGACCCGCTGATTAAAAGTCAGCTGCTCTACCATCTGAGCTATGGGCACGCGGGGTAAGGGCAGGGGGTCTGTGCCGGTGGTCGTGGTCTCCGTGGCTGGCGAACTCCCCGTCGGGCCTGGATTAATCAGCGGATCGCGAAGCCGAAGGGGGCTCCCAATCCTGATCCCGTCGCGCGACGCGGCGCCGCCTGATCCCTGGCACCGCCACCCCCGTATCGATGGCAGGCCTTTGTATAGAAACGAACGCCTATCGGGTCAACCGTCCGTGCCGCGTCTGTATGGGTTCAGGCTGCCTGAGACTCTGGAGAAGGCTCTTTGGGAGCGTCCTGAAGGTACTCGAGCGGAGTGAGGCCGTTCAAAGGCGGGCTGTGTAACCTGATGTCTGGAAATTTCGTTCGTGGGGGCGCACCTGCGTGCCCATCCGTGGGGCGCGCCCCACGGATGGGCTACCCTCCAGTCCGGTTTTCTCACTCGCCAAAGGAGAACCG
>NZ_JACIGK010000059.1 GCF_014197915.1 Roseospira visakhapatnamensis
CTCCGGAAACGGCGGTTGTTCACTCTTCGTTCTACGCGATTCCGGACCACCTGTCACCACATGATGTGGTCCCGGACTCAAAGGGATAAGCCTCCCTGGTGGAACAGGAGACAATCCAAACGATCCGGATGATGATCCATGGAAGGATTTTTATAGGGATGCAGCGTCGGAAAATGCGAGAGATATTGTAAGTGGAATACTGCACGCTCACATGTCCGGCGCGGGATCTCTTTACAAGAATTTTAGTGGCGACGATAATACTGGAGATATGGCAAACAGTATAGGAAGTTTTTTTCATGGTGTTTTTGATTTTGTTACGCTACCCGGTAATATGGCTCTTTATATACAGAACAAAAGCAGAGCTAATGATCCACTGTTCTTGGATATCGATGGGGATGGCCTCGACCTGGATCCGATGTATTTTTCTGGTGTTTTCTTCAACATTGACGACGATGGATTTTCTGAGGCAGTGCCGTGGTCAACAACCGATGCGATCCTCTCTCGCGACCTTAATGACAACGGCTTGATCGACACCGGCCAGGAAATTCGGTTCGCTGACGGTGGCCCCGGTGTCACGGAACTGGACCGCCTGGCCGGGCATGATGACAACGGCGATGGCGTGATCGACGCATCCGATACCGTCTATCAATCACTGCTTCTGTGGGTCGACGCAAACGGAAACGGTGTGTCCGACGACAGTGAGGTGACCACGCTCGCCGATGCAGGCGTCACGACCATCGACCTGACCGCCACACCGGTCGAGTCCGGGGAGGAGGGCGCGGTCTTCTGGGCGGATACCAATGGCGATGGCACGGTAGACGGCGACGAACTCTATCCTGATCAGGCGAGCGCGCCTGACGGAGCCCAGGTTGTGCAACAAATCAGTGGCGGCTACGTCCTTGAAACAGGGCATGTTACCACAACCGAAGGCACTCTCAGCATTTTCGCGCTTGCCCTGGAGTACGACTCCAACGGAATGGTCGTGGAAAGGATGGGCGATGAAATTGTTCTTTCCTACGAGGTTGGGACTCAAGACATATGGAAGGTCTTGACTGATCCCAACGGCCAAGCCTTTGATTTGGCTTTGACCCCGTATGATGGGGTGATCGGGACGGAAGGAAGCGACACAGTTGGCGCATCTGGGTCCAAGGATATGTTTGTTGCCGGTGGCGCCGGAGATGATTTTATCATCGGCGGCGCCGGAAACGATAAACTGTATGGTGGATCCGGTGCTGACCGAATCTACGCAGGCGATGGCGATGACTTGGTCGCTATAGATGCTGGCGATTTGGGGCGCGGCGTTTCGGGTGGGGGCGGTGTCGATATTGCTGTGGTCCAGACCGACGACGCTGTCAATATTGATCTGGGGGCGGCCGAGTTCGAAATTACCATTGGTGGTGGCGGTGCAGACACGCTTATAGCAGGACTTGCGCTGGATGTTGGGCTTTTTGGTGGCGGCGGCGACGACCTATTGCAAGGTGGTGCCGGGAATGACGTGCTGAGCGGAGGAGATGGGCAGGACGATTTGGATGGGGGGGATGGTAACGATGTCTTGCTGATCGATTCCAGAGACACTATCTTTGATGGAGGAGGTGGTCGCGATACGGCTTTTGTTCTTGGCAATGTTGGTGTTTCACTAAACGTATCTGCCCATAACTTGGAGCAAGTTATAGGCAGTGCGGGTAATGACACACTGAACGCTTCGTCGGCTGTTGAGGATGTTTTTCTGGACGGCGCCACAGGCGATGACATTCTGAACGGCGGTCACGGAGCCGATTGGCTCGTCGGTGGCGCCGGCAACGACCGTCTGGACGGCGGCTCGGGCCTGGATGTGGCGGTCTTTTTAGGAAAGGCTGCGGACTATCAGATTGCGGGAGATGAAAGTTTCGCGACGGTCACGGACCTCAACGATGCGGACGGAGACGACGGCATCGACAGTCTGGTCGGTGTGGAGCGTCTGATTTTCGAGGATACCGTCGTCCACTTGGATGGCACCAATACGGCTCCGAACGTCAGAGGTGATGTTTTCCGGACCCAGACCGCGAAGGACGGCAACACCTTCTCTGCCGACAGTTTGTTGGCCAACGACTGGGATGCGGATCAGGATCGAGCGCAGATCGTCGGCATTGGCGCCGTCGATGGCGGAACTGCGTCAATTGACTCCGAAGGAAATATCACCCTAACGGCCGATACGGATACTTCGCCTGAGACCGAGTTCCGTTATGTGGTCGATGATGGACACGGCCTGACTGACGACGCAGTCACCACCGTGGATTGGGTCATCGCTGACCCAGACGATGACCTCATGCAGTATCAGTGGTCCCTGCGCGCGCTCAACGTGACCAGTGTTTGGGACGACTACACGGGCGAGGGCGTCAAGGTCGCCGTGCATGACGGGGGTGTAGATCAGACGCATCCGGACATTGCGCCCAACTACGACAGCACCATCGACGAAGACCCGGGCGTGGACGCCCACGGCACGTTCGTGACAGGCGTCGTCGGCGCCGCACGCAATGGAGAAGGCATCGTCGGTGTGGCCTATGACGCCACGGTGGCCGTCTATGAGCACCCCAACTGGTTTGACTGGAGCTTCGGCGGCCTTGAGACCTTTGACGTCGTCAACAACAGTTGGACCCAGTCTGTAGACACCCTTTATGGGGGAAGCGGAACATTGATCAGCCGCAGCCTGGAAACCCTTGCCGAGACCGGGCGCGACGGTCTGGGCACCAACAGCGTCTTTGTCGCCAGTAACGAGCGCCAGGACGGCGAGCATGCGACCTATTACGATGGCCCCAACTCGCGGCACGCAATCGCGGTCGCCGCGGTCGACACCGACGGCACCATCAGCGATTTCAGCAGTCCCGGCTCCGCCATCCTGGTTTCGGCGCCGGGCACGAGCATCGTCTCTACCGACGTGACCGGTTCGGACGGATACGCGGACAGTACCTCCGTCCTGGGCGAGGACTACCACGTCGCGGCTGGGACATCCGCCGCGGCACCGGGGGTGACCGGCGTCGTCGCCCTGATGCTGGAGGCCAACCCCCTGCTGGGCTGGCGGGACGTCCAGGAAATCCTCGCCTACTCGGCCTGGAACTCGGACGAGGACCATGACGGCTGGGAGACCAACGGCGCCACCACCTGGAACGGCGGCGGGCTGGAGGTGAGCCATGACTATGGTTTCGGGCTGGTGGACTCCTACATCGCCGTGCGCTTGTCGGAAAGCTGGATCGGTCAGGCCACCTCGGCGAACGAGGTCCATGCGACAGGCACCAGCACGCTCGCCGTTGCCATCCCCGACGACGGATCGGTGTCCGACACCATCACCATCACCGAGGATGTGACCATCGACCACGTCGAGGTGACGGTGAGGATCGACCACACCCTGAAGGGGGATATGGTCCTCGAGTTGGTCTCCCCCGACGGCACCACGAGCGTGCTCGCGGACCGCCCGGGCAAGGCACCGGACGACCCGGACGACCGCGGCGCGACTAAGGACAATATATCCTGGCGTTTTTCCACGACCCACCATTGGGGCGAGAGCAGCCAGGGTGACTGGACCCTGCGCGTCACCGACGCCGCGACCGGCGAGGTGGGGACGCTGAACAACTGGGAGATCGACTTCTATGGCGATGCCCCATCGGTCGACGACGTCTACGTCTACACCCCGGATTTTGCGGCGTTCACCTCCGGCTTCGACGCCGGGCGGCGGCAGTTGAGCGACACGGGTGGGCATGACACCCTCAACCTGTCTTCCATCTACTATGATTCCGAGGTCTCCCTGGTGGCCGGCGAGACCAGCGCGATCATGGGCAACACCCTGACCATCGCGGCGGACACGGTCATCGAGGACGTCATCATGGGAGATGGCGATGATGTGGTGGTTGGCAACGACGAGGCCAATCGCATTGTCGGCGGGCGGGGGCACGATGTCCTGACCGGCGGTGTTGGGGCCGACACACTCGAGGGTGGAGAGGGCTCCGATACAGCGGATTATGGCGCCTCCGGGGCGGCGATCCAGGTGAATCTGGCAACGGGAGCGGCGAGCGGTGGCGATGCAGACGGCGACACACTGGTGGCCATCGAGATTGTCCATGGAACCGAGTTCGCGGACACTCTGGTGGGGAACGACGAAGACAATGTTCTGCGCGGGGCAGCGGGCGAAGACAGCCTCCAAGGCGGACTGGGCGATGACGTTCTAGCCGGCGGCGAGGGCGCTGACGATGTTTCCGGGGGTGATGGCGATGATACGCTGTTCGGTGGCGCCGGGGACGACCTGCTGTCGGGCGGTGTTGGCAACGATACCGCTTTCTACGTGGGGGCTGTGTCGGACTACGTGATCACCGACAACGGCAGTTCGATCACCGTGTCGGGCCTTGAGGGGACGGACACGCTCAGCGACATTGAGGTCTTGGAGTTCAACGATCAGAGCGTCTACGTGGCGGGGCCGAACACCGCGCCCACTGCTGCGTCCCACAGCTTTCATCTGACCCAATGGATGCCCTTTGACTTGCCGCAGGGCACTCTGCTTGAGGGCGCGACCGATGCAGACTTGGATACGTTAACCATTACAACCGTTTACCGGTCCGATAACGGATCCGTGAGCTTGAGCGGCGACGGGGACGCAGGGTTCCTGGTGGATCCTGATTTCGTCGGCACGACGTCGTTTGACTATGCCGTTGGCGACGGAAAAGCCGGCGAAGGCATCGGCACGGTCGCGTTCACGGTCGCGCCTAGCTACACATTCAACGGGACGGCTGCCGCCGATGTCTTCGTGGGCCTTGGTAGCATCGACACGGTTTATGGCGGTCTGGGTGACGACAGTTTGGATGGCGGGTATGGGGACGACGTACTGTACGGAGAAGGTGGCAACGACATCCTGGGAGGCGGCCAGGGCGCGGACCTTCTTGACGGCGGCAGCGGCATTGATACGGCAAGCTACGCCAAGGATCACACAGCAGTTTCGGTTGACTTGACGAGCAATATTGGCGTTGACGGGAGCGCCGAAGGGGACAGCTACATTAGCATCGAGAATGTCGTCGGCGGTGATGGTGGCGACACTCTGCGCGGAAACGACGGCGACAACGTGCTGTCGGGCGGTGCTGGTCAGGATGTCCTTACTGGTGAGGCCGGCACCGATACCCTGTCCGGCGGCAGAGGTGACGATACCTTGATCGGTGGGGCCGGCGTCAACTTTTTGTCCGGGGATGACGGTAACGACATTCTCCTTGCCGGCATTGGCATCGATCACTTTGATGGTGGAGTTGGCTTTGATACAGCCAGTTATCAACTAGCGACGGCCGGCATTGTTCTTGATCTCGCGTCAAGGGAGTCGGATAGTCAATACGTCGCCGGAGATACTTTTGTTCACGTTGAACGCATTGTTGGCAGTGACTATGCCGATGTAATGACCGGATCCTCGTCGAACAACATCTTAGACGGCGGCGCCGGAAATGACACGATTACCGGCGGCGACGGCGCCGACACGGTCACCGGGGGGCTGGGCGACGACAACCTGAGCGGCGGCGACGGCAGCGACACTTACATCTTCAATGCTGGGGATGGGATCGACAGCGTTAAGGATAGCGGGTTTCACGATACCGATCGACTGGTCATTCATGGCCATGCGGTCGGGGACGTGACGGTTTCCAGGGTCACGGAGGGCAGCGACGACCTTCTGCTGACCTTCGCGGGGTCGAGCGACCAGATCACCGTGTGGAACACACTCAACGGCGACAACTGGGGCACGATCGAGGAAATCGTCTTCGACGACGGCACGGTTTGGACACCCGCCGATATGCGGGCCACGCTCCTCGCCCAGGAAGCCACAACGGGTGACGATGTGATCCACGGCTTCTTCGAAAGTGAAACCATCGACGGCCTCGCGGGCAACGACGTCATTGACGGCGGAAACGGCGACGACACGATCACCGGCGGGCTAGGCGACGACACCATCACCGGCGGCGGCGGCAACGATACCTTCGTCTACGTCCGCGGCGACGGCAGCGACACCGTCAGCGACGGTGAAACTTTCGGCGGCACCGCCGACACCCTGCGCCTGCAGGGCATTGCGGTCGAGGCGGTGAGCCTGTCGCGGGATGGCGCCAACGTCACCCTGCACATCGCCGAAAGCACCGCCGGCGCCGGTGACGGCGGCGCCGTCAGCATCCTGAACACCCTGGACCCCCATTACGAACGGGGTGTGGAGCAGATCGTCTTCGACGATGGCACCACCTGGACCATGCAGGACCTGCGGGACCGGCTTCTCAGCGATGTGGGCACCGAGGGCGACGACACCATTGAGGGAACCGATGCCGCCGATGTGCTCAACGGCCTGGGCGGCGACGATGTCATCGACGGCGGAAACGGCGCCGACACGATCACCGGCGGTACCGGAAATGACACGATTACCGGCGGCGACGGCAGCGACACCTACATCTTCAATGCTGGGGATGGGATCGACAGCGTTAAGGATAGCGGGTTTCACGATACCGATCGACTGGTCATTCATGGCCATGCGGTCGGGGACGTGACGGTTTCCAGGGTCACGGAGGGCAGCGACGACCTTCTGCTGACCTTCGCGGGGTCGAGCGACCAGATCACCGTGTGGAACACACTCAACGGCGACAACTGGGGCACGATCGAGGAAATCGTCTTCGACGACGGCACGGTTTGGACACCCGCCGATATGCGGGCCACGCTCCTCGCCCAGGAAGCCACAACGGGTGACGATGTGATCCACGGCTTCTTCGAAAGTGAAACCATCGACGGCCTCGCGGGCAACGACGTCATTGACGGCGGAAACGGCGCCGACACGATCACTGGCGGTAGCGGAAATGACACGATTACCGGCGGCGACGGCAGCGACACCTACATCTTCAATGCTGGGGATGGGATCGATAGCATTGAAGATAACGGGTTCTCTGATACCGATCGACTGATCATTCGTGGCCATGCCGCCGAGGACGTGATCGTTTCCAGGGTCACGGAGGGTAGCGACGACCTCCGGCTGACCTTCGCGGGGTCAAGCGACCAGATCACCGTGTGGAACACACTCAACGGATCGAAGTACGATACCATCGAGGAAATCGTCTTCGACGACGGCACGGTTTGGACACCCGCCGATATGCGGGCCACTCTCCTCGCCCAGGAAGCCACGACGGGTGACGATATGATCCACGGCTTCTTCGAAAGTGAAACCATCGACGGCCTCGCGGGCAACGACGTCATTGACGGCGGAAACGGCGCCGACACGATCACCGGCGGTACCGGAAATGACACGATTACCGGCGGCGACGGCAGCGACACCTACATCTTCAATGCTGGGGATGGGATCGATAGCATTGAAGATAACGGGTTCTCTGATACCGATCGACTGATCATTCGTGGCCATGCCGCCGAGGACGTGATCGTTTCCAGGGTCACGGAGGGTAGCGACGACCTCCGGCTGACCTTCGCGGGGTCAAGCGACCAGATCACCGTGTGGAACACACTCAACGGGTCGAGGTACGACACCATTGAGGAAATCGTCTTCGACGACGGCACGGTTTGGACACCCGCCGATATGCGGGCCATGGTGCCGGCACTGATGGTGGCGACGGCGATGGCGATGGACCCACTCCCGGTAACGGTCATATCGGAAGCAGATGGAGAGACCGCCGGCTGGCTGGCGGTCCTGCGATCGGAGATCGGTGACCAATCGCCCCTTGATCTGGGTGATCTCGGGCTCCAGGGAGACCTTTGGGCACACCAACATGACTCAGGTGATGGCATGGCGGATGTCTGGTGGGATCTGTCTCCCGACACCTCGGCGCTGCTGGTGGGGCTGGCGGAGGATTCCCTTACGAATCCTATCGGATTTTTCTGATAAGAGTTAGGGGGCAAGGGTCCGGATTGAGGTGGCCGGCGCCAAGAATGTGCTGACAGCCCTGTGGACGATTGATGACCGGCTGACTGCCACTTTCATGAGCCGGTTCTACGGGACATGGCTGTCGCACCTCGGTATGTCACCCACCGAGGCGCTACAGAAGACCAAGCTGCGCTACATCACCAGCCCTAGCTCTGCCGAACGGGACCCCGCCACCTGGGCGCCCTTCGTGCTCTACGAGGGGTGAGAGGAGCAGTTGGCGGGTAATTGCGAGAGACATCATCCACGCCCCGGCCTGTGTGGCGACGTACAATAGAGTGCTCTGGGGTCGGGTTGAGTCGCCAGGGATTCCCATGGGATCGATTTTATGATTCAACGGACTGACCTTTAGGAGGTCGGTCCGCATGG
>NZ_JACIGK010000060.1 GCF_014197915.1 Roseospira visakhapatnamensis
AACCACGGGGACTCTATGCCGGCCGCCGTCCATGCCCGCCACATCCCAGGCGGACACCGCCTGGGCGGCCCCCATGGTCACCGATCGCCATCAGGAGACAGACACCATGACCACCTTAGAGTCCTTCAAGTTTGAAGACATGGAAATCCGGGGCCTCGAAACTGACCAGGGCCCCTGGTTCGTGGCCAAGGATATCGCCACGGCATTGGGGTACGCCAATACGCGGAAGGCGATTGCGGACCACTGCAAATACGCCCGATCGGCACAAACCTACCCGATCGAGGGGGTAACGGATCGTGACTCCCTCGACCCGCAAACCGTCCTGATCCCTGAAGCGGACCTGTACCGTCTGATCTTCCGCTCCAAGCTCCCCGCCGCCGCCGCTTTCGAAGACTGGGTCACCGTCGAGGTGCTGCCGGCGATCCGCAAGACCGGGCGCTACGAGGCCGAGCCGGCCGTGCCCGGGCGTCAAGAACCGGGCGGCCAGCACGCCATGATGATGATCCCGGTCACCGAATACGCGGCCCTGTCACAGCAGCTGATCCGGCGTCTCAACGAGGACATCGCCTACAAGGCCAACCAGCGCCGGGACGATCGTCTTGCGAAGGCCAACAGCCTGGTCGCCATGCTCTTTCAGGAAACCGACCTCACCGACGAGCAGATCGCACGCGCTCTCGTCGACTACGCGGGCGGATACATGCCCGAATGGGTCGCCTGGAAGCGCCGCCTGTGGACCGAGGCCCCCGTGTCCTGAGGGATCGGCCCGATCCCGAATCCCCCTTCTCACGACCACGATCAGGAGATCAAACCCATGACCACCATCATCCCCTTTACCTTCGAGGACAGTCCTTTTCGTGCTCTCAACCTCGATGGCGATCCCTGGTTCGTCCTCGCCGACGTATGCGCGGTGCTGGACGTAGGGTCCCCGCACAAGGTGGCGGAACGCCTGGACGATGATGAGAAGGATCGGACGAGTATTCCGACCCCTGGCGGCGTTCAGGAGATGACCATCATCAACGAGTCCGGCTTGTACGTGCTGATCATGACCAGCCGCAAGCCGGCCGCCCGGCGCTTCCGCAAGTGGGTCACCGCCGAGGTGCTGCCGGCGATCCGCAAGACCGGGCGCTACGAGACCGCGCCCAAGCGTCAAGAAACGGCCGGCCAGAACGCCATGATCACGATCCCCGTTTCCGAATACATGGCGCTGTCGCAGCAGCTGATCCGGCTTCAGCGCGAGGATATCGCTTATAAAGTACACAAGCGCCGGGATGATCATCTTGAGAAGGCGAACAGCCTGGTCAATATGCTTTTTCAGGAAACCGCCCTCACCGATGAGCAAATTGCACAGGCTCTTGTCGATTACGCGGGCGGTTACATGCCCGAGTGGGTCGCCTGGAAGCGCCGCCTGTGGTCCGAGGCGCCCGTGTCCTGACGAACGCCGCGTCGTCCAGCACCAGGAAAGCCGCCCGCCCGGGCGGCTTTTTTGGTGCCCGCCCTGGCGGCCGGTGCGGAGCTTCTCCCCATTGAGCCGCAGGCGAATACGGGCAGGACGCCCCAACGGGGCGGCGCGGTGGTCCACGAGTGGGACCACCGCGCCTATCCTGCCAACGGAACGACAGGCAAAAAGAAACGGGCACTCCTGCAAACTCCTGCAAACTCCTGCAAACTCCTGCAAACTCCTGCAAAGTCATGCAAACTCCTGCAAAGTCGTAGAAACGACGCCTCGCCACCGTTTTTTCTTGCGGACCACACGGTCCGTGGTGAAGGTACCGCAACGAACCATGAGGACTCTATGTTGGTCGCCGTCTACGCTCGCCACTCAACCGAGCATCAATGCACCTCCACAGCCGATCAGATCGCCCGCTGCCACGCCTACTGCGCGGCCAAGGATTACATCGTGGTCGATACCTACGCCGACGAAGCCCTCTCCGGCGCCACCCTCGCCAACCGGCGCGGCCTCCACGCCATGATGCGCGCCGTGACCAGATCGGATTTCGAGCGCATCATTACCGAGGATCTGTCCCGCATCAGCCGTGACCAGTCCGATATCGCCGCCCTGTACAAGAAGCTGTCCTTCCTGGGGATCGCCCTGGAGACGGTCTCGGAAGGCGAGATCAACGAGTTACACATCGGCCTCAAGGGCACCATGAACGCGCTCTACCTGAAGGACCTGGCCGACAAGACCCGGCGCGGCATGATCGCCTCGGTGAAGCGCGGCGCCATCCCCGGCGGACGCACCTACGGCTATGACCTGATCAAGAGATACGACCACGCCGGCGAGCCCATCCGGGGCGCCCGGGCGATCAACCCGGGCGAAGCCGACGTGATCCGGACGATCTTCACCGACTACGCCGAGGGGCAAAGCCTCAAGCGCATCTGCGCGAACCTCAACGCCATGGGCATCGCCTCGCCGGCCGGCAAGCGCTGGCTGCCCAACGTGCTGGTCGGCACCGCCAGCCGGCAGACCGGCATTCTGCGCCAGACGCTCTACAAGGGCCTGCTGACCTTCAACAAGATGCAGTTCAGGAAGCATCCGGAGACGGGCAAGCGCACGTCGGTCATGCGGCCCCGGGACGAGTGGATCGAGGTCGCCGTGCCGGATCTGGCCATCATCGACGCAGGGCTGTTCGACAAGGTGCAGGATCTGATCAAGACGCGCGCCACCGCCCGCGAGGAGGCCGCCGAGGAGAAGGCGGCGACGACGGCGGAACAGGCGGCCGCTCGCGAGGCGGCCCGCCAGCGGAAGTGGCGCGCCGCACAGGTCAAGAGCCCCCAGAAGCGCCGCTACTTCTTCAGCGGCCACCTGCTCTGCGCGGCCAGCGGCGGCACCATGCGCTATCATCGCAAGGGTGTGTACGGCTGCGATCACGCCCGGACCTGCCCGACCTGCACGATCGAGGTGCCGGAGCTGATGCGCTGGAGCCTCGCGGCGTTCCGGGCGATCACCGAGGCCGATATCGCCGCCTGGGCGGCGCGCCCCGAGGTCGCGGTGCAGCGCCAGGGGTTCGACGAGATGATCGCCGCCATCGACGCCAGCGTGGCCAGCAAGCGGGCCGAGGTCGCCACCATCCTGGACACCCTGGGCAGCCACGCGCGCACCCGGGAGGTCCAGCGCTACCTGGAAGAGCGCGAACAGCGGTTGCGGCGCTGGCACATCGACCGGGTCAACATCAAGCGGCGGCGCGAGGCGATCACGCCCACCCCGGCCGTGACCGACGCGGCCCTGAGAGCCTTGCGGAGCCTCATCACCACCCTGGAGACCGATCCCGAGAACCATCTCGCCAACACGGCCCTGCGACGCGTCGCGCCCCGCGTGACCGTGGTCCGCCGTGGCACCGTCAGCCTGCATGTGACCTATCGCGAGCTTCTCAAGCTGGGACGCCCCGACCAGGGCTAGGATCATGGGCGGACGGGCCAGGCCCGTCCGCCCCTTCACGTATCGCACGGTGCCATCGCCGGATGAGGTGAGTCCATGAAGACAGCCCACGACCCGATCGAACAGCTCTGGCGTGACCTTGGCCGCGTCGACAGCGACGACACGGCCGCCCGCGAGGCCCTGGCCGCCGGCATGCCGATCTACTACCGGGAGCGCACCACGCCGCCGGGCCTCCAGGTCAAGGAATACCCGGACGGACGCCGCGAACTGGTGCGCTTCTCCCGCCAGGGGGACGACGTGATCCGCACCCTATGACCCGCCCGCGCCCCCAGCTCTGGGTGTTCGCCGGCCCGAACGGCGCCGGCAAGTCGACGCTGGTGACCCGCTACAAGGTGGCCGTTCCGAAAAAGACGCGCCAGCCACGCCGTGATCTCGGCATGGCATGGTGAGTCCCTCACGAACCGGCCAGATCTGGCCGGTTTTCCGTTGCTGTGCGGCGGCGCCGGCCAACGCCGGCGTCAGGCGCTCGGCCCGGCCGGCGCCGGCGAGGTCAGGCGGGCCAGCAGCGCGGCGTTCTGGGCCTCCAGGACCGAGAGGCGGCCGGTCAGGTCGGCGGCCCGCTCCCGGGCCTCCGTGGTCTCGCGCCGCGCCTGGGCGGCCTCGTCCCGCCCCTCGGCCGCGCGACGTTCCATCTCCCGCCCGTGCGCCTCGGCCACGGCCAGGGACTGGCGGAGGGCACCGGCCTCCGTCCGGCTGGCGTCCCGCTCGCCGGCCACGGCCTCCAGGCGCGCCCTGGTCTCCTCCAGGTCGGCGTTGAGCTGATCGGCCAGGTCGGCCGCATCCCGCCGCGCGGCCTCCATCTCGGCGCGGGCGGCCGCCAGCGTCTCGCGCTCGCCGGCCAGGCGCGCCGTGGCCAGGTCCAGGGCCACGGTCCACACCTCGGCCCCCAGGGCCTCCAGCTGATCGGCGACGGCCTGGGGCACGGGCTGGCGCTCGGGCACCTCGCGGGCGGCCTTGCGCGCCTTCCACGCGACCATGGCCTCCTGAATGGTGGTGAAGCTGCCGCCGCCCACGGCCTTGCGCACGGCGGCGAGGGTGGGCTTCTGGCCGGCGGCGTCGAGATCGTCGGCGGCGGCCCAGATGCGGTCCCTGGTGATGGCCATGGCGCTTTCCTCTTGTTGTCATAGTACGTTGTATCATACTACATACTATGACAACAGGCAAGCCCGACCCACCGTTGGCAGCCCTTTTTTGCTATCACATAACGCTTGCATTCAGGTCCGCCACCGCGATATCATGCTTGCATGAACAGCAAGCACAAGAAGACCCTGCGGGCCGTCTTCCGCGACCCGGTCTCGGGCACCATCGCCTGGAACGATCTTGAGGCTCTGTTGCTTGCGGCCGGCGCCGACCTGGTCGAGGGCTCCGGCTCCCGCGTCCGCTTCGTCGCGGGGACCGTGGTCGCCACGTTCCACCGCCCGCACCCCGCACGGGAGGCCAAGCGATATCAGGTCAGGGACGCGCGCGCCTTTCTTGAGTCCATCGGAGTCACGCCATGAGCACCATGACCTACAAGGGCTACAGCGCCCGCGTCGCCTTCGACGCCGAGGATGACCTGTTCGTCGGTCATATCGCCGGCATTCAAGACCCCGTCGGCTTCCACGCCGACACCGTGGCCGGCCTCAAGGCGGCCTTCCATGAGGCGGTGGACGACTACGTCGAGACTTGCGCCAAGGCCGGCAAGTCCCCTCAGAAGCCCTACTCCGGCAACGTCATGGTCCGCATCGACCCCGACGTGCACCGGCGCGCCGCCATCGCGGCGGAGGTCGCGGGCAAGAGCCTGAACCAGTGGGCGGAAGAGGTCCTCGGCCAGGCGGCCGGATAGGCCGAGGTCCTGCCTGACGCCGGGGCGGGCCACGACCCGGAAACCTCTCGCGGCCCCTCAAAACCGGCCAGATCTGGCCGGTTCTTCAAGGACACGAAGCCGAGCACCGGACCCGTCACCCGCGATCCGCGCCGTCGTGGCGGTCCCGCAAGGCGCGCAACGCCGCCTCCGCCAGCCACGCGCTCCGGTTGCTTGTCACGCTGTCGATGGCCGCCACCAACGTCGTATCCATGGTGATGTTGAGACGCGTCGTCCGGCCCGTGACCGGCGCCGAGACCAACAGGATCGCCGCGACCCGCACCTCGGGATCGACCGTCACGTCCCCCAGGGGGGTCGGCTCGGGCAAGGGATCCCCGTCCTCGATCATCCCCGCCAGATGCAGCGTCAGGGCCGCCTGGGCATCGGCGTGACACGCCTCGACGGTATCGCCACCGGCGCCGCAGCCGGGAAGGTCGGGGAAAAAGCCTCCAAACCGGCCGGTCTCGCCGACCTCGATCACCACCGGATAGGTGCGCTGGACCATGATGGGTCTCCCTGGCCTGGCGGAAAGGATCGCGGCTCACCGCAGTCGCACCCCGCTCTGCTTCTCGATGCTCTTGAGCGTCCCGATCGGGATGTCCGGATTGGGGTGAGGCACCGTCGTTCGGCCGGGTTTTGCGGGATGCTTGAGCTGCACGTGGCTTCCGGTCCGCTGCACCTGGACCCACCCATCTTCCTTCAAAAGCTTCAGGATCGTCCGGCTGTGCATGGTGCCTTCCGCTCTCCCAACCGAGGTCACCATACACATGAGCGCGCATATTCTCAAGAAAGAGATGCGCAATCGTGTGTATTAACCAGGGAAAGTTGGACTGACAAACGATGCCTCGGGAAACACCCGACCCCGGACCTGAGACCGGTGGCCCGGTCCAATGCCGCAGAGGTCAGGCCCGTGCGTAGGATCTCTCACGACCCTCCAAAACCGGCCAGATCCTGCCGGTTTTCGGCCGGCACGAGGCGGAGGTTCAAGGCGGCACACAGGCGGAATAGGGCCTCGGCGCCGATGTCCCGCCGGCCGGCCTCGATGTCGCGATAGGAGCGTTCCGACAGGCCGATGGCGGCGCCGGCCTCCGCCTGGGTCAGACGCAGGGCCTTGCGGCGGCGGCGGATCAGGGCATGCAGGGCCAGATAGTCGCCGCGCCAGCCGGCCGCGCCCGTCGTCTTTTCCCGGCTCATGACAGGCACCGTTTGATCGCAGCATGCGCGAGACCTCGACCATCCGCCGCGCCAGGTCCAGACGTCCTCGATAAGCGACTGGCCCTTCGAAGTCAGCGCCCATCCTTGGCCACCGCGAGGACCCAACGCTTCTTCTGCGAGGCCCTGGACGATGAACTCATCCATCATGGCCTGGACCAGCGCCTTGGTGCGAGGTGTCCGCCGATCGCTGGTCGGCAATTGCCGGGCCACGTCTTCGGCACGGTGCCGGACACCGGCAACGGAGCCGAGATAGCGTTTCAGTCTGCCGGCACGTTGTTGGGTGGCGCGACTAGGTTGACCGTTCCGCCGACTCATGACAGGTCCCTCCGGGCGGCCAGGGCGTCGAGGCTGTGGCGCACGGTGTGGGGCAAGGTCGCCCTCTGGAGCATGGCCCGCAGATAGCCGGCCCTGTGTTTTACCCCTTGTCGTTCCAAGGCGATAACAGCGGCGGCGAGCGCGGCGATACCGTGGGCACGCAGGCCCTCGGCCCACACCGTCCCTGGCAAACCCAGGCGGCGCACCTGCCAGGAGATCGCCCGGGCCAGCGGGGCAAGCACCCGCGCCGCATCCGCCCCCTCCAGAGCCAGAAGGTCCTCGCCGGTCAGGGCACACTGGAGGGTTGGCGAGACCTCGACCATCCGCCGCGCCAGGTCCTGATCGTCGACGCTCTCGACCTGTGGATAACCCGGCGCCTGTACAGGATTTATCCCCTTGGGATTCTCTGTAAGGGATTCAGGGGGACAGGACGGTCCTCCCTGGAGGACGGTGTCGTCCGCCCCGGTCGCCGCCATGGCCGGGGTGTCGGCGCGCGGCTGGCGGGCGGCGTCCAGGTCGGCGTTCAGCGCCGCCTCGGCCTGACGCAGGGCCTCCAGGCGTC
>NZ_JACIGK010000061.1 GCF_014197915.1 Roseospira visakhapatnamensis
CGGCAGGGCCGCGCACCGCTCCCGCAGCGCCGCGATTTGCTCTTCAAGCCACCTCACCCAGAGGGTGAATCACATCCCGTGTCCCGTGTCCAAGCTATTTCGGCTCAAAATGAGAACTGCTGCTTCGAGGCGCTGACCAGCGGCGACTACGACAATCTTGCTCTGTTCTCCTGCTTCGTGAACGGCGAACCGGCCTCTGCCATCGTCACCATCACGCCGGATAAGGACGGCAATACCCTCAACATTAAGCCGCTCTTCGTCAGCGTCACGCCGGACATGGTCCTGACCGACCACGACGGCGTCGAGGCCTGAGCGGCCAAACGCGGCGCCCGCCGGCCCCCGGCGGGCGCCGCCTCGCGCGCCGTGAGACGCGGCGATTCACACAACGCTTGACTCGATCCGGGACTCGCGACTAGAACAAAAAAAGAACAAACAGGATCGGTCGCATGTCTCACACGCCGTCGCTGGACCGGTTACGCCAGCGCATCCGGGTCCTGGAGGGCTCGGCCCGGGACGCCGGGCGGGTGTTGCCCCTGGGGTTGGCGGCGCTGGACGACGCGCTGCCCTGGGGCGGCCTGCCGCTGGGGTGCCTGCATCAGGTGGTGGGCGACGCTGATGACCCGGCGGAGGCGGCCACCGGGCCGGTGGCGGCGCTGGGGTTCACCGCGTTGCTGGCGGCACGGCTGGCGGCGCGCGACGGCGGCCCCGTGCTGTGGTGTGTGCGGCACGGATCGGCGGACGACACGCTGTATCCGCCGGGTCTGGCTCAGTTGGGCTTGCCGCCCCGGCAACTGATGATCGCCCGCGCCGGCGATGACGGGCGGGTCTTGTGGTGCATGGAAGAGGGCTTGCGCACCCCCGGCCTTGCCGCCGTCGTCGGCCAGGCCCGCGCCGTCGACCTCATCGCCGGGCGCCGCCTGCAACTGGCCGCCGAGGCCGGGGGCGTCACCGGGCTGCTGCTGGCCCCGGCCGGCCAAGGCAGGGCGACCGGTGGGGGAACGGGATCGGTCGCCGCGACCACCCGCTGGCGGGTGCGGCCGCGCCCGGCCGCGCCGGTCGACTGGCCGGGGTTGGGACCGGCGCGGTGGGACGTGACGCTGGAGCGCTGTCGCGGCGGTCGCCCGGCACGCTGGACGATGGAGTGGGACGATGAGACGCATGCTCTTTCTGTGGCTGCCCCGCTTCGCGACGGATCGGGTGACGCGTCCCGGGGCCGTCTGCGCCGGCGGGCGTGACCGGCCCTTCGCCCTGGTCAGGGAGACCGGGCGCGCCGCCACCCTCCATGCCGTCAACCGGGCGGCGGAGGCCGCCGGAGTGTTTGCCGGCCTGCCGCTGACCGATGCCCGGGCCGTGGTTCCGGCACTGATGGCGCGGCCCGCCGCGCCTGCCGCCGATGTGGCGGCCCTGGGCGCCCTGGCCACCTGGGCCACCCGGCATACCCCCTGGACCACGATCGAGGGACCGGGCGACGGCGGCGCGGGCGGGATCTGGCTGGACATCACCGGCTGCGCCCACCTGTTCGGCGGCGAGGCGGCCCTCGCCCGGGACCTGCGCCAGCGCGTGTCCGGGTTCGGCTTCAGCGCCGTGCGGCTGGGCGTGGCCGACACCCAGGGCGCCGCCTGGGCCGCCGCTCGCTTTCTGGCCGAGGATGACGACGGCGAGCCCCCCGGCGTCGCGCTGCTGCCGGAGGGCGCCCAGCGCCAGCTTCTCATGGGGTTGCCGGTGGAGGCGCTGCGCCTGCCGCCGGACGTCGTGGAGACGCTGCGGCGGCTCGGCTTGCGTCGTATCGCCGACCTTGCCGCCCTGCCGCGCGCCCCCCTGACCGCGCGCCTGGGGCCGCTGGTGGCGCAGAGGCTGGACCATGCCCTGGGCCGCGCGCCCGAGCCCTTCACCCCGCGCCCGCCGGTGGTGCCCTGGCGCGAGACCCTGGCCTTTCCCGAGCCCATCGGCCGCACGGAGGACGTGACCCGCGCCATCGCGACCCTGTGCCGCGCGTTTCGGCCGCGTTTGGAGCGCGCCGACAAGGGCGCGCGGCGCCTGCTGCTGGAGATGGCGCGCGTGGACGGCCCGCTGTTGCACCGCATGGTGGGGACCAGCCGGCCGATGCGTGATGCCGGCGCCCTGACCCGGCTGTTCCGCGAGACCCTGGACGGGCTCGACGCTGGCTTCGGGATCGAGGCCATGACGCTGACCCTGACCGCCGTCGAGCCGTTCACGGCCAAGCAACCGGCGTTCGTCAGGGGCACTGGCGCCGCCCCCAGTGCCACGCCCGGGGCGACCGGGCGGGAGGCGGAGGTCGCCCTGCTGCTCGACCGTCTGCGCGCGCGTCTGGGCGCGGCCCAGGTGGTCCGCCCGGCGCCGCGCCAGAGCCATGACCCGGACGCCGCCGTCACCCACGCCGAGCGGGCCCCGGCCGGCGCGCCCGGAACCTGGCCGGCGACGGCGCCGCGCCCGCCGCGCCTGCTGGCGCCGGAACCGGTGGAGGTTCTGGAGGAGGACACGCCGCCCACCCGCTTCCGCTGGCGCCGCCGGGACTGGCGCGTGGCGCGCGCCGAGGGGCCGGAGCGCATCGCCCCGGCCTGGTGGCACGGCGCCCAGCCGCCCGCGCCCGATCAGGCGCGCGACCACTGGCGCGTCGAGGACGCGGCCGGCCATCGCCTGTGGCTGGTGCGCGACGGCGCGGCGCGCTGGTGCGTGCGGGGTGTGTTCCCGTGAACCCGCCGGCCTGGGGCGCCCGGGAGGCAGGACCAGAGCCACCCCCCTCCGCCGAGCTGCCCCCCTATGCAGAACTGGACGTCACCACCAACTTCACCTTCCTGGAGGGCGCCTCCCATCCCGACGAGTTGGTCGTGACCGCCGCCGCGCTGGGCCTGCGGGCGCTGGCGGTCACCGACCGCAACAGCCTGGCCGGGGTGGTGCGGGCCTGGACCGCCGCCCGCGACGCCGGCCTGCGGGTCGTGGTCGGCTGCCGGCTGGACCTGGAGGATGCGCCGAGCCTGCTGGTCTATCCCACCGACCGCGCCGCCTATGGCCGGCTGTGCACCCTGCTTACCCTGGGCCGCCGGCGCGCGCCCAAGGGCTCCTGTCTTCTGTCCCGGGCCGACCTCGCCGACCACGCCGCCGGGCTGATCGCCGTGGCGTTGCCGCCTGAAGAGGGGGTGCTGGGGCCGTTCGAACAGGATCTGGCCGTGTTCCGCGACATGTTTCCGGAGGGCTGTTATCTCGCCGCCCGCTGCCGCCTGGACGGTCGCGATGCCCGCCGGCTGGCCGCCCTGGCAACGCTGGCGGCGCGCGCCGGGGTACCGCTGGTGGCCACCAACGGCGCGCGCATGCATACCCCGGCGCGGCGGCCCCTGCTCGACGTGCTGACCTGCATCCGCGCGCACGTGACCGTGGACACGGCCGGCTGGCGCCTGGCCGCCAACGCCGAGGCCCACCTGAAGGGGCCGGCGGAGATGGCCGCCCTGTTCGCCGGCTATCCCGACGCCCTGGCCCGCACCGTGGAGATCGCCGGCCGCTGCACCTTCGACCTGGGGGACCTGCGCTACGAATACCCGGACGACCTCACCCCGCCCGACCGCACGCCGCACCAGCACCTGGAGGACCTGACCCGCGCCGGCATGGCCTGGCGCTGGCCGGACGGCGCGCCCGAGACCGTGCGCGCCACCATCGCCCACGAACTGGCCATCATTCGCCAGCTGAACTACGCGCCCTACTTCCTGACCGTCCACGACATCGTCCGCTTCGCCCGGTCGCGGGGCATTCTCTGCCAGGGGCGCGGCTCGGCGGCCAACTCGGCGGTCTGCTACTGCCTGGGCATCACGGCCATCGACCCCGCCACCTTCGACCTGCTGTTCGAGCGCTTCGTCTCCACCGCCCGCGACGAGCCCCCCGACATCGACGTGGACTTCGAGCACGAGCGGCGCGAGGAGGTGATCCAGTACATCTACGAAACGTATGGCCGCGCCCGGGCCGGGCTGGCGGCGACGGTCATCACCTACCGCACGCGCTCGGCCATCCGCGACGTGGGCAAGGCGCTCGGGCTGTCCCAGGACGCGGTCTCGGCGCTGGCCGGCACGGTCTGGGGGGCGTCCTCGCGGCCGCTGCGCGACGATCATGTGCGCGAGGCCGGCCTGGACCCCGACGAGCCGCGCCTGCGTCTGGCGCTCGACCTGACCCATGAGCTCCAGGGCTTCCCCCGGCACCTGTCGCAGCACGTGGGCGGCTTCGTGCTGACGCGGGGCGCGCTGCACACCACCGTGCCCATCGAGAATGCCGCCATGGCCGGCCGCACGGTCATCCAGTGGGACAAGGACGACCTGGACGCGCTGGGCATGCTCAAGGTGGACGTGCTGGCGCTGGGCATGCTGACCTGCGTGCGCAAGGCCTTCGACCTGATCCGCGAGACCGGCGGGCCGGACCTGACCCTGGCCACCGTGCCGGCCGCTGATCCCGCGGTCTACGACATGCTGTGCGAGGCGGACGCCATCGGCGTTTTCCAGGTGGAAAGCCGGGCGCAGATGAGCATGCTGCCGCGCCTGCGGCCGCGCGTGTTCTACGACCTGGTGGTGGAGGTGGCCATCGTCCGCCCCGGTCCCATCCAGGGGAACATGGTCCATCCCTACCTGCGCCGCCGCCGGGGGCTGGAGCCGGTGACCTACCCCTCCGGCGCCCTGCGCAAGACCCTGGAGAAGACCCTCGGCGTGCCCCTGTTCCAGGAGCAGGCCATGCGCATCGCCATCGACGGCGCCGGCTTCACCCCGGCCGAGGCCGACAACCTGCGCCGCGCCATGGCGGCCTTCCGGCGCGCCGGCACCATCCACAGCTTCCGCGAGCGCTTCGTCGCCGGCATGCTGCGCAACGGCCATGACCGCGCCTTCGCCGAGAACTGCTTCCGCCAGATCGAGGGCTTCGGTGAATACGGCTTCCCGGAAAGCCACGCCGCCAGCTTCGCCCTGCTGGTCTACGTGTCCGCCTGGCTGAAGCGCCATCACCCGGCGGCCTTCGCCTGCGCCCTGCTGAACAGCCAGCCCATGGGCTTCTACTCCGCCGACCAGATCGTTCAGGACGCGCGGCGCCACGGGGTCGAGGTGCGCCCGGTGGACGTCACCCGCAGCGCCTGGGACAACACGCTGGAAGGCGCCGGCGGGCTGCGCCAGCCCGCTCCCCCAAACGGCCACGGGCTTCAACGATCCTGCTCAAGGACCGTCGGGATCCATCCCGCCTTGCGGCTGGGCTTCCGGCAGATCAAGGGCCTGTCCGGCACGGCGGCGGAAGACGACTGTCACCGTATCGCCACCGCCCGGCGGCAGGGGGCATTCCGGGACGCCGAGGACCTGTGGCGCCGCGCCGGCCTGTCGGCGCGCACGCTGGAGGTGCTGGCCCGCGCCGATGCCCTGGCCGGGCTGGGGCTCGACCGGCGCGCGGCGCTGTGGGCCGTCAAGCGCCTGAAGGCGCCGCCCTTGCCACTGTTCGCCGTGCCCGGGGCCTCGGAGCACGGCCCGGAACCGGATGTGGCGCTGCCCGGCCTGCGCGCGGGGGAAGAGGTGGTGGAGGATTACGACAGCCTGCGCCTGACCCTGCGGGCGCATCCCCTGGCGCTGCTGCGGCCGGCGCTGGACCGCGACGGGGTGCTGTCCACCCGGCGGCTGAAGACGGCGCGCGACGGCGCGCGGGTGCGGGCCGGCGGGCTGGTCGTCTGCCGGCAACGGCCGGGTACGGCCAAGGGCACGCTGTTCATCACCCTGGAGGACGACCTTGGCGTCGCCAACCTGATGGTCCCGGCCCGGGTGTTCGAAGCTCATCGCCAGGCGGTTTTACGCGCCCGCCTGCTGTACGCCGAGGGGCGATTCCAGACCGACGGGTCGGTGCACCATGTCCTGGTCGCCACCCTGGCCGACCGGACCGACCGCCTGCACGGTCTGACCGCCGAGCGGTCCGCCCTGGCTCTCATCCCCAGCCGCGCCGACCGGGTCGGCCGTTTCCCCGACGCGGTGGGACTAAACAGGTAGGATCCGCCGGTCCCATCAACGGACGCCGGACCGCCGCGCGTCTGGATCCGTCGCCGGCAAAGCCCTGACCGCGTCGCGGATCGTGACCATCAGGGTCATCGGGTCGACCGGCGATGGCGCGAACCCGCAGCGTTCGTAGAACAGCCGGGCCTGTTCGGACTTGGCGTGGACGAGCAGGGCGCGGATGCCGGCGATGTCGGCTGCCTGCACCGTGCGCAGGATCGCGTCGCGCACCAGCGCCCGGCCCAGCCCTTCACCTTGACGGGACCTGTCGATCGCCAGACGGCCGAGCACCATCACCGGCACCGGGTCGGGCATGTTGCGCCGCGTCCGTCCCGTGGCGACGGTGTGCGAGACCGCCCCGGAGGCCAGGGCGTAGAACCCCGCCACGCGGCCCCCGTCCTCGCACACGACGTACGTCCGAGACGCGCCGCTGTCCTCGTTGGCCAGCGCCCGGCGGTGCAGCCAGCGATCCAGCGCGGGTTCTCCGGAATCGAAGGTGCTCAGGTCGTGTCCGGCGTGCAGCTTCTCGGGCGGGGTGAGACGGGGTCCGGTCATTGCTCCCACGGGGCGCGTTCGCCCAGCAGGCGGCGCAGGTTCGGATTGTCGGCGGGCGGCGCGTCCAGCGCGGCCAGAAACTCCCGGAACCGCGCCTCGTCCAGCCCGAAGTACCGCCGGTCCAGCAGGACGGATTCCGCCTCGCGGCAGGCCGTTTCCAGCATGAAGTCCGAGCGCGTCTTGCCGAGCGCCTCGGCCGCCTCGTCGATGAGGGCGCGCTGGCGCCGGCTGGCGCGCAGGTTGATGGTGATGTCGCGCGCGGTGGCCTCACCGGGAGGTCGGGGCATGGTCGGCATGGGTTCGATCTCCTGTGTCATTACATTGAGTATACGTTTTGTGTGTGGGCAATGTCAATACAGGTCGTTGTTGTTTCGGCGCGGCATGAGCAATATCCCTGGCATCGCGCCAAGCGGTACGGTCCAGAGTGAGAGGACGTCTTCGTTTTCGTGACGGGATTGATAGGAGAAAAAAGTCTTTCTCCGGTCCGTCGATTCACCGAGAAAGGAGACGTCATCATGACGACCACAACATGCAAATCAAAGCCCGGAAAGGTCACGCTCAGTCCGGCTGTGTAACCTGATGTCTGGAAATTTTGTTCGTGGGGGCGCACCTGCGTGCCCATCCGTGGGGCGCGCCCCACGGATGGGCTACCCTCCAGT
>NZ_JACIGK010000062.1:0-2500 GCF_014197915.1 Roseospira visakhapatnamensis
GTGGTTGCGGGGAGAGGATTTGAACCTCTGACCTTCAGGTTATGAGCCTGACGAGCTACCAGACTGCTCCACCCCGCGACGGTGGTCGCATGGGGCGCGTGTAGCGCGCCCTTGTCTTTGTCTTGTTGTTTGCGGCCCCCCGTGGCTGGCGGCCACCGGCCCTGTTGACCCGGGCCGTTGGGGCCGAGGCCCCGCGTTCCGCATCGCTCCGTCGAACGCGGGCCGAGCCGGGAGATCATGGCGGCGAGGTTTGTTGTCATCGTCCGACGGCGACCCTCATCCCCTTGGAAGACCTGGCGGTGCCCTACTCTCCCACGCCTTAAGACGCAGTACCATCGGCGCAGAGGGTTTTCACGGCCGAGTTCGGGATGGGATCGGGTGTTTCGCCCCCGCCATGGCCACCAGGTCATCCAAGAGGATGCGGTCTGTCCTTAGCCCCCGGACGCGATCCTGGGGACCGTCCGGGGCGCCGGCGCTGTCGCGCCGGCCAATCCACCCGCGCCCCCTTCGGGGACGGGCGGACCGTCGTTGTGCTCTGATCCTCGACGAGGGATTGCGGTCCATCGTTGTGTCTGTCGCGCCTGTTGTCCTGTCGGACGCCCTTCGCACCTGGCTTGTCGCCATGCATGAAGAGATCAAGCCGATCGAGCGATTAGTACCGGTTAGCTTCACACATTGCTGCGCGTCCACACCCGGCCTATCAACGTGGTGGTCTTCCACGGCTCTGATGGGGATACCTTGTTTCGAGGGGGGCTTCCCGCTTAGATGCCTTCAGCGGTTATCCCGTCCGGACTTAGCTACCCAGCGGTGCCACTGGCGTGACAACTGGTACACCAGAGGTCCGTTCACCCCGGTCCTCTCGTACTAGGGGCAACTCCTCTCAAGTATCCTACACCCATGGCAGATAGGGACCGAACTGTCTCACGACGTTCTAAACCCAGCTCACGTACCACTTTAATCGGCGAACAGCCGAACCCTTGGGACCTGCTCCAGCCCCAGGATGTGATGAGCCGACATCGAGGTGCCAAACACTGCCGTCGATGTGGACTCTTGGGCAGTATCAGCCTGTTATCCCCGGAGTACCTTTTATCCGTTGAGCGATGGCCCTTCCACTCGGGACCACCGGATCACTATGACCGACTTTCGTCTCTGTTCGGCCTGTCGGCCTCACAGTCAGGCGGGCTTTTGCCATTGCACTCATCAGCCGATTTCCGACCGGCCTGAGCCCACCATCGCGCGCCTCCGTTACTCTTTGGGAGGCGACCGCCCCAGTCAAACTACCCGCCACGCAGGGTCCCGGACCCGGATCACGGGCCGCGGTTAGACATCAGGAACAAGAAGGGTGGTATTTCAAGGGTGGCTCCACACCAGCTGGCGCCGATGGTTCATAGCCTCCCACCTATCCTACACATCCCATCCCTAATGCCACTGCGAAGCTGTAGTAAAGGTTCACGGGGTCTTTCCGTCTGACCACGGGAACTCCGCATCTTCACGGAGAATTCAATTTCGCTGAGTTGGTGTTGGAGACAGCGGGGAAGTCGTTACGCCATTCGTGCAGGTCGGAACTTACCCGACAAGGAATTTCGCTACCTTAGGACCGTTATAGTTACGGCCGCCGTTTACCGGGGCTTCGATTCAAGGCTCTCACCTCTCCTCTTAACCTTCCGGCACCGGGCAGGCGTCAGACCCTATACGTCGTCTTGCGACTTCGCAGAGCCCTGTGTTTTTAGTAAACAGTCGCCACCCCCTGGTCTGTGCCCCCCCGCGCTGGTTGCCCAACGCGAGGGCCCCCTTCTCCCGAAGTTACGGGGGCAATTTGCCTAGTTCCTTCAACACCATTCTCTCAAACGCCTGGGTATACTCTACCAGTCCACCTGTGTCGGTTTCGGGTACGGTCCATATGCGAGGGTTCTTTCCTGGCCCCCCTTCGCTGCCACATCAATCCGTTAAGACCTGACAACTTACGGGGAGCGTCACCTCTCGCGGGCACAGGACTATTAACCTGTTTCCCATCGCCTACGGCTGTCGCCCTCGGCTTAGGGGCCGGCTCACCCCGCGCGGAATAGCCTGGCGCGGGAACCCTTGGACTTTCGGCGGGAGTGTTTCTCGCACTCCTGTCGCTACTCATGTCAGCATTCTCACTTCCGATACCTCCAGCATGCCTCACGGCACACCTTCACAGGCCTACGGAACGCTCCGCTACCGCTCTTGCGAGCCCGCAGCTTCGGTGCATGGCTTGAGCCCCGGTACATCTTCGGCGCAGGATAGCTATTAGACCAGTGAGCTGTTACGCTTTCTTTAAAGGATGGCTGCTTCTAAGCCAACCTCCTGGTTGTTATGGCCGTCCCACATCCTTTCCCACTTAGCCATGACTTGGGGACCTTAGCTGGCGGTCTGGGCTGTTTCCCTTTCGACCCAGGACCTTAGCACCCTGAGTCTGTCTGCCGTGATTGTACTCTTCGGTATTCGGAGTTTGGTTAGGTTTGGTAAGCCTCGCGGC
>NZ_JACIGK010000063.1 GCF_014197915.1 Roseospira visakhapatnamensis
GGTGCTGGAGCACGCGGGCGGCGTATGGGTCCCGCTCGACAGAACAGACGGTGCGGTACTCCGGTTCGGCGATGTGGAGGCCGAGTTCGAGACCTTCAACGCCGGCACACAAGGCAAGCCCGATAAGGGGTGTTGGTCGAACCACATTGTTTGTCCTCGTCCGGCGCTCAGGGGCGCTCGGGCGGGGGGCTCGGCGGTGGCGGGCCGCGCTCCATGGCGGCCGCGTGGACGTGGGGCGTGGATGTCTCCCGGCTTGGGGCGTTGGCGCGCCCTGGCCCCCGCCGACGGCGGGGACTTTCAACGGTCGCGCGCGGAATGGACAGGCACGCTCTAAAGGTGTGTGGCGGGATCGGCGGGCGTTCCACCCCTGGGAGAGACCGCCATGCAAACCCTGATCGCAATTCTGGCCCTCGCCGCCATGATCCTGCTGATCATTGGCTTGATCCGACCGCGCTGGGCCTTCCTGCGTGCCCGCTGGCAGGTGTTGATCGCCTATCCGGCGGCCCTGACGGTCCTGGGCATCGTGGCTAGCGTACTCATGCCGCCAGACGAGTTGGCGGCCATACGGGGGTCCCGTGTGGAACGCCCGCGCAAACGGGTCATCTTCGTATCGAAACCACTTTCGTCGATAAAGACCAACGCCCCAACATCAAGATCCGTCATTCCGTCGCGCCATCGCGCGCGCGCTTCGACAATGTCCTCGCGCTCCTGTTCACAGGCGACGAGCGTCTTTTTTTGCGCGTGATGCCGTGACGAGCCAACAGGCTGCGCACCATATCCGTACTGGCGGGAATTCCCTGGGAGGCCAGTTTGGCAACGATCTCATGGAGAAAGATGTCCGGCGTTTCCTCCACAAGACCAAGAACGATCGAGGCATGCGCCTCCATGGCGTGCGAGCGCTGGTCGCCCCCCATCGCCAAGGCCTCGGCCCGGCCTTCGTCACGCCAAATCTTGCCCCATCGGGTCGCCGTCGAACGAGCCACCAAAAGGCGCCGCCCCGCGCCACTGGCCGAAAGCCCCTCTTCCAACAGCGCCACGAAGCGCCCTCGCAAATCACGCGAATAGGGTTTTCCCATGCGGACCGACCTCCTACCAGTCAGTCCATTGAATTATAAAAATGAGTCCGTGGGGATCCCTGGCGACTCAACTCGAGTCCAAAGCACTCTAGCCAACTGCGACTGGAGACCCTGTGTTGGGCGACCAGCGCATACCTCAACCGATATTGCCTGATCTGAACAACCGCTTTTCACTATATCGCCGCAAAGCCGACGGTCCGATTTCGGTCCCATCTTTGTTCTTCAGTCTACCTTCAAGACGCAAACTAAATCTCGTTGAAGCCGTCGCTAACGCGGCGGTAAGAAGCTGTAGCGTAGAAAATCTCACAAAGACTTGCGAAAAAGTATGGCGTCCCCTAGGGGATTCGAACCCCTGTTGCCGCCGTGAGAGGGCGGTGTCCTAGGCCTCTAGACGAAGGGGACGCAGTGGATGAGCCCGATCAAGGAGCGCTTTTTAGACGACCCGACCCGGGTCTGACAAGTGTTTTTCTCGCCCCGTGCGGGGCTGTCGGGTCCAGGGGACGGGAGGGCCCCCATGACGCCCCCATGACGGCCCCATGACGGCCCTCGAGTGCGCCGGGCGTTTTCTGGAGAGCCCGCGACGGCGGCTCCGGAGATCGCCGGCGCGGTGCGCGGAGGTCATTGTTTGTCCGCCGTGTCTTGACCGGCGGGCGCCGCCGTCTGGTGGCCCATCGCCCGGCCAAAGGCCCGTCCTCGCCGGGGACGCGCGTCCTTGTGTCGCGCTCCCCGGGGGACGGTCCCTCCTCATGCCCGCCCGGCTGCGTCTGGCCTGAGGCCAAGCATCAGGCATCAGGCATCATGCATCAGGCGTTCTCAAGAAGGTCCTTGCGATGCTTGACAACCTGCTCGGCATCGCGGCCGGTGAGTTCCTGGAGGTGGTCGAAGGTCCAGGAGAAGGTGCCCACGCCCATGGTGGTGGAGCGGATTTCGACGATCAGGTCGTGCATCTCGGACTGCGGCAACATGCCATGGACCACGTCCCAGCCGTCCCAGCCTTCCTTCTGGTCGAAGCCCATGATCTGGCCGCGCCGGGTGGACAGCGCCCGCTGCGCCTTGCTGGTGGCGTCGTTGGGAACGCTGATCTCCACCTTGAGGATGGGCTCGAGCAGCACCGGTTCGCACGCCGCGATGCCCTCGCGCATGGCCAACTGGGCGGCGGTCTTGAACGCCTGCTCCGAGCTGTCCACGGTATGGTAGGAGCCGTCGTACAGCGCGACCTCGAAGTCCACCACCGGGAAACCCAGGGGACCCTGGCGTGACCACTCGCGCACGCCCTGTTCCACGGCGGGAATGTACTGGCGCGGCACCACGCCGCCGGTGATGCGGTCGGAGAAGGCGAAGCCCTCGCCACGGCCGCGCGGCTTGATCTCCAGGTGCACGTCGCCGAACTGGCCGTGGCCGCCGGTCTGGCGCTTGAACCGGCCCTGCTTGCTGGCGCTCTTGCGGATGGTTTCCTGGTAGGGCACCAGGGGTTTTTCGGTGGTCACCTCCACATTGTACTGGCGCGCCAGGCGGGCCACGGCGACCTGGAGGTGGATATCGCCCTGTCCCCAGATCAGCAGTTCGTTGGTCTCGTTGTTCTGTTCGACCTTCAGGCTGGGATCTTCCTCGCTGAGGCGGGCCAGGGCGCCGGACAGCTTGACGTCGTCGCCATGTTTGGCCGGGCGCACGGAAATGCTGGCCAGGGGCGAGAGCACCGCCGGCCAGTCGGCCTCGCGCTTGTCCTTGGCGTTCAGCAGATCGCCGGTGACGGCGGCCTCCAGGCGGCCGATGCCCACGACGGCGCCGGACTCGGCGCCGACAATCTTCGACGGCTGGCTAGGGGTGGTGAAGCTGTACAGGCCGTTGATCTTGTCGCCGCCCAGGTGCGTGCCGTCCTTGATCGGGCCGCGCCAGACCCGCGCCAGCGACATCTTACCGGTGTGGGCGGCGTGAATGGTCTTGAACACCTGAGCCAGCGGGGCGGTGTCGCCGGAGTCCACGAGGCGGCGTTGGATGGTCTCGTCGCAGCACGGGGTCTCGTGGCGCAGGGCCTTCATCAGGCGGACGATGCCGTTGTCTTCCAGGGCGCCGCCGAAGAACACCGGTACCACGCGATCCTCGGCCAGATCCCGCGTGAGGGTCTCGTAGACCTCTTCCTTGGGCGGAACCACGTCCTCCAGCAGGGCTTCAAGCATATGGTCGTTGGTGTCGGCCAGATTCTCAAGAAGCTCCTGGCGGGCTTCCTCCTCGCGGCTCTTGATGTGCTCGGGCATCTGGATCAGGTCCGAGGGCTCGCCCGGCTTGTAGCGGTAGGCCCGCTCGCTGACCAGATCGACATAGCCCGTCACCTTGCCGTCCTCGCGAATGGGGACCTCTCGCAGCGCCAACGGCCGGTCGGAGATCTCCTGCAAGGATTCCATCAGCTCGCGCAGGGTGACCTGGGCGGTCTCGATCTTGTTGATGAAGATCATATGCGGGATGCTGCGCTGATCCAGCGCCTTCAGGAGCGGCATGACCATGCGCGCGCGCGCCGGGTCGGGGTCGCAGACCACCACGGCCACGTCGCAGACCATCAGGGCATTGACGGCGTCCTGCTGGAACTCCACCGAGCCCGGGCAGTCCAGGAAGACCCAGGGGTCGTCCAGGTAGGTGGTCTCGACAACGTTGACCTCGACCGACATGGCGCGGTCGCGCGCCTCGGGGCTGGCGTCGCCGACGGTGTTGTGATCCTCGATGCGCCCCTTTCGATGGACCGTCCCGCAGGCCATCAGCAGGCTTTCCAGCAGGCTGGTCTTGCCTGAGAGATAGGGGCCGACTAGGGCGGCCACCCGGGGCGACGTGGCACGATCGGGCATGATGTCAGGTCCTCTTGGGTCGTGTTGGGGTGTCGGGTCAGGCGTGGGCGCGCTCCCGCGAGGGCGCGGGGGCATGGACGAGGGTATGAATGGGGGCACGAACGGGGGGGAGGGGTGATCTGGCGGACGCCGCACACGGTCCCGGGGGCGAGGTGCCCGCGACCGGATGCGGTGGGCGGCGGGACCAGGCGACGTGGTGGGTGGTGACCGAGGCGAAGCGGCGAGGCAAGGGCGGAGCGACCGTTGTGGATAACAGGGTCTCAAGCGTGTGTCGAAAATCCGTAGCACGCCTTCGTGCGAACGCTCAACCCATACAAAAGGCGGTCGCCTGCGCCGTTCAGAGTGGCGGGTCGACCAAGCGATGCAGGCGTTCGCTGGCGATCCGGGCGAACCGCAGGGTCAGGGCGCGGCGCCGGGCCGGTGCCAGGGGCGGGAGGGGCATCCACCGCTGCACCTCGGCCCCCCAGGGATCGGCGATCAACAGGCCACACTCGGCCGGCAGAACCTCCCGCGGGAAGCTGTCCGCCACGGCGAACGCGAAGCTATCGCCATAGGGCAGGTATTCTCTCCACTTGCCGTCGGCGCGAAAGTCGGCGAGCGAACTCTTGACCTCCACCAGCACGAGGCGTCCGTCCGCGTCCAGGGCCGCGACGTCGGCCCGGCGCCGGTTGGGGAGCTTGAACTCCGTCAACACGGCGTGGCCGGCGTCGGCCAGATGCCGGCAGACGCCGCGCGTGATGCCCCGGGTCATGGCGGCCGGGTCGGCATCGTCGGGCAGACGCGCGCGGCGCGGCGCCGGCGCCAAGGGGGCCAGTGGGGACGGATGCACGCGGACCATCCTCCCGTGGGGACCCGTCCAGAAGCAGGGTCCGTTGCTGGTTCGTTCCAGCCGTCACGCTAGAGTGCTCTGGGGTCGGGTTGAGTCGCCAGGGATTCCCATGGGATCGATTTTATGATTCAACGGACTGACCTTTAGGAGGTCGGTCCGCATG
>NZ_JACIGK010000064.1 GCF_014197915.1 Roseospira visakhapatnamensis
CATCCGGTTCCTCTTTTTGGCGATTGAGAAAGCCGGAATGGAGGGTAGCCCATCCGTGGGGCGCGCCCCACGGATGGGCACGCAGGTGCGCCCCCTCGAACAAAATGTCCAGACATCAGGTTACACAGCCGGCCTCGGCGGCGTTCAGGCGAGCCCGAAGATCGGCGATGTCAGCGGCGTCTTCCATGCCCGGAGTATACCCCGGAGAGACCCCCGATTCCGCCGTTTTCTAAGCGATTCCAGGAGTTTTTGGACCTCACCCAGCCCGTTTCGGGCGCCACGTGTGGCGCGGGTTGCGCCAGTCGATCCCGTCCAGCAGATAGCCCAACTGGGCCGCCGAGATCGCCACCGCGCCGTCCGCCGGAGACGGCCAGATGAAGCGCCCGCGCTCCAGCCGCTTGGCGTACAGGGACATGCCGACGCCATCATGCCAGAGGATCTTGATGAGTGAACCACTCCGTCCCCGGAAGATGAAAAGATCGCCGGCGTGCGGGTCGCGGCCGAGCCCTTCCTGGACCTGAAGCGCCAGGCCGTTCATGCCCCGGCGCATGTCCGTCACGCCACCGGCCAGCCAAACCTTCGCGTCCATCGGCACGGGGATCATCGCGCTTCCACCACGGCCAGAACCCGACGCAGAGCGTCGCCGTCAATATCAGCGCCGACGATCACCCGGTATCCGCTGGGGACGACAATCTCGATGCGGTCATCGGACGGCGGCGAACCCGCCGGCTTCGTGGCCATCGCCGGGGCGGGCTCCGATTCATCCCCGGCGTCCGTCTCCGCGCCGTCGGGCACAATGAGTGCCGGCACAAACGTCGGCGGAGCGTCCCCAGGCGACGGCGCATTGCCAAGTCGGCCCTCTCGCCACAGTGCCCGCCACCGATACAGCAGCGATGTGCAGATCCCTTACCGCCGCGCCGTCGCCGAGGCCTGACGGGAGCCGACGAAGCTCTCTTCCACGATGCGGACCTTCTCCGCATCGCTGAACTGACGACGCCGGCCCGTCTCCACGATCTCCAACCGCATCACCTTGTCCACCATCGCTATCCGTACGGATAGCCACAGTGCACAGGATCGACCCGCGCCCCGTCTCGCCCAAATTTAGCGGTTCTCACCGGACGGGTACTCAGTCATCCTGGTTTTCCATGTTGATGTAGACGCGGTCTGTGGTGGCCCAATCCTCGTCGATCTCGGCGAGGACGGCGGTGACGAGACGCAGCAGCGAGGCCTCGTTGGGGAAGACGCGGACCTTCTTGGTCCGGCGCTTGATCTCCTGCTGCACGGCCCGCTCGATTGGGTTCGATGTCCGCATGCGGCGGCGGTGCCCCTTCGGCAGGGTGAAGACGGCGAGCCCCTCGGGGACGTTCGCCTCCAGCCACTCGGCGAGCTTCGGCGCCGCCTTGCGGTAGCTCTCGGCCAGGGCGGCGAGTTCTGCCTCGGCTGCCTGCAAGTCCCTGGCGTTCCAGACGGCGCGCAGCTCCTCGCCGATGCGCTTGCGGATGGCGAGCGTCGGGGCGTGGTGGATGGCGTTCTGGGCCAAGTGAAACTGGCAGCGCTGCCAGGTCGCGCCGGACAAAACGGCGCGACGAGCGGCGCGCAGGCCGGCATGGTCGTCGCTGACGATGAACTCGACGCCGCGCATGCCGCGGTCCACGAGGTCGTTCAGGAAATCGCGCCAGTGGACCTCGGCCTCCGAGAGGGCCGCCGACACGCCCAGAAGGCGCCGCCGGCCGTCAAGGCCGACGCCGATGGCCGACAGGATGGCCGCGTCGCGGACGATGCCGCCGTCGCGGACCTTCTCGTAGCGGGCATCGAGGATCAGGTACTTCACCGGGTCGAGCCGTCGCGTGCGCCACGCCTCCAGTTCGTCGTCCAGCAGGGCGGCGGCGCGGCTGACCTGGGTCGAGGACAGGCTTTCCAGCCCGAATTCCTTCATCACCTTGGCGGCGTCGCGGGTGGAGACGCCCTGGACGTACATCTCGGCGATCGCCAGCATGATGGCGCGCGAGGAGCGCCGCCCCCGTTCCAGGGACCGCGGGAAGAACGGCTCGTCGCAGCCCCGGCTCTTGGGAACGGCCACGGTGACGGTGCCGGCGGGCGTGTCCACCTTCTTCGGCTTGTAGCCGTTGGCGTAGCCCCGGCGCCTGTCACTGCGCTCGTAGGGGCCAGCGCCGAGGTGCTGGTCGCGCTCCATCCGCATGGCGAGATTGAAGAGCGCCGTGAACGCCTCGGCCATGCCCTCCTGTCAGTGCCGGATGAAAACTCCCCATTTGTGGCGTTTGAAAATTCCCCACCCTGACTCAACCTTCGCGTGAACCTGGGGCGCGCCCCCAGGTTCACGCGAACACCGCGCCTCCCAGATCCCCCTCTCCAACAGAGGGGGCGGAGGGCGCGGTGGTCACACTTGGGGAAGGCCTTCTCGATGCGCAGGGCCATTTCGGGGGACAGGGCCGCCTTCTCGTTGACGAGATTGGACAGGGTCGCGCGACGCACGCCCAGGACTTCTGCGGCCCGGGACACGGACAGACCCAGTTCGGCGAGGATTTCCTCCCGGACGAACTCGCCCGGGTGAACAGGCCTCATGCCGATCTTTTCAATGCGCTCGGCCATGGGCGTTCACGCACCGCTGGGGTGGGCATGGCCGCTTGACGCATCCGAAAAGCCGTCCAGCGATACCGGCGGACGCCCCGGAAACTCCACGGTCAGCTTCAGCGAACCGCCCATGGCCTCGACGTAGCTGCGCAAGGTGGAGAGCATCAGGTCGCTGCGCTTTTCGAGTTGGGCCACCGTGGCCTGGCGGATTCCCAGCATCTCCGCCATCTGCACCTGTGTGAGATCCTGAGCCTTGCGCAACTCTTTCAGCGTCTGATACGCGGCATGCAGCCGGTCGGCCTCGGCCTCGATCCGCGCCCGGCGCTCCGGCGGCAATTCCGCCATCTTTTCCCTCAGTGTCTTGGCCATCATCCTCCTCCTTTCCGGCGGCTCACGTGCCGGTCGAACCGCTCGTCGGCCTTGGCCACGAGCGTTTTGTAGAACCGCTTCTGACTGCCGCCCGATTTGTCTCCGGCCGCCAGCAGGATGGCGCTGCGTTCGGGATCGAAGGCGAAGGCCACGCGCCAGACGCCATCGGCCGCCGTGCACCGCAGTTCCTTCATGTTGGCGTGCCGCGACCCATTCAGGGTATCAACATACGGGCGGCCCAGATGCGGGCCTTCGCGCTCCAACACCGCAACGCGCGCGAGGATGGCGTCCTGGACATCCTCGGAAAACGCATCGAATTCGGGCTCGAAGGCCTCGTCAAACAGCACGTCCCACATCCATTGAATATAGCACAGAGCCTATATAGCCCTCAAGCTATATTTGCGCGCCCCGTCTCGCGACACAGCGCCGCGCCCGGGATGGACGCGGCCCCGGTGTGTCGAGCCGTGAGATGAAAGAGGCCGCCTACTCGGCGGCCTCGCTGATCTGTGGGATGAGGTCCGCCTCGACGGCCGGCTGGAGGCTGTGCAGGAAATCGGCGGCACGCTGGGCATGGGCGGCGGCGGAGAAGATGGCTCTCTTGTCCGCCTTGAGGATGCCAAGCCAGTGGTCGATGTACGGTGCATGATCCTCGCGGACGCGTAGCGTCAAATCCAAGTCGGCGCAAAGAAAAGACGCGCCGAGTTCGGCCACCAGTTCTTCCCGCGCATACCCTTCGTCGCCGAACGTCTTGCGGCCGAAGTCCCTGGCCAACCGATCGGGGTGGCGAGTCGCGTGCGTTGCTTCATGCCCAAGGGTGGCATAGAAGGCGTCGGCGTCGCGGAACGCCTCGATCGGCGGGATGCGGATGCGATCCAGGGCGACATTGTAGCTGGCCTCGGTCCCACCGGTGACGATCTGGACGCCGGTATTGGCGAAGAAGGCCTCGGCGTGGGCGATGCGCTGCGGGCCTTCAGCCCGGGGCTCGGGCTTGGTGGTGTAGTGCGCGGGCAGGTCCTCGATCTGCTCGACGTTGAAGACGCTGTAGGCCTTCATGAAGGGAATGTGCTGCTCGACCGTCTCGCCCTCGTCGGTCTCATCGGTGCGGGTGATCGTGTTGGCGTAGACGACCGGCGAGCCCTTCTCGCCCTTGCGAACGTGCGCGCCCAGTTCCTTGGCTTGCCGGAACGTCATCCACATGGGCGAGGCGAAGCCGTGTTCCAGGGCGGCTGTCCAGAGCATGAGGATGTTGATGCCGGCGTACGGCACGCCGTTATGGCGCAGCGGCCGGTTGACCCGGCCGGCGGCGTGCTCGGCGCTCCAGGGCTTCTCCCAAGGCCGCACGCCCTTTTCCAGTTCGGCGATGATGCTGTCGGTGACCCGGGTGTAGATGTCCTGCCGGGCGGTTTTCTCACGTGCCATGGTCCGTCTCCTTTGGTTCGTGCGGTCGACGGGCCGGAGAAGGACCCTCCCTCTCCTGATCGACTCCGTCACAAACCGAAGACGTCCTCTTCCTCTGATGGCCTCGACTGCGCGCGGCCGCTGAGTCCTCGTGAAGACCGCCGGGCCTTTTCCGCCGGAGCGAACGCCGGACCTGCCGGTGTTTTGAACGGACGTACCGGAAGAGCGGCCGTCCTCCGTCTTGTCCGCTTTGCGCGGACCGCCGCCCACGGGCGCCTTCTGACCCCATGATGATGCCGGGACGGGGCGAAAGGCTCCGATGGGCGGGGCCTCCAAAGCGAGACGGAGGAAACGGCCATGCACGTCCCCACACACACC
>NZ_JACIGK010000065.1 GCF_014197915.1 Roseospira visakhapatnamensis
CCCGGCGCCACATGGCAGCGCTGCCAGTTCCACCTGGCCCGGAACGCCATCCACCACGCCCCGACGCTCGCCATCCGCAAGCGCATCGGCGAGGACCTGCGCGCCGTCTGGAACGCCAGGGACCTGCAGGCCGCCGAGGCTGAACTGGCCGCCCTGGCCGAGAGCTACCGCAAGGCGGCCCCGAAGCTCACCGAGTGGCTGGAGGCCAACGTCCCCGAGGGCCTCGCCGTCTTCACCCTGCCGAAGCCGCACCGCCGCCGCATGCGGACGTCGAACCCGATCGAGCGGGCCGTTCAGCAAGAGATCAAGCGCCGGACCAAGAAGGTCCGCGTCTTCCCAAACGAGGCCTCACTGCTGCGCCTCGTCACCGCCATCCTCGCCGAGATCGACGAGGACTGGACCACCACCGACCGCGTCTATATCAACATGGAAAACCGGGATGACTGAGGGACCTCAGGCCGAATTTCCATCCTTCAGGTTGCTCAATCGGGTGGCCACGGCCTTGAGGGTGGCGGCGCTGTCCTGGCCGACGATGTAATTGGCCTCCAGCACCACATACCAAGTGCCCGCCGAGGCGATGACCACCGTCTCCGTGGTGTCGAGGCGCACCGTCAGGCTGTACCCGTCGCGCTCGACCACCGCGACCGACACCGGGTAGTCGGGGTCGGCGCCCTCGGAGACCGCCACGGACAGCCCGCCACCAGGCGCCAGCACGAAGCCCCAATAGATGCCGGGGTCCGTGACGCCGGCCAGCTTGCGGTTCAGGGCGTGGCTTGCGTATTGCTCACGCCATTTCACGTCCACGATCAGGGGCATGGTGCTACTCCGCCGGGAAGTTCAGGTGCACGAAGTGCTCATACCGCTTGTCGGGCGTGATCCACTCCGGGAGGAACGAGACCGCCGCCACCAGCGTGTCGGCCTGGTCATACAGGCCGATGACGGTGGCGCGCGTGGGCTCACTGACGGCGCCGGCCGGCACGACGCAGCGGATCAGCGCGGTTTCGTCCTCGGCCGACCCCTCGGTCGCGGCCGTGAAGAACTCGCCGGGGATCGCCGTCGACGTGAACGGGGGCTGGATGGGCACCGGGACCGCGCCGCTTTCGTCGATCCACCCCAGCCCCAGCCGGAACGAGACGATGTGGACACATGGCCCCACGTTGACCAGGGACGCCGCCATGCGGCGGTACAGCCCCTGCAGGACTTTGGCCTGTTTCCAGACGGGATCGGGATCAGGCATGGACAGCCTCCATGGCGATGTCGAGGGGGTAGACGTCGGCGGGCGTGCCATCCAGGGACGGCATCAGGTCGTAACCCCGCGCCGGCTCGGCGCGGGCAGGCGTCGGCGTGTCGTCCATGTTCATCCCAAGGCTCGCGAGGGACGGGCTCAAGGCGATCTCGCTGGCGGGCAAGGCCAGCGCGCTGGACGACGGGGCGGGCGCGGCGGGCGTCAGCGTGGCCACGGAGACCACCGTGCGCTGGACCAGTTCCATGGGCGGCACCAGCTCGCCCTCGCGATACACCAGCGCCAGGTCCATCTGCGGGCCTTGGTCGGCGTAGCCCTCGGACAGGCGGCGGTCCAGGCGCGACGGGCGCCCCCAGATCACGGCTACGGGCGAGACGTCGACCACCTCGCGCCGCTGCTCGAACGGATCGGGGTCCAGCTGCTCGGCATCCAGCGCCGTGATGTCGAACACCGGGAACCAGGGGATCCGGGCGCGGGTGGTGTCGATCACCAGGCGCTCGTCCGTGATGCCGTCCGGCCCGATGGGCATGTCGAACTCGACCGCGAATGCAATCCAGCCGAGGTGAGAGCGGACGTTCTTGTAGGCATCCACGGCCCGAATGATGGCGTCCGTGGCCTCGGCGCCCAGCAGCTGGTCGCGCCGCACCGGCGCGCGCACGGTCGCGCGCAGCCCGAACTCGTAGGGGCTCAGGCCGTCGCCGGCGGGCTCGAACCACTCGACGATGTCGGCGCGGACGCCGAGGGCGTCGAGCGCCTGGCGGACGGCCCAGCGCGTGCCCTTGTAGCGGTGCAGCTCCAGCGCCTGCTTGACCAGGTCGCGGCGCTGGCGGTCAGTCAGGGCCAGCTCCCAGCCCTCCGGCCCCATCACATGGAACTGCCAGCCCAGATGGGGCAGCGCCGAGGCGTCCACGCCGTCAATGTCGTAGATCAGGACCTTCGAGAGGTCGAGGCCCTCCAGGCGATCCATCAAGGCCAGCAGGGTCCGCGACCGCTCGTCGCGAATGCCGGCCGGGAGAAGCCGTTCGTCAGCCATCCGCCACCCCCACCACGGCGATGTTGATGGACGTGGCGTTGGCCCACTCGAAACCGTCCAGGACGCGCTCTTCCGGGGACAACACGGTCACGTCATACACCCCCGGCACCGACAGCGCGGCGATGATCTGGGCGTGAATGAGGTCCCGCCCCAGCCCGTTGCGCCGATCCGCCGCATAGCGAGCCGCCGCCGTCGCCGCTGCCGCCTCTACGCTCGCCTGATCGGCACCGCGTAGCAGGGTCAACTCGACCGACAGCGCATACGGCACCTCGGTGGGCGGCAGCACCTCGACCTTGTCTGTCATTGGCCGCGTCTTCTCGGCGCTCAGTGCGACGGTGACCAGGTCCAAGATCTCCGGAGCTGGAATACCATCCACACCCAGCGGGTAGAGCTGAACCACGCCTGGGGTCGGGCTGATCACGCCGGCGTCCACAAGCGACTGATGCGCACTCATGACGTGCCAGCGATACGCGCCCCTGGAACCGGCGACGGTAAAACGTTCGGGCGCCTCCTGGACGCGGGCCCGCAGGCGCTCATCATCTTCCACCGCCGCGCCGCCGTATGATGTGGTGGCGTTCTCAATCGCCACGCCGGGGACAGGGTCCATGACCGTGGCAATGTCGCCGGGCAGGTAGCCGTTCCCAGCTTCCCCGACCTCCGACGCCACGGCCTCGACCTCGCCGGCAATCGCACCGGCGGCGATCACCAACGCACGGGTGGTGCGGAAAATCACCGCGCCATCCCTGGACTTGATACGGGTGCCGGCAGGCACCGTGACGTCGACATCGGAGGCGGCCGCCAGCGACGCCTGAACCGTGACCGCCGCCGGGCGCGCGGGCAGGCGAACCACGCCCAGTAGGGCGCCGAGGTGGTCCAGGTTCACGCCGGTGGCATAGGCCACCATGTTCTGCTTGGCCGTCTCCTGGATCGCGATCCTGACCAGCGTCTCGGAATAGGCCAGTAGATCGACAAGCAGCCGCTCCACTTGCGCCGGCAGCAAGGCGCGGCCCGACATGGCCTCGTAGGCCGAGATCAAGTCCCGCGTGATGTCGACCGGATCACGGTCGACGAAGTGCGGCTCCGGAAGCGCGCTCACAGTCGCACCTCTGTCACCGTCTCCAGGGCATCGCGGGCAATCTTCCAGGTGATGCGCAGAACCACGCGGGCGTTTTCAATCGCCGGCTCCACCGACACCAGAATGGCGCGGGGCTCCCAGCGCTCGATGGCCAGCGTCACCTCGCGCACCAGGTGCGGCGCGGCGCGATCCACGGGCCAGTCGATGTATTTCCAGATGTCAGAGCCGAACTCAGGTCGATGGGGATCGCTGCCCTTGCGCGTCAGCAGGATGGTCGCAATGCACTGCGCGATGTCGTCGATCCCCTCGACGACATCGCCATCCGCGCCCAGGCGCGGCTGCCAATGCACGGCCTTGATGTCCTGATGTCTGATCATGCGGGCAGGCTATGCCTGCCAGGGGCGCAGCCATGCCCGGAAAGCCTTCCGGGCAGCAGGTCACGGACCGGCAAAAACGTCCGGAGACCCCGTCATGACCGACGACCCACATGCGACCGGATCGCCGATCCGGCTGATCTGCAGGGAGTTAACGTACACCGTCGGCGACCCTGAGGCCAGGATGCTGTCATGGCACCAGCAGTTCTCAGGATGGGGTTGGAGTGTGTCGCAACCGGGTCTGGCGATTGAAGGGACAGGTGAGGAGGGGCGGGCTCAGGGTGGTTGCGGTGGTGGGACTCCGGTTATGAGGGTGCGCATGAGGGCGGACCAGGACGGGAAGACGAGATAGGCGGTGATGGTCGCCAGATGGGTGAACATCCGGGTGCGGGCGCGGAAGCGC
>NZ_JACIGK010000066.1 GCF_014197915.1 Roseospira visakhapatnamensis
CGCAGCCTTTCGATCCCTCCTGGGAATCGTCACCACCAAAGGCCCCATCACCTACGATATGTTGATCGCACCGGAAGCAAAGGGATAAGCCTTTTCCGCTGATCTCCGCATTCTTGGACGGGTGGCTCCAGCTTCTCACGAATGCAGGCCTTCGCTCTACCGCTAGATTCACCTTCGATGCGTTCTGGGAGGCAAATGAAGCACGTATGGCAGTGGACATTCTGCTCAATCCTAAATCGCAGGCTCGCTTCGAGTTCCGGACGCTTGAGATTGAAGAACCATCGTCGCCGCCCGAAGGGCTGTATTTCAACAGCACGTCATTTGCCGACACCAGCATAACCTTCAGCGCGAAGGTCTTCTTCGAACAGACCGATGATTCGGAATGGCAGTATCGGTCAAACCGTTTCGAAGCTCTCGATGTTCGACCTAAGGTCGAAGACCTTGAAGAATACGGAATGGGCCAGGCGACCGCCTGCGATCTTAAGCTCCTCATCGACCCTCGGAACATGACATTTGCGCCTCTGTGATATTGGTGCTCATGGTCGCCCCCTTACGCTGCGATGTGGCCGGCGGCGGCCGCGTCGGCGGCGTAGCGGCTGATGGGCTTGGTGGCCTTGAAGTGCCGGTCGACCTCGACCGGGAGGCCGAGCCGCCCGCGCACGCTGGCCAGTTCCGCGAGGGAAACGTATCCCAGTTCCGGAAAACCGAGCCCCAGATCGCACAGGCCGAACGCCAGATCCGGCGCGGCCGGATCGGCCTCGGTCAGCAGCCAGGTGCAGCCCGCGTCCGGGGTGAACAGCTTCACGACGGGGTGGACGTCGATTTCGTCCTCGGTGCCGCGCACCGGGTCCTGACGGCGGCCGTTGGCCAGCAGGCGGTCGTGGATGGATTTCGGCAGAAAGGTCATGGGTCGTCTCCTTGGTTGGTGTTGTGACGGAGCGGAGAAGGACCCTCCCTCTCCTTTCGACTCCGTCACAAAACCGAAGACGTCCTCTTCCTCTACAACCGCGCGGGGGTGACCTTCACGGGAGGCCGTACCAGGTCGAGCGGCCCGCGCCGTGGCGCACGAGAAGTCCCTTGGCGACGAGGGAGGCGAAGGTGGCCTTCGTCGTGTTGGGGCTGGCGCCGTGTTGGCGGACCATGTCGCGCGTCGTGACGCGGCCGTGATCGCGCGCGTAGTCGAGAATGCGGATGGCGATATCCGTCAGGTCGGTCTGGGCGCGGCGTTCGCGCTCGACCTTGGCCTCCAGCCGCCGCTTTTGCTGCTGGAGCGCGCGCAGGAAGAACACCAGCCAGGGCTGCCAGTCCGGGGATTCGGCCTCGATGGTGCCCTGGGTCTGACGCAGGGCCATATAGTAGCCCTCCTTGTTCTGCTCGATCACGCTCTCCAGAGACGAATACGGCACGTAGGCATAACCCGCCTGCAACAGCAGAAGCGTCGTGAGCGCTCGGCTCAGCCGTCCGTTGCCGTCCTGAAAGGGATGGATGGCCAGGAAGACGACGACGAACACGGCGACGATCAGCAGCGGATGGAGCCGACCCACCTCTCGGGCCTCGGCCAGCCAGGCCACCAGAGCTTCCATCTTGCGCGGCGTGTCGAAAGGCGTCGCCGTCTCGAACACGACGCCGATCATCGTGCCGTCCGCATCGAAGGCGCCGACATCATTGCGCAAGGTCTTGTAAGCACCCCGATGCCGTTCGTCCTTGGCGCTGTGCTTCAGAAGATCGCGGTGAAGCTGTTTGATGTGGTTCTCGGTGACCGGAATGTCCGCCCAGGCATGGATGATGGTGTCCATGACCTCGGCATATCCGGCGACTTCCTGTTCGTCGCGGCTGTCCAGCCGGGTAATCCGCAGGTCGGACAACAGGCGTTCGACCTCGCGGTCGGTCAACCGGCTGCCCTCGATCCGGGTGGATGACCCGATACTTTCGATGGTCGCCACGTGCCGCAAGGCGTTCAGCCGGTCCGGGGCCAGCGTGCCAAGCGCGCGCCAAGCGCCCTTGAACTCGTCGATTTCCGCGATGAGGGAGAGGATATCCGGCGTGATCTGTATCGAGTCCGTGTTGACCATACCGGCAAATATACCGGATTATGCCGGATTAAGCAACCGGATTGCCGACCGGATTATACCGGATGAGCCGTGCGGTCAGGCGGAGACGTAAGGGTTGACGTCGATGGTGTCGGCGCGGTTGCGCATGGTGAAGACGTCGAACTGGACCTGCATCGGCAACAGCAGCTCCATCGAAACGCTGAAGGCCTTCTCGATGCGCAGGGCCAACTCGGGGGACAGGGCCGCCTTCTCGTTGACGAGATCGGACAGGGTCGCGCGACGCACGCCCAGGATTTCTGCGGCCCGGGACACGGACAGACCCAGTTCGGCGAGGATTTCCTCGCGGATGAATTCGCCAGGATGGACGGGCCTCATGCCGATCTTTTCAATCCGCTCGGTCATGGGCGGTCACGCACCGTTGGGGTGGGCGTGGCTGCCCGATGCATCTGAAAAGCCGTCCAGCGACACCGGCGGACGCCCCGGAAACTCCACGGTCAGCTTCAGCGAGCCGCCCATGGCCTCGACGTAGCTGCGCAGGGTGGAGAGCATCAGGTCGCTGCGCTTTTCGAGCTGGGCCACCGTGGCCTGGCGGATCCCCAGCATCTCCGCCATCTGCGCCTGCGTCAGATCCTGGGCCTTGCGCAACTCTTTCAGCGTCTGATAGGCCGCATGCAGCCGGTCGGCCTCGGCCTCGATCCTGGCCCGGCGCTCCGGCGGCAATTCCGCCATCTTGTCTCTCAGTGTCTTGGCCATCATCATCCTCCTTTCCGCTGGCTCACGTGCCGGTCGAACCGCTCGTCGGCCTTGGCCACGAGCGTCTTGTAGAACCGCTTCTGACTGCCGCCCGATTTGTCGCCGGCCGCCAGCAGGATGGCATTGCGTTCGGGATCGAAGGCGAAGGCCACGCGCCAGACGCCATGGGCCGCCGTGCACCGCAGTTCCTTCATGTTGGCGTGCCGCGACCCGTTCAGGGTATCGACATACGGGCGGCCAAGCTGCGGGCCTTCGCGCTCCAACACCGCGACGCGCGCGAGGATGGCGTCCTGGACATCCTCGTCAAACGCATCGAATTCGGGCTCGAAGGCCTCGTCAAACAGCACATCCCACATCATTTAAATATAGCACAGGACCTATATAGGCTTCAAGCTATATTTACACGCCGCATATCACGGCATCAGCGCCGCGCCCGGGATGGGACGCGGCGCCGCTATGTCGAGCCGTGAGGGATTGAGGCGCTTATTCGGCGGCCTTGCTGGTCCGCGGGATGGGGTCCACCTCGGCGCGTGGCTGGAGGCCATGCAGGTAGTCGGCGGCGCGCTGGGCGTGAGCGGCGGCGGAGAAGATGGCCCTCTTGTCCGTCTTGAGCACCGAGACCCAGTGGTCGATGTACGGGGCGTGATCCTCGCGGACGCGTAGCGTCAGGTCGAGGTCGGCGCACAGGAACGCCGCGCCGAGTTCGGCCACGAGTTCCTCGCGGGCGTAGCCTTCGTCGCCGAACGTCTTGCGGCCGAAGTCCCGGGCCAGCCGGTCCGGGTGGCGCGTCGAATGCGTGGCCTCGTGCCCGAGGGTACTGTAAAAGCTGTCGGCGTCGCGGAAGGCCTCGATCGGCGGGATGCGGATGCGGTCCAGGGCCACGTTGTAGCTGGCCTCGGTCCCGCCGGTGACGATCCGCACACCGATGTTGGCGAAGAAGTCCTCGGCGTGGGCGATGCGCCGCGGGCCGTCGGCACGGGGTTCGGGCCTGGTATAGTAATGGTCCGGCAAGTTCTCGATCTGCTCGCAGTTGAACACCGTGTAGGCCTTCATGAAGGGGATGTGCTGCTCGACCGTCTCGCCGTCGTCAGTCTCATCGGTGCGGGTGATCGTGTTGGCGTAGACGACCGGCGAGCCCTTCTCGCCCTTGCGCACGTGCGCGCCCAGTTCCTTGGCTGATTGAGCAACCTGAAGGATGGAAATTCGGCCTGAGGTCCCTCAGTCATCCCGGTTTTCCATGTTGATGTAGACGCGGTCGGTGGTGGCCCAGT
>NZ_JACIGK010000067.1 GCF_014197915.1 Roseospira visakhapatnamensis
CGCCGCGATTTGCTCTTCAAGCCACCTCACCCAGAGGGTGAATCACATCCCGTGTCCCGTGTCCAAGCCTTTCAGCTCAAAATGAGAACTGCTGCGGCGGGGGCGCGGGGGAGGACGAGCCGCGTCCGTCCGGGGGCCGGGCGCCACGATTCGTTAACGGATGATTGACACCGAGCCCTGTCGACCCCACATTTTTATGGACGTGTGATCGTTGCGCCCGCGTCGAGAGACGCGGCCCGGATCACCGGTCACAGGATGCGGCGGACAGCCCGGGCCCTTCGGGCGCGGGAGACGGAAAGCAGCCAGCGGAGGCCCCCATGGCCGTCACGATGGCAAAACCGGCCGTTGCGGCCCCCTCATCGACCGCGCCCCAGCGCGTCGGACCGTTGACGCGCGTGGGCTCCGGCGCCTCTCAGCCCGAGTTCCAGGTCCCCGAAGTTGACTCCATCATGGGGGTGGGCGCCCGCGCGCCCGACACCGACCCCAGCGCCGGCTGGCTTGGCTCGGGCGGTGAGGGCGGCGGTCGGCGGCGTCCGGCCGGGCAGGAGATCGCGCGCGGCACCAGGGAGACGCCGGCGGCGGTCCGGCCGACCACCGTCTCCGACGTGATCCTGGCCAGCCAGATCGCGACCCGCCGCCTCGGGCCGGTGCCCATGCCCCGCAGCGAGGTGACCGTGGCCGTCGGCGTGTACGATCATGCCATTCAGGCGGTGACCGGGACCCTGCCCCGGACGTTCCTGGGCACCAGCCTTGACGTCGCCCTGTAGTGTCGCCGGGTGAAGGCGGTGCCCCCGGTAAAGGGGAGGCGCAGGAGAGGCCGTCTGTTCAAGGGCGCGGGCGTCCGGGTCCGCGACCGAGAACGGTATGCCCTATCCGGTTTGTCGAGTGTCATCCCTCCGCCGGCCCGTGGTAGGCTGGGGCCTCATACCAGCGGCGGATGAGTGTGACTCATCCGCCGAGCAGCCACGGACGGCAACGGTCCTTCTCAAGGGCCGTTGCTATAAGCTCTTACCGTCCTGACCGCCCCCAGGGCCGTCGCGCGCCAGAAAGGACCTCCGCGATGACCTCCGCCCTCTCCATCGGCGTGTCCGCCCTTCAGGCCGCCACGGTGCGGCTGGCCGTCACGGCCGACAACATCGTCAACGCCAACACGCGTGTCCCCGTGGATGCCGGGTCCGGCGCTCCCGGGGCCGGCGGCTATGTCCCGCGTGACGTCGTGGACGTGTCGAGCGCCGCCGGCGTGACCGCCACCGTGCGGCCCGTGGACCCGCCCTCTCAGGTCGTCCCCGATGGACGCGGGGGCCTTGAGGCGAGTCCCAACGTCAATCTGGCCGAGCAGATGGTGGAGTTGACGACCGCGAGCCGCGCTTACGAAAGCGCCACCGCCGTGATCCGGTCCGCCGACGAGATGCAGGACGCGCTTCTCGACATCGTCGGCTGACCCGGGCTGTCTGCCCTGGGCCGTGACCCCCTGGCCGTGTTTCGAGACTCGACCCTGACGCGGTGTCCCGTCCGTCCCGGGCCGTGCGGCGGTCGTCATATCGGGGCGATCGTCCGCGATCCGATCTCAGGGCGGCGCCAGCGTGTGCGTGTCGTCATGCCCTTCTCCACCTTGAGGTGTTTTTCCGGCCTCCGCGTGCGGTTCCCCGTCTGGTCTCCGGGTCGGGCCGGGGGTATGCTTTTCGCCGGACTCCGGTCGTCAGGCCGGACTCGCTGGCCTGATGCGCGCCGGGGTCGGTACGGCGGAGCGCTCGGGCGACCGGTTAGGGGAGAACCGCCATGGGCTGGACACGGGATGCGAAGGTGGAACCGCGGACGGACGCGAGTCGGCGGAGCGATCGCGGGGGAGGGTGCGGACGACGGCACGAACGGTGGCGCGGACGATGGGGGCGCGGACTGCTCGGGGCGTTGGTGGCGGTGGGGCTCGCCGGCTGCGCGAACCCGCCGGGCGGCGCGTCGGGCGGTCTGAGCCGGACGCCGGACAAGAAGCCCGCGCCCACCGTGACGGAGACCGCGCCGGACTCTCCGGTGCGCGCCGTGGGGCCGACGAGGGTGGCGCTGCTGCTGCCGCTGTCCGGCCCCCAGGCCCCGCAGGGCCAGGCGCTGCAGGCCGCCGCGAGGCGCGCGCTGACGGCGGAGCGGGCCCGACTGGTCGATCTGAAGGTGTTCGACACCCAGGCCAGCGCCGAGGGCGCGCGCGCCGCCGCCCAGCGGGCGGTGTCCGCCGACGCCAGCCTGGTGCTGGGGCCGTTGTACTCCGTGACCGCCCACGCGGCGCGGCCGGTGCTTGGCGTGGCCGGCATTCCATCGCTGTCGTTCTCCAACAATCGCGCGGTCGCCGGCAACGGCGTCTATCTGCTCGGCCATCTGCCGGGGCAGCAGACCGAGGCCCTGCTGGCCCACGCGGCCGCGCAGGGACATGGCGACGTGGTGGTGGTCGGTCCCGATACCGCCTATGCCCGGCTGGTGGCGGATGCGGTGGGCGCCGTATCCCGCCGGGGATCCGTGCGGCTGATGGGCAGCCAGTTGTTCCCGGCCAGCACCGACTACAACAGTCAGGTGGCCATCGTGCGCGATCTCGCGCGGCGCGGCCCGACCGGCGCGGTGATTCCCACGACGGGCCTTCCCCTGGTGGGGATCGCGGCCCTGTTCGACTACTACAACGCCCGGCCGCCCAAGGTGCGGATGATGGGCACCGACCTCTGGGAACGGCCCGGGACCTTCGCCGAGTCCTCCTTGCGCGGCGGGTGGTACGTCAGCGCCAGCACGCCGCCGGCGCGCGATCCCATGGCCGGCGTGGTCGACGAGGCGGCACCGGACGACCTGGAGCCGGCGTCGCCGTCGCAGGCGACGGCCGGAGAGCCCGAGGCGGGCGCCGCGCCGACCGTGCGCATGTCCTCCGGCGCCGGCAAGCTGGATCGCCTGGCCATGGATGCCGTGGCCCTGGCCGCCGCCTGGGCCGAACGGGCGCGGCCCGGGGCCGATCCCAGGCCCTTCCTGACGGATCCGGCCGGGTTCCGGGGGTTCTCGGGGCTGTTCCGCCTGCTGCCCTCGGGCGTGAACGAACGCGGCCTGAACGTCCTGGAGGTGACCGCGCGCGGCCCGCGCGTGATTCGTCCGGCACCCACAAGCTTCGCCTCGGGGCTGCCCCCCACCGTTCTGGTGCGGCCGTCGGACTTCCGGGCCCACCCGTGGCTGGCCGCCGAGATCGACCGGGGCCAGGTGCCGACGACCCGGGTGGGCGACGCGGCGCCGCCGGCCCCGTCGCTGCGGGTGGCATCCCCGGCGCCGGGCACGATCACCAGCCCGACGGTCACGCGCCCGACCCCCGCCGGCGTCACGAGCACGCGGTCGTCGCGCGGAACCTGGTCCGGCGATGGCGGCACCTGGCGGGGTGCGCCGCCCGCGCCGTCCGTGCGCGCGCCCGCCGCGCGGACCGCGACGCCCTCCGTGTCCCCGGGCCGTGACAGCGTGCCGCCGGCGCCGCCGGTGACCGCGCCGCGCGCCACGACGCCGGCGCCCTCGGTGCCCTCGGCGGGCACGACGGCGCCGGCGGTTTGGTCGTCCGGTGGCGGGGTGCCGCCGGCCCCCAGCCTGACGCCGTCCGTGGCGCCCTCACGGACACCGACTCCGGCTGGCGGCTGTGTCTGGCAGCGGCACTGCGAGGACGGCACCTGCCGGCGCGTTCAGGTGTGCCCGATCGACTCCTAGTGCACTGATCCAGACAAAAGATGCAGTCCACATTCTTTTGTCTGGATCGAAAGTGCACGAGAAACAATGTTTTGTGCAGCGACGTTTGCA
>NZ_JACIGK010000068.1 GCF_014197915.1 Roseospira visakhapatnamensis
GCCCGGGGCTCGCCTGTCTCTGCGTCCCACAGGCGCAGGGTGCCATCGTCGCCGGCGCTGGCCAGCACGCGGCCGTCGGGCGACCAGGCGCAGGCCAGCACCCTATTCTCATGGCCTTTGAGGACCGCCCGGGGCTCGCCTGTCTCTGCGTCCCACAGGCGCAGGGTGCCATCGTCGCCGGCGCTGGCCAGCACGCGGCCGTCGGGCGACCAGGCGCAGGCGTTCACCGACCCACCATGGCCGGTGAGTGATACCAGACGGGTGCCGGAAGGCACGGTGGCGCCAGGCAAACGCAGGACAGCCGGTTCGGCTTTCGCCGACATAGGGCGCGGCCCGATCCCCTCATCCACCGCGCCGTACTGTATCTGCGTGCGATAGCCGCGCGCCCCGGTCCAGTCCGTGTCGTCCAGCGCGCAGCGGCGGAACACCGTCCCGGGCAGGCGCGCGCCGTCCAGGCGCGCGCGCCGTAAGCGGCAGTCCATCAATATCGCACGGTTCATATGCGCGTCGCTGAACGTGGCCCCGTCCAGGGTCAGATTGATCCATCGCGCCTCGCTGAGGTTGCAGCCCGCCAGTCGCGCCGGCCCCAGCGACCACCCCTCGGTCCCGCCGTCCAGGACCAGACCATGGAGGTTGGCCCCGCTGAGGTCGATTCCATGGAGGGTCGGGACCGGCCAGCCGCGTGCCCGGGCGCGCAGGGCGTAGGACAGCAGCAGTTCACCCGTGTGCGGACGGCGCTGGTGACGCCAGGCCTCGGCGCGGCGCAGGGCGTCGGGCGCCTCGGCCTCGGCGAACATCTGGCCGAGGAAGTCCAGCGTCTCCCGGCTGGGCACGCGCATGACCCAGCCCTCTGGCCGATCCTCGGCAGCAGCGCGATACAGAAAGTCGGCCAGGAAGAATTCCAGCAAGGACGTATGGGCGAAGCGGAAAGCGCTGCTTTGGCCGTCGTCGCGGCGACTGAGGAAGGTGGCGGTGCGTAGATCCTCTTCCAGTTGATCCACGGACATGGCCTGATAGCGGCGCAGGTCCGGCCGGCCCTCGCGCCAGTCGTGAAACCAGGCTTGCAGGTCCTCGGCGGGCAGTTCGGTGCGCCCGCCGGTCCACAGGTGGGCGGCCAGGTGGGCGACCAGCCGCATCTTGTGATCCGGCAGGATGCGGTGCTTGCCCTGGTCGCGCTCCAGCCAGCGCTGGGCCATGGCCCGGTACAGGGTCACCCCCTGGACGCGAAGACCGGCCGCGCGCCGCCGCTCGATCTCGGGAATGTACTCCGCCACCAGTTTCAGGGTGAAGGGACGCTCGGCCAGTTCCTCAAGGTTGTGCACCGAGCGGATGGTCTCCAGCACCCGTTCGGCTTCCAGGCCGGGTAGAGCGACCGACAGATAGGCCCGAATCTGCGCCTCGTCCCAGGGCAGCAGCAGTAGCGCGGCATAGGCCCGGGGTCCGAACTCGCCCCGTTCCTCCTGGGTGAAATGGGTCTGCTGGGCGCGCACCGTGGGGAAATAGGCGGTGCGACATGCGATGATGATCTTGAGGCGGCACGGACGGCCGGCGTCTTTTGCGCGGGCGCGGGCGTCCGCCAGCAGTTTCAGCAAGGCGTTGGTGAAGGTCTGGCCCTCGGTGGCGTCCAGCTTGACCAGGACCTCGTCCAGGCCGTCGAAGATCACCACCGCGCCCTGGGCGATCCAGTCGAACACGTTTTCCAGGGTGAAGGCGCCGCCGTCGCCCCGATCGTGCCAGCCGCGCTCTATGCAATCGGCCAGGGCCTCGGCCAGGGTCGGGACTCGCTCCTTGCGCAAGGTGACATGGCGCAGATCGAAGTAAAGGGGGATCGGTCCCGCACCCTCCCGCTGGCGGGTTTCCAGCAACTCTGTCGCCACCTGCTGGCAGGTGATGGTCTTGCCCATGCCATATTCCGCCAGCAGGGCGAGCAGGGGTGGGCCGTCCGCGTCGTCGATCCATTCGCGGATAAAGGGCAGAACCTCTTCGCCAGGCGTGTCGTCATGGCGGAGGGCTCGGGGCTCCAGGTCCTGTTTGTGAAGGCTGATGGGGCGCCCCGTCGCGCGGCACTGGAAGTGACCGTCGGGCAACCGCCGATGATCGGTCAGGAGAGCGTGCGGGACGATGGAGGCGCCGTCGAGGGGGTCCGAGAGGTTCGTCTCGTCCTCGTCGGGTCCGCCGTCGGACGGAGGTGGGGCGGCGGGGCCGGTGCCGCCCATCATCAGCAGGGCCTTCACGACCCGCGCGGCATGATCGGCGGCAAGGCGCTGGTCCTGATCCTTGGTGCGGGCGTCCTTGTTGCCGTCGGCGAAGTCGCAGATACCCTTGATGACCATCCAGTCGGTCCTGGTGCCACGGCAAGCCCGTTCAATGGCACTCCCTTCCATCTCGCCGCCCACCGCCTCCGGTTCGATGACCAGCAGGGCGTCGCGGCTGGGGCGGTGGTCGATCAGGCTGGCCCCGGACAACAGCGGCCCGAAGCGCAGGGTCGGCCAATCCGGGACCGACCGACACGTGTGGTCCAGAAGGTACAGCCGATTGAGAAGGGGCTCGCTGACCGGCGGGCGATCGCCGCGCGGGGTGCGGCTGCCGTCGGCATTGATGCGGGCACTGTCGTAGTCCCGCACACAGGTCGGGATCAGGACGTCGCCGACCCGTTGCTTTCCAGCATTGATGCCGAAGGCGATGCCGACGGCGATCACCGCCGCCGGCTTGACCTTCTTGATGGCGAAGGTGGTCGCGTCCCGGGCGTGGTGAGGCCCCTGGCGGCTGACCAGATGGTACACTTGGTAGGTGCCGTGCAGGCCGAGATCGGTGAGCGGGTAGGTGCCGCTGGCGTCCGTTCGCGGCGGAGTTTCGCCCGCGAAGCAGGCCATGACGGCCGCCGTTTCATGCTCGTTGAAGGTCATCAAGACGACCGGCGTGCCCATGACCAGGCCGCGTTGCGACGTCTGGCGCCGGCCTTCGGGCACCGCGTTGAGATCGCTGGTGTAGGCGGTGGCGGTAAGGGCCGCCTCGCCCTCGCACCACACCCACCGCTTGGCCGGACCGCCCTTCTTGTCGGTGGTGACCTTGACCGCCACGGGAATGTTGTGATCGCCGGCCGCTTTGTTCAAGGCCGTGAGCAAACGGTTCAAAGAGGCGTTGGCGCTGGCGGTGGTGCTGAGGGGGAACAGGGCGCCGTGCAGGGCCTTGACCTGCACCCGGCCGTCGTCGCCCATGGTTTCGATGAGCTTGCGGGTGAGGTCGGGGAGGCCTCCCGGCAGATGGAGAAGCGTCGCTTCCAGGTGCTTGCGGGCGAAGTACCGTGTCAGTGGTTCGGTCACGTCGGCCTCCCCTTTCGTGGATCGAGACGACGATCGTTCCACACACAGTCCGCTGCGGCAACGTTTTTTGATTGAATACGTTTGAAGTGAGCGAAGGTGACGTCGCGCTGGCCGCTAACGACCTGGAGTAGCACCCGTTTTTCCCGGGTCTTTCCGGATCGAGGCCAACGGCCCGTTGGCGAAGATCGGGCTGACGACTGCGTTGGCCCGATCGACTCGATGCCTGGAAAGGCGGGGCGGCGTCCGTGCGCTTGACGTCGGTGATTGGTCATTTTCTCACCGTGGGCCGTGGGAGGGGGCCGGCGCGGCGGTCCGGGGTCTGGCGGGGGCGCGGGTGCGCGGCGGCAGGCCGGCCCGTGTCAGGGCCTGGCGCAGGGACTGG
>NZ_JACIGK010000069.1 GCF_014197915.1 Roseospira visakhapatnamensis
TTACAACTGCAAGCGGATGGCCCGCCTCAGGGCCGCATGACACCCGCGCCACCACCTAAACTCAAGGCCGCGCGGCCAAACCCGACAGACTGCTATGATGATCCGCTCGACCAGGTCCGGGCCGGTGCCACGCTGCGAAACGCCCAATTCCTCGGCGAGAGCACGCAGGAACCGCAGCTTTGTCCAGCTTTCGCCGCACTCGACATAACGGGCGCGGGTGCGGTGCGCCGCATGCACGGCCGACCAGGTCTTCCCGAAGCCGGAGTGGCCGTAGAACACGCCGATCCCGGGCAGGTGACGGGGCCTCTGGACACACGCATCCACCAGCGCGCCGAACCGCAGCACGTTGGTGAGCGGCGCCGTGGTGGCGTTGACGATGGGCTGTCGATCGGTCATGCTTTCCTCGCTGTCGATGCTGGCCCGTGTCGGGGATGCCGCCCCGCGCGGGCCGTTTCCGTTCACGCGGACGCCTGTCCGGCCGGCAGGCCGTGCAGGAACACGTCGCCCCATTCCTCCAGGGCCGCCTCGTGCGACCGGTATTCGGGCGTCTGGCTGTACCCGCGCGCCCAGCGCAGGGCCTCGGCGTCCACCGGCCGGCCGGCGGCGTGGGCGTCGAGCGTCTGGCGGGCGCGCCACCAGCGGTCCTTGGGGGTCTCGTCGCGCTTCGGCGCCGCCCGTTCCGCCGCCATCTCGGCGGCCAGGCGCGCCTTGGCGCGTTCCTCGTCCGCCGTCAGGGCGCGCGGCGCCGGGGCCGGCTCCGCCAGCAGATGCGGCACCGCGCTTTCGTCGCGCCGTGCCATCGCGTCCTGCGCCGTGGCACGGCGGGCACGGGCCTCGGCCACGTCGTCGTCGTTGAAGTACGGGCGGGTATTGCCATCCTGCGCCGCCTCGCAAATCAGCCGCCCGTCCAGGTCACGGACCCAGACCCGCCCCAGGTCGCGCGGGTCGTATTCGACGCGCACCTCCCGGCCGTGCAGGTCCAGATCATCAAGCGTCTGGCTGAAGTACTTGCGGCTGTGCAACTGCACCCACGCCCGGTGCACGGTGCGCAACGCGTGCGGCCGGAACAGGTCGCGCGCCTCGTCCGGCGACAGGCGCGGAGGCATCACGCCCAAGGCCTCCGCCTCGACCATGAGCGCGTCCCACTGTTCCGCCGGCGACCGGTGGCGCATGCGCCCGGTCTCGGGATCGCGCGTGCGGGGCAAGGATGAATGAGGCCGGCTGTTGTAATCCGCGCGCCAGCCTTCGACCTCGGCTAGGAACACGTCCCACGGCTGGATGATCGGGCTGTGACCGTAGACCTTCAGGTCCTTCCGGCCCGTTTTAAAGGCCAGTTGGCGCGCCTAGCGGTCCATGTCGGTGCCGACGTAGGCCATGGACTGGCGCGCCGGAGCGATCAGGCCGGTCTGGTGGAACCGTTCGACGATCCCACGCGCTTGCGAATTGTATGGGAGCGAGTTTCGGTAGGTGATGCCTAAACGCGCCATCAGGCCCGTCACGGGGTCGTTCATGGCGCGATTCTTGAAACCGCAACCATTATCGACATACCAGTTGCTCGGCACGCCATAGCCAACGATGGCGGTCCGAAGTGCGGCCGCCACCAGCCATTCGGCCTCGTCCAGCCAGGCCGACCAGCCGACCCACAGCCGCGTCCGCACATCCAAGACGCTGATAATCTCCGGTCGCTTCGGCTGACCCGTCAGCGGGTGCGCCACCTCCTGGTCATGCCGGTGACCGTCGCTGGTGTAGACATCACCGGGCACCAGCCCCTCCACATCACGCGCCGTGAAAGACCGCAGGGCCTTCAACTCGCGGGGACCCACCCGGCCCCGGCTCTTGCCGACCGCGCCCAGGGACGCCACGAACCGGCGCGCCTGGTCGTAGCTGGGCGCTGGCACCGGCGTATCCGCCGGTCACCACTCCAGGCAGGCGGCGATGGAGGGCTTTTGCGGCCGGTGGTACAACTTCATCAAGGGATAGACCCAGGGCGCCAGGTCCCGCGCCCGCGCCTCGGCCGGCGCCAGCGCGGTGACGTCACCGCCCGCCGCCCGCGCCGCCAGCCAGCGCTGGATGGACCGCAGGGACAGCGTCCGCGATCCCGTGCGCCCGCCGCGCGCGTTGGCCTGCGGCACCATCCGCGCCAGGTGCTCCGGCAGATCCCTGGCCCGCGCCTGATCGACCAGCGCCTGCGCCGCCTGGCGCTGGCTCAGGCCGTATTCCAAGTGCACCCGATCGACCTCGGCGCACAGCGCCGCGCGAGCATCCATGCAGGAGCGCGAGGTGTCCTTCAGGTCCGCCGGATCCCGCTGCCCGCGCTCGGCCGCCACCGTCGCCGCCGGCGGGGCATCGGCCGCCAAGGCCCGCCGCGCCAGCGCCTGACGAGCCTTCTCCGGCAGCGCCGACACAGGATACTCCCGCCCGCCGCCCCGCCCCTGGCGGGGACGGGAGGGCCATTCCTCGCGGGCGGCCACCAGTAGCACCCCCCGCTCCGTGTCGGGCAGATCGGCGACGCCGGCCAACTCGGCGGCGGTGTGCCAGGCGTCGGGGGGTGGCAGGGCGGCGGGCATCAGCGGTGCCCTCCGCGCCGCCGCCGGCGCCGGGCGTCGATCCGGCGCTCCAGCCCGTCCAAGTACTCGGCCACCTCATCGCGCCGGTCGAGATCGATAATCTCCTCGATCGCCTCGCGATGCTTGGTATCCACCACCATGGAACCGAACGGCTCGGCCAGCAGCTGCAGCAGGCGCACATCCCCGGTCGCATGCACCAGCGCCATCAACCGGACCACGCTAATCGTGTGGTCCTCGCGCGCCTCGCTGGCATAGCCGTCCAGGGCCGTCTTTGGCACCGCCTCGCCCAGGTAGTCCGACATGGCCACCGCGATTTCTTCACGGGACGTCTCGCAGTCCCGCAATGCTGCCGCCACCGCCTTACTGATTTGCGCGCGCATGGATGCGGCGCGGACATGCTCGGCCGGGAAGGCACGCACCACCTCGGGCGGCTCCCAGGCCAGCAGGTCCATCTGGCGACGGTCGGCGCGGTCCTTCATCCCTGGCCCCTCCCCGAAAAACGGGCGGGCGCCCGGCACGAGACCGAGTCGCCCGCCCAGTGGCGGCGGATCAGGGAGGAGGCCCGGACGGCCGCCGCCATGCGCGCACGGAGGCAGAGGCTACGCGCATGGGGGGCGACAGCCGCCCGGGCGGTCCCTACACTCGGCAGCGCCACACCACCGAGGAGGGATTGGGAGATGGTCAGATATTTAGAGGAAGACGAAAGAAAACTGCTGGAGATGTTGGCCGAGCGCGAGGGCACGGACGACAACGTCGAAATCCTGGCCGAGCGCATGGAAACGCCGACGGGTACCGCAACCACGATGCTTGATGCAATCCAGGGCCTCCTGGACCAGCAGTTCTCAGGATGGGGTTGGAGTGTGTCGCAACCGGGTCTGGTGATTGAAGGGACAGGTGAGGAGGGGCGGGCTCAGGGTGGCTGGGG
>NZ_JACIGK010000070.1 GCF_014197915.1 Roseospira visakhapatnamensis
CGCATTCAAGGGGTTCCCCCTTGAATGCAAACGTCGCTGCACAAAACATTGTTTCTCGTGCACTTTCGATCCAGACAAAAGAATGTGGACTGCATTTTTTGTCTGGATCAGTGCACTAGGGGTGGCCGAGGGCGGCGACCGCGACGGGAGCCCCCGGCAAGAAGCACCCGGGCGGCCCCGTCACCCGGCAGGTCTTGCCGGTGCGGCGCGGCGGATCCCGGCGCCGCATCGTCTCTTGTTCACGCCACATTCCGCCCCTAGGGTTGATCTCGGCGACGGGGCGGGCGGGGCGGCAAGCCACGCCGGACGCCCCGCGCCCATCCCGTTTTTCCTCGCCACCGTCCGAAGGATGCCCCATGCCTCGTTCGTTGCGCCGTGTCCGACCGTCGCTTGCCGCCCTGGCGCTCGTCCTGTCGGCCGTCCTGTCCGTCGCCCTCGTCCCGGGACCGTTCGGCGCGGCCCGGGCCCAGGGACCCGCGCCCTACCTGATGAGCACGGAGGAAGCGGTCCTGTTGCAGCAGGCGCAGGACTACCTGAACAGCGTCCGGTCCCTTCGGGGCCGGTTCCAGCAGGCATCCTCCACCGGCAACCAGGCCAGCGGCACCGTGTACATGCGCCGGCCCGGGCGCATGCGGATCGAATACGATCCCCCGGCCGAGGTGCTGGTGGTGGCCAATGGATCCTATGTGATCTACGAGGATGGGGAGTTGCAGCAGGTCAGCTACATCGGCCTCGGCGATACCCCGCTGGGCATCCTGTTGCGCGACGAGGTCAAGCTGTCCGACCCCGCCATCACGGTCACCGGCATGCGCCGCCAGGCCGGCCTGATGGAGGTGGACATCGTGGAGACCGACGCGCCGGGCCAGGGCACCCTAACCCTGGTGTTCGCGGAAAGCCCGCTGGAACTGCGCAGTTGGCGGGTGCGGGACGCGCAGAACGTGGAGGTCACCGTCAACCTGCTGCGACCGCGCTTCAACATCGACCTGGACCGGGATCTGTTCTCCTACCGGGAGCGGGCCGGGTTCCGCCGGTCGGACTGACGGGCCGCCGCGTGCCGTGATCCGGGCGGATGACGCGCGTGGCCTTGCCCCGGGGCGGCGGTCCGTCCGGTGACGAGCGACGGGTCCGCCGACCATGCGATTCCTGCATGTGAGGCATGATTGTGCGGACCTTCCAACGATCGGCTTTCGGCCTATCTCCATGATCATGGGACGGTGTTCGGGGTCCAGGCGATCCCGGGGTCGTCCAGGCGAGGGTGACGTGTTCTCCCCCCCCCATACACGCACCCTCGTCGCTCCCGATGGGAGCCCAAGGCGTCCGGCCGCCCCCCCTGGCCGGGCGCCTTTCCCGTTTCCGAACCGGTGCCTTGGTCCCAACAGGCGTCATGCCCCCAACAGGCGTCATGCCCCCAACAGGCGTCATGCCGACGTGGGGCGCCGCGCGAGCGGGCCCGCCGACGGGATGGCGACCCACCAAGGGTCCCGTGCCCGCTACCGCAAGGCGGCATCCAGATCCTCAAGGGCCTCGTCCAGGTCATCGTGGATTTCGAACAGGGAGGTGAAGCCGCTTACCTCCAACACCGTCATCACGCCGGCGCTCGGTCCCGCGAGGTGCACCGCGCCGCCGGCCGACCGGGCCCGCTTGACCGCCATCAGCAGCACGCGCAAGCCGGCGCTGGCAATGTAGGTAAGGCCCGTGAGGTCGATCAGGACGGGCGTGGACCCGGCCGACAGCACCCGGGGCAACAGGCGGTCCTGAACGTCGAGCGCGGTGCCGCTGTCCACGCGCCCAGTAAGGCTCAGCACCACGGCGCCGTCGGCGGGACGGTCGATCAACTCCATGGAGGTCGTCATCGGCGCGGTCTCCCTGTGTGTCCGGGGGCGGGCGTCGCGGGGTTTCCGCCGACACCCACAGACTGTAGCCTGGACGCCCGGATCACGCCATGCCGGCTGCGCCGGCGGGATTAAGCCATGCCGGCCGCGCCGGCGGGAGCCCGTGCCATGCCCCTGCTGTTGACCCTGACCAGCGACCTGGACCTCGATGACGACCAGGTGATGACCCAGGTGGTCGGTCCCGCCGGTCTGACCATCGGGCGCGGACTGGACAACGACTGGATCATTAAGGATCCCCGGCGCCTGCTGTCCAAGCATCATTGCCGGCTGGATGCGTCCGGTACCGCCTTCATCGTCACCGACACCAGCACCAACGGTGTCTTCCTGAACGACTCGCCCACGCCCCTGGGGCGGGGCAATACCGCGCTGGTGGGCGACGGCGACCGCGTGCGCCTGGGCGAGCTGGATGTGGTGGTTCAGATGATTCCGGAGGCCGATGCCGCCGCCCTGGCCGGGCTGTCGGCGGATCCCTTCGCGTCCCGGACCCCGGGGCCGTCGGGACCGAAGCTGCCCGCGCCCGGCGATGACGACCCCTGGGGGGGATGGACTCCGCCCGGAGGGCGGGGCGACGCCGCCGATGATGACGATGGGACCGGTCCGCCGGTCCGTCCCCTTGAGCCCCTGCGGCCGGAGGCCCATGCGCCCCCCGACGAACACCCCGACCGGTCGATGACGGCGGGACCGATGCCGCCCGGGGACAGCCTGTTCGGGCGGACCCCGGGCGAGGCCATCGGCCCGTGGGAAGACGGAACCGGAGAGGCGTGGGCGTCGGCCGGGGCCGATGCCGACGATGCCGCGCCCGAGGCGCTGGCCTTCCTGCCGGCGGCGAGCCCGACGCCCGCGATCCCGGGGGCCTCGGGTGACGACGCGGGCGCCTCGGCGGCGGGGGAACCGGCCGGGGACGGCCTCATCCCGGAGGACTGGGACGACCTGGCCGAAGGCGCCGCGGGGGAGGGGCAGGCCGCGCCTGTATCGCCGGTCATGGTGGACGAAGGGCCTCCGGCGGCGCACGACCGTGCCGTGGACCCGCTATCCGCACCCCGGAGCGGGCCCATTCCGGAGGATTTCGCGCCGGATCTGGTGCCGCCGCTGGAGGCTCCATCCGGGGATGTCCCGCCGCCGGATGACCTGCAACAGGGTCCGCAAGAGGATGGACCGCAGGGAGCGCCGATCCCCGCCACCGAGGACCTTTTGGCGGTGGTGGACGACTGCCTGGCGGTGTTCGCGCCGGCGGCCATCCAGGATCGCCTGCCCAGCCTGGGGGATCCGGAGGCCATGCCCCCGGCAGTGCGGCAGGCCCGGGCCTGGGCAGCCTATGAAACCCGGTACCCGGACCTGGCGCGCGAGGCGCGGTCGCGGCTGGCCGAGGCCCTGGGCCTCACGCCGCCGGAGGCGGGGTAAGGCGCGACCCACGTCGTCGGTGCCCTAGAGTAATCCGAGATCAAGTTGGGCCATAGCCGGAATGCCGCATATAGCTGCTGCACTCTGTTGGCATAACTTTGTCGAGCGCTTCTT
>NZ_JACIGK010000071.1 GCF_014197915.1 Roseospira visakhapatnamensis
CACCGCGAAGCCTGGCGCATGACGGACCCGGCCTTCTGGAAGCGCTACCGCGCCGATCACCTGGCCACCGAGGCGATGGCCCGCGCCCTGGCCGACGGCGCCACCCGGGACATCCATGTGGAGACGGTCACCCGCCTGGAGGGCGTCAACGACGACCACAAGCTGGTGGTCGACTTCACCCAGATCGACCGCCGGCGCGGCCAGGAGACCGGCCGCAAGCCCCTGCGCGCCTACCTGTCGATGGAAACGAGGCCCCAGGAGGTCCACCCCGAGGACCGCTACAGCAACCCGCTGGGCATCTTCGTACGGACGATGGTTCTGAAGGAGAGAGAGTGATGGAGCGTTTCCTGAAGGTTTCCAGTGTCCTCGCGGAGGTCTCCCTTGTCGTCCTCGGATTTGCGTCCCTGCTGCTCTTCGGTGGGGCCGGTGCCCTGGCGTACTTCTGCGGCTGGCTGGCCTACCAGGTCACGAATGCCCTGACGCCGGACCGGCGGGCGGCGTTCCGGGCGCACCAGGCGGCCCGCTTCGGCAAGGGCCGGATGCGGGTCGTGTTCGCGATCCTGCTGGTGGCTCTCCTGCCGATCGGCCTGATCCAGCTCTTCCTGCTCAAGTCGCTGCCCGTTCTGGAGCCACTGTATCCGGTGCTCCTGTTCCTGCTGGGTGTGGTCGGCGGCTATCAGGACCTGGCGTCAGAGTTCCTGGAAAAACATCTGGCGAAAGAGGATGCCGGGGTTACTCAGGGCGCACCATTGCCTCTCACCCAAAGCTGATCTTTGGAAGTCAAAAAGACACATGCCGATCATGGCGTCGAAGGAGAAAAAGTAATGGATCGCTTTTTAAGGTACGTCAAATTCGTTCCAGGAATTCCCTTTCTTGTTCTTGGGTATATATGCTTCATCTTTTTCGGCTGGCTCGGAGCCCTGGCCTATGCCGTCGGTTGGCTGATCACCCTGGGATACGTCTCCCTGGGGCATGCCTCCCTGGCTTCCCGCCGCCGCGCGGCGTCCCGCGCGGGCCGCCGCGCCTGGCTGAACGACAGGCTGGATCGTGTGGCCGTGATGGTGGCCAGGGCGATGGTGGAGTTCTTCGGCGGACTGTGGGTGCTGCGCCTGGTTGTCATGGACCTCGACTTGCTCGGCCAGACGCCGGGTGACCCGCCTTCGGATGTCACCGTGTTCTTCGCCATTGGACTCGCCGGCCTGTTCGGCGGCGTGCTGACCATCCTCTCACGATACGTCGATAAGAACGCGACCGAAGAAGATCGCGACCAGGATGATCGCCGGGATCAAGGCCAGAAGCATGTATCTTTTGTCCTGGAAGACACTGGCCGCGACCCCACCAAGGCCAATGACGGCGAAGAGCCCAAAAAGCATGGCGCCGCTCATCCACAAGCTGGGGCCGCACTCGTCACTCCAAAAACAGAGCATGATCTTTCCCAACAGGGGCATGTCGTCCATTCCGCTCTCGCTCCTTGTCTTGCCGTGGTCCTGGCGCTCGGGACCGCCGGCCTGACCCTCCCGGCGCAGGCCCAGACGGCGGTGCCCACCTCGGTTCCCACGCCCGGGTCCCAGATTGGGTCCCAGGGGGCGGGCACCATGGGCCAGGCGCCGCCGGTGCCGGCGCTGCCGATGCCCGACAGTGTCCTCTGGCAGGCCAACGATCAACAGGACGGCTTCTACGGCCACCTGGTCCGGCCGCGCTCGCCCGGCCAGGTCCAGGAGGTGTGGGACGAGAGCCGGCCGGCGGCGCCGGTCTACGCCACCGACCTGTGCCGCGACTGCACCTACAAGGTGCGGCTGCGCGAGTGGATGGTCACGGTCATCGAACTGCCGCGCGGCGAGGTGATCGACGCCGTGGACATCGGCGATGCCCAGGGCTTCCAGGTCAGCAAGCGGGGGACCAGACGCCTCGCCCTGCGCCCGGTCGGCGCCGGCTACGACAGCAATCTCATCGTCTACGGCAAGAGCGGGGTGGTCTATCCCATCTACCTGCGCACCGAGGGCTTCAACTCCGAGAACACCCCCGACCTGGTCGTGCGCATCAACGGCGCGGTCGCCATGCCCGGCGAGCGCCGCCTGGCCCTGGTCGCCTTCGGGGACGACGGCACCATGCGCACCCCGGCCGCCCGCCCGCCGGCGGCCGGGGTGTCGGCCATGGCCGACGCGGTCCGGGGCCTGGCCGAGACCGATCCCCCAATCCCAGATGGCGACTTCGTGGCCGACGCGGTGTTCGACCCGGCCACCCTGCGCGGCTGGGGCGACTACGAGCTGTGGGGCAGCGACGACAGCCTGAAGCCGGAGACGGTGTTCCGCGATGACCACTTCACCTATCTGCGCTTCGGCGACACCTGGAAGGACATCGAACTGCCCACGGCCTACGTGGTGGTCGACGACATCGACGAGCTGGTCAACACCCGCGTCCAGGGCCAGACCTACATCATTGAGTCCACCCGCCCGCTCATCACGCTGAAGAGCGGCAAGAGCTACCTGTGCATCCGGTACACGGGCGAGACGTCATGACCACGTCGGCCCTGTGCGAGCTGGCGCTGGCGCTCGGCCTGACGCTGGGGGGGCATTGCGTCGCCCCCCCGGTGCCGGTGCCGGCGAGCGACCTGCCGCCGGACGACCCGGGCGCCTATGCGCTGCCGGACCCGCCGCCGCCGGCGCCGGCGCCCGCGCCGGCGCCGGTGGTCATGCCGCCGATCATCATCGAGAAGGTGCTCCCGGCGCCGGCCCCGCCGGCCCCGGCGCCGGTGGTGGTCCAGCCGCCGCCCCCCCCGCCGCCGCCCGATCCCATGGCCACGGCGCTGGCCGCCCTGTGGGCGGGGGCGCGCGGCGCCCCGGGCACCTTGCGGCCGGTGGTGGCGGGCCTGCCCCCGGCGGCCCCGGCCATGCCGGCGACCCGGGACATGGCCGCCCTGGACCTGGCCACGCCGGCCACGGCCGACTACGGCGGGCCGCGCCGCACCAGCAGCCCGCCGGTGGACAACACCCGCATCATCACCGCCGACCGCTACATCACCGGCATCCTGGAGACCGGCATCAACAGCCAGGTCGGCGGCGACGACACCGGCACCGTGGTCGTGCAGACCGCGCGTGATGTTTACGGCTACCACGGCCGCAAGGTGCTGATGCCCAAGGGCTCGCGCCTGATCTGCGACTACCAGGCCCCCGAGGACATCGGCTCCTCGCGCCTGGCCATCACCTGCCAGCGGGTGCTCATCGCCGGCCACCGCGCCGAGATCCGCAATCTCGACAGCCTGCTCTCCGACGTCCAGGGCCGCGT
>NZ_JACIGK010000072.1 GCF_014197915.1 Roseospira visakhapatnamensis
ACGTCCAGGGCGTCTCCACCCGCGACGCCGCCAAGGTGATGAAGGAATTCGGGCTGGAAAGCCTGTCCTCGACCCAGGTGAGCCGCGCCGCCGCCCTGCTGGACGACGAACTGGAAGCCTGGCGCACGCGCCGGCTCGACCCGGTGAAATACCTGATCCTCGATGCCCGGTATGAGAAGGTGCGCGACGGCGGCATCGTCCGCGACGCGGCCATCCTGTCGGCCATCGGCGTCGGCCCTGACGGCCGGCGGCGGCTTCTGGGCGTGTCGGCGGCCCTCTCGGAGGCCGAGATCCACTGGCGGGATTTCCTGAACGACCTCGTGGACCGCGGCCTGCGCGGCGTGGACTTCATCGTCAGCGACGACCATGCCGGCCTGCGCGCCGCTCGTCGCGCCGTGCTGTCCGGGGCGACATGGCAACGCTGCCAGTTCCACCTGGCCCAGAACGCCATTCACCACGCCCCGACGCTCGCCATCCGCAAGCGCATCGGCGAGGACCTGCGCGCCGTCTGGAACGCCAGGGATCTGAAGGCCGCCGAGGCTGAACTGGCCGCCCTGGCCGAGAGCTACCGCAAGGCGGCGCCGAGGCTCGCCGCGTGGATGGAGGCCAACGTCCCCGAGGGACTCGCCCTCTTCACCCTGCCGAAGCCGCACCGCCGCCGCATGCGCACGTCGAACCCGATCGAGCGGGCCGTGCAGCAGGAGATCAAGCGCCGGACCAAAAAGGTCCGCGTCTTCCCCAACGAGGCCTCGCTGCTGCGCCTCGTCACCGCCGTCCTCGCCGAGATCGACGAGGACTGGGCCACCACCGACCGCGTCTACATCAACATGGAAAACCGGGATGACTGAGGGACCTCAGGCCGAATTTCCATCCTTCAGGTTGCTCAATCTGCGGCAGCGATGCCTGCGAGGTAAGGCTCAAGCCGCTTGGCGAAGCGCATCAGGGCTGGAATGGCGCTGTCGCGGGCCTTTCTGGCCCAGGCGTGCCAAGCGTTGCGGGCCGCTTCGGGCGAGGCGGCGCGCCAAAGGTCTTTCAGTTCGTCCCGCAAGACATAGGCAGTCATGAGGGATTGATTGGCGGCCAGAAGTTCATCGAGCCGGACATGATCCTCCTCGCGCACTATGGTTTCGCGATTGCGCAGGAGAAGCCAACGTGCTGTCTTGACGACCTTGCGTGCTTTTTTGTCATGGCGCAACCGGTTCGCCTCGTCGACACGAACCCGATCGATGACCTCGCGGCCGTACTTGGCAATGACGTGGAACAGGTCATAGACGACCACGGCATGGGGACAGCGGGCTTCCACCTCCCGGGCGTAGGCGGCGTTCATGTCCATGGCCACGGCCTTGATGCGATGGCATCCGGCGGTGCCCAGAAGGTCGAAAAACGGCCGGAGATCCTCGCGCCCACGCCCCTTCCCGACCCACAGAACCCGTCGTCGGCGCGGATCGACGACGACAGTGGCGTACCGATGTCCCTTGCGCAGGGCGAACTCGTCCATCGCCAGCACTTCGACGCTTGAAAACTCAGGCGGGTTCAACGCCACCAAAAGGCGATGCGTGTCGATTGCCTTCACTGTGCTCCAGTGCAGGTCGAAGAACGCGGCGACGTGCTTGACCGGCAGCACAGCGCACAGGCGCCCCACACTCTCAGCCAGACGGGTCGTCACCCGGGCATAGCGCTCCAGCCACGACAGGCGTTCAAGGCGCGGACCGCATCGGGGGCACGTGACCCGGCGCCGCGGAACCGACACGAAGGTCGTGGCGTCGAGAATCGGAAGGTCCCGCACCACTCGACACTCAATGTCATGCACCGCGTCGGCCGCTTCGCCGCAGCCATCGCAGATCAAAGCCGCTCCCGGCTGGAAGCCCAGGAAAATCCAGACTTCCGGTTGCTCACCCTCGCGTCGCTGGACCGTCTCAACGCGGTAGCCTTCCCAGCCCCCAAGCCAGGACATAGGATCATCGAAGGACAACGGGGCCTCCCTGGCAGTCTGTGTCGTGTCGCAACTACCAGTGTGTCAGACCGTCCCGTTGTCCGCCCCTCCCCGATTTTCCGTCATGAACCCTTTTTTTGCGCGTGATGCCGTGACGAGCCAACAGGCTGCGCACCATGTCCGTACTGGCGGAAATGCCCTGGGAGGCCAGTTTGGCAACGATCTCATGGAGAAAGATGTCCGGCGTTTCCTCCACAAGACCAAGAACGATCGACGCATGCGCCTCCATGGCGTGCGAGCGCTGGTCGCCCCCCATCGCCAAGGCCTCGGCCCGGCCTTCGTCACGCCAAATCTTGCCCCATCGGGTCGCCGTCGAACGAGCCACCAAAAGGCGCCGCCCCGCGCCACTGGCCGAAAGCCCCTCTTCTAATACCAGTGGCGGATGAGTGTGACTCATCCGCCGAGCGGCACCGGCCCGCTCCCCCTCCCGGCCACCCCAAGTATACTGCCGTGGGTGGCCGGGAGGGGGAGCGGGCCGGCCACGGACTGCAACGGTCATTCTCAATGACCGTTGGTATAACAGCGCCACGAAGCGCCCTCGCAAATCACGCGAATAGGGTTTTCCCATGCGGACCGACCTCCTAAAGGTCAGTCCGTTGAATCATAAAAACGAGTCCGTGGGAATCCCTGGCGACTCAACCCGACCCCAGAGCACTCTAGCCCGCGAGACCGGCCAACCTATCACCGATCCCGTCAGGCTCATCGTGCCCATGCTGGAGCGGTTCATTACAACCGACAGAGGGTTTGCGAAGGCGAGACGAGAAGTCGGCTGACTTGCCGCCATATTTGATTTGCCAGTATCAATAATGAAAGAACTTACATCTGCCGATATTCTGGAACGATGACACGATCAACGCCTGAGTGGTTCAAACTGTGCGACGAAGCCACATCCCAAATTATACGTCGTATCGCCGATGCCGTATCGGCAAATGAGATGACCTTGCAAGTGAGGTCAGCGCCCTTGCTGGCCCATTTTGGTTCATTCTCGATACAGCAATTCTCATTTTGGCCGAAATAGCTTGGACACGGGACACGGGATGTGATTCACCCTCTGGGTGAGGTGGCTTGAAGAGCAAATCGCGGCGCTGCGGG
>NZ_JACIGK010000073.1 GCF_014197915.1 Roseospira visakhapatnamensis
GTCGCCTTCGACGGCGAGGACAAGACCAAGCTGTCCTGCGTCTTGCCCGGCGGCCATCGCTTCGAATGCCTGGTGGGCGCCAGCGTGCAGAGCGGCCTGTCGCTGGCCGTGCGCTGCAAGCATCCCTTCGTGCCCACCTGGGACCAGTGGGGCGCCAGCCCCTGGGTCCGCGACTACCTGGTCGCCGCCGTGGCCCGGGAGGCGAACGTCATCGTCTCCGGGGCCACCAACACCGGCAAGACCACGCTGCTCAACATGCTGCTGGCCACCCTGCCCGACGAGCGCCGCGTGGTGGCCCTGGAGGACACCCCCGAACTGCACATCGGCCGCTTCTGGGACGGCGCCGGCCTGCTGGCGGCGCGCGAGGCGGCCACCGGCGCCGGCATGGTCAGCTGGCGGGAACTCTACGACCACCTGATGCGCATCACCCCCGACCACATCGTGCTGGGCGAGATCAGCACCCAGAACGCCTTCGCCGCATTGGCCGCGCTCAACAGCGGCGTCACCGGCTTCATGTGCACCATCCACGCCGAAAGCCCGGAACAGGTCATTCACCGCAAGTTCGACCAGAACATCGCCTGGTCGGGCGCCGTCATGCCCAACGTGCCCGAGTTCCTGGGCGACCTGGTCGACGTGGTGGTGCAGATCAAGCGCCGCGCCGACGGCTATCGCCACATCACCGACATCTGGGAGGTCCGCAACCGCCGCTTCGTCCTCAGGGACGGCGTCCTCGACGATGGGGAGGCGCCGGCATGATGGTGCTCGGCCGGCTGCTGTTCCTGGTCATCCTGGCCGCCACCGTGGGCGGCATCCTGGCCTGGTGGCATCACCTGGTGGGCTTCGACGCCCGCGACGGCCGCTGGTGGGTGTGGCTGTGGCAGTCCCTGCTGCACCCCGAGGGCCTGCCCGCCCCCCTGACCCGGGCGGCCTGGACCGGCGGCGTCGCCGGGCTCATGGCCATGGCCCTGACCGCCGCCCTGCTGGGCCGCGCCGGCAACGTCACGCGCGCCGGCGGGGTCAAAACCCGCGACCTGCACGGCACCGCCCGCTGGGCCACCACCCGCGATGTGCGCCGGGCCGGGCTGCTGGGCCGGCGCGGCGTGGTGGTGGGCGGCTGGAAACGCCCCCTCGGCGGCGTCCGCCCGCTGCGCCACGACGGCCCCGAACACGTGCTGTGCTTCGCGCCGACGCGCTCGGGCAAGGGTGTGTCGCTGATCCTGCCGACCCTGCTGACCTGGCCGGAAAGTGTCCTGGTGCTGGACATCAAGGGCGAGAACCACGCGCTCAGCGCCGGCTACCGCGCCTCGCTGGGCCATACCGTGCTGGCCTTCGATCCCACCGACCCGCGTGCCCGGGTGCGCATCAACCCGCTCGCCGAGATCCGCCTGGGCACCGGCCAGGAGATCCGCGACTGCCAGAACATCGCCACCATGATCATCGACCCCGACGGCCGGGGGCTGAAGGACTACTGGATGAAGGAGGGCTTCGCCTGGCTGTCCACGGCGCTCCTGCACGTCCTCTATCGCCGGCACCGGGAGGGTGGAGACACCGCCTGCCTGGCCGACGTCAACGCCGTCCTCTCGGGCATCGGCGCCGGCGATGACGGCGACGATGAGGACCGCTTCCTGGACCTGCTGCGCGACATGGCCGCCTTCGAGCACGGTGACCCCGTGATCGACGCCGAGGTGCGGCGCGGCGCCCACCGCATGATGCTCAAGGCGGTCCAGGAACGCTCGGGCGTGCACTCCTCGGCCATCACCGGCATGGCGTTGTTCGCCGATCCCATCATCGCCCGCAACACGGCGTCGAGCAGCTTCGCGGTCGCCGACCTGATGCACGGCGACAAACCGGCGGCGCTCTATCTCATGGTGCCGCCCTCGGACATCGATCGCCTGCGGCCGCTGATCCGCATCCTCATGAGCCTGGTGCTGCGCCGCCTGACCGAGAGCATGGCCTTCGAGAACGGCGCCCCGGTGAAGCACTACACCCACCGGCTGCTGCTGATGCTCGACGAGTTCACGGCCGTCGGCAAGCTCGACGTCATGGAGAAGGGGCTCGCCTACATGGCCGGCTACGGCCTGAAGGCGGTCCTGATCGTCCAGGACATCGCCCAACTGCACCAGACCTACGGCAAGGACGAGAGCCTCACCGGCAACTGCCACATCCGCGTGGCCTTCGCCCCCAACCGCCTGGAGACGGCCGAGCATCTCTCCAGGCTGGCCGGCAAGGCCACCATCGTCCAGGCGCGGCGCTCGCGCTCCGGACGCCTGGGCGAGCGGCACTCCGTCAGCGACAGCCAGGCCGAGGTGGCCCGCCCGCTGCTGACCGCCGACGAGGCGCTCCGCCTGGGCGGGCTGCGCACGGGCCGGCGCGGCCGCGTGATCCCCGGCGAGGCGCTGATCTTCGCCGCCGGATCGCCCCCCATGCGCGGCGTCCAGACCCTCTACTTCCAGGACAAAACCCTGCGCCGGCGCGCCCGCCTGGCCCCGCCCGAGCCCCCATCGGAGCGCCCATTGGAGCCCGCACCCGCCACCGATCCCATCCCCGAACAAGGACACCCGTCATGACGACCGCGACCAACGGCATCCTCAGAGCCCACGACGCCACCGT
>NZ_JACIGK010000074.1 GCF_014197915.1 Roseospira visakhapatnamensis
GACGAGGGCGGCGGCGTAGGGGTCGCGCCACGCCTCGGCGAGGAGATAGTGTTTCCAGTTGCGCAAGGTCCGCCGCGCCAGGGTGTCCGCGCGGCTCTTTCGGAAGGCCCGCCACAGGCGCGGCACCCCGGGCGCGTGCAGCAGCGGCTTGCGCCGGTAGCCGGGGCCTTGGGCCGGCTCCTGACCGCGATCCTTGCCCCCATCCTTGTCCGGCTCCCGATCCGGGGCCGCTCTCTCCGCCGTGGCCGCCTGGAACGGGCCGAGGCGCCGCTCCAGGGCGGCCCTGGCGCAGGCGCGGTCCAGGGCCGAGGCTTTCATGGCCTGGCCGCCGGCGCGGTCGGTGAACACCAGGCCGGCGCCCCGGGCCTTGAGGCGCACGCCATGCCGGTCCAGCAGGTCCCGGTGCAGGTCCGGCCAGGTCCGGCTGTCGGCGACGGTCTTCAGCACGGCGTCGCGGTGGCCCTGCAGCCAGCGCTGGAAGCTCTCTTCCCAGGTGGCGGCCTCGAAATCGCGCGCCGCCGGCGACAGGGGCGGCGCCTGGTCGCGGTCGGCGCGGCCGCGATCGACGATCAGGCCGTAGCGCTGCTCCAGGGCGCGGGAGGTCTGTTCCAGGGTCTTGAAGTCGCGATAGGGCGTGTGGACCTTCAGGGTCTCCGGATGCACCTTGTTGATCGCGATGTGCATGTGGAAGTGGTCGGTGTTGATGTGGGTGCCGGCCACGTACTGATGCGCGCCGAAGCCCAGGGCCTCGGCGTAGGTTCGGGCCATGTCCTTGAGGGCCGCGCCGGTCAGCCCGGGGCGGTCCTCGGCGCGGAAGGAGACCACCAGGTGATAGGTCTTGTCGGCGACGGCGGGCTTCTTCTGGCGGACGGCCTCGATCTCGGCGAGGGCCGGCGCCAGGTCGGCCGGGGTCTCGCCGGCGTCGCAGTTGGCGATCCACAGGCGGTCGAGCTTCTCGCCCTGTTCGGGGGCGGCGGCGATGTATTCGGCGAGGCGCGTGTAGTCGTCGGCCACATCGGATCGTTTGGCGATGCGGTGGGCGATCATGGGGCGATCATGGCGCGCGGCGCGGCTGAAGCCGGGCGCGCAGGGCCACGGCCGCCGCCTTGAGCGCGGTCTGGCAGGTGGCGATATCGGTGGCGATGGCCTGCAGTTGCGCCTGGAGGGTGTCGTCGGGGGCCTCGTCCAGGGCCAGCTTGAACAGGTTGCCCAGGCGCGCCTGGTCGGCGTTGACGCGCATCAGGTCGCGGATGGCGTCCCATCCGGCCAGGCTGTCGGCGGCCGGCAGGGGCTGGGCCATGAGCAGGCGGCGCAGCACCTCGGCCTGCGACAGGTGGGTGCGCGCGGCCAGGTCCTTGAGGCGGGCGGCCTCGGCGTCATCGAGGTAGGTCTTGGCAGGGTGGCGGGCGGACGGCATGGGCGCGTCCCCCGCTCAGAGGCCGGGCGCCTGGCCGCGTGACCGTGTGCGTGAGGGGGCCGGCGCCAGGCCGAGGGCGCTGCGTTGCAGGGCCTTGTAGAGGTCGTGGCCGGCGCGGATGTTGCGCTTGCGCTGGTCGATGACGCGCTTCTCGTCGTCGTCCAGGCGGGACTTGTCCTGATTGAGCAGGCGGGCGGCGTGGGCGGAGAAGAACTGGCGGGCCTCGTCCCGGGGCAGGTCGCCGGTCCGGTTCTTGGGCAGGCTGTGTTCCTCGTCGACCTGGCGGTAGGCGCCGGGATCGGCGACCTTGCCGAGCAGCCGGTCAGCGGCCGTCATCTCGGCCAGGGCCGCCGTCAGGCTGTCGCGCATGGCCCGGCTGTTGGCGTACTGCTGGAGGTCGTTCTCCAGGAAGCGGCGCTCGGTGGCCAGGATCAGCGGCAGGTCGCCGCTCTGGCCCACGTCCTTGAGGTCCTGCAGGATCGATCCACGCAGCTTGGCCCGACGCCGGGCTTCCGGTGTCTTGTCCACCTCGTTGGTGAGGGTTTTTTCCCGAAGGAACCGACGGTCAATCCTATCGATCAAGCCAGTCTTTTCCATAGCGTTTCTCCGCCGTTTCGGTCCTCAGACCCTTCTGTTTGATCCAGTCGGCGCCGTTGACGTTCTTCGCCGCCATCAGCGCGTGCGCGGGAATCTCGGCCAGGCGCAGCCACGCCCAGGCTGTTTCGTCATCACCGGCCTCGTCGGCCGCTTCGGACTCGCAGATGTAGATCGCGTTCTGAGACAGACCCGCGCGCTCGTCGTCGGTGAGGTAGCTTTTCGGCAGATCGGACATGAGGGGGATCCTTTCGGACGGAGGATGGAAACCAGTCCCGAGTCTAGCCGGACCACCGTCCCCCGTCACAGGGGGAACTGAGAGGGAAAAGGCCGCCGCCGGCCGATGGGGGGACCGGCGGCGGCAAGGGCGGTCACCGGGGGGCGGCCAGCCATCCGGTGACCGGTGGCTTACCCCCCCGGGGCGGTGGCCTGCCGGTCACGGTCCATGGCCCGCTCCTCGATGTCGCGGACGGTGTCGGCCGACAGCCGGTCCCGGAAGACGTCCCGGGCGGCGTTCAGCAGCGGGACATCCCGTCTGGCCCGAGTCTCGGGAAGGTGGATCAGGTTGCCGAAGTATGC
>NZ_JACIGK010000075.1 GCF_014197915.1 Roseospira visakhapatnamensis
GACCGCCTCGGCGACGTCCACCAAAAGGCCGTCACCATGGGCAAGATCGCCGACATCCTCCAAGCCCGCGGCCAACTCGACAAAGCCCTGCGCATCCGAAACGAAGAAGAACTCCCCGTCTATGACCGCCTCGGCGACGTCCGAGAAAAGGCCATCACGATTAGAAAAGTTGCCGACATCTATGCCGCCAGAGGGGATTTGGACGATGCCCTAAAGGGATACCAATCCGCATGCGACATAATAGAGCCTCTGGGCGCCATCCGTGACATGGCCGTGTTTCGCGGGCTGATCGCCGACATCCTCCAAGCCCGCGGCCAACTCGACGACGCCCTGCGCATCCGAAACGAAGAACAACTCCCCGTCTTTGACCGCCTCGGCGACGTCCGATCAAAGGCCGTCACCATGGGCAAGATCGCCGACATCCTCCAAGCCCGCGGCCAACTCGACGAAGCCCTGCGCATCCGAAACGAAGAACAACTCCCCGTCTTTGACCGCCTCGGCGACGTCCACCAAAAGGCCGTCACCATGGGCAAGATCGCCGACATCCTCCAAGCCCGCGGCCAACTCGACAAAGCCCTGCGCATCCTCCAGGACGAGGTCCGCCCGGCCTTCGACCGCCTCGGCGACCAGCGCGAGATTGCCGCCTGCCTGTGGGGCATCGCCAGCATTCATCTCGCGAAGGGGGACCACGGCGCGGCGGCGCAGGTCGTGCCGCGCGCCTACGCCATCGTCGACCAACTCGGCGCGTTGGATGGCATCGCGGTGATCGGGGTGGCACTCGGCCAGTTTCTCGCCGCCGCCGGCCAAAAGGAGGACGCGATCGCGGTGCTGGAGCGCTCGGCGCAGGCCTTTCGCCATTTCGGCCGGGATGCCGAGGCGGACCAGGTGGCGGTGCTCATTGATCAGGTTCGCGCCACCGCCGACCAGGCGTCCCCGTCCGAGGAGAAAGAGCCATGACCAACACCGTCACCTTCCGTGTGGATGGGGCCGAGTCCGAGACCGTCGCGCCAATGGTCGCCGATGCGCTGAAAAGGGCGTTCGGCGAGGCCCCGGCCGTCCAGCCGGTCACCTCACCGCCGGACGGCCCGCACCGCGATCTGGGGACAGCCATTGCCATTGCGACCCTGGTCCTCACCCTCCCGAGCGCCGCCCTGGCCGTCGCCGACCTGGTCGAGCGGCGCAAGCGGAAAGACCAGGCGGATCAGCTCCTTGAGACGCTGCGCGCCCTCTCGAAGGACCGGTCGGTGTCCATCCGGCTGGACATCGCGGATCGCACGGTTTCCGTATCCGACCTGACAGCCGATACGCTGCTGGACCTCGCCGATCGCACACCCAAGACGCCGGACGAGACACCGTGACACAGCTCACGGACCGGCCAGATCTGGCCGGTTTTCCGCTGCTGTGCGGCGGCGCCGGCCTCCGCCGGCGTCAGGCGCTCGGCCCGGCCGGCGCCGGCGAGGTCAGGCGGGCCAGCAGCGCGGCGTTCTGGGCCTCCAGGACCGCGAGGCGGCCGGCCAGGTCGGCGGTCCGCTCCCGGGCCTCCGTGGTCTCGCGCCGCGCCTGGGCGGCCTCGTCCCGCCCCTCGGCCGCGCGACGCTCCATCTCCTGCCCGCGCGCCTCGGCCACGGCCAGGGACTGGCGGAGGGCACCGGCCTCCGTCCGGCTGGCGTCCCGCTCGCCGGCCACGGCCTCCAGGCGCGCCCTGGTCTCCTCCAGGTCGGCGTTGAGCTGATCGGCCAGGTCGGCCGCATCCCGCCGCGCGGCTTCCATCTCGGCGCGGGCAGCCGCCAGCGTCTCGCGCTCGCCGGCCAGGCGCGCCGTGGCCAGGTCCAGGGCCACGGTCCACACCTCGGCCCCCAGGGCCTCCAGCTGATCGGCGACGGCCTGGGGCACGGGCTGGCGCTCGGGCACCTCGCGGGCGGCCTTGCGCGCCTTCCACGCGACCATGGCCTCCTGAATGGTGGTGAAGCTGCCGCCGCCCACGGCCTTGCGCACGGCGGCGAGGGTGGGCTTCTGGCCGGCGGCGTCGAGATCGTCGGCGGCGGCCCAGATGCGGTCCCTGGTGATGGCCATGGCGCTTCCCTCTTGTTGTCATAGTACGTTGTATCATACTACATACTATGACAACAAGCAAGCCCGACCCGCCGTTGGTAGCCCTTTTTTTGCTATCACATAGCGCTTGCATTCAGGTCCGCCGGCGCAATCTCGTGCTTACATGAACAGCACGCACAGAAAGACCCTGCGGGCCGTTTTCCGCGACCCGGTCTCGGGTACCATCGCCTGGAACGATCTTGAGTCTCTGTTGCTTGCCGCCAGCGCCGACCTGGTCGAGGGCTCCGGTTCCCGCGCCCGCTTCGTCGCGGGGACCGTGGTCGCCACCGTCCACCGCCCGCACCCCGCACGGGACACCAGGCGGTCTCAGGTCAGGGACGCGCGCGCCTTTCTTGAGTCCATCGGAGTCACGCCATGAGCACCATGACCTACAAGGGCTACAGCGCCCGCGTCGCCTTCGA
>NZ_JACIGK010000076.1 GCF_014197915.1 Roseospira visakhapatnamensis
CAACACGATACGACAAGACCGACAGCAGCTACACCGCAAACTGGTACCTTGTCGCAGCCATCATCGCAGGTCGGTGATTGTCAACAGGCCCTAGTCCTTTGTAGTCAACAGTGGCCAACCCCAGAAACCGCCGCCGGTTGCCAGCGCGTTCCGGTCATTGAAGCGCATTGGATCAAAAGCCGCCTTGTTCTTGTCTCGAATCCCTTCGCCAACGATCCGGTCGAAGAAGCCCGCATCGTGCAGTTCCGTGATCCCGGCCTCGCGAGCGATGCGCTTGTGGTCCCCGGTTTGCTGTTGCATGTACCGAAGCGTCAGGCTGCCATCCCGTGCAACCGGGATATTTGGGTCCGCGTTGGCCGACTTTTCAAAAAAGGTCTGCAAATCATCCGAGATGGATGAGTTCGCCTGCACAAACCGCTCGGCGGCGGCGTCACCTTCCCTAGCCTGGATCGCCCTGGCAATGTCTCGCAGGTGTCCGAGCGTCACGGGATGACCAGCGCCAAGGGCGTTCCTGTCGCGGAACGCGAACTCCCGCACGCCGCCCCGATCACCGAAACCGGCAGCATAGTCCGGATCATAGGTGAAACGAGCGCCCTTTGGGTATTCGCTTGGCATTTTATCGCCACGGTATGCCGGGTTATCCAAGTCGTACCCCTGGTCCTGAGCCCGCCTCATCCGGCTCGCCTCGTCCATCGGCAGCGCACGCCTGCCGCCTCCCATTCCGAGGGACGGCCGAACTCCCGAGGCTGTCCGGGCAGGCAATGCGCCGCCCGTCACCAAACCGGCCGTTTCGAGCGCCGTGCGCTCCATCTCCTGCTCCGTGGCGCTGCCACCCTGCGCGAGGTGGCCCGGCATCAGAAACCCCTCGACCGCGCCAATCGCGGCCTCGGGCCAGGCAAGGACAGCATCGCCCTCGGCATCGCGGGCGACAGGCAACAGCGTGCCGCGCGCGCTGTACGACGGATCGATCCCGAGAAGGCCCTCCGCCGCTTCGGTGACCGACCCCGGGCGCGGGGCAGGCCGCTCCCGCATGCGCTCGGGCGGGGTGCCAACCGCACTCGTTTACCGTATCCTGATTGTCGTGAGCATGGAGGATCGCATGCGGCATCCTGAACTCGCCCGTCGATGGGGCACCCCTGACAACGGCACCGGTATCTACCGCTTTGCCTTTGTCCGTGATCGCGCCATCGCCGCCATTGTCGACGCACCAACCGTTGAGGAAGCCGCCGCGACCTTGCCTCCAGGGACATATAGCGTTCGCGTCTTACCCTACGATTGGTCGACGAACACACGACAGCCCGTCAAGCACATTGAGTATTGGCCGGGCCTCGGCAAGCCAATCATCGTCCCTGAGAGCATGGAGCGTGAGTCTGGACTCACGGACCATGCTCTCAGACTCTGATATGCAAGCAAATCGTCGTCGCGATCCGGTTCGGATCGCTCGGGATTTGCTCTATGAACGATCATGGATCCAGCCTCGAGACCAGCCCCGGCCCTACCGCCAGCCCCAGAGCCCGCGCTCGTCTTCGTCCTCCTCCTCGAGGGTGTGGTCGCGCGGGGCGAGGCCAGAGGCCCCGAGGGCGCCCAACCCAAGGGGCGCGCCGATCTCGTTGAACTGGATGGTGCGGTTCAGTCTCGGGTCCGTATTGACATACTCCCGGATGCGCCGCGCCGCGTTGGGGAAGTGTTCCTTGATGTAGGCGGGGTTCTGCAGGTACAAACGCATGCCCTCGGCCATCTTTTCACGGCTGATACTGTCACCCCGGTAGCCCAGGTGTTCCGGGCGCGTTTGCCGAGAGGGGGGATCCGTCACAGACGTCCTCGCCCCCCCACTGTTCTGCACATGATAGAGAGCGTTGAATTGCTTGATGGATCCGGTCAACGGAATCCCTGTGCGCTCCTGAGCAATGCGGTCAATCGCATGACCGACTTCATGCGCGATGACGTTGTCGCGATCCCGCCCCTCAAGTCTCTGATCGTACTGAATATGACGCTCGGGGCCGTCTACTCCAGGCCGCGCGTAATACACACCAAGAGCTCCCCTCGGGAGCGCGCGGCTCGGAACCGCCTCAACAGGGCTGCGTGTGAGTCCCTCTGCGACTGCGACCACGTCCTCGGGTCGCAACGCAGTATCCAGTCCGGTTGCGCGCGTTCTTCCGGCGACATACGGTGCAGATAAGGGGCGTCCGTCGATGTCGTGGGTGAGTCGTCCTGCGTCATCCACCGGCACTCCGTGTGGGTAGTCCGCCTCAATCGGGCGGTCGGGGACATCGTCAATCCGAGCCATGGGTGTTCTAACAGGGGGCCGCGCCTCCAGCAAGGTTCCATTGTCAATGGCATCCGCATTGCGCATGGGTTGCGGAACGACGTCATCCGCGTGTGTGACGGCGTCGATCAGGGAACCCGTCCCTTGGCCGGTTTTTCGCGC
>NZ_JACIGK010000077.1 GCF_014197915.1 Roseospira visakhapatnamensis
TGGGTGGCGAGCGCCCAGAAGGCGGACATCACCAAGCCCGTGACCATGCCCTCGCGCCCGGCTGGCGCCGGCGGGATCACGCCCCAGGCGGCCGCCCAGAAGGCCCAGGCGTACCGCGCCGAGATGGCCGCCAAGGGCATCACGGTTAGCACCAGCGACGCCGTCGCGCACGTGATGGGGGGCTGATCCATGGATCTCGGTCTGACCCTCAACTTCACCAGCGCCGGGGTCATCGCTCCCCACCGCATCGTCGCCGCCACGGCCACGGACGACCAGGTGGCCCAGGGCACCGCCGCTACGGACAAGCTGATCGGCGTCACCGGCCCGCGCGGCGCCGAGGCCGCCGGCAAGCCGGTGGACGTGATGTTGTCCGGTGTCCAGCAGGTCACCGCCGGCGGCGCCTTCGCGATGGGCGATCCGGTCACCAGCGCCAGCGACGGCAAGGCGGTGCTGGCCGCCCCGGCGGCCGGCGCCAACGCCCGCGTCGTCGGGATCGCGCTGGAGGCCGGTGCCACCGACGCCCTGACCCGTGTCCTCATCGTGCCCGGCCTGATGCAGGGCGCCTGACACTTCTGACGGAGCCTGATCCCCATGGCCGATGACCAGTCCCAATACACGGAAGACGCCACACAAACGGCGATCGCCATCGCCTACAGCAATCCGGCGCATACGCTGATCGCCGACGAGGTGATGCCGCGCCGACCGGTCAGTGGCCTGAAGTTCAAGTGGACCAGCTACCCCATCGAACAGTCCTACACGATCCCCGATACGCGGGTGGGCCGGCGGTCGCAGGTCCGGACGATGGAGATCCGGGGGGAGGAACACGACGGCTCGTGCGAAGACTTCGGTCTCGCCGTTCCGCTCGACAACGACACCATCCGGGAGGCCGAGCGGAGCGGGTTCGACCCGCGCGGCCAGCGGACGGAAGTGGCGACCAACGTCGTCACCCTGGATCGCGAACAGCGGGTGGCGGGAACGGTGTTCAGCGCCGGCAGCTATGCCAACGGCCTGGCGGCCGTGCTGTCCGGCACCGACCAGTTCAGCGATTACACCAACAGCGACCCCTACGGCGGGCTCATGGACATGCTGAACGCCTGCCTGCTGCGGCCCAACACCCTGGTGTTCGGCCAGACCGCGTGGACCAAGGTGCGGCGCCACCCGAAGCTGGTGCAGGCCATCAAGGGGCAGCCGGTGACGGAAGGCGTGATCAGCCGCCAGGAGTTGGCCGAACTGCTGGAAGTCCAGCAGGTGGTGGTCGGCATGGGCCGGGCGAACGTCAACCGGCCGGGCCAGGCCGTGAGCCTGTCCTACCTGTGGGGACCGCACATCGCCGGCCTGTTCATCGACCCCACCGCCAGTCCGGAGAGTGGCGGCATGACCTGGGGGCTGACGGCGCAGTTCGGAACCCGGGTCAGCGGCACGAAGGCCGTGGACATGGGCCTGCGTGGCGGTGAGTACGTGCGCGTCGGCGAGACGGTCAAGGAACTCATCATCGCCAAGCACGCCGGCTTCCTGCTGGAAGACGTCGTGGCGACGAACTGAGGGGCCTGACCCATGACCGAACCAAAGACCGTGACCCGTATCGCCAAGACCCGGATGCGCCACAACGGCCGGCGTTACCAGCCCGGCGACACCGTCGAGCTGACCCCGGCCCAGGCCGCGCACCACGAGCGGCGGGGGCATGTGGAACCGGCGTCTGCACCCGCGCCGTCCACCGGCGGGCGCGGGCGCAAGACCGAACCGACGCCGGCGCCAGCGAACGGCGAGCCGCCCAAGTGATGCCACGCGAAACCCGGGTGCCGATCCCGGCGGGCGGAGGGCGCCGGGCGGGGTCGCGAGGCCCCGGCCAGCCCGAACAACAGGAGGCGCCTGATCCATGGCCTATGCGACCGCATCCGAGATGATCGACCAGATCGGCGAAAACCAGGCCGAGGACCTGGCGCGGGCGGAGGGCGGCGGGATCGACGAGGCCGCGCTGACCGCCGCCCTGGCCGATGCCTCCGGTGTGATCGATGGCTACCTGGGAGGGCGCTACGCCCTGGCCGCCGACCTGGCGCGCCAGCATTGCATCATCATCGCCCGCTACGCCTTGGCGTCCGGCGCGCCGCCGGAGGGCCGGGAGGGGCGGGACTACCAGGACACGGTTGCGTTCCTGCGCGCCGTGGTGGCCGGGAAGACGGGACAGCAGGATTGAGCAACCTGAAGGATGGAAATTCGGCCTGAGGTCCCTCAGTCATCCCGGTTTTCCATGTTGATGTAGACGCGGTCGGTGGTGGCCCAGT
>NZ_JACIGK010000078.1 GCF_014197915.1 Roseospira visakhapatnamensis
CCCTCAAGACCCGACGCAAACGGGCCGCCTGGGATCCCAGCTACCTCGCCTCAATCCTCAACATGAACATCCCGTAATCTGGATTCGGAGCCCTGCCCGGCGGGCGATGGCCGCGATCCAAGGGTCCGGCGGCCGGCCGGCGCGCCATCCATCGCCCCCGGGCCGAGGCCGTCATCGCCCGGGCGCGTTGAAATTGACGCGATGATTGATGGTCTCGTCGTTGCCCTCATTGACCACCCGGAAGGTCAAGGGGGTCGCGGCGCCGTCCAGCGCCTCGGGATCGGCGGAGACGTAAATCCGGAAGGTGCCGACACTGTCCCCGGCAACCGGCAGGCTCACGCGGGTCGGCGTATCGGCGGGCACGTCGTAGCCGACCACCGCGATCTCGGCGCCCTCCACCCCATGCACCGAAACCGTGAAGCGCGTGTCCACCCGTTCCATATTGAGAATCTTGAAGGTGTAGCCGTTCCGGATGGAGCCGTCGGAGAGCATCACATAAAGCGGGCTGCGCTCCGGCAGCACGTTGACCTCCAGCCGCGAGCGGGTCGCCAGGGTCAGCGCCATGACCACGATCGCCACCGCCAGGGCGGTGATGTAGATGAGGGTGCGCGGGCGAACCCAGCGAATGGACACCGTCTCGCCGGCGGCGCGACCGGCCTGGTTGCGCACCGAATCGAACCGCACCAGCCCGCGCGGCAGGTTGAACCGGTCCATGATGCTGTCGCAGGCGTCGGCGCACAGACCGCAGCCGATGCACGCCAGTTGCGTCCCCTTGCGGATGTCGACACCGGTGGGGCAGACCTGAACGCACAGGGTGCAGTCGACGCAATGGCCGCGCTGGCTGAAGTCCTCGGTCTTGCGGGCCTTGCCGCGCGGCTCGCCCCGCCATGACTCGTAGGTGACGATCAGGGACTCGTCGTCCATCATGGCGCTCTGGAAGCGCGCATAGGGGCACATGTAGATGCACACCTGTTCGCGCGCGTAGCCGGCCAGCAGGAAGCAGAAGCCGCCCACCACGGCGATGGTGCCATAGGGCGCCATGCCGGCCTGGAACGTCAGGATGTCCGCCAGGAACCGGGGCGCGTCCCCGAAGTACAGCGCGAAGCCGAGGCCGACGGCGAACGCCACCGCCAGCCAGGCCAGGTTTTTCAGGACCTTGCGAGACACCTTGGCGGCGGTCAGCGGTCCCCGGTCCAGGCGCATGCGCGCGCTGCGCTCACCCTCGATGGCCCGCTCGATGGCCACGAACACGTCGGTGAACACGGTCTGGAAGCAGGCGAACCCGCACCACACCCGGCCCAGCAGGGCGGTCGCGAAGAACAGCGTCACCGCCGCGATGACCAGCAAGCCGGTCAGGTAGTAGACCTCCTGGGGCCAGATCTCGATGGCGAAGAAGTAGGCCTTGCGGCCGGGCATGTCGATCAGGATGGCCTGACCCGGCGCGTCGGGACCACGATCCCAGCGCAGCCACGGACCGATAAAGAAGATCGACAGCAACACCGTGTTCATGGCGGTCTTGATGCGCCGGAACTGCCCTTCGGTCCGACGCGGATAGACCTTCTCATAGTCGCTGTAGAGCGACCCGGTCTCCATCTCCCCTGCCTCGGGGCCTGTATCGCGCGGGCGGGAAGAAGACGTGGCCTCGGCACCGACCGCCGGGGCCACGGACCAGCTGTCCGGTGCCGTCATGATCCACGATCCTTTTCAGGCCCGGACCTTGATCCGGGTCGTCGCGGGGTCCGACCACAGGAGCGGCCGGACGGCCAACGTATTAGGGGACGCTGATACTCTCCTGGAACCATTCCAACATTGACATGCATCAATTGTTCGGAACAGAAACGGAACCTGCATGGCTGATGTGCGCGGTCAGGTCGCCGCCGAGCCCGGCCGGTTCGCCAGGGCATCCCCGCCCCTCAAGGACAGCAAGAATCGGACCACACCTCCGGTCGGGCAGCAAGACTTTATACCAGCGAGACGTGCGAACGGACTCGTCGCCCCGCCCCTCTCGGCCGGCCTATCCTGACGACGTGGTCATCCGACGCCGGAGCCCCGTGACGCGGACCACGGATCCCGTGCCCCTGCGTCCCGGACTCCGCCGGGTCATACCAACGGTCATTGAGAATGACCGTTGCAGTCCGTGGCCGGCCCGCTCCCCCTCCCGGCCACCCCAAGTATACTGCCGTGGGTGGCCGGGAGG
>NZ_JACIGK010000079.1 GCF_014197915.1 Roseospira visakhapatnamensis
CGAGATGAAGTTCGCCATCACCCGTTCCCGATGACCTGAAACCCGCTCCGATTCTATCCGAGACCGCCCAAATCCGACAGACTGCTAGAATCATAGACTTGGGGCGGATCGATACCTCGCGTTCGGCCCATACAATGGGTCGAACGCGAGGTGATCCGCCCCGGGGCATCGAGCCCACCGCCATGATCCGGGTGCGGGCCGGCATCGGCTATGCGCTCACCGAGGCCATGGACGAGGGCCATTGCGGTCTCCCGGTGGCCGAACTGGTTCCGCTGGCCCAGACTCTGCTCGAGGTCGACCCCTCGCTCGTCGAGACCGCGCTCGCCGACGAATTGGCCGAGGGCGCTGTCATCGAAACCACGCTGGGTGAGACCCGGTGCGTGTTCCTGGCCGGGCTGTACCGCGCGGAGCAGGGCATCGCCGAACGCCTGAGAGCCTTGCGCGAGGGGCCGTTGCCCTGGCCGTCGATCGACCCGGACAAGGCGATCCCCTGGGTCGAGGGAAAGATCGGACTGGACCTGGCCGATAGCCAGAAGGCCGCCGTGCGCCTGGCGCTGCTGTCCCGGGTGCTGGTCGTGACGGGCGGTCCCGGCGTCGGCAAGACGACCCTGCTCAAGGCCATTCTGCGCATCCTCGCCGCCAAGGGGACGCGTCTGATGCTGTGCGCGCCGACCGGACGGGCCGCCAAGCGCATGAGCGAGGCGACCGGATACGAGGCGCGGACCATTCACCGCGTCCTCGAGGTCGACCCGAAGACGGGCGGCTTCAAGCGCGGCGCGGCTGTGTAACCTGAGGTCTGGACATTTTGTTCGAGGGGGCGCACCTGCGTGCCCATCCGTGGGGCGCGCCCCACGGATGGGCTACCCTCCAGTCCGGTTTTCTCAATCGCCAAAAAGAGGAACCGGATGCAGGACACCCAGGGTAAGGTCATCGCCGCGCTGATGGAACAGCTCATCCAGACCGGGCCGGAGGGCATGGCCGAGGCGTTCACGGCGCTCTTCAATCTCGCCATGCGGATGGAGCGCGACCAGCACCTCGGTGCCGGCCGTTACGAGCGCAGCAACGCGCGCCAGGGCTACGCCAACGGCTACAAGCCGAAGAAGGTGGACACGCCCGCCGGCACCGTCACCGTGGCCGTTCCCAAGAGCCGGGGCTGCGACGAGCCGTTCTTCCCGCGGTCCCTGGAACGGGGGCGGCGCTCCTCGCGCGCCATCATGCTGGCGATCGCCGAGATGTACGTCCAGGGCGTCTCCACCCGCGACGCCGCCAAGGTGATGAAGGAATTCGGGCTGGAAAGCCTGTCATCAACGCAGGTCAGCCGCGCCGCCGCCCTGCTGGACGACGAACTGGAGGCGTGGCGCACGCGCCGGCTCGACCCGGTGACATACCTGATCCTCGATGCCCGGTACGAGAAGGTGCGCGACGGCGGCATCGTCCGCGACGCGGCCATCCTGTCGGCCATCGTCCGTATCGCCTCCGCACGGTCCCAGTCGACGTAGCCCTCATGCGCGCCGGGCTTCAGCGCCAGCCAGTCCTCGCGGGTTTTGCTCCGCGAACAGGCCTTGGCGCCCGCCCCGTCATCCTGCACCGAGACGCCGGTGCGGCCATAGGCGTAGGCGCCACCATAGGCCGGGTTGGCGATGAACGCGCGAATCGTCGCATAGCGCGGACGGCGCCAGACCACCGGTCCACCATTGGTCCGGGCCGGAAGATCGAGCCCATGCTCCAGGAACCAGAGCAGGGCCTGGCGCAGGCTGCCGAGTTCGGCCACCTTGTCGATGGCCAAGCGGATGGCCTCCTGGATGCGGCGGTCGGGGTCCTTCTCGAGCCGGTCGCCGACCTTCACGAACCCCAGGGACACGATCCACGGGGGCGGCGACGACACGCTCACCCCGCCGCGCCTTCTCGTACCGCGCCGTCAGCGAGCGCTGGCGAAGCAGGTCGAGTTCGTATTCGTTGAGGCTGCCCTTGAGCCCGAGCAGCAGACGATCATTGCCCTGCCGGGGCGCGTAGA
>NZ_JACIGK010000080.1 GCF_014197915.1 Roseospira visakhapatnamensis
GACTGGGCCACCACCGACCGCGTCTACATCAACATGGAAAACCGGGATGACTGAGGGACCTCAGGCCGAATTTCCATCCTTCAGGTTGCTCAATCACTCATGCTGAGCTGCTAACGCACAAAAAAGTTGCGCAACAAACAGGAATTGAGTAAAGCTAAACTATGAATGGTTTTTTGACCGGGCACTGTAGTAGGGGTTATGCAAGGGCGCCTCGAAAAACGCTGGCCGTGGAATCCCGTTTTGATAGAACCCGGACGGGTTTCGTCAACAAAGGGCGTTGCGATGGGTCAGATGGGGTTCTTTGACGTCACGAACCGGTATGCCGGCCTGGATGCGAAGGCGGACCCGCTGGTGAAGCTGGCGAAAGTGGTTCCCTGGGAGGATTTCCGGCCCCGGCTGGAGGCCATCTGGCGCGGGTCCTCGGCTGAGCGGCGCTCAAAGAGCGGTCGCACGCCCTGGGACGCGGTCGTGATGGTCAAGATGATCGTGCTTTGCGCGCTGTACACCCTGTCTGACGAGCAGGTGGAATATCAGGCCCGGGACCGTCTGTCGTTCATGCGCTTCCTGGGCCTGGGCCTGGGCCTGGGCCTGGAGGACCGAGTGCCGGACGCGACCACGGTGTGGCTGTACCGCGAGCAACTGGTCCGGGCCGGGGCGGTCGAGGATCTGTTCGCGCAGTTCGACGGCTATCTGCGCGACCAGGGCTTCTTGGCGATGGGCGGGCAGATGATCGACGCCTCCATCGTACCGGTGCCGAAGCAGCGCAACAGCCGCGAGGAGAACGCCGCCATCAAGGCCGGCGGGACTCCGAAGGACTGGGACGACACGCTGGCCAGGCGCCGCCAGAAGGATACCGACGCCCGCTGGACCAAGAAGCACGGGAAGAGCCACTTCGGGTACAAGAACCATGTCTGCGTGGATCGTCGGCACAAGCTGATCCGGCGCTACGAGGTCACGGACGCGGCCGTCCACGACAGCCAGGTGATGGAGGTGGTGCTCGACGACACCAACACCGCCTCGGAGGTCTGGGCGGACAGCGCCTACCGGTCAGCGGAGACCGAAGAAAAGCTGGCGGACCGGGGCCTGAGGAGCCGCATCCACCGCAAGGCCCATCGCAACCGGCCCCTGGGTGAGCACGAGAAGAAGGGCAACCGGACCCGGTCAAAGGTCCGCGCGCGGGTGGAGCACATCTTCGGCGCGCAGACCAACGACATGGGCGGCACCCTGGTGCGCAGCATCGGTCTGGTCCGGGCCAAGGCCCGGATCGGCCTGAAGACCCTCGCCTACAACATGCGCCGGGCGGTTCACCTGACCGGGATGAACCGGGCGCCGGCCCCGGCCTGACGGCGGGCCGGGGGAGACGTGTGTCCGGGTGGAGGGCAGAATGAGAAACGGATAGAGAACATGGCGCTCAAAATGGCGTGAAACACGCCCAAAGAGGCGGTCCGACCCCTGTCGGCGCCCCTGATCCGGCCAAACGGCCCGTTCTTCGAGGTGCCCTTCTGCAAATTGTCCAAAAAGAAAAGGATGCGTTCATGGGATACGAATCACGCTCTTGGTGGCAAAATGACTCAAATAAAGTTTTCTGTGAATTGTCGTCAGACGCAACGATTATTGATGAATATTCGTTGAATATCGGGCATTTTGATAAATATATCGCACCCAGTTTGGGTAATAATTCTTTTTTTTCAAAAGAATTATTTAGAGCATGCACATCAAGCGAAATGAATACGATAAAAATCGAGGCCATGCCGATTGACTCGTTAATTAACCATTTTAACAATTGGCGACCACCTTTTGGAGATTTCCGTCCTTTACCTTGGCATTCGCCCAATGAAAACAACAACGATACACCGGGGATCGGTCATGATCCTGGTGGAAGGCTTATCCCTTTGCTTCCGGTGCGATCAACATATCGTAGGTGATGGGGCCTTTGGTGGTGACGATTCCCAGGAGGGATCGAAAGGCTG
>NZ_JACIGK010000081.1 GCF_014197915.1 Roseospira visakhapatnamensis
CACCGCAACCACCCTGAGCCCGCCCCTCCTCACCTGTCCCTTCAATCACCAGACCCGGTTGCGACACACTCCAACCCCATCCTGAGAACTGCTGGTGTTGGGTGCCCCCGTGTGGCGCGGCGGCGTGATCCAGTCCACTCTCTTGTCCCATGCGCTCATCCCATCCGCACCAGAGGGGCGGACGGCGTCTCGGTCGCCGGCGGCGGCTCGGATGCCCGTGCGTGCTCCTCGCTGGGTGCCGGCGGGAAGGCGAGCGTGAAGGTGGCGCCGTGACCCGGGCGGCTGGACAGGGCGACGGTGCCCCCGGTCTGCTCCATCAGCGCCTTGACGAGCGCCAGGCCGAGGCCGGTGCCCACGGTGGTGCGGGTGTGCAGGTTGGCCACCCGGCCATACGGCGAGAAGATCAGGTCCTGCAGGTCGCGGGCGATGCCGACGCCGCTGTCGGCGACGGCCACGCTCACGCCGCCGTCCGCGCGCGTCGCGCCGCTGACCCGGATGGTGCCGCCGGGCGGCGTGAACTTGATGGCGTTGGAGACCAGATTGTCCAGGCACTGCCGCAGCGCTTGCGGGTCGGCGTACACCGGGGGCAGGTCGTGCGGGCAGTCCTGGATCAGGGTCAGGGTGCTTTGCGCCAGTCGCTCGCGGTAGAGGCGTTCGCACCCGCCGACCACGCTTGCCAGATCCAGGGCTTCCGGGTGGGTCCCGCCCTCGCCGGCCTCAATCCGCGCCAGGTTCAGCATGTCGTCGATCAGGTCGCGCAGGTGGGCGCCGCTGTCGTGGATGTCGCGCGCGTACCCTTGATACTGGGCGTTGCCCAGGGGGCCGAACACCTCGTCCCGCAGGACCTCGGAAAAGCCGAGCACGGCGTTCAGGGGCGTGCGCAACTCATGACTCATGGACGCCAGGAACTGCGACTTGGCGAGGTTGGCCGCGTCCGCGTCCAGGCGCGCCCGTTCCGCCTGGTCGCGGGCGGCGGCCAGGGCGTCGCCCCGCGTCAGCAGGTCGTGGCGCCGGGTGTCGACCTCGGCCATCAACTCGTTGAAGGTGGTCGCCAACATGGTCAGTTCCCGGGCCCGATAGGGGCGCGGGCGCAGGCTCAGGCGTCGGCTCAGGCCCTGGGATTGGCGGATCGCGGTCATGGTGGCGGCCAGATCATGGATCGGCTTGACGACGTGGCGGCGCAGCAGCAGGAAAATGACCAGGAAGACCACCGTGAGGACGGCCAGGAAGCCGAGGAACGCGGTCCGGACGACATCGTTGAAGGGTGCCACCAGGTGGGCCGTCTCGAAGCGGATGTCGATGACGCCGTTCACGGTCTCGCCCACCACGCCCTCGTGACAGCCCGTGCATTCGGCCCGCAGGGGCAGGGGATAGAGGAACCGGAAAGTCTCGTCGTCGGGCAGCAGCTGTTCCCGTCCGGTGCGGAAGGCGGCGCGCACCGCCGGGTCGGTCTCGCGCAAGGCGCGCGTCTCGGGCCGTTCGCCGTAGGCCGCCGCCACGCCGGGACTGCGGATGAAGCGAATGGTGGTGCCGTTGTCGGCTTCGGTGATCCGCTGGCCGATGTCCAGGATATCCTCGCGCGCCGAGCCCCGCAGCATGGCCGCGTAGATATGGTCGAACAGGTGGCGCGACGAGCGCACCGCCTGCTCCTGGGCGATGCGCTGTACGGACGCCTGCTCCTGCCAGCGGACCAGCAGGCCGACCGCCAGCAGGGACCCCATCAGGGCGATCGCGAAGATCGACGCCACCCATCGCGTGATGGACCAGTTGCCGGGCATGGCGAAAGGGGCACCTTCCATGGACAGGGACCGAGGAGGACCCTCATCGGCCGTCGCCCGGTCCGTTCCCGGACCCGGCATGCCCGGGCAAGGCCCCTAGCAGTCTGTCGGGTTTGGCCGCGCGGCCTTGAGTTTAGGTGGTGGCGCGGGTGTCATGCGGCCCTGAGGCGGGCCATCCGCTTGCAGTTGT
>NZ_JACIGK010000082.1 GCF_014197915.1 Roseospira visakhapatnamensis
TGGAGGGTAGCCCATCCGTGGGGCTCGCCCCACGGATGGGCACGCAGGTGCGCCCCCACGAACAAAATTTCCAGACATCAGGTTACACAGCCCCTTGGCTTGCCGGAACGTCATCCAGATGGGCGAGGCGAAGCCGTATTCCATGGCGGCCGACCACAGCATGAGGATGTTGATCCCCGCATAGGGCACGCCGTTGTGCCGGAGGGGCCGGTTGACGCGCCCGGCGGCGTGCTCGGCGCTCCAGGGCTTTTCCCAAGGCCGCACGCCCTTTTCCAGTTCGGCGATGATGCTGTCGGTGACCCGGGTGTAGATGTCCTGCCGGGGTGCGTTGTCGCGTGTCATGGTTCGTCTCCTTGTTTCGTGCGGTCGACGGGCCGGAGAAGGACCCTCCCTCTCCTTTTCAAATCCGTCACGAAACCGAAGACGTCCTCTTCCTCTGACTGTTTCGACCGGGCACGGGCGCAAATTCCTCGTGAAGACCCCAAGGCCGTTTCCGCCGGAGCGAACGCCGGACCGGCCGGTGTTTTGAACGGACGCACCGGAAGAGCGGCCGTCCTCCGTCTTGTCCGCTTTGCGCGGACCGCCGCCCACGGGCGCCTTCTGACCCCCATGATGATGCCGGGACGGGGCGAAAGGCTCCGATGGGCGGGGCCTCCAAAGCGAGACGGAGGAAACGGCCATGCACGTCCCCACACACACCGACCTGAGCTGGCTGTCGCTCGACGACCTGAAAGGCCTGTATCTGAAGGTCTTCAACGCGGCGGCAACGGCCCGGCCGAACACCGCGACCCGCCGCCGGGCCATCGAGGCCCGGGAGGCCATCGCGCGGGAGCTTCGGTCCCGCCGCCCGGCGCCGTAACCCGGCCGGACACGGCCCCGGGCGGGCGGACCGCATCCCGCGGCCCGCCCGTTTCGACGGTCAGGAGAGAGAGCGAGCGTTCAGGTCAAGGACGGTCACCGGAGAGGGCGCGTTCGATGGCCTCGCGGATGAAGCGTTGGTATGGCATGCCGCGCGCCGAGGCCCGGGCCTTGACGGCATCGAGCAACGGCTCGGGCAGGCGCATGTTCACGCGCGCGTCTTTGCGGCCGAACTCGAAGCGGGCCGGCTGAAAGCCCGAGAGGTCATACGCGGTCAGGTCGGCCGCCTCGACGAACCGCTCCGCCTCGGCGTCTGTCTCGTGGCGCGGGAGTGGGGTCCCCTTACTGTCCGGTGTGTCGCTCATAGTGCTCGATCTCCTTTCTGTGCATGAACCGGGCGCTGATCGGCCGGATCAGGGTCACGCCGTCCCGCGTCCGCAGCGTGAACACGAGAAAGACCATGCGGCCGGCGGCGGTCTTGCCGATGGCGTTGTAGCGCGTCTCCCGATCCCGCGGCGTGCGATCGGGCAGGATCATCGGGGTGCCGCGGAAGACCGCCTCGATGTCCTCGCGCGTCACGCCATGCTTGGCGCATTTCGGCCCGTTGCCCGCATCCCAGTCGAAGCCATCCACCGCAAACGTCATGGAAGAAGTATAGCCGTTTGTGTGTACGATTGTCAAACAACGGGACCCACTGCCATCCCGCCCGCCACGAGGAATCCGCCGGCCGGAGCGCCCTACCCTGAGGGCATGGACACGGCACACCCATCGCGACGGAAGCGCGGCGACACGCGACACAGAGACGGCTCGACGAGTCCGGACCCCCGGCTGGTCGCGCTCGTCAAACTGCTTGCGCGGCAGGCGGCGGACGCGGAGTATGAACGCCTCCTCCGCACGCATATGTCCGCCGATATTTCCCCCCAGGCGCCGGCCCGTTCCGGCCGGCCCCCGCCGGAAGAGTCCGCGCCATGACCCTCGCCGCGATCTACGCCCGCTATTCCTCGGACCTGCAGAACCCGGCCTCCATCGAGGACCAGGTGCGAACCTGCCAGGCCTTCCTCGCGTCGCGC
>NZ_JACIGK010000083.1 GCF_014197915.1 Roseospira visakhapatnamensis
TCGAGGGACGACGACCGTTTGCCGCTCACCGTTCCGCTTCGGTTTTTCGCCAGATAGGGGCACCAGTCGAACACCGTGGGATCGAAACGCTCGAAGCCGGGAACCGGTTTGTTGGTGTGCCGCCCATAGGGCTGGTCCGTGTGGGCGAGCCGCTCGACGAGTCCCAGGATTTGGATGGGATTGTCGCAGGCTGGGCAGACGGCGAACTGCCGTTCCTTGCCCTCTTTCTGATACCAGGGAGGTTGTTTCTTGGTGTCCTCCTCGAAGGCCGAGATCGTCAACGGTCTTTCCTCGATGACTCGGGGGAACAGTTTGTATACGCGCATGGGCGTTCAACTCCGCCATGGAACAACTCCTCTGCGATATCATGATCCATGGCGACCAGGGTCCACCACTGCACCGGAAGGGGCGGGATGGCGCCTTGCGTTTGCACGAGCCGCAGGCCCTTGAGCACGGTCGGCAGGTCGATGGCCAGGGTCTCGGTCCCGACCCGGGCGACGTAATAGGCATGGATCCCCTGATGGGGACAGGTGTCCTCCACCAGGGCCTCGACGATCGCGCGGTTGGCGACGACGGCGCCGGGGTCAATCATGCTGGCTCTCCCTGGTGTCGAGGAGGTCCGGGGGCAGGCTGTCCCACCACGCTTTCGGCGGGGGCGGGACGAAGCCGCCGTCGACGGCGGCCCGCAGGCAGCGGATCAGGTCCGGGGTCTCCAGACAGAAGCGGAGGTCTCCGGCTTGCAGGGCGAGACTGACGTGTCTGGTCATGGCGTGGTCCTCACAGCCCCAGGGCGGGGGCCTTGGGTTTGACCTTGGTGTTGGCCATGGTCCTGGCCCGGTCCTGGCGGGTGCCGAGCCCGAGGGTCGCCAGGATGGCCCGGGTGGCGGCGGGACCGCGCGCGCCGGCGAGGTCGTTCCAGTCGGTCAGGCCCCGGGCGCGCTCGGCGGCGGTGAAGGGCGGCACGATGACGCGCGCGTCGACCGCGCGGGCGGCGGCGACGGCCTTGGTGAGCCCCGGATTGTCCGGCCGGGCGTGATCGTCGTCGGCGGCGATCACCAGGCCGCGCCCGGGCATGGTCTGGCGCAGGGTGGTGGCGACCGCCTCCAGGTTGCCGGCGTCCAGGGCGACGGCCACGCCGAGGCCGGTGGCGCCGTGGAGGGTGGCGCCGGTGGCATAGCCCTCGGCCACCAGCAGCGGCCCTTTGGGGTCACCGTCGATCGTGGCGCACAGGCCGCTCTTGCGGCCCTGGTGCAGGAAGCGCTTGGTGCCGTCGGCGTCGATGGTCTGCACGTTCCACAGGGCGCCGGCGCCGTCGCGCAGCGGCAGCAGAAGCTTGTTGTCCCCGGTGACGCGCAGGTCCGCCAGCGGCGGCACACCCTTGCGGACCAGATAGGGGTGGTCCGCCGGCGCCGGGGCGGCGTTGGCATGGAGGCCGAAGGCCCGCTTGGCGGCGTCGCGCTGCTGGGCCTGGCGGTCCTCCGCCTGTTGGGCCTGGCGGGCCTGGGACTCGGTCTTGAGGCGGTCCAGGTCGGCCGGATCGAGGTGATGTCCGGTGGCGATCCACTTCTCGGCGACGCCGCCGGCGCGGTAGTTCATGATCAGCCCGTTGGGCACGCCGTCGTCGAGGAAGCCCTTGTAGGAGCCGGACTGTTTGCCCGCCGTGTCGCCCTCGACGGCGACGCGGTGCCAGCGGCCGTCCATGGCGGGCGGCTCTTTCAG
>NZ_JACIGK010000084.1 GCF_014197915.1 Roseospira visakhapatnamensis
TCACACGAGGTCTCCGCCGCCTGACCATCTGCGCCGTCAAAGCAACACGGCCACCGCCCCTCTGGAGCGCATGGCAAACTGAACTCATGCTGAGGCCGGCGTGCGCATCAGCATGGACGGCAAGGGCCGTTGTATGGACAATGTGTTCGTGGAACGCCTGTGGCGCAGCCTGAAGTATGAGGACGTCTACCTCAAGGCCTACGCCACCGGGTCCGAGGCCCGAGCCGGAATCGGCGCCTGGATCGAGACCTACAATCGGTCATCACAACGCACATCTCGCTATGGTGTTGATGAGAAGAGGTTTTCCTGCTCAGGCACTGGTCCCACGGGGTGTTTGCCGCCGGTCTGGGCACGGGTGAGAACGGTGCGGGCTGCGGGACCAGCGAGATCGACCCGGCGAAAGAGCCACGGTCCATCCGGGAGGGGATGGAGGGCATCGATGTCGCCGCGCTCGGCGGCCAGACGCAGGGTTTTCGCGGCGACGCCGAGTTCGGAGGCGGCCTGCGTGAGGTTGAGCCAGGGCTCGATGCCGTCCTCGGCCGGACGATAGACGGGGATTCGATGCTTGCTCCGCATCGAGGTGACGCGTTCCCGCGTCCAGCGGTTGCCGTTGCCGGTCTTGAGGCCGTTCCGATTCAGGACCCCGGCGATGATATCGTCCTTGGTGTTGAGCGCCAGAACGCGCACGGCCTCGACGATGCCGGCGGGCGTGCTGTTGCGCTGTCCACGGCGTCGGCGGGGCAGCCGGTGCTCGGTGTGGGCCCCACCGACCCAATGGATGGCCAGCACGATCTCCGCCGTGGCATCATCGAGATCGGCGACGACTTCGTGGATGACGGAGCGCACGATCCGCTTCTTCAGGCGGGCATCGGTGGATGGCGCGGCCCAGACGGCGGCCAGGTCGTCGGCGAGGGCGCCGAACGCCATCGCGCCGAGGTCGGAGCGCGGCGCGGCGGTGGCGTCATGCTCGGCGATCCGCCGTTCGATCTCGGCGACACCCTGGAGCGTCCGGTTCCAGCGCGCCTCGAGTTCGCCGGCGACCAGACGGTTTTCCGGGTCGGCCGCGTCGTACTGGCGGAACGCACGGTCGGCGGCATAGCGCGCGGCCTCATGATCGCGCAGGAGAGCCTCCCGGACCTCGTCCCGGCGCGCGGCGGCCTGGGCTTCGGCGTCACGGGCCGCCTGGATCGCGGCGGGCTGCACGACGGCGAGCAGAGCGGCCTCGACGACATCGTCGACACGCAGGCCGCCGAAGGCGATGCAGGTCGGTTCGCCGTAATCCATCCGTCCGCGTGCGCAGGCGTAGCGTGGGATCTGGCCCTTGGTCCCCGTGTACTGGACGGTGAGCGTCCGGCCGCACCGCCGACAGCGCAGGATGCCCGCCAGCAAGGCCGCGCCGTGCTTCGGGGCCCCACGAGCGCCGGCGGCCGGCATGGTGTCGCTCACCATCGTCCGTATCGCCTCCGCACGGTCCCAGTCGACGTAGCCCTCATGCGCGCCGGGCTTCAGCGCCAGCCAGTCCTCGCGGGGTTTGCTCCGCGAACAGGCCTTGGCGCCCGCCCCGTCATACTGCACCGAGACGCCGGTGCGACCATAGGCGTAGGCGCCACCATAGGCCGGGTTGGCGATGAACGCGCGAATCGTCGCATAGCGCGGACGGCGCCAGACCACCGGTCCACCATTGGT
>NZ_JACIGK010000085.1 GCF_014197915.1 Roseospira visakhapatnamensis
CACACGAGGTCTCCGCCGCCTGACCATCTGCGCCGTCAAAGCAACACGGCCACCGCCCCTCTGGAGCGCATGGCAAACTGAACTCATGCTGAGGATCATGTCGTCAGAGTCCGTTCCATAGAGTGTATAGTCGAACTCGATTAAATTTCCACTTCCCCACGTTCGTCCTTTCATATCGGATTCATAATTCATAAAGTCTAAACCGACAATGTGCAGCGCTGATGCCACAACGGAGTGACAGGTTATACTGGAACCATTGTAGTCAACATCAAATCCATATTGGAGATTTTCTAAAAATATATTGGTTGCGTGCTGAACCATAATTGCCCAAACGTCGCCTGCCTCCCTTTCACCAAGGTCTAGGTACTGAGGATTTCTATCATATATAGACGCGCCGCCCATGTAGTCTTCAGATAACTCTATAGGCCATCCATTCTCAACCTCCAGCGCGCCGGACCCGAAGGAGCCGGAGCCGGGAACGGAGCCGATGGGGGTTTTCGTCCCGCCCCTGATGACATATTGGCTACCAGTATCATACACAAGGTAGCTGTGTTCCGCCGAATCGTTCCAAAAAGAGTAGGAACAAACATAAATACTTCCCATCGTACCCCCTTTTGCATACGCAATCATAAGTAAACTTACTTATGCTAAACAATAATTGATGTCGGAAGATATGTCTATCTCATGGTATTAAAAATCTGAAATAGACGCGTAGCGCCGCGTGTGCTACTATAGAGAGCGGATGGAGCTGATTGAGGAGGGCGTTATGGGTCAGCGGGTGGCGCGGTATGTGGTTGTCACGCTGGCCCTGACGGCCCTGTCGTACGGGGTGAGCCGGGTCTTCTTTGTTCCCATTGTCGCCATTCCAGACTTCGCGCTGCCGCGTGGCTTCGCGCTCATGGTGGCGTTTGCATTCTCCGTTAACGTTGTTTTTATAGTGCGTCATGGCCTTAGATTGCGGATAGAGATGCCAGCCCTCTTGCGACCGACACTGGCGAAGATCATCGTCTCTATTATGGTATTTGTATCTATGCCCTGTATGAATCTAGCATTCATGCCGTTGCCCATGGGGTTACAGCTGGCTTTTTTTATTGAAGATTTACACCCGGTCTTGTCACCGCGAAGGCTGTCTGATTTAGATCAAATGCCTCACGCCATGTCTCATCTTACTGTTTTGTTACCTGGTGCCGCCTTCGCCTACCTTCTCACTGCGCTGTCGTGGCGCTCGACCCGCCGCCGCTATGGGGCCTGGGAGATCGTTCCGCTTGGTTATCTGGCCGCCTACACGGCCGTCCTGCTGGTGTGGCAACGGCCGTACATGTGAGATCACGTGGCAACGAAGGTCTCCCGTAGCCACTGAGTCTCAGAGCCCGATCTGAAAAGAGTTGAGTGATTTCAGTCTGTTGTGATTCCGTGGTTGATTGAGCAACCTGAAGGATGGAAATTCGGCCTGAGGTCCCTCAGTCATCCCGGTTTTCCATGTTGATGTAGACGCGGTCGGTGGTGGCCCAG
>NZ_JACIGK010000086.1 GCF_014197915.1 Roseospira visakhapatnamensis
GTGTCCGCGCGGCCCTTTCGGAAGGCCCGCCACAGGCGCGGCACCCCGGGGGCGCGCAGCAGCGGCTTGCGCCGGTAGCCGGAGCCTTGGGCCGGGTCGCGGTTCGGATTGTGGTCCGGGTCGTGGTCCCGATCGTCGCCCGGGTTGTGATCCGGGGCCGCTCTCTCCGCCGTGGCCGCCTGGAACGGGCCGAGGCGCCGCTCCAGGGCGGCCTTGGCGCAGGCGCGGTCCAGGGCCGAGGCTTTCATGGCCTGGCCGCCGGCGCGGTCGGTGAACACCAGGCCGGCGCCCCGGGCCGTCAGGCGCACCCCGTGCCGGGCCAGCAGGTCCCGGTGCAGCTCGGGCCAGGTCCGGCTGTCGGCGACGGTCTTCAGCACGGCGTCGCGGTGGCCCTGCAGCCAGCGCTGGAAGCTCTCTTCCCAGGTGGCGGCCTCAAAATCGCGCGCCGCCGGCGACAGCGGTGGCGCCTGGTCGCGGTCGGCGCGGCCGCGATCGACGCTCAGGCCGTAGCGCTGCTCCAGGGCGCGCGAGGTCTGTTCCAGGGTCTTGAAGTCGCGATAGGGCGTGTGGACCTTCAGGGTCTCCGGATGCACCTTGTTGATCGCGATGTGCATGTGGAAGTGGTCGGTGTTGATGTGGGTGCCGGCCACGTACTGATGCGCGCCGAAGCCCAGGGCCTCGGCGTAGGTTCGGGCCATGTCCTTGAGGGCCGCGCCGGTCAGCCCGGGGCGGTCCTCGGCGCGGAAGGAGACCACCAGGTGATAGGTCTTGTCGGCGACGGCGGGCTTCTTCTGGCGGACGGCCTCGATCTCGGCGAGGGCCGGCTCCAGGTCGGCCGGGGTCTCGCCGGCGTCGCAGTTGGCGATCCACAGGCGGTCGAGCTTCTCGCCCTGTTCGGGGGCGGCGGCGATGTATTCGGCGAGGCGCGTGTAGTCGTCGGCCACGTCGGACTTTTTGGCGATGCGGTGAGCGATCATGGGGCGATCATGGCGCGCGGCGCGGCTGGAGCCGGGCGCGCAGGGCCACGGCCGCCGCCTTGAGCGCGGTCTGGCAGGTGGCGATATCGGTGGCAATGGCCTGCAGTTGCGCCTGGAGGGTGTCGTCGGGGGCCTCGTCCAGGGCCAGCTTGAACAGGTTGCCCAGGCGCGCCTGGTCGGCGTTGATGCGCATCAGGTCGCGGATGGCGTCCCATCCGGCCAGGCTGTCGGCGGCCGGCAGGGGTTGGGCCATGAGCAGGCGGCGCAGCACCTCGGCCTGCGACAGATGGGTGCGCGCGGCCAGGTCCTTGAGGCGGGCGGCCTCGGCGTCATCAAGATAGGTCTTGGCGAGGTGGCGGGCGGACGGCATGGGCGCGTCTCCCGCTCAGAGGCCGGGCGCCTGGCCGCGTGACCGTGTGCGTGAGGGTGCCGGCGCCAGGCCGAGGGCGCTGCGTTGCAGGGCCTTGTAGAGGTCGTGGCCGGCGCGGATGTTGCGCTTGCGCTGGTCGATGACGCGCTTCTC
>NZ_JACIGK010000087.1 GCF_014197915.1 Roseospira visakhapatnamensis
GACACCGTCGGCGCCATGCGCCACGAACTCACCAAAGCCGTGAACACGTACAATTCATACCGGCCTCATCGCGCCTTGAACGGCCTCACTCCGCTCGAGTACCTTCAGGACGCTCCCAAAGAGCCTTCTCCAGAGTCTCAGGCAGCCTGAACCCATACACCCATAAGAGTCTCAGGCAGCCTGAACCCATACACCCATACAATAGGGGCTTGCATTCCCCCGCGCGTGCTGCTACTTACCCACGCCTCGCTTGAGGGGCAGGCGCGGTCCTCGTCACGACACGGGGGCGTCAGTCGGTTCGTACACATTAGAGCGTGTTGCGTGATTTTGGACTCACCCAAAACGCTCTACGTTTTTGTTTTTAAAGCAAATCGTCGTCGCGATCCGGTTCGGATCGCTTGGGATTTGCTCTAGCGGGCGCATAGCTCAGTTGGTAGAGCAGCTGACTCTTAATCAGCGGGTCCAAGGTTCGAGTCCTTGTGCGCCCACCAATTAAATCAGGACGTTAAGGGGCAGATAGGTAGACCTATCTGCCCCTTTTTTCCAAACTTTTCCCGACCGTTTGCCAAACTTGGGGCCGTTTGTTCACGGCTTGTCCTCTGGCTTGCCACCTTCAAGCAGGTCCATTCCCGCCCGGGCGCGGCGCCGTTTGTCGGCCGTGCGGGTGTACCGCTGCACCATGGACACCTGCTTGTGGCCGGTGATTGCCGCGATGGTGCGGTCATCGGCGCCGGCGTCCGCCAGCCGCGTCGCGAGGCCGTGCCGCAGACCATGGAACGTCAGGCCCTGGCCGATGCGGCCCTCGGCCTCCAGCTTGCGGATCAGGCGAAAGAACAGCGTCCGGAAGCCATCGCCGCTGTACGGCCGCCGGTCGCGCGCGCCGGCGACGATCACCGTGGCGCGGTGTTCGGCCTGCTCCAGGATCGCGGCGAGGTCCCGATGCACGGGGATCCAAACCTCTTCGCCGGTCTTTGACTGCCGGCACCGGAGCCAACCGTCCTCGATCGCGGACCATGGCAACGCCAGAACATCGCCCTGGCGAAGGCCGGTATAGGCCCCCAGCGCCACGGCCTCACGCACGCCCGTCTGTGCCGTCGCAAGAACGGTGGCCAGCTCGTCGTCCGTCCACGGGCGGTTCGCGGCGGGCTTGTCACGCGGCCGCTTGATGCGCGGCACCTTCTCGGCCGGATTGGACCCCGTGACGTAGCCGTAGGGCCGCCCCCAGTTCCACACGAGCGAAATCACGGCGAGAACCAGATTCGCTTGCCGCCAGCCATGGCGGTCGTGCGTCGCGTCGCGCAGGCGCATGACGGACGGGCTATCGATCCGATCCAAGGGAACCGGGTCCATCCCCTTCCCGGGGCGCTCCGGGTTGGGCTCCGCCAGATAGAGTAATCCGAGATCAAGTTGGGCCATAGCCGGAATGCCGCATATAGCTGCTGCACTCTGTTGGCATAACTTTGTCGAGCGCTTCTTTCAGGG
>NZ_JACIGK010000088.1 GCF_014197915.1 Roseospira visakhapatnamensis
ACCAGCTTGAAATCGCTGTAGAAGTCGGCGCTGTCGAAGGTCAGGCCGTGGATCTGGAACTGGGCCATTACGCTACCTCTTCGATGAATTTGAAGGCGCCACCCACCCAGTCCTGCTGCGCCAGTTCGACCGGGTTCAGCGCCTGCATGCGGCACAGGCCGGAGCGGCGATGGCGGTGCATCACCTCCGTGGGGTCCCAGGCCACGTAGAGTTGGCCCGAGAGCCCCAGGCGCCCGATGGCGTCGTACTGGCGCATGGCCTCGATCTCCGGCAGGCCGTGGATCGACATGTCCATGATCCTTTGGCGCGGCCGCACATCCGCGTCGGCGCGGCCGGAGAGGGTCGCCGTGATATCCGTCGGGTCCTCCCAGCCCCAGGAGGCGCCGAACTCGACGGGCACCGTGGTTTGCCAGCCCACCCCGGTCCACAGGCGGGAGAGCCAGACATGGCCGTCGGGATTGCCCTCGTCGGCAATGTACCAATGCTCGTAGCGGGCCAGCACCGGTCCCGGCGCCACGTCATGCCAGGGCAGCCGGTACTGGCGACGCTCGCGGCTGGGAATCCGGCCGTGACCGAAGGCCGGGTCGGCACGGGGCAGGAGCCACGGATTGGTGACGGCCGGGCTGTAGTCTCTTTCGCCGCTGTCGTGCAGGCGCTCGGTATCGCCCGGATCCTCGCTGATGGTGCGGCGCACCGTGCCCAGGGGGCGGATGTTGCTGTTGATGATGGCTCCCACCCGCAGGTCTGTGGCGGCGCCATAATCGACGGTGAAGCGGGTGGCGGCCGGGTCGGTGCTGGCCGACTGGGCGACCCTCATCAGGCGGGGGTCCAGCAGATGGGCGAGCGGCCGGACGGCGATCCAGGCGCCGCCGGAGAGGGTGGCCGCCGTGCCGGCGCCGTGCGGATCGTCAGCGCGATTATCCCACACAATCAGCAGATTGCGGGACGTGTCGATCTGGTCTGCCATCTGGTCTCCCATCATCATCCCCACACCGTGATCTCGGCGGCGGCGCGCTCGCGGCGCAGGCCCACCACCCAGGCGCGCGTCATCCCCAGGCGGGGGACGGCCGACAGGTCCACGCAGGTGCCCAGGTCCAGGCCGCGCGCCGCGTCGCGGGTGAGGCCCAGCCGCCAGGCGCGGCGGGGGCGGCCGAACAGCGCCTCCAGGCCGGCGCAGCGCAGCGCCGCGTGCGCCGGGTCGGCCAGCACGGTGGCGCGCGCCACCGTGCGGTGGTGGAGCCAGCGCGTCTGACGGCCTCCAAATCGGCGGCCGCCAGCCGGTACTCGCTGGAGACCAGGTCGCGATAGGCCAGGCGCTCCGGACTGTCGTCCGGATCGCGCAGGCGGTCGGACGCCAGCACCGTCCAGGCACGGCGGTACTCGACCTCGACGCGGCCGGCGGGGACCTCGGCGCCGGTGGC
>NZ_JACIGK010000089.1 GCF_014197915.1 Roseospira visakhapatnamensis
CCTGAAAGAAGCGCTCGACAAAGTTATGCCAACAGAGTGCAGCAGCTATATGCGGCATTCCGGCTATGGCCCAACTTGATCTCGGATTACTCTAGAGTGGCGACCGACAGGCCCATGCCCCCGATCCAGGTCGTTAGGGCTAACCGGGCCTGTGTGCGGTCCGTCACGATCGCGCCCCCGTCCAACCGAGCGTCCAGGCGATAGCCGCGCCGTGCCCGACAGGCGCGACAACTGACCGCCGTCGCGTGCACGGGCGTGCCGCAGGCTGGGCAGGGCGTGGCGACGGTGTCCGTCCGTTGCCGGCGCGCCAGGGCGGGCACGTGCCCCCTGTGTCCGCGTGGGCCGAACCAACGAGGGCCTGTCCTCAGGCGCATGATCAGACCGGCCAAGTCTGCCCACAAGACCACGAGGATCCCGGGGCCGGCCACCAGGAGAAAGCCCTCAATCCACAGCGGTCCGAGGGTTGGCCCAGGGGTCGACCAAGACGCGTGAGAGCCGGTCACAAGCACATGGATCTGGGCCAGGGTCAGGCTGGTGACACCGAGGAGAAAACCCGCGACCTGTCTCCTGAGTGCCGCCTTGCCGAGCATGCTTTCGACGACATCAAGACCATACGCCCGCCGCGCGCCGCAGGTCGGGCATTCGGTCGTCTCGTCGTCCACGTCGGTCAGGCAGTTAGGGCACTTCATGGGGCATCATCCGGCCATGCGCGGTCATAGGACACCCCGTGGGGACCCCGAGCGCTCCATGCCCCGAGACCCTGAGGTTAAGTCCATGCTATAGGCGAACGACATGTATGGCGAGTGTTTCGTGTCTCGCACAAGCGAACAAAGACGCACCTTTAGCGGCATTGACGGGGTCGGTCGCTGATGTCCGGCCGTCTACCCCTGCCAGCCCTCGGGCGGATACCAGACCCGGCCGCGCACCAGGTAGAAAATGAACTGAGCGGCGGCCAGCAGCATCACGAACACGAAGATCCCCAGGAGCCAGATCACGGTGTCGTTGATCGGCCATGTGTAAAGCATGGGCGCGATGAAAACGCCGATGCCGATGATCAGCACGGCGGCGATTCCGCCCCACACCTTGAGCTTGCCGCCCACCCGGCCGCGCCGGTCCATGAAGTAGCCACGCCGGGCGCCGCAGGTCGGGCAGCCCGTCGCCTTGTCGTCCACCTCGGTCTTGCAGCCCGGGCACTGCACGGCGATCCTCCATCGCTGGATGAGTCCTGGCGCGGCCAAGTGTCCACGCAACGTGACACACAGTGCGCAAGCCGGGGCCGGGTCGTCAAGCGGAGGATACACGGGCCAGCAGTTCTCAGGATGGGGTTGGAGTGTGTCGCAACCGGGTCTGGTGATTGAAGGGACAGGTGAGGAGGGGCGGGCTCAGGGTGGCTGGGGCG
>NZ_JACIGK010000090.1 GCF_014197915.1 Roseospira visakhapatnamensis
AAGGGCACCATGAACGCGCTGTTCCTGAAGGACCTGGGCCAGAAGACGCGGCGCGGGCTCGAGGGGCGGGTGCGCGCGGGCCGTTCGGCCGGCGGACTGTCCTTCGGATACGAGATGGTCCGCCAGATCAACGAACGGGGCGAATTCGATGCCGGGCACCGGCGCGTGAAGGAAAACGAAGCGCTCGTCGTCCGCCGCATCTTCGAGATGTTCGCCGGCGGCACCGGGCCGCGCACCATCGCCCGGATCCTCAACGAGGACGGCGTGCCGGGTCCGCGCGGCCGGCCCTGGCGGGATACGACCATTCGCGGGCACAAGGCGCGCGGGACCGGCATTTTGCGCAATCAGGAATATGTCGGGCGGCTGGTCTGGAACCGGCAGCGATTCATCAAGGACCCGGCCACGGGCAAGCGCGTCTCGCGGCCCAATCCGCCGGAAGCCTGGATCATTCAGGACGTGCCGGAGCTGCGGATTCTGGATGACGATCTTTGGAACCGTGTTCAGCGACGCCTTGACGATATCCGGGAGTCCGAGGGCGTGCGCAAGGCGCGGGAGACGGAGTTCTGGAAGCACCGTCGCCCCGAGACCCTCTTGAGCGGCAAGGTCACCTGCGCCGTATGCGGCGGGGCCATGATCTCGGCAGGCAAGGATTATCTGGCCTGCGGACGCGCCCGGGCCGGGACCGCGTGTTCGAACCGCAAGGGCCTGCGACGGGGACCGCTGGAAGACCTGATCCTGTCGGCCCTGAAAGACCAGTTGATGGCCCCGGACCTGGTCGAGGAATTCTGCGTCACGTTCCAGGAGCACATGGAGGCCCAGCGCGTTCAGGCGCAGGCGAACCACAAGACGGTCGAAGCCGATCTTGAACAGGTCGAACGGAAGATCACGTCCCTGATCGACGCGATTGCGGAAGGTTTCCGCTCCCCGGACCTTCAGGCCCGGCTGGATACGCTGTCGGCGCATCGGGACGCGCTGCGCGGCACACTGTCGGCGGCCGCACCCGTCCTGCCACCGTTCACCGTCGACCTGTCGGAGATGTATCGCCAGCAGGTCGGCCGTCTTCACGCCACGCTTCAGGACCCGAAGACCCGCCAGGAAGCGGTGGAGCACCTGCGCACCCTGATCGAAGAGGTGCGCGTCGGCCCGCCCCTCAATCGTGGCGGCCGCGAAGTGGAACTGATCGGCGAGATCGCGTCCATGATCGAACTGTCGCTGGGGGCGGCCGCAAAAAAGGCCGCCTCCGGAGAGGCGGCCTTGGATGCCGATGTGCGGCGTTCGGTCAAGGTGGTTGCGGGGAGAGGATTTGAACCTCTGACCTTCAGGTTATGAGCCTGACGAGCTACCAGACTGCTCCACCCCGCGACGGTGGTCGCATGGGG
>NZ_JACIGK010000091.1 GCF_014197915.1 Roseospira visakhapatnamensis
GCGGGCCATCCGCTTGCAGTTGTAAGCGAGGGTGACGAGCGCCCATTCGGTTTTGACCTTGCCGAGGCCACGGAGGTGAAAGCGGGTGAAGCCCAGGACGGATTTGATGATGCCAAAGACGGGTTCGACGGTACATTTTCGGCGTTTGTATTTGGCTTTGGCGTCCTCGGTCTGGAGTTTTTCCTTCATGCGTTGCCGCCATTCGGCTTTCGGCTCCGGCGGCGGCTTGGCGTCGGGATCGGGCGGGCGGAAGTCGTAGGGCCGCTCGGCCCGTGGGCGGGACACGGCCACCAGGACCTCGATGTCGCGCGCCTCAAGGGCCTCCACGGCCCCGCCACTGGCGTATCCGGCATCGCCCAGGACCGTCGTGGGCGGTCCGAGCGTGTCGATCATCCGATTGATGGCCGGCTCGAACATCGGCTGGTCGCTCGGCGTCTGGCCGACGTCGGTGGCCAGAACCAACTGGCTGCCGTCGGCATCGACGACGGCCTGGGCGTTGTAGGCCTGGCGGACCTCGTGGCGCTTGGACTTGCGCATCAGCTTGCTGTCGGGGTCGGTCAGGTTGCTTTGCGCGTCCGGCGGCGGGGTGTCATTGGGCGGCTTGGGTGCCCGTCCCCGGCCGTTGCGGGCCTCGTGCGCCCGCAGCTTCTCTTCATAAGCGGCCTGCTGGGCCTCGGCCTCCGCCCGGGCCTCGGCTTCCAGGCGTTGGCAGGCCGCATCCAGCTTCGCGCGCAGAGCCTCGCGCCGCGCGATCTCCCGCGGCAGCGCCTGCGGGTCCGGCTGGTCCTCGCGGTCGGCCGCCTCGGCCTGGGCCAGCAGCGCGGCGATATCCTTCTCCAACTGCTCCCGCAACGCCTTCGCCCGGTCATAGCGCACCGAGCGGATCTTTGAGGCATTGGCGTCGATCTTGGTGCCGTCGATGCTCACCATCCCGACCTTCAGAAGGCCAAGCTCCCGGCCCATCACGAGAACCTGCGCGAAGGCCTCGGCGATGGCCGCGCTGTTCTCCCGCCGGAAGGTCGCGATGGTGTCGTGGTCCGGATGCGTGTCCGCCGCCACAAACCGCACACCAACATCGCGATAGGTCGCCCGCTCGATCCGCCGCGACGAAAAAAGGCCGTTGGCATAGCAGTAGATCAGAAGCGCCAGCATCATCCGGGGATGGTACTGGGCCTTGCCCGTGCCCTTCCAGTTCACCTTGAACGCCGAAAGACCCACCCGCTCCACGGCCTCAATGATGAAGTGCGCCATGTCATCGTCCGGCACCCACTCCCGAAGGTCCGGCGGCAACAAAAGCGCTTGTGTGCGATCGTCCGAGATGAAGTTCGCCATC
>NZ_JACIGK010000092.1 GCF_014197915.1 Roseospira visakhapatnamensis
TTTCGGTGCTCATGCGCGCCGCCCGCCGACGGCGGCGCGCGCGGCCAGGTCGGCGCGGCCGGTCTGAGCGCCGAGGTCGCGGCGCAACGCGCGCAACTCGTCAATGAGGGACTGGGTCAGGCCGCCGTCGGTGCGCCGGCCGGCGGAGGCCTCGCCATGGACCGCCGCGATCAGGGTGTCCAGGCGGGACTCCAGGCGCTCGACCCGGTCGATCAGCACGCCATCGTCGCGCGCCATCGGCGGCGCGAAGGGGATCACGTTCGGCGCCGGCAGGTCCGGCGCGGACGACAGGGGCGCGATGTGCACCTGGTTGTCGTTGAGCGCTTCGATCAGGCCCGGCGCCGCGTTGGCGATATACGTGGCCGCTCCGGCCGCTAGTACGAACTCGCCGGCGGACAGGCGCGCGTCGATGGCGTCGTCCGTGGGACCGCCAGGGCCGTTTACCCAGCCGCCGGCGCTGAACCAGCGGCCCTCGTGCTGGCCGTGGTACATGAAATGCCCGAGGGCGGTGTTTTCGAGCGTGCCGTCGCCGAACCGCAGCGTGCCGGCCCGCCAGGCGGCGAGCACGTCGGCGTTGCGGCTCATGTAGTCCTGGGCGCGCTTGTGCACCGCCATCGGTGCGTTGTGCGCCATGAGGGCATTGTAGTCGTAGTACCGCGTCGGCGCGGGCGGCTCCTGCGGCGCGGGCGGGTCCGGGGGCGGCGGCAAGGGCGGCGTACTGCCCCCTCCGGATCCGCCCAGGCCGTCCAGCGCGCGCACCGCCGCCTCGATCGCCGCCAGCAGCGACGCCTCGTGCTGATCCGCCGCGTGCAGATAGGCCGTCTGCGCCTCCAGGGCGGCCGTGTGCTCGGCCTGGGCGACGGCCAGGCGGCCGAGATAGCTGCCCTCACCCAGGCCCCCGAACACGTCGGTCAGCACCGACGCCAGCGGCACCTGTTTCGCGAGGGGACCAGCGAGGCCGGTGTTGTCGCCGATGGCCGTCAGCAGGGCCAGCATCTCGTCCTGGCCGGCGACGGTGTCGCCGTGGCCCAGGGCGTCGGCCAGCGGCTCCAGCAGCGCCCGCAGCGTGGCCTCGACCTCAAAGTACCCGGCTGTCGAGCCGTGGTACTCCCGCGCCGCCGCGCGCCAGGCCTCGGCGTGGGCGGTCAGGCTCTCGTAGGCCGCCCGCGCGACCTCGTCGTCGTCGGACTGGGTCAGCGCCAGTTGGCGCGCGAAGTCGGCCTCGGCGGCGTCCATGCGGGCGCGCGGCGCGAGCGTCGACGCGGCGCCGGTGTCCAGCCCGTCCAGCCAGCGCCGCAGGTCGGCGCCCACGCCGTCGGCGACGCGGGCCA
>NZ_JACIGK010000093.1 GCF_014197915.1 Roseospira visakhapatnamensis
CAGGGCTCCGAACTCGGATTACAGAAAGTTCATGGTGAGGGGATCCCCAGTTTGCGATTTTCATGATTCGCTGTGCCATCAGATTGTGAAGGCGGAGGATGGCGCATGGAGGAGATGGAAGCATTTCTGGGGGGCAAGTCGAAGCTTTCGGTTCTGCTGAAGCATTTTTCCGAGATCGAGGATGATCGTGAGGCGTGGCGTGTCGACTATCCGCTGGCGGAGGTGCTGTTTCTGGTGGTGTGCGGCAGCATCGTCGACTGCGACGACTTCGACCTGATTTCTGATTGGGGCGAGGCGCACCTGGATTTCCTGCGCACCGTGCTTCCTTATCGCAACGGCGTACCCTGCGGGCGTTGGCTCAACATTCTGGTGAACCGGATCGACCCGGCCCTGTTCGCGGACTGTTTCACCACCTGGGTGCGCGAGACCTGGCCCGAGCAGGCGGATTTCGTTGCCATCGACGGCAAGACCTCGCGGCGCAGCCACGATCGCGCGAAAGGCAAGGCGGCGCTGCACCTGGTCTCGGCCTTTGCCACCACCCGGCGCCTCGTTCTGGCTCAGGAGGCGGTCCCCGAAAAAGCCAACGAAACCGCCGCCATTCCCGTTCTTGTAGAGCGTCTGGGGGCCAACGGCGGCCTCAAGGGCGCCTTGGTCAGCATCGACGCCATCGCCTGCAATGGCACGATCGCTGGCGCCATCCGCGATGTCGGGGCCGACTACCTGCTGGCCGTCAAGAACAACCAGCCGGGCCTGCGCGCCGACATCCAGGCGCTCTTCGACGATCCCCCAAATGGCGGGCTGGAGCAGGCCAACGACGTCGACAAAGGACACGGCCGTATCGAGCAGCGGACCGTCACCGTCTGCCGGGAGACCGACTGGCTGGCTGGCGACCGGCGCTTGCCCGGCGAACTCCGCCTGCCGGGCGCGGCCACCGTCATCAAGGTCGACGCCCGCACCGAGATCAAGGACAAGACCCGCATCGAGACCCGATACTATATCTCCTCCGCCACGCTCTCTGCCCCGGCCGCTGCCGACGCCGTGCGCGGACACTGGGCCATCGAAAACAGCCTCCACTGGGTCCTCGACGTCACCTTCAAGGACGACCTGTCTCGCGTCCGCACCGGCCACGGCGCCAAAAACATGGCCGTCGTCCGCCACTTCGCCTTCAACCTCGTGCGCGCCATCTCCGACAAGCGAACCCTCAAGACCCGACGCAAACGGGCCGCCTGGGATCCCAGCTACCTCGCCTCAATCCTCAACATGAA
>NZ_JACIGK010000094.1 GCF_014197915.1 Roseospira visakhapatnamensis
TTTTCCATGTTGATGTAGACGCGGTCGGTGGTGGCCCAGTCCTCGTCGATCTCGGCGAGGACGGCGGTGACGAGGCGCAGCAGCGAGGCCTCGTTGGGAAAGACGCGGACCTTCTTGGTCCGGCGCTTGATCTCCTGCTGAACGGCCCGCTCGATCGGGTTCGACGTGCGCATGCGGCGGCGGTGCGCCTTCGGCAGGGTGAAGACGGCGAGTCCCTCGGGGACGTTCGCCTCCATCCACTCGGCGAGCCTCGGCGCGGCCTTGCGGTAGCTCTCGGCCAGGGCGGCCCGCTCGGCCTCGGCGGCCTGCAGGTCCCTGGCGTTCCAGACGGCGCGCAGCTCCTCGCCGATGCGCTTGCGGATGGCGAGCGTCGGGGCGTGGTGGATGGCGTTCCGGGCCAGGTGGAACTGGCAGCGCTGCCATGTGGCGCCGGGCAGGACGGCCCGGCGCGCCGCCCGCAGGCCGGCATGGTCGTCGCTGACGATGAAGTCCACGCCGCGCAGGCCGCGGTCCACGAGGTCGTTCAGGAAATCGCGCCAGTGGACCTCGGCCTCGGACAGGGCCGCCGAAACACCGAGAAGGCGCCGCCGGCCGTCGGGCGCCACGCCGATGGCCGACAGGATGGCCGCGTCGCGGACAATGCCGCCGTCGCGGACCTTCTCGTACCGGGCATCGAGGATCAGGTATGTCACCGGGTCGAGCCGGCGCGTGCGCCAGGCCTCCAGTTCGTCGTCCAGCAGGGCGGCGGCGCGGCTCACCTGCGTTGATGACAGGCTTTCCAGCCCGAATTCCTTCATCACCTTGGCGGCGTCGCGGGTGGAGACGCCCTGGACGTACATCTCGGCGATCGCCAGCATGATGGCGCGCGAGGAGCGGCGCCCCCGCTCCAGGGACTGCGGGAAGAACGGCTCGTCGCAGCCCCGGCTCTTGGGCACCTGCACGGTGACGGTGCCGGCGGGCGTGTCGACTTTCTTCGGCTTGTAGCCGTTGGCGTAGCCCTGGCGCGCGTTGCTGCGCTCGTAACGGCCGGCGCCGAGGTGCTGGTCGCGCTCCATCCGCATCGCGAGATTGAAGAGCGCGGTGAACGCTTCGGCCATGCCCTCCGGGCCGGTCTGGATGAGCTGTTCCATCAGCGCGGCGATAACCTTACCCTGGGTGTCCTGCATCCGGTTCCTCTTTTTGGCGATTGAGAAAGCCGGAAT
>NZ_JACIGK010000095.1 GCF_014197915.1 Roseospira visakhapatnamensis
TGCTGCGATCAAACGGTGCCTGTCATGAGCCGGGAAAAGACGACGGGCGCGGCCGGCTGGCGCGGCGACTATCTGGCCCTGCATGCCCTGATCCGCCGCCGCCGCAATGCCCTGCGTCTGACCCAGGCGGAGGCCGGCGCCGCCATCGGCCTGTCGGAACGCTCCTACCGCGACATCGAGGCCGGCCGGCGGGACATCGGCGCGGAAGCCCTGTTCCGCCTGTGTGCCGCCTTGAACCTCCGCCTCGTGCCGGCCGAAAACCGGCAGGATCTGGCCGGTTTTGAGGAACCGTGAGATGGATATGCGAAGCGTCCATATGGTATTTGACACCATATGGCGGTGTATGGTATGAAATGCCATATGAAAGCCCGGCGCATTTTCCATGACCGGAAGGACTATCCGGACGGTGCCATCGCCGAACTGACCATATGGCGGGTGCCGAAGCCGGTCCTCGGAAGCGCACATGACCTGAAATACAGCCTGTTCTACGGGTATCCCGGCCAACGGTTGGTCGGATACGATAACGAGCGGGGCAAAGGCGATCACCGCCACATCGCCGATCAGGAAGTCCCATACACCTTCACCACGGTCGAGGCCCTGATCGCCGACTTCGTGGCCGATGTAAAAACGTTCCGAGGTGATCCATGAGCGGCAGCAATACAGTCAATGTGCATGTCGGTGGCCTGGAGGACATGGGGCGGCGCTTCATCGACGCCTGGCACCTGGCTGAACGCGGCGAAGAGGTCGACGAGACTCACGTCACCGTCCATGACCTTCCCGCCTTGCTGGCGGCGCTGACGCCCAAGCGTCTGGACCTGCTGCGATACGTCCGTCACCACGAGGTGCGGACCGTCAAGGCTCTGGCGACCGACCTGCGCCGCGACTACAAGAACGTCCACAAGGATGTGGAAGAGTTGACCAGGTTGGGTCTGTTGACCCGCACCGCCGGTCAGGTGGTGGCGCCCTATGGCGAGGTCGAAGCCCGGTTCGTTCTTTAGCGGCGCACCAGAAACCAGCGCGTTCCGGACAGCCCCCCGGCTCCGTCACCGAAGACACGTCTATGACTGAGTGTGTGCCTGTGCCCGTAGACCCCACGGGGGAGACGGTCACGGGCCGGACGACGCGTCTCAACATCACCATGGATACGACGTTGGTGGCGGCCATCGACAGCGTGACAAGCAACCGGAGCGCGTGGCTG
>NZ_JACIGK010000096.1 GCF_014197915.1 Roseospira visakhapatnamensis
CGGTTCTCCGTCTCCAGCGGAAGGCCGCAGCCAAGGGCCATCAGGTTGACGTGTTGCTCCTGCAGGAGTGTCGCCACCAGTGTCGAGAGCTTGCGTCTTTGCGTCACCCTTTGCCGGGGAACACGACGGCGCATGTCCTCTTCCACAGCCTCTTTCAGAGAATCTATGTCAACCATCAGAACCTCGGGGTTGCCTCCCCTCGGTCGAATCATGCCACGCCGCCTCCGTCAAGCCTCTTCCCAGCACAAACTGACCCGTGGCAAGCGGTGCTGTCGCCGACACTGCCCACGGACGGTTTCACGCCGGCGTCTGGCCCTGGTGGTATTGGGCGAGGATGAAGCGCTTGAGCGCGGGACCGAAGTGATCGGCGACGCCATCGGGCCGCGCCGCCAGCATCGTGACCCCGTCCAGCGTCACCCACCGCTCGCGGCGATAACACACCGTGTGGGCCTCGATCTTGAGCTCCTGGACCGTGAACCGCTCGGTGCCCTTGAACCGGGAGCCGGGCGGGACACCATCGACCGCGATCCGCCGCTCCTCGACCACGCCCGACGGCTTTTTCGGCCCGCGCCGCCGCTTGCCCTCGCGCCGGGGCCGTTTGTCCGTCGCCTTGTCCATGCCAGACGGCTTGGACGGCGGCTTGATGTCCGGCTTGCCCTTCAGCCCCTTCAGCCGCGCGATCTCGTCACGCAACGCCCCGTTCTCGGAGACCAGCCGGGCGTTCTCTTCCAGCAGACCCAGCGTCAACGGCTTCAGCGTCGCCGGAAAAAGGTCATCAATGTCGAAGGGCGGCTTGACCATGCCCGCAGCGAATCACGGACCGCGAGTCTGCGCAACCAAATGTGAGTCGCGATGCCGCCACCGCCCGAACTTCTGCCCCGGTTACCTTACCAACAACGATAAATTGGCGGAGGGGGTGGGATTCGAACCCACGGTACGGTCACCCGTACACCGGTTTTCGAGACCGGCCCGTTCGACCACTCCGGCACCCCTCCGCAGGGTTTGGGCGGCGCGCGGCGCCGCGTCGACGGGACGCGGGGTTGTAGCGCCGTTGCCGCCCGTTTGTAAAGCGTCGTTGGCACCGGCCAGCAGTTCTCAGGATGGGGTTGGAGTGTGTCGCAACCGGGTCTGGTGATTGAAGGGACAGGTGAGGAGGGGCGGGCTCAGGGTGGCTGGGG
>NZ_JACIGK010000097.1 GCF_014197915.1 Roseospira visakhapatnamensis
TGTAGCGCGGCGGTCGATTTGGCACAAATCGGCAGGGATTTGGCACACCGGACATTGGTCCGGGGTGGCGTGATTTGGCGGCTGGCGAAAGGCATCGCCGCCAGGCCCATCCGGCCGTCTCGTGGTGGCTTCGGATAGAGGTGCAAACACAACCCCAAATAGTACTCGTGACGATCTGGTGGATGTGGCGCGGTCGGCCGGATGCCCGGGGGTAGCATCATTTTCCGTCCGCCGGGTCCATGGTTTCAACGTCCGTCGCCTCGGTTGAGAGACGCCTTGAGAGTTCAGTACGCGAGCGCCGCAGCCAGGGGGCAAACGCCGTTTCCAACGGCGCGCAGGCGGTCCAACCGATCGGCCATCCCATCACCCATTCGCCGAAGCGCGGGTTCAAGTCGAGGGTCTCGGCGGAGCACATCGTCCCAGGCCGCAAGGTCACTCGGATGGGGCGCGAACAAGGGGAGCGCGTCGGTCTGGGATCGATCCCCAGGGCCGCCAGCAGGCGTCGCGTCACCATCCAGGCCCGGGCCACCTGCCGCAGGCTCCGCGTCTTGTATCCGCCGGGTGGATTGCGGAAGTCGAGACGCCCGCCGTCCGCGATCACCTCCGGCCAATTGCCGTTCATGGAGGCCGTCGGCGTGGGCCAGTATGAACAGCCGGGTCCTTTCGTGGCTCGCGCCTGCTTCAAGCGCCGAATGGAGTCCCGCCGCAACGCGGTAGCCCAGGCGGCGGAGGTCTCCGGCGACGAGGTCGAAGCCGAGGCTGAGATGTCCGGCGACGTTTTCGAGGAAGACCCGGGGCGCCCGCGTTTCGCCAATGATCCTGGCGACATGGGGCCAGAGGTGGCGCGGATCGCTGGTGCCGCGCCGCTGGCCGCACCAGCTGAAGGGCTGACAGGGATATCCCGCCGACAGGATCGTGATCCGCCCTGCCCAGGGTCGGCCGTCGAATGTTGCGATGTCGTCCCAGATGGGGCCGGGGGACAGGGCGCCGTCACGCTGGCGGTGCTGGAGCACGCGGGCGGCGTATGGGTCCCGCTCGACAGAACAGACGGTGCGGTACTCCGGTTCGGCGATGTGGAGGCCGAGTTCGAGACCT
>NZ_JACIGK010000098.1 GCF_014197915.1 Roseospira visakhapatnamensis
GCCAGTTCGGCGCGCAGCTCCTCCTCGGCATAGCGGGCCGAGCCGAAGCCGCCGGAGAGATCCCGGTTCAGGCGCGTCCTGCTCCCGCTGGCGTGACCGAGTTCGTGCAGCGCCGTGGCGTAGTACTCCTCGGCGCCCAGGAAGCGGGATTTGTCGGGCAGGTGGATGCGATCGGTGGCCGGGCGGTAGAAGGCCCGGTCGCCCTGGTCATGGACGATGGGCACGCCCCCTTGCGCCAACACGGCCTCGGCCCGGGGGATGGGCGCGAAGGCCGGATCGGTGATGGCGGGCGCCGTGAAGGGCTCCAAACCATCGATCTGGCTGGCGTTGAACACCGTGGCGTGGAAGACGCGGGGCCGCTCCAGGCTGAAGGTTTGCCGGCGCGGCGTGCCCGCCGCGTCGCGGACCGGCTGTCCGGCCTCGTCCAGGACCGGTTTGGTCTCGGTCCACTGCCAGTATTCCACGGGGGTGCCGCGTTCGCCCTTGCGCACCTGGGCGTCGACGCCTTGCGCCTGCCGGTAGGTCATCCAGCGGGGATCGGCGTGGCCCTGCATCTCCAGCCAGAGGGCGTTGATGCCGCGATAGGTGGCGTTGGTGACCGGGTTGTGGGGCGCCAGGCGATGGACGTCCGGCTTCCAGGGTTTGAGCCAGGCGGCGGTGCCGGCCTCGATATGGCCGAGGATCTCGGCCACCACGCGCTCGCGGAAGGAGGGCTTGGCGGGCTTAGACGTCATCGTCGCCGCCCTCCGTGCCGTCCCCGTCGTCGGCCCCGTCGTCGGCCCCGGCGAACAGGCTGTCGAGCGCGTCCTCAAGCGAGAGGGCGTCCTCGGCGAAGGCGCCCATGGCCTCGGCGAGGTCGGGGTCCACGGCCACCGGCTCGGCCGAGGCGGCCTCGTCGATCCAGGCGGCCGCCGTGTTCCGGTCGTCCCGGTCGGCCTCGGGGGTGGGGTCGTCAGGCCCGGTCATGGCGAGATCTCCCCCTGATGCGTCTTCCGGTCTCCGTCGGTGTCGGGGGCGTCGGTGTCCGTGACGTCGGGGGCGCCCGGGCCG
>NZ_JACIGK010000099.1 GCF_014197915.1 Roseospira visakhapatnamensis
GCTTATCCCTTTGAGTCCGGGACCACATCATGTGGTGACAGGTGGTCCGGAATCGCGTAGAACGAAGAGTGAACAACCGCCGTTTCCGGAGCCCGATCATGAGCGCGTTTCCCCGATCCCTGCTCGACTTCCAGCGCCAGTTTCCGGACGACGCCGCCTGCGCGGTGTACCTCGCGAACCAGCGCTGGCCCGAGGGTTTCGTCTGTCCGGTATGTAGTGGCAAACGCGGCTGGGCGCTGGAAACCAAGCCGTGGACCACGGAGTGCGCCGACTGCGGGCGACAGACCTCGGTCCGGGCCGGAACGGTCATGCACCGCAGCAAACTGCCCCTGACAGTGTGGTTCTGGACGGCGTATCTGATGGCGACGCACTCCAACGGCATCTCGGCCACGCAGGTCCGGTCGCAACTGGGGCTGGGCTCCTACAAGACCGCCTGGCTGCTGTGCGCCAAGCTGCGCAGCGCCATGGTCGCCCCGGATCGGACGCCGCTGTCCGGGCTCGTGGAGGTGGATGAGACCACCATCCCCTTCAGAACACACGATGATCCGCCCTCCGGCGGACAGGGACGCAGCCACCAGGGCAAGATGTTGGTCGCCGGCGCCGTTGAGGTCACCAACGGCGGGCCGGGCCGCATCCGCCTGCGCGCCATCTCCGATTTCTCCGGAGAAACCCTGAAGGGTGTCGTCGCCGAAACCGTCGCCCCCGGCTCGACCATCAAGACCGACGGATGGGCCGGCTACGCTGCCTCCGACGATGTGGCTCACGATCCCCACGTGATCGGCCCCATGGCTGCCCATATCGTGCTTCCCTGGGTCCATCGCGTCTTCTCCAACCTGAAGACCTGGGCGCTCGGCGTCTACCACGGCCTGCGGCGCAAGCATCTGCAAGCCTACCTCGACGAGTTCGTCTTCCGCTTCAATCGGCGCCGCACCCGGCACGCAGCCTTTCGATCCCTCCTGGGAATCGTCACCACCAAAGGCCCCATCACCTACGATATGTTGATCGCACCGGAAGCAAAGGGATAAGCCTT